>JAEDAG010000001.1:0-112923 GCA_017309015.1 Faecalicatena absiana
TTTTTAATCTGCTCCAGATTATTGCTTGCGAATTGACTTCGCTTATTTGTTTGGATTCAAGTAAACTTGAACCCGCACACTGCGAAACTTTGTTCAGTTTTCAAAGTACCAACTTGTTGCCTGCCTTTCGGCGACGCAACGTTTTATATCTTAGCAAGATGATGAATCCTTGTCAACATCTTTTTAAGATTTTGTTTCCTTAGGAAAACGCTTCGGCTTTCCCGCGGGAGCAAATAATACTTTACCTGCATTTTGCTTTTAAGTCAAATTGCCCTTTTCATTCGTTTTGTACCATAAACGCACGGATGCGTTGTAACACGCTATTGATTTAAGCTTTGTAAAGCATCGCCTTGCAATGTTAATCTCTTCTATTTTTCTCGCTGATTGTTCGGAAATTACCGATTTTATCCTTTAAAATTTCCCAAACTTTTTTCTTTTTTTGTTTTTTCAAGCAAAAAAATTAAGAAAATACGGTAAAAAAACAAAAAAGAAGCCGGCGCCTGCCGGCTTCTTTTTGCTTGTTCAGTTGCTTTGTCTTCATTTTTTCTTTTAGTTTGTAAAATTGGCCGTTTGGAAACTATGCCGGATTCTGCTGCTTTATCAGCTGAGTTCCTTGATGATGCCTTGCAATGTTTCCTTTGCCTCATTTGGCAATGGATTTTCCGGATTCTTGTCATTGTAGTCGTTGACCCAGTCAAGCCGGTCCTGCATTCTCGCCACCAAGGTCTTCTTGTAGTCTGGATCATCCAGCTTGACCTCAAAGCCTGCCAGCGGCATGTAGGAAACGCCCTTGAAGTCGCCAAACGGCTTCCACTCATCAGTATCGTCAGCCAGGTATTCCAGGATCTTCATGGTCAGCTCCTTAGGAATGTCCTTGCCCATGAAGGCATCCGTATTCAAAACGTAGCAGGCCGCGTGACGCTCAGTGAACAGTTCCTTAAAGTCGCCGTAGTCGCCAGCCACTGGGTAGGCTCTGAACGGGTCAGCAAATGGCTCGATGACCAAGGTGTTCATGTCAAAGCCCTTTGGCAGGTTTTCCGCGGAAGTCCGCTTGGTGGCCAAAGTCAAGCCCATGGTCGTGGCCAGGACCGGATCGTCAATCTTCAAGACTGGCGGCAAAGAGTTGTCCTTCATGATCCAGAACAAGGCCGTGATTGGATCCTTCTCCACGTCTACCCGGTTGGCGGAAGTGTAGCGGCTCTTGATCACCCGGCCGTTGTGGTTGCGCAGGTCCTCAGTCACCAAGACCTTTCTCCCGGCTTCATCCTGGGTCACCGCGCAGTTCATCACTACCGTATAGTACTCGGTTTCGTGGTGGCCGGCTGGATAATCGTGGGTCTTGTCAAAGTAGGCTGGCTCAAGGGCTACGGATGAACCGTCTTCTCTTGAGATAATGAAGGCGTCATCGTGCAGCACCGTGATGTCATACTTGCCGCCATGGGTCGCGTGGGTCAGGGTTGACTTGCCTGAGCCTGACAAGCCGTAAAAAGCAAAGACCTTGTCGTTCTTGTCCTTGAAGTGGAAGGCCTTTTCCCCGCCGTGGCAGGCCGCGTAGCCGTGGCGGTGGGCCATGGCCCAGGCCAAGGTCAAAGTCCCCTTCTTCAGCTCCCCGAAGTAGCGCAGGCCAAAGACCGCGGCCGCGTTGTGGGGAGCGTCAAAGACGCCAAAGCCCTTTGGATAGTCAGGATCAGTGACGTTAGGGTCAAAGTAGAAGTAGATATCGCCCTCATCATATGCCTTTGAGTTCTTGTACATCTTGGCTGCTTCCTCATCAAAGAACTGGAAGTTCAAAATGTAGCTCAAAAGGTTGAAAGCCTGGTCTTCCGGCATCATCACGTGCGCCTTGACCGTGAATGATTCATCAAGACCTACCAGGACCGTCGCCTTCAAGTACCGTTGCTCATGGCCAGCATAAATATCTTCATACAGGTTGCTTGCCAAGGCTGCCGGGTCTTCCTTTGGATCGTCGACAAAGTGCCGGGCGCTGGCCGTCCGGCCCAAGATCTTGCCGTGGTTGTAAACAAGCTGGGTGGCTCCCATTGGCAAGCCTAATTCCTTAGTGTGCAGGATTGGCAGGTCAGTCACGATCACTCCTGACTGCTTCTTTGCCAATTCATAGGCTTCAGCGACGCTGGTCACCTCATGCACGTTGTTGCCGTAAAAGGCACTTTCGATCGTCGCGCGCACGCGGCTGAAGACCGGGTTGGATCTTTTTAGTTCATTTTGCTTAAAACGTTCTTGCGTACTCATCTTTCTGGTTCCTTCCGTATTTTTCAAAAGCGGTTACATTTTATCCTTGTCTTAATCATAGCAAGTTCTTTGTGAAGAATCAAACATTAGCTCAAACTCTTGCAAGAATCTTATGAAATCGCTTCAATTTAGTTAAATTCACGGTAATTCTTTGTAAAAACGCAAAAGAAAAAGCACTTCGGACTGAAGTGCTTTCAGAGACTATTCATTGAAAATGTCTTACAAAACTAGTTGCCACGGACGTACTTCACGGCTTGGATGCCGGCTTGCCGGCCAAAGACAACCGTCTCCGCGATTGAGTTCCCGCCAATCCGGTTGTTGCCGTGCAGCCCCCCGGAAACCTCACCAGCAGCGTAGAGGCCAGGAATTTCGTGACCGTTGGTGTCCAGGACTTCGGTTTCAGGCGTGATGTGGATCCCGCCCATCGTGTAGTGGATGGCTGGGTGAATGTGGATGGCGAAGAATGGCGCGTCAGTCACGCCGCGGTCCATCCCCGTGGTTCTGCCAAAGGCTTGGTCGTCATGCTTTTCAACCGTCCCGTTCCAGGCAGCCACCGTGGCTTCCAGGCCAGCAGCGTCGACGCCGATCTTGCCGGCCAGTTCTTCCAGGCTTTGGCCATGTTCAACCAAGCCGACTGAATCATAGAACTCAACCGCCTTCACGTGATCCCGAATGCCTTGGTCAAAGATCAGGTAGGCCCCATCCTCATTCAAACCGGTGATGGCCGCTGAAACGACTTTCCGGGTGTCCAGTTCGTTGACGAAGCGCTGGCCGGCCTGGTTGACCAAAATAGCGCCTTCCCCGCGGACTGCTTCGCCGATCAAGAAGGTTCTAGGGCCATCGGTTTGGGCCGTTGGGTGTACTTGGATAAAACGCATCTGGATCAGCTGGGCGTCTACCCCTTCCGCCAGCAGTAGGCCGTCACCAGTCGCGCCAGCCTGGTTGGTCGTCTTGTAGTCAGCCAGGTCAGGCCGGTATTTCTTGATGATTTCCTTAGAAGCGCCAAAGCCCCCCGTCGCCAGGATCACGGCCTTGGCCTTCACGGTTCTGCGGCCGTCAGGGCCAGCAATCTCAACCCCGGTAATTCGTTTGCTTTCATCCTGCAGCAGCTTGGTGACCTTGGCCTGGTTGAAAACAGAGATTCTTTCCTTTTCAACGCTCTTGAGCAGGCCCGTCACCAGGTAGCCGCCAACTGGAGCCATGGAAGCCGGACGGTGGGCCCGCTTCTGGCTCATCCCCCCAGTGATGGTCAAATCGGAAAGCTCAATCTCGTGTTCCTTAAGCCAGTCAATCGCCAAAGGCGCATGATCGACAAAGTAATGGAGCATCTCGGTATCGTTCAGGCAGCCACCGCCCTTTAAGGTTTCCTTGTAGAAGTCAGCCTTGTTGTCAATGATCCCATGATCGTATTGCACCAGGGATTCAGCCGCGTTCATGCCGGAAGAAGCCTTGTTGGTGTTGCCGCCAAGGGCCTCATTCTTTTCAAAAACGGCCACGCTGGCACCCAGTTCATGTGCCTGCAAGGCAGCTGACAAGCCAGTGCCGCCGGCGCCAATAATTACTATGTCATAGCTCGGGTTGATCAAATCAATTGGACTTGTTTTGAATACGTATTTTGCCATGTCTTTTCCTCTACTTAAAATTATTTCTGCTTACACTCTCATTATAAGCTGCTTTTTGTATTTTTTAAAATCAAAAAAGATTATTTTAAAATATTCAAATAATTGCCGCTAGAGTTTAAAAGCTTGACAAACGCAAAAAAGACTCTCTAACGGAGAGTCTTTTGCAGAGCTTGCTTAATAATTAGCGGTGCTGGTGGTTGAGCTTCTTGGCCAAGAAGTCGCCGACGACTTGCACGATGAAGATCATGATGACAACCAGCAGCGTTGCCAGGAAGGTTACGTCGGTCGCAAAGTCGCGGTAGCCGTATTGGATAGCCGTCGTACCCAAGCCGCCGGCCCCAACGGCCCCAGCCATGGCGGTCAAGCCGATCAGGCTGATGATGGAGACGGTGGATACGCGGACGATTTCGGACCGGGTTTCCTTCAAGTAGACGTCAAAGATAATGTCCCAGTTGGAAGCCCCCAAGCTCTTGGCGGCTTCAACCTTGCCTGGGTCCAGGCTTTCCAAGGCAACTTGGACCTGGCGGGCATAGAATGGGAAGATCCCCAAGGTCAACGGCACCAAAGCCGCGGTATCGCCGATTTCAGTCCCGACGATCAAGCGGGTCAAAGGTGACACGAAGGCCAGCAAAATAATGAACGGGACGGCCCGCAGGATGGAAACCAGCTTGTCGCACACGTTGTACCAGAACTTGTTTTCCAAAATGCCGCCGGGTTCAGTCAAGACCAGGACGACCCCGAAGAAAAGCCCCAGGATGCCCCCAAAGACAGATGGCCAAAAGGTCATGTAAATGATCTGCATGATGGAGGTACCCCAGCCGGTGTCCCCGCTCCAGCCTAAGTTGTAAATGTTAGGGAAGTTGACAGCGATCCAATGTACAAATGCGTTCATTATAAGCGATTGCCCCTTTCATCCAATTCAGTAACCGTAACCCCTTGCTCGTTCAGGAACTTGACCGTGGCCTTTTGCTGGTCGGCATCCCCCTTGGCGGTGATCAGCAGCGTGCCGACCGGCTCGTCGGCCAGAATCTCCACATTCCCGTACAGCATGGAGGCCTCAACGCCCAGCTGCCGGTAAAGCTCAATGATGATTGACTTTTCCACGTTGTTCAAGTTGTAGACCAGTTGGTAGAGGGCCTCGTTTTCGTGCAGGGTAATGTCCAGCCCCTTCAAGGTGTCCACGACTTGCAATGAGCCGCCCACGAACTTCTGGGTCAATTCCTTTTGCGGGTGCAGGAAGACTTCCCGCAGGTTGCCCTTTTCGATGACTTTCCCGTTTTCCATGACGGCAACCTTGTTGGCTACCTTCTTGACGGCGTCCATTTCGTGGGTGATCAAGACGATGGTCAGGCCCAGTTCCTTGTTCAATTTCTTGAGCAGGTCCAGGATCTGGATGGTGGTCTGCGGGTCCAGGGCACTCGTGGCTTCGTCTGACAAAAGGATATCTGGATCGTTGGCCAAAGCCCGGGCAATAGCCACCCGCTGCTGCTGGCCGCCGGACAACTGGGCCGGATATGCCTCCGCCTTGTCTTCCAGGTCAACCAGCTTCAAGAGCTTGCGGCATTTGGCTTCCAGGTCTTCATCGCTCAAGCCGGAGTGCTTGAGGGCGAAGGCAATGTTTTCAATGACCGTGGTCTCGTTCAACAGGTTGAACTGCTGGAAGATCATGCCAATCTTTCGTCTATGAGCACGCAGGTCCTTTTCGGAAATGACTTGCTTGCCGTCTTTTACGAATTCTACCCCGTCAACCGTGACGCTGCCGGCAGATGGCTTTTGCAGCAGGTTGATGGTGCGGACCAGGGTCGACTTGCCGGCACCTGAGAAGCCAACGATCCCGTAGATGTCCCCTTTTTCAATGTGCAGGGTAACGTCCTGCACGGCTTTAACGTCCTCTTCCTTCTTGCGCTTAAAAGTCACGCTGACATGGTCTAGTTGAATAATGCTCATAGATGACCGTCCTTTTGTTGATTATGCTTGCTTAGTTGGCTTAGAACTTAGCGTCCCAAGCTGCTTCTTGCTTAGTGCCGTAGTACTTCTTGTACAGCTTCTTGGTCTTCGCGGTTTGGTATGCCTTTACGACATCCTTGTAAGCCTGCTTGTTCTTGTCCTTCTTGTTGGCAACGATGATGTTGATCCATTGGAATGAGTCCTTGTTGATTGGCTCAACGTAGATGGTTTGCTTGTCGCCAAGGCCAGCTGGGTTAGCGTAGTCGTTGTTGACAACGGCGGCGTCAACTGACTTCAAAACGCGGGCAGCTTGTTCAGTTGCAACTTCCTTGATCTTGAAGTTCTTCGGGTTGCTCTTGATGTCAGCAACTGAGTAAATCTTGGTTGCGCTGGTCCCTTTCAGGGTAATCAGGCCGGCGTTCTTCAATACCAGCAGGGCCCGGGCTTCGTTGGTTGCATCGTTAGGAATGGCAATCGTCGCGCCCTTTGGCAGAGCCTTGAGTGACTTGTACTTCAGTGAGTAAAGACGGATTGGGGCAATGTAGGTCTTGCCGATGGCTACCAGGTTGCCCTTGTTGGCCTTGTTCCAGTTGTTCAGGAAGTTGTAGTGCTGGAAAGCGTTCAGGTCCAGGTCGCCTGACTTCAAGGCACTGTTTGGCTGGTTGTAGTCAGAGAAGTTCTTGATCTTGACGATCACGTTGTACTTCTTCTTGGCGGTTTGCGCCACGCTCTTCCAGATGGCCCGTTCAGCCTTAGTCGCGCCAACGACGCCGACCGTTACGGTCTCGCTCTTGGCTGAGTCGTTTGAGCCCTTCTTACCGAATGACAGCCAGCCGATCAAGACCAAGGCCACTACGACAACGACGGCAATAATAATATTTCTTTGCTTCTTTTTCTTCATTTTGAAGATCCTCCCATACTTTTATTTTCAGATTAAATAAACTCTTATCTCTAAAAACACTAATTTCTACAAGTCATCGCGATTGGCCGAGCGGTGATAAAAAAAGCGCTCCGTCCCTCTGTAAAGGACGAAGCGCTTCGTGTTACCACCTTTAGTTCATTCACCGCTTGCACAGCGAATCTCACCAACTGTCTCCCCAATTCATCAGGGAACCAGCTTGCTTGTTTAACGAGAGCAACCCCGGAGCCGGCTAAATATCACCGGCCCATATCATTCCAAGCCCATCTTCGCCAAGTAGCTTCTGTCGCCTTTCACCAACCGGCGACTCTCTGTGAAGAAGCTTGCTCCAGCTACTCTGCTTTTCGAGATAACTTGTATTTCATTTGATGTTTATAATCTATCATCATTTTTTAAGGTCGTCAAGAAACAATATTAAAAAAGCCCGGATTTTTTTAATATTGTTTTTCCTATAGTTCACCGGCATCCTTGCGGTAAGCCTTGATAATGTCGCCGACCTTGGCCTCACGGCCCTTTTCGCTGATGACATTGGAGACTTCTTTAATCCCGTCGCAGATCCGGGACATGCCCCTGAACAAGGTCATGCCGGCAAAGAAGAGGACGATGATCGTGAAGACTGCCCGCTTCGACAGAGCTGAGAGCCTGAAGAAGCCGGGGATGAAGATGATCGACAAGATGATGCAGACCGCGGAGACCGCCATTACCAGCAGCCGGTACTTGTTCAGCGGCCGCGAGATCCAGAAGAGCACCATCATGCCTACCAAGACCAAGAGGATGGTTGACGAGGTTCCTACTTCCTTAGAGCCGATATTGATAAATTTGTCGGTCAAGACCAGGATACTGACGGCCAGCCAGTCGGTAATCCCGCCAGGAATGGACTTGGTCAGGATATTGACCGTAAAGTTGCCGCGAATGCGCTTATGGTTGGTCTCAAGTGCCAAAAGGAAGGATGGCAGGCCAATGGTAAAGCTGGAAATCAGGGTGATCTGGGCTGGCTTGAGCGGGTAATTAATGGTCAAGATCAAGGACATCAAGGCCATCAACAAAGAGAAGATGTTCTTGACCAAAAACAGGCCAGCCGAGCGCTCGATGTTGTTGACTACCTGCCGGCCTTCATTGACGACCTGCGGCATCTTGGCAAAGTTGGAGTCCAGCAAGACGACCTGCGAGGCCTGTACGGCCGCGCTGTTGCCTGAGGCCATGGCAATTGAGCAGTCGGCTTCTTTCATGGCCAGGATGTCGTTGACCCCGTCGCCAGTCATGGCCACCGTCTTGCCCTGCTTTTGCAAGGCATTGACGAACTTCTTCTTCTGTTCCGGCTTGACCCGGCCAAAGACATTGTAGTCAGCAACGGCTTTTTCATATTCGCCGTCTTTGATCGTCTGGGCGTCAAGATACTTGTCCGCCCCGGCAATGCCAGCCTGGGCCGCGACTCTGGAGACGGTCACCGGGTTGTCCCCGGAAATGACCTTGATGTCCACGCCCTGCTTGGCGAAGTACTGGAAGGTATCCTTGGCCTCGCGTCTGATCGGGTTGGACAAAAGCACGTAGCCCAGAACTTCCACCGGCTGGGTCAGGGCTTCTTTTTCATCTGTCATCTCCAGTGGATAGCGGCAAAAGGCCAGAACCCGGTAGCCTTCTTCAGGATATTTGGCAAATTCTTCCTGGTATTCCGGCAGCTCGCCTTGCAAGAGCATTTCAGGTGCTCCCATCAGCAGTGTATAGCCGTCAAAAACCGCCCCGCTGTACTTGTTCACGGAAGTGAACGGAATAATTGCCTTGGCTTTGCCGCCGCCCTCTTGGCCATACTTTTGGCTCAGGGCTTCGGCCGTAATGTTGTCCACTGGCATGCTGGCGGCATAGTCGGTCAACAGTGCCTCTAAGTCCCGGCCTTGGTAGTGGGGGGACTGGATGGCTTTTTCAACTGCCATTTTCGGTTCCGTAATCGTCCCCGTCTTGTCAACGCAGAGGACGTTGACCCGGGCCAAGGTCTCCACGCTCTTCATGTCGTGCAGCATGACCTGGTTGCGGGCCAGGCGCATTGCAGCCAGGGCCAGGGCCACGGTCGTCAGCAGGTAGAGTCCTTCCGGAATCATCCCGATAATGGCCGCTTCCATGGAACTGATGGATTCCGCGAAGCCCTGATGGTTCATGAAGTAGGCTTGGGCAAACAGGGCCACGCCAAGGGGAATGATAATGATCCCGACCCACTTGATCAAGCGGTTGATCGCGCGGATCATGGCCGACTCTTCTCCGCCGCCCATGGCTTTGGCCTGGGCTGTCAGCTTGGCGATGTAGGAATCGGCGCCAACCTTGACCAGCTGGGCTAAAACCTTGCCGGAAACGATAAAGGAGCCAGACAATAGCTGGTCGCCTGGGCTCTTGGCAATTTCATCGGCTTCCCCCGTCAGCAGGGACTCATTGACGTGGACTTCCCCGTCAACGACGACCGCGTCAGCTGGAATCTGGTCCCCGGTCTTCAGCAGGACCAGATCATCAGCCACCAATTGGTCAATCGGGACCCGAACCCGCTTCTTGCCGCGGATGGCCACCACTTCGGCCTGGTTCAGGACGCTCAGCTTGCTTAAGACCGACTTGGCCCGGATTTCCTGAACGATCCCAATCACCGTGTTCAAGATAATGACCGGCAGGAAGGTCAGGTCCCGGATGTCCCCGGCAATCAGCAACAGGATGGTCAAGACCAGGAAAATCAGGTTGAAGTAGGTAAAGACGTTCTCCCTGATAATCTGCTTGTTGGTCTTGAACTCATCATCAATCGCGACGTTGACCTTGCCGGCCGCGACCCGCTGGTCAACCTCGGCTTGGGTCAAGCCCGTCTCAACATTCGTTTTCATTTTTTCACCCTCTCATCTTTCCGTGCAGCTCGTCTTCATTCATCGCCGCGCGTTTTTAGTGCTTGCGCTGGTAGCTTTCAAAAACATAAGGGTACTTGTTCTTGGCATCCGGCTCATGGCTTTCAGCAGCCACCAGGTCAAACTGCCCGTAGTCAATGGCCGGCATGTAGGTGTCGGCTACAAAGGCCGCCTTGATCACCGTCCGCTCCAGCCGATCAGCCCGGCTGGCCAGCATTTCAAACAGGCTGGCCCCGCCGATGGCGCAGACTTCCACGTCCGCGTTCGCCGCCAGCCACTGGTTCATGGCCTCCTGGCTGGTCAAGACGAGCACGCGGTCATTGTCCGCGTATTTTCGGGCAAAATCCGCGCTCCGGGTCAAAACGACGTGAACCCGGCCCGGCAGCAGCTTGGGGAAGGAGGCAAAGGTCTTGCGCCCCATCAGCATTGGATGGCCCATGGTCTTGTCTTTAAAGTGGTGCAGGTCAGCGGGCAGATGCCAGGGCAAGTGACCATTCAGCCCGATCGCCCCGTTTTCGTCTTCCGCCCAGACAAAAGTAATCATTTGAATCTCCTTTGACTAGATATAGAAAGCAATTATACCGCTACTGGCGCCTTAATGGTGCCATGGTGCTTATAGTCAAGGACCTTGATGTCCTTCATCTCAAAGTCAGCCACCGCCCGCTTTTCCGGGTTGAGCCACAAGGTTGGGGCGTCATATGGCTGCCTGGTCAGCTGCTCCTTGACTTGGTTAAAGTGGTTGCGGTAGATGTGGGCATCGCCCAAGGTGTGCACGAATTCGCCCACTTCCAGGCCGGTTTCCCTAGCCACCAGCGACAAAAGCAAAGAATAGCTGGCAATGTTGAAAGGCACGCCCAGGAACATGTCGCCTGATCTTTGGTAGAGCTGCAAGGAGAGCTTGCCGTCGGCCACGTAGAACTGGAACAAGACGTGGCAAGGCGGCAAAGCGCTGGCTGGCACGTCTTCGGGATTCCAGGCAGTGACGATCATCCGGCGGGAGTCCGGCGTGGTCTTGATCTGCTCGATCACGTTGGCAATCTGGTCGATAAAGCCGCCGCCCCGCTTGCCCCAATGACGCCACTGGGCCCCATAGACGTCGCCCAGATCGCCGTATTTTTGGGCAAAGTCGCTGTCATCCAATATCCGCTGGCAGAACTTGCCCATCTCATCATCGTAGACCTGCTTGAAATCCGGGTCCGTTTGACTGCGCAGGCCAAAGTCAGTCATGTCCGGACCTTGATATTCCGGGCTGGTGACCCAGTTCTTGAAGGCCCACTCATCCCAAATGTGGTTCTTGTGCTGGAGCAGGAAGCGGATGTTGGTGTCCCCGCGCAGGAACCAGAGCAGCTCGCTCTTAATCAAGCCAAAAGGCACCCGCTTGGTCGTCAAAAGCGGAAAGCCCTGGCTCAGGTCAAAGCGCATCTGGGCCCCAAACAGGCTCCGCGTCCCCGTTCCAGTCCGATCGCTCTTGTCGTGGCCTTCTTCCATGATTTTTCTAAGCAAATCCAAATATTGTTGATCTTGATTAGCCATCGATACGTCCTTTTCTAAAACTCTAAAATAAAAATGGTTAAGTCTTTTTCCCCCTCAAGTCTAACAGACTTTTTGCCGCAAAAAGCAAATTTAGATGTTCTTTAAGCTCTTTCTTGGCTATAATATTGTCCATATCCAAAAAGTATTATGGATATTATTGCATCATTTTTTATTTACAATCTGGAGGATTGCCAATGATTATTGTAAGGATTTTATTGATCGTCTTAGTCTTGGTCCTGCTGGCCGCGGGCATCAGAATCGTACCGCAGAATTCCGAAGGGCTGATTGAAACCTTGGGCCGCTACAGCCGGACCGTAAAAGCCGGACCTACCCTGCTCATCCCCTTCATCCAGCGCTTAAGAAAAGTTTCCCTGGCCCTGCAGCCGCTGGAAATCTCCAAGTACTCCATCATCACCAAGGACAACGCGGAGATTACCACCAGCCTGACCTTGAACTACCTGGTCACCGATTCCTACAAGTACTTTTACAACAACACCGATTCCGTTGAATCCATGGTTCAGCTGATCCGCGGCCACCTGCGCGACATCATCGGGCGGATGGAACTGAACGAGGCCTTAGGCTCAACCAGCCAAATCAACGCCCAATTGTCCGACGCTATCGGCGACTTGACCGACATCTACGGGATTCGCGTGGTCCGGGTCAACGTCGATGAGCTCCTGCCCAGCCCGGAAATTCAAAAGGCCATGGACAAGCAATTGACGGCTGACCGGGAAAAGACTGCTGCCATTGCCCGCGCTGAAGGGGAAGCCCGCAATATCGAGCTGACCACCAAGGCCAAGAACGACGCCCTGGTAGCCACCGCCAAGGCCAAGGCGGAGGCCATCCGCACCCAAGCCGATGCTGACGCCTACCGGATCAGCAAGCTGGAAGAAGCCTTAAGCCAGGCTGGTGAAGGCTACTTCAGAAACCAGAGCCTGGACTCCTTCAACAACCTGGCGGCCGGTCCCAACAACCTGATCATCCTGGACAAGGACGAGATCGGCGACTTGGGCAAGATTCCTGCCGCGGCCCAGATCTGGGACAAGAGCAGCCAGCAGAAGCCGCAAGCTTAACAGTCCAAAAAAAGCCGGAGACCAGTTCTCTCCGGCTTTTTTGGCGCTTATCGTCTATTCGCTCTATTTTGCAAGCTGTATTTCTCTATTTTTTCTTTCCCTGTATTTTGATTTTGTCTATTTTACTTGGAAGATAGCCGCCTGGCCGTCCAAAGTGCGCTGGATGTCGGTCATGCTTTGGAAGAACATGTTCTTGACCGCCATCTTGGTGTAGTAGGCTGAGTGCGGCGACATGACCACGTTCGGCATGTTGATCAGTTCAGTATAGTCTTCAGGCAGTGAGCCCACGTCTTCAAACTTGCGGCCAAAAATCTTGCTTTCCCCTTCAAGCACGTCCAAAGCCGCCCCGCCAATTTCGTGGTACTTCAAGGCCACGATCAGGGCCTTGGTGTCGATCAATTCCCCGCGGGATTCATTGACGATGATCGCGTCATCCTTCATTTCCGCGAATTCGTTGGCGCTGAACATCCCCACGTTGTCCTTGGTCAACGGAATATGCAGCTGGATGATGTCCGCCGTCTTGATCAAGGTCTCCAGATCAACGAAGTCCAGAAAAGGCTCCAAAGATGCATTATAGACCGGATCATAGCCAATCACGCGGGCCCCAAGGGCATGATAGAGTTCCGCCGCGGCTGACCCGATCCGGCCCAGGCCGACGATCCCGACCGTCTGGTTGAAGATTTCATCGCTCATCAGCTCAACTGGCCGGGTAAAGTCCCCGCGCCGCATCTTGCGGTGGTAGTAGCCCCATTTGCGCAGCAGGTACATGGCCCCGGTCAGCCCGTTTTCGGCAATGGCGCGCGGTGAATAGGCCGGAACGTTTGAAACGACGATGCCATACTTCTTGGCCAGCTTCAAGTCCACGATATCGACGCCGACCTGGCGGATGGCCAAGTGCTTGATCCCATTGTCTGCCAAGGCCTTATAGATCTTTTCATCTTTAATTTGCTCCATCTGCTGAACGGAGACGGCATCAAAGCCCTTGGTCAGGTCAACGGTGTCGTCCGTCAATGGACTGGTGGTATATTTGATTTCATCATCAGCATGCTGGTCTTCCCATTCTTGAAAGAACCGTTCCTCAACGGGAGACAGGCTGAATACGTAAGCTTTCATTTTATTCTCCTTCCAGACTTTTTGCCTATATTATTACAAAAAAATGAGAAAGATTCCAGCCCTATTTTGCTATTTTAATCTTTCTCACTTAATCCGGAAAACAGCAGATTTCTTTAAATAAATTTTAAGCGTAATTAACCTGCCCCAGCCAAGGCAAATAGGCGCCTGCGTGTTAAAATAGAACACGCAAAACTCAGTCAGCAGATCATTATTGGAGGAAAAATGTCAGCAGAACACCGCTACGTGCAGCCGCAAAATGCCCAAGAAGCCATGGAGCTGATTCAAAAGCTCTTCAACCAGTACCGTCACGCTCCCCTGACTCCGGAGCTAATGGCCTACCACAACAACCTGATCGCCCGCCTTGAAGGCGACATCCGTCAAGCCGCCGCTGAAGGCAGCCAGGAGCGGCTAAAAGATTTGGACAGCATGACCAGCCTGATGAAAGACTGGACTTCCATCCGCCTGTCCGGCCGCCCCTTCGCCGGAAAAATGCGGCATTTCAAGTTTGTCTCTGACCAGCACCAGCACTTCAAGCGCCGGGTTCACAAGATTAAAGGCACGAGCGACCACCGGGCTACCCGGCACTAAAAACGGCATATGACAAAAGGACGCAGATCTCACAGCATGATCTGCGCCCTTTTGCTTTTACACAAATATCTTGCCAGCAACCATCCCCCACATGAAAGAAATCAAGGTCAGCGACCGGGCCACGATCTTCAACCTCATGGTTGGCCTTAACGGCTACACCATCAGTTCCGGGATCATCTCCAGCAAGCTGAACGACGACAAGATCGTCGCGATCCCCCTGGACCTGGACGACCCGATTACTTTAGGCGTGGCCTGCCACCAGCATGCCCGCCTGAGCCACCTGGCACAAAGGTACCTGCAGCTGCTCAAGAACCACATTCGCGGCTATGGCTTCAAGATTATCGGCGAAGACTAAAAAAACAAGCACCGGCCTCGGTGCTTGTTTTTTGCTTGAACGCTTTATTGGATATAAGCGTACTTGTAGCTCCACTGGGTCCCGGCATTGTTGTGAATGACGCCCTTGACCTTGCTCTTTTGCAGGTAGGCCGTGGTCTGCTGGTAGATCGGCGTGATAGCCTGCTCGCTGTTGACCAGGCGGGCCGCAGCCACCAGATCATTCCAGCGTTTTTGCGGGTCATTGGCGTCTTGGTTCAATGCCCGCTTGATCAGGGCGTCGTACTTGGCGCTGGTCCACTTGCCGTAGTTGTAGGAAGTGCCGCTTTCCATGATCTGCATGAAGGTCATCGGGTCGTTGAAGTCCCCGCCCCAGCCGGAAACGTAAACGTCAAAGTCGCCATCGCCGGCCTTGGCATAGGCATTTTTGCCGGGGATGCTGGAAACCTTGACGCTGATTCCCTTCAAGACCTTGGTCCATTGGGACTGGATGTACTGGGTCAGCGCGTCGGCGTTGGTTGACTCGTTTGAAGCAAGCAGGGTAATCGTCAGCTTCTTGCTGCCCAGCGCCTTCAAGCCGGCCTTCCAGTGCTTTTCCGCCAG
Source organism: Faecalicatena absiana (assembly GCA_017309015.1). Lineage (GTDB taxonomy): Bacteria > Bacillota > Bacilli > Lactobacillales > Lactobacillaceae > Lactobacillus > Lactobacillus absianus. The sequence goes on from JAEDAG010000001.1 coordinate 14,855, forward strand.
TTTTTCATCGTAGTCGACGGTATTAGCCACTTCCTGCTCGTCAGCGAAATCCCGCTTGCTTGCTGGATCGTAAGCCAGGCCTGAGGAAACGAAGCCCTTAGGCACGGTTGAGCCATCGCCAAAGACCTTGGTCGTCAAAATCTTGCGGTCAAGGGCCAGGGACATGGCCAAGCGGATGTCCTTGTTGCTGAGTGCCTTTTTGACCAACGGATCCTTGGCCTTGAAATTGTAGGCCAGAAAGGCTACGTAAGAATAGCCGTAGGTTCTGTAGTCCTTGCTGGTCTTAAGCTGCTTGACCTGCTCGCTTGACAGGGGCGTCAAGTCCAGCTTGCCCTGCTGATAGAGCTGGTAGCCGGTGTTGGTCGTCTTGACCACTTGGTAGTTGATCTTCTGCAGCTTGACGGCCTGCTTGTCCCAGTACTGGCCGTTCTTGACAAACGACCAGCTGTCATTGGTTCCCTTCCAGCCAGTCATTTTAAACGGGCCGGAATAAAGCATGTACTTGGAGCTGGTCGCGTACTTCTTGCCAGTCTTCTTGATGAAGGCCTCGTTTTGCGGTCCAAAGAGCGGGTAGGCCATCAGGACCTTAAAGTAGGCGATCGGCTTGTCCAGCTTGACGATGACCGTGTCCTGGCCCTTGGCGGAAATACCCAGCGAACTCGGACGCTTTTTGCCCGCGATGATCGCGTCCGCGTTCTTTATGCCTGAAAACAGGTAGGAATATGGGGACGCGGTCTTGGGATTGATCGTCCGGCGCCAGGAGTAGACAAAGTCCTGCGCCGTGATCTTTTCGCCATTGGACCATTTGGCATTGGAGCGGATTTTGAACGTCCAGGTCTTCCCGTCCTTGGAAACTCGGCCTTCCTTTGCCAGGCCAGGTGCCGGCGTCCCCTTCTTGCCCAAGCGGTAGAAGCTTTCAAAGACATTCCCCGTCTGTCCATAGCCCGTGGCCTTGCTGATGTCGATGGTGTCCAGGGGGGCCGTCGCCGACAGGTTCAAGACCTGCTTGTCCCTACTAGTCTTTTGGGCCGCGCCATTCGTGCCGCAGGCAGCCAGCAACAAGGCCGCGCTGACGCTCAAGCCGGCGGCCGCCAATTTCTTAAACTTGCTCATGTTTTTTCCTCCATGCTGACAAAAAAAGCAGCCGTCTCCAAAGTTGGAAACAGCTGCTCGTTCTCTGCCATTACTGATAATTTCGCTGATAGTGACCCTTGGCCAGCTACCTGCTTGGCAAATCCGTTTGAAAGGCTAAATCCAATTTGGGCATCACAAATGAGTCGTATGCGAGACACATACAACATGCTGACATAAGTTGACAGTTTTGTGATGCAAACATTGACTTAGCTCCTTTCACCGATTTAGTTAAATCATACCGATCAGCTTACTAAAAGTCAATAACTTTTGGTTGACTTTTGTAACTTTTATTTTTTCAGGGTCAAGACCTGGTCAAGCGGGCAGCGGGGCGCGTCATAGCCATTGACGTAGTGGTCCTTTGGATAGCCCAGGCCAATCCCCATAGCAACCCATTGGTCATCAGGGATGCCCATGACGGCGCGGACTTCATCCGGGTATTTGACGAATTCATAGGCCGGCATGGAGGATACCCCCAAGCCTTGGGCCGCCAGGGCCAAAGTCTGGCCAAAGGCCCCCAGGTCATAGATGGACCACTGGTTGGAGATCTTTGGCAAAGTCAGGTAGGCAATGGCTGGGGCATCAAAGAGCTGCTTTTGCAAGGTGACCCCTCTGAGTTCCTTGAGTTCTGGCGTGTTCAGGTATGCGGCCGTGGCCTCGTTGTGCTTGGCCATGTTGGCCTGCGGGAAGGGATCCCAGTCCGTGCGGTGGGTCGTTGGCCAGTCAGGCGCGGCTTCCCGGCCACTGGCAACATTGTCCAGGTGCCTTTGCCGCAGGGCCTTCAGGCTCTCCCCAGTCGCGAGATAGACCCGCCAAGGCTGGGAGTCAACCCAGGATGGAGCTCTTTGCGCCAAAGCGACGATTTCGCGCAAGGTTGCCTCTGGCACTTCCTTGTCCTTGTCAAACCAGCGGATGCTGCGGCGGTTCTTGATTGCTTCAATTGCGTCCATTGCTTGCCTCTTTCTTTTTCATGACGATGCTTACTTTTCGTTAATATAGCACAGAATTGGCTTTTCACGCAAAGAATCGCTATAATTGATTCAAAAGCTGACCAAAGGAGGAGAAACAGATGGGCTTGACCTTTAGAAACAACAATGACCTGGACCGCTTGTTCGACAAGTTTGCCAGCGTCCCTGACCCAAAGAAGACGCCAAAAGGCGCGGGCAAGGGCAAGGACGCAAAAGACACCAAGAAAGACGATAAAGCCGCGGACGAACACAAGTAAGCTGCCTGACCATCAACTGATGGTCTCTTTTTTTGCCATTTTTTGACCTCTAATTTTTTCTAAAGGCAGGTAAAAATTATGCGTTTTCATCCCCGCCATCACTACATTTAGGCTAAAATAAAAATTAGAAGAAGCAATCGACTATGCGTTAGGAAGTGAGCGGCAATGGACAATGACAACAGCAACCTGCTGACCTATTTGGAATGGCGTGGCGACATCCCCCTGGACAAGTCGCCATTCAATGAGATCGACGCCTTGGTGCTGGCAATTTTTTCATATTTGAACTTAGAGGACTACATTCCGGCGGGGAAGAAATACGTTACTCTGGACAGTGCCGCCAAGAAATACTTCGCCAAAGAAGAGCATGAGCGCGACGCGTCCCAGTACCAGCAGCTCTTCCGCCTGATGTCGGAGGCTGACCGCTTCAAAAAGGCCAAGCTGTCGCACTTTAACACGACTTTGACCGACCAAAGCCAATTCAGCGCCGTCAAGGTGGTCCTGGAGGATGATACCCACTTCGTGGCCTTCCGCGGCACTGACGACACCCTGGTGGGCTGGAAGGAAGACTTTGAGATTTCCTTTAAGGAGACCAGGGCACAGACGATGAGCGTCAGGTACATGACCAAGATCCTGAACGAAGACAGCGCCTCATATATCTTGGGGGGCCACTCCAAGGGCGGCAACCTGGCCGAGTACGCGGCCATTCACCTGGCCAGCCAGTACCATGACCGGATCAAGGCCGTCTATACTTTTGACAGTCCTGGCCTGGCCGATGAAGTGTCCGGCGACTGCAACGGCGACTATCTCAAGCGAATTCTGCACCGCTATGTGCCAGACTACTCCATCATTGGCCGCTTGTTTGAGCCAAAGGACATTGAGCCTACGATCGTCTATTCAACCAACGGCAACCTGGCCCAGCACGACACCTACTCCTGGCAGATCAAGGGCCACCAGTTCGTGACCCGCAAGCGGCCCAACTCAGAATCGCGAATCTACAACCAGTTGATCAGCCAATGGATCGGTGAAGCCAAGCTGGACGAGCGTGAGGCCTTGACCAACGACCTGTTTGATGCCCTAGCTGCCAGTGGGTCAACCAAGATCAACCAGCTGGATAAGAACGGTTTTGGCGGCTTTGGGGCCATCCTTTTGTCAGTGGCCAACTCCTCCAGAAGAACCAAGTTCGTCCTGGGCAACCTGTTCAGCTCCATCTGGAGAATGATCAAGGACCAGCAGATCGGTTCGGCCCTCTTCTCCAGAGACAGCCTGACCGGCTGGCTCTTGGTCCTGGCCGGCATCATCAGCTTGACCGCGCCTAACTATGCCTTTAAAGCCTTCGGCGTTCTGGTAGCCGCTGGCGGGATCATGTTCAGCTTCAACCATATCCTGAAAGTTTCCGTCTCCGCCTTTAAGCCCCAGCAGAAGCGCTTTTTCATCATCACCTACCTGATCCTGTTCGCGGTCTCGGTTGCCCTTTTGTCCAACAACCAGCTGCTGATCTTCCTGGCCCACTACTTCCTGGGGATCTTCCTCCTCTTTTATGCCTACGGCCGCAGCCGGAAGATCATCCTCCACAAGGAGCATGGCATTTTCCGGATGATCATTACGGGGGCTGAAGCCCTGATTTCCTTTGCCCTGGGCATCGTGGTGATCATCAATCCGGAATACTTCAACCACCGGTCAATCATCATCATCGGCGCCCTTCTGATTGCTTATGGGGCCTTCAAGCTGCTTGGCGAGCTCTTCACCCACCGGCCAAAGATGCCAAAACGGCACCGGTAATCCGAAAGAAAAGACTAAAAAAACTGTTGCGCTTGCCGCGCAACAGTTTTTTGTTTTTATCTTTTTGACTGCTTAATATGCATCTGCCTAGTCTTCCTGCAGGCGATCGTCAATCCACTTGCCCAATTCATCCACGTGGAGCTTATCCACGGATGAAAAGCACAGGAAGTCGACATTGTCCAGCTTGCTCAGGCCCAAGGCCTTGTTAAAGGCGGAATAGGTCTTGTTGAAGGCATTCTTCTTAACCTTGTCCATCTTGGTCGCCACTACCAGAATTGGCAGCTTCAGGTACTGGGCATAGTCAAACATCGCGATGTCATCATCAGTTGGGGCATGGCGGCCATCAATCAAGATGATTAAGCCCTTCAGGTAGGCCCGGGTTTCCAGGTAGTCCTGGATCATCTGGCCAAATTCTTCCCGCTGCTTCTTTGACACCTTGGCGTAGCCATAGCCTGGCACGTCGACCAGGTAAAAGTCGCCATTGACCTTGTAGAAGTTCAAAGTCTGGGTCTTGCCCGGCGATGATGAGGTTCTGGCCAGGTTCTTCCGCTTCAGCAGGGTATTGATCAGGCTGGACTTGCCGACATTGGAACGGCCAGCCAAAGCGATCTCATCCAAGCCATCGGTTGGATACTGGCTCTCATAGACCGCGCTGGTCGTAAATTCGCTGCTTTTAACGATCATCGGCGACCTCTTTCAATTCTCGGCGGACAATCTTTGGCTTGCCCATCCCGCTGATGGTTTCCGGCGTAATGATGACCTTGGCAATGTCCTTTTCGCTAGGCGTCTTGTACATGACGTCCATCAGGGAGTTTTCAATGATGGTCCGCAGGCCTCTAGCCCCCATCTTGCGCTCAATGGCCAGGTTGGCAATTTCCCGCACGGCGGCAGGTTCAAATTCCAGGTCAACCCCGTCAAGAGACAAGAGCTTCTGGTATTGCTTGACCAAGGCATTCTTTGGCTCAGTCAGAATCCGGACCAGGTCATCCGCGTCCAGCCGGTCAAGGGTTGTGATGATTGGAATCCGGCCGATGAATTCCGGAATCAGCCCAAACTTGACCAAGTCGCCCGTCGTCAGGAACTGGTTCCAGTTGTCATCATCAACCTTGCCAGCCTCTTGCTCAGCCCCAAAGCCGATCGTCTTCTTGCCTAAGCGGTTCTTGACGATCTGTTCGATCCCGTCAAAGGCACCGCCGACGATGAAGAGAATGTTGGTCGTATCCATCCGGATCATTTCCTGCTGCGGGTGCTTGCGGCCGCCCTGCGGCGGAACGGAAGCGATCGTGCCTTCCAAGATCTTCAAAAGCGCCTGCTGCACGCCTTCCCCAGAAACGTCCCGGGTAATTGAGACGTTTTCCGACTTCTTGGAGATCTTGTCGATTTCATCAATGTAGATAATCCCGCGCTGAGCTCTTTCCAAGTCGTAGTCAGCGTTTTGCAAGAGCTTGAGCAGAATGTTCTCCACGTCTTCACCCACATAGCCGGCTTCAGTCAAAGTCGTGGCATCCGCGATCGCGAATGGCACGTTCAAGATTCTGGCCAGAGTTTGGGCCAGGTAGGTCTTGCCTGAGCCAGTCGGCCCGATCAAGGCAATGTTGGACTTTTGCAATTCCGTTGAAGAATCCACGTCCATTTGGCTGATCCGCTTGTAATGGTTGTAAACGGCCACGGACAACACGCGCTTGGCTCTGTCCTGCCCGATCACGTATTGGTCAAGCTGCTGCTTGATTTCCATTGGCTTTGGCAGCTCCCGCGCTTCCTTGAGCGAATCCAGTCGCAATTCATCATCGATAATATGCTTGGCGAGGTCAACGTCCTCGTTGCAGATATACACGCCGTTGCCGGCGATCATCTTCTTAACTTGGCTGGCAGATTTCCCGCAGAATGAGCATCTCACTTCTTCTGGATCTGTAAACTTTGTAGCCATGTATTCCCTCCTCTATTTGCTAAAGACTAGATTAGCATAAAAGAGCCTTCATTGCCTAAATTAAGCATTAAAAAGGCTAAAAAGGTCCAAAGAAAAACCCCGCATGGCCCAGAGCCATTACGGGGTTCCAAATAAATCTAAGCTAGCAGCTTAAATTCATTAGTCTTCTGACTGTTCGTCATCGCTGCCTTCTTCAAGCTTAGCTTTAGCAACTTGCTTTGCGGAGTCAGTGATCAAGTCCATGGCCTTGCGAACGTTGATGTCGTGTGACAGCATTTCGTTGCTCAAAGTGTTGCGAACAACCTTTTCGTCCATGTTGTATTCGTGGGCCAATTCCTTGATTTCGTTGTCGATTTCTTCTTCAGAAGCAGTGAAGCCTTCAGCCTTAACGATTGCTTCAAGAACCAGGTTGGTCTTAACGCGTTCAGCAGCGTTGGCTGAAAGTTGCTTGCGCAGCTGGTCTTCAGTGGTATTGGTCAGCTTGAAGTAAGTAGCTGGGTCAATTCCTTGACGTTGCATGTCGCCCAAGTATTGGTTGAGTTGCGTGTCAACGTCTTCTTGGATCATGACGTCAGGAATTTCGTCTACAGTAGCGTTCTTAACGGCAGTGGTGATTGCTGCTTCTTGGATAGCGCGCTTAGCGGCTTCTTCCTTGTCAGCCTTCAGGTCAGCCTTGATCTTGTCCTTCAATTCGTCCAAGGTTTCAACTGAGTCGTCAACGTCCTTAGCGAATTCGTCGTCAAGTTCTGGCAATTGCTTTGACTTGACTTCGTGGATCTTGGTTTGGAAGTGAGCTTCCTTGCCAGCCAAGTCCTTAGCGCCGTAGTCTTCTGGGAAGGTAACGACTACGTCTACTTCGTCGCCGGCTTCATGGCCAACAAGTTGGTCTTCAAAGCCAGGAATGAAGGTTTGTGAGCCCAATTCCAGTGAGTAGTTTTGAGCTGAGCCGCCGTCAAATTCCTTGCCGTCTACAGTCCCAACGTAATCGATCGTAACAGTGTCGCCGTTTTCAGCCTTGCCGTTCTTCAAGACCATTTCAGCGTTTTGTTCTTGGCGCTTAGTCAGTTCAGCGTCGATGTCCTTTTGGTAGACACGGGTGTTTTGCTTTGGAACTTCGATTTCCTTGTATTGGCCAAGCTTGACTTCTGGTTCGACAGTCACAGTAGCCTTCATTTCCCAAGCCTTGCCCTTTTCCAATGAAATAGGGGCGATTTGCGGTTGGCCAACAGCCTTGATGCCAGCTTCTTTAACGGCTTCTGAGTAAGCCTTTGGCAAAGCAATGTTCAAAGCGTCTTCGTAAAGTGCTTCTTCACCGTAGTATTGGTCAAAGATTACGCGGGAAACGTGACCCTTACGGAAGCCAGGCACGCGCAGGTTCTTCTTGACGCGCTTGAAAGCCTGGTCCAAGCTCTTCTTTACTTCATCTTGAGAAATTTCGAAAGTAAGTTCACCAGTGGTCTTACCGGTGGTTTTCCAATTAGCAGACATTAATCAAATACCTCCAATGTCTATTTTGAGTTTGCTACTTTGCATACTTTAAATATATTACCTTAAAGACGGGCAAAAAACAATGAAACTGCCTCAAAATAGCGAATATTTTGTGTTTAACAAGTGATAATGTCTTAAGTATTAACAAAGGAAAATGTCTGGCATAATCTCCATATATCGGAGGTTACAGACAATGAAGAAAGTTAGGTTAACTATGAAATACGAAGAACAATACAAAGTCATTAAAGAGTTGGTTGATCATGGCGGGAACAAGAAAAGAGCTGCACTGATCTTAGGCATCTCTGTCAGACAGCTAAACAGAAGAATTAACCAGTATCGAAGCAAAGGAAAAGCGGCCTTTGTTCATGGGAACACTGGCCGCTCACCTGTTAATTGTCTCACCACAGAAATTAACAAACAAATTGTAACCCTATATCGTACCAAATATCAAGACTGCAACTTGACCCACTTTGTCGAGTTGCTCGAGGAGATCGAACACATTTCTGTTTCCTACACCAAGGTCTACAACCTGCTCAAAGACAACTACATCCTTTCGCCCAAACCTTGGAGACAGACAAAGCGGAAAATGGCCAAAAAGAAGTGGTATCGGGATCACCCAAAACAGGCTGCCAAAGTTTCTGAAGTGGTTATCGATCATCAAATAGCTATAGAAGATGCTCATCCACGTCACGAGCGCTGTAAATACTTCGGCGAAGAAATCCAAATGGACGCCTCTTCTCTGCTTTGGTTTGGCGATAAGAAGGCTCACCTGCACCTGGCAATAGACAACGCCACAGGCAACCTGGTTGGCGCCTACTTCGACTGGCAGGAGACCCTGAAAGCCTATTACCACGTCTATGAGCAGATTCTCGTGAATTATGGCATTCCTCTTAGATTCAAAACCGACAATCGAACCGTTTTTAATTATGAGACGGCTAAAACCAAAGCAGAGCACAAAGACGTTCTTACGCAATTTGGATATGCCTGCAAGACCTTGGGAACAGATATCGTAACCACTAGTGTCTCACAGGCCAAGGGCATGGTGGAACGGGCAAACCAGACTGTACAAAGCCGTTTGAAGCCCGAACTGAGGCTTCACAATATAACTACAATCGAAGATGCCAACAAGTATCTGCGGGAGATTTTTGTGCCGAAATTCAACGACAAGTTCGGGCAGGATATTCACAGATTTGAATCAGTTTTCGCAGACAGCCCTGACAACGAGAAGATCAACTATACGCTAGCGGTATTGTCTCCACGTACGTTTGACAGTGGATCAGCCATCTCCTACAAGAATCACTATTATCAAGCTACAGACGCCTCAAACAAGCTTATCTGCTTTGCCAAAGGCACTAAATGCCTGGTTATTCAAGCATTAGATGGTCAATTGTTGGTCACCGTTGACGAGAAAGTGTATGCCTTGACCGAGATTCCGAAGAATGCCAGAGTCTCACCAGATATCGATTTTGAGACCGAGAAAAAGAAACAGCGGAAAAAGTATATTCCACCGATGTCCCATCCTTGGAAGCGTACTTCGTTCATCGCGCAGCAGAACAAAGCGCACAAGTATCACAAATTCACATAAAAATAGCGGGGAATTTTCCCCGCTAATAATTTAATTTTTTCGGGACATTATCCCAAGTTATTGACATGAAACTGCCTCAAAATAGCGAATATTTACAATAAAAAAGGCGTTCTTCAGAGAAGAACGTCTTTTTCTTACTGTTAGAACTAATAAATTATTGAACTAATCAATTAGTCGTCAATTTCAGTAACTTGGCCGGCACCAACAGTTCTACCACCTTCACGGATAGTGAACTTAGTACCAACTTCGATAGCGGCTGGCTTGATCAGAGTAACTGAGAATTCAGTGTTGTCACCAGGCATAACCATTTCAGTACCTTCTGGCAATTCGATTTCACCAGTAATGTCAGTGGTGTGGAAGTAGAATTGTGGACGGTAGTCTGAGAAGAATGGAGTGTGACGGCCACCTTCGTCCTTGCTCAAGATGTAGACTTGACCCTTGAAAGTTTCGTGAGTCTTGATTGAGCCTGGAGCTGCCAGAACTTGACCACGAACAACTTGGTCACGGTCGATACCACGCAGCAATACACCAACGTTGTCGCCGGCTTCACCCAAGTCAAGAGTCTTGTGGAACATTTCCAAACCAGTTACAACTGACTTAAGAACCTTTTCTACCAAACCAACGATTTCAACTTCGTCGCCGACCTTAACAGTACCACGGTCGATACGACCTGAAGCAACAGTACCACGACCAGTGATAGTGAAGACGTCTTCAACTGGCATCAAGAATGGCTTGTCAGTGTCACGTTCTGGAGTTGGGATGTATTCGTCAACAACGTCCATCAATTCTTCGATCTTCTTTTGAGCTTCTTCATCGCCTTCAAGGGCCTTCAAAGCTGAACCACGAACAACAGGAACGTCGTCACCAGGGTAACCGTATTCTGAAAGCAAGTCTCTTACTTCCATTTCAACCAGGTCGATCAATTCTGGGTCGTCAACAAGGTCGCACTTGTTCAAGAAGACAACGATGTATTTAACACCAACCTGACGAGCCAACAAAATGTGTTCACGAGTTTGTGGCATAGGACCGTCAGTTGCGGCAACAACCAAGATGGCACCATCCATTTGAGCCGCACCAGTGATCATGTTCTTGATGTAGTCGGCGTGGCCTGGGGCGTCCATGTGGGCGTAGTGGCGCTTTTCAGTTTCGTATTCAACGTGGGCAGTGTTGATAGTGATACCACGTTCCTTTTCTTCTGGAGCAGCGTCGATTTGTGAGTAATCTTCAGCTTGTGCCAAACCCTTCTTAGCCAACACAGTAGTGATAGCTGCGGTTAAAGTAGTCTTACCGTGGTCAACGTGGCCAATAGTACCAATGTTAACGTGTGGCTTAGTTCTAACGTAATGTTCTTTTTCTGCCATTAAAATGACCCTCCTGAAATTTTACAAGAAGTCCGTTGAGACAAAACTAACGGATGATTCTCTGTTGAATATTGTACTACTTTCATCAGAGATACGCTAGTATGAAATGCGCATCTCCTTTGAAAATGTCCAAAAATGATTATACTAAATGCACCCTAAATGTAAAGTAATTTACTCAAAACTGGCCGCATTTTTTTGATAGATCCGGTCAAGCAGGTCCTGATACTCAAATCCGCCCTGCTTTTGCAGGTAGCTCAGCAAGGCTTTGGCAAATGAATCCGGGTTGGATACATAGTCTGCAATAAACGGATACAGGGATCCCAGCGCTAGGTTGGCTTCATTCAAGTATAGCGGCAATTCGCTGGGCCGGCGGCGCAGCTTGTCCGCCACTGAGCCGATTGCCTCCCGGTAGACCGGGTCTTGGCGCAAGAGGCTGGCCGTGCTTGGCACGAAAGTCTTGACCTCGCCCAAGGTCAAGACGCTGATTTTCTGGTCAATTCCCAGCTTGACCAGATCCTCGCAAAGCGCCAGGCGCAAGGCAAAGCCCTGGCTTGGATCAAGCAGCAGGCTATGGACAAAGGGCAGGTAGCTGGGCAAATCCAGTTTAAAAAGGCTTTGATAGTGGACGTTGGTGACGACCGCGGCTTTGCGGAAATCCTGCATGATCTCTTGCTGCTGGGCCAAGCTGGCCGCTTCAACCGGAATTTCCAACTGGCCGCCGGTAAGGTGCTTGACCTGCAAGGCTTCAATCAAATAGTGATTGGCCTTTAGCGTTTGCTGGTATTCTTCAAACAAGGCCTGGTCAGAAAAAAGATCAGGCGCCGTCTTTAAAACGGCATATGCCTGATCTTCTTGTCCGTTAAGGCGGTAGACTTTCGCCAATTCAGCCCCTACGGCATTGTCAAAGCCAGAGCGCAGGGCCTCTTCCAGATTGGCAATGGCCCCTTCGCTGTCGCCTTTGGCTTCACAAGCCCGGGCTAAAGCCAGCAGGTTCGCTTGACTAACGTTTGTCATCCTTATTCCTTGCCTGCCTTCTGTCCTTGGGGCTTGCCGGTCTTCTTGGCGCTTCTGGGCTTTTGGCCAGGCTTGCCTTTGCCGTTTTTCGGAGCCTTCTTGTTTTGGGCGTGCTTCTTAGCAGCCTTGCCAGTCTTCTTGGTCCCTTTCTTGCTTGGGGTCTTGCCAGCCTCTTCGCCCTTCTCTTGGTCTTCAGTCCGCTTTTGCATCGCGCGGTGGCGGTTCTGGTTGACTTCCATTACGACTGGCAGAACGACTGGGTGCCGATTGGTCTGCTTGTAGAGGAACTTTTCCAGGTTGTTGCGGATATCCTGCTTGAGCTCAGACCAGTCAAACTTCTTGTGTTCAAAGTTGGCTTGGATGGCGTCCTTGATGACCTGAATCGAGTCTTCCATCAGCTTGTGGTTGGCCTTGATGTAGACAAAGCCCCGGCTGGTGACTTGCGGCTCGGCAATGATCTTCTTCTTCTTGCGGTCAATCGTCACCACGGCGATGAAGATCCCGTCATCTGACAAGACTTCCCGGTCGCGCAGGACGATATTGCCGACGTCGCCGACGCCGGAGCCATCGATCATGGTGTCTTCGCCTGGCACGGCAGCATCACGGACCAAGCGGTCACGCTTTTCATCATAGGCCAGGCAATCGCCGTTTTGGGTGATGAAGACGTTGTCAGCCGGCATGCCGGTTTCCTCGGCCAAATCCTTGACCTTTTCCAGCAGCCGGTAGTCGCCGATGACTGGAATCAGGAACTTCGGCTTGAGCAGGTCGATCATGGTCTGGATGTCGCGGCCAGTAGCATGGCCGCTGGTGTGCATGTTGCGGCCCAGTTCAATGACCGTGCCACCAGCCCGGTAAACCATGTCGCTGGTAACGGCAACCGTGGTTTCCACAGCATGGGACGGGGTAGTCGCGATGAAGACCAGGTCGCCTGAGTGGATCTTGATCATCCGGTGGCGGTTGTTAGCCATCTTCTGCAAGGAGTGGAGCGGCTCGCCCATGCGGCCGGTTTCCAGAATGACCGTCTTCTCTTCAGGCACGTCCTTGAGCTCCTTGACCTTCATCAGCAAGCCGTCTGGCACTTCCAGGTAGCCCAGCTTCATAGCCGTGTGCACGATCTTGGCCACGTCCCGGCCAGTCAGCAGAACCCGGCGGCCAGTCGCGGCCGCGGCGCTGATGACCTGCTGCACCCGGTTGAGATTGGAAGCCTTGGCGGCAACGATGATTCTGCCGCTGGCATTGCGGAAGACGTTGGTAATGTAAGTGCCGACTTCATTTTCACTGGCATTTGGGAAGTTGGCTTCCGCGTTTGAAGAGTCGCTCAGCAGGGCTAAGACGCCGCCCTCTTGGATTTCAGCCAAGCGGCCCATGTCGGTCCGGTAGTCCGGCCGGGCTGATGGATCGAACTTGAAGTCGCCAGTATAGACGACCTCGCCCATTGGCGTGTGGACTACGACCCCCAGTGAGTCAGGCACTGAGTGGGTCGTGTGGAAGAAGGAAACGGACGCGTTTCTGAAGTCAATTTCCGTGTCGGCATCGATCACGTTGAACAAGTCATTGTTTCTGCGCTTGTTTTCTCTTTGAACGTCAATCTTGGCCAGCTCGATGGTCAGCTTGGACCCGAAGACCGGGATGTCCCAGTTGCGCAAGATGTACGGCAAGGCACCGATTGAGTCGGCATGCCCGTGGGTCAGGAAGATCCCCGCCACCTGGTCGCCGTATTGCTTAAAGAATTCCATGTCTGGAATCACGACGTCGATCCCGAACAAGGAGCTGTCAGGGTACTTCAGCCCTGCATCAAGCACGAAGATCTCGTCCTTAACTTGCACTGCGAACATATCCTTGCCCTGTTCGCGCACGCCGCTTAATATCATGATTTTTAGTTGGTCTGACATGACTCTCCCCTTTTCTCGCAAAATAAATAGCTTAATTGCATTACTGTCTTAAAAAATATGGATCTAAAGCGATCACAACGTTTTGAATCTTATTAATTTTATCATAAACATCATGTCCGCGGTAGTCGAGAGGCCCTGGCAAAAAATTAGCCAGCCACAAGCAGCAGCGAAGAAAGGCAAACAGGAAAAGAAACAAAAGAGAAAAAATAAAAGAGGCTGGGGAAACCCAGCCTCTTAACGCGATCTTTGTCAGAATTAACGACGCAGACCCAAGCGAGCGATCAATGCGCGGTAGCGTTCCAAGTCGTTTTCTTGCAGGTAACGAAGCAAGTTACGACGGTGACCGATCTTCTTCAACAGACCAACGTATGAGTGGTGGTCGTGTGAGTGTTGACGCATGTGTTCAGTCAAGTTGTTGATGTCTTCAGTCAAAACAGCAACTTGTACTTCTACTGAGCCAGTGTCGCCTTCGTGGGTTGCGTATTCCTTGATGATTTCGTTCTTTCTTTCTTTTGAAACAGCCATTCTGTTTGCACCTTTCTGATTAAAAATTGCCCATTAACAGCGTCCGCCGTCAGGTGGAGCGAGCAGACAACGTTAGGGGTTCATAACAAGTTTAATGATACCTGTTTTTCGAAAAAAAGCAAGCCAAATCTGCCAATTGCTTTTAAAAAAAGCAAAATTTGTCCTTGCATAACCCTCTGGCTTTAAGTATAATAATTGAGTGAATTTTAAACAATTATTGGAGGTGAATCTAATGCCACAAATCAAATCTGCTATCAAGCGTGTTAAGACCCAAGCTGCTGCTAACAAGCGCAACGCCGCTCAATTGAGCGAAATGAGAACTGCTGTCAAGAAGTTCAAGGCTGCTTCAGCTGCTGGCGCAGACAACGCCTCCGAATTACACCTTGCTGCTGTTCGTGAATTGGACAAGGCTGCTTCAAAGGGCTTGATCCACAAGAACAAGGCTAACCGTGACAAGAGTCGTTTGGCTAAGCTTGCTAAGTAATCAATAGCAACGAAATCAAGAAAGGACGAGAAACGCAATGTTTCCCGTCCTTTTTATTTTTCCTTTTTTCTGTCCTTCAGCAAGACAGGATGAAGACCTCCAAAACCTTGGCATCCCGGTAGGTCCCATTCTTGTACTTGTAGTCCAGGTCGATCAATCGGCCCAGCATCCGCTCCAGCTGCTTGACCCCAATGCGGGTCCGCAGGGCCGTCTTGACCCGGTACGGGTGGGCGCCCAGCTCCTTGACGATCTCGCTTTCGCTTCTGCGCCGCTGGCTCAAGACCTTGACGCAGGTCAAAAATTCAACTTGGCTGATGAAGACGGCCACCAGCTGGACCGGGTAGGTCCCTTCTCTAAGCTGCGCCTGCAGGCGGTCGCTGGCTTCCTGGTAGTTGTGGGCCAAAGCTGCCTCCAGGATGGCAAAGACGTTCTGGGCCAGGCTCATGTCAACGTTCCGGTCAACCAATTCCTTTGAGATGGTCTTCGAGTTGCTGATGGCCTTCAGCTTGTTGTAGTTGCCCAAGGCCGCGTCGACAACCTGGTCGCTGCGCTCAAGGAGCAGGTCAAGGGCTGGCCGGTCGATGCGGTAGCCTTCCGCCGCGATCAGAGCCTGCATGAACTTGCCGCTTTCATAGGACTTGATGGCCGTCTTGACCGTGTTCAGCCCCTTTTCCACGCTCTTGGTGAGCTTCTTGCGCCGGTCCAGCTTCTCATAGCTGGCCACGATGACCACAATATCGTCGATCTGGTCGACATGGTCAAAAATCGCCTGCAGCTGGTCAGCCTGCTTTTTGTACTTGGCTGGCATTTTCCCAGTCAAAAAAATCGGGTTCTTGATCAAGACCAATTTCTGGGTAGCAAACAGGCTGGCTTCCGCCAAATCGGCCACCAGGTCATCCAGCGAGTCCGCCTCACAGTCGACCATCACCTTTTCCAAGCCGTCAAAGCGTGGGTCGCTGACGTAGTCGCGGGCCAGGTAGTCGTTCAAAAAAGCATCCGGCCCCTGCAAGAGGACGTTGGGATTATTGGGCTGACTGTTGGAAAATAGTGACAATAGACTCATGACTGGACTCCGTTTCTCTAAGCTAACCTTTACTTTATCATATTTACGGATCAGCCGGCAGTCTGCCGCGCAGAAAGGAAGCAAAATATGGCTTAGTGCCTAATCCATAGTACCAGCTGATCATCCCGCAGTCCTGGGTTGAATAATAAGGGATGCCCAGCTGGCGCAAAGCAGCCAGGGTTTCCGGCTTAGGGTGGTGGTAGCGGTTGTTGCGGCCAGCGGAAATAAAGACCAGCTGGGGATTGATCCTTTGCAGGAAGTCCGGGGCTGACGACGTGTCGCTGCCATGGTGGCCCAGCTTGAAGTAGTCGACTTTTAAATCGGGCATCCGCTCCAGAATCTGCCGCTCCCCAGCCTGGTCCAAGTCGCCCGTAAAAGCCCAGGTCTTGCCGGCCAAGCTGCAGGCCAGGGACAGGGAGTCCTTGTTTTCGCCTGGTCCCCCTGCCAAGGGATGCAGGACCAGAAAGTCGATTCCGTGCCCGCCCTGATCCAAGACCCGCATTCCGGCCTGCAGCTCCACCAGCTTGGTCTGCTTGATCCTCCCGGCCAGGCGTTTTTGAAAGCCGGGATTTTGCAGCAGGCCCTTGCCAAAGTACAGGCGGTCAACCTGGATCTCACTCAGTAGCGGCCCCAGATCACCGACATGGTCAGCATCCTGGTGGCTGACGAAGACGGCATCGATCTTGCTGATGCCCTGTGATTTCAAAAAAGGGAGGGTAATCGACTCAATCTGGGGCTTTGGCTTTGGCCGCTTTTGGCCGCCAAAAGCCACCTTCCCGCCCGTATCGATCAAGTAGACCTTGCGCAAAAGCGGCGTCGTCAGCAGAATGCTGTCCCCCTGCCCCACATCGATAAAGGTCACCTGCCCTTTCAAAGGAAAATGAATCCCCAGGTACAAGAGCAAATAGCAGCTGCCCAGGACATATGTCAGGCGCTTAGCCAGCTGACCGCGAGCGGTCAGCTTTTTCTTTGCCCTTATTTCGCCTTTCTCTCTTGGTGCTTTTGAAAGCAAGGCCAAGATGGCGGCCGTCAGCGTGAAAAGTCCCGCCAGCTGCAAGGCCGTAATCTGGCCAAAAATGAGCCGGCCGATCCCCAGCTGGGAAATTTTCCCCAGCAAGCCCTCAAGCAGCTCCAAGATGCTTTCAAAGATCCGCAGGATTCCTGGAAAAGGCCGCAAAAGCAGGCTGGCCAAGCTGACCGGCATGACCACCCAGTTGAAGTAGGGCACCACCAGGAAGTTGTAAAAAATCGTGCAGACATTGATCTGGTAAAAATTCTTGAGCAGAAAAGGGGTTAGCAGGAGGTTTAACCAGCAGGACTGGGCCAGCTTGGGCATCCCCGGCGTCAGCACCAAGCCCATAGCCAGGACGTAGCTTAAGACCGCCCCCGTCGACAGCAGGAGTCTGGGGCAGACGAGCAGGTGGAGCAGGAAAGTCAGCCCCAGCACGTCCGCCCCGGTCACCCGGACCTTTTTCAAGGAAAAAGCCTGCCGCAGGCCATAGGTCAGGCTGGCCCGGATGAAGCCCGGCTGCCAACCGCTTAAAAAGATCTCAAAAGCCAGAAAGAGCAGGCAGACGGCAAAAGTCTCCTCTTCCGTCAGCCGGCCCCAGGCACAGACCAGCGACAGGGCCATGACGTAAATCCCCACGTGCATCCCTGAGATGCTCAAAATGTGAATCACGCCCAGGTCCCGGTAGTTGTTCATGTTGACCGCGTTTTCCTGGCTGGGATTTTGGGCCAGCAGGAGCTCGCTGGCAAAAAAGGCCAAAAGGCGCGGCAAGACCGCCAGGCGGCTGGCAATTTTTCGGCGCAGGCCGTGCAAACGGGCGACTGGCGAATTTTCCGTCCCTTCCAGGACCGCGCCCGTGAACTTCAGCCGCTGGCTGATGCCTTTAGCCGCGTAATAGGTCCGGTAGTCAAACTGCCCCTGGTTGGTCGCCGGCTCAAGCTCGCTGATCTCGCCCTCTCCAGGACCAAGCAGCACGGTCTGCCCGGACATGACCAACCCCGCCAGCTGCTCGTCAGCCTTGCCAAAAACCACCAGCTTGCGGTCTTTTAAATGCCCAATGCCGGTCAGGCAGCCATCCTTGACTTGAACTTCATCGGGATAAAGGAGGACCGTCTCTGGATTCTGGGTCAGCAGAGCGGGCTTTCTCAAGCCAAAAAGCACAGCCAAGCCAATTATGGCCATAAAGGCAAACGCCAAAGCGCGCAGGCTGGAATACTTGTGCCAAAGCAGGCCGGCAAAATAGGCCGCAAACAAGCCCGCGGCCAGGCGGCTGGGCAGCTGGGGCAAGCAGATGCAGGCCGCCAGGGAAGCCGCGCACAGCGCGCATAAGCAGAAAAAGCCCGCCTCCAGGCTAGACCGTAATTTGGTCCTTGAGCGCGTCGAAAGTCTTGTCGCCAATGCCTGACACTTCCTTTAATTCGTCAATAGATTTAAAGCCCCCTTTTTGCTCCCGGTAGGCAATAATCTGTTCGGCTTTCCTTTCCCCGATCCCATTCAATTTTTGCAAGTCAGCAGCCGTGGCCGTATTCAGGTTGACCTTGCCGGCCGCGCTTGACGCGGCTGGGCCAGGAGAGCTGGAAGAACTGGACGCAGCTGCATTGCTGGCCATCCCCGCCGTTGGGGCTGCTGCGGTCTTTTCCCCCTTATAGGGGATGTAGACCTTGTCTTGGTCTTGCAGAAGCAGGCTGCGGTTGATGGCCTTGATCTGGGCCCGGGAAGTCAAGCCGCCCGCCGCGTCAATCAGGTCCTGCAGCCTGGCACCGCTTTTCAGGGTATAGACCCCTTCTTCCTTGACTGCCCCGGAAATATCGCAGACGACTTTGCCGCTGGCCGCGCTTGACGCGCTGGAGGCACCCGTCTGGCGGCTGGCCGCTGACTGACTGCTGGACTGCAGCTTTGTCTGGCTCAGGAGCGCTGAATTGTCGGCTGGCTGCGGCTTTTGCTGCCAGTAAAAGAAGGCACCCGCGGCCAAAACCACGGCCACGACGTAGACCTTCTTGTCCAGGAGCCAATCTTTGATCTGATCTGGATTGATTTTTTTCATTTTTATCACCTCACTTACTAATACGCATTTTCACCCCCTTTTTACCGAAAAAATTTCAAAAAATTTTGCCAAGAAAAAAGCTGAAGAGCGCTTGCTCTTCAGCTAATTGGATTTGGCTTAATCTGGCCTTATTTGTAGTGCTGCTCCAAGTAGTGCAGCGCGTCTTCAAAATCAGCGACTGGAACGATCTTCATCTTGGTCCCCAGCTTCTTGGCCGTCCGCTTGGCTACGGCGTAGTTGGTCTGGGACTTCTTGACCCCGCCAGTCCGGTCGGTTGGGGCAAAGAAGACCTCTGCCCCCTCTTTGTCGGCCGCCACGACCTTTTTGTCCACGCCGCCGATAATGCCAACCTTGCCTTGGGCGTCAATCGTCCCCGTCCCGGCCACCTTGTGGCCCTTGGTCAGGTTCTTGCCCGTAAAGTTCTGGTAGCAGCCCAGGCTGAACATCAATCCGGCTGACGGGCCGCCGATGTCACCGACTTCAATCGTGGTCTTCGGGCTGGTTTCCACCTTCACCCGCTCCACCATGGAAATCCCGATCCCCGGCTTGCCGGTCCCCTTGACCTTGACGATCTTACCGGAAAAACGCTTCTTTTGCCCGGAGCGCAAAACCGTGATCGTGACCTTGTCGCCGATCCGCTGCTTTTGCAAATAGCTCATGAAGCCCTTGGTTGACTGGAACTTGTGTCCATTGGCCGCGACAATGGTGTCGCCCATGAGCAGCTTGCCCTTAAAGGACGAGCGCTTCTGGACCTCCATTACGTAGACCCCCTGGTACTTCAGCTTGGCCTGCTTATGGGCCGCCTTGGCCGCGTAATAGATGGCATTCTGCTGGCTGGTCTGCATGTACCATTCCTGCAGCTGCTCGTATTGGTCGCTGCTGGTGCCGCCCGTTGCCTCATCCCAGGTCAACCGCTCTTCATAAGGCTGGGTAAAGGACCAGAGATAGTCAGCCAGGACCGCCCGCCGCTCGCTGACGGTCACCAGATACAGGTTCTTCTGGCTTTTCACCCCGCTGGTCTTGATGTAGTCGCCCACCGGCAAGGCAGCCCCGGGCGCCTCAATCACGTACTTGGTTGGCAAGAGGGCCACCACCAACAGGGCCACGATGGCAGCAGCCCCCAGGAAGAGCTTTTTAGCCCGCTTAGCGAACTTATTCTTGTTCTTGATCTTCATTCTTCAGCCTCTTTTCCAGGGCCGCCGCGGCCTTTTTGGGCAAAAACTGGTCAACCCGGCCCCCATAGCGGGCCACTTCTTTGACCATGCTGGAGGCAACGGCCGCGTTTTCCGGCTTGGCCAAAAACAAGACCGTTGGCAGGTCAGGCGCCAATTTTCCGTTTACCCCGGCAATCTGCTGCTCGTACAGGAAGTCGGCGCTGTTGCGGACTCCCCGTACCAAGACGTCAGCCCCCAGCTCCCGGGCCAGGTCCACCGTCAATTGGGCTGGCCGGGCCAAGACCGTAACGTTGGTCAAGCCAGCTTCAGCCACCGCAGCTTGCAAAAAATCCGCCCGCTCCGCCGGCGTGAACAGCTGCTGCTTGCTTGTATTGGTCATCACGACCACATACAGGTGGTCAAAGGCTTTGGCCGCCTGCACGACCGTATCCATGTGTCCCTTGGTTACCGGATCAAAGCTTCCGGGAAAAAGTGCGTTCGTCATTCTGCTGCCTTTCGATAGAATCTCACTAAAGTCTTGCCCAGATGGTGCTCTTTCAGCAGGTCAAAGCCCGCGATGGCCGGCAAGTCGGTCTGGTCGTCAGTCTCGGCCACGACCAGCGCGCCGTCATTGAGCAAGTCCAGCTGCTTCATGGCCGTCATATCCTTGACCATCTGCTGCTTGGCATATGGCGGGTCCAAAAAGACCAGGTCGAACTTGCGGCCCTTTTGGGCCAGGACTTTCAAGGCTACCTTGGCCGGCATGTTGGTCACGTCAAAGCGATCCGCTTCCTTGGTCAAAGCCACGTTCTTCTTGATAATGGCCACCGCGGCCCGGCTGACGTCGTTTAAGACGGCATGGTCACAGCCCCGCGACACGGCCTCAATCCCCAGGGCGCCAGAGCCGCCATACAGGTCCAGGACCTGGCCGCCAGCAAAGAACTGGCCCAGCGAATTGAACAAGGATTCCTTGACCTTGTCGCTGGTTGGCCGGGTCTTCTGGCTCTTCAAAGTAAACAGGTTGCGCTTGGCATATTTGCCGGAAATGATTCTCACTTGATCCAGTCCTCGCTTCTTTCGCCATTGTTGGCCGCGGCCAGTTTGGCTTCGGCCTCCTTGGCCATTTCAGTCAGCTGCTTTTCCGTGTCTTCGTTGTCCAGCTTGAGCTCGTCAGCCGCGGATAGGTCCACGCCCTTGACGAAGCTGAGCGCGCGCAGGCGGACGGCGGTCTCTTCTGCCTCACTGGCATTGACGTACATCACCAGGTAGTGCAGCTTTTTGGAAAAATAAACGATGTCCCCATAGCGGCGCAATTTGAATTGATCGTTGCTGGCATTGCGCAGATAGACGATCAGGCTCGTGCGCTGGGTGATGTCTTGCTCAGACAGTTCTTGGTTTACGCTCATTGCTATGCTTCCTTGCTTTTAATTTGTCATCTTCAGCGATCACGTTCATGACCAAGCCGATGCTGGCCGATAAAACGAAGAGGGAGGACCCGCCGTAGGAAATGAAGGGCAGGGTCACCCCGGTAATCGGCATCAAGCCCAATACGGCCCCGACGTTGAACAGGATCTGGAAGAACATGATGGCCGAAACCCCGAAGCAGACCAAAGACGTGTACTGGGAACCAGCATTGACGCCGTTTTCCATGATCTGAATCAGGAGATAGAACAGCAGGCCCAGAACCAGGAGAGCCCCAATTGAGCCGACTTCTTCGGCAATGATTGACAAAATGAAGTCAGTGTAAGGCTCTGGCAGGTAGCCCCGCTTTTGAATGGAATTGCCGATCCCGACCCCAAAGAGGCCGCCATTGTGGATGGCGTAGTAGGAGTTGACCAGCTGGGCCCCTTCATTGGCCGCCGTTTTGAATGGGTTCAAAAAGGCGATAAAACGCTTGAAGACGTAGACATGCTGCAAAAAGTCCGGATTCCACCTGACGATCAGGAAAAAGCCCCCGACCACTAGGACGGCAATGCCAAACAGGCTCAGCAGGGCGTAGCCTGATGGAATCCCGGAAACGGAGTACATGATCGCGACCAGGAAAAACAGAATCGCGGTCCCGCCGAAGTCTGGCTCAATCACGACCAGGAACATCATGCCCCCGGCGATGATCGCCGGCGGCAGCAACCGCTCCATGATGTGCCCGGGAACCAGGTGCCCGTCGGCCTTGGCCAGCATTTCAGCCAGATACAGGATCAAGGCCAGCTTGGCTAGTTCCAGCGGCTGCACGTTGACTACGCCCAGGTTGATCCAGCCCCTGGCCCCGTTGACCGCCTGGCCAAAGACGCGGACATAGATTAGCAGCCCCGTGGTCAGCGCAATCAGCAGAAACAGGTTCCGCCCGTTCTGCAGCCAGTCCAATTTGATGGAGTATAAGCCCAGGCAGATAAAGACGCCAATGATTGCATACACCAGCTGCTTCATTCCGTAATAGGCAGCTGGCCGGCCGCTGATCATCAGTATTTCTGAACTGGCGGAGTAGACGGCAACCACCCCCATCGTCATCAGAATGATGTATGGCAGAAAGATGCGGTAGTTGATGCCCCGCAGCTTTTTCTTAAGCCAGGCCAATTTTGGATTTTCGTTCACGTTTGATCCCTCTTTAAAACAATAGTTGCTTACTATTATAAAACAAAAAAGCCCCTGCTTCATCGCTGAAGCAGAGACTTCTGAAAAAAACAAGAATTACTTGCTTTCAGTCTTGGCCTTCTTCTTGTCGAACTTTTGACGTTCTGAAGTGTTCAGGATCTTCTTGCGCAGGCGCAGGCTTTCTGGAGTTACTTCACAGTATTCGTCATCGTTCAGGAATTCGATTGATTCTTCCAAAGTCATCTTCTTTGGAGTTCTGATGGCTGCGGCGTGGTCCTTGCCGGCAGCACGGGTGTTGGTCAGGTTCTTGCCCTTAGTGACGTTAACGGCAATGTCGCGGTCACGTGATGACATCCCCACGATCATCCCTTCGTAGACTTGAACGCCGGCGCCGATGAACAAGGTACCGCGCTGTTCAACTGACTGCAGGGAGTAAGTGGTTGACTGACCTTGGTTGATGGAAACAAGGGCACCGTTGCGGCGGCCTGGGTTCCAGTTCTTAACGACTGGCTTGTATTCAGCAAAGGTGTGGTTCATGATCCCGTAGCCGCCAGTGGCTGACATAAATTCGTTGTTGTAGCCGATCAAGCCACGTGAAGGAACTGAGAATTCAAGGCGGGTTTGGCCGTTGCCCTTGGATTCCATGTTCTGCATTTCACCCTTGCGCTGGGACAGGCCATCGATAACTGAGCCAACGTATTCGTCTGGCACGTCGACTTGGACGTTTTCAAATGGTTCGCACAATTGGCCGTCAACTTCACGGTAGATAACCTTTGGACGTGACAATTGCAGTTCAAAGCCTTCACGGCGCATTTCTTCAACCAGGATTGACAAGTGCAGCTCACCACGGCCGGAAACAGTCCAGGCGTTCAATTGGTCAGTTGGCTCAACCTTCAGGGAAACGTCAGTCCGGGTTTGGCGCATCAAGCGTTCTTCCAGCTTGGCTGGGGTAACCTGGCTGCCTTCACGGCCAGCAAATGGTGAGTCGTTGGCAACGAAGTCCATTTGCAGGGTTGGCGGGTCGATCCGGAGGGCTGGCAGGGCTTCCGGATCATCCTTAGAAGCAATGGTTTCGCCGACGAAGATGTCGTTGATCCCACTAATGGCGATGATGTCGCCCGCCTTGGCTTCCTTGATTTCGTTGCGCTTCAGGCCGAAGTAGCCGAACAGCTTGGTCACGCGGAAGTTTTGCTTAGTGCCGTCAAGCTTCATCACCGTAACTTCGTCGCCGACCTTGATCTTGCCACGGAAGACGCGGCCAACGCCGATTCGGCCAACGTAGTCGTCCCAGTCCAGCATGGTGATCTGGAATTGCAGCGGTTCGTCTTCGTTGTCCAGCGGCGCAGGAATGTTTTCCAGGATCGTATCGAAGATTGGATCCATGGTTTCTTCTTGGTCAGCTGGGTCGTCTGAGTAGCTTGAAGTACCATTCAGGGCAGAAGCGTAGACAACTGGGAATTCCAGTTGGTCATCGTTGGCACCAAGTTCAATGAACAGTTCCAGAACTTCGTCCAAGACTTCAGCTGGGCGGGCGCCTGGACGGTCGATCTTATTGACAACGACAACTGGCTTAACGCCGGCTTCCAAGGCCTTTTGCAAAACGAAGCGAGTTTGTGGCATTGGGCCTTCGTAGGCGTCAACCAAAAGCAAAGCACCGTCAACCATGTGCATGATCCGTTCAACTTCCCCACCAAAGTCGGCGTGGCCTGGCGTATCCAGGATGTTGATCGTGGTATCCTTGTACTTAACCGCGGTGTTCTTTGACAAAATCGTGATCCCGCGTTCACGTTCAATGGCGTTGGAGTCCATTGCCCGGTCTTCCAGGTTCATGTGTTCTGGCAAAGTATCGGATTGCTTCAACAGCTGGTTGACCAAGGTAGTCTTACCGTGGTCGACGTGCGCAATAATCGCGATATTTCTAATGTTTTCTCTTCTCTTTTGATCTGCCAAAAATGTTTCCTCCCCGTTCCTCATAAAAAGAACTGTGATTTAATCACAGTTCCCTTTAGCCCTCTTATGATAAGGCTGGCCGAAGTAATCGTTGATAATTTTTACAATCATTTATTGTACTACCTCCTTAGGGGCTGGTCAACAACTTCTCATTAGTTTAAACTAGTATTAGAACTGCTTTTGCCAAAATCATTTTGCATTCTGGCCAAAAGCAAATCAGCTCGAAGCTTAAACTATATTAAAAAGGAGAACCTACATTGATCTTAATGAAAGATATTGTCCGCGACGGCGATCCGGTCCTGCGGCAAGTTGCTAAGAAATTGACCTTCCCATTGTCTGACCACTACAAGAAGCTGGCCGACGACATGATGGAATACTTGGTAAACTCACAAGATCCAAAGATCGCGGCTAAGCACCAATTGCGGGCCGGCGTTGGCCTGGCTGCCCCGCAGGTCGGCGAAGGGGTCTCAATGGCTGCCCTCCTGGTTCCAAACGACAAGGGCGAAATCATCTTCAAGGAAACCTACGTCAACCCGGAAATCATTTCCGAATCAGTCCGCAAGACCTGCCTGGCTGAAGGCGAAGGCTGCCTGAGCGTTGACAAGGTCATCGACGGCTACGTTCCCCGGCCAAACAAGGTCACCATCCACTACTGGACGGTTGACGGCGAGGAAAAGACCATCCGCTTGAAGGGCTACCCAGCCATCGTTTCCGGCCACGAAATCGACCACTTGAACGGTCACCTCTTCTACGACCGCATCAACAAGGAAAACCCGTTTGCCTTGGACGACGATACCATCGTAATCGCTTAGTTTCCTGAAAAGACTTTTTTAAGATCCCACTTGCCTGCCGGCGGCTGGGATCTTTTCTCTTTTGCAAAAGCGCCTATTCTATACTTGCTTTTGCAAATATGTTAGAATTTATCTAGCTATTGAGTATTTTTGACAAATTTCTCACTGAGAACAAATCGACAACTAAATATTTAAGGAGATTTTTATGATCTACAAAGTTTTGTACCAGAAGAACAAGATTGTTAACCCACGTAGAGAAACCACCCAAACCCTCTACATGGAAGCAGACAATGTGGTAGAAGCTAGAACTCTTGTTGAACAAAACACCCCCTACAACATTGAGCTCATCCAAGAATTGACTGGCAACTCCTTGAAGTACGAACAAGAACACGCGGACTTCAAGTTGACCACTTTTGACAAGCCAAGTGAAGATTAAAGACAACGAAGTTGCCGTTTTCGCCATTGGGGGATTGCACGAAATCGGCCGAAACATGTACTGCGTCCAGTACCAGGATGAAATCGTCATCATGGACTGCGGGATCAAGTTCCCGGAAGATGACCTCTTAGGGATCAACTACGTCATCTCCGACTACTCTTACCTGGTCAAGAACCGGGACAAGATCAAGGCCCTGGTTGTCAGCCACGGCCACGAAGACCACATCGGCGGGATTCCCTTCCTGCTGGAAAAGATCCCGGAAATCCCAGTTTACGCCACGCCTTTTGCCTTGGCCCTGATCAAGAGCAAGTGCGAGGAACACGGAATTTTAAACAAGACTGAGCTTCATGAGGAATACGAGGACACGGTCCTCAAGTTTGACAAGCTGTCAGTCACTTTCTTCAGAACCACCCACTCCATCCCTGACACCTTGGGGATCGCGGTGCACACGCCGCTGGGGGCAGTGGTCTTTACTGGCGACTTCAAGTTCGACTTGACGCCAGTCATGAACCAGCCGGCACCAAACTTCCAAAGAATGGCCCAGCTGGGCAAAGAAGGCGTTTTGGCTCTGCTCTCTGACTCGACCAACGCTGAAGTGCCGCAATTTACCAAGTCCGAGCGTTTTGTCGCCGGCTCTTTGCACAATATCATCACCGGGATCAAGGGACGGATTATTTTTGCCACTTTTGCCTCCAACCTCTACCGGGTCTCAACGGCCATCAAGGCCGCGATCGACACTGGCCGCAAGGTTGCCGTCTTCGGGCGGAGCATGGAAAACGGCATCCAGAA
Source organism: Faecalicatena absiana (assembly GCA_017309015.1). Lineage (GTDB taxonomy): Bacteria > Bacillota > Bacilli > Lactobacillales > Lactobacillaceae > Lactobacillus > Lactobacillus absianus. The sequence continues at coordinate 41,091 of JAEDAG010000001.1, forward strand.
CGGGATTGACCTGGGCTACCTGCACGTACCGGACGGCTTGATCGTCGACGCGGAAACCATCAACTCTCTGCCGCCTGAGAAGGTCATGATCCTGTGTACTGGCAGCCAAGGCGAACCCCTGGCCGCCTTGTCCAGAATCGCCAACGGCACCCACCGGCAGATCAAGCTGAAGCCAAAGGACACGGTCATCTTCTCATCCAACCCAATTCCAGGCAACACCTTGAGCGTCAACCACCTGATCAACAAGCTGATGGAAGGCGGCGCCAACGTCGTTCACGGCCGCATCAACAACGTCCACACTTCCGGTCACGGCGGCCAGGAAGAACTGAAGCTGATGGTGGAATTGGCCAAGCCGAAGTACATGATTCCTGTCCACGGCGAATACCGCATGCAGGTCGTGCACGCCCACTTGGCTCAGCAAGCTGGCGTGCCTAAGGAAAACACCTTCGTCTTGAAGAACGGTGAAGTAGTCTGCTTTGGTCCTGAAGGCGCCAGAATCGCTGGCGACATCCACGTCAAGGATGTCTTCGTCGATACTTCTGGCGCGGCTGACGTTGGCAACATCGTGGTCCGCGACCGGCAGATCCTGTCTGAAGAAGGTCTGGTAGTGGCCGTGGCCACCGTTGACTACAAGCACAAGCGGGTCTTGGCCGGGCCAGACATCCTCAGCCGGGGCTTTGTCTACATGCGCGAATCCCAAGACCTGATCAACGCCGCCCAAAAGCATGTCTACCATGTCCTGAAGACGGAAATGGCTAAGAAGGAAAAGCCAAAGGACAGCGAGATCCGCAAGGCCATCATCGACAACCTGCAGGACTTCCTGTACTCCAAGACCGAGCGCCGGCCAATGATCCTGCCGATGCTGGTTGAAAAGAAATAAAGCTTAATAGCCACAAGAAAAAGAGTGAAGCACAGCTTCACTCTTTTTTGTTTTTTGCTTTATTTTTGCGGCTTGTGGCCATTCTTACTTACTTGAACAGGTCGTTAAAGGCCTCGCTCATCGTCGGGTGGGTATAGTAGGCATCCCGCAGAACGGTATATGGCAGGCCAGCCCGCATGGCCAGCGCGATTTGGTTGATCAATTCATATGATTCAATTCCATACAAAGTTGCCCCCAGGATCAGGCCAGTCTCCGGATCAACCAGTGCCTTGAAGAGCCCGCGCGGGTCCTTGGCAACGCGGGCCTTGGGAATCGCCGCGACCGGCAGCTTGAAGAGCTGGTAGTTCTTTCCTGCCTGCTTGGCGCTTTTTTCATTCAAGCCAACGGCTGACAAGGCCGGATCGATAAAGACGCTGTACGGCAAGACCTTGCGGTCGCTGACACGCCGCTGGCCTGAGCCATGCAGCTGGTCCTTGATAATGCGGAAGTCATCCAGGGAAATGGGCGTAAACTGCAGGCCGCCCTTGACGTCCCCCAGCGCCCAGACGTTTTTCGCCGTGGTCTTTAATTGGTCATCGACTTTGATATTGCCCCGCTCATCCACTTGGATCCCGGCCTTTTCCAAATCCAAGCCGGCCGTATTGGCCTTGCGGCCAGTGGCGGCCAGAACGCGGTCGCCCTTGATGACTTTTGCCTGGCCAGCCAGCTCGTAAGTCAAGCTGACCTCCGCTTCTCCATCAGCGACGCCCTTGAGGTCAGCCCCTAAGATGAACTTGACGCCCAAGTCTTCCAGGTCTTTTTTGATTAAAGCGGCAATGTCCTCGTCTTCTCGAGGCAAAAAGACCGGATTGTGTTCAAGCACGGTTACCTTGCTGCCATACTTGGCAAACATGGCCGCGAATTCCAGGCCGATATAGCCTGCCCCGATGATGAGCAGCCGCTTAGGCAGCTCTTGTTGATTCATGGCCGCAGTTGAATCCAGCAGGAATTTGCTGGACTTTAAGCCAGGGACGGGCAGAATCACCGGCAAAGAACCCGTGTTGATGAAAATTCTTTCGCCAGTAAAGTCTTCCCGCTGCCCATTTTTGGTCAGCACGCTCACGGCGTGGCTGCCAGTAAATTTCGCGGTTCCGTCCAAGACCGTGACGCTTGGTTCATCAGCCAGCATGTGATAGTTCTTGTTCCGCAAGAAGGCCGTCATTTTATTCTTTCCGCCGACCGCGTCAACGAACTCCGTCCCCTCAGCGGCCTCAATGATCAGGCGCTTAGAGGGCAGGCAGGCAATGTTGATGCAGGTGCCGCCATACATTTGGGCTGACTTTTCAATGACCAGGACTTCTTCGCCCTGCCCCGCCAAATACTTGGCCAGGGTCTTGCCCCCCTTGCCAAAGCCGATGATAATGTTCTTGACTTGCTTCATTGTTTTCTCCTCAATGCGTATTTTTCCAAGATAAACGTAATAAATGGTAAGAGACAATCAAGAAAAAATACGCTGCCTTTGCACATGGTTAGCTAAAGATACTTACTTTTTGTAACCACTGCTTAGAGGATACCACACTCGCCGCCTGCCGTCAGCTGCCAGGAAGCAAATTGTCAAACTGTTGCAATTTATGGCGGGAATTTTCGCAAAAAGACTGCATTAGCTCAAAATGAGTCAATGCAGTCTTTTTTCATGCCAGTGCTTATTGGCCGCGCTTGGCAATGACTTCTTGCAGATTTTCGCAGCCGGCGGTAAGCTCCTCCATCCCGATCATCGGCGAAATCATGCCCGAATGAATCAATTCCGGCGTCAGATAGGCGGCTGCCTCTGCTGCTTCAGAAATTGGCGCTGCTGCCTTTTCTTCTGCTGGCTCGCCAAACTTCTCCCGCAGCAAATAGACCAGGCTGGTCTGCCGCTGGTTGCCTTCCTGCTTCATCGCCTGCGAGAAGGCCCGCGGATCGCCGACCATTACCAGCTTGCTTGAAGCCCGGGTAATGGCCGTGTACAACAGATTCCGCTTGAGCATGATGAAGTTCTGCATGGTCAAGCAGAGGATCACCAGTGGAAATTCTGACCCTTGGGACTTGTGGATGGTGACCGCGTAGGCCCGGGTCAGGTTGTTCAGGTCGTTAGGGGCAAAAGCCAGCTCTTTGCCATCAAAATTGGCCAGCAGCCGCTCTTCCTTGTCCTCAGGGTTGACGGCAATGACCTTGCCAATCTGCCCGTTGAAGATGCCCTTTTCCGGATCATTCTGCAGCTGCAGGATCCGGTCGCCGGCCCGGAAGACCTCATCGTGCACCTGCAAGAGCTTGCTTTTGGCCTGAGGCGGATTCAAGACTTCCTGCAGGACGTCGTTGAGGCGGTTGATTCCGGCATCCCCCCGGTACATGGCCCCCAAGACCTGGATGTCGTCAGCCGGAAAGCCGCTCTTCAAGGCTGCCGCGGCAATCTGGCCGACAACGGACGCGGCCTGACTGGGCGGGCACTTGATAAAGGAGTAGCTCTTGGTCTTTTGGAACAAAAGCTGGTCGTCCTTGCCCTCGTTGACGGCGTGGGCCAGAGGAATGATGGTTGACCCGTCCTTTTGCCGGTGCACGACCGTCAACTTAGCCGTCGGAAAGTGCTGACAGGCAATCAGGTCACTGAAGACGTTCCCGGCCCCGACTGATGGCAATTGGTCCTTGTCCCCCACCAAAACGATATGGGAAACATAGCTGATGCAGGACAAAAGCTTCTTGAAGAGGTAAATGTCAACCATGGACATTTCGTCAATGATCAAAATGGCCCCTTCCAGCTCCTTCAAGTCGTCAAGCTCCGTCCCGTCAATTCCCAGCCCAATCAGACGGTGGATGGTCTTGGCCTCATAGCCGGTCACTTCGCTCATCCGCTTGGCGGCCCGGCCGGTCGGCGCGGCCAAAAGGAAGTCTTCTTCAGCCTCTTCTTCGTCCAGATCGGCTAGTTCCTTGAGCGCGAGTAGGATCCCGTCGATAATGGTCGTCTTGCCGCTGCCCGGCCCCCCAGTCAGAATTGACATGGGCTGGGTTACCGCGTTTTTGACCGCCTGCTTTTGCTCTTCATCATAAGTGATGCCCAGGCTGGCTTCTGCGTGGGCAATTGCCCGATCGACCGCGCGGGCGGAATAGGCATTCTTCAGCGGCTGGCTGACCCGCTCCAGCTCTTCCGTGATTTCCACTTCAACCTTAAAGGCTGACCCTAGGGCCGCCCGATTTTCCTGGACCACGACCTTGCCCTGCTCTTGCAGGGCATTGACGGCTTCCGCCACCAAATCGTAGTCTTCAACCTGCAGGAGGCTGACCGTATCTTGAACCAGCTTGTCCAAAAGCACGTAGGTATCGCCCTCCCGGGTCAAGGCCAGGCTCAAAACCTCAATTACCGCCCCTTGGGCCCGCTTTGGCGAATTCGGAGCGATCCCGAAGTGCTGGGCCAAGCGGTCCGCGGCTTTGAAAGAGTAGCCGGACACGTCCCCCAAAGGCGCGTAGGGGTCTTCCTGCAGCTTGGAAAGGGCCTGCTCATGGTATTTCTTGTAGAGCTGGCCAGCGGTCCGCTTATTGATGCCCCAGTTGGCCAATTCCACCAGCATTTCCGACAGGTTGTCCGTGTCCCGCAGGCCGTTTAAGAGGCTCTGCTTCTGCTTGGGCTTCAGGCCCAGCTGGTCAATCTTGGCCGGGTCGCTTTGCAAAAGCTTAAGGGCATTTGGCCCCAGGGCCTGGACGATCTTTTCCGCCGCCTTCTTGCCGATCCCGGGAAACTTGTCGCTGGCCAGGTACTTCTCCACCCCGCCGCTTTCGCTGGGCAAAACCCGCGTGCAGGAGTCAGCCTGAAACTGGGTCCCGTACTTGGGGTGCTCAACCAGCTGGCCGCTGAAGCGGTAGTCCCCGTCTTCCTCCAGGTCGCCGAAATTGCCGGTCACCTTGATCTCGTCATCAGCGTAGTCAGCCAATTCGCCCTGGATCTCCACGACCAAAATCTTGAAGAGGCTGTCAGCGCTCTCAAAGATGATGCTTTTCAGTTTTCCGGTAAATTCGGTCATGCTACTGCTCCTTCTTGTCCTTGCCGGCAACCAGCTTCATGATGCTGGCATATTGGTCCCGTGCCTGCTTGTAGTACTTGGGATCCATTTTCTTGGCTCTGGCAAAAAATTTCTCCGCCCGGTCCCGGTCGCGGCCATGCCAGCTGACGCCAAGGAGAAAATTGACCTTGGCCGTCCGCTGCTTTTCCGGAATGCTGGCATAAGAAGCACTGGCCGCCTTCAGCTCGCCAAGGGCCAGCCAGATGTCGCCTAAGAGCTCCTTCACGTGGTCGTCCACCCGCTTGATGGACAAGGCGTGAGCCAGGGCTTTTTCATTCTGTCCCGTCTTCAGGTAGACCAAGGCCTTCTGGTAAAGGGTGTCGTCATCATTGGGAATCTGATTCAAAAGCGCCAGGGACTTATTGAACTCCCCTTGGGCATAGTAGGCAACCGCCAAGTCATAATCCACGTCCTGGGGATTTTTGATTAAGCCCTTGGCCTGGACCAAGAGCTTCTGCGCCTGCTCCGGGCTGCCCTGCTCCAAGAGGTAGGAAGCCAGCTGCAGGTAGTTGTCGGTCTCGCGCGGATCGGCATCGATTTTTCCAATCAAGGCGTGAATGGCCTCGTTAACCTTGCCGTCCGCGTACATTTCAGCGATCTGCTTATCCATTAGAGTCCATCCGTTTCTGACATTTGCTTGCCTAAAGGCGTGACGTCGGACCACTTGACCAGGTCGAAGTACTGCCCGTCCGGCCGGCTGGCCAGGATGGTTACGCTGGTGTTGTAGATGACCCCGTTCTGTCTGACGTGCTTGACGTCATAGCCCAAAAGCGCCCCCATGATGGCAGACAGAACCGCCCCATGGCTGACGACCAGAATCTTGTCTTCCTTGCTCGGGTACTTCATAGACATTTCCCGGCCAAATGACAAGCCGCGCTCCATGGCGTGCGGATAGGATTCAGCATCGATTGACGCGGCATCGAACTTTTCCGGGTGGTGCCAGAAGTCGTCAATCTGTTCTGGATAAAGCTCGGCGATCTTGTCGAACTTCTCCCCTTCCATCTTGCCCAGGTTCATCTCCCGCAAGCGCTCGTCAATATGAACGGGCAGGCTGCAGTTCATGGCCTCCTCCAGCTTCAAGGCCGTGGTCCGCGCCCTTTCCAGGGGACTGGCATAGACGGCCCGGAACTTGGTCTTGCGCAGGTACTTGCCCAGTTTTTCAATGTCGGCGTAGCTTTCCGGCAGCAAGTGGGAATCCCCGTGCCCGCCTTGGAAGCGCCTTTCCAAATTCCATTCAGTCTTGCCGTGTCTTACAAAATAAATTTCCATAATTTTTATCGCCTCTCGTAACTATCGCTACTATTATAGCAATCTCCGGCAAAAGGGCCAAAGCAAACGAAAAAAGATGGGGCCAAATTGGTCCCATCTCTGGCAATTCTGCTGATTCATTAGACCAGTTGCATCTGCTGGTCGCCTTGGAAGGCAGCATCAATATTGCCGCCGCCCAGGCATTCCTCGCCGTCATACAAAACCAGGGCTTGGCCTGGCGTCACTGCCCGGGCTGGCTCGTCGAAGTAGACGTCGGCCGTCCGGTCGCTGGCGTGGTACTTCACGCTCACGCCCACGTCGCACTGACGGTAGCGGAACTTGGCCGTGGCCTTGAACTCAAGGTCATGGTCCGGGTTGCCGGTAAAGAAGGTCATCCCGGAGGCCTTCAGGCTGGTCGCGTACAAGCGCGGGCTGTCGTAGCCCTGCTCAACGATCAGTTGGTTGGTCTTCAGGTCCTTGCCAACGACAAACCACGGCGCGGTCGATTCTTTAGTTGAGCCCAAGCCCAAACCCTGCCGCTGGCCGATCGTGTAGTACATCAAGCCGGCGTGGTGGCCAACGACCTTGCCGTCCGGGGTCACCATGTCGCCGCCTTGGGCTGGCAAAAATTCACTCAGGAAGTGCTTGAAGTTCCGCTCGCCGATGAAGCAGATCCCGGTTGAATCCTTCTTCTTGGCGTTGGCCAGGCCGGCTTCTTCCGCGATCTTGCGGACTTGTGGCTTGGTCAGATCCTGCAGGGGGAAGATGGCCTTCTTGATCTGCTCTTGAGTCAGTTGGCTCAAGAAGTAGGTCTGGTCCTTGTTCCCGTCTTTTGGCCGCATCATGTGCACGAGCCCGTTCTCATCCTTGACCGTCTTGGCGTAGTGGCCCATGGCCAGGTAGTCGGCATCCAGGTTCATCGCGTAGTCCAAAAAGGCCTTGAACTTGATTTCCGTGTTGCACATGATGTCGGGATTTGGCGTTCTGCCCGCCTTGTACTCCTTCAAGAAGTACTGGAAGACCCGCTCCCAGTATTCTTTTTCAAAGTTGATCGAATAGTAAGGGATGCCGATCTTGTCAGCAACCTTCTTGACATCTTCGTAATCTTCCGTAGCCGTGCAAACACCGTCATCGTCAGTGTCGTCCCAGTTCTTCATAAAGACGCCGACGACATCATAGCCTTGCTGCTTGAGCAACAGGGCGGAAACCGATGAGTCCACCCCGCCGCTCATCCCAACAACGACTCTAATCTTGCTATTGTCAACCATGCAAATTCAATCCTTTACTTAACTTCTACTAAAATCTTGCGGTCCTCGAGGTCTTTGAGGATATAGTCCAAAAGCTCCACCGTAGGTGCCAGCTGCTTGTTCTTAAAGATGTTTACTTTCTGCAGGCCGCTAGGATCAGTGACGACCATGGTCAAGCGGCTCAAGTCGCTGGTGACGGTCATCTTCAGCTCCGTCGTCGCGTTGTATGGCGATTCATTGTAAAGCGGGTGCTTGTACACGAAATTGCCGCGCGGCGTCTTTTGAAAGCCGGCATCGATCAAGGCGTAGAGCTTGATGTCTGGTGCCAGGGTAAACTTGCGTTTGTCGCCATTGATATTCACAGTATTAGCCATAAAGTAAAAACCTCACTTGTAAATTGTAAGTAACTCTGCTTAAAAAAGCAACCATTTAGTCTTTGGCCTGCCGGGCCTTGATCTTTTCCACGATTTCCACCAAGGCGTCGGCAAAGGCCTGGACTTCCTCAGCCGTGTTGTAGCGGCCAAAGGATACCCGGATTGATTCGCTGACCCGCGGCGACTTGGCCCCAAACATCGCGGTCAAGACGTGCGATGGGGTCAGGCTGCCGGCCGTGCAGGCTGAACCGCCAGAGACGGCAAAGCCGGCCAGGTCCAGGTTGGCAATCAGGACATAGGTGGACACCCCGTTCAAGCGGAGATTCAAGACGTGGTGGGAAACCAGGCCAGTCAAGGGACTGTTGACTTCATATGCCACCCCGTTTTGGTCCAGCGTGTCCAGGATCAGCTTCTGAAAGCCAGCATACTTGGCCTGCAGGTCAGCCTTGGCCACTTCCTGCACTTCTTCAACTGCCTTGCCAAAGCCGGCAATGCCAGGCACGTTCTCCGTGCCGGCCCGCCGCTTCATTTCCTGATCCCCGCCGTAAATCCGGTTGGGCACGCGGATGCCGTCGCGCTCATACAGGAAGCCCAAGAACTTGGGCCCATTGATCTTGTGGGCTGACGTTGACAAAAAGTCGATGTTCATGTCCTGGACGTCAATGTCAATATTGCCCAGGCCTTGAACGGCATCAACGTGGAAGTAGGCATTGGAGTCCTTGACGATCTCGCCGATCTCCTTGAGCGGGTTGACTGAGCCGACCTCGTTGTTGACAGCCATGACCGACACCAGAATCGTGTCCGGGGTCAAGGCTTCCTTAAGCTGGTCCAGGTCAATGTGGCCCGTCTCGTCCACGTCCAGGTAGGTCACGTCAAAACCCAGCTCTTCCAGGTGCTGCATGGACTTTAAGACTGACTCATGCTCAATCTTGGTCGTGATCAGGTGCTTGCCCGCTTTTTGCCGCATTTCGGCCACGCCAAAAATCACGGTGTTGTTTGATTCAGACCCGCCTGAAGTAAAGATGATCTCCTGATCCTTGGCGTTGATCGCCTTGGCAATGGTCTGGCGGGCATGCTCAACCACGCGTCTAGCCTCGCGGCCAAAACTGTGGGTGCTTGAGGCATTGCCGAAATCATTCCGCATCTCATCCGCGATCAGGTCGACCACGCTTGGTGACATCGGAGTCGTGGCCGCGTTGTCCAAATAAACGTTCTTGCTTAAACTCAAAGCTTGTTCTCCTTCAGATAGTCAACAATCAGTTCAGCTGCCTTGGCACCAACTTCCTTGACAAAGGCCACGAAATCGCTGTCGGCATTCTCATCGCCATTGTCGGAAATCGCGCGCAGGGCAATCAGCGGGGTGCCAAAGTGGTAGGCAACCTGGGCAAAGGCCGCCCCTTCCATTTCAACGGCCAGGGCGTCTGGGAAGTTCTTCAGGATCGCGGCTTTTTGGGCTTGCGAAGAAATGAAGGAATCGCCAGTGACTATCAGTCCTTCCTTGTAGGCCACGCCCTTTCTTTGCAGGTAGTGCTTGAAGTCTTCTCTTTCCGGGCTGTCCAGGAGGAAGCGCGCAGGCTCTTGCGGAATCTGTCCCTCAACGTAGTTGCCGGCGCTGGTGTTGTGGGCATCATGGTAGGCAAAGGCGTTTGGCAAGATCAGGTCCTTGCGGTGGACATCTTTTTGCAAAGAGCCTGCTGACCCGGTCAAAATGACCAGGTCGATTTTCTCACAGGCCAGGAGGCTGGACAGGTTCATCGCCGCCTGGACCTTGCCGATCCCTGTCAGCCCCAGGTAGAGATCATTCCCCTGAACAGAAAAATGTTCGAATTCTGTCGAACCGAACATTTCCTTCTTTTCAGAGGAAAAATAATGACGATAAAACTCGGCTTCTTCAGCCATTGGTACTACGATCGCAATCTTCATATATATTTCCTCAATTCAATTTTAAAGCTTAAACAAAATCAGCAAAACTGCCACGATTAATAGACACACGATAAGGATAGCAAAGTTTAGTCTTTTTTTCAGCCTTTGCGCCTTATCCTCGCTGGAGAGGCTGGTCTTTAGCTGATTTTGTCTGCTTTTGCCTGGGCCATGAGCAGAAGAAGCAGCTGAACCAGCTGCTTCCTCCTGATCATCAAGCCAAGGGCTTTTTTCTTGCGCCTGCCGGCGCCGGTAGTCTGAACGTTTCTCTGACATGGAACCTCTAACCTTCTGAACCGGTCAGCAGCATGTTTTCCCATACGGAAATCGCGTATATGGTCTTGGCATCAACGATTTTGCCCTCTGTCAACAGGTTCTTCAATTCTTCCAAGCTGTACCAGCTGGCAGTCAAAAACTCGTCGTCGTCAAGCGGCGCCTTGTCTTCGGCTACGGTCAGCGTATCGCAGTAGTAGAGGTACAGCTTTTCATTGCTAAAGCCGGGAGAGGTGTAGAATTCCCCCACCTGCTCCCAATAGTCGGCCTTGAGACCGCCTTCTTCGTTTAACTCCCGTTTCATTGCATCCAAAGGACTCACGTCAGTGTCGTCGATCATTCCGGCTGGAATTTCGAGCGTGAGCTGCTTGATGGCCTCACGCCACTGCTCAACCAGGAGCATCTCCTTTTGGTCGTTGATGCAGATGGCCGCGGCGGCTGGACCATGGTCGACAAGCTCGCGGGTAGCAGTCTTGCCATTTGGCAGCCGCACCGTATTCACATGAAGGGAGATGAAGCCTCCATGGAAAAGCTCTTTGGACGAAACTTCAGTTTCCTTTAATTCCATACATTAATTCCTTTGCTTAGTCTTTGGCCAAGTAAACATTGATGCATTGCAGGCCGTTCTTGCCCTGAGCCAGCTGATAGCGCACGCGCTGGCCTGCTTCCAGTCTCTTATAGCCCTCCTCCTTGATGGCGGTATAAAAGACGAAATATGACTTGTGGTTTTGGTCGTCTTCGATGAAGCCAAAGCTGGCCTTTGGCTCAAACTGCTTTACAACTCCCGTGCGCATTAGTTTTCAAAACCTTCCTCTACGGCTTCTGGGAAGTCGGTTTCAATGATCTTGGCGCAGCGGCCGCAGAATTCTGGCAGCTTGGCGTCAACGCCGACGTCACTTCTGTACATCCGGCAGCGTGGGCAGACCTCGCCTTCAGCATGGCTAACGGCCACGCTGGAGTGGTCCAGCTTTTGGGCGCTGGCTGGAGCTTCCCCTTGGCCAAACTTCAGGTCGGAAACGATCAAGATTTCGCGGAAGTCTTCATCGCCAATGGCTTCCAAGGCCTGCTTGACTTCGTCATCTGGGTAGACGGTCACGCTGGCTTCAAATGACTTACCGATCAGCTTGGAATTTCTGGCTTCTTCCAAAGCCTTAAGGACGTCGTCCCGCAGCTTCATGAATTCATGCCAGTTGGCCTTCAGCTCGTCTGCATCCGGGTAGTCAGCAACTTCAGGGAAGTTTGCCAGGTAGACGTCATCTTCATCTTCCTTGAGGTATTGCCAAACTTCACCCATGGTGTGCGGCAGAATTGGCGCCAGGATCTTGGCCAATTTGACTACCGTGTCGTAGATCACGGTCTGCATTGACCGACGGTCAAAGGAATCCTTGGATTCGATGTAAAGAACGTCCTTGGCAAAGTCAAGGTAGAAGGCGGACAAGTCGTTGGTGATGTACTTGAAGACTGACTTGTAGACGTCGTTGAAGTCGTAGCTGTCATAGCTTACCCGGCTTTCAGCGATCAGGTCGTTCAGCTTCACTTCCATGTACTTGTCGATTGAACGCATGTCTTTGTAGGCCACCCGGTTCTTGGCCGGATCAAAGTCAGTGGTGTTGGCCAGCATGAAGCGGAAGGTGTTTCTGATCTTCCGGTAGGCTTCTGACATTTGGCGGAAGATATCCATTGAAACCGCCACGTCACCGGAAGCGTCAACTGAAGCAACCCACAGGCGGATGATTTCCGCCCCCATCTTGGCGATGACTTCGTTAGGAACGATGACGTTGCCCAGGGACTTGGACATCTTGCGGCCCTTGTCATCCAAGGTAAAGCCCTGGGACAGGATTGACTTGTATGGAGCCACGCCGTTAGTGGCAACGGAAGTGATCAAACTTGAGTTGAACCAGCCACGGTATTGGTCGGACCCTTCCAGGTACATTGAGGTCGGGTATTCCATGTCGGCGCCCAAAGCCCGGGTGCCGGCCCATGACGTCCCTGAGTCGAACCAAACGTCCAAGATGTCGGTTTCCTTGGTGAACTTGCCGTTTGGTGAGTGCTCGGAAGTAAAGCCTGCTGGCAGCAGGTCTTCTACCGGGTGGGTGAACCAGGCGTTTGACCCTTCCTTGGCAAACAGGTTGGCAACGTGGTCAATGGTTTCTGGAGTTACGATGGCCGTGCCGTCTTCAGCGTAGAAGATTGGCAATGGCACGCCCCAGGCCCGCTGGCGGGAAATTACCCAGTCGCCGCGGTCCTTGATCATGTTGTACAAACGGGTCTTGCCCCATGATGGGTAGAAGCTGGTCTTTTCGATCTGGTCCAAAATCTGGTCTCTGAACTTGGAAATTGACGCAAACCATTGGGTCGTTGCCCGGTAGACGACTGGCTTCTTGGTACGCCAGTCGTGGGCGGCTGAGTGGACAAAAGTGCTGTAGTGAAGCAGATTGCCGGCAGCGGCCAGCTTGTCCTTGACGATCTCGTTGGTATCCGTGTAGAACTTGCCAATCAGGTCCTTGTCAGGGATTTCTTCAGTAAAGCAGCCTTTGGCATCCATTGGTGAAAGCACCTTGAAGCCATAGCGCATGGCGGTGTTGTAGTCGTCTTCACCAAAGCCGGAAGCGGTGTGAACCAAGCCGGTACCGTCTTCGGCAGTAACGTAGACGGCTTCCATCAAAAGGCTTTCGCGGCCTTCGATGTATGGGTGCTTGGCCACCATGTATTCCATGTCAGTCCCCTTGAGGTGCTGAACGACTTCGTAGTCTTCCCAGTTCAAGATCTTGGCTACGGCTTCCAGGCGGTCAGTGCCGACAACGTAGCGGCGGTCGCCAACCTTGACGACTGAGTAGTCGAACTTCGGGTTGACGGCGATCCCTTGGTTTGAAGGGATAGTCCATGGAGTAGTCGTCCAAATCAGGAAGTAGGTGTCCTTTTCATCCAGCTTGCCCTTGCCGTCCTTAACTGGGAAGGAGATGTAGATGGATGGGGATTCAACGTCATGGTATTCAACTTCGGCTTCAGCCAGGGTTGATTCGCTTGACCATGACCAGTAGACTGGCTTCTTGCCTTGGTAGATGTAGCCATTTTCGTACATCTTGCCGAAGACGCGGACTTCAGCTGCTTCAAATTCCGGCAGCAAGGTAATGTATGGGTGCTTCCAGTCGCCGATTACGCCCAGGCGCTTGAAGTCAGTCCGCTGCTTTTCAATCTGTTCCATGGCAAATTGCCGGCAAAGCTCCCGGTAAGCAGCCCGGTCCATGGTCTTGCGGTCAACGCCCTGCTTGGTCAATTGCTGCTCAATTGGCAGGCCGTGGGTATCCCAGCCAGGAATGTATGGGGCATAGTAGCCTTCCATGTTCTTGGTCCGGACGATGATGTCCTTGGTAATCTTGTTCAAAGCGTGACCCATGTGGATGTTCCCGTTGGCAAATGGCGGGCCATCGTGCAGGTCAAAGCGTTCGTGGCCTTCGTTAAGCTTCAAACGTCTTTCATACAGCTTATTGTCTTCCCATTGCTTTTCCCATTCAGCTTCCCGCTTAGGCAGGTTGCCGCGCATTGGGAACTTGGTCTTGCCCAGGTTAAGAGTATCCTTTACGCGCATGGCTAAGTCCTTTCAAAACTAAAAATACTAGAAACTAAAAATACTAGAAACTAAAACAACTGAACAGCAAACGTGGAATAGCGGACCTAAACAAAAAAGTCTCGTCCCCAATAGGACGAGACAATCGTGGTACCACCTAAATTGGGCCTCAAAGAGACCCCGCTTGTATCCGCGTATCGTGCGGACCACCGGTCAAACCAATTGGCAGCCGATCGCTCGCTGGACTATTGTCAGCCTCGCACCCTCGCTGACTCGCTGCTCGCGTCCTTGAGCTTACTGTCGGTTTGCTTGTTATTCCAAGTTAAGCTGACAGGCGCTACCGTTTCTTTGTAGCGTCTGTCTACAGTAATGAAGTTTACGGCATGACAGGCCGCTTTGTCAAATAATTATTTGCTGCCAGACCGCCAAAGCTGGTAGTCCAGGTGCAGGCGCCCCTTTTTGGTAGGCTTGATGTCACTGATTTGCAAGCGGCCAAAATGCCGGAGACTGATCATGTCGCCGATGGCGGCAATTTTCTCTGGGGCAGCCTCCTCATGCCAGTTCAGCTTGACGTCACCAGCCGTGAAGGCTTCTTTAAGCTGGGACCGGCTCTTGCCTGTGATGGCCGCTAAAAGCGCGTCTAAGCGCATTGACGAGGCTACAGCACTCTCAGTCACTGAATTGTCCTCAATGGCTGTCAGCTCTTTTAAAGGCACTTGGTGAAGACGGACGCGGGTCCGCCCAATCCGGTCGATCTGCCGGTCAAAGAAGTCGCTCAGCTCAGCTTCCGCGAAGAACTGCCACGTTCCCTGCCCATCAGTGACAATATCGCCAAAAGTGGCCACTTCCACCCCGGAATTGGCGAGGCTGCCCAAGATCTGCCCATGACGCAGCTGAGCAAACTTTTGCGGATAATCAATCTGATAGAGAACGATTTTGTAATCATCCGGTTTAAGGTTTTCCCAGTCCTCGCTTAGATAGACCCGCTTTTTCTCAGCTGCCTGGTAGCCGCCAAATTCCTGCAGCAAGGCCTCGCCCCCAACGACCGTCTCCAGGATCTCGCGTTCGCGCGGGTCAAGGAAGTGGGTCAGAATGGCTTCATCCTTAAAAATCAGCCGATTAAAAAGACCAACAAAGTAGTCAATTGTTGGTCTTTCTTCTGGTTCAAAATGTGGATAAAAAGCGCTGGCTTGTCTGCGCTGCATCATGCAAAAATCCTCGCTAAGATATTGTACAGCCAGCCAAGCGCGTAGCTCTGAACGAAATAGATCAGAAACAGGGCAATCACTGGCGAAATATCGATTCCGGTAGCGTACATCAGTTTTAAGAGCGGGCCCTGTCTGAACAAGCGCACGTATGGCTCAACCATCCGGTCAATGAACTGGCCCAGGCTCGAGTTGCGGATTGACGGCACCCATGACATCAGGGCGTCAATGACGATCACGAAGCTGTAAATTTCCAGCAGATAGTACAGAATCCTGTACAGCGTGTATAAAAAGTTCATTAGCTCAAGTTGTCTTTCTTGTCGAGCAATTCAGTTACCTTGCCATCGGTTTGGAAGTTCTTTGGCGTTGCCAGGAAGATCTTGTTGCCGACGCGCTGGATTTCCCCTTCAAGGGCGTAAACGGTCCCAGTGATGAAGTCGACTACCCGGCGGGCAGAGCCGTCATCCATCCGGCTGAAGTTGATGATGATCGCCTTGTCGTGCAGCAGGTTCTGCGCGATTTCCTTGGCATCTGAATAAACCCGTGGCTCATAGATCACGATTTCGCTCTTTTGCTTGCTGCTCAAGCCAGACTTGATTGAAACGACATTGTTGGCGTTGCTTGCATTGCTGGCGTAGCTGCTTTCAGCCTGGACCTCTTCGTCATCATAATAGTCTTCATTTGGCTGTTCTGGATCTTCAAAGCCAAAGAACTTAGAAAAAGTACCTTTACCTGCCATTTGCCTAACCTCCTTTAACGGTCACGACGATGCTTGAAGAATGGGATGTCGTCGTCATCATCGTCATCGTCGTAGTCCGTGTTGATATCGATTTGTGAAATGCTGTCTTGCCCCTTGTCGTCAAAAGCTGGCTCTTCAGCCTGCTTTTCTTCGGCCCGGTCAGCAGTCCCGCGGCGGTCATAGTCGTCGTTCAAGCCCCAGACGCTGGTTGGATCCACCATGCTGCTTGCTTGGCGCGGCTCTGATTCCTTGGCCTTTGGCGCTTCTGGAACTGGTTCTGGCGCCGGCGCTTCTGGAGCTGATGCTTCTTCAGCCAAAATCTTTGGCGCTGCCTTGACCGTCTTTTCTTCAGCGTGGGCGGCAACTTGGTGACCGCGCCCCGGCAGCTGCTTGGAAGCTTCTTCTTCAGCTTCATCGTCAATCCCGGTGGCAATTACCGTAACCACGACTTCATCGCCCAAGTTAGGATTGATGGAAGTACCGAAGATGATGTTGACGTCTTCGCCAGCCGCGTTGGCCACGATTTCTGAGGCGTCTTGCGCTTCAAACAAGGTCAAGTCCGGACCGCCAGTGATGTTCAGCAGCACCTGCTTGGCCCCGTCGATTGAGACTTCCAAAAGCGGTGAGGAAATCGCCATCTTGGTAGCTTCGACGGTTCTGTTCTCGCCGCTGGCACGGCCGATCCCCATCAAAGCTGCCCCTTGGTTCTCCATGACCGTCTTTACGTCGGCAAAGTCCAAGTTCACGTAGTCGGTTGAAGTGATCAGGTCGGAAATGCCTTGCACCCCTTGCTTGAGGACGTTGTCGGCTTCCTTGAAGGCTTCCATCATCGGCGTCTTCTTGTCGACGATTTCCAGCAGACGGTTGTTGGCAACGATGACCAAAGTGTCAACGTATTCCTTCAGCTTGGCAATCCCTTCAGCAGCGTTCTTTGACCGCTTAGGACCTTCAAAGCTGAATGGCCGGGTAACGACGCCGACCGTCAAGGCACCGGTTTCCCGGGCAATCTTGGCAATGACTGGAGCGGCACCAGTCCCAGTCCCGCCGCCCATGCCGGCGGTGATGAAGATCATGTCCGCGCCTTTCAAGGCTTCTTCAATCGTTTCTTCGCTTTCTTCGGCTGCCTTCTGACCGGTTTCTGGATGAGAGCCTGCCCCCAGTCCCCGGGTCAGCTTTGGCCCCAATTGAATCTTCACTTCAGCATTGTTGCTGTTGAGCGCTTGCACGTCAGTGTTGGCCGCGATGAAGGACACGCCTTGGACGCCGTCTTCGATCATCCGGTTGACCGCGTTGCCGCCGGCACCACCGACGCCGATCACCTTGATCACTGCGTTATTGTTGTCGTCTGAATCAAAAGTAAAATCCATCTACTACCACCCTTAATCAAAGAACTTTCTGAAAAATGCAGCTAAGCCTTTGTCTTTATTTTTGTTATTATTTGTATCCGTTTCTGGCTCATCGTCCAGATCATGAGCAGCTTCCTGCTCAGCATGCTTAGTATCATTATAAGCTACTTTTGCTTGAGTTTCAGTACTTACCGCTGGTCTTTTAGCAATTTTTGGCCGGCTGGCAGCAGAAACTCCCGCTTCATTGGAGGCATATGCCCGGTCGTCATAGAGCACGCTGTTGGCCAAGTAGCCGATATCGGCTAACTGATGGGCATAGTTGACCAGCCCGTAGGCAACCGCGTAGACCGGATTGCGCAGGCCAATCTGGGCTGGCTGATAGATCTTGGCTTTGACGTCATAGTCCTCCGCTACCAGCTCATCGATTCCCTGCAAAAGAGCGCTGCCGCCAGTAATGATCACGCCAGCTGGCAGGGACAGAGCACCATGCTTGTAAAGGCCCTTGCCAACCCGGCGCAGGATCTGTTGCAGGCGGGCATTGATGATCTCGCTGAGATACTTGTCGCTGACCATGGTCTCCTTGTCCTGGCCCACGGCCTTGACGGCAAACTTCTCATTTTCTGAGGCCAGGCTTGGCAAAGCATAGCCGTAGTCGCGCTTAAGGGCTTCCGCGTCGCTCATGGTCGTTGACAGAACCACGGAAATGTCGTGGGTGATGTCGCTGGCCCCCTTGAGGTCAACGGTCGCGTACTTGATCTGGCTGTCCCGGATCACGGTCGCGGTCGTCGTGCCGCCGCCCATGTCAAGCAGGATGGCGCCAAAAGTGCGCTCAGCCTCATCCAGGGCAACCGCGGAAATCGCCATTGGAGCCGGCACGAAGAAGTTGTTGCCGATTCCGGCATGCTTGAGCACGGAGTTGATGTTGTGCAGGTCAGCCGCCGGCGCGGTCATCATGACCCCGCGAACGACCAGGGACCGGGCCATCATGGTCCGGGGATCGTCGACTTCCTTCTCGCCGTCAATCACGAAGCGGCTTGGGAAAAAGGCCACGGCCCGCCGGTCCTTCTTTTGCCCAGCCTTGATGGCCGAACGGATCGCGTTTCTGACGTCTTCGTCGCTTACTTCATGCTCTGTCTCATTGATGTTGATCAGTCCAGCCACGTTCTCCAGCTGCAGCAGGCTGACTGGCAGGGCGGTCACTACCCGGTAGATCTTGCTGTTGGTCTTCTCAGCTGCCAGGCGAATGGCATTTCTGACGGAATCAGCGGCCTGATCGATATCGACAATCTTGCCGTGGCGCATCCCCTTGGTAGGAGCGGCAACCGCGCCAATAACCTGCAGCCCCTGCCGGCTGGCGTCAGCCACGACAACTTTGATGGAGGTAGTCCCCATGTCTAAGCCTACCAAAAGATTTGAATTGTCCAAGCTACATTCCTCCAATTACTCACTCATAATATAAAGATAATCATACACTATTTTTCCACTGAAAAGCTAAGAAATCCCGTAGGCTTTTTTCTCTTCGGCAGTCAAAGGTCTGGTAAAGGCCCCGACTTCCATGTCGATGACGCTCTTTTCCGTCAAGTCCTGCTTGATGGCATTGTAGTACTTGACCTTGGAACGGATGGTCGCGATGTTGCCGATGATGACGTTGCCATCTTTCATGACCATGATCATCTGGGTCTTGCGGCGGGTGTTGCCCGACAGCATCTTGACCTGATCCTTGAAGTAGTCAGGGAAAGAGTTAAAGATCTTTAGATTGGTCTTTAAGGAGACGGTCTTGCTGTAGCCGATAAACAGGGGCTTGTCATGGTCGACCTCGCTCCAGGACAGGGCCTTGGTTCCAAGTCCTCCATTAGAGAGAATCTTGCGGTAGACTGACCCCGTCTTGACGTAACCAATCACCTTGCGCTCTTTAACCTTGAAGTTCAAGGTGTTCAGTCCAGACAGGGTCAACTTGACCGAACCGACTTCAGGGAAGGTCTTCGATAATTTTCTGCTGATCTTCTGGTTGCTGCGCAAGGAGTCAAGCACCTTGTCAGAGGCAGTGATCTCACTGGCCCTGACCAGGCTTTTGGCATCCAGGTCGCCGGCCCCATAAATCCTGACCGTGGAGACGTCCGCGTAAGGCGAGACGTAATAGGCCAAGGCACAGATAACGAGCAGGCAGACCACAATGATTGAGCCCAAGCGCGTCAGCAGGCTCCGCCGTCTTTCCCGCTGCAATGAGGGAAGCTGGGAGGAAACCTTGCGGTGATCCTCCTTTTGCTGGTTGCGCTCCTCATCGTGACGGAGGAATTTTGACAGTTCTTCTTTCGGGTCTTTCTTGGTGATGCGCGCCATTGGCTCCCCTCCTTTCTACAAGCGGCTAGTTCTTGGCAATGTCTTCCATCACCTGGATGACTTGGTCAGAAGCATCCGGGACACCCAGCTTCTTGGAGGCTTCGCGCATCTTTTCAGAGCAGCTTTCATCCAAGAGCAGGTGGTCGATGGATGAGACGAAAGTGTTCTCGTTCAAGTCGTCTTCAGCAATCAAGAGTGCGGCCCCCGCCTTTTCCAAGTCCTGGGCATTCTTCATCTGGTGGTTGTGAGTCACGTTTGGACTAGGAATCAGGATGACCGGCACGCCCAAGGCCGTAAATTCAGCCAGGCTGGTCGCGCCAGACCGGGAAACGACGCAGGTCATTTCTGGCAAAAGGCCCGGCATGTTGGCAATGTATGGCACGATCTTGATTGACTGGCCATAGTCGATGTCCTTAAGCTTCTTTTCAATCGCGTCATAGTAGTAGGTCCCAGTGGCCCAGATGACTTGGTAAGGCTTCTTCTTCAATTCCATCAGGCTCTTGAGCATGACTCTGTTGATGGCCAAAGCCCCGCGTGAGCCCCCAAAGACCAGCACGGTCGGCACTGATGGATTCAAGCCCAGCTCTTTTTCCAGGTCAACCGGCTTGGCGTTGACGCTCAAAACCTGTTGGGAGCGGGGGTTGCCAGTCTTGACCAGCTTCTTCTTTTCCGGAAATTCCTTAGCGGCGTCATCAAAGGTGTAGCAGATCTTGTCCACGAAGTGGCCTAAGAACTTGTTGGCCACGCCGACGACCGAGTTGGATTCATGAATCATGGTCGGGATCTTCATCCGGCTGGCTTCATAGACGATCGCGCCTGAGACGTAGCCGCCAGTTCCCAGAACGACGTCTGGCTTGAAGTCCTTCAAAATCTTGCGGGCACTCTTGGTGGCCTGCATGAACAAGCTGATGGTCTTGAAGTTTCTGAGCGGGTGCTTGCGGTCAAAGCCCTGGATGTCGATGGTTGTAAAATTGACGCCCGCGGCAGGAACGATCTTTGATTCCAGCCCCTTCTTGGTTCCGACAAAGAGGATTTCATCATTGGTGCTGATGCCCCGTTCCTTGAGCCGGTCAATCAAGGCCATGATTGGATAGATGTGGCCGCCAGTGCCGCCGCCTGAAAAAATAACTCTCATTTTGTTCTGCTTCTCTTCTCTATTCTGATCTTTCTTTTACTTTTCTTCTTTGGCTTTCAATTCTTCAATGTACTGCATGAACAAGTCGCCGCGCTGCTCAAAGGTCTTGAACTGATCCCAGGAAGCGCAGGCTGGCGAGAACAGGAGCACCTCACCGGACTTGACCAGCTTGGCCGCTGCCAGAACCCCTTCCTTAAGGTTATCGACGATCACGATATCCTTAATGCCGGCCTTGCGGGCTGCATCAGCCAGCAGGTAGCGGGTTTCGCCGTAAAGGACGATTGCTCTGACGTGCTTCTTGAAGAGCTCAACCAGGTCATCAAAGACGAAGCCCCGGTCCAAGCCGCCGGCCAGCAGGACTTCCGGCTGGTCAAATGACGGAATGGCTACCGTGGCGGCTTCAATGTTGGTTGACTTGGAGTCGTTGTAGACGCGGGCGCCATGCAGGGTCGTCACGTATTGCAGACGGTGGCGGGCCCCCTTGAAAGTTGACAAGACCGCGGAGATGTCATCCTTGTCAGCCCCCATCAAGGTGCTGATGCCGATGGCAACCAAGGAGTTCTGCAGGTTGTGGATGCCTGGCAGCTTGATGTCGGCAATCTTCATCATCTTGTCATCCTTGTGCATCAAGTAGCCATCGCCAATGTAGAAGTCGGCACTCGGATCACTCTCGCTGAAGGTCAGAATCTTGGCCTTAGTTGCTGCTTGCTCCTGAGCCAGGATGTCCTTCTGGTCAAAGTTGGCCAGGAAGAAGTCGTCCTCCTTTTGGAAGCGGGCTACGTTCAGCTTGGCATTCACGTAGTTTTCAAAGGTCTTGTGGTAGTCCAGGTGGACGTTGTGGTAGATGTCCACGATGGCAGCCACCTTTGGATCAATGTCAGTCACGCCCAGCAATTGGAAGCTGGACATTTCACAGACCAGAATGTCGTCCTTGTCAGCCTTGTCCAGCACGACCTCTGAAATCGGAATCCCGATATTGCCCACCGCGTAAGCGTGGTGGCCGGACTTGGCCAGGAAGTGGTCCAGAATCCGCGCGGTCAGCATGACCGTGGTGGTCTTGCCGTTTGAGCCGGTGACGCAGACGTACTTGGAATCAGCCGCGCTCAGCGCGACTTCTGGTTCGGTGATGATTGGCACCTGCTTTTCCTGGGCCTTGACGACCATTGGGTTTTCGTAAGGAATCCCCGGGTTCTTGACCAGGTAGTCAAAGTGCTCTTCATCAAACAGCTCGACTGGGTGCTTGCCGCCAATCACGCGGACGCCGGCAGCCGCAAGCTCCTTGGCTTTGGGATCGTCAGTCAGGTCAGCCTTGTCGTTCAAGGTCAGCTTGGCCCCTAAAGCCAGCAAAAGCTTGGAAACGGCAAAGCCGCTACGGCCCAAGCCTAATACCAGAATGTTTTTCTGATCGAATTTCTTGATCTGTTTCATTTTTCTATGAATCTCTCCAACTAGAATCTGCTAAATTTTTAACCCCAAATTGCCAGGTAGATGGCGCTGCCGATCAGCCCAACGATCCAGAAAACAATGTCGACCTTCCATTCGCTCCACCCCAGCATTTCGAAGTGGTGGTGAATTGGGGTCATCTTGAAGATCCGCTTGCCCGTCGTCTGGAAGGAAATTACCTGCAGGATGACTGAGGCCGTCTCACAAACAAAGACAATGCCGACCAGCAAGAGCGACCATGGCCGGTTGAGCAGAATTGACACGGCCGCCAAGCCGCCCCCCAAGGCCAATGAGCCCGCGTCGCCCATGAAGATCTTGGCTGGCTTATGGTTGTACATGAAGAAGGCAGCCAAGCCCCCCATGACGGCCAGGCAGAAGATCAAAACGCCTGCCTGCCCGGCCTTGAAGGCCAGCCAGGCATAGGTCCCGTAGGCGATAAAGGACAGGCCGGTTGCCAGCCCATCCAGGCCGTCTGACAGGTTGACCGCGTTTGAGAAGCCAACCAGCCAGAAAATGACAAAGAAGATGAACAAGGCCGTGCTGGTGACCACGCCCGCGAATGGAAGATACAAGGCGAACTTGAAGTGGTCACTGGCGGCCAAGGCCACGATAATTGCAGCCAAGACCAGCTGCAAGGCAAACTTTTGCCAAGCCCGCAGG
This sequence comes from Faecalicatena absiana, assembly GCA_017309015.1. GTDB lineage: Bacteria > Bacillota > Bacilli > Lactobacillales > Lactobacillaceae > Lactobacillus > Lactobacillus absianus. Next base: position 63,539 of record JAEDAG010000001.1, read on the forward strand.
CCCAGGTTCCGCTTGTAGAAAAGCTTCAGACCATCATCCAGGAAGCCGATGATCCCGTAGCCCAAGAGAGCCACGATCAGCATCCAGACTGACTTGGTCAGCTGGCCGGTCATAGCGCAGGCCACGATGGTGATTATGGAAGCGACCAGCACGAAGACCGTCCCGCCCATGGTTGGGGTCCCGGACTTCTTGGCGTGCCACTTTGGACCTTCGCCGCGGATCTGCTGACCCTCATCATGGCTGCGCATGTAGATAATCATCCATGGCAATATCAAGGCGCTCAGCACCAAGGAAACAATAAAAGCAATAGTAGCTGCTAGCATCAACGATTTACTCCTTTAAAACAACTTTCAACTTCATCCCCGGCTTAAGCTGGCTGCCGGCCGAAAGACTCTGCGATTTGACCTTGCCGGTCCCAGTCAGCTTCAGCTTGAGACCAGCCAGGCTGGCATAATTTTCAACCTGCTCGCTGGACCAGGAAGACATATCCGGCATCGTGATCTTGCCCCCGGTCAAGACAAAGAGCTTGCTGCCCACGGCCACTGAGCTGCCGGCGGCAGCCTTTTGGCTGGTCACCGTCTTGCCCGTCCCCAGCTGCACCAGGGTCAAGCCCGCGCCGGTAGCCAGCTTCTTGGCCTGGTCAACCGTCTTGCCGGTCACGCTTGGCGCCTTGACGACTGCCATAGCCGATTTAGAACCCTGTGACATTAAAATGATCCGGCTCATCATCGGATTAAAGATCTGGGCCAGGATAGTTTCAGCCCCCGAACCCAGACGGCTTGGCTGCTTGATCGTCAGATAGATGCAGTAGCGCGGGTTCTTGGTTGGGGTGATCCCCACCACGGAGAAGATATAGTTCTTGTCCCCGGTCATGTAGCCGCCCGTAGGCTTGGCAATCTGGGCCGTCCCCGTTTTGACGCCGAAGTCCTTGCCCTTCATGTAGTAGGCGTAGCCCGTCCCGATTTCCTTGTCCAAAACCTTCTTCATGTTCTGCACGACTACTTTTCTGGTCTGGGCCGTAAAAATCTTCTTGCCAACCTTCTGGACCTTGTAGCTCTTGACCGTCTTGTCCGAAGAATCGGTGATTTTTTCCACCAATTGCGGCTTAACCATCTGCCCGTTGTTGGCCAGGGCACTGTATACCTGCATCATCTGCATGACGTTGACCGTGACCCCTTGACCAAAGGAAGTTACCGCCTGGTCAACCGGACTTGAGAAAGGCATGCTGCCTGAAACTTCACCTGGCAGGGTAATCCCGGTCTTGTGGGTGATCCGGAACATCTCCAGGTACTTGCGCCAGAGCTTGGCCCCCATCTTCTTTTCCAGGTAGACCATCCCGACGTTACTGGAGAGCGAGAAGGCCTGGGAGAACGGAATCGTTCCCCAGCCGGACTTCTGCCAGTTGTAGATAGTGGAGCCGGAAACGGTGATTGACCCTGACCGGAAGTAGGACTTAGGGTTGTAGTTACCACTGTTGACCGCGGCAGCCAGAGACAGGATCTTAAAAACAGAACCTGGTTCATAACTGGACTGGACCAAGAGGTTGCTGCCGGCCTTGCTGATTCCGGCCTTGGTCTGGGAGTTGAAGGTCGGCCGCTGGGAGGCCGCCAAGATCTTCCCGGTCTTCAGGTCCTCGACCACCGCCGTCAAAGCTTTGGGCTGGTAGGCCTTCTGCACCTTGGACATGTAAGTCTCCAGGGAATTCTGGAGCTGGGAGTCCAAAGTCAGGTAGAGGTTGTCGCCGTCCTTGGCCGCCTTATAGGAATGCGACCCGCTTGGCAACTGATATTCGGATGAGTCAACGGTTGAAGTCTCGTAGCCGTTTTTCCCCTTCAAAGTCTTGTCATACCAAGCCTCTAGCCCCGTCACCCCATAAAGTTCGGTGGAGTTGGTCGTCGAGCTGTTCTTGCTCAAGGTGTAGCCGACCACGTTGGAGGCAAAGACCCCGTTTGGATACAGGCGCGACGGCGTTTCCATGAACTTGATCCCGGTCAGGTGCATGGCCTGGATCCGCTTTTTTTGGGTGAGGTTCAGGCCCGTCCCCGCGGTCCCGAACTGCACTTGGAAAGTATTCTTCTTGGTGGGGTTTAGGTACTTGTAGATCTTGGCGGCTGACAGCGGCAAGACCGTAGCCAGCTTCTCCGCCGTCTTCTTCTTGTCCTGAACGTAAAGGGGCTTTTTGTTAGAGTCGACATAGGTCTTGTCCAGAATGGCATAGACCGTGTAGGTATGCGAATCCTGGGCAATAACCACGCCGTTCTTGTCATAGATGGTCCCTCTATTGGCCGTCAGCACGGTATTTCGCCGGTAAATGGCCGCGGTCCGCTTGCTGATATCCTGTCCATCGATATACTTGGAAATCGACAGGTAGAGCATGCGGCCAGCAAATAAAAGAAAAACCAAAGCAACGACTACCTCAAGTGCTCTCCCCACTGTGAACCGATAGGCGTGTGCTCTGGATTTTAATTTCTTTAGATTATTGGTCTTTCTCATTAGCGAATCGTCCTAATGTTGTTTTCCCGCAATTTTAAACCTTGCTCAGCCGCAATCTTGTTCAGGCGTGAGCTGGATGAGAGCTCGCCGATTTCCTGTTGGAGGTCGGAAGTCTGGCTCTTGGCCTTGCTGATGGACTGCTTGACGTCAGACAGCTCATGCTGGGCGTAGGTGGCTGAAACGCTGGCGGATACATTCAAAGTAATCAAAACGACAGCCGCGATCAAGCCCACCCCCATCAGCAGCTTCTCAAAAGGAGAATATGGTACTTTCTGCGGATTGACCACGGGAACGTGGCGTTCCTGTGGTCGGTTGACTTCTTCTGGTTCGTAATTGTAATTTCTTAATGAACTTCCAGCCATTTTCTGTGGTCCTTGCTATCTCATCTACAACTTTTCCGCTACTCGTAATTTCGCACTGTGTGAGCGGTTGTTTTCTTCCAATTCTTCAGCTGAAGCCACGATCGGCTTGCGGTTGACCAGCTTCAGGCTTGGCTTCAAGTCAGCCGGTGCCTCAGGCATCCCCCGCGGGATCTCGACTTCAGAATATTTCTTAAAGGTCTTCTTGACGATCTTGTCTTCCAATGACTGGAAAGTGATCACGGCAATCCGTCCGCCTGGCTTCAAAGCCGTGATGGCTTCCTCAAGCGTGGCTTGGAGGACATCCAGCTCATGGTTGACTTCCACCCGGATAGCCTGAAAGCTCTTCTTGGCCGGGTGGCCGCCAGTCCGCCGGGCATAGGCGGGAATTGCTTCCTTGATAATGTCGACCAGTTCAAAGGTCGTCTCAATTGGCTTCTGTTGCCGCTTCTCAACGATCCGGCGGGCGATCTGTCTGGAAAACTTCTCGTCCCCATAGCGGTACAAGACATCTGCCAGCTGCTTCTGGCTGTAAGTATTGACCAGCTGATAGGCATCAAAATCCTGGCTCTGGTCCATCCGCATGTCCAAACGGGCATCAAAGCGGTAGGAAAAGCCTCTTTGTGCCTGGTCCAGCTGCGGGGAGGACACGCCCAGATCGTAGTAGATGCCGTCAATGCCGTCATAGCCCAGCTTAGCCAGTTCTTCAGTCAGGTGACTGAAATTGTTGTGGACCAGCTGGAGTCTTGGCTGACTGTCGGCTTGCAAGTAGTCCTTAAAATTTTCTTTAGCCGTATCGATCGCGTATTCATCTTGGTCAAAGCCAATGACGGTCCCCGCGCTCAACTGGCTGAGCAGGTAGCGGGCATGGCCGCCGCCGCCAAAAGTCGCGTCGACATACACGCCGCCAGCCTGGGGCTTTAAGTTGTCAATCGTCTCGTGCAATAATACGCTAAAGTGCTTAAATTCCATACCTATAACTCGATGTCGTCCAATCCTTCTGCAATGTCGTCGTAGTCTTCGTTGGCCTCGTCAGTGAAGCTGTCCCAGCGCTCTTTTGCCCAAATTTCAATTCGGCTGGAAACGCCGACAATCACGCATTCCTTCTTCAGGCCCGCGTGATCCTTCAAAACGGGCGTCAAATTAACCCGTCCCTGCTTGTCAAATTCGCCTTCCATGGCTCCGGAATAGAACATCCGAGTAAAACTGCGCGCGTTCTTCTTGGTCAAGGGGAGCTTGGCCAGCTTGGCCTCAACTTTGGCCCACTCTTCTGGCGGATAGGCAAAGATGCAGCCATCCAGGCCGCGGGTAAAAATCATGCGGTTGCCGGCCTGCTCACGGAACTTGGCCGGAATGATCAAGCGGCCTTTAGCATCGAGATTATGCTGATATTCGCCCATGAACATGGCCAGCTCCCCCCTTCTGTTAACAATTTACCACAAATCCCCACTTTAAACCACAATATCTGAAAATCGCCAAGACAATTTCATAAAAAATAAAAAATTTGCCATAAAAAGATGCCTCAGCCGCCAGGCTAAGGCATTTCACGCATCAGTTATTTTGACCGGTCAAGTGGCAGGTCAGACCAAAACGACTACCAAGAGTCCCAAATACCAGAGCAAGGAACAGATGTCGAGGTAGGACCAGAACTCCCGGAAGATCTTCCCCATGGAAATGTTCTTATTAATCACTGCCCAGCGGATAGCGGCGCAGAGGATCAAGATAAAGTAGAACAAAAAGCCGTAAGGGAGAAAAGACGGCACCTGCTTGACCTGGGTGATCAGCTGGCAAGGGTAGAGCAAAAAGAGCGGCATGACGTCCACCCCGTTGAGCTTGCTCCCGTTCGGGAGCATCATGTTCATGATGATGCCGATGACCAGGCCGGCCACAGGCAAGGCAAAAATTAACAGCATAGTTTTTCCTCCATCTAACTCATCCTATTTTAGCTTTTTATTGGAAATTAAGACATACAAATTGCAAAAAAGGGCCAGAAAGGTTAAAATACTTCTCGAAATATTTAGGAGGGCTACTTGATGGCACGCAGAAAGAAAAAGTCAACATTCCAGAAAATCGAAAACGTCATGGTCGTATTGATGGCCGCCATTACCCTGTTCGGCGTAGCAGCTACTGCTGTCTACTACCTGATGGGCTAAGCGCCGCAGCGGCCTGTGAAGCATTAGCAGACAAACAAAAGAGACCGGAATTTTTCCGGTCTCTTTTTTGTTCTTCTTTTCCTTTTGTCTGCTGCCCTAGTAGCGGTAGTTGTCCAGATCGACCAGGAATGGATAGTTCCGGGCCAGTTTAGCCCAAATCCAGTAGGTCAAGACCGTCAACAGGGCGCTCCAGCCGGCCGTGTAAAGGATGCTCATTCCTGCTTGCCCCAGGCTGGAATGAGTCCAGCCGATCAGCCGGAAGATCAGCCAGACGTAGACGCTGAAAGCGGACGTCATCAGCAACAGGCCGATCAGGCGGAAGATGAACAGCTCCGGAAAGACCCTGGAGTACCAGCGGCCAAAAGCAGACATAACCGGCAGCCCTACCGCGTAGACGCCAATGATGCCGTAAAAGTAAAGGTCGGCAATGACCCCGGCCGCCAGAGCCAGCCAGACTTCCTTGGCATTGCGGTCATCTTCAAAGGCCACTACCATTACGGCAATCGGCAAAAGCAGCAAAGATGCCCGGCTATTGCCATAGCTCATGGTCTGGTGCAGGACTGCAGCCAGGCAGCCATCCAGAATCATGGCCACGTAAAGGGCGATCGCAACCACCCACTGCTTGAAAATCCGCATTAGCCAGTCACGCTCCTTTTAACTACCGTTACCACGGAAGTATCATCCAGGTTGCCGGCAGGCTTGATCTTGATCAGGTCAGACAGGCCAAAGCTGTCCTTAGTCGTGTTGGTAACCGTCCCGATCAACAGCCCCTTTGGCGAGGTCCCGCCCAAGCCACTGGTGTAGACCTTGGTCCCCTTGGTCAGCTTGCTTGAGCTGGAAGCCTGGGTAAAAGTAATCGTGCCGCCGGATTCCGCGGTGATGATCCCGTGGATGGTCTTGCCGTTGCTGGCTGTCGCCTGAACGGCAAAGCGGTTGGCAGAATCGTCAGTAGTCGTAATCAATTCGACCTTGGAAGTGACCGCGTCGACTTCCAGGATCCGTCCGATGACCCCGCCGCCGGACATGACCGCCATATCTTTCTTCAAGCCAGAAGCCTTGCCCTTGTCAATGGTCAAAATTTCAGTCCAAGAGTCTGCTGACCGGGAAACTACGGACGCGTTGGTCGTTGAGTAGGTCGTCAAGGTTGACTTGACCCCGGCCGCCGACTTGAGCTGAGCATTTTCCTTCTTCAAGGCCTCATTTTCAGCTTCGACTTGGGCAGTTTCTGAAACCTTCCGCTTGAGGTGGTCGTTTTCGCTCACGGCATTGATTATGGCGTCAACGTTATTGATGCCGCCGGACAGCCAGCCGACTGGCACGCTGACAATGCGCGAGCCCACGGAAACGATGTCGTTGCCAAGGCTCTGGATAAAGAGCGGGCTGTTCAAATCATTGCGCAAAAGGACAGTCGAGCCCAACAAGATGATGAACGCCACAACCGTTCCCAGCGCGGACAGCATTTTTCTGTTTTGAAAAAATTTCTTCATAAAAGTCAATCCAAACAAAAACCGGCTAGCAAGCCGGTTTTATTTTATTTACTTGTCTTACGCATTACGTCCAGGTGCTTCAAAGACTCACCAGTCCCAATTGCGACGCAGTCAAGCGGATCTTGGGCAATAAATACTGGAACCTTGGTTGCATCTGAAATGACTTCTGGCAGGTTCTTGAGCAAGGCACCACCACCGGTAAGCACGATACCATGGTCAATTACGTCGGCCGCGATTTCAGGAGAAGTAGATTCAAGCGTTTCCTTGATTGCGACAATAATGTCTTGAACGACATCTTGGATGGCCGTTGCCACGTCAACCGCGCTGATGTCCAATGACTTAGGCAGGCCGGAAACCAGGTCGCGGCCGCGGATGGTCATGGATTCAATATCCTTGGCATCTTCAACGGAGGCAGAACCGATTTGGATCTTGATGTCTTCCGCGGTTCTTTCACCAATCAGCAGGTTGTACTTGCTGTGAACGAAGTTGGTAATGGCTTGGTTGAACTTGTCGCCAGCCTGGCGGATTGAAGTTGAGGATACGATCCCGCCCAGGGAAATCGTGGCCACGTCAGTGGTACCGCCACCGATGTCAACGACCATTGAGCCGGTTGGCTCCATGACTGGCAAGCCAGCACCGATCGCAGCCGCGAACGGCTCTTCGATCACGTAGGCTTCCCGGGCACCAGCCACGCGGGCAGCATCGATCACGGCCCGCTTCTCGACTTCGGTAACGCCTGAAGGAACGCAGATCATGACTGATGGCTTTGAGTTGCCAACCGTCTTGCCCATGAAGTACTTGAGCATTGCGGCCGTAGTGTCGTAGTCGGCGATGACCCCATCCTTCATTGGACGGATAGCTACAATTGAGCCTGGAGTTCTGCCGATCATTTCCTTGGCTTCTGAACCAACTGCAATAACTTCGCCAGTTTTAGTATTCTTGGCAACGACTGAAGGCTCACGCAGGACGATGCCCTTGCCTTCAACGTAAACCAGGGTATTGGCGGTACCCAGGTCGATGCCGATATTCTTTGAACCAAATCCAAACACGGATATATCTCTCCTTAATTTACTCGCTTTAATCTTGATTAATTATAGCATAAAGCCCGTGAAATTCATGACCTCGCTTAAATTTTACCTTATTTTAAGAATAAGGCGGTGGCGGACTGGCTTTCTGCTGAGGCGCCGGGCGCTTTTTTCCTGGCGTCTCTGCTCTTTAGTATACCCGCTTTTCAGCCCGCTACTAACTAATTTTTCCTTAAAGCATGAAAAATGCCGATAATTTGTCAAAATTTTCTGAAAAAAGCATCACAAAACGGCCGCTGATTTTCAGCGGCCGCTGCCATTAAAAGAGGTCCTGCTCCCGCAGGCTCAAATATTCGCCCCCGCCCACCACGAAGTGGTCCAGAAAGCCGATCTTCATCAGCCGGCTGGCTTCTTGCAGGCCTTTGGTCATTTCAAGGTCGTTTTGCGACGGGGTCAAGGTCCCGCTGGGGTGGTTGTGGGCCACGATGATGTTGGCGCAGCCATAGATCACCGCCCAGCGGAAGACCTCCCGCGGGTGAACCCAGGACCGGTCCAAGGTGCCTTGAAAGAGCATCTTCTCCCCGATCAGGTTCTGCTGCTGGTCAAAATAGAGCCCCCAGAACTGCTCCTGCTTCTCGCCCAGGAGCTTGTTGGCCAGGTAGCTGCCGATCTTGGAGCTGTTGTTCCAGTTGCGGCTGCGTCTGACGTCGGTACGCCGGAGCCGGTCCAAGGCCACTTCGGTCGTCAGGGCCAGATCAGGCGGACAGTCGGGACCGGAGGCATAATCCACCAGGTCCTTGAAGCTGTCGATCCCCTGCTGGGCCAGCCAGTCCCAAAGCTCGTCAAAAGTCTTGACGGGCAGCTGGCTGAACAGCAGTCTGAGCAGCTCGCGGTCGCTTTTGATGTAGTAGTAGTTTGCGGTCATATCTGTTTCCTTTTTCAAGTAAAATCCCCTGCCTTTCACTTACTACTACACCAAAAAGGGGACTTTTTACCGAATTTTTTCCAAAAATTCCCAAAAATCTTTGCAAATCAAGCTGGCCCGCTCCTGGTCAGCGGCTTTAGGCGCCAGCAGATCAGGAATCATGACCACGTCCAGCCCCGCGTTATAAGCGGCTTCAACGCCTGTGCTGGAATCCTCAAAGACCAGCAGCTCCGCTTTGGCCAGGCCTGACTTCTCCTGCGCGGCCAAGTAGACGTCCGGGGCCGGCTTGGAGCGGATTTTCCGGCGGACCGCGTCATCATGGGACAAGATGAAATCAAAGCAGTTGCGGGTGCCGGTCACCCAAAGGTTCTGCTCGATGACTTTCTCGTAGTTGCTGGAAGCCAGGCCGATCGTCAAGCCCAGCTGTCCGAACCTGTTCAAGGCGGCATTGACGCCCGGCTTGAGCTTGAGGCGCCCCTCCCGGGTCCACTGGTCCACCAGATCATCAGTGCGCTTGATAAATGCTTCCCGTTCTTGCCCGTTCTTGAAATACTTATGGTAAAACTCATCCATGGCCGTCATCGAGGCCCCGACCAGCTTTAAATAGGTATCAGGGGCCAACCCCAAGTGGTACTCATTTGAAGCCTGGATGTTGGCCTTCCAGTAGAGCTCCTCTGAGTTGACCATTAAGCCGTCCATGTCAAAAACCACGCCCTTTTTTTCATGGGCAATTCCTGCTACGCGCATCGCTGTCTCCTTTTGCTCTCTTGCTTGGACTATTCTTTTTCCGTCTGCTCAGCATGCAGCTTGAGCAGAATGGCACTGACCAGGTAGAAGGAACCGGAAACCAGCAGCAGGTCTTCATCCGCCAGCGCGGACGCCATTTTCTGATAGGCCGTCCACGGATCAGCCTGGTAAGAAAAGCGGTCCAGGTACTTGGCCGGGAAGTCTTCCTTTCTGGCTGCCCGCGGATAATCGACCGTGGTCAAGACCACGTCGTCCTCAGCCTGGAACAAGTCCAAGACCTGGTCAATGTCCTTGTCCTTCATCATGCCAACCAGGGCATGCAGACGGCCGCGTCTGGCCTTGGCCTGGCCGTGGGCGAAGTGGAGCAGGTTGCCCATGGCTTGCAGGTTGTGGGCCCCATCAAGGACGATCATCGGCCGGCGCTGGATAATCTGGTAGCGCCCAGGCACGACCGTCTCATTGATGGCGGCTTCCGCGGCTTCCGCTTCCAGGCTCATGGCTGGGTTCTTCAAGCACAAGAGGTTGAAGGCCCGCAAGGCCATGGCCGCGTCGAAAGTCTCCACTTCCGGTCTGGGCAGGAGATCATATTTTTGCCCGCTGGCCAGGGAAACCACGAACTTCTCGCTGCCCGCTTCCAAGACGCGGAAATTCTTGCCCAGCCAGTAGCCGGTGCTGGCTTCTTCTGCAATCTTCTTCTCCAGAATGCCCTTGACGCTTTCCGGAATATTGCCCAAAACGACCGGACGCTTGTACTTGATGACCCCGCTCTTTTCCCGGGCAATATCCTGGATCGTCGGCCCGATGATCATTTCATGGTCCAAGCCGATCGTGGTAATGATGCTGACTTCCGGCGTGATGACATTGGTCTTGTCGTGCTCTCCCCCGATGCCGACTTCAATTACGGCATAGTCGCAATCTTTATGGGCAAAATAGGCAAAGGCCATGGCCACTTCGTATTCAAAAGTCACCAGGCCAAAGTCTGGGTCCTGGTCCTGCTCGCGCACTGCTGCCATCGCCTCCCAGACCTCATTGGCCACGTTCAAGAGGTCAGAATCGCTGATCCCTTGGCCGTTGAGCTGAATGCGCTCATTAAAGCTGATGATGTAGGGGGAAACGAAAAGGCCAGTCTGCTGACCGGCCTTTTGGAGCAGATTACTCAAATAGTATGAAGTTGACCCCTTGCCGTTGGTCCCTGTCACGTGAATGGTCTTGACCTGGTCCTGCGGATTGCCCAGCTGGGCCAGCAGGCGCTTGATGTAGGTCAGATCGCTCTTGTCATGCAGGTGGGGCAAATGGTAGAGATAATCTGTAAATTCTTTAACTGTCGTGAATTTCACGTCTTTAACGACTTTCCTTCAATTCTTGAATCCGTTCCTTGACGCCGGCCAGCTGGCTTTCATATTCAGCCTTCTTGGCCTTTTCCTTGTCAACGACGGCAGCTGGCGCGTGGTCAGTGAAGCCCTTGTTGGCCAGCTTCTTGCTTGCGCGCTCGACTTCGCCTTCCAGACGCTTTTCTTCCTTTTCCATCTTGGCAATTTCATCGTCAAGGTTGACCAGTTCTGACAGCGGCACGAAGATCTGGGCCCCGGAGATGACGGCCGTCTTGGCCAGTTTAGGGGCAGCAACCTTGGTTGCCACTTCAAACTTCTTCGGGTGCAGGAAGTTCTCAACGTAAGTCTTGTTTTCGTCCAGGATTTCCTTGTCGCTTTCGTTGTCCAGCTGGATCATGATGTCGATCGCGCTGGACATTGGCGCGTTCACTTCCATCCGGATGTTGCGGACGGCCTTGATGATGTCGATCAAGAAGGCCATCTTCCGGTCAGCTTCGGCATTGGTGAATTCAGGGTGAACGACTGGGTATTCAGCCACCATGATTGACTTGCCTTCATGTGGCATTGACAACCACAGCTTTTCCGTAACGAATGGCATGATTGGGTGGATCAAGCGCAGGATCTGGTCCAGAATCCAGGTCAGGTTGGCCTGCTTTCTGGCCTTCAATTCTTCGTCATCGCCATACAAGGCTACCTTGGAGATTTCAATGTACCAGTCACAGAAGTCGTTCCAGATGAAGTTGTACATTTCCCGGCCGGCTTCACCGAATTGGAATTCGTCAAAGAGCCGGGTAGTTTCCTTGACGGTGTGGTTCAAGCGGTCAAAAATCCAGGCGTCAGCCAGGTCAAACTTGCTGGTATCTGGCATTTGAGCCGGCTTGGCATCTTCTGGCAGGTTCATGATCACGAAGCGGCTGGCATTCCAGAGCTTGTTGATGAAGTTCCAGGCTGAATCCATCTTGGTGTAGCTGAACCGGGTGTCTTGGCCAGGAGCCGTCCCGTTGAGCAGGAACCAGCGCAGGGCGTCGGCACCATACTTGTCGATCACGTCCATTGGGTCGATCCCGTTGCCCAGGGACTTGGACATCTTGCGCCCTTGCTCGTCACGGATCAAGCCGTGCAAAACAACGTTGTCGAATGGCCGGCGGCCAGTAAAGTGCAAGCTTTGGAAGATCATTCTGGAAACCCAGAAGAAGATGATGTCATAGCCCGTTACCAAAGTGTCGGTTGGGAAGTAGCGCTTGAAGTCTTCTGAATTTTCATCTGGCCAGCCAAGCGTTGAGAATGGCCACAAGGCACTTGAGAACCAGGTGTCAAGCACGTCTGGGTCTTGATCCCAGTTTTCGATGTCTTTTGGCGCTTCCTCGCCAACGTACATCTCACCAGTCTCCTTGTTGTACCAGGCTGGAATCCGGTGCCCCCACCAAAGCTGACGGGAGATGACCCAGTCGTGGACGTTTTCCATCCAGTGGTCCAAGGTGCCTTCAAAGCGGTCCGGCACGAAGTTGACCTTGTCGTCGCCCTTTTGATTTTCCAAGACCTTGTCAGCCAGCGGCTTCATCTTGACGAACCATTGGGTTGACAAGCGCGGTTCAACCTGCACGCCTGAGCGCTCTGAGTGGCCAACTGAGTGGACGATTGGCTCAACCTTGATCAGGTAGCCTTCAGCCTTCAGGTCCTCAACCAGCTGCTTGCGGCAGTCGAAGCGATCCATGCCAGCATACTTGCCGCACTTGTCGTTCATGGTCCCGTCATCGTTCATGACGTTGATCCGGGCCAGATTGTGGCGGTTGCCGACTTCAAAGTCGTTCGGGTCATGGGCTGGGGTAATCTTGACCAAACCAGTCCCAAATTCTGGGTCAACGTGCTGGTCTTCAATGATTGGAATCTCGCGGCCAACCAAAGGCAGGATCAAGGTCTTGCCCACCAGGTCCTTGTAGCGCTCATCGCCAGGAGCCACGGCCACGGCGGTGTCCCCGAACATGGTTTCCGGACGGGTCGTTGCAATCTCAACTGAGCCTGAGCCATCCTTAAGCGGGTACATGATGTGGTAGAAGGCGCCTTGGTCGTCCTTGTGAATGACTTCAATGTCGGACAAGGCCGTGCGCAGCTTTGGGTCCCAGTTGATGATGTATTCGCCGCGGTAGATCAAGCCTTCCTTGTACAGCTGCACGAAGACGCGGCGGACGGCCTTGGACAGGCCCTTGTCCAGGGTGAAGCGCTCGCGGCTGTAGTCCAGGGACAAGCCCAGCTTCTTCCATTGGCTCTTGATGATGTTGGCGTATTCATCCTTCCATTCCCAAACCTTGTCAATGAACTTTTCCCGGCCCAGGTCGTAGCGGCTGACGCCTTGTTCACGCAGGCGGGCTTCAACCTTGGCTTGGGTAGCGATCCCGGCGTGGTCCATCCCCGGCAGGTAGAGGGTGTCATAGCCCTGCATCCGCTTGTAGCGGATCAAGGTGTCTTGAATCGCCGTGTCCCAGGCGTGGCCCAGGTGCAGCTTGCCAGTAACGTTTGGCGGCGGAATAACGATTGAGTATGGCTTGGCCTTCTTGTCACCAGATGGCTTAAAGAGATCTTCATCAAGCCATTCTTGATAACGCCCAGCCTCAACCTCATTTGGGTTGTATTTAGGTGCTAATTCTGTCATAAATTTCCTCCAATAAAAAAGTCCTAGACATCGAAATGTCTAGGACGATTTAGTAACCGCGGTACCACCTAGCTTGGGCACGAATGCCCCTGCTTAAAACGGCGGTAACGGCGCGCAGACCCGGATCGACCTACTAGCAGTTCAGCCGACCAGCTAATCAAGCTACCAGGCGGCTTCCGGTCTCTCAGCATAATGACCTTTCTCTGTCATGAAGCGCCACCTCTTGTTTCTTGCTGTTGGAATGAAGTATAGCATAATTTTGCCCAACAAAAAAGTGGAATCTGCTATCTGCCTAAGGCGGCCAGCTCCTGGCGGGTCAATTCCCGGTATTGGCCCGGCTGCAAGCTGGCATCCAGGGTCAAGGTCCCCATGGTGAGCCGCTTAAGCTCGGTCACCTTCATCCCTTGGGAAGCAAACATCCGCTTGACCTGGTGGTACTTGCCCTCAGTGATCGTGACCAAGACCTCGGACTGGTCCTGGTCAAAGTCCTGCTTCAGGATCTCCAGCTTGGCCGGCTTAAGCTGGCTTCCATCCCTCAAGCTGATGCCGGCTTGAAAATGCGCAACCGTATTTTCATCCGCCACGCCGGCGATTTTAGCCCAGTAGCTCTTGGCCACATGAAATTCCGGCGCCAGCAGCTCATGGTTGAGCTGGCCGTCGTTGGTCAACAGCAGCAGTCCGGTCGTATCCTTGTCCAAGCGCCCAACGGGTGCCAGGCCTCGGTAGCGGTCAGCTGGCTTCAATAAGTCCAGCACCGTCTTTTGCCGGGCATCTTCCGTGGCCGACAGGACGCCTTTGGGCTTGTGCAGCATGAAGTAGTGAAACTTCTGGTAGCCGATCTCCTGGCCATTGACCGCGACCGTATCCTGGTCCTTGATCTTCTGCTTGGCCGTCCGGCAGACCTGGCCATTGACCGTGACCTGCCCAGCCTTGATCAATTCCTTGACCTGGGAGCGGGTTCCTTGGTTCATGTCCGCCAGGTATTTGTCCAGGCGCAGCATTAGAGCAAAGCGGCGTCTTCGTCCGCGATGTTGTCGATAAACTTCTGGCCTGGGTAGATTGGGGTGACCTTCACGCCGGCCAAAGCCCGCTCAAGCAGGCCGTCCACGTCAAGGCGGGCCTCGTATTCACGGGCCTTGTCGATCTTTGGCTTGGTCTTTGGCCGCGGCGGGGCAAAGATGGTGCAGCAGTCTTCAAATGGCTGGATTGACAGGTCAAAAGTCCCGATCTCTTCAGCCTTGGCAATAATCTCGTTCTTGTCCATGGTGGCAACTGGCCGGATGACTGGCGTCGCGGTCACGTCGTTGATGGCAGCCATTGACTCCAGAGTCTGGGAAGCCACCTGGCCGACTGATTCGCCGTTGAAGATCGCCAGGCCGTGGCGCTTGGCCCGGATCATGTCCGCCAAGCGCAGCATGAAGCGGCGCTGAACGGTCATCAAGTAGCCTTCCGGCAGCTTTTCCTTGATGGTTTCCTGAATTTCGGCAAAAGGCACCTGGATGAAGTTAATCTTCCCGCAGTACTTGGCCAGGATGCTGGTCAGTTCCATGGCCTTGGCCAAGGCCTTCTCTGAAGTGTAAGGCGGTGAGAAGAAGTGGACCATTTCAATGTCCACGCCCCGCTTCATGGCCAGGTAGGACGCTACTGGCGAGTCGATCCCGCCTGACAGCATCATCATGGCCTTGCCGGCAGTGCCGACTGGCATCCCGCCGATGCCATGCAGGAGCTGGTTGGAAATGTAGGCCCCGTCCTGGCGGATTTCCAGGCGCAGAACCATGTCCGGCCGCTTCATTTCCGCCTGCAGGCCGGTCATATGGTTGTAGAGGTAGTCAGCCACCAGCTGGTTCAATTGGTTGGTGTCATACTCGTACTTGTGGTCGCTTCTTCTGGTGTTGACCTTGAAGGTCATCCCTTCCTTGTAGGTGGCCTGCATCAATTCCAAGGCCGTCTTTTCGATCTCTTCCAGGGTCTTTTCCGTCCGGATGACCGGCGAATAAGTTTGGATCCCAAAGACCAGCTTCAGGCGCTCGTCCACTTTTTCAAATGGAGTGCCATTCAAAATGATGTGCATGCGGTCATGGTGAGTCTTGATGGCCAGGTCCGGGAAGTCGCGCAGAACCTTCTGCACGTTGCCGGCCAAGCGGTTGATAAAGTCCTTGCGGTTCTTGCCCTTAGTGGAAAGCTCACCGTAGCGGACCATAATTTCAGTGTATTGCAATGTTATTCTCCTAAGTGGTTAATCTTGGCAAAATGCCGGTAGATCTTGTCGAAGGCCGCGATAAATTCATCGGCTTCTGCCAAAGTGTTGGTCTCGTCAAAGCTCAGGCGGACCGCGCTGGTGGCGATGTCATCAGGCGTTCTCATGGCCACCAGGGTGCTGGCTTCATCAGCCGTCTTGGACGCGCAGGCTGACGTCGTTGAGATGTAGATGTCCTGCTCTTCCAAAGTGTGCACCAGGGTTTCGCCCCGGATGCCTTCCAAGGCAAAGCAGAGCACGTGCGGGGCAAAATTGTCCTGCATTGGCGAGAAGATGTGGATGCCCGGCTTGCCGGCCAGGTAGTCGCTAATGCGGCGCTTGATAGCCGTTTCGCGGGCAGCCTTCTCGCTTTCGCCGGTCAAAACCAGGCGGGCGGCCCGGGCCATGGCCGCGATCGCGGCCAGGTTTTCAGTCCCGGAGCGCAGGCCCTTTTCCTGCCCGCCACCTTCGCAAAGGGGCATGATCATCCGCCCCTCCTTCTTGTAAAGGATGCCGATCCCGCGCGGGCCGTGGAACTTGTGGGATGAGAAGCTCATCATGTCGACGCGGCTGGTGAAGACCTGGTCCCAAATGCCCTTGCCGAAGGCCTGGACGTTGTCCACGTGGAAGTGGACGTTCGGGTAGTCTTCCAGGATTTCGGAAATTTCCCGAATTGGCTGAATGGTCCCGATCTCATTGTTGACCCCCATGATGGAGACCAAAGTCGTATCAGAATCCAAGGCCCGCTTCAAGTCCTCCGGGTTGACCCGGCCTTCCTTGTCCACTGGCAGGCGGGTGACCCGGAAGCCCAGGTTTTCCAGCTCGTTAAAAGTATTGGCCACGGAAGCGTGCTCCACGGATGAAGTAATCAAGTGCTTGCCAAACTCCCGCTTGGCCAGGGCAGTTCCCTTGATGGCGGTGTTGTTGGACTCGGTTCCGCCAGAAGTGAAGAAGATCTCGTGCGGCTTGACCCCCATGAGGTCCGCGATCTGCCGGCGGGAGGCTTCCAGCAATTGGTGGGCCCGGTCGCCCAGCTTGTGCAGGCTGGATGGATTGCCCCAAATATTCTTGACAACCTGATCATATGTTTCAAGTGCTTCCGGCGCCATTCTGGTCGTGGCACTGTTATCGAAATAAATCACGTTTGCTCTCCTTAAAAAAGCGGCCATATAAATGACCGCTTGACAATAATGTTTAATTTTAGTCCAAAATCAGGTCAACTGCAACGACTAAGCCTTAAGCTTCCTTGGGCTGGGTCGCCGTTTCCGCCTGCTCGCGGTAGTAGGAGCTCTCGATGCGCTGGTAGCTGCCTGGTTCAACCCGTTCAACCGCCGTGGCGATCGTATCCAAAGCGTCTTTGTAGTTGTAGTCGCGCTCGTAGCGCTTCATGGCTTCTCTTCTGGCCCGCAAGACCCCTTCATTGTCCAGGAACTTGTTGGAGTACTGCATGGTCAGTTCAAACAGATTGGCGGAGCTGATGATGTCATCGGCTTCCTTTTGCAGGCGGGCGACATCGTCAGAAATCTGCACCAAGTCGCTGGAGATCTTCTCCATGTTGATCCGGACCTGGTTAAGCTCCCGGCTGGTCTTGCCAATTTCGTTGATGACCAGGGTATACATCTGCAGGAAGCTTTCCGGAATGCCAGGCAAGTGCTGGCGGGTCAGGTGCCGGTAGACCAAAGAGACCTGCTGCTTGAATTCCTTGATGGACCGGTGGGCCACTTCTTCAGCATCGTACAAGCCGTCAACGGCTTCCGACAATTCCTTCTCCCGGTCCTCGATTTCCTGCAGGCGGCCCAGCATCCGGGTCCAGTCGCTTTCAACGTCTGAAAAGACCGCCCGGCCTTCGGCAATCTTCTGGGTAGCTCTGATGAAGTCAGAGTCCATCTTGTGGATTTCCCGCTCCAAAGCCCGGCTCTCGTCCAACTCCCCGTGGGTCAGCTCGTAGCTTTCATCAATGTGGTGCAGCTTCTTGATCAGCTGCTGGCTGATATTCTCCTGGTGGGACAGGATCCGCTGCAGCTTGTCCTGGTTCTTCTCAACGAAAGGCCGGGCCTTGTATTCCTTTTCCAGGATCGCGTAGAGGGTGTCGATTTCCTTTTGCACCTTCTTGATCCCCTTTTCACAGGTCTCAAGATCCAGCTTGGCCAAGTCCTGCTGGGACTTGTCGATCTGCTCGTTGGACTGCTTGACTTCCAGCAGGACGTCAAGATTGCCAAAGCCATACTTGTCATCGCGCATCTTCTTGTAGGCCGCGGAAATCTCATCCAGCTGGTCGCTGAAGACGTTCTGGAGCTCATGCTGGTCTTCCTTGACCTTTGGCAGCTTCTCCTGCAGGCTGGTCAAAGCACTCCGGATCGTCGAAAGCATCCGCTTGGCTTCCACGTGGTCGCCCTGGGCGGTCAGGCTCTTGGCCTCGGCAAAGTCGCTTTCCATGGCGGAAAGCTTGTTTTCGATCTCATCCAGGGCCAGGCTGTAGTCGTATGAGTCCGCCAGAATCGTCTTGCGGATTTCCCGGTAGGCCCCCATCAGCTCATCGTATTGGGCCTTGTTTTCCCGGTTGGACTCCAGCAGCTGGGTGAAAACCTCAGCGGAATTCTTGACGTTCTCCTCAATGGAGGCCACCAAGTCGCTGGCCTTCTTGATTGCCTGGTGACTCTTGAGCAGGCGGTAGCGGGCATTGTCATCAGCCGCTTCCTCGATCAGCCGCTGAATGGTTGGAAACTTCTCACTGGCCTCCTTGTAGCTCTTCTTCCAGGTGTTCAAGGTCGCCAGACTCTCCCCGGCCAGCTCCATCTGGTTCAGCTTGCCAATGGCCCGTTCCAGGTGCAGGTCTTCCATATTGCCCAAATCATTGTCCAGTTCTTCAATTTCGCGCAGGTGCCGCCGGTTGACCAGCAGCATCGCGGCGATCGCCACGATAATCGCGATAATGATCGTAATGATTAGTAGAGATTGTGTAGATGACATATCTTTCTCCTCCGCAATTACCAATATTATACCAAATGTAGGCGCCTTAACGAGCAAAGCTTTAATTTTCTGCCTTTTTTCTTGCTTTATGGCCCGGATGCTCTTATAATAGTCGTCGTGTAAAATATTTGCAGCCATAAGCGACAAGAACGTCAACATCTTGGGACGATTTTGTTAGTGAACGAGTAACCCACGCTGCACGGGCGAAAATGTAAACTCGAGATGCACGAATGTTGAGCTTATATTGTGATATTTTACTCCAAGAAATTTTATATTTATATCATTGGAGGATTTTTTATATGTCAAGATACACTGGTCCAAGTTGGAAGCGTTCAAGAAGATTGGGGATTTCCCTTTCAGGTACTGGCAAGGAGCTTGCCCGTCGTTCATACGCTCCAGGTCAACACGGTCCTAACCAACGCGGCCGTTTGTCAGAATACGGCATGCAATTGCACGAAAAGCAAAAGCTGCGTTGGATGTTCGGCTTGAACGAACGTCAATTCCGTACTTTGTTCGCACGCGCCGGCAAGATCCGTGAAGGCCAACACGGCACCAACTTCATGATCTTGCTTGAACGTCGTCTGGACAACGTCGTTTACCGTCTCGGCTTGGCTACTACCCGTGAACAAGCCCGTCAATTGGTAAACCACGGCCACATCACTGTTGATGGCAAGCGCGTTGACATCCCTTCATACGAAGTTGCTCCTGGTCAAGTAATCAGCTTGAAGGAAAAGTCAAAGAACTTGCAACAAGTTAAGGACGCTTTGGAAGCTACTAACGCTCGTCCTTCATTTGTTTCATTCGACGAAGACAAGATGGAAGGTCAATTGGTTCGTTTGCCAGAACGCGACGAAATGGAACCTGACATTGACGAAGCCCTCGTTGTTGAATACTACAACAAGTTGCTGTAATATTTTTCAGGCTTCAAAAGACGCATGCATCCGCATGCGTCTTTTTTTGCTTTCCTTTGCTTTTGCTTTAAATTTTGTTCCAGTTTATTTTTGTTATTCTTCAGGCAAATTGTGTACAATAAACCCATAAAGGGAAACACAGAGAAGATAGAAAAGGTGACTAATATGGCTGATGACGAATTAGAAAAACGGGTTCAAAATGCCGCCGCGGGCATCACGCCCCAGACGCGGCCAGACGAGCGGCGCCGCTACCTGGGTTCTTTGCGCGAGCGGATCTACGTCCGCATGAATCTGCAAGAGGCCCAAGATCCCCAGCTGACCAAGCTCTTCTTAGACCATTTCAGCGACTATCAAGGCTACACTATCTTGATCAACGGCAACACGCCAAATCCGCGCTTTGTCAACCAGATTGAAGCCGCAGCCGCCAAGAGCGGAATCAAGTTCTGCCTGATCAATGATGAGACGGCCAGAACCGGCGATGAAGATTCAGCTATCCTGGTCGTCAGCCAGGAAGCCATCAACCGGATGCGGATCGAGATCGGCCAGGTCTACGCCCCGCCCCTGCCGGCGGAGGAGCTGGCCGCGCCGGCTAAGAAGAAAGAGGGCTTTTTCCACCGCCTCTTTCATGGTGACGCCAAATGAAGCCTTTAGCCTACCGGATGCGGCCGCGTGATTTGGACGAGGTCGTGGGCCAGCAGCACCTGGTCGGACCCAAGAAGATCATCCGCCGGATGGTCGAGGCCAAGCGCCTGTCCAGTATGATCCTCTACGGTCCCCCTGGCATCGGCAAGACCAGCATTGCCTCAGCGATTGCCGGTTCGACCAAATATGCCTTCCGCCAGCTCAACGCCGCGACCGATGGCAAAAAAGAGCTGGCTCAGGTCGCGGCCGAAGGCAAGATGAGCGGGACGGTCATTCTCTTGCTGGATGAAATTCACCGCCTGGACAAGGTCAAGCAGGACTTCCTGCTGCCCTTGCTTGAGTCCGGCCAGATCATCCTGATCGGGGCAACCACGGAAAATCCTTATATCGCCATCTCCCCGGCCATCCGGTCGCGCTGTCAGATCTTTCAACTAAAGCCCCTGACTGAAGCGGACGCCAAAACGGCCATCAAGCGGGCGATCGCGGATGAAGAGCGGGGCCTGGGCAAGTATCACGTGACTTTGACCGCTGACGCCCTGGAGCTCCTGGTTGAAAAAGGCAACGGCGACCTGCGCTCAACTTTAAACGGGCTGGAGCTGGCCGTCCTGTCAACCCGCCAGGAGCTGAAAGATGAAGGCCAAAGCGCGGACCAGGTGACGGTCACTAAAGAAGACATGGCTGAATCCCTGCAGATGAAGACCCAAGCTTTTGACGCGTCTGGCGATGGCCACTACGACCTGGTCTCCGCCTTTCAAAAATCAATACGCGGCTCTGACACCGACGCCGCCCTCCACTATTTGGCCCGCTTAATTGAATCTGGCGACCTGATTTCCATCTGCCGGCGGCTCTTGGTCATTGCCTATGAAGACATTGGCCTGGCCAATCCGCCGGCCGCTGAGCGGGCCGCAGCGGCTATTTGGAGCGCCAGACAGCTGGGCTTGCCAGAAGCCCGCATCCCCCTGGCAAACGCCGTGATCGAGCTCTGCTTGTCCCCTAAGAGCAATTCAGCCATCGGGGCCATTGACAAGGCACTGAGCGACATCCGGACCAAGCGGGTTGGCGAGATTCCTGACGATCTAAAGGATGCCCATTACCAGGGCGCCAAGAAGCTGGGGCACGGCAATGGCTATGTCTACCCCCACGACTTTCCGGGCGACTGGGTGCCACAGCAGTATCTGCCAAACAATCTGTTAGGCGCCCAGTATTTCGCCCCCAAGGGCGAGTCCAAGTTTGAAGGAGCCTTTAAAAAGCAGTACCTCAAGCTGCGGCACATGCAGGAGGCGGGCCTGGCCAAGCGGAAGGCAGATCAGCCGTAAGCGCTTTTATTTTGCTTGACAAGCGGCAAGCGATTATATACTATAATAAGTGATCTGAGTTGATCGTCAAAAGCCTATTTGTAAATTAGTTGACCGATCAAACTTAAGGACGTGGTGGTTCGTCAGTAACTACTGAATCGGAATGCTGCTTGGCAGAATCCATATTCACTGCGCGACGAACCGGATTTTGTAGATTTTTTACGGGATCAACAAGCGCCATTTATGCTTTGGTCAACTCGGATTTTCTTAGATAATCAGCAGCGGCCCGGAGGGGCCGCTTTTTTATTGGCATTTTTTTGCTACAATTACTTACAGCAGCAAAATTCAATAACAGGAGTTTAAAAACAATGATTTACATTCGCATCGTGATGATCTGCTTCATCCTCGCCCTGATGCTGACGGCCTGGTACCTGTGGCATCGGCGAAACGGCGCCTTCCTGGTCTTTGACGTCAGCGGGAATCCGGAACTGCACCAGATCCTGACCGTGACCGCGGTCGCCTTGGTCGCGATCAGCGTGCTGGGCATTTTCCTGCTCTTTTCCGGCAACAAGTACCTGAACTTGATCACCCTCTTTTTGGGGTCAGGAGCGATCCTGATTTTTGCCCTGATAATTTCCAAAAACGAGCACTAAATCGTTTGCAGATTTGGTAAAATATAGCTAGGAAGAGGTGGCTAAAATGACAAAGACATATCAATACAAACACATTCAAATTGCTGTCGATGGTTCCAAGGAAGCCGACTTGGCCTTCAAGCGCGCGATTGCCGTAGCCAAGCACATGAATGCCGACTTGGAAATCCTGCACGTCATCGACACCCGTTCATTCCAAAACGTTTCAAGCTTTGACTCCGCAATGGTTGAACAAGTGTCCAACGATGCCAAGAAGAAGATGGAAAAGTACTCCCAAGCTGCTAAAGAAGCCGGGGTCAAGGAAGTCCACTTCTCAATCGAGTTCGGCTCACCAAAGACCATCATCAGTCGTGACTTCCCTAAGAAGCATGACATCGACCTGATCGTTGTTGGGGCTACCGGCTTGAATGCCGTAGAGCGGCTGTTGATCGGCAGCGTTACCGAATACGTCACCAGAACTGCCGATTGCGATGTTTTGGTGGTTAGACACAGCAGACTGCCAGAATCCGACTAGCATTAACAATCGATTATCAGCAAAAGAAAAACAGGCCTCGCGGCCTGTTTTTCTTTTGGCTTTTTCTGACGGTTTGCTTAAAAGTCGCCAGCAGTACTGAACATGTAGTCCTTATTGTGCCACTTCATGGAGAGGATCAAGCCCACCCCAATCATATTCCCCAAGAGGGCCGACCCACCCTGTGAAACAAATGGCAGAGGAACCCCGGTAAGGGGCAACAAATCAATGCTCATGCCGATGTTTTCAAAAACGTGGAACAAAATCATCATGATAATCCCTGTGGACACGTATGAGTAAAAAGCGTTCTTAGTGTCGAAGGTAATCTTGACCATTTGGATGATCAAAACCAGGTAGATCCCGATCAAGCTCACCCCGCCGACAAAACCAAAGGTTTCACCGATAACGGAGAAGATCATGTCGGAGTTTCTAACCGGCACGTAGACCTTGATGTTGTTCCAGCCATTGCCAAAGACCTGGCCAGAACCGATCGCCTTCATTGACTGCCAAAGCTGGTAAGCTGAATTACTCGTCGCTCCTGAAGGGTCTGACCAGGACTTAATTCTTTCCAGCTGGTAAGTCTTGAAATAGTGGCTCAGGATCGTCTGCCCTTCCTTGGTAAAGACCAGAAGAATGGCAGTAATCCCCACAACCGCCATCAAGACGAAGACGGGCACGATAATAGCCCAGGAAATCCCGGAAACCAACAGAATGCCGGCCGTAATGGCGACGAAGACCAAGCAGGTCCCAAAGTCTGGCTGCAGCATCAGCAAAATGCCGACTGGCAGGAACCAGGCAATAACCTTCCCGATCAGCAGCCAGTCATTCTTCAAGTTGTGGGCATAGCGCTGGTTGTGCTCACGCACGACCCGGGCCAGCTGCAGGATATAGGCCGGCTTCATGACTTCCGAGGGCTGGAAACTGATTGGTCCAACGACGAACCAGGATTTGGCCCCACTGAGAGCCGCCGTCGAGCGGTCATAAAGGAACAAAACCAGGACCAAGAGGACCAGGCCGACGCCATATAAGTATGGAGCCAACTTGAAGATCTGTTCAGCATCAAAGTGCATGATAAAAGCCACCATAGTCCAGCAGATCACGTACCAGATGATCTGCATGACCACTGTCTTGACTGGTGTCCCATAGGTCGAGTCGTTTGATGACGCGTTGTAGATCGAATAAAAACTGACGAAAGACAGCAATACGACCGGGATGATAACCCCCCAGGCGATCCGATCATACCAATTGTTCTCTTCTTGAACTTTTGCCATGAATAATCACTACTTATCAATCTTACTTTTCATGCAAGGTGAAGTATGCAAGAAGGTCATTAATACCAGCATCAAGGGTTTTAGCGAACATCACGCTGTTTGTCTTGTTGGTAGTAACCCGGTACTTGCCTTCAACCTTTTCAATCAAGCCAATTGTCTTCTTCTTCGGAATGACAACTTCCCAAGTCGGAAGTGAGCGTCCCTTGAGTTCGTTGACTTCAATCCCAATGTTTTCTTGACTTCTTGACATGTTTCCTCCTAGTTGGCGTCACTGTGAAATTTCTTGACGATAATCTCATCCTCATAGCGCTCAGGGTGCGGGTTCTTGAACAAGGTGAAATTATCCGGCACTGGATCCACCCCACCCCGGTTAAAAGGATTGCAGCGCAGAATGCGGGCGCAGCCCATGATCAGTCCCAAGATCAATCCATGCTTCTGCAGGGCATCAATCATGTAGCTGGAACAAGTCGGGTAGAAGCGGCAGCTGTCCGGCAAAATTGGCGACAAGAGCTTCTGATAGCCCTTGACCAAAAAGATCAACAAATTTCGGATCATGTTTAGTGACGCTCGTGCTTTTCAATATTTTGCAGCAGGATCCCGGTCCCCAGGGCCACTGATTCCAGTGGTGACTCAGCGATCAGGACTGGAACTGACAAGTGGTCAGCGATCAGCTTGTCGATATTCTTCAGCAGCGCCCCACCACCGGTGATCATGATGCCCCGGTCGATAATGTCGGCTGACAATTCTGGCGGCGTCTCCTGCAAGACCTGCTTAGTCGCGGCAATGATGGACAACAGGCCTGGGGTCAGGGCTTCGCAGATTTCTTCTGCAGACACCGTGATCTGCTTTGGCAGACCGTCAATCGTATCCCGGCCCCGGACCGTCATGGTTTCATCCTTATCCGGATCGGTTGCCGCGCCAATCTCAATCTTGATCGTTTCCGCGGTTCTGGTCCCGATCAAGAGTTGATGGTTGGCCTTAATGTAGTTGACGATCGCTTGGTTCATCTTGTCGCCGGCATAGCGCAAGGACTTGGAAGTAACGATTTCTCCCATTGACAGGATCGCGATGTCCGTGGTCCCGCCACCGATGTCGATGACCATGTTGCCTTGCGGCTTGAAGATGTCCAGGCCAGCCCCGACGGCTGCCACCTTTGGCTCAAAGTCCAGGTAGACCTTGCCGCCGCCAGACTTTTCCGCGGCTTGAATGATCGCCTTTTGCTCAATCGAGGTCACGCCAGTTGGGGTGCAGACCAAAATGTTCGGCTTGGACATGAAGCCCTTCACGTTCAGCTTCTCAATAAAGTAAGACAGCATGGCTTCAGTGATGTCAAAGTCAGCAATTACGCCATCCTTAAGTGGCCGGATCACGCGGATGTTGCCAGGAGTACGCCCTACCATTTCATAAGCTTCCGTCCCCACTGCGACTACCTTGTTGGTGTTTGTATCAACAGCAACGACAGAAGGCTCATCAATCACGATGCCTTTACCGGAAACGTTGATCAAAACGTTCGCGGTACCTAAATCAATACCAATATCTTTTGACACGTATATTTCCTCCATAACATATTAATGTTAATTGTACCATAAAAGGTGTACGGGTTACCTGATTCGCCTAACCCTTTTAGCAATTTTAAAAAAGGTTGGACAGCTGCAGGGAGCTATCAATAAAGGAAATCACGAATTGGGCCACCAGGTAGCCCAAGGCAATGGCCGTAAAGATCAAAAAGGTCTGGGCTTCAAATGGCTTGTCTGACCGGATCAGGTTTTCGATCTTGACTGCTTTGACGGCCTGGAAGGCCAGGGCGATGGCCACCAGGTAAATGACGATGCTGAGCACCGCATGAATTCCGAGTTGTCTCATAATAAAATCTCCATCAAAAAAGAGCGGATTGACTCCGCTCTTTCCCTTTTATTTGTGGTGAAGCGCATCGTAAACACGAATACGGGTAACCGCACGCTGCAATGCAAGTTCTGCACGCTGCAATGACTGTTGGTCGTGCTTTTCCTTGGCTTCCTTGATGTGGGCTTCTGCCCGCTGCTTGGCAGCCTCGGCACGCGTAAGGTCAATGTTCCGGGCGCGTTCAGCATTATCGGCAATAATCGTGGCCACGTTGTCGGCAAAGGCGATGATTCCGCCGCTGACGGCAATGTGGTCAACCTTGTGGTCCATTTCTGCTCCTCTTTGGACCCGGATTTCCCCAATCGCAAGCGGCGTAAGAATCGGCATGTGATTGTACAGGATTTGCCGGTCACCATCAACAGCCCGCATTGAGACGGAGCTGCCACGGTGAGAGTAGATCAGGCCATTCGGCGTCACGATCTTGATCTGAAAAAGTTTCTCTGGTTCTGCCATGGTGCATCACCCTACTTTTCTAACAATGCTTTAGCTTCTGGATCACTTGGGGTAACGCCCATTTCTTGTGCCTTCTTCACAACGTCTTCGATTGGGCCAACGTTTCTGAAGGCGTCTTCTGGCAGGTCGTCAAGATGGCCATCGAGGATCATCTTAAAGCCCTTAACCGTTTCCTTGATAGGAACGTATGAACCAGGACGTCCAGTGAAGACTTCAGCAACGAAGAAGTTTTGTGACAGGAAGAATTGAATCTTCCGGGCACGGGCAACAATCATCTTTTCCTCGTCTGACAATTCATCCATCCCCAAAACGGAAATGATGTCTTGCAGTTCGTGGTAGCGTTGCAAAATGTGCTGTACGCGAGTTGCGACTTCGTAGTGTTCTTGACCGACAATTTCTGGGTCCAAGGCGCTTGAAGTTGATTCCAATGGGTCAACGGCTGGGTAGATACCTTGTTCTACCAAGCTACGCTCCAAGTTGGTCGTCGCGTCCAAGTGGGCGAAAGTAGTCGCTGGCGCTGGGTCAGTGTAGTCGTCGGCAGGAACGTAAACGGCTTGGATAGAAGTGATGGAACCCTTCTTAGTTGAAGTGATTCTTTCTTGCAATTGTCCCATTTCAGTTGCCAAAGTTGGCTGGTAACCAACGGCACTTGGCATCCGGCCCAACAGGGCGGAAACTTCAGAACCGGCCTGAGTAAACCGGAAGATGTTGTCGATGAAGAGCAGGACGTCTTGACCTTCAACGTCTCTGAAGTATTCAGCGATCGTCAAGCCAGTCAAGGCAACCCGCATTCTGGCACCAGGCGGCTCGTTCATCTGACCAAAGACCATGGCGGTCTTGTTCAGAACCCCAGATGCCTTCATTTCAAAGTAAAGGTCGTTACCTTCACGAGTTCTTTCACCAACCCCGGTAAAGACTGAGATACCGTTGTGTTCTTGGGCGATGTTGTGGATCAATTCCTGGATGATGGTCGTCTTGCCAACACCGGCACCCCCGAACAGACCAACCTTACCACCACGCAAATATGGTTCAAGCAGGTCAATAACTTTAATCCCAGTTTCCAAAATTTCACGGCTGGTAGTTAATTCATCGTACTTAGGTGCTTCTTTGTGGATCCCGGAACGTGGGTGGTCAGCAGGAAATTCTGGACCGCCATCGATTGGGTTGCCTAAAACGTTGAAGACACGGCCCAAAGTATCTTTCCCAACTGGGACAGAAATTGGGGCACCAGTATCTTCAACCTTCATGCCACGCCGAAGGCCATCGGTAGATTCCATGGCGATGCAGCGCAAGACGCCGTCGCCTTGTTCAAGAGTAACTTCAAGCGTAATGGATTCAGTGTCTGACTTGATGACTTTCAACGCGTTGTTGATATCTGGCAAGTCTTTGTCAATTGGAAACTTGACGTCGACAACTGGTCCAATAACTTGAACGATTTCACCTTGACTCAAACTTCTACCTCCTTCTTTTCTATTATTCAAGGGCATTCGCACCACTGACGATTTCAGTAATTTCAGTGGTGATCTGTGCCTGTCTTGCACGGTTTAATTGCAAACTTAAGCTGGATACGAGGTCCTGGGCGTTGTCCGTGGCGCTCTTCATAGCCGTCATGGAACTTGCGTGCTCCGCGGTCTTAGCGTCCAAGATGGCGCCGTAGATCTCAGCCCGCGCGAATTGCGGCAGCAGAGTTGCCAAAACGCTGTCAACGTCTGGAGCGATCTCATACTCAATTTCTTTGCTTTCTTCCGCGGCTTCAGTGCCGATATCCAAGTCTTGGATCGGCAGCATCTTTTCAGCCCGGAAGACTGATGACAGGGAGTTGACGTGGTGGGTGTAGCAGACGTACAGCACGTCATACACGCCATTCAAGTACATTTTGATCGCCGTGGAAACGACTGGCAGAACTTCCTTGAAGCCTGGAACGTCGGATACGCCGTTCTTTTCGTAGACGACGTTCAGGTTGTTCTTCTTGAAGAACTGTGAGCCAACGCTCCCAACGGACAGGATCTTGGATTCCAGGCCCTGGGCCTTGTCATCTTCGATCATGCTCATCATGTGCTTGAGAATGTTGGAGTTGTATGAGCCAACCAAGCCACGGTCCCCGGTAACTACCAAATAGCCTACGGAATGAACTTCGTCGCGCTCCTTGACCATGTCGGAGATGATCCCCATCCCGAAGACGTCACTATAATCAATCCGGTCAATGTTGTCCTGGTTGATCTTGTAGTTGCTCTTCTTCAAGTGGTCAATGACGCTGGCGCTCATCAAACGGGAAACCGTTTGATGAAGCAGCTCATTGTACATTTGGTAGCCCTTGTCCTTCTTTTCAGTTTGGTTCAGTTTGGCGGCTGAAACCATGTGCATGGCTTCAGTGATCTTACTCGTTTGCTTAACTGAAGCGATTCTCTTCTTCAATTCAAGTAAAGATGCAGGCATAGTCTACCTCCTAATTCTTACTTGATGGTGAGAAACTGTCCGCAAACTGTTGAAGAGCGTCTTGAAGCTTCTTTTCATCTGGCAGCTTGCCAGTTGACTTGATTTCATCCAACAGATCCGCATGGTTTGCGTCAAAGTCGGTGTAAAGTTCTTGTTCAAAGCGGCCGATGTCGTCAACTGGAACAGCGTCCAGGAAGCCATGGGTCAGACCGTACAGAAGTACGACTTGCTTTTCAACAGGAACTGGCTTGTGCAGTGGCTGCTTCAAGACTTCAACAGTCCGCCGCCCACGCGCCAAACGCTTTTGGGTAGCTTGGTCCAAGTCGGAACCGAATTGGGCGAAGCTTTCCAGTTCGCGGTATGAAGCCAGGTCGGTCCGCAAGGTACCGGCAACCTTCTTCATGGCCGGAATCTGGGCTGACCCACCAACACGGGAAACTGAGGCACCAGCGTCAATGGCTGGCCGCGTGCCTGAGAAGAACAGGTCGCTTTGCAGGAAGATCTGCCCGTCAGTGATGGAAATCACGTTGGTTGGAATGTAGGCAGAAATGTCCCCGGCTTCAGTTTGAATAAATGGCAATGCGGTCAAGGAGCCGCCGCCCAGCTTGTCGCTCAGCTTGGCACTGCGTTCAAGCAAACGTGAGTGCAAGTAGAAGACGTCACCTGGGTAGGCTTCACGGCCTGGCGGCCGCCGCAGCAGCAGTGAAAGCTCACGGTAGGCCACGGCCTGCTTTGACAAGTCGTCGAAGACGATCAGGACGTCCTTGCCATTGTACATGAACTCTTCACCCATCGCCGTGCCCGAGTAAGGAGCGATGTAAAGCATTGGAGCTGGTTCTGATGGACCGGCTTCCACGACAATGGTGTAATCCATTGCCCCAAATTTCTTCAAGGTTTCAACTTGTGCTCTGACAGTTGATTCCTTTTGACCGATTGAGACGTAGATACAAATTACGTCTTGACCCTTTTGATTCAAAATGGTGTCAATCGCCAAACTGGTCTTGCCAGTCTTACGGTCACCAATGATCAATTCACGCTGGCCACGGCCAATTGGCACCAGCGCGTCGATAGCCTTGATACCAGTTTGCAGTGGCTGCTTAACGGACTGACGGTCCATAACGCCTGGCGCCTTGGACTCGATTGGACGAGTCTTGTCAGTCTTGATTTCACCCAAGCCATCGACTGGTTGGCCCAGAGGGTTGACAACTCTACCAATTAAAGCGTCACCAACTGGAACTTGCATGATACGGCCAGTTCTCTTAACCTGGTCCCCTTCTCTGATGTCGTCGAACTTGCCCAAAATAACGATACCAACGTCATTGGCTTCCAAGTTCTGCGCGATACCATAGGAACCATTGTCAAACTGCAGGAGCTCACCGGACAAGACGTTGTTCAAGCCGTGAGCGCGGGCGATACCATCGCCGACGTAAGTTACGACACCAACTTCGTCGATGTCCAGCTTATCATCGTAGTGTTCAAGTTGTTGCTTGATCAAAGAGCTGATTTCTTCCGCTTTAATGCTCAATGGTTTCACCTCTTTATAATCTTTTATTTAGTTAAATGGGCGCGAATTTTCTCCAACCGATGCTTGACTGAGCCATCGATTACGCGGCCCTGAGTCTTCAGAACCACGCCGCCTATAATTTCTGGATCAACTTCATTTACAAGATGAAGTTCTTTCAAGCCATACTTCTTAGCATAGCTGTCAGCAAGACGCTGCAGTTGATCTTTATCCAGCTTAACTGCAGTCTTAGCAACGCCCGTGTCAATCCCGTTGGCCTTGTTGTACAAAAGCACAAAGTAGTCAATAATGTTGACGAGATAGGCAAAGCGGTCGTAGCTAAGCAAGAAGTCTAACACTTCCTGAACCTCTGCAGAAAAGCCTTGCTCAACCGCGGACAACAGCTTGCGCTTTTCACCGCTGTCCAAGACAGGGTCGCTCAAAACGGCCACAAAGCGTGGCTCAGCTTCAGCGGCCTGCTTCAAGGCAGTCAATTCCTCGTAGAAGTCGGCTACCTTATTCGTGTCTTGGGCAAAGTCGAAAATCGCAGTTCCGTAGCGTCTTGCTGTCTCTTCTCTACTTAAGGCCATTAGTCATTCAACCCCTTAATGAACTGATCAACTAAATCCTTTTGATCAGCAGCAGATAAGTTCTTAGCAATTACCTTTTCAGCAATCGTCACGGAAAGATCAGCCACTTCGTCTCTGGCTTCGTTTAAGGCGTCAGCCTTGGCTTGGGCAGCTTCGGCTTTGGCCTTTTCCCGGATGCCAGCGGCATCGGCAGTTGCTTGGGCAACCATTTCCTTGCCGGTCTTTTGTGCATTGCTCTTTGCATCGGAGAGAATTTGCGTTGCTTCTTGTCTTGAATTCTGCAAAGCAGCTTCCCGTTCATTGGCTAAAGTTTCAGCCTTCTTGCGGTTGCTGGCAGCTTGATCCAAGTCATCAATGACTTTTTGACGGCGCTTCTCCATCATGTTCTTGACTGGACCCCAAGCATAGTGCTCAACGGCCAGCAGAAGGATGGCGAAAACGATCAGGTACCACAACATGTTGGCAATGTAGATCTCAGCGCCGGCTAATACTGGTTGAAATATCATCGACAATCCTTCTCTCTCAATTTATTAGTGATAGTAAAGTTTTTTAAAAAAGACTTTATTTCAGGAACAAAATCAAGAAAGCGATAACGATGGCCAAAATTGGAACGGCTTCGATCAAACCAACACCGATGAACATGGTTGATCTCAAGTTACCAGCGCTTTCTGGTTGGCGAGCAATACCTTCAATAGTCTTGGAAATAACCTTACCGTTACCCCATGAAGCAGCTAAAGCGGCGATACCAGCAACAAGAGCAGCTGCTAAATACTTTAAACCTTGAGTCATAATAAAACCTCCGAAAAAATTATTCTTGCGTAACCTTCTTGCCAATATAAACCATTGACAGAGTTACAAAAACATACGCCTGGATAGAGCCAATGAAGACAGAGAAACCTTGCCAGATCATTGCCAGTGGGGCGGCCAGGATCCGGGTAATAATCCCGTAGCTTGGGCCGAGCTGTCCGCCGATCAGCGTCAGCAGGACTTCACCGGCAAAAATGTTACCGTAAAGACGCAGTGACAACGTCAAGAAGTTGGTGAATTCTTCAATGACGTTGATTGGCAAGAGGAAGCCTACCGGATTTGCATAATTCTTCAGGTAGCCCTTCGTGCCAAATTTCTGGATCCCAAAGGTAAACGACAGAAGCAAGGTCATCATCGCGAACGACATTGTCGTCACTGGATCAGCAGTTGGTGATTTGATGACCATGTAGTCACCGACTTTCACTTCCAAGAACAACCCAAGTTGGTTCATGCAGAAGATGAAAAGGAAGAGAACAAAGGCGTACAGCGACAGGTGCTTTCTGGCTGCCTCATCGCTGACGTTGTCCCGAACGATGCCGTCAGTGAAGTCGATCATCATTTCCAGGGCGTTCTGCTTATTGTTCGGTTTCATTTCAATCTTACGTGAAAGAGCGTAACAAATGGCAAAAACCACAATTGCCATCAAGGTTGAACCAATTACGCCGACCATGTCGACATTCCAACCAAATATATTGAAGACAAGTGGATTCTCCAATTCTTCGTGACCTCCCTTCTTGTGCTTAAATCTTCAAACACGTCATATATTTTACACCAATTAAAAGTTTTGGGTACTCTTGTAAACGCTATAATTGCGAAAATAAATTTACTTGGTCCCGAAGATCCGGTCGCCCGCATCCCCCAATCCTGGGAAGATGTAGCCGTTTGGCATCAGCTTTTCGTCCAAGGCAGCACAGTAGATGTCAACGTCCGGATTTTCTTCCTGAATCGCCTTGACGCCTTCTGGAGCAGCTACCAAAACTGCGAGCTTAATATCGGTCACGCCGCGCTTCTTGAGCGCGTTGATCGCCAAGTTGGCCGAACCGCCAGTTGCCAGCATTGGGTCAACGACGATGCATTCGCGTTCGGTCACGTCCTTTGGCATCTTGAAGAAGTATTCAACCGGCTTCAAGGTTTCTTCATCCCGGTACATTCCGATCACGCCAACCTTAGCGGATGGAATCATTTCCAAAACGCCATTCACCATGCCCATGCCCGCACGCAGGATTGGAACGATGGTCAGCTTCTTGCCGGCCAATTCCTTCTGCACCGTCTTCCCCATTGGGGTTTCGATCTCAACATCTTGCAACGGCAAGTCGCGGGTCATTTCGTAGGTCATCAGCCCTGCGATTTCCCCAACGATCCGGCGGAACTCATTTGAGCCAGTGTCCTTGCGGCGAATAATCGTCAGCTTGTGCTGGATCAATGGATGGTTTAACACAGTAAGTTTTCCCATTAAAAATCCTCCATTCAAAAAATACCATGTCATCAATATTATAAAAAAAAACAGAAAGAGTTCAAACCCTTTCTGTTCACGCTTTTCGCTAATTTCCGCGCCTTGACCAATCCACGGTCTTTGGGCAAGTCAATCAGACAAATCGGCGTCTTTGTCGCTTAGTTTTAATTATTAAATAATCAGCCAGTATGCTAATTTCTTACAGGTGGTGACCACCAGCTGCCTTGTTCAAGCGGTTCATATATGCCAGGCTCTCTTCGCCTTCCGTGAACCCTTGCACGTAAATCTTCTTGATTTGGTCCATATCATCGAAATAGCGCAAGCCCCCAAACAGGTTGTGGTCAGCATCAACCAAGTCCCGGCCTAAGTCAAACTTGTTCCCTCGCGGCAATTCCAAGCCGGCCAGAAGGCTGCCCAGTGCCATGACCCCGCATGAAGCGTCAAGCGGCAGCTCCTTGAAGCTGGCTGGATCATCAACCACGTAGACCTGCGCGGCTGGCGCGTAGTGCCGGTACTTCATCCCTGGAGCCTTTGGCACGTCCTTGTCGCCCACCTTGCCGGTGTTGACGCGGACGTCTTCGCCCAAGACCTCGCTGATTTCTTCCGGCGTGATCTTGCCTGGCCGCAAGACGACGGCCGGCTCAACGGACAGGTCAACGATCGTGGATTCAAGGCCAACCTCAGTCTCCCCGCCGTCAACGATCCCGGCAATCTTGCCCTTCAGGTCGTGGTAGACGTGCTGGGCGGTGGTTGGACTTGGCTTGGTGGAAGTATTGGCTGACGGGCCCACGATCGGCTTGCCCAGCTTGGCAATCAGGTCATGGGTCAATTGGTCGTCCGGGCAGCGGAAGGCCACCGTCTTCAAGCCGCCAGTCACGGCTTCAGGCAGGGTCCCCTCCTTGACAAAGAGCAGGATCGTCAACGGGCCCGGCCAAAAGCGCTTGATCAGCTTTTCTGCCCGCTCCGGGACTTCCTTGGCGTATGGCCGCATCATTTCTTCATCAGCCACGGTCACGATCAGGGGATTGTCGCTTGGGCGTCCCTTGGCCGCGTAAACTTTCTTGACGGAGTCTTCTCTTGTGGCCAAGGCTCCCAGGCCATAGACGGTTTCAGTTGGGAAAGCCACCAGCTGCCCTTGACTCAAGAGCTTGGCCGCCTCATCCAGCTGATCCTTGTTAAAAATCTTCGTTTCCATTACTTCTGCCATTCTCCATAAACCATCCGGGGCTTGCCCGCCATATCCTTGCGGAACTCGATCTTGAAATCAGGCAATTCTTTGGCAAACAAGGCCTTTAATTCATCTTCCTCGCTGAAGCCGAATTCCAGGAAGAAGCGGCCGCCTGAATTCAGGTGATCGCGCACCTGCTTGGCGAACTTCCGGTAGAATTCCAAGCCGTCCTTCCCGCCAAAGAGGGCTTCTTTAGGTTCATTGTCCAGAACGCTTTGATCCATCACGTTTTTTTCGCTTGGCTTGATGTACGGCGGGTTGGAAATGATCAGGTCAAACTTCCCTAAGCCAAGCAGGACGTTGGCCTTGCGGGTCGTCACGTCGACGCCGTAAGTCAGGAAATTTTCCTCGCTGATCAGCAAAGGCGCGTCAGCAATGTCGCTGGCGTAATACTTCAGGCCGGTCAAGCCCTTTTTCTCAGCTTCCTTGGCCAAGGCAACGGTAATATTGCCTGAGCCCGTTCCTAGGTCCAAGACCACGTCATTATCTTGCAGGTGCTCCAAGGCCCATTCAACCAGTTCCTCGGTCTCAAAGCGGGGAATCAAGACCCCGCGGGCCACCTTCAGCTTGTAGCCCAAAAACCAGGCATAGCCCAGAATATACTGGGGTGAAATCCCCTTGGCCAGCTTCTTGACGTCCTTGTTGACCTGCTTGACCTGGTCATCGGTCAATTCCAGATCCTGCTTGAGCTCATACTGGCTTGGGGTCAGGCCCAGTCTTTCGGCCAGTACGTAGTCGATATCGTCTTGACGCGCGTTCTCAGCCATTTCGCTGGCTTTGATCCGCATGTCCTTCAAAGTCTTAGGCATTGTCAGCCAACTCCTCTAATTGCTTGGTCTGGTAGTAAACCGTCAAAGCGTCGATAATTTCGTCCAAGTCCCCGTCCATGACCCGGTCCAGCTTGTTGATGGTCAAGCCGATCCGGTGGTCGGTTACCCGGTTTTGCGGATAGTTGTAGGTTCTGATTCTTTCAGACCGGTCACCCGTCCCCACGGCGCTCTTGCGCTTTTCGTCATACTTGTCCCGGTTCTGGCTTTCATAGAAGTCGTAGACGCGGGACTTCAGGATTTCCATGGCCTTGGCCCGGTTCTGCTGCTGGGACCGCTGGTCCTGCATGGCAACTACGATCCCGGTTGGCAAGTGGGTCATCCGGACCGCGCTGGAAGTCTTGTTGATGTGCTGACCACCGGCACCGGATGAACGGTAGACGTCGACTCTGATGTCCTTTGGATCCAGCTCCAGGTCAACCTGCTCGTATTCAGGCATGACGGCTACCGTCGCCGTTGAGGTGTGCACCCGGCCAGCTGATTCGGTTACTGGAATCCGCTGCACCCGGTGGGCCCCGTTTTCATACTTCAGCTTGGAGTAGACCTTGTCGCCCGTGATCATGATGGCCACGTGCTTGTAGCCGCCGACTTCAGTCTGTTCCGAGTCGACCACGGAAACGTTCCAGCCTTGCTTTTCGGCATACTTTTCGTACATGCGCAAAAGGTCGCCGGCAAACAATGAGGCTTCATCGCCCCCAGCGGCCCCGCGGATTTCCATGATGATGTCCTTGTCGTCGTTGGGATCCTTTGGCAGCATCAAGATCTTGATTTCATCTTCCAGCTTGACCACTTCAGCTTCCAGCTCAGCGTTTTCCATCTTGGCCATTTCCACCAGCTCAGCGTCTGAGCCGTCAGCAATGATTTCCTTGTTGCCGGCAATTTCTTCTTGGTCAGCCTTGTACTTGCGGTACTTTTGGATGACTTCCCGCATGTCGGCTTCTTCCTTGGTAATTTCCATGTAGCGCTTGGTGTCGCTGATGACCTCAGGGTCCGCCATCATTTCCTGCACTTCTTCATAGCGGGCTTCCAAGCTCTCCAATTGGTCCATTACTTTGTCCATTTTGTCCTTCTTTCCAAATCGTTAACTAACTTCTGCTAAATCAAAAAACTAATCGCGCTTTTGATCCGGGTGGAAATAGTGGAAGCGGCAGACCGGGTAGTATGCCTCGTCGCCCCCTATTTGCACCTGCTCGCCCTCATAGACAGGCTGGCCATCCTTGTAGCGCAAGGCCATGATCGCCTTGTGCCCGCAAAAATGGCAGATCGTCTTCATCTCTTCTATTTTATCAGCATAGAGCAAAAGATACTCGCTGCCTTCAAAAAGATGATTCTGAAAGTCATTCTTGAGCCCAAAGGCCATGACCGGGATATGGAGCTCGTCGACGATCCGCGCGCATTCAATGACCTGATGCTTCTTCAAGAACTGGGCCTCATCGATCAGGACGGCAGCCAAAGGCTGCCCGTCTTTGTCCATGTCCTCTTGGTTAAGCTGCTTGATATAGTCAAACAGGTTCATGTCGTCTTCGATGACTCTCGCCTCGCGGCTGAGCCCGATCCGGGAGGCAACGACCCCCTGGCCTGAGCGGGTGTCCACGGCCGAAGTCATCAGCATGACCTTCCGGCCTTGGATTTCATAGTTGTGGGCGACTTTCAAAATTTCAATCGTTTTGCCGCTGCCCATCGCGCCGTATTCGAAAAAGAACTGTGCCATAATCTCCACCTTAAAATTTTTTCACTCAAATAAGTATAGAGTATTTTTCTTAAGATTGCAGGCATTCCACTAACTAATTTCGGTTATTATGGTAAGATTGTTGATAAGTTTGAAGAAAAACAAGAACAAGGAAGATTAATAATGACTATTAAATCCAATATCGCGACCTTGGCCGGCCGCTCCTCATACTGGTTCCTTCACAACGTTTTAAAGGGCGGGACCAGCTTCCCAGGCAAGCTTGCCATGCAGATCGACCCCGATGTCCTGCAGCAGCTTGGCCGGGACTATGAAACGATCATCGTCACCGGGACCAACGGCAAGACCATGACCACGGCTTTGATTACCCAGACTTTGCGGGAAAAGTACGGCGACATCCTGACCAACCCTTCCGGCTCCAACATGGCCCAGGGGATCGTGACCGCCTTTTTGGCCCACAAGAGCAAGAAAGGCAGCCGCAAGCTGGCCGTTCTGGAAGTCGATGAAGCCAACGTCAAGCGCGTTACCCAGCTGGTCCACCCAGTTGCTTTCGTCTTGACCAACATTTTCCGCGACCAGATGGACCGCTACGGCGAAATCTACACGACCTATGAAAAGATCGTCGACGGGATCAAGCTGGCTCCTGACGCCAAGATCATCGCCAACGGGGATGCCAGCATCTTCTCTTCCGTTGATCTGCCAAACCCCAAAGTCTTCTTTGGCTTTGAGACCAGCCAGGACAAGCCGCAAAACGACCTGAAGGCCGCGGTCAACACCGACGGCGTCCTGTGCCCAAAGTGCAACCACATCCTGCACTACCACTGCATCTCCTATGCCAACCTGGGCGACTTCTTCTGCCCAAGCTGCGGCTACGAGCGGCCAAAGCTGGCCTACAAGCTGGAAAAGATCAGCGAGCAGACCCCCAGCCGGATCCGCTTCACCATCGAAGGGCAGGAATTTTCCGTCAATATCGGCGGGACCTACAATATCTACAATGCCTTGGCCGCTTTCGCGACGGCCAGCGAATTTGGCGTTTCCGCGAGCGAGATCGCGGATGCTTTTGCCAAGAACAAGCGGATTTTCGGCCGTCAGGAACTGATCAATTACGCGGGCAAGCAGATTGAGATCATCCTGGTCAAGAACCCAGTCGGCTTAAACGAGGTTTTGAGCCTCCTGAACACGGAGCAGGACCACTACACCCTAGCCGCCCTCCTCAACGCCCACCACGCTGACGGGATCGACACCAGCTGGATCTGGGACGGAAACTTCGAAAGCCTGAACAAGGAGCAGATCGACCAGATCATCGTCGGCGGCGAGCGCCATAAGGACATGCACTTGCGTCTGGAAGTTGCCGGGCTTGACCCGGACAAGATGATCACGGAGCCGGACTTTGACCAGCTCCTCACTGCCTTCAAGCAGGCGCCAAACGACAAGATCTACATCCTGTCAACCTACACCGCCATGCTGCACCTGCGCCAGGTCTTTGCCGACAAGGGCGTGCTTAAGCGGCGGATCAACTAAAGCAAGCAAGAGTCTGGCAAAAAATCTAACGAATAAAAAGACTTCTAGAAGTGAAATAACTTCTGGAAGTCTTTTTATGTATCTCAAAAGTACTCTACTGTCGCATTATCAGATCGCGGTCGTGGCCACGGCGATCAGGTTGATCAAGGCCAGGAGCAGGGCAGCAATCGTCACCGCCTTGAAAGTAGCGTTGGACTGGCCGCGCATGGCCGTAACGAGCCACAAGAGTCCTTCTAAGGCCGCCACGCCCAGGGAAGCAAACAGGGTCAACAGAAACAGGGGCATCAGGCGGCTGTTCATCTGCCCGAGCAGGATCAAGATCCCGGCGTACAGAACGCCGCAGGCGCCCAATTTTTCCTTGGTGGTCAGTTTTTTCATCGCTTGGTCCTCGTCTTTCTACTTGTTTTCCGCCAAAAAGCTGTTGATGATCCGGCTGCGCATGGTCAAAAAGATTTGGTTGTGCCGGCTGGGGTGGACCCGGTTGGTCAGCATGACCAAGCCGGACTGCTTGACGCGGTCGTACATGATCAAAGTGCCGGTAAAGCCGGTGTGGTAGATGAGCGGGTACTTGTCCTGGGGATCAAAGACCAGGTTCCAGCCCCAGGCGCGCGGCTGCAGGCCATTAGGCGTGCGCACGGCATAGAGCTGGGCAATCGCGTCCTGGCTGATCGGAAGCAGGCTTGGATTCACACCCGTATAGGCCTGGCCCATCAAGACCAGGTCCTTGACCGTTGAAAACAGGCCGGCCGACCCGCAGCGCGCTCCTAGCTGGCGGGCCTTGGGGTCATGCACGATCCCCTGCAGAACCGTTCCGTTGACCAGTTCCGTAGGCACGCACTCTTGCCGGTCAGGGTGAAAAGTGGTCTCAGTCAGGCCGGCTGGACGAAAGATCATGTCCGCCGCGGCCGTTTGCACCGGCTGGCCCAAAATCCGCTCAACAACCAAGCCCAGCAAGACGAAATTGGTGTCAGCATAGCGGACGACGCTTTCAAACTCATCCGTCACCGGCAGGCCCACAATCGCCTTCAGCAGATCCTCCCCGCTCAGGCTGGAGCGGTTGGGAATCCAGCCCCTGATCCCCGAGGTATGGGTCAGCAGGTGCCAAAGGCGGACCCGATCGTCGCCAAATTCCGGGACGTACTTGGTCAGGCAGTCGTCAAAACTGACCCGCCCCTCTTCATACAGCTTTAAAAGGACCGCCCCCGTAGCCAGGACCTTGGTGCAGGAAGCCAGGTCATAGACGGCAAAGGGACTCAGCTGGGTCTTTTGGGGATAGAGCGCGGCAAAGCCTACAGTTGAGGCAAAGACCTGGTCACCCTTCATAAAGGCATAGTTGACGCCAGGCACGATTCTTTCCGATACCAGGGACTCGATCAGGTTTTGGGTCTTAGGAAAATTGATCATGAAACCACCCTTCTCAATAACAATCTACAGGTTATTATAGAGTAAGCAGAATTTTTTTGGAAAAAGTTTGGAAAAAATTTGACAAATAAGTCAAAGAAGCGCACAATAAAACATGTCGGTTATGACTCGCCCGTTGGTCAAGTGGTTAAGACGCTACCCTCTCAAGGTGGAGTCATGAGTTCAATTCTCGTACGGGTGATTTACTGCGATGTAGCCAAATCGGTAAGGCAGTGGACTCTGAATCCATAATGTTCCGGTTCGAGCCCGGACATCGCAATAATCAGAAAAGCCAAGCTTCCTCGAAGCTTGGCTTTTTTGCTGCTTGTTATTTTTTCGCTCTACTTGCTGACATAGGCCTTCTTGAAGTTCCATTCGCTGCGGTTGCAGACCCAGCCCTTGACGCTTGGCCGGATCAGCCAGGCATCGTCTTCATAGTAGATCGGAACGACCCCGGCATCGCTGAGCAGGATGCTTTCGGCCTCGCTCATGTCCTTCATGCGGGCGGCTTGGTCATTCGTGTCCTTGGAGGCCGCGATCAGCTGGTCATAGCGGCTGTTCTTCCAGGAGCCGTAGTTGGAGGCGTTGCTGCTGGTCAGCAGTTCCAGGAAGGAAATCGGGTCGCCGAAGTCGGCAATCCAATCTGACCCGCAGAGCTGGAACTTGCCGGATTCCCGCCGGGCCAGCCGGGTCTTGAACGGCACGCTGGTCACGGTTATTTTCAAGCCGGGCAATTTGGTCTCCAGCATGCTCTGCAGCGCCTCCCCGGTCTTCTTGGCACTGTCGCTGTCGCTGGTCAGCAGGTTTAGGGTCATCCCGCTCTTGCCCAGTTCGCTTAAGCCTTTTTGCCAGTATTCCTTGGCCAGGCTTGGCTGGTACTTATACAGCTTCTTGGCTGACGGTGAGATCAAGCTGGTATAGTCCTGCCCCTTGACGCTCGTCAGCCCCTTGGCCGTATACGTGCTGGCCGCCTGGTTGTTCCCGCCCAGGATCCTGACCAGGTCCTCCCGGTTGATAGCCAGGGAGATGGCCTTGCGGATATTGCTGCTGGCCAGGTTAGGATTCTTTTCGTTCAGCTCCAGGTAGTAGGTCCCGCCGTTGGCCAGGCTGTAATAGCCGCTCTTGCCCTTAAACTGCTTGGTCAAGTTGGAGTCCAGGCCTAAAGCATCGATCTTCTTTGACTCATAGAGGTTGTAGGCGGTCGATGCCGTCTTGTTGACCGTGAAGCTGATCTGGTCCAGCTTGACCTGGTCCTTGTCCCAGTAGTCCGGGTTCTTGACCAGCTTCCAGGACAGGTTGCTCCCGCTCCAGCCTTTTTGCAGGAAAGGCCCGTTGTAGGCCATGTACTTGGAGGCCGTCCCGTACTTGTCGCCGTATTTCCTGATGGCTCGCTCCTCTTGCGGGAAGAAGACCGGAAAGGCCATCAGATCCTTAAAATAGGCCATCCGCTTCTCCAAAGTGACTACCAGCTGGTATTTGCCCACAGCCTTGATCCCGAGGCTGGAAACCGGCTTTTTGCCGTTT
This sequence comes from Faecalicatena absiana, assembly GCA_017309015.1. Classification (GTDB taxonomy): domain Bacteria; phylum Bacillota; class Bacilli; order Lactobacillales; family Lactobacillaceae; genus Lactobacillus; species Lactobacillus absianus. The sequence goes on from JAEDAG010000001.1 coordinate 104,525, forward strand.
TGAATGGCATCGGCATTCTTGATCCCGGAAAACAGGTAGGCATACTCAGCCTCGGTCTTGGGATTGACCGTCCGCCGCCAGGAGTAGACGAAATCCTTGGCAGTCACTGGAGTGCCGTCATTCCACTTGGACTTGCGAAGCTTGAAGACGTAGGTCAAGCCATCCTTGGAAACCTTGGCGCTGGTGGCCAGTCCTGGCTCTTGCCCCTGCTTGACGTTGCGGTAGAGCCCCTCCATGGAGTTGATCATCTGCGTGAAGCTGACCACGTCCGTGGCCTTGGACGGATCCATCGTGGTAATTTCCCCGCCAACCGACCAGTTCAGGTCCTGTTCATTCTTGGTGCTCTGCTTTTGGCTGCAGGCGCTTAAGGCCAAAGCGGCCAAGGCAACCCCAGTCAAGGCAAATCTTCTCGATGACATTTTAATCCCCCCTATACGTTGCATAAGTACCGCGCTTAATGTTAGCGCATACATTCTCGTCACTTTAAATTTTAGCACTAGTCCTCATTCTTTTATCATGTCAAACGCAAAAAAGGACCAAATCCGGAATTTGTTGCAAAACAAAAGCAGCATCCCCCTCTCACCAAGGGATGCTGCTTTGCCTGGCTGATCGCTGCAGCCAATCGTAAATTAGTTTTAGTTTTTAGATAGCGCTTAGTGCAGTTGTTCCTCAATAAATCCAACCCCACCTCACAAGTTCAATTGTAGCTGGATTTATAATTAAAGCAATCCACATAAAAAAATCAAAAGGCGGTCAAAAAGAAATTAAGCGTTTCAATTTTTTGCACGACCTGAATAATGGCGAAAATGACAGCCGTTACACTTTTTGCTAAAAATTTCTCCCTAAAATTCCCGTCATGCATAAGCAAAATTTAGAACCATGCAAAAAGAGCGAAGGCAAATGCCTTCGCTCTTTCGCGGCCAGGATTACAGACGGCTGGTCAGTTCGTCGTGCAGGTCTTCGTAGCCTGGCTTGTTAAGCAGACCAAACATGTTGCGCTTGTAAGCTTCAACACCTGGCTGGTTGAATGGGTTGATCCCGTTCAGGTAGCCTGAGATGGCTACTGACAGTTCGAACCAGTAGATCAGGTAGCCCAAAGTATGTTCGCTTTGGTCAGCAATGTTGACCGTCATAACTGGCACGCCGCCGTCGGTGTGGGCCAGGACAACGCCTTCGTAGGCGCGGTCGTTGACGTAGTTCATGGTCTTGCCTTCCAGGAAGTTCAATTGGTCAAGGTTTTCCTTGTCGCCTGGGATAGCAACGTCAGCCCGTGGGCCAGCCACGCGGACAACGGTTTCCATCAAGTTGCGGCGGCCTTCTTGGATGTATTGGCCCAGTGAGTGCAGGTCAGTGGTGAAGTTGGCGCTTGATGGGTAGATCCCCTTCTGGTCCTTGCCTTCTGATTCACCCATCAATTGCTTCCACCATTCGCCAAACATTCTGATGGTTGGTTCGTAGTTTTCAAGCAATTCAGTGGTGAAGCCCTTGCGGTAAAGGATGTTTCTCAAAGCAGCGTATTGGTAAGGAGAATCCTTGCTTACGTCAGTGTCAGTGTAAGCGGCCCGGGCGTCAGCAGCACCTTGCATCAATTCGTCGATGTTGGCGCCGGAAACGGCAATTGGGAGCAAGCCAACGGCTGACAAGACGCTGAAGCGGCCACCAACGTCATCTGGAACTACGAATTCTTCATAGCCTTCAGCGTCGGCTTCAGTCTTCAAGGCACCCTTCTTGCGGTCAGTAGTTGCGTAGATCCGCTTTGCGGCTTCTTCCTTGCCGTACTTTTCGATCAGCTTGGCCTTCAAGACGCGGAAGGCAACTGATGGTTCAGTAGTGGTACCTGACTTGGAGATGATGTTCAAGGAGAAGTCCTTGTCGCCCAGCCAGTTGATCAAGTCTGACAGGTAAGTGCCTGACAGGCTGTTGCCGCAAAAGACAACCTTTGGATAGTCGCTCTTTTCAGCCATGTAGAATGATGAGTTCAAGAATTCGATAGAAGCTTGGGCACCCAAGTATGAGCCACCAATCCCGATCCCGATCAAGACGTCTGAGTCGCTTTGGATCTTCTTAGCGGCCTTCTTGATGCGGGCGAATTCGTCCTTGTCATAGTCTACTGGCAGGTTGAGCCAGCCACGGAAGTCGTTGCCGGCACCAGTGCCTTCACGCAATTCCTTATCTGCGGCGTCAACCATTGCTTGCATTTCCTTAAGTTCGTTTTCGTGAACGAAAGGAGTCAATTTACTGCTGTCAAAACTAACTACACTATTCATGTTTCAGCTTCCTTACTAGAAAATGTTAAATAAATCATTCACAAGATAATAATATCATTGTTACCCTTTCATTGCTAGTGCTTATCGCTTTTTTTGCCTGAATTTAACAAAACCAGCAATGCATAGAGCCCATACCCCAATAGTACACCGCATGCATAAAAAAAAACATCATCAACGTCTGAAACTCCAGTTATCAGCAAAAATTGCAAGAACTCAATCATGACTGATGAGCAGACGCCTAAGAAGAAGACCTGCCAGAGGCAGTGCTTTTTCCTGAGAACATTGGGCATTAAGGCACCAAATGGGACAAAGGCCAGGACGTTGCCAAAGGAGTTGTAGTAAAAGTCGACCTTGCTTTGGGCATAGATCAGTTTCCAGGTATTCTTCATAAAGACCAGGTTGATATTGGTCGGGGACCGGTGCCAGTGGAAATCGAGCTCCCAAGGAAAGTAGGAGGAGCGAAAAGTCGTCAGCATCAAGACCAGGAGGAAGTAAAAGACGAAGACCCACAAGCCGAATTCGGATTTGACCGTCCGCCGCCTTCTAATGGCCAGCAGCCAGATCAAGCGGAGGATGGCAAAGATCAAGAAATAGAACAGGGTCTTGTCCAGGCCCTGAAAGGTCAGCTTGACCAAAGGAAAGTGGTTGATCCTGGTCGCGTACTGGCTGGCTAGAAAATTGTAAAGTGATCCTAAAAATAGCATGATTGTGGTCCCATCTCTATTGTTTTCCTCAATTATACAAGTTTTACGGGGACAAAAATTTAAAGAAAGTCCTAACTCTCAGGAAAAGTTTGTCTAATTTTGCCGCAACCTTTAAAATTAAGAAGGATAAAAGGAGAACAAATATTTTGAAAAAGCGCAACATCTTTCGGGCGGTGCAGACCCGAACGGGCTTTTTGGCCCTGCTGGTCTGCTGCTACTGGCTCAAGTACCTTTTTGTCGCCTATGCCGACTTTAATTTGGGCATCGCGAATCCGCTCCAGCACATCATTATGTGGCTCAGTCCTTTGGGGGCCAGCATCATTTTGATCAGTCTCGGCTTTTACTTTACCAAGCCTCTGGTCTCCTATATTGCCATGCTGGCCATTGACGCGGCGAACACGGCCCTTTTGTTTGCCAACGTCCTCTATTACCGGCAATTCACGGACTTTATCACGATCAAGACCATGACCAACATCAGCAAGGTCTCACAGGGCCTTGGCAAGAGCTCAGCGGCCCTGCTGCAGGCCAGCGACCTTTTGATCTGGCTTGACCTGATCGTCATCATCTTCCTGCTGGTCTGCAAGGTGATCAAGATCGACCAGAAGTCATATGGCTTCTCAAGTTCTTTCGCGGTCACCTCGTTTGGCTTTTTCATGCTTTTTTTGAACATGATGATCGCCGAATGCAACCGGCCGCGGCTTTTAAAGAACACTTTTGACCGGACCTACGTGGTCAAGTACCTGGGGATTGACTCTTTTACGGTCTATGACGCCATCAAGAACGAATCCAGCGCCACGGTCACCAAGAACGCCAGCGCTACGGAACTGAACAAGATCCTGGACTTTACCAGCAAGAACTACGCCAAGCCCAACCCCAAGTACTTTGGCGCTGAAAAGGGCAAAAACGTGATCATCATCCACCTGGAAAGCTTCCAGCAGTTCCTGATTGGCCTGAAGGTCAACGGCAAGGAGGTCACCCCCTTCCTGAACTCGCTTTATCGGGACAAGCACACCCTGGCCTACGCCAACTTCTACCACCAGGTCGGCCTGGGGCGGACTAGCGACGCGGAAAACATGCTGGAGACCAGCACTTATGGGATTTCCGACGGCTCCCTCTTCACCTCGCTGGGCTCAACCAATACCTTCCAAGCGGCCCCGCAAATCCTGAGCCAGGCTGGCGGCTACACGTCCGCCGTCTTCCACGGCAACGTGGGCAGCTTCTGGAACCGGAACGACGTCTACAAGAACATGGGCTACAACTACTTTTTTGACCAGAGCTACTTCAGCCAGCAAACAGGCGACAGCTCTGGCTACGGACTCAAGGACAAGCTGCTTTTTGCCGAAAGCGTCAAGTACCTGGAACGGATGCAGCAGCCCTTCTATGCCAAGTTCATCACGGTCACCAACCACACGCCCTTTGACTTGGACAGCCAGGACCAGGACAAGAGCTTCAAGACGACCAACACCAGCGACGCGACGATCAACAATTACTTTATGACCGCCCATTATCTGGACCAGGCTTTGAAGGAATTTTTTGCCTACTTGAAAAAGACCGGACTCTACGACAAGTCATTGATCATGATCTACGGCGACCACTACGGCTTGAGCAACGAAGAATACACTACGCTGGCACCGATCATCGGGGCTGACCCGAATGACTGGTCAAGCTGCAACACCGCCCAGATGCAGAAGGTGCCCTTCATGCTCCATGCTTCCAACCTCAAGGGCGGAATCAAGAGCGAGTATGCCGGCGAGATCGACGTCCTGCCGACCCTGCTCCACCTTTTGGGCGTCTCCACCAAGGGCTACGTTCAATTTGGCACGGATATCCTGTCCAAGCAGCACAAGCAGATCGTCGTCTTCAGAAACGGCACGATCATCACGCCGAAGTACACGATCATCGGCGGCAAAGGGATCAAGGGCGACGTCTATGACAGCAAGAGCGGCAAGCAGCTGACCGAGTTCAGCGACCAGCAGAAGAAGGAAATTGCCTTGCTGGCCGCTTATGGCAAGATGTCCCTGGGCGCTTCCGATACCCTGAACAACAAGAACCTGCTCCGCTACTACACCCCGGCCGGCTTCTCCCCAGTCCTGCCAACTACGTACGACTATACGGACAACTACCAGCGAATGATGCAGCTGATCAATGACCTGGGCAGCAGCTCAACGGCCCTGATCAGCCAGAAGGGCAAGTCGACGACCAGCCTGTATAAGACGGATGCCGCGGAACTGCGCAAGCGGGAAAGCGAGATCACCCAAGTTCCAGACGCGGTCTTGAATTCCCAATCCAGCACAAGTTCCAGCTCCAGCTCCAGTTCAAGCAGCCAGAGTTCAGCCAGCTCCAGCAACAAATAAGGCGTCTGGGAAAAAGACCCTAGCAAATAAAAAAGGCTTCTAGAAGTGATAAAACTTCTGGAAGCCTTTTTTATCTATCTCAAATCACAGCAGAGAGCTGCTGAAGCTCAAAAGTTCCCTACTGCCGTGGTTTTCCCACATTCGATTGTCCAAATCCAAAAAACGCTCATCTAAATTAGATGAGCGTCCTAAGACCTTGCTGTCTTGACTTATTTTTTCCCAGACTCCTTAATTGTCGTCTGAATACTTTTTCTCAAAGCCTTGGTCGTACAAGGTTATCGTGAAGGTCGATCCCTTGTCAAGTTCAGAATCAACCTTGATCTCCCCGCCATGCTGGCGGATCAGGGACAAGACGATCGACAGGCCCAGGCCTGACTCACCGGTGCCGCCATAGCGGGCCCGGGCTGGGTCGGCCTTGTAGAAGCGCTCAAAAATGTACTTGGTCTGGTCAGGACTCATCCCAATCCCGTTGTCCGCGACGCTGAAGCGGGAACCATGCGGTACCCGCCAGCCCTTGATCACGATCTTGCCATTCTTCGTAAACTGAATGGCGTTTTGGGCCAAGTTGACCATGATCTGCTTGAAGCGGTCCTGGTCAGCATAAGTCATGATCTCATCCGGCGCGTCAACTTCCAGCACGTCGCCATTCTTTTGGGCATTCTGGAGCAGCTGCTGCTTCAAGTCGCCCAAGATGACGCTGGCGTTGAACTTGCTCTTGGTCAGCTGGCTCTTGCCCGTCCGGATTCTTTCATAGTCCAGGTTCTTGTTGACCAAGCGGATCAAGCGCTTGGTTTCCCGCTGCATCAGGGAAATGGACTGGGGGATGGATTCTTCGGGAATGGCATCATACGCCAGCCCTTCCAAAAGCCCATTGATCGTCGTCAGCGGCGTCCGCATCTCATGGGCCACGTCTTGCATGAACTGGTCCCGCCGTTTCTCTTGCGCCTTGATCTCTTCATTGGACTTCTTCAAGGAGACCACCATCTCATCAAAGTTTTCGGCTAATTCGTCAATCTCATCCGAGCTCCGGTGCGGCACTTGCACGGTCAAGTCACCCGAAGCAACCTGCCGGGCGGCAACGGACAGCCGCTTGATCCGGCCGGTCTGGTAGTAGGCCAAAATGAAGCTCAGAATCAGGCTGACCACGAAGGTGATGACCAAAGCCCGGCCTAAGTTGGCCTTGGCCATGTCCACCGGCTGCATGACGTCTTTGACCTGGGAGCCAACCATGATGGCCCCGACGAACTTCTTGGAGCCAGTGGCGGTCTTGACGAACTGCGGCATGATCACCCAGGTGTAGCTGGCAGTGGCAAAAAGATGCTTTCTCCCGCTGCTGCTCTGTTTCTGGCTGCTTTTCAGCTTGGCCCGCCCCTGCAGCTTCGGATTGAGCGACTGCTGGTCAGTCCCGTGGTCATTCTTGATCCGGACGACCTGGCCGGACTTGAGCAGCTTTTGCGCCGCTGGCTTGAGCAGCTGGTAGCCACCCACTGGGTAGGTAGTGGAGAAGTCCTTGTCCATCATAAAGATCTTGACCCCTTCATCGCTCATGACGAAGGTCAGCTTCTGCAAGAAGAAGGGATTGAGCTGGCTCTGGCTTTCCTCGCTCCCGATCGGCAGCTCGAACTTGTGCCGGCCCTTGGCAGAATTGCTGTCAGCTGATGCCTTCACGTCCCCCCACTGCAGGCGGGACAAGTTGGCCGCGTACTCCTCCATGCGGGCAAAGTTGTTCTGGTAGGCCTGGCTTTTTTCATAATTGATGGCTGAAAAGCCAATGATCAGCGTTGAGGTCAGAATAATGACCAAAAAACTCAGAATATGTTGATAAATCAGCTTCATTGCTTAACCTGAGAGTCGTCAAACTTGTAGCCCACGCCCCAGACCGTCTGGATGATCTGCGGCCCCATCTTTTCCAGCTTCTGGCGCAGCTTCTTGATGTGGGCGTCAACCGTTCTTTCTTCGCCAAAGTATTCATAGCCCCAAACCTGCTCCAAAAGCTGCTCTCTGGAAAAGACTTGCTTGGGCTTTTGCGCCATGGTGTACAGGAGGTCAAATTCCTTTGGCGTCAAGCCGGTGACTGGCTTGTCATCAAAGGTAACCTCGCGCCGGCTCTTGGAAATCTTGATGTGGGTCGTGGCCAGATCATAGTCGCTCTTGCTCTCTTCCTGGCTGCTGGTCCCATCCAGCATGACCCGCCGGTGCAAGGCCTTGATTCTGGCGATCAAGGCTAAGGGGCTGAATGGCTTGGTAACGTAGTCGTCAGCCCCGATGCCCAGACCCAGAACCTGGTCAGATTCCGAATCTCGGGCCGTCAGCATGATAATTGGCACGGTTTGCGAGATCTGGCGGATTTCCCGGGCCACTTGAATTCCGTCCTTTTTCGGCAGGTTCAAGTCCAAGGTAATAAGGTCATAGTCGTGGGGGTGGGCCTTGAACTTTTCAACCGCTGCTTCCCCGTCATAAGCCGGATCTTCCTCCCAGCCCTCTTTCTTAAAGAAGAGGTCCATCATTTCTGACACTGAGGCATCATCTTCAACCATTAAGATTTTCATTTTTGCTTTCCCCTTTCTCACTAATGGGCCGCAAGTCCACTGCAATAGCTGCATTTTCTATATTACTTTATTTTAGCATTATTAAGCTCAGACTGCCTGACTATACTGTGCCAGGCAAATATGACATGCTCCCCCGACCAAGGTCGGGGGTTTCTTTATAGGCTAGTGCTCACGCGCAGCCTACAGCTTCTGAGAACGACCAACTTATTCTTGCAAGCAGGCTTGACCGAAGCCAAGCCTGCTTTTTTACTGGTTCTGTCCAGCAAGCTGAACAGCAGTGCAAAAACAGAGGTCAGTCTATTTATCACGGAAGTGCCCCCTCCGACGATTCCGCCAAGCCGCATTGACTGCTGCTTGACGGTACGATTTTTTGCTTGCCCAGCTCTCTCAGAGCTGGGCAAGTCCTTTAAGCAAAATATTGATTGATGCATTGATGTCACGGTCATGATGCGCCTTGCAGAATGGGCAGTCCCATTCCCGCACTGACAGTGGCTTCTTGCCCGTATCCTTGCCGCATTTTGAGCA
>JAEDAG010000001.1:113498-185836 GCA_017309015.1 Faecalicatena absiana
GCCTTGAGGAATGGATATTCGTTCTTTAAAGCGGGAAGCAGATTGTTAAGATCGAATTCCGTTAACAATTTTGATTTCTTGTTGTTCTTGTAGCGTTCCTGATAGAGGCTGACAAGCTGATTCCAGAGGAAGCGGTCATTGCCAAAGAACTGTCTAAGTTTGGCTTGTTGTACGAGAGTCGGGTACAATCTGATTTTTACTCCATATTCCGGCAGATCTGACTTGCGCTTGCGTATTGCCATGTCGCTTCCTCCCTTCTAGCGTTTAGTGAAATGGTCTATTTCATTGCGTCTCAATGTATTTCTTGACGACGGCTTCGGTTGCCACTCCAATGCTTCCTGCGTAATAGCTCGGTAACCAGACGTGACCACCCCAGAAGTATTCCTTCATCATTTCCGGATACTTTTCAAAAAGCCACTTGGCCGTAATGCCTTCTCACGGCAGATCTGAAGGAACTTGTCCTTGAATGAATCGACAATAATCGGATTAGCCAAGGTTTGGTTGCGATACTTGGTACACCAGACGATGTGGTAATCGAGGTTGTATACGTAGCCTCGTCAATGGATGATATCTGGCTCATCATTTCTGAATTCGTATTTAACTATATGAGTTGCACCTTCTTCCAGCATTTGCAGTCCTTTAGCTATTTATATTATATCGCATACCGAACTAACGTTCACGTGCTAAAGCAAAAAAGGGGGCGATTCAACTCGGCATTGAAATGCCAAGTTTTCTCGCCCTCAATGTAATAAAAAGCCTTTGCCCTGGCTGTGAAGAAAATATGATCTTCAGCCAAAAAGCAATGGCTTTTTCTATTCTTGATAAGTGGCAATCCCCCGCTTGAGCCGGTCCAGCCCGTCTTTGACTGAAGCCAGCGGACAGGCCAGGTTGATCCGGATGAAGGAAGCCCCCTGTCCCCGGTAGATATTGCCAGGGGAAAGGATCAGACCCGTCGCTGCCCGCAGATAGGCAGCCAGCTTGCGGGCATCCCCCGTCACTTGGGACACGTCAACCCACAAAAGGTAGGTGGCCGTCCCATTGATGGCCTTGGCGGCGGGAATTTCGTCCTTGATAAAAGTTTCAGCATAGGCGAAGTTTTCCCGCAGCTGCCGTTTCAGCTGCTTCAGCCACTCGTCCCCTTCTTCATATGCCGCGATAGTCGCCGGCACCGCCAGGAGATTGGGCTCAGCCAGCTCTTCGCTGTTGAAGCCGCGGTTGACGATCGCTCGCAGGTTCTCATCAGGAATGATGGCCGTTGCCGCGTGCAAGGCCGCGAGGTTGAAGGTCTTGCTTGGCGACACCAGGGAGATGACGCTGGAGCGGGCTGGCCCAGTCACCGCAAAGGCCGGAGTCATGTCCCGCCCCTCTCTGACCAAGTCGGCGTGAATTTCGTCGGACACGAGCACGACATGATGCTTGTGGCACAGAGCCGCGATTCTCTCTACCTCTTCTTTAGTCCAGACATAGCCGATCGGATTGTGGGGGTTGCAGAAGATCATCAGCGTGGTCAAGGGATTAGCCAGCTTGCGCTCCAGATCCGCCCAGTCAACCCGGTACTGCCGCTGGCCGGGATCATATTCCAGGTCACTGGAAAGGACGCGGCGGCCATTGTTCTCAATCGAGTTGTAAAAAATATTGTAGACCGGCTCTTGCACCAAGACCTGGTCGCCCAGGTGGGCAAGCCGGCGGACAATGGAGGAAATGGCCGGAACGACGCCGGTGACGTAGATCTCCCAGTCCTCATCCGGCCGGACGCCATGCTGCTTTGCTTCCCAGTCAGCCACGGCCTTGAAATATTCATCCGGCAGGTCTTCATAGCCAAAAGCTCCCACCGTCAGCTTTTGCTGCATGGCCTCGATTATCTCCGGGGCGGTCGCGAAATCCATGTCAGCAATCCACATTGGCAGCTCTCCTGGCCGCAGGTTGCCCCACTTGATGGAATTCTGCTCTCTGACCGGAATGGTCGTAAAATCGTATTTGCTCATCTTTGCCTCCCGCGCAAAATCAACGCGCTGCTGCTTGGTTCAAGTCGGATGCCGCGATCCGCTCGCCAATCTTTTCGCACTCAATCACGGTCTGTTCAGGAATAATTTTATCCTCATCCATGATCAGCTGGCCAATTTCCGGAACCTTGACCCGGCCGGAAACGGGATTTTTGATGCTGACCACCGGCGCCGCCAATTCGGCGTCCAGCCCGGAAACATATTCAAAGACCAGGTCAGAATCGATCAGCTTGCAGTTTCTCATGGTCAAGTGGTCGATGTAGTTCAAGCCTTGGTCAGAGCGGATGGTGCAATTGACCAAAGTCACGTTTTTGCTGTTCCAAGCCAGGTATTCCCCATCCAGGACCGAATCATAGACCGTGACGTTTTCGCAGTTCCAAAAATTGTCCTTGGTCACGAAAGTGCAGTGGTGGGCTTCGATGTTTTTGGCCCCGTCAAAGGCATAGTTGCCGATGATGGAAACGTGGTCCAGGTAGATATTCTCGCTGTCTTTGCCAAAGTAGTTGCCATTGATCTGGCTGTCAGCAATCCGGATGTCCTTGCAGGTCCACATGGTTTCCTCGGCATCCCCGAAGTGGACGTGGTCCAAAGTCACCCCTTGGCAACGGCGGAAGAGCTTTGGGGCCTGGAGGGCAGAGTTGGCCACTGTAATCTTGTTCGTGTACCAGATCCCCGACCGGGCCATGGTTTCAAAAGTCGTCCGCTCCACGCGCACGTTTTCGCTGTACCAGAGGGGGTACTTATAGGTAAACACGGAATCAGTCAGTTGCAGATCGCGGCATTCCTTAAGGGGAGATTCACCCGTGCCAAACACGCAGTCCTTGAGCTCGAGGCTATTGGCGCCAAAAAGGATTCTTTCGCCTGCAAAATACTTGTTATTAAACTTGGTCGTCATTTCTTTTTCCTTCTCTATCAGCAACAAATCTGTCTGTATTACTAAGTTTATGCTTTCGCCAGCTTCTTGTAAAAAATAAGTGCCGGCGAAAAACAAAAAATCGCGGGACAATCCCGCGATTTAAACTTGCCTGCCTTTGCTGCTATGCTTGAAGGACAACCAGCCGGCGGCCGCCGAGCTTGCCTTTGAGCAGCTGCTTGACCAGCTTCTTGGCGCTGGTTTCCGAGCTGGTCAAGATGCCGGCCTTAATTGCCGCTGCTTGTGCCCGCTTAAGAGCCGCCTTTTCGGCCTTGGTCACGTCTTCCTTTTGACTCCAATTGAACAGGGCGGCTTTTTGGTCATAGAACTTGATCGATGCCGGATCAATGGCCGCGCTCAGGATCTTGGCCGCAGGCAGGATCACCGTCACCTTGCTTTGGTCAACTTTGACCTGCACGTCCTTGACCTTGATTCCGGCCTTGAAGTTGGCCGTGTAGACCATGGAAAAGCCCTTCTGGGTAATCAAGGGAATCTCGCCCTGAGTCAATTTGTATAAGCCAGTGTAGGTATATTTTTCCGTCGACAGCTCGCCGATGTCAGCCAGGCGGCTGGAAATAGTCGCTTCTGACACGGTCTCATGGCCGGCCTTTGGCAGATGCTGGCCGATCATGCCGCCGATCATCAACAAAGCAACTACGGCGACAAAAGCGAGCAATCCGCGAAATGGCAGACGGAATTTCTGGTCCTTTTTCATATTGCTGCCTCCTTCTAGAGCTGATTAATATTATCAGTCTATGGCCGGCAAATGCAAGCCGCAGGCCTTTTCTTCAGGATTATTTATACTTTTCCTGGCCTGCAGCTTAATTCTAAACGCTGGACAGGCCAGACGCTAATGCCTATAATCGGCTTCGTGATATTCACTTTTTGCAAAACAAAAGAAAGGACAAACGATCATGGAAATTCAAGCCTTGCGCTACTTCTACGCCGTCGCCAAAACCGAGAACATGACCCGGGCCGCGGCCCAGCTGCACGTCAGCCAATCCACCATTTCCCGCCAGCTGAAGGCGCTTGAAGCAGATCTGGGACAAAAGCTCTTTACCCGCCACAGCTTCAGCATTGAACTGACTGAACAGGGGCGGCTATTGAAAGAACAGGCAGCAGACCTCTTGCTGATGGCGGACAAGATCGAGCATGAATTCCGCACTTGGGATGAGGTGACTGGCGGCGACCTCTACCTGGGGCTGGCTGAATCCTACCAGATCCGCTGGCTGGCCTCCTGGATCAGCCAGTTTAAGCAGCAGTACCCCAAGCTCCACTACCACGTGACCAGCGGCGACCGCGGGCAGGTCTACGAGCGCCTGGACCGGGGCGTCCTCGACTTTGGAGTGGTCTGCGAGCAGCCAAATCCCGACAAGTATGCCGCTTTTCCCCTGCCTGAAACCGACACCTGGGGCGCGGTCATGCGGACCGACTCCCCGTTGGCCAAGCAAAAGGCCATCCGGGCCGAGGACTTGGCCGGCTTGCCCTTGTTTGCTTCTGAAGAAGCCTGGGAGCACGACCTGCCGCGCTGGGCCCAGGAAAAGATGGGCAGCCTGCAGCTGGAAGGGAGCTTCCGCCTGGCCTACAACGGGGCAATTTTTGTCAGAGAGGGCCTGGGGATCATGCTGACTTTTGACCGCCTGGTCGACACCAGCCCTGGCAGCGGACTGACTTTTGTCCCACTGACCCCGAAGCTGGAAGAGCACCTCTACTTCACCTGGCGCAAGGATGCCAACTTCTCCCCGATTGCTGAGCGCTTCTACAAGTTCGTCTTGGAAAAAGCGAATGAGCCTCGATGAGCCGTTAAGCCAAAGAAACGAGTCTGGGCAAGCGAATGTGGGAAAACGCGCCAGTTGGGAACTTTTGAGCTTCAGCAATCCTCTGCTGTGATTTGAGATACCAAAAAGGCTTCCAGAAGTTTTTCACTTCTAGAAGCCTTTTTATTCGTTAGAGTCTGTTGCGACTCAACTGTCTGCCTGTGCCTAGTCGTCGTTAGTCAGGAACTTGTAGACAGCATAGGCAAGCAAAGCCGTCGGCAAGAGGCCGGGGGAAAGATCGACCTTGAATTTGCTGCGCTTGCCGACTTTGACTTTTTCCGCAGAAGCGGTCCCGATCAGGAATTGAAACAATTTCTTGTTCATGAGACTCACCTGTCCTTTAATCAGTAATCAACGCTATTCTTCCATTTGCTGACTTAATTATAAGCTAAGCAGGCAGGATTTTGCTTAATTTTCAACGACCGCGCTCATGGAGCTGACCAGGTTGGCATCGTTTAAGGTAACCTTGTCGGCTCCGTTTTTGATCAAATCGTCAACGGCCGCATCATTATGGCTGACCGTCCAGATCCCGTAGTCCACGCCATACTTGCGGGCAGCGAGAATTTCGTCAACGTTCGTGGTGTCCTTGTTGCGGTCCGCCCCAGCCTGCAGATGGGACAAGTAGATGTAGTCGTCCTCTTGCAGCTGGCGGTTGTAGATCGCCATCAGCGCGATTTCTTTACCGCCTGGAAGCACGTTTCTGACCTCTTCCAGTTCCCCAAGATTGAAGGAAATCAGGGTCGTGTGCTCCTGCATCCCCGCCTCGCTGATTTCCTTGACGACTTCTTTCAGTGCCGTCATGTTATTGACGTTTTTCAGCTCCAAAAAGGCTTCCTTGCCAGACTTCTTGCAGATGTCCAAGTACTGGCGCAGGGTCGGCAGATGGAGGTTATCGTAGACATGATCCTGGTCAATGCCGGGCAAGACGCCTTTGATCTTGTAGCTTTCTGCCTGGTCAAAAGTCAGCTCGTTGATGCTCTTGCCGTAGTTAGGATCGTCGGCCTGAATATTGGTGGTCCGCGCCAAGCTTTGGTCGTGCAGGATCAGCAGCTGGTTGTCGGCAGTATTGGCCACGTCGGTCTCAATCCCCCAAACGCCAGCCTCCTCGCCCGCTTTTTCAAAGGCCAGGGTCGTGTTTTCCGGATACCTGGTGCTGTAGCCCCGGTGGGCGATGAATCTGACTGGAGCCTTGGCTAAGCCGGAAGTGCTCTGGGTCTTAGCGTTGGCATTTTCCAAGCGAACCAGCTTAGCGATTTCCGGAATTTCTGCTTGCGAAAACGGCGCTTGATTGCTTTTTCTTACCATGATCAAGTACTTGTGGCCAGGATCAAGGATAAAGCCGTGCGTGGACCAGCCCATTTGCACGCCTAAATAGCGCGGGTTGAGGTCATTGGTAAACTTGAGAGCCATGATCTGGTAGTCAAAGTAGTCATCCAGTCCCACGTACTTGGCCTGGTCAGCCGCAATAAAGTTGACCGTGGTCAGCTGCTTCTGGCTTGGGTAAAAATTGCCGGAAGCATCGATCGCCCACAAGCCCAGGTCCCGCTCAGGCTCTGGAGAAATTGGTTCTCTCCGGTATTGGGCGTACAAGGTGACGTTTTTTAAGGCATAGCTTTCGCCCAGCCGGTATTTTTTCCCAGTCCCATCAGCCTTGTCGTTAAAAGAATCCAGGACGCAGCCCGGCTTGCTGAAGCCGGAATCTGGCAAGGTGACCCTTTGCCCTTCTTGCTCATGCAAGACAGCGTTTTGGCCAAAGCCCTGGTTGGCGTCAATGTTGACGGTATAGTCAACCAGCTGGTGGTACTGGGCCCACAAGGTCGTATTTTTCTTAAAGGCATAGGCCCGCGCGAGGCGGTAGCTTCGCCCCTTGCCATCAGTAGCGGCATTGAAGTTCAAGAACTTGTAGCCTTCCCGGCTAAAGCCGGTCTCAGGCAGGGTGACCTTCTTGCCCAAGACGAAGGTCAGCTTGTGCCGGCGGCCAGAACCGTCATTTGCTGCTAAAGTCAACACTCGCTTGGCCGCGGTAACCTTGACCGTGCAAGTATAGCGTTTCTTGCTGTTTTTGGCAACGATCTTGGCCGTGCCTGCCGCGATGGCTTTGACCTTGCCTTTTGACGTGACTTTGGCGACTTTCTTGTTGGAACTGGTCCAAGTGGTCTTGCCCCGGCCGTTTTTCAAGGTCAGCTTGGCCGTCTTTCCCTGCAGCAGCTGCAGGCGCTTCTTGCTAAGCACTGCCTTCTTTTTAGCAACGCGGTGCACGCGCGCGTGGTGGGCGGCCTGCACTGGCTGGGCCAGTCCCAAAGCCAGCAGGGCAGCTGGCAGAATCAACAACTTTTTGCTATCTTTCCGTTTCTTCAAAAAATCCACTCCATGTATATTTTTGCTTTTTTCAATCAATGCTTCTATTCTAACTCATCCGACCCGAAAAGGACCAGCGGCAAATAGATTTGCAGCCAGGCCCTTGCGCAATTGCATATTTGAATAAGCAAATAGCTTCTAATCTTGCCTTTGGTACAAGAGAAGGATAATATTGACCTCAACAAAAACTGGCGATATCTGCAGGAAAGCTTTGTCTAGCTTGAACAGATAGACTATTATTAGCCGATTTCCATATATTACGCATTTATAAGGAGGCCGAACAAGTAGGCATGCCAGAAGAAATTATTGACCAAGCTGAAGACTACAACCTTGACCTGCTATTCATTAGCAACTGGCAGGAATATAAGTTTAACAAGGATCTGGAGCGTGGAAGCAAAAAAGCATATAAAAAATTAATCAAAAATGAGTGAGGTGCAAAAAAGGCAAAATCATAATTAAACAATGATTAATGTTTTTTTATTATTGTTGTTGAATTGTTGGTAAAATCAAGCTAAAGTTAGTAAAGAATTGCCAACAAATGGCAAAAAAATGATAATTATTGCTTTAAAACAAATGATTAAAGAGTTGAACAACAACCAATTTTTTGCCCATGACTTTACGTAAAATAATCGACAGCAACCGAAGCCGTTTCGCCATCATCTTCGTTCTGCTGGTCACCACCCAGGTCATCGACGTGGCCTCAACCTATCTTTTCTCGCCAATGGTCAACCAAGTCGCTGCCGGCCGCTTCCCACTTTTTTGCGGTCTGCTTCTGGCCCAGTTTTTCCTGGCTTTAGTGCTGAACTTGGCTTTTAACGGAGCTAATTACCTGTTCAGCAAGCAGACTCAACAGTATTTGCACAGCATCAGGAACAAGTTGGCCGATCATTATTACCAGCAGCCAGCCAGCGTCTCCGAGATGACCAACCACTTTAGCCAAGACCTTGATACCTTGACTTACGATTACGCGACCGTCCTTTTTTACTTGATCTGCGACGTCATCAACGCGCTTTTGCTTGTTGCCAGTCTCCTGTCTTTTCACTGGCTCTTGCTTGTTGCCAGTCTCTTAACTACTGCGGCTTCCTTTGCAATTGCCCGCTTGCTGGAAAAATACAGCAACCAGGCTACAGAGCAAATGTCAGCTGCCAACCAGCACTTTTTAGCGACTATTGCTGAGTGGACGGCTGGCCTGGCTGAATTGCGCCGTTATTTTGCCAAAGGCGCTTATCAAAAAGCCCTGCTTAAGTCCGGCAAACAGCTAGCCGACAAGCAAGTCAGCCGCCGCAAGATCAACAGCCAGATCCAGTGCCTGCAAAGCATCATCAACGCACTAGGCACTGTCAGCATCCCCTTAATTGCCGGCTTCCTCTTCTTTAAGGGACAGATGTCCTTGGGGGGCGTCATCGCCGCTGGCTACTTCGCCAGCAATCTTTTTTCAGTTTTGGAAAACATTTCCGGCAGCTACTCTTACCTCAATTCTACCAAGAGCCTGCGGCAGCGGCTCACGCGCCTGCAGGAGAGCAGCAAGAAGGACAGCCTGAAGCCGGTCAGCCAGATGGCAAAGCTTGAAATCAAGCAGCTTTCATTAATCTTTGGCAAGCAGCTGATCTCCTATCCTGATTTGACCATCCATGCCGGTGAGAAAATCCTCATCACTGGCGACAGTGGCAGCGGAAAGAGCAGCCTGCTGAAGCTTCTTATGGGAGCTTTAAAAGCCGACAAAGGCCAGATTGTCTTTAAAGACGCGGCTGGCCGGGCCTTCCAGCCTGATCCGTACTCAATCGGCTATCTGGCCCAAGACCCAGTCCTGTTCCCCGCTACTTTGGCGGAAAACGTGACCATGCACACGCCCGGTCTGGCTTGCGATCCAGAAGACTGTCTGGCAGCAGTCGACCTCAAGCTTGATCCCCAGCGCCAGCTGGCCTTAGACGATTTGACCATCTCCGGCGGCCAAAGGCAGAAGCTGGTCTTGGCCCGGGCTTTGAGCCACTCCTTCCCCCTGCTCTTGCTGGACGAGTCGTTGAGCGCGGTTGACCATGCTGGTCAGGACAAAATTTTGCAAGCTTTATGCAAATTGCCGGCAACCATTATTTTCATTGCCCATAATTTTAGTCCTGACCAAAAAGCGCTCTTTGACCGGGAAATTACCTTAGTCAAAAAGGAGCAAGCATGAATTTTAAAGAATTTTATCTGCACAAGCCTTTCAAAAGCAGTCTGCTCTTTCTAGCCACTGCTTTAAGTTCCTTGCTGCTGGTTGGCTCTTCCTACGCGCTGACTCTGGAATTCAACGCCTTGAGAAGTCGGCAGGCACTACTTTTTGCCCCAATGCTCGGCCTGCAGCTGGCCTGCCTGCTCTTCAGCGCCCTGCTGACCTACTACAGCAACTTGACTTTGGAAAAGCTGATTCAAAGCTACCTGCAGCAGATCCGGCAAGACGTTGCCCTGCATCTCTTCAATGATGCGAAAGCACACGATCCCGCCCAGGCACAAAACCAGCTGCTTAAGGAAGAGGACTTGCTGAGCGTCAACTACTTACGCAATATTTACAGTGCTTTTAAATCTGGCGTAGCCGTCCTAGCAGCCGGTGGTGCCTTGCTCAGTTTTCACTGGAGCCTCTTTATTGCCTGCCTGATTTTCGCCCTGATGCAGATCTATCTGCCCCGCCTGCTTGACCGGCAGCTCAACCAAGCCAATCAGAAACTGGCAGCGCAAAACCAGGCTTATCTCAAAGTTCTTGGCGACTGGCTGCTCGGCCTTGGCGACCTGCACCGCTGCCTGTCTTTGGCTTGGTTTAAGGAGAAGGCGGGTCTGGCGGCCAAAAAGCTGGAAGATGCCCATGTGCATAAAAGTGCCGTCTCCACCCGACTGGATTACCTCAATCAGCTGGCCTACTCGCTTGGCAGCAGCTTGATCCTGCTCCTGACCGCTTTTCTGGTCATCCGTCACTGGACGGCTTTTGGCCTGCTCAGCAGCATTGATTCCTTTAACAGCGACTTTTTTGGCAATCTGCAAAACGCGGCTGACTACTTGGGAGAAATTTCCGGCAGCCGCAAGCTGCGGCAAGACCTGCTTGCGCAAAGAACGCCTGTCCCAGAGCAAACGGAAAGCGGCCAAGCCCCAGCCGGCTTTTCCAGCAGTCCCTTGACTGTTGAATTTGCCGACCTTACCCTGACTTATCCCGCCATCAAGCTCGCACCTGGGGAAAAGGTGCTGCTAAGTGGTGCCAGCGGCAGTGGCAAAAGTACTTTTTTCAAGCTGCTGCTGGGTGAACTAAGCCCGGCTAGCGGCACAATTCATTACCTGGACCAAAATGGCCAGACAATTCAGCCCAACTTAAGTCAAATCGGCTATCTTCCGCAGGACCCGCGGCTTTTTCCTGGCAGCATTGCTGAAAACATGACCATGTTCAATCCCGCTTTAAGTGATCCGAAATTGCTCCTGCAGACAGCGGAGCGGGTAAACTTAAGTGAGGATCTCCGCCTTTGGCATGACGGCTTGAATACGCGGGTTGCTGTTGAAGACAGCAACATCTCTGGCGGCCAGCGGCAAAAAATAGTTCTTGCCCGCAGCTATCTTTACCACAGCCAGCTGCTGCTGGTTGACGAAGGTACGAGCGCCATTGATCAAGCCGCCACGCGAGAAATTCTTTCGCGTTTGCTGCAGACGGACAAAACGATCTTGTTCATCGCGCACAATCTGACAACTGAAATCCGCCAATTGTTTGACCGGGAAATTAAATTTGATTAAAAAAAGACATGTGACCTTAGCATCACATGTCTTTTTCAGTTGCTTGGTTCCCGCCAGCGGGAAAAATATCGGTATATCAAGGCTTACAGCCCTGCTTAGTGGAGATGAGGGGAATTGAACCCCTGTCCAAACGCATTTTGTCACCAATCTCTACGATCATAGTTATATTACTTGAACTTCACCGCTCCCAAACGCCATATAACAGGGCAAACTAGCAACGGCTAGCCTGATGATCTCTTCTTGACTATTCAGACGTGATAGCCAAGCGTATCCCGTAAAGTTGATACCGCAAGGTCGCCACGGGCCGGCAACCTATTGGCAGCTGGGCTGAACTAAGCAGCTACAGCGTATGAGTTTTCGTTTGCAGTTAATTTAAACTGTTTAACGTTTTTACGTAGACGTAACCTACGAATCGCAATCGGCGCAAATCTACGCCTGTCGAATCCCAAAACATCCCCATAAATAGAGAACATAGGCATTTTACCAGAAAATACCCATGCCCTCAAATATTCTGCTTAACGAAAATTACTTGAGATGAGTCAAACGGACAACGTCACGTTCGATCATCAATTCTTCGTCAGTTGGCACGATCAAAGCCGCAACCTTTGAGTCTGGCGTTGAAATGAACTTTTCGCCATTGGTCTTGTTGGCTTCTGCGTCAAACTTCAAGCCAAGGTAGCCAAAGTTCTTCAAAACACCTGCACGAACGATATCTGAGTGCTCGCCGATGCCGGCAGTGAAGACAATTGCGTCCACGCCATTCATTTCAGCAGCATACCCCCCAATATAGCGAACGATCCGGTTGATGAAGATTTCCCTAGCCAGACGCGCCCGTGGGTTCTTGTCCGCGTTGGCGCTAATGTCACGCATGTCGCTTGAAAGGCCTGAAATTCCCAGCAAGCCTGACTTGCGGTTCAAGATGCTGATCATCTCGTTGAAGTCAGTCATGCCTTCCATCTTCATGATATGTTGCAGAACTGATGGATCAACGTCGCCAGAGCGAGTCCCCATCGTAATCCCGGCTAATGGTGAGAAGCCCATGGAAGTGTCATAGCACTTGCCATCCTTGACGGCAGTAACTGAAGCCCCTGAGCCCAAGTGGCAAATGATCATCTTGAGCTCCTTCAAGTCCTTGCCCATTATTTCAGCCGTGCGCTTTGAAACGTAGCGGATTGAAGTACCGTGAGCACCGAACTTGCGAGCTTGATACTTCTCATAGTATTCGTATGGCAGAGAGTACATGTAGTGGACAGCGTCCATTGACTGGTGGAATGAAGTGTCAAATACGCCAACTTGTGGCACGTCTGGCAAGATTTTCATAAATGCTTCGATCCCGCGGCCTTCTGCAGGGTTGTGCAGCGGCGCGAAGTCAGTCAATTCAAAAATCTTGTGCAGATTGTCCTTGGTAATGATTGCTGAATCTGGAAATACCTCGGCCCCGTTAACGATCCGGTGGCCGACGCCAACGATTTCCTTAACGTCTTCAATGACGTCGTACTTCTTCAACCAGTCAAGCAGCACTTGTACGGCTGTTTCCTGGTTTGGCAGGTCAAGCTTTTCTTTATGCTTGGTCCCATCAGCTAATTTCATTTCAAAGCTTGAGCCATCGATCCCGATTCGATCACCCAAACCTGAGGCAAGGACGCTTTCATCATCCAACGAGAATAACTTATATTTGAATGATGAGCTACCAGAGTTGACTGCCAAAATCTTATTCATAACTTTTAACTCCTTCGATTCTACACAGAACTATTTGCCTTTTTCAGTATACCACTCGTTCAGTTTAATATTAAGACCGACCAGCGATTCTTCATTCTTCAAATCGTCAAGCCGGGTTAACAGAACTTCACGCGGCGGCTGGCTTTGGCCGTGGTTCTGGAAGATCAGCAGGCTCTTTTGGTTAACTTTAATTTGGAACAATTTCTCTGGCAGCTGGACGATGGCCTGCAGGTGCACCTTGTTGGCCAGCCAAGGCATGAAGTCCGCGCCAAGCTTGCCGGAAATCATGCTGTTTGGAACCAACAAAAAGGCATAGCCATCAGGCGCCAGGTTCTTGACGATCTGCTCGGTCAGCAGCACATGGGCGTATGAGTGGCCTTCCTTGGTCCGCAATTCAAAATTCACGGCATTTTCATCGTTGACGTAATAGCCGACCGGCAAGTCGCTGACAATGACTTCCGGCTTGCTTCCTTGCCATGACAAAAGCGCGTCCTGGCAGTAAAGATCAATGTCCAGGCCGTTTAAGTGGGCGCCAACGTCAGCTAGGTTCAGAATGTCTTCATCATGGTCAATCCCGACCAGCTTGAATGGATTCTGGGAGTGATTCTGGCTGGCCAGCTGCTTGACCACGGAGTACAAGAGGCTGCCCGTGCCCAAGGCCGGATCCAGGATGGTCTGCTCTTTCTTTGGCAAGAGCTTGCTCATGAAGAGCGTGATCACCGTGGCCAAGATCGGCGGAGTTGGCATTTGGTTGGCATCGCGGTCTTCATCGCTGATCGCCTTCAAGGTCAGCAGATTATAGACCTCCACCTTCTGCTTGCTGGACATCTGGTCGTAGTTCAAGCTGGCATACTTGCCCTTCAGGAGCTCGACCGTGTCTGGGTCTGGCGCCCCCATTTCCACCTTGACATCATGATTTTCCAGGTTGTCAAAGCTTTCCGTCAAGGCTTCCGTCATCGGCACGTTCAAGGCCTCCTGCAGGCATTGGACCGCGTCTAAAAATTGCGTAAAAACTTTCGTGATCTGATTAATATTTTCCATGTGTCCACCCTTCTTTGCGTTACCTAATCAATTTTAAAGAAAGGCAGGAGTCCGTGCAAGCAAATCACTTGCCAAGGAGGTATTTGACTACCAGCTGGTCTTCCAAAATGTAGTAGCGCTCCGTCAGCACGTAGGCTTCGATAAACATTAAACAGGTCGTCAGAACCAGCACGCTGCTGAGCAACGCGCTAGCCCTCGTTCTGTTTGGTCTCTTTCTTCTCATCCGCTGGTCCTTTCTTTGACTCATGCCGTTCTTTCTCCTCAGGCGGCGGATCCAGGGCAAAATACAGGTTGCTCGTGCGGCAGTCCGGCTCAGTCACCATGATGCGCAGATTGTTGCCCTTTCGCTGAAACAGCACGTTCAAAGCCGGCAGCAGCTCCATGTAGCTGACAACGTACAAGCGGCCGGTCGTCTTTGTCTTGCGCATCGTGAAGCTGTCTTCAGTGCCATCCTTATGGATCTTGCCGATGACCGCTTCGGAATTGCTGCAGCTCTTCAGGTAGACCCGCTTTGCGTCTTTATGCATGTACTTTTCCAGCTGAATGTAGGAAAAAGCCAGCGCGTTTTCGCTCCGCATCCGTTTCTTGCTCACGGCCAAAGCCTGGGTCACGTTGAACAGGACCGACATGCAGATGGCCGTAACCATGACTGCCAGCACCGCCTCAAACAAAGTAAAAGCCGGCCGCCTACTTGAGCTGGCAGATCTGCTTCGTTTTCTCATCATATAGGTCTCCATCCTTCGTCAAATGGTAGCGGTGATCATGGACGATCACCGTCGGCTCTTTAGTCTGCTTGAGCATGTAGCTGGCCAGGGCATTGTCGGCCCGGTAGGCCTCTGCCTGCTGAATGGCGCGGATCTGCGAGCAGATCTGCACCGTCGTCGTCAGGGCAATGCAGGCAATCGCCAAAGCCATCACTGCTTCAAGCGCCAAAAAGCCGCCCTGCCTAGTCCTTTTCCCGGACCTTGCCCCACATGAGCTGAATCGTGTACCTCTTTGCATAGCCATATCCTTTAAAACTAATTGAATACGGAGAAATACAGCCGCCGCTCCTGATCTGACTCCCCAGGCCTTCAAGGACCGGGCTGTCGACCGTCATGCCTTCTGGCAGCCTGATTTTCTCCGCCGTCTGGCCGTCATGCGTCACCCGCAATTCGTGCCTGGAATTGTTCACGTGCACCACTACGGCCTGCTGCTTAAAGGCCGCGACCCGGATTTCATGTTGCAGGGTCTGGAGCACGGCCGTGCAGGTCTGGTCAAACAGGATCTTCTCCCGCGTCCGCTTGACCTGCAGACTCCCGCCCTGGATCAGCAGCAGGAAAATCGCCAGTACGACCACGGTCTCAGCCAGGCTAAAGGCCGGCTTGACGCGCCGCATTTCTACTTCGCGCCGGTCACATCAGCCAGCGTGATCTTCTTGTCGTTGATCTGCTTGAGCTGCTTGGCCGTCAGGTAGTTCTTGTCCTTCATTTCAGCGAAATCGGCTGGCGCCTTGTCATTGTCGCTGCGGTAGAGCTCAACCTGGGTCTGCAGGGTCGTCATGAAGGCCTCATCAGCCTTCTTGGTGGCACTCTCCTTCTGGGCCCACAGGTTTGGCGAGATCAAGAGGACCAAGACGGCGATGATCGCCACGACGACAACCATTTCCATCAGCGTAAAGGCCTTCTGCTTGCGCTTCTTGGGCTCAATTTCTTCATGCTTCTTGCTTGGCATCATTGTTTTGCCTCCAATCTATGATCATGATTATTTACATCTTGGGTTAAGGAGTAATTTTAGGAATAGAATAAACATCAACAAAAATAACGGTAAAAGATAACGGTAAATATGACAGTAATTTTGACAATAAAAACAATACGGACTTAGGACGGAAAAAAGGGCTGGACAGGGCTACAAGCCCTGCATGCTCCCATAGATGGGCAAAAGCAGCTTCAGATACATGCCGATGATGGCCAGACCAATCAAGATGAAGCAAAATGGCTGGATATTCACGATCATGCGCTCCACTTGCTGGGTCAGGCGGTCAAACAGCATCTTGGCAATCAGCAGGCACTGCTGGCTGAGCTCCTTCCGGTCGCTGCCCGTCTTGAGCAGGATCAAGAGATTCTGGTTCAAGAAGGGCTCTTGTAGAATGATCTCCTGCAGGCTCTTCCCGCTTTCCAGCTGCCTAGCCACGCGGCTGCCGAGCTCCTGCTGCAAAGAGCCAGGAGTCTGCTGGCTGGCAAACAGGCACATCTTCTGCAATGAAAAGCCACTGGCCAGCAGCATCCCCAGGTCATAGCTAATCAAATACTGGCCATAGCTGCTGATGGCCGGCCCAACAAACGGCAGCTGGCTGAGCTTCTTGAAGGACTGGTAGTCCTGCTTTTGCAAATAGCCCAAGACCAAGAGCAGGCTGGTCAGCAAAAGGACAAAGAAGGCGACCAGGGCAAAAATCAGCAAGTCCCCCGTGTGGTCTCCGCTTTCCGCGAATTGGACGGAAACGAAGTTCTGCATAAATACGAGCAAGATGATCATCATCACGACCAAGACGACCGGGTAGGCCAGCTCGCCTTCCAGCTTCTTGAGCTGCCGGCGCTGCATCCGCCGCAATTGGGTAAGCTGGGCCAGCGACTCCTGCAGGTTGCCTTGGGTCAAGGCAATGTTCAGCTGGGTCACCGTGGTTTTGGAATAGCCAAGCTCCCCCATGCATTCCGCAAAGGACTTCCCGCCCGCCAATTCCCGGTCAATCCGCTTAAAGAGGCCGGCGCGCTTGGGCCACAGAATTGGCAACATCTTAAAGCTCTTTGCGATTGAAAAGCCGTTTTGCAGGCTTGACGCCAAAAATTCCAGCAGCTCCAGCTGCTCCTGCCCCCGCAAGCTATCCTTGTGCAAACTGATCTGCAACTGCTTCATCGATCCTTCCCTCCTCCAATAATTCAGCCAAATGCTCTTCCCAGCTGGCAAAGCTGGACCGCTTGGCGCGCGCGACTTCCCGGGCCAGATCCGCCCCTGCGGCAATGTCCAGCAGGCAGGCTGGCCCGCCTTCAGCCGGCAAAAGCCGCTGGTAGGACACGGCCGTCAGGCAGTTGGCCAGGGCATTGGTCCCAATCCCTAGGCTCTCCAGGCGCGAAATCGTCTGGTAGGTGCTCTTGGCGTGGACCGTGGCCAGGACCAGGTGCCCGCTTAAGGCGGCATCAATGGCCAGATGGGCCGTCTCGCCGTCGCGGATCTCCCCGATGATCAAGACATCCGGCCGGTGGCGCAGGGCCGCCTTCAAAAGGCTGGCATAGCTGATTCCAGCCGGCAGGTTGACCTGGGTCTGCAGGAAGCTGCTCTCATGCACTTCAACCGGGTCTTCAATCGTCATCACGATCCGGGTCTGGCTCAGCCTTCTGGCCAATTCATACATAGTGGTGGTCTTCCCTGACCCCGTTGGACCGCTGGTGACGATCAAGCCCCGCTTCTTGCATAATTCGGCCAGGCGGGTAAACTGGTCCGGGAAAAAATACCTGCTTCCACTGATCCCATAGATCACCCGGATGACCAGGGACTCCTCGCCCCGGTAGTCGCCCAGGCTCGACAAGCGCAGCCAGCACTTGTCAAAAGACATGGCTCCCACCTGTGGCCGCCGGTGCTCTGAGATATCCATCTGCGCGGCATACTTGAACCAGCTGATCAACTCGCTTCCCGCCTGCTTGGACAGGTCTTCCAGCTTCACTGGCTCCCTGGATCGCAGCTTGACTTCGCAGCTTTCCTCCTTGGGCAGGAAGAAAATATCGCTGGCTCTAGCGGCAAGCGCCGCCCGCAGAATTTTTTCGGCAGTTTCTTTGACTTTCATGACGGTTCCTCCTCTATTTTTTCCGTCCTATAAGCTATTACACGAAAAAAACGGATTTTACCGAAAAAAGTTCAAAAATTTTTCCAGACGCCAAAAAAGCCGCCTGACTCTCGTCAAGCGGCTTTCGCTAAATGCATGTTTAATTATTCTTCGTCGTCATCAGCAGCGGCAGTGTATACGTTTGATACATCGTCGTCGTCTTCAAGGGCGTCGATCAAGTGTTGGTATTGTTCCTTCTTGTCTGCTGGAACTGGCGTGGTGTTTTGTGGAATCATCGTCAATTCTGAAACAGCCAGCTTGTAACCAGCCTTTTCCAGAGCGTCACGAACCTCAGTGAATTGCTTGGCATCAGTGTAGATTTCGTAGGCATCGTCACTGGTCTGCAAGTCGTCACCGCCGGCTTCCATAACGTCCATCAGCATTTGGTCTTCGTCAGCGTCAGTAGTGGACCGGTCAATTACGATGTAGCCCTTGCGGTCAAACATGTAAGAAACTGAGCCGGTAGCGCCAAGGCTGCCGCCGTTGCGGGTGAAGGCAACGCGAACTGAAGAAGCAGTCCGGTTCTTGTTGTCAGTCAAGGCTTCCACCAAAACTGCAACGCCGCCTGGAGCGTAGCCTTCGTAGGTTACTTCGTCGTAGTGTTCGTCGGAGTTCCCTTCAGCCTTCTTGATCGCACGTTGAATGTTGTCCTTTGGCATGTTGGCAGCACGTGCCTTGTCCATGACCAAACGCAAGCTTGGATTACCTGAAGGGTCAGGACCACCACTCTTTGCAGCCATGTAAATTTCACGAGAAAGCTTTTGGAAGACTTTCCCTCTCTTAGCGTCTTGCGCATTCTTGCGGCCTTGAATATTGTGCCATTTTGAATGTCCTGACATTTAGGATCCTTCTTTCTTTATCTTAATCTAGTCAACTTTTTTATCATAACTCAGGTATGGCAGAAATTCAACGCTTACTCCCTTAAATAGCCGACTTTTTTCGCTCAGCCCGCCCTTTCAGCAGGTAATAAATGACCGCCAGGACAATGGCCAAACAAGCCCCGCTGGCGTCCAGCATCACGTCATGCACGGTCGGCGTCCGGTCCCCGGTCAGAAACTGGTGGAATTCATCCATCGCCGCGAAGGCAAAGGCGGTAGCCCAGACAAAGAAGGGACCGGTCCAGCTAATGACGAAGACCCGCCGTAAGCCCAAGTAGGCAAACAAGCCATATAAAAAATAGCTGCCAAAATGGGCCGTTTTCCGGACCACGAACTGGGTAAAGCCAGCTGACCCGTCGGTCTTGACATTGTGCCAGACCCCGCCGTAATAGATGTTGAGCCGCTGGATCCAATCCTCCAGCCAGCCCAGGTAGGTGTGGATGAAGCCCGGCTTCATTTTCTGCTCATGATAGGTCATTGAGCTGGAGACAAACAGCATGGCCAAGACGGCCAGAGCCAGGAGGAGGTAGACTTTTTCTCTTTTGCTAAACTTAAAATCATTCATGCTGTTTATTTTACCATCAATCAGGAGCTGTTCCTTGACTTTTGCAATTTTTTCCCGTATTCTAATATGATTTGCAGGCGGGCTGCAAATCTTGAAAGGAAAAGACATGCAAAGAAAGCACAGACACCTGTTTATCTGGCCGCTGCTTCTGCTGGCCGCTATCTGCCTGGCCGGCTGCGCCAAGAGCCCAAAGAGCTCCGGCAGCCAGATCAAGATCGTAACCTCAACCAACATCTACGCTGACATCGCCCAGCAAGTCGTGGGCAAATACGGTCAAGCCACGGCCCTGATCGCCAACGGCAACTCCGATCCCCACGACTTCGGGCCAACGACGGCTTCCGCCAAGACGGTTGCCGCCGCCGACATCGTGGTCGCCAACGGGATGGGCTACGACAGCTGGATCCAGAGTCTGGCAGATGCCTCCGACAAGAAGGTCACCAAGGTCGGCGAAGACCTGATGGGGCTGGAAAGCTCTGCCAACCCGCACATCTGGTACAACCTGGACATGCCTAAGAAGTACGTGGCCTTCCTGGTCAAAAAGCTGGGCAAGCTGCAGCCAAAGCACGCGGCCTACTTTAAGAAGCAGGGAGCCAGCTACTTGAAGAAGATCGCCAAGATCGACCAAGTCGCCGACTCAATCGACGGCAAGGCCTCAAAACCGGTCTTCGTCAGCGAGCCCGTGTTTGACTACGCCTTAGAGCGCACCGGCTTCAAGATCGGCAACAAGAACTTTGAAGAAGCCACGGAAAAGGAAACCGACCCAAGCGCGGCTGTCATCGCCAAGATGAACGCCGACATCGCCAAAAAGAAGATCGCCTTTTTCGTCAACAACACCCAAGCCAGCTCCGACATGGTCAAGTCCTTCGTCAAGAAGGCAGAAAAGCAGGGCATCCCGATCATCAAGGTCCGGGAGACCATGCCTAACGGCACCAGCTATTATAAGTGGATGCTGGGCAACTACCAGCAGCTGGCAAAGCATTCAAGGCAAGAATAGTTAAAAGCGCCCGCGCCATTATCGCAAAAAGCCATGAGCAGTTGATGCTCATGGCTTTTTTTAGCTTATTTTTTCACGAAGTCCTTCAAATCAGCAATCCGTGCTTCCGCGTCCTTGACGCCGACCTGGTAAACGCCCAGCAGGGTCTCGCGGTCGTGCTCCAAGGCTGACACGGAAATGTCCTGGCTGGGCCGGAAGACGAAGGCCTCGCCCCTGGCCTCTTCAGCAGCGATCTGGGCCAGGGCTTCATTGTATTCAAAAGACCGCCTGTGCAAGCGGTCCACGACGGCTGGGTACTGCTTCAAGAGCCGGTCCACGACTGGCTGGACCCGGGACGGCTCCTTATGATAGCCGCGCGGCTGGGTCAAGATGACCACGTTCTGCCGGTAGCCGATTCTTTCCATGAATCTAAAAGGAATCGAGTCGGACACCCCGCCGTCCCAGTAGCGGTGGCTGCCAATTTGGACAGGACGGGCAAAGACGGGAATGGAGGATGAAGCCCGGATCCAGCGGGCATCCAGCCGCTTACCGTCCTTGAGCTTGTGATAGACCGGCTGGGCCGTCTCCACGTCCGTGGCCACGCACCAGAAATCCATCGGATTGCGGGCAAAAGCCGCCGTGTCAAAGGGATCATAGACTTCAGGGATCTGCTTATAGCAGAAGTCCGCCCCATACAAGTCCCCAGTCTTCAGCCAGGACCGCCAGCCCTTAAAGTGGGGGTTAGCCCCGTAGCGCAGGTTGTAGCGCAGAGCCCGCCCCGGCTGCAGAGACTTGTAGTTGCAGCCGAAGGCCACGCCGGCGGAAACGCCA
This sequence comes from Faecalicatena absiana, assembly GCA_017309015.1. Lineage (GTDB taxonomy): Bacteria > Bacillota > Bacilli > Lactobacillales > Lactobacillaceae > Lactobacillus > Lactobacillus absianus. The sequence goes on from JAEDAG010000001.1 coordinate 134,200, forward strand.
ACCGCGGCGGGGAAAGTAATCCCGTACTTCATCAAAACGTCAATGACGCCAACCGTATACAAGCCACGCATGGCGCCGCCTTCCAGGACCAGACCGTGCTTTTTTTCCGTCATTTACTTCCCCCAGTGCTCCTTGATAAACTGCTCCCGGCCGCCAGCCTCTTCTTGGGCGTAGCGCTCCGGATTCTTCTTATAGAACTCTTGGTGGTAATCTTCAGCCACATAGAAGGGGCCCGCCTTTTCGATCTTGGTTACGATCGGCTGATCAAAGCGGCCGCTGGCGGCCAGCTCAGCCTTAGACTTTTCAGCCGCGGCCTTTTGGGCGGGCGAATTGTAGAAGATGACCGGCCGGTAGTTGTCGCCCCGGTCCTGGAACTGGCCCATGGCGTCGGTTGGGTCAGTCACCTGCCAGTAGTAGCCCAGCAACTGCTCATAGGACATCAGGCTGGGATCAAAAGTGATCTTGACTGCTTCCGTATGCCCGGTTTTCCCGCTTTTGACCTCTTCATAAGCCGGAAAGGCCACGTGGCCTCCGGTATAGCCCGCAACGACGCTCTCAATTCCAGGCAGGGTATCAAAAGGCTGCACCATGCACCAGAAGCAGCCGCCCGCGAAAATTGCCGTATCGAGTTTCTTGTCCATCTTCGTTCACCTCATGCTCTGAACTTAAAATTTTTGCAACAATGATCAATATTTACCAATTATAGCCTAAATTGCTAAAGTGCTCTCATTTTTTGCTCATTAACTTGCATTTAGGATTTTGCTTCCAAAATTAAAAGCGCTGTCATGCATAAATAATATTGATCTTCTTACAAATAGTGGGTAAACTGGTTATGCTTATTTTATTTTACGAAATCTTAAGAAATGGAGATGGCAATGAAATCAACAAACAAGTCGCCGGCAGCTGCTTTCTGTTAAGCAATCAGTCATAACAGAAAGGATTTTTTATGGACGACGAATTAAATATTAAAGGCAAATATATTTCCTGGCCGACCCTGGCAATGATGGCCTTCGTAACGGTTATCGGCCTGGAAGACATCATGTACAACTTCCAAAACCAAGGGATGGCGGTTATCACCTCCTGGATTTTGATGATGTTCCTCTACGTGGTGCCATACGCATTGATCGTAGGTCACTTGGGCAGCGTCTTCAACAAAGAAGGCGGCGGCCTGTCCTCCTGGGTCCGGGCAACCGACGGGGAGTTCCTGGGCTACTTTACCGCCTGGACCTACTGGGCTGCTTCCATCCCTTACGTGGTCGACACGGCCAACTGCCTGCTGGTTGACGTCGGCTGGGGCTTGACCGGGACTGACGAGTTTGAAAATCCCAAGTTCCTGTCAACAGCCATGTTTACGGCAATCACTTTTGCCATTTTCATTGTCTTGACTTTGGTTGAGCACAAGTTTAGCGACTCAATGGAAGTTCTGTCCAATATCGGTGGCTGGGCCATGTTCATCATGACCATCCTCTTCGTCCTGCTGGCCTTCGCCGGCCTGGCCAAGTCCGGCGGCAAGACCGCTACGCCATTTACCTGGAAGACGATCGTCCCGAAGTTCGACCTGAAATACTTCTCAACCGTCGGGATGCTGATCTATGCCGTCAACGGGTCTGAGCTGGTTGCCCCTTACGTGACCCGGATGAAGGACCCGAAGCGGGAGTTCCCTAAGGCCATGATCGCCCTGGCCGTCATGACCTGCTTCTTGACCATTTTTGGCTCAATCGCCCTGGGGATCTACATCGATGCCAACCACATGCCAAACGACCTGAAGATGAACGGTGAATACTACGTCTTCGGCGCCATGGGCAAGCAGTTTGGCGTTGGCAACCTTTTGGTCTACATCTACGCCTGGTCATCTTTCTTCTACAACGTCGCCCTCTTGTCCGTCCTGCTGGATGCCATGACCAGAATGCTGATTTCCGACACCGGCGACAAGTACATGCCAAAGTTCTTGAAGAAGACCAACAAGGACGGGCTGCCAATCAACGGCTACATCCTGACCGTCTTCCTGAGTGGCTTCATCATGGTCCTGGGGATCTTCCTACCAGACATGAACGACATCTTCAACTGGCTCTTGAACCTGAACGGGATCATCTCTCCAGCCGTTACCTGCTGGATCTTCTACTCCTTCATGAAGGTCCGGGGCAAAAATTCCAAGAAGTACCCATCCGTCTACCGCTACATCAAAAACGATACCTTCGCCTGGTGGGTTGGCTTTGCCCTCCTGGCCGTAACGGCCGTGGCTACTGTCCTGGGCTTCATGCCGCAAGACGTCAAGCAAGGCACTTGGGTTTGGTGGTATGAGCTCTCCATCAACATCATCGCCTGCGTGGTCCTGATCGGCTTGGGCGGCATCTTCCCTGGCATTCGCCGGCGCGAGGAAGAATATGGCATTGCCTTTGACAAGACCCAATGGATCTGGATGATCGTCCTGGTCCTGGGCTCAATCACCTTCGACGTCTGGCTGGGTGGCACCAAGCTGGCCGCCAGAGTCTGGATCATCGCTATTGAAGCCGTGGTTGCCCTGCTCCTGGTTTGGCTGATCGGCCGCCGGGTGCCAAAAGGCGCCAGCAAGCAGGCTTAAGGCAAAATGCGCAAAACAGGCTAGCCAAATAAAGAACTAACGAATTAAAAAGGCTTCTAGAAGTGACAAAACTTCTGGAAGCCTTTTTTATATATCTCAAATCACAGCAGAGAGATGTTTAATAGACTGGACGGGTATAGCCTGCGGTCTCCGGCTGCACGATGCCAACGCTGGCAAAGGCCGCAAAGGATGGATCCGCCATCGCCTTCAAGACCAGGTCAGCCACTGAGCTTCTGGAGACGGAGACTCCTTCAAAGGTCTCCCCCCGCTCAGTAGTGACGTACTTGACGTCTGGCCAGTTGGTCAAAGCCGGCATTCTGATCAGGGTGTAGTTCAGGCCTGACTGCTCCAGCCGCTGGCCGGCTTCTCTGGCAGGCAGGAAGCGGCCGCTGCCGACCATTTCGTCGACCCAGCAGCCAAATTCGCCAGGGATCTCATAATACAGGCCAGCCAAGCTGAGGGCAATCACGCGCCCAAAGCCATTCTCTTTGCTGGCCTTGACCAAGTTCTTAGTCGTTGGCGTAAACTTGCGGTCATCCACTTTAGCCAAAAAGACCAGGTCCGCGTCTTTGGTTGCCGTCAATACGGCCTCGTAGTCCCGGCTGCTGCCGGAAATAATGGTCACGCGGCCATTGCCCTGCAGTTCAGCCAGCTTTTCCGACATTTCTGCCAGCAAGGTCAATTGAACGTCCGCGAACCGTTCCTCGCTCAGCAGGCGCTTGATGACCAGACCGGCAATCCGGCCGCTTGGGTGCAAAATCGTAAATCTTCTCATAGAACCTATTCCTTACTAATGCACAACAATTGCTAATTGTTGCTGCTAATTACTTAATTACTTTTATCCAAAATAGATTCTACTACATTTTGCCAGCTATTGGGCCAAATCCTTTTTAACCGTTTCCAGCAAGGCCTCGCAGCCCTCCCTGATTTGCTTGAAGGCCGTCGCAAAGTCATTGGTGTACCACGGGTCGTCTATATCGGCAAAGCTGCCGGTGAACTGGCGCAGCTTCACTTCTTTGCGGTCTGGATCCCCGCCGGTAATCCGGTTCATGTCCAGCAGATTCTCTGAGTCCATGGCAATCAAGTAGTCATACTTGCCATAGTCTTCCTTGGTCATCAAGGTCGCGTAGTGCTGGCCAAAAGGCACGTGCTGCTTGCTCAGCTCCCGCTGGGCCCGCGGATCGATCGGGTTCCCATAGCCGCCAGCATTGATCTCATCGCTGGTCGTAGCCGCGGAGGCAACTTCAACCTGGTCCGCCAGGCCATTTTGTGCTAAGAGCTGCTTCATGGTAAATTCCGCCATGGGCGACCGGCAGATATTGCCATGGCACACAAATAAGATCTTCTTCATCACGTCTACCTCTTTTTTATTATCTGTTTTAGACAGCTGGCTTTAATTTGATTGGCCTATATTATACCATTTCCAGGCTTTTGCCCGAAAAAAAGAGTCCTCTTCTTTGCAGAAAAGGACTCTTGCTTTGCAATTTTGCGGGCTAATGACCAGCCTTCAGGTCAGCTAAGGCTTGGTCAAGCTGCTTGGCGGCTTGCTGGATGTGCTTTGGATAATCGCAGAGCTTGCCAGTCACCAATAGGTGGATCCGAGTACTCTTTGCCAGGGCCGCCTGGAGCTCCCGCTGCTTGGCCGCGAAAGCTTCCTGGCTGACTTGCGGCAGGACCGCCACGAAGATTTCCCCGCCTACCCGGTACAGGTTCTGGGCGGGGAAAATACCATTGAGCAGGTCAGCGGTCTGCTGCAAGAGCAGGTTCCCTTCCTGCGGGCCATGATCAACGTTAAAGTCCCGCAAGCCGTACAGGTCAGTATACAGCAAGCCGGCTGGAATCTTGGCTTCCTTAAGTTCAGCCAGCTTGGCCTCGTATGCCGTCTGGTTGCCCAAGCCGGTTAAGTGGTCGCTTGGCGTGCCGGCTGCCAGTTCAGACATCCGCTGGATCGTAGCCAGTTTAGATGACAAATACTGGGTATATTGGGCCAACAGGTCCTTGGCGTAAGCCAAACGGTCGGCCTCAAAGTTTTCCACCCCAAGGTAGCCCAGCAATTCCTGCCCCTTAAAGAGCGGCACCAGGAGAATTCTGATATTCTTCCGGGTCAGCTCATAGAGCTCGCGGTCAAAGCGCAGGCTTTCCATGTTGCTGATATACAGGTACGGCTGCCCGGCCCGCAGCTGCTCCAAGTACCCGATCAGGGCCTGACTCAAGCGGTCAGAAATCCGCCCCAGCAGGCTCTGTTTCTTGGTCCATTCGTATTCCAGCTTACCGGCCCCGCCGTGGTTCGTCAGCAGGTAGACCCGGTCGGGCTCAAGCAGGCTGGCAACTTCCGCCAGCGAGAAGTTGATCTGGGAGACGTGGTCTTCTGGGCCATTCAGGGTCCAGGCCAGGATGCTGGCTTGGGCCGCTACGTCCGGCGCCTGCTTCAGGCGCTTGAGTTCGCTTGAGTCGCCGGCAATCTTGGTGAAGGCATATGCCACGCAGCCAGGAGTCTCTGCTGGAATCAAGGTAAACTCAGCCCAGGATTCCATAGCCTTGGAATAGAGCCGAAGCGAGCTGGCCCGGCCTGTCTGCAGCACTGCTAACGGCAATTTGACCCATTGCGGGTTGTCGCCTGGCAGCACTTCTGTCAGCTTCTTGCCCAGCAATTCGTTCTTGGTCAAGCCAACCTGCTGGCAAAAGGCCCTGTTGACGCCAACGAATTCAGCTTCAGCGCCAATTTCGCTATGCGTATAGTATGGCCGGACGATGACGTAAGGGAGCGGCAGCTTTTCATAAGCCTGCTTGCCTTCCGTAACCGCGTCATTCTGACTGCCCAAAAGGGTGACCTTGAACATGGCATGCTTGTCCCCGCGCACGATCAGCTTGAAGCGCAGGCGGTAAGTCTCGCCCGCACTGGTCAGCGCCGCGATCTGCTCATGGTCCGAGCGCTGGGCAACGCTGGCAAAAGCGGCCAGCTGCCGCTGCAGATCTTCATCGCTCCAGTCCATTTGGTGCTTGTCTTGCAGAGTGATACCGATTTGCGCGGCAAAGGAGCGAAAGCCCGCGTTCATGTAGTAGTAGCTGAAGTCGCCCTGGCCATAAGCCAACAGCGCCAGCGGCTGGTCGCTGTTGACGTCGACCAGGCCAACCGTTTCAAAGAAGCTGTTTTCGTCGCTATTCTCCCATTCAACGCCCATGTCTTCCAGGTGCTCTTCGACTTCGCTGAAGTTGTTTGGCTTGCCGTAGTAGTAGCCCTGAACGACTTCGCAGCCAATGTCCTTCAAGAAGGCCAGCTGCCGCTCGCTTTCCACCCCTTCGCACAAGGTGTGGACGTTCAGGCTTTTGGCCATGGAGATCAGGGGCCGGATGACCTTTTCGCTGTTTTCATCAAAGTTGCGCATGAAGATCATATCCAGCTTGATTTCATCAAAGCCGTATTCCTTCAGGGTGTTCAAGCTGGAAGCCCCGCTTCCGAAGTCGTCCATCAGGACCTGGAAGCCATCCTTGTGGAACTGGTCGATGGCCCGCTTGATCTTGACCGGGTCCTCGGTCAGGATGGTTTCCGTAATCTCCACCCGCAGCATTTCCCGGGGAATATCATACCGCTTGGTCAAGTCCACCAGAATCTGATTGGGGTTGGTCGTCACGAAGTCGGTCCGCGACAGGTTGAAGGATACAGGCACCATCGGCTTGCCCTCAGCCATCCGCCGTTTGATCAATTTGGCTGCTTCCTCAAGGACGTACATGTCCAACTTGTAGGTCAGGTTGGAGTCTTCCAGAATTGGCACGAAGCGGCCAGGCGACATAAAGCCGCGGTTTTGATCATTCCAGCGGGCCAGCGCTTCCAAGCCAGACAGCTTGCCATCCATCAGGTGCACTTGCGGCTGGAAGAAGACCTCAACGTCTCCGTTCTTGATGGCGTCATCAATGTGGTCAACAACGAACTTGGTGTATTCAGCTTTTTCGCTGAATTCCGCCGTGTAGACCTGGTAGCACTTCTTGGCGCCTTCCTTGACCTCATCGCAGGCCGTCTTGGCATAGTCGTATTCAGTATCAATCGACTCGGTACCGTCTGAGTAGTAGATTCCGGCCTTCAGGTACAGCTTGAAGGAAGGATCAAGCTTGGAAACTGCCTCATTGGCCTTTTGCACGTTCTTGATGGTCTGGTCTTCATCAGCCGAGATCACGACGAAGTGGTCGTTCCCAAAGCGGGCCATGTTCTCGCTGCCGAAAATCTCCGTCAAGACCTGGGCTACCTTCTTCAAGCATTCGTCACCGGCCTCGTGGCCATTGATGACGTTATAGAGCTTGAACTTGGCCAAGTTGAAGTAGACGATCGTCGGCATGAAAGAGACGCTGGCCTGCCGGCGGGCGTTTAGCTTCTTGGTTAGGTAGTACTCGGAGTAAAGACCAGTCAATTGGTCGTAATTGACCATCTTGAGATAGGTATCGTCTTGCCCCTTGTGCTGCATGCCGGCTAATTCTGAAACCAGCAATTGCCTGAACACGACCACCTGCAGGCAGAAGAAGATCAGCCGCAGGGCTGGGTAGCCGATCCAGCCCCCATGCGTGGCCACTTGCTGGTACAAGTCAAAGACCGCGCTGAGCGGCAAGGCGGCCATGCCGGCCAAGAGCAGCCAATGCAGCGGCAGCATCAGTTTGCTTTCCGTTTCCTTGGCCTTCTGCTTTTCGGCTTCAAAATCATCAAGGATCAGCGGCTTGGTCTCTTTTTCCGCCCTCTTTCGCGCGTAGTGCCGCCACAGATCGATGCCGCTCACCAGCATGCCGAAAACGAAGGCAATGGCAAAAACCAGCTGGAAGACCGGCACGGCATCGGACATTTCTCTCTTAAACAACAGCCAGCTGCCGGCCACGTAGGCCACGTCAATCATGGACAAGGCAAAGCCAAAGGCGGCATAGCCCTTGCGTGGCTGCTCAAGCTGGGCGTTGATGACCATGATCAGCAAATATGGCAGCACCATCAAGACTGGATAGTTGAACAGGCGCCAAATCCGGAAGTGCCCATAAAGAATGGCGGGCACGTATTCCAGCTGCAGCTGCCAAAGCCCGAACAGAATCGAAGATTCCGCGAAATAACGCAGGCTGGACCGCATCTTGTCAATCAAAGGCGCGGTCAAGGTCAAAATAAAGGTCGTCAGCCCCAGTAGGATGATGACCACGTCCAGCAGTTCCGGCAAAGTATTGTTCTTCAGGTAGTCGCTCAGGTAGCGGCCGCTGCTGCCCAGGCGGCAGTTGAAGATCTGCCCGCTGGCTTGCTGAATGCCGCTCAGATACAGGCGGGCCGTTTGCCCGGCATACTTCTTGGGCACCATGATTTCACTGGTTAAAGGCTGCTTCTTAGGCGTCAGCTGCAGCCAAGCCGTGCTGACCTGCGGGTGACTCACGTAGATCCGCTTGTCGCCAACGTAGAAGCTGATTTGCTCGATATTGTCTGAGACCAGAATCAAGTGATCATTGTTTCCCAGGTTTTCAGGCAGCTTGAGATAGATCGACTTGTGATCCGTCCCCTTGTCCGGCCGCAGGTCACCCAGCTCGGCCTTGCGTCCCTTGGCGTCCGTCCAGGAATTGGTAACATCGGCAATCTTGTCTTCTGAAAAAATTCCCTGATAAAAGCCACTTTCCCCGCGGCCATACAAGCTGAGCACGCCAAAAGCCGCCATCACCAGCGCGATGATGATGGAATAGACTGTAGTGCTTTTAAGCTTTTTCATATTTTTTCTCTCCAAGCTAGCTTTAGACTTCTGACTACAATTATAGCCTATCTTAGCGGTAGCGCTTGTGCTTCTTGTAGTATTCGTTCTTGGCTTCCTGCATCTTGCGGTCGGCGCTGCTGATGGCCTCTTCCAGCTTATGCGAGTCAGCGCACCACTCTACCCCGATCGAGATGGACGGCGTGTCGGGCTTGGTCAGCTTGCGGGCAAAGTCGTGGCACTTCTTCAAAAAGTCCAATCTGGTGTTTTCGTCATCAAGAATGACGAACTCATCGCCCCCAACGCGGTAGACGAAGCGGTGGTCAAAGTTCTCGCTCAAGAAGTTTCCGGCCTTGATCAAAAGGGCATCCCCAGCCGGGTGGCCCAGCTGGTCGTTGGTCTCTTTAAGTCCGTTAAGGTCACAGTAGACCACGCCAATCCCCTGGCTGGCTTCAGCCTGCCGGTAGCGCTTGACCTTGGCCAAGTACGGGTGCCGGTCATTCAGGCCGGTCAAGACGTCGGTATCGCGCTGCAGCTCCAGATTGCGGCTAATGATCTTGGCGCCAAGGAAGTCCGCGGTCAGCTCAATCAAGTTCTTGAAGTCAATGTTCAGGTCCGCGTCAAAGTTTTCGGCGACCACGAAACCCTTGATCGCCCCGCCCTCGTAAAAGGCCGCGAACATCAGGTTCTTGACTTCATAGTCAGTATAAGAGGCAATGATGTCGGGAAACTTCGCCTTGATTTCAGCCGGATCCGTCAAAACCATGCTTTCAAGCGCGGCGAGCTCGTCCTTCTTCAAGCCGTGGCCATCACTGGTAATATTGACGTACTGCTGCTTGGCCTGGGCGGAGGCAATCCCGTGTCTGACCCATTCATAGGTATTCTTGGCAAAGCGCTGGTCGGTTTCCATCAAGTAGAAGCGGTCGGCCCCGATGTCCCGGCCCAGAGTGCCCAAGGCATCCGCGATTGCCGTCTCCAGCTTGCTGTTCTTGACGTTCAGCCTTTCTGACAGTTGAATGATCTCCTTGTTGGTCTGCTGCTTCTTTTCCAATTCAAGTTCGCTCTGCTTCTGCTTGTCAATGTTGATCAAGACCAGCGAGTAGGCATCAGGCACGGAGGCAGGCGCGACCACGTATTCATACCAGTGACCGTAATGGTTTTTGAAAATCCCCGTCTGCAGCTTCCGGGTCTTAGCCGTCTTGGCAAATTCACTCATCCAATATGGAAAATCCTTCTCAGTCGTAAACTTGGACATTCTAGAGCTGAGCAGCCTTTCGCGCGTCTGGCCGATGACATCCGCGTAAGCCTGGTTGACGTAGACATATTGCATGTCGACCGGCTTGCCCTTGCGGTAGACCGGGGTCACGATGAGGTATGGCATTGGCATGTCCCGGTACTGATCAGTATTCAGGTTGAAATTGACCAGTACGCCTAAGTCGTTGCGCGCCTTTTGATGGTAGACCTGGTTGGCATTATAGGAAGTCAGGACATCGACCATGGCAAAGGCACCAGTGTTTGGATTTCTGGAGATAATCCGCTGGTAGCCTTCCACATACAAGTTGTTTGGAAAGCTGTGCACGCTGAAGTGCCATTTGGTCCGGTGATCGTGCCAGTATTCTTCCTTGATCCATTCCTTAACGTCCACGAGGTACTGCGGCCCGATTTCCTTGAGCTCCGTACTGAACGGATCCTCTTCCATTTCCTTCAGGGTCACGGACCCGCAGGAAATCAAGTATTGGGTGTAGCCTTCATTGCCCCGCACGTAATACATCTTGCCGTCGCGGTACTCAATCAGGCCGATTGGCGTTCCCTTAAAGTACTTTTCGAAAATCGGGTCGTCCTCTTCAAAGGACAGGCTTGGATCTTGAATCTCCTGCTTGAATCTGGGCCTGTCCAGGCTCAGCATTCCCATCACGTTGTAGTAGTTGGATTCTTCTAAGCGCTCGACGTTGGCATCTGGCCCAACGATCCAGTCGCGGTAAGCCTCTTCAAAACTCTTTGGCAAGCCGAAGTAGTAGCCCTGGACGGCGGAGCAGCCGATCTCCCGCAGCACGAGCAGCTGGTCGGCATTCTCAACTCCTTCCACGACGGTGTCGATGCCCAATTCTTCCGCCATCTCGATCATCTTTTTCAAAACGACCTTGGACCGCTTCTGATCGGCATCGTTCATGAAGCTGGCGTCAAACTTGATGCAGGTAATCGGAAAGCTCTGCCTCATGATGCCAATTGAGGAATAGCCTTCGCCAAAATTGTCGACCCAGACGGAAAAGCCGTTCTGTTCAAAAATTTCCATTTGCTGCTGGATTTTCTCTAAATCAAGCGCACGGATGTCGTTGGTGATTTCGATAACCAAGAGCTCTGGGGACAGGCCCGACTCTTTGAACTTGCGGCTGATGGCCTCGGCCATGTTGAACTGCTCAAATTCAGAGCTGAAGAGGTTGATGGAAATGGCAATATCGTCGCAGCCCCGCTGCTTCAGCTTCTGCAAGTCGGCAATGACGCGTTCGATCATGTACAGGTCCAGGCGGTAAAGCACATTGGCCCGATCAAGGATTGGGATGAACTGCTCGTCGCGCAGGGTTTCGCTTTCTGGATCCCGCCATCTGGCCAGCGCCTCCCAGTTGCCAGTCTGCCCGTTCAGGATCCGAACGATTGGCTGGTAGTAGGGCTCAATCCAGCCTTCCTTTAAAGCTTGGTCAAAATTGCTGAGGATATAGTCCTCAAACTCAATTTCATGCTTGCTGTCGTTTTCAAAATAGGCAATATGCGAGCCAACCTGCTTGCGGTCACGGTTGCAGGCCACCATCGCGTAGTCGCAGACGGACTTGATGTCTTCATAGGTCAGGTTGGCTTCATCATATACCCCGACCCTGACGCATAAAGACTGGCCATGGTTGATTGTTCTAGCCTGCTGGAGCAATTTGCGCAGGCGGGCGCCCAGGTTGTTTTCGCTCGTATAAACGTAAAAGTTGTCCTCATCAAAACGGGCACAGTTTTCATTGGTAAAAGTGCGGCGCAGCAGGTCCGCGAAGGCAATTAAAAGCTGATTGCCTTCAGAATAAGAGTACTGGCGGTTAAACTGCCTGAAGCCAATCAGGTTGAAGGCCAGCACGACCGGCCGCTTCCCTTCTTTGAACATGCGCTTGGTCCCGGCATCAGCGAGTTCATAAAAGTAGGAAGTTGACGGCAATCCCGTCAAGACGTCATAGTACTGCCGCATCGGCTTTTGCTTAAGCACTGGCTCTGAAGCTTCATCGTCCCTGAAAAATTGGGCCAGCCGCTGGCTGCTTTCCTTGGCAAACCAAATTACGATCGTCTCGTGGCCCCTTTGCAGGCGGTGCTTGCCTTGCGCCTGAACGACCGTGTAGTCCTCGTCAATTGGCGTCTTGATCCGGTAGATCGCTTTGAATACGGCTGCCTTGCCGCTGGCAAAAGCCAGCAGCTGGTTTTGAATGTAAGCCAGATCATCTGGATGAATGTAGCGAAACAGGCCCGTGCCGGCTTCTTTAAGCCGCTGAGCAGGCGTTTGCCCGTACATTTCGCTGAAACCGCGCGACGCCGCCAGCATCACCAGCCGGCCGGCAACGAATTGATAGACGCCCATGGCAATTCTGCTCGACTCGATTTTTTTTAATTCTTGTGGATCAAGCTTAAACCGTTCCATTTGTTTCTCCTCAAACCAGTTCAGCCGGGTGGCTGACTCGCGCTGCCTTAAGCAAGGCCTAACCATGTGTTATTTTAAATCGTTATTTATTTAACAATTGGCATGATTAATAAAGCATGCAGACATACATGCTAATTATTATATATAAGTTGGCAACAATGGGCAAGCGCCAGATATAAGTTGGCAACAATGAGCAAGCGCCAGCCTTTGCCAAAAAGCGTTGCTTTTTCTAGGCGTTATTGTTTAACCTTATACTTGTTTTGTTATATCAGCGTCTGCTTAAGCGAGATTAAAAAGGAATTAAATAAAAATAATCCTGAAAGGCAGGTCTGCTGCCCTTCAGGATTTATTTTCTTAGCTTTTGGCTAATCTTTGCTTTACTTATTTTTCTTGTTTAGGCTGCTTATTTGCTGCTTTTTGCTGCTTCTTTTCCTGGATGACTTTCCAATCGCATGCCGCCATGTAGCAGCTCAGCAGGACGGCCAGCGCGAAGCCGACCACGCTGGGCCAGGAATAGCTGAAGAAGATCTTGGGGTAGACTTCCCGCTGGGCCAGATTGGTCATGTATTGGGTCATGAAGATCTGGCAGCCAAAAGCCGCCCCGCCCCCAAGCAGGATCGGCAGCCAGGCCAGGCGCCGGCGGAAGATGATCAAAACCGCGCCAAGCAGATACAGGATCACAACCATCCAGACCGACAGCTGGTAGATGACAAAAATCTGCTCAATGTCATCATGGTGGACCTGGAACTCCGTATTGATCAAATAGAGAATCAGGTAGGTCAGGAACTGCTGGACCCGGTTCTTGGGATGCAGCTGCAGGTCCTTGGCCCGGACCTCTTGCCGGTTCTTGTACTTGGAGACGAAATGGTAGAGGCTGATGTAAGAGCCGCTGACCTTCAGCGTATCCGGCACCTGCTTGACCAGCTCATCCTTCAGTCCTGCCGCGACCGTTGCCCTGGCAACGATCGCCAAGGCGGTATCGTCATCTTCATCCGCGAACTTGTCAATCATTTCCGTCGCGAATTCCTGCGTGTCTTCCGACTTAAAGGTCATCGGCCCCGTTAGCAGACAGACCAGGGACAAGGCGGCCACAGCGATCCAAAAAACTTTCTTTAGCGATTGCGGTACATTTTTCATTGCAACAACTTTCCAAGGAAATACCCAATTGTAACCAGGATCATCCCGCCAGCATAAGAAGCCAGCAGGTAGATCTTCAAAGTCCGCTTGCGCTGAGAGGAGGCCAGAGCGACCAGCTCGGTATTCAGGGTGGAAAAGGTGGTGTAGCCGCCCAGGACGCCCGTACCCAAGAAAGCATACAGGGCCGGATTGACCTGGAGCGCGTAAAGCAGGCCCAGCAAAAAGGCCCCAGTCAGGTTGATCACCAGCGTCGGAAGCGGCAGATCCGTCTGCCGCATCCAGTGCTTCTTCCCATAATTAGTCAGCGCGAAGCGGGCGACCGCGCCAAGCGCGGCCCCCAAGCCAACGACAGCAAACATTGCTCTACCTCCTTAAAACGCGCTGCGCCAAAAACAGACCGCACCGCTTGCCAAGCACGGCAAACAGGAAGCCCAGCAGAATAGATAAGACAAAATACCAGAGCGCGGTCAGGCTGCTGCCAGCCAAGAGAAGCTTCAAAGTATCCAGCTTAAAGCTGGAGAAGGTGGTAAAGGCTCCGACAAAGCCGGTTCCCAGGCCCACGTTGAGCCAAGGATTCGTGATGCCCATAGTCAAGAAGAAGTAGGTCAAAAAGGCCAGCAAAAAGCAGCCGGCAATATTGCCCAGAATCGTGCCATAGAAAGAGAAATTGGCATTCAGCCAGTAGCGCGCTGCCCCGCCCCAAAAAGCGAAAAAGGCCACGCTGACGTATTTCCGCAACTGCTCACTCATGTTTGTCCCTCCTTTAAAACGATTTATGCACTAACTATTAGGTTACAACTGAAAGCGCTCTTAAAGCAAACAAAAAATGAAATCGCCATCAGCGATTTCATTTTTTGCTTAAGTTGTTTGTCTTAAAGATTTTAAGTATTTTCAAGCTGGTCTTTGCTTTTCCGCGCCAGCAATTTTGGCCTTGTTCAGCAAAAGCGATGAGCTGACGACTGAGACGGAGCTGAAGGCCATGGCCAGGCCAGCCAATTCCGGACTGAGAGTCAGCCCCAAGCCTGAAAACAAACCGGCGGCAATCGGAATGCCAACCATGTTGTAGATCAAAGCCCAAAACAAGTTGAGCTTGATTCTTTGGAAAGTCTTCCTGGCAATGTCCAAGGCCCTGACGACGCCTAGCAGATCGCTAGTAACCAGCACGATGCCGCCGGCTTCTTTGGCAATGTCCGTGCCGCTGCCCATGGCAATGCCCACGTCCGCCACGGAAAGCGCCGGCGCGTCATTGATCCCGTCGCCAACGAAGGCCACTTTTTCCTTTTGCATGAGGGCCTTGACGTGATCGGCCTTCTCATTGGGCAAAACGCCAGCAATGACTTGGTCAATGCCCACCTGCTTGGCAATGGCCTGGGCCACGTTTTCATTGTCTCCCGTCAGCATCACCGTCCGCATTCCCCGCTTCTTCAAGAGCTGGATGGCGGCTTTGGAGCTGGCCTTAGGCTGGTCCTGGATGGCTACCAGGCCAATGACCTGGCCATCAAGGGCAACAAAGACGACGGTCTTGGCCTGCTTTTGCAGGGCCGCGGCCTTTTCCCGCCAAGTGGCATCAGCGCCGGTCAATTCAGCACTGCCGACCAAGGCCTCCTTGCCGGCCAGCTGCCCTTTGACCCCGCGCCCTTCTATGGCCTCAAAGTCAGTCACCTTCTCCAGGGCAAGTCCCGCTTGGGCGGCCTGATTGACGATGGCTTGCGCCAATGGGTGCTCTGACGCGCTTTCCAGGCTGGCGGCCGTTTGCAAGGCCGCGCTATCCCCAATCAGGTCGGTCACTTCCGGCTTGCCGACCGTGATGGTCCCGGTCTTGTCAAAGGCAACCGTCTGCAGGGCCGCGACTTTTTCCAGGACTTCCCCGTTTTTGATCAAAACGCCCATTTTGGCCGCCCGGCCAGTCCCGACCATCAAGGCCGTTGGCGTCGCCAAGCCTAAAGCGCACGGACAGGCAATAACGATGACGGAGACCGCGTAGAGCATGGCCTGAACTAGCGAAGCATTGAAAAAGACGTACCAGATTGCGAAAGTCAAGATGGCCAGAACCAGGACGGCGGGAACGAAAATCCCGGCAATCCGGTCGGTCAGCTTCTGGATTGGCGCGTGGGAAGTCTGGGCCTTCTTGACCGTTTCCGCGATCTGGGCCAGCATGGTGTCCTGGCCAACCTTGGTGGCCTTGAACTGGAAGCTCCCCTTCCCGTTGACCGTGGCCCCAATGACGGAGTCACCCGCCTTTTTAACGACTGGCAGGCTTTCCCCGGTCACCATGGCTTCATCCAGCGTTGAAGACCCTTCGACGATTTCACCGTCGACTGGCACCTTTTCGCCTGGCTTGACGCGGATGACGTCGCCGATTTTCACCTCAGAGACCGGCAGCTTGACGAAGCGGCCGTCCCGCCAGACTTCGGCTTCTTTAGCCTGCAGGTCCAGCAGCTTGGCCAGGGCATTTGAGGCATTGGCGTGCATTTTTTCCTCCATGGCATCGCCCAGAAGGACGAAGACCAGGACAAAGGCCGCGCTCTCAAAGTAGACGTCCCGGCCGGTAAAAAAGGCAAACAGGCTGTAAAGATAGGTCACGCTTGTCCCAACCGCCACCAGGGTGTTCATGTTGGCCTGGTGCTTTAAAAAGGCGGCCCAGGCGCTCTTGACGTAAGGGCCGGCGGCGATCAGCATCACCAAAGTGGTCGCGGCTAGGGCGATCAGGCGGGAATTGGGCAGCATGAAGCCAAAGGGCATGGCAATCATGTCCACCAGCATCGGCAGGGAAAGGACCAAGGAGATCCAGAAGCGCTTGATACTTGAAAGCTGCATTAGTCGATCACGATCTTCCCATGAAACATGTCCATCCCGCAGGCAAAGGGAATCTCCCCCCGCTTGTCAGTTGGTATCTGGATAGTCTTGTCCGGGTCGTTGAACAGGTCCTTCTCCAGCCCCAAATCCTTGATTACGACCTTTTGCAGGCAAGTATTGTCAGTCTTGACCTTGAAGGTCAATTCTGCCTCCTTGCCCTGCTTGAAGTGAACCTCGGAAGGCTCATAGCCCTTGTCAACGACGATAGTCTTGCTTTGCTTGCGCTTAAAAAGTCCCATTATTTAACGATCACCTTTCCATGAAACATATTCATCCCGCAGGCGTAGTCGAACTCGCCTGCCTGGTCGGTTGGAATCTTGACCCGGGCATGCGGATCCTTGGCCAGATCCTTGTCCACGCCAAGCTTTTCAAAAACCACATGGCTCAAGCAGGCCGTTGAGTCCTGCATGTCAAAGACGACTTCGGCCGGCTGGCCCTGCTTGAAGACCATGACCTGGGGATTATAGCCGCCCTTGACCACGACCCTGCCTTCCTGCTTGCCGTCAACGACTTTGGCCTTGCCGGCTGCTTGCTCGAACTTGCCGAAAAACCACCACAAAATGATGCCGATCAGGGCTAAAGCGCCGATCAGTACGATAATTTTGAGCAACATTTGCCCAGTCCCTCTTTCTTAACAATGATCCGCGCAATGATCCGGATCATGCGCGAGGCAGTTGCAAGGAACCTGATCCGGCGCGGTCAGCTGCTTTTCCGCGACCTTGGCCGCGACCTTGGCCAAGTCATTTTTGGACATGGGGATCTCGTCCAGCAGGCGGAGCAGCAGCTGGCCCTTGTGCATGTCGCACATGGCGGCCAGTGACCGCTTGATGCTTTGGTACATCATTTCGTCCTGGCTGATCGTCGCTTCATAAGTGAAGCGGTGACCCGACCGGTTGACCTTCAAGAATCCCTTCTTTTCCAGGCGCCGCATCAAGGTCTTAATGGTCGATTCGCTCCAGTCCTTCTTGGCCTGCAGCTGGCTGACCACCTGATTGGTATAGACGGTGCCCAGGGTCCAGACGATCCGCATGACGTCCCATTCGGCATCAGAAATGCTGTAGTCTCGGTCAAGTTCTGCTTGCATCTTGCTTCCTTTTTCGTTTACACATGTAGCCTTCATATTTCATCATACACCTTTGTTTACAATTGTCAACTGCATTTGCCTAAGCCTGCTTTTCCCGGTACTTGCCGCCAAAAAAGGCCGCGGCCGCCGCCCGGCGGGCTGCCTGCCAGGCTTCGTTGCCGCGCTTAGGGTAGACGGCATTGGTCAGGATGATCAAGGCCCGCCGCCGGTCCAGGTCAATTCCCAAGCCTGGCCCCGTAAAGCCGGTATGCCAAAGATTCTTCCGGTTTGGCGTCCAGCGGATCCAAGCCAGGGTCCGCTCAAAGTGATCCAACTCCGGCAAGCGGACCGCGATCTGCTTTGGAATGATTTCCTGGTCATGAAAACGGCCATCGTTCAGGTACATTTGGGCAAAATTCTCCAAGTCGCTCAAGCTGGCGAAAAGGCCAGCGTGACCTGCGCAGCCCTGCAGCTGCCAGGCCGTCTCATCATGCACGCCGCCCCAGACCTGGCCGCGCTTCTTGGTCATTTCTGTTGGCACGAACCAGTTCCGGTCTCTAAAAGGCTCATTGCCCAGGCAGTAGCCGCTGTCATGCATCCCCAGCGGCTTGAGGACATGCTTGTGAATTTCAACGGCCAAGGGATTGCCGGTTGCTTTCTCAATGATCTTGCCCAAAATGATGAAGTTGAGGTCGGAATACCTGGCCTCGCTGCCAGTTGGGTAGACCAATTGGCTGTCTTTGACAGCCTGCCAGACGTCGGCCGCGCTCTCATACTGCCAGACGTCGGTGAGGTCAGCCGGCAGGCCGCTGTCATGCAAGAGCAAGTCGGCTACCGTCACGTCCTGAAAGCTGGTCTCAAAGAAGCTGCCAACCGGATCCTCCAGTTCAATGGTCCGCTCGCCCAGCAGCTGAAAGATCCGCGTGGCCGTTGCCACGACCTTGGTCAAGGAGGCCAGGTCGTAGTCAAGGTGCGAAACCACTGGATGCTCGCGGCTGTCATCGCACCAGCCAAGATAATGCTCCTCATGGACGTCAGCCCCAATAATGGCGTATGCAGCTCCGCGAACGATGCCCTGGTCTACTGCCGCTTTCAGCGGCTGGCTGATTGCTTCTGTATTCATCGTCTCCTTGCTCCTTTTAGCAAAAAGGACCAAGCCGGCTGGCTTGGTCCTTAAAAAAGCGCCTGAATTACAAGACCAGCTTGCGCAAGGCCTTGGCGATTCCGTCGCGGTCATTGGTATCGGTCACGTAGTCAGCCATGTCCTTGATTTCATCGATGGCATTGCCCATGGCCACCTTCTTAAAGTCGGCCATTTCAAACATGGACCGGTCGTTGCCCTGGTCGCCAAAGATCATGACCTGACTGCCAGAAAAGCCCAGGCGGGCGGCCAACTCGCTGACCGCCAGGCCCTTTGAGGCTTCCAGTGACCCGACTTCGATGACTTCCGGCCAGCTGCGGACGACCGCGTAGCTTTGGAAGAACCATTCAGGCAGGCGGTTCCACAGGCGCTCGACCTGGTCTGGGTCGTCAGCCATGTAGCCAGCCTTGGCAAAGGTGAAGTCGCGCTTGAAGTCTTCCCGATTTTGAATCCAGATCTGATTTCTGGTTTCAGCCCCATCAATCGACATCCGGATGGACAGCTTGTGGTCCATCGTGTAAAAGCGCTGAGGCGTTTCAAAGTTCAAATTGACGTCAGCCAGCCGCTGCATGTGGACCATGGTGTCGAAGTCGCCGTGGTCCAGGTCATGGCTGAACAGGACGTCGCCGTTCAGATTCTGGGCAACCGCCCCGTTAAACAGGATTGCATATTCATCAGCCCCTTTAAGGCCCAGCGCTTCCGTATAAGGTTCAATTCCAAACAAGGGCCGCCCCGTGGCCAAGACGACCTTGATTCCTTCATTTCTGGCCTCCTGCAGGGCCTTGATGGTCCCAGCCGAAATCGTCTTGCTGGAAGTCAGGAGGGTGCCGTCCAAGTCGACGGCCAACATTTTAATTGCCATGCTCACACCTCTTATTTCTTCTGCTTGTCTTTTTCGTCGCGCCTTGTTCTTACATCAAGAGCAGGCTTTCAAGCTCATAAGTATATTATATCCTACTTCAAAAAACTATCGAAAGAGCTTTATCTCCTTTTTGCCATGCAAAAAGTCTTGCCTCGCGGCAAGACTTTAAAATGCATTTTGCTTATTCGCCCATTTCGTCTTCAACGACCTTGACGATCCGGTCGACGTAGGCTTGGGTTGCTTCTTCAGTTGGGCCTTCTGCCATCACCCGCAGCAATTCCTGCGTGCCTGAAGGACGCACCAGAACTCGGCCGTCATCACCCATTTCATCCTGGACTTCCTTGATGACGTCAACGATGGCTTGGTGCTGCTTCCAGGAAGCCTTGTTCTTGACTGGCACGTTGACCAAGACTTGTGGGTATTCCTTAAAGTCTTCCAAAAGCTCAGTCAAGGACTTGCCAGTCTTCTTCATGACCAGCATCAAGTGAATCCCAGTCAGCATGCCGTCGCCAGTGTTGTGGTAGTCGCTGATGATGACGTGACCTGACTGCTCCCCACCCAGGCTGTAGCCATGAGCGCGCATTTCTTCTGAAACGTAGCGGTCGCCGACTTGGGTGCGGACGTTCTTAATGCCGCGACGCTGCAGGGCCTTGGTGAAGCCCAGGTTGCTCATGACGGTCGTCACGATCGTATCCTTCTTCAAGCGGCCGTGTTCTTCCAGGTATGAGCCGATGATGTACATGATGTGGTCGCCGTCGACTTCGTTCCCGTTTTCGTCAACGGCAATGCAGCGGTCAGCGTCGCCGTCAAAAGCCAGCCCCAGTTGGGCGCCTTGCTTGACGACTTCTTCCTGCAGGTGCTCAGTGTGGGTTGCCCCGCAGTGGTCGTTGATGTTCAAGCCGTTTGGATGGGTTGAGATCGTGGTGAAGTCCACGTTCAGGTCAGCAAACAAGCGGGAAATGAAGGCACTGGCCGCGCCGTTGGCCCCGTCGATTACTACCTTGATCCCATCCAGGTCTTCTGGGATGGTGTTTTCCAAAAATTGGATGTACTTGTTGGAGCCATCGCGGAAGTCGGTTACCGTGCCCAAGCCCTCAGCTGAAGGACGAGGCAGCATGTCTTCCTTGGCGTCGATCAGCTCTTCAATTTCCTCTTCTTTGGAGTCTGACAGCTTCAAACCGTCGCTGCCGAAAAACTTGATCCCGTTGTCTTCAACTGGGTTGTGTGAAGCGGAGATCTGCACGCCGGCATCCGCGCCTTGGGCACGAACCAGGTATGACAGACCTGGGGTCGTGATCACGCCGCATTCCAAGACCTCAATGCCGACTGACAGCAGACCGGCAATCAAAGCGTGCTCCAGCATTTCACCAGAGATCCGGGTGTCGCGTGAAACCAGGACGCGGGCCTGGCCGCCGTCTTCCTTTTCCTTGGTCAGGACGTAGCCACCCATTCGGCCCAACTTAAAGGCCATTTCCGGGGTCAAGACCTTGTTGGCTTCCCCACGCACACCATCAGTACCAAAATATTTAAGCATTATAAGAACCTTTCTTACTTTGTAATTTTCCTAATCATCAGCATCGCTGACCGAAATCTGCACGTCCACGGAGCTTGGATCAACCCAAGCCACCCCGCTTGGTACGGGCAGCCGGTAAGACCGGGTCGTTGAAGACTTGATATTGGTCAAGTCGACGTTCAAGGTTAAGGACTTGATCTTGTCCAGCGCCTTCTTTTGCCCATAGATCGTAACCTGATCCTGCTTGGCAGTCAGAGAGTAGACCTTCTTGCTTGAGCCATTCGCCGCGTTCAGCTTCAGCTTGACCGTCTTCTTGGAGACGGAGATCGGCAGGGTGACCGTGGCCGTTGACGGATTGATCACCACATTGAGCTGGCGGCCCTTGCTGTCAAGCGCCACCAGCATGACATTGCGACGGATGGTATGGCTGCTGGCGTTAGGAACCGTCAGCTGGGCTTGGATGCGGTCAATCCGCTTGACCTCGCTCAAGGCCCCCGTAACTTCCACCGTTTCGGGCTTGACAGTGGCCGTGCCGATGTCATAGCCCCTGGCCACAGCATTTTTATTATAACCTATTTGCACGGCCATGGTACGGGACTTTCGCTTTTGAATGTTGACTGTCGTATATTTCTGCGACAGCTTGTAGGACAATTGGCTTGGCAGGCCGGAAACCTTGATCGGCACCTTGTGCTCGCCAACGCTCAGCTTGCTTAAGTCAATGTAGACCCTGAAGTTCTGGGTGTTGACGGTAGAGGTCACCAGGGCGTTTGACCCTTCCAGGGTGACCTTGACCTTGGAAGGATAGCCAGTCACGTAGTACTTGTCCGCGTCAACCGACACCTGCAGGGCCATGTTGATCGCCTGCTTGGTCGAGGCAGTTTCCTGGACCTTGGACTGGTTGTTGACGTTGACCTGGGTATTGTCGACAAAGGCAACCAGCACGATGGCCAAAATCAGGGAGAAAAGCTTGTAGAACCATGGTTTGTCATAAAATTTCTGCATTATTTCTCACCCCAATTCCACAACTTTTGGACGAAATTCACGAACCATGGCTGCTTCTTCTCTTCTGAAGTAACCAATTCAGCCCGCAGGTACTTAAGGTATTCCTGCTGGCTGAGGTCAACCATGAACTGGCCGTTGCGGGTGATGGTTACCCCGCCCGTTTCCTCAGAAACGACGACCGTGATGGCATCCGTGACTTCGGAAATCCCGACGGCGGCCCGGTGCCGGGTCCCCAGGCTCTTGGGAATCATGGCATTGTCGGACAAAGGCAGGTAGGCCGAGGCCACCACGACCCGGTTGCCCTTGACGATGACCGCCCCGTCATGCAGAGGGGTATTGGGAATGAAGATATTGATCAAGAGCTCCCCGGTCACCAAAGCGTCCAGCTTGATCCCCGTTTCGATATAATCATCCAGCCCGGTCTTCTGCTCGATCGTGATCAAAGCCCCGATCCGGCGCTTAGACATGTACTGGATGGCCTTGTCCAGCTCCTTAACCAATTTCTCCTGCTGCTTTCTTTCCGATCCTTCCCGGTCAGAAAAAATGGAGACCCGGCCGAGCTTTTCCAAGCCCCGCCTGATTTCAGGCTGGAAGATCACGATGATCCCGATGACGGACCAAGACACGATTTGGTCCAGCAAGAAGGTCACGGTCGTCAGCTGCGCCCAGCCGGCCAGGACCCGGGCAATCAGGATCAGCAGAATCCCGTTGGCCAGCTGCACCGCCTTGGTCCCCTTGATTAAAAGGGTCAAGTGGTAAAGGAAGTACCAGGTGATCAGCACGTCCAGGACCACTGACAGGGTATGCCAGGTCAGCAGGCTTGCAATATTAAACTGCATTTTTGCTCCTTTCTAAAATCAGCCGCACTTTTCGCTTTATCGCTGCTTCTTCCTCCATTTTAAGGCAAAAGGAGCTTAATTGCGCGCGTACATCTTAAATTCCAGGAAAAGGTCGTTGTATTCCTGCACCTTTTCCTTGGCCAGGTCCCGGTAGACCTCAAGATTCTTCAGGGTCTTCATGTCCGGGTAGAACTGCTGGTCATTTCTGATGTCCTTTGGCAGCAGCTTTTGCGCGGCCAGGTTAGGAGTCGCGTAGCCGATGTACTCCGCGTTTTGCGCGGCATTCTTTGGCTCCAGCATGAAGTTGATGAATTGGTAGGCTCCCCGCTTGTTCTTGCAAGTTTTCGGAATGACGATGTTGTCAAACCAAAGGTTGGACCCTTGTTCTGGCACCACGTAGTGGATGTGGGAATTTTCATCCATCATCGTAGCCGCTTCGCCTGAGTAAGTGACCCCAATCCAAGCTTCGTTTTGGGCCATGTACATCTTGAGCTCGTCGGCAACGATCGCCTTGACGTTTGGCCCCAGCTTGTCCAGCTTGTCCTTGGCCGCCTTTAGATAGCTTGAGTTGGTCGTATTCATGGAGTGGCCCATGGAAACCAGGGCCAAGCCCATGATGTCGCGGGCGGAATCAACCAACAGGATCTGTCCCCGGTACTTTTTGCGCCAGAGGTCGTTCCAAGTGGAGATCTCGCCTGGCTTGACGTACTTGTCGTTGTAGACGATCCCCAGGGTGCCCCAGAAATAAGGGACGGAATATTCGTTGTTTTCGTCAAAGGACTTGTGCAAGAATTCCTGGCCGATGTACTTGAAGTTGGACAGCTTCTTGGTGTCGATCTTGTCAAGCAGCTTGTCCTTGCGCAATTTGGTGATCATGTAGTCAGACGGAACGGCCAGATCGTAATTGGTTCCGCCCTGCTTGAGCTTGGTGTACATCGCCTCGTTTGAGTCAAAAGTCTCATAGATGACGTGATAGCCGGTCTTTTTTTCAAACTTGGTGATCAGCTTGGGGTCAATATAGTCGCCCCAGTTGTAGATGATCAAGTCCTTAGAGCTGCTCTCGCTCCCGCTTGAAGAGCTGTCTAGCTCCTGGGCTCCCCAAAAAAGGGCCAGACAGGCCAAGAGAATGGCCGCGATCGAAATAAACATCTTTTTCATTTGATCAGCCCTCCTACGCCCTTGGCCTTCTTGCCCTGGCGCTTGGAAATAAAGTAGTAGATCCCAACCAGGAGCATGACGAACAAGAAGATGATTGTACTGAGCGCGTTGATTTCCAGGTCAATCCCCTGGCGGGCTCTGGAGTAGATTTCAACGGACAGGGTCGTAAAGCCATTGCCAGTTACGAAGAAAGTCACGGCAAAGTCGTCCAAAGAGTAGGTCAGGGCCATGAACATTCCCGACATGATGCCCGGCGTCAGAGCCGGGATCAGGACCTTGGAAAAGACCTGCCAGCCGCTGGCCCCCAGGTCTCTGGCAGCATCGATCAGCGAATTGTCCATTTCTTTTAATTTGGGCAGGACCATCAAGACGACGATCGGGACGGAAAAGGCAATATGACTGAGCAAGACTGAGGCAAAGCCCAGGGTAAAGCCCAGCGCCGTGAACAGGATCAAGAAGCTGGCCCCGATGATGACGTCAGGCGAAACGATCAGAATATTGTTCAAAGACAGGTACAAGCGCTGCTTGGCCGGCTTCCGCATCTCGTTGATCGCGATCGCCCCTAAAGTGCCAATTACCGTCGCGATCAAGCTGGACAGCAAAGCCAGCATGAGCGTCTCCAAAAAGATGGCCAGCAGGCGGTGGTCCGCAAACAAGGTCTGGTAATGGGCCCAGGTAAAGTGCTGGAAGTGGTCCATGCTCTTGCCGCTGGAGAAAGAGAAGTAGACCAGGTAAAAAATCGGCAGGTAAAGGATCACCAGGACCAGGCCAAAGTAGATCCGGCCTAAAAGACTGTTTTTTCTCATAAGTCAATCTCCTTCTTGTGGCGCTTGCCGGAGGTCAGAATCATGACAATGGTCATCAAGAAGATCAGGATGACGCCAATCGTGGCCCCCATGTTCCAGTTCATCGTGGTCAAGAAGTACTCTTCAACCGCCGTCCCCAAAGTGATGACGCGGTTGCCCCCGATCAAGCGGGTCAGCATGAAGAGGGACAAGGACGGGATAAAGATGGCCTGAATCCCGCTTTCTACCCCAGGCCAGGACAGAGGCCAGATAACGTATCTGAAAGTCTGCCAGAAGCTGGCGCCCAGGTCGGAGCTGGCCCGGATCAAGGCCGGGTCAATTTCCTTTAAGGCGTTGTAGACCGGCATGATCATAAAAGGAATCTCAATATAGGTCGCCACGAAGATAAAGGCAAAGTCCGTGAACAGAATCGGCACTGGCCCAATCCCGAACAGGTGGAGGAACTGGTTGACCATCCCGTTTCTGGCAAAAATGCCGATAAAGGCGTAGGCCTTGAGCAACAGGTTGATCCAGGTCGGCAAAATGACCAGCATCAGCCAGAACTGCTGGTTCTTCAGCTTGGTCAAGACCATGGCGGCCGGATAAGAGATCAGCAGGCAGAAGAAGGTGATCAGCAGAGCATACCAGAAGGAATTGAGCATCATTTTGATGAAGGTGCCGCCGGAAAAAAAGAGCACAAAGTTGTGCAAGGTAAAGTGACCGGCAGCGTCCGTCAAGGAGTAGCCCAAGATCAAGACCAGGGGCGCGATGACGAACAAGATGATCCACAACAGGTACGGGATCAGGAAGCTGAGGTGCTTTTGCTTCATTCGTCGTCCCCCTCTCCATCGCCTTCGTAGCTTTCAAGGCGGGCATCGAATTCCGCTTCGGTTTCACCCAAGCGCATGACGTGAATGTCCTCCGGGTCAAAGAAGAGGCCGATCTCCTGGCCAATCTTGACCCCATTGGTCGAGTGGATCAGCCATTCAGTGCCGGCGCCAGTGGCCTTGATCTCAAAGTGGTCGCCCAGGAAAAGCTGGCTGAGGACCTGCACGGTCACCTTGCCCTTTTCCGGCGCGGTGATGTCCAGGTCTTCCGGTCTTAAGACGACTTCAACCTTTTCCCCCGGGGTAATCCCGGCATCGGCACATTCAAAGTTCTTGCCGGCAAACTTGACCTCAAAGTCCTTGATCATTTCCCCAGGCAGGATATTGGAATCCCCGATGAAGCGGGCGACAAAGTCGTTGACCGGCTCATCATAGATGGCCACCGGGCTGCCGCTTTGCTGGATCTGCCCGTCATTCAAGACAAAGATCTCATCGCTCATGGCCAGAGCTTCTTCCTGGTCGTGGGTGACGAAGATGAAAGTGATGCCCAGCTTCTTCTGGATGGCCCGCAATTCAAACTGCATTTCCTTGCGCAGGCGCTTGTCCAGGGCTGAAAGGCATTCATCCAAAAGCAGGACTTTCGGCTCATTGATGATCGCCCTGGCAATGGCAACCCGCTGCTGCTGGCCGCCAGAGAGCTCTGAGATCTCCCGGTTGGCAAAGCCGTCCAGACGGACGGTGTGGAGGGCATCCTTGACCTTTTCCCGCACCGTGGCTTCCGGAGTCCGCTTGAGCTTGAGCCCAAAGGCCACGTTCTCGTACACGTTCAGGTGCGGAAAGAGGGCATAGTTCTGGAAGACGGTATTAAAGTGCCGCTTGGACGCGTCCAAGCCGGTAATGTCTTGCCCGTTAAAGTAGACTTTCCCCGTGCTGGGCTCGGCGAAACCGGCAATGATCCGCAAAATCGTCGTCTTGCCGGACCCAGAAGGTCCGAGCAAGGAATAAAACTTCCCTGACTCAATGCTCAGATTGATGTCCCGCAAGGCAACAAAACCATCATCATACTGCTTGGTGATGTGATCCAACTTAATAATTTCCATACGCTTTTCCTACATATTCTAATTTATTGCTAGAGTTTTACTTGTCCCCAATAATTCTCACTTCTGTATGCAAATCTATCCCGTATTTTTCCTTAATCGTCTTTTGAATATAGTGAATCAGGTTCAGGTAGTCCGTGGCCGTGGCGCCGCCCTTGTTGACGATAAAGCCGGCATGCTTCATTGAGACCTGAGCCCCGCCGATCTGCTTGCCCTGCAGTCCCGCCTTGATCAGCATTGGCCCGACGAAGTGGCCCGTTGGGCGCTTGAAGACGGAGCCGCATGACGGGTATTCCAAAGGCTGCTTGTACTTTCTAAGCGCGTTCAGGTAGTTCATCTCATCCAGAATTGCTTCCCGGTCGCCCTTCTTCAAGGCGAAAACGGCGGAAACGACGATCTCCTTGGTCTCTTGCACCAGCGAGTGCCGGTAGCTGAACTGCAATTCTGCATTGCTATAGGTCTTCAACTGGCCGTCTTTCGTCAAGACCGTGGCCGTTTCCAGGCAGTCCTTGGTCTCGCCGCCATAGGCCCCGGCGTTCATGAAGACCGCCCCGCCGACTGACCCTGGGATCCCGGCTGCAAATTCCAGACCGGACAAGCCCGCCTTGCCCGCGGTAAAGGAAGTGTCGATAATTCTCGCGCCGGCCTCCGCCGTGACCTTGTCGCCGGCCACCTTGATCTGGTGCATCTTGGTCAAGATGATGACCAGCCCCTTGATGCCCTTGTCGCTGATGATCAAATTGGATGCGTTGCCGATCACCGTGATTGGCAGCTGCTCTTCTTCCGCCGCGGCCAGCAAATCCTGCAATTCTGCCAAAGACTTGGGAAAGGCCAAAAATTGGGCTGGGCCGCCCGTTTCCGTAAATGAGTAACGGCTAAGGGGAATGTTTTCTTGAATGTCGATGCCCTTAGCTTGCAAATCAGTCAATTTCAATATTGTGCCTCCTCATAATTCCTTTTGATATTTTACCGCATTAGCCGCTGGTCTTCATCACTTTAGTGAGCCTTAAGTCCTGTGCTATACTTCTTTTAGTTACCGGAGGTTTTTCTAATGAATTTTGTCGCAATGGACTTTGAAACTGCCAACCAGCACCCAGCCAGTGCCTGCTCTTTAGCCCTGGTCATGGTGCGGGACAACAAGATCATCGACCGCTTCTACACTGTCATCAATCCCCAAATGGCCTTTGACGCCCAGCACATCAAGGTGCACGACATCACGGCTAAAGACGTGCAAAGCGCCCCGACCATGAGCGAGGTCTGGCCCAAGATCAAGGGGCTGTTTCAGCCGGGGATGCTCGTGGCGGCCCACAACGCCCGCTTTGACACCAACGTCATGAAGCAGTCGCTGATGCGCTACGGGATCGCTGAGCCCCACTACCTGGTCATCGATACCCTGGCCATCGCCAAAAAGCTGGAGCCAGGCCTGGCCAACTACCAGCTCAACACGGTTTCTGACCTGCTGGACGTTGAACTCTGGCACCACCATAACGCTCTCAGCGACAGCGAGGCCTGTGCCGGCATCCTGGTCAAGGAAGCGGAAAAGCACGGCATGGAGGCCGTCAAACAGTTTGTCTATCAGATCTAGCTTGCCAGCCATTGGCAAAAAAATAACCAGACGCATTTTTGGCTTGCGTCTGGTTATTTTTGTCTACTGGCTATTCCGCCATTAATTCCGTGTAGCGGGCCTGGGCTTCTTTGGCCCATTCGCCGGCTCTTGGCCCGTGGGGATCAAGCTGCACCACACGCTTGGTGGAGTCCCAGGAGTCATCAACCCGCTTGAGCACCAAGCCGAGGTAGTTTTCTGGCAAATCATCCTGGATGACCTGCGGCCATTCAATGACCACGATCCCATCTTCAGCCAGATACTCATTCAGGTCGATTGAAGCCAGGTCGTCGCCCTCCAGGCGGTAAAAGTCCATGTGGAAGAGCGGCATCTTGCCTTCCCGGTACTCGCGCACGATCGTAAAGGTTGGACTCTTGACCGGGCGCTTGATTCCTAAAGCCCGGCCCAAGCCCTGGGTCATAGTCGTCTTGCCGGCGCCCAAGTCGCCTTTAAGCAGCAAGAGGTCATGGGGCTTGGCGGTGTCAGCCAAGGCCTGGCCCCATTTCTGCATGGCGGCTGCTGAATTGATTGCTAATTCTGTCATAACGTTCTTTCTTTTAATCCTCGATTGCTGATTGCGCTGCCGTCAGAATCCCGATCTTGTAGACGTCGTCAGCTGAGCAGCCGCGCGACAGGTCGTTGACTGGCTTGGCCAGCCCTTGCAGGACGGGGCCAACGGCCGTAAAGCCGCCCAGGCGCTGGGCAATCTTGTAACCAATGTTGCCGGATTGCAGCTCTGGGAAGATGAAGATGTTGGCCTTGCCAGCCACTGCTGAGTCCGGCGCCTTGATCTTGGCCACTTCCGGCACAAAGGCGGCGTCAAACTGCAGCTCCCCGTCGGCAATCACGTCTGGGTTCTTGCTCTTAAAGAGTTTAACAGCTTCGGCTACCTTGTCAACCTGCGCTCCCTTGGCTGAGCCATGGGTTGAGAAGCTCAAAAAGGCCACGCGCGGCTCTTCAATTCCGATTGCCTTGGCCGTAATGACTGACTGTTCAGCAAATTCGGCCAGCTGGTCGCTGGTTGGGTCAATGGAAATCGCGCAGTCAGCAAAGATGTACTTCTCTTCGCCCCGCTCCATGATGAAGGAGCCTGAAACTCGGTGCATCCCCGGCTTGGTCTTCAAGATGAACAAGGCCGGGCGGACAGTTGCAGCCGTTGAGTGGGCCACCCCGGAAACCATCCCGTCAGCTTCGCCGGTATAAACCAGCATGGTCCCGTAGAAGTTAGGGTCCAGCATGGCGTCATGCGCCTCTTCCATGCTTTGGAAATGCTTTCCTCCAGCCATGCGCTCGTGGAACTTTTCAACCATTGAGACAAATTCCGGCGCGTGCAGGTAGTCAACGATCCTGATCCCTGACAGATCCAGCTTGGCGTTCTTGGCCAGCGCCTCCACCTTGTCCGCCTCGCCCAGCAGGATGGGCTCAACCAGGCCGTCAGCCTGCAAGCGGCTGGCCGCGGTCAGCACGCGGACGTCATTGCCTTCTGGAAAAACGATCCGCTTCTTTGAACTCTTCTTCAACAAATCTTTCAAAATTTCAAAAACTTCCATTTTTTCCTCCTAAAGGATACTACTCTGCCTGCATGGGCAGCTGCCAGTCAATTGGCGCTTCGCCGAAGCTGACCAAGGCCGCGTTGGCTCTTGAAAAAGGCCGGGAGCCAAAAAAGCCGCGGTTGGCTGAAAACGGACTTGGATGGGCGGACTTGATGATGACGTTCTTCTCCTGGTCGATCAAGGGGATCTTGTTCTGGGCAAAGCGGCCCCAAAGGATAAAGACCACCTTGCCTCGCTCGCTCAAGGCCTTGATGGCCGCGTCGGTAACTGCCTCCCAGCCCTTGCCCTGGTGGCCATTTGCGTGCCCGTAAGGCACGGTCAGGACCGCGTTGAGCAGGAGCACGCCCTGGTCGGCCCACCGCTTCAAATAGCCATGGTTCACCGGCAAGGCACCCACGTCGTCATACAGTTCCTTGTAGATATTCCGCAAGGACGGCGGCAGGGGCGTGCCTGGGCTGACAGAAAAGCTCATCCCATTTGCCTGGCCGGGATTGTGGTAGGGATCCTGGCCCAAGATCACGATCTTGGTCTCCGCGAAGGGAGTCAGCTTGAAAGCCGTGAAAATATGATACATATCCGGGTAGATCTGCTTATTCTGGTACTCGGAGCGCAAAAACTCATGTAAGTTGTGATATTCATCACTTTCAAAAACCGGCTCCAGCACCTGATCCCAATCGTTGCCAATAAAATGCTTCATCAATCATTCCACCTTTATTTTGTCCTACTAGAATCTTATCATTAATCGGCCCCTAGTCCAAGGATTAGTGAAAAAAATCACGACTCCTTTTTTGGAGAATATTTCATGTTTCTGCATACCTTGCTAGCCCCGTTTTTATGTTATTATGAAAACGAACAACAAGGAGGTAAATTCAGATGATTAAATTGATCGCCTGCGACTTGGACGGGACCCTTTTTAACGCCAGCATGGAGGTTTCTGACGGCAATGTCCAAGCTATCCAGCGGGCAGAAAACAACGGGATCGAATTCTTAGTCGCCAGCGGCCGCGCGCCCCACGAATCCTGGGGGCTGATCAAGAGCTACGGCATCCATTGCGGCTTCATCAATTTGAACGGGGCTCTGGTCTACGACCCGCAAGGCAACCTGATCGTCAAGAACCCGATTGACCTGGCAGTCGGCCGGCAAATCGTCAAGCTGCTCAAGCAGTACCATTTGTACTTTGAAGTGGTCACCAAGGACAAGGTCTACTCAGAAGACCTGAGCGCCCGGATTGCCAACGTGGCCCACTACGTCATGACTCTGAACCCTGGCCTGACCTTCAAGGAAGCCGTCATGGTTTCCGGCGCCAAGCCAGCCATCGTCAGCATCCAGGAAGTTGACAGCTTCGAGCACCTGCTGGAAGACGACAATCTGGAAATCATGAAGATCATCGCCTTTGACAGCCGGGGGCCAGAGTTCTTCTCAGGCATCATTCCGCAAGTCAAGCAGATGGGCGAGCTCTCCATCACTTCCAGCTCGAGCGACAACATTGAAATCAACGCGGCCAAGGCCCAAAAGGGGCCAGCCCTGATGGACTACGCGCAAGCCAAGGGCATCAAGCGCGAGGAAACGGCCGCGATCGGCGACAACCTCAACGATGAAAGCATGATTTCCATGGCTGGCGTTGGCGTAGCCATGGGCAACGCGGTCTTGGACATCAAGAACATCGCTACCTTTATCACCCGCACCAACAATGAAGATGGGGTAGCTGCCGCGATTGACCGAATTATCTCTGAAAACAAAAAAGAGTTGAAGTAACCATGTATACCTACACCCTTTCCCTCACCCAAGAGGGGCATACCGGCCAGATCCCGATTGTTGACGGCAAGGGTGAACCTTGGGGCATCATCCGGGGCAACCTGGACAACCCCAATCATACCCTCTACCTGCTGGACACCAGCAGCCAGGAGATTGGCCGCCTCTACAGTGACGGGACCGGGCTGATTGCCTCTTACACCCTTGACGTGGTCAACCACTCCCTGGTCCATGTCAAGAAGGTCAACAACCACCAGCTCAACCTTTTTTACATCACCCGCTTGAACTACTGGGTCAACGGGAGCATCAAGAAAGGGAGCTACGCCTTTAGAAGCGGGGTAAAAAAAGTCGCCGCGGTCCAGACGGAAGTCAGTGACCACGGCGTCGTTCTGACCTGCCAGATTGAGCGGCCAGAAGATATCCCTTTTATTCTGTTGATTGCCGTCCTCTTTACCCAGTGGCACGTCACGCCTTTGGAATTGCCAGACTTTCTGCCAATCATCAGCCAGCATTCCACTGGGACGGCCAGTCTCTTTAGACTCTTTTCACCATATGATCATAAACGCGATCGCCAATAGTCATCGTGTGAGTCGTCTCAAAGCCCTTGTGCACGTATAAGCGCTGTGCACGAGGGTTTTCTTTGTCCACGTTCAAAGAAACGACTGAGAAGCCATGTTTCTTAGCAATCTTGGGCGCGACGTCCAGCAGCTTGCTGGCAATGCCCCGGCCCCAGTATTTAGGTGAAACCGCGATCGCGTCAATGTACCATTCGCCCTTTTCGGCTTCCTTGTCGGTAAAGATGTCAGTCTTCATCGGCAGGCCAACTTTGGCCATTTCCTTGCGCAAGACCACGTCAATGATGCCTTGGTCGCGGTCAGAATACATGCACAGGATGCCCAGGACCCGGTCATGTTCATCGGTTGCCACCCAGATCCGGTTGTATGAATAGCGGTAGTTCTCTGAAATAAAGCCCAGCCGCATCAAGTCGTAGAATTGGCTGTCTGGCAGCCGCTTGATGGTCGCCATGTCCATTTCATCGAAAATTTGGTTCAAAATTGGAAAAACGGCAACATAGTCGTCTTTTCTAGCTTTGCGAATAATCAAAATCAAAATCCTTTCCAAAGTTTTTGCTGCTAAAAGAGCTGCTACCACTATCTTACTACACGACAAAAGGCACTTCCAAAGAAATGGAAGTTCCTTTCGCGATTATAGAGTTTGTTATCTGACTGGCCGCTGATGAATTCCGATTATTTTCAAGAATACAGGATAATCAGGTTAATTGGTTGATTCGGGTGTGATTGACGGCCAGTCAGGCCAAGCAATTCCTCTGGCTTGAAAGCAATGCCGGAATGGGAAAGGAGGTCGAGTCACACCCAATGCTGGCAGATGTCTCAGAGAACCTGTATCTGAGCCAGTCCTATGTCAGCCAGATCATCACGCAGGCCGAGCACGACTACGGGATCAAGCTGGTCAACCGCTCCAGCATGCCCATTTCCTTGACTGAAGCCGGCGGGAGCCTGGCCAAGGGACTGGACAAGGTCATTTCTGCTTACAGCGACTTGCAGCTCCAAATGAAGACGCTCAGCAGCAATCAAAAAGACATCACGGTTATCGGCTACGTGCAACCGATCGATCCATTCCTTGCGTGTGACCTTTATCACAAAATTTACACGGAGAAGCTGCCTGATCAATTGAAAATCGTCCCTGTTAACGACAGCCAAACCCTTGACCGCCTAAAAAGCGGTTCAATTGACTTCTATATTGGGCCACAAGTGATCGACCGGCAAGTCACTTCCGAAATCTTGGAGTGCCGGCAGCTGTCTCTGCTGGTCCCTTTTGGCAGCAAGTACGACCAGGAGCTGCCGGATTCTTTGAACCTCGAGCAAGCCAAGCGCGTTTTCAGCACGGCCCAGTTCGTTGGTTCCAAGAAGGATATGGATAATTACGGCGTCTTAAAGCGCTTTTTGGCTGGCGAAAAGATCGATGCCAGCGCGACGATCCAGGTCAACAACCAGTGGGACGCGGCCCTTATCGCTCACAAGAGCGGCCTCCTAGCCCTGGTCGATCCAGCACTGATTGACCCTGACGCCAAGAAATATGGCCGCCTGTTTTCCCGCTTCGTCAAGCTGCCAGCTGAATGCTTCAGCTTCAACATCTATCTTTCATATTTGACCAGGAAACTCAAGGACAAGCTGCCTATTTACCAGCAGATCATCGCGGCCGCCAATAAAATGTTGTTTTGATCATGACATGCTCCCCCGACCAAGGTCGGGGGTTTCTTTATAGGCTAGTGCTCACGCGCAGCCTACAGCTTCTGAGAACGACCAACTTATTCTTGCAAGCGGGCTTGACCGAGGTCAAGCCTGCTTTTTTACTGGTTCTGTCCAGCAAGCTGAACAGCAGTGCAAAAACAGAGGTCAGTCTATTTATCACGGAAGTGCCCCCTCCGACGATTCCGCCAAGCCGCATTGGCTGCTGTTTGACGGTACGATTTTTTCTTGCCCGGCTCTCTCAGAGCTGGGCAAGTCCTTTAAGCAAAATATTGATTGATGCATTGACGTCACGGTCATGGTGCGCCTTGCAGAATGGGCAGTCCCATTCCCGCACTGACAGTGGCTTCTTGCCCGTATCCTTGCCGCATTTTGAGCAGATTCGGCTGGTGTATGCTGGATTGACCTTGATGAGGATCTTTCCGTACTTCTTGCACTTGTATTCCAGCATGGCACGAAATCTGCCCCAGCTTTGACGCAGAATTGAGCGGGCAAGGTGGTGATTCTTCGTCATGTTCTTGATCTTTAAATCCTCAATGACGATGACGTCGTATTCCTTCACCAGTTGATTCGTTACCTTGTGCAGATAGTCATCGCGCTGATTCGTGATGCGGCTCATATAGCGGTTCTTGGCGACATTGGCTTTCTGCCAGTTGCGATAGTCAGACAGGCTTTTTGCGCCAAGAACCTTTTTGTTGGCGTCCTGCTGCGACTTAACCAAAGCCAAATGACGGCGCTTGGATGACTTGCTCTGCCAGATTTCTGCTTGTTTCTCGCAGTAATCTGATGAGAACTTGTCAAACTTTCTGCCGTCTGACAGGATGGCCAAGTGCGTCAGCCCCACGTCAATGCCAACTGCCTTGCCAGTCTTTGGCAGGAAGGCGGTCTTTTTCTCCACAATGAGAGAAAGCCAGTAGCGCCCGCAAGCATCGACGCTGATCGTGTAGCGCTTGATCTTGCCGTCGATGACGCCGGTTTTCGATGATCTGACTCTTCTCAGCTTCGGCAGGAACATGTTTCTTTTGCCCATGATCCGGATGCCGGACGACTTGCCAGTATATGACTGCTTGGCGTTATGCTTTGAGTGGAAGCGGGGCTTGCGCCTCGTTCCGACAAAGAACGCCTCCCAGGCATCGCTGATGTTCTTGGTCACGATTTGGAAGCTGGAGCTGTCGCTTGCCTTGAGGAATGGATATTCGTTCTTTAAAGCGGGAAGCAGATTGTTAAGATCGAATTCCGTTAACAGTTTTGATTTCTTGTTGTTCTTGTAGCGTTCCTGATAGAGGCTGACAAGCTGATTCCAGAGGAAGCGGTCATTGCCAAAGAACTGTCTAAGTTTGGCTTGTTGTACGAGAGTCGGGTACAGTCTGATTTTTACTCCATATTCCGGCAGATCTGACTTGCGCTTGCGTATTGCCATGTCGCTTCCTCCTTTCTAGCGTTTAGTGAAACGGTCTATTCCATTGCGTCTCAATGTATTTCTTGACGACGGCTTCGGTTGTCACTCCAATGCTTCCTGCATAATAGCTCGGTGACCACCCCAGAAGTATTCCTTCATCGTTTCCGGATACTTTTCACAAAGCCACTTGGCCGTAATGGCTTTGAGCTTCTTGACGATATTTGTCACGCTCTCTTTGGGTTTGGCAGACAGCAGAATATGCACGTGAGTTGGCATTATTTCCAAAGCCTTGACCGTATACTCATTCTCACGGCAGATCTGCAGGATCTTGTCCTTGAGTGAATCGACAATAATCGGATTAGCCAAGGCTTGGTTGCAATACTTGGTACACCAGACGATGTGGTAATTGAGGTTGTATACGTAGCCTCGTCCATGGATGATATCTGGCTCATCATTCCTGAATTCGTATTTAACTATATGAGTTGCACCTTCTTTCAACATTTGCAGTTCTTTAGTTGCTTATATTATATCGCATATCGAACTAATGTTCACGTGCTGAAGAAAAAAAGGGGGCGATTCAACTCGGCATTGAAATGCCAAGTTTTCTCGCCCTCAACGTAATAAAAAGCCGCGTCCCTGAACGGGAGCGACTTTTTATGACAGTTATTCAAAATTAGTCTTGGTAGTTTACCAAAGCCAAGTATGAGTCTGGTACCAATGAAGCACCGCCGACCAAACCACCGTCGATGTCAGGCTTTGCCATCAATTCCTTAACGTTGGCTGGCTTTACAGAACCACCGTATTGGATGCGGACGTTTTCAGCAGTTTCTTCATTGTACAAGTCCTTAACAGTTTCACGGATAGTCTTGCACATGTCTTCAGCTTGGTCGCTTGAAGCAGTCTTGCCAGTACCGATTGCCCAGATTGGTTCGTAGGCAATTACGAGTGATGAAACTTGTTCAGCAGTCAAGCCTGCCAAAGCAGCCTTGATTTGGCCAACTACCCATTCAGCTTCCTTGCCGGCTTCACGGGTTTCCAATGATTCACCGCAGCAAATGATTGGAGTCATGCCATTAGCAAAAATAGCCTTAGCCTTCTTGTTAATGTCTTCGTCAGTTTCGTGAAAGTAGCCGCGACGTTCTGAGTGGCCAATAATTACGTATTGGATGCCCATTTCGTGCAGAACCTTTGGTGAAGTTTCACCAGTGAAGGCACCTTCGTCTTCGAAGTAGCAGTTTTCTGCACCGATGTGCAGGTTTGAGCCTTCAGCAGCCTTGCGCAAAGCGTCAAGGTCAACAGCTGGTGCACAGATCAATGATTCAACCTTTGATGGGTCTGGCAATTGGGCCTTAACTGCGTTAACGAATTCAACGGTTTGTTCTGGGTTGTTGTGCAGCTTCCAGTTACCAGCAATAATTGGGGTACGTGACATTTATAATTCCTCCTAAACTACTTGTCTGAAACGCAAGCGATACCTGGCAATTCCTTACCTTCAAGGTATTCAAGAGATGCGCCACCACCAGTTGAGATGTGAGTCAACTTAGGAGCGATCCCCAATTGCTTGGCAGCAGCAGTTGAGTCACCACCGCCGACAATAGTAGTCGCGTCTGGCAAGTCAGCCAAAGCACGGCCGACTTCCAAAGTACCCTTGGCGAAGTTAGGCATTTCGAACACGCCCATTGGCCCGTTCCAAACAACAGTCTTGGCGCCTTCAAGAGTCTTCTTGAAGAGTTCAACAGTCTTAGGACCGATGTCCAAGCCCATTTCGTTGTCAGGAATGTCGTCGCCAACGACTTCTGAAGCAGCATCGTTGTTGAATTCAGTTGCGGCTACGTTGTCGATTGGCAGAACCAGCTTGTCGCCAGCCTTTTCCAGCAATTCCTTGGCAAATTCAACCTTGTCGTCTTCAACCAATGACTTGCCGATCTTGTGGCCTTGAGCCTTCAGGAAGGTGTAAGCCATACCACCACCGATGATGATGTGGTCAGCCTTAGGAATCAAGTTGGTGATCACGCCGATCTTGTCTGAAACCTTAGCACCACCCAAGATGGTTACGAATGGGTGAACTGGGTTGGCAACGGCGTTGCCCAAGAACTTGATTTCCTTTTCAAGCAGGAAGCCGGCAGCAGCAGGCTTGCCAGCAGCCTTCATGGCAGTAGCGATACCAACGTTTGAAGCGTGGCTTCTGTGAGCAGTACCGAAGGCGTCGTTTACGAAGACGTCGCCCAATGATGCCCAGTATTCGCCCAGCTTAGGGTCGTTCTTTGATTCGCGCTTGCCGAAGTCGTTGTCGA
The DNA here is from genome assembly GCA_017309015.1 of Faecalicatena absiana. Taxonomy (GTDB): domain Bacteria; phylum Bacillota; class Bacilli; order Lactobacillales; family Lactobacillaceae; genus Lactobacillus; species Lactobacillus absianus. Next base: position 171,292 of record JAEDAG010000001.1, read on the forward strand.
TGTCTTGGAAACGGGTGTTTTCCAAAACAACTACGTCGCCGTCCTTCATGTTGTTGATGGCGTCTTCAACTTCCTTGCCTTCGTTTGAAGGTACGAAAGTTACTGGCTTGTCCAGCAATTCGCCCAAACGCTTGGCAACTGGAGCCAGGCTCAAGCTCTTCTTGTCTTCATCGCTCTTGACACGGCCAAGGTGTGACAGCAAGATTGCCTTGCCGCCGTGTTCGATGATGTACTTGATAGTTGGCAATGCGGCTACGATACGGTTGTCGTCACCAATCACGCCATCCTTAATTGGCACGTTGAAGTCAACGCGAACCAAAACCTTCTTGTCCTTAACGTCTACGTCAGAAACAATCAATTTAGCCATTGAAAAAATCTCCTAATATTTCATCGAAAAAAGGCGGAAGGAAGATATTTCCCTCCGCCTTCTTTCACACTACTAATTAAATTTAGTCTTTAACTTAAAATTAAAGAGTAGCAAAGTGCAACAAAGTACGAACCATTTGGCAAGTGAATGAGTATTCGTTGTCGTACCAAGCAACAGTCTTAACAAGTTGCTTGTCACCAGCGGTGATAACTTGGGTTTGAGTTGGGTCAAAGATTGAGCCAGCAGTCATACCAAGAACGTCGCTTGAAACGATTTCGTCATCGTTGTAAGCAAATGATGGGCTTTCGTACTTCTTCATAGCTGCGTTAACTTCTTCAGCAGTTACCTTCTTGTTCAAGATAGTAACAAGTTCAGTTTCTGAGCCATCTGGAACTGGAACACGTTGTGCGTGACCATCAAGCTTGCCGTTCAATTCTGGCAATACAAGGCCGATAGCCTTGGCAGCACCAGTTGAGTGAGGGATGATGTTTTCAGCAGCGGCACGTGCGTTACGGAAGTTAGCCTTACGGTCAGGACCATCCAAAACCTTTTGAGTAGCAGTGTAGGCGTGGATAGTAGTCATAGTACCAACTTCGATGCCGAATTCCTTGTTCAAAGCGTTAGCCATTGGAGCAAGTGAGTTAGTGGTGCATGAACCAGCTGAAACGATCTTGTCGTCAGCGTTCAAAGTGTCTTGGTTTACTGAGTAAACGATAGTCTTCAAGTCGTTGCCGGCTGGAGCTGAGATCAATACACGCTTAGCGCCTGCTTCAAGGTGGGCTTCTGACTTAGCCTTGCTAGTGTAGAAACCAGTACATTCAAGAACGAAGTCAACGCCGTCGTTCTTAACCCAAGGAATGTTCTTGGCGTCTGCTTCAGCGTAAACACGGTACTTCTTGCCGTCAACTACCAGTGAGTCTTCAGTAGCTGAAACTTCGTGGTCGAAAGTGCCATGGGTAGTGTCGTACTTCAACAGGTGAGCCAACATAGCTGGAGTAGTCAAGTCGTTAATAGCAACAACTTCGATGTCCTTTGAAGCTTCGCCCAAGTCCATAATACGACGGAAAGCCAAACGACCAATACGGCCGAAACCGTTAATACCAATCTTAACTGTCATATTCGTAAGTCCTCCTTAAGAACTATAAACAACATTTTATTTTAAGCGGGTTTTCCCGTTTAAAATCAGATTTGAGGCTGCCTCATCAGTAATTAGCCAGGTCTGATGAGGAGCATTGCGCATATATGCTTGAATGGCCTCAGCCTTGCGGGCTCCCATGGCCACCGCAATAATATGCGGGACGTTCGTTAATGTTTCGAACTGCAAACCAACCTGTCTGATTCGTTCGACTACGTGTCCTTCGTCATCGAAGAAACATCCAAAGCATTCGGTGACTGCCTTGCTCTCGCGCAACTTAGCCAAAGCCAAGGGGCCGTACCCCCGCCGTCTAGCCATTTCATCGGCTAAGCCAATGCCATGGATGACGACGTCGCTTTGCGAGATGTCTTGTAGCACTTCGCTGATCTCCGGATCATGAAGCAAGGAGCGGTAGGCATCCTTGGGAACCTGTTCCGGCAAGAAAAGCGATTCATAATTGCCGCCGGTAGCACGGGCCATCTCTTGGACGATGGCGTTGCTTTCCGTGTTGACTCTGCCGCCAAGAGCACCGCGGCCGGGAACGAATTTGATTTTCCGGTTTTCGCTCAATGACGGGGTCAGCTTCTTGGCGACCTTGGCAATCGTCTTGCCGCCCATGACTGTCACAATGCAGTCAGCCAGGGGCAAGAGCAGGTTCAGGGCTGAGTTCAGCTCCTCGCCTGCCAGGTCATAGACCCGGCCTTGCAGATCAGAGTCGCCCGCGACAATGATTGTCCGGTCGATTTCAAGTTTCTCGGCCAGCTTCACTTCTGCTTGGCTGGCATTAAAAAGTCGATCAACAATCTGTGCTGCGTCTTTTACGACGCTTTCTCCCTTCTCCGTGAGGACCATCCCGTAATTATGAATTTCGATCAGGCCCAATTTCCGCAGATTCTCAGTCTCGGTACGAATATTGCGTTCGCTTAAGCCGAGCCTGATTGCCACATTCCGCCGACCAATCGGGGCATGCAGGCTGATCTGCTCCAGGATCAGGTATCTTTGCCGAAAGATCTTTAAAGCATCAGGAACAAGCAGTTCGAGCAGGGATAAATCCGTGTTCAAAGTAACCATCCTTCTAGTGGGACGCTTGCCGACCATAGTGTTGACGTTTTGTGTCCCACATTGCTTAAAAATATAAGAGAAACAAGACTTTCGCTTAAATCTCCATTTCTCTCTCGACACTCCCTAGTATAGCAGAATTTATTTTGTATGCAAGCTTTTTGAACGACTTTGCTATTTCCTAAAAAGCCTTTACAAAAAGTTAAAATTACAAAAAACAACTTTTAAAATTCAGGAACTTTCCAAATTTAGCCCTTCCCAATTTAAAATTGTTTGTTATAATAGATTAGGTAATCGGATGGACCCTTAGTGTAATGGATCGCACGCAAGATTCCGGTTCTTGAAATCTGGGTTCGACTCCCAGGGGGTCCATATGGACTTGAAGCCGTTGCTGAATGCAGCGGCTTTTTTCTTACTTGGCATGAGTCTAGAAAAATAGGAAGAAACGGTTTTTGACCCGTTTCTTCCTATTTTTGTTTGCTGAGTCTGGGGCTTCTTTATTCAAAGAACTTGGCCAGATCATTCATAGTCAGCTGCCTTTTGGCTGCTCCTTGATAGTCACGAATGATTTGCCCATTTTCCAGAACCAGCAGCCGGTTGCCGTACTTTAAGGCATCTTCCATGTGGTGGGTGATCATCACGGCCGTGATCTGCTCTTGGCGGATGTGCCGGTCAGTGGCTTCCAGCAGGTTGCGGCTCGACCTTGGATCCAAGGCCGCCGTGTGTTCGTCAAGCAAGAGCAGATCGGGCCGCTTGTAGGTCGCCATCACGAAGCTCAAAGCCTGGCGCTGGCCGCCAGAAAGCTGGTCAACGGCCACGTCCAGCTTGTCTTCCAAGCCATTGTTGATCGTCGCCAGCGCCTTGGCAAACGCCGCCTTTTCGGCTTTAAGCCTGCGCAGCCGCAATCCTCGCCGCTCTCCTCTTTTGGCGGCCAGCAGCAGGTTTTCCGCGACCGTCATGCGCGGCGCCGTGCCTAATTTGGTATCCTGGAAGACTCTGGCAATGAAGCGGCTTCTCTTTTCTTCGCTTTCTTTGGTAATGTCGATTCCCTTATAGGAAATCGTTCCTTGAGAGGGGTGAATTTCACCGGCCAAAACGTTCAACAGGGTGCTCTTCCCGGCCCCGTTGCCCCCAAGCAGGCAGATAAAGTCCCCTTCCTTGATCTCCAGGTTGATCCCCTTTAAGATCTTGGCCTCATCCGCCGTACCTGGATTGACGGTCGTCTCAATGTTTTTCAGTTTGATTAAGGCTGCGTTAGTCATTCTTTATGCCTCCCAACAAGGTCTTTCTAAGGTGCAGGTATTTTTCAGCTTGCGGCAGCATCATGCAGATCGATAAAACGACCGCGGAAATCAGGTTCAGATTGTCTGATGACAAGCCGATCTGCAGAACCGCGAGCAGGATCAGACGGTAGATGATGGAGCCCAGGGTCACGGCAAACAAGCGGCTGCCCAGGTCCAGGTTTCTGAAAATGACCTCGCTGATGATGATCGAAGCCAAGGCAATGACGATCGTCCCAATCCCCATATTGACGTCAGCATAACCATTGCTTTGCGCTACGACCGCCCCGCACAAGCCGACCAGGCCGTTTGACAGCATCAAGCCAACGACGGTCATCTGATTGACGTGGATTCCCAAGGACTTGGCCATTTGCGGGTTGTCGCCCGTGGCAATGAAGGATTGGCCAAAGTCAGTAAAGAGAAACCAGATCAGCAAGCCGGTCACGGTCAGCATGATCAAGATTCCGGCAAAAACCGCATCAAAGTACTGGGGCAAGGACTTCAAGAAGGCATTGCTGAAGATCGTGCTTTTGCTCAAAAGGGACACGTTGGACTTGCCCATGACCATCAAATCCACTGAATAGATCCCAGTCATGGTCAAAATTCCCGCCAAAAGGCTGGGAATCTTGCCCTTCGTAATCAGCAAGGCCGTGACCAAGCCGGCTAAGCCGCCAGCGATAAAGGCAGCCAAAGTCGCCAGCCACGGGCTGACCCCCTTGACGATCAAGCTGACAGCTACGGAAGCGCCTAATGGGAAGGTTCCTTCTACCGTCATATCAGTCGTATTCATAATTCGGAAGCTCAGGTACAAGCCTAGGCCCAACAGGCCCCATAAGAAGCCCTGGCCAATGGCTGAGACAATCAAATTCATTTGTAAATCGTTCCTTTCTGCTTAGCTTCTTGGTAAAAATACTTTGGCACCGTCAACCCCAGCTTCTTGGCCTCCTTCAGGTTCAAGACCGGCTTCCCGTGCTTGAGATAGCGAACCGGCATGTTGGCCGGCTGCTTGCCCTTGAGGATCTGAACGACCATCTTGGCCCCCTCAACCCCCAGCTTGTACTGGTCGACACTGTAGGTGGCAATCCCGCCTTCCTTGACCATCGTGTCCACGGCCGGGAAAACCGGCTTCTTGGCCGCGTTGGCGTTCTTGACCAGAGTCTGCATGGCCCCGGCAACCGTGTTGTCGGTTGGCACGATCACCGCGTCTACCTGCGTCAGCATCTGCTGCGAAACCTGGTTTAAGTCATTAGAGTTGGAGATTGCGTAGCCCTTCAGGCTGAGCTTCAGCTTCTTGCATTCGCTTACGATCTGCCGATAGCCAGCCACGGCTGAGGCGTCGCTTGACGTGTAGATCACGCCCAAAGTCTTCAGCTTGGGCATGAAGCGCTGGATCAGCTCCAGCTGCTCCTGAATTGGCGCTCGGTCCGAGATCCCGGTAATATTGCCACCTGGGTGCTGATTGTTCTTGACCAGGTTGGCGGATTTGGGATCCGTCACCGCCCCCAGGACGATCGGCGTCTTCTTGGTCGCGTTGGCCAGGGCTTGTGATGACGGCGTCGTGATCCCGAAAAGCACCTTTGAATCGCCGTTGACCAGCTTTTCAGCCATGGTTTTCAGATTGCTCTGGTCGTTGTTGGCATTTTGGTAGTCAAGCTTGATTTCCTTGCCATCCCGGTAGCCTTCTCTTGCCAATTCATCCTTAAAGCCTTTATAGATGGCATCAAGGGCAGCGTGGCGCATCAGGGTCAAGACCCCAATCTTGATCTGGCTCTGCTTGACTCGCGCCGGCTTGGACTCAAGGCCAAAGGCCACGGCCAGGAAAACGAACAGAATTGCGAAGGCTGTTCCCACTTTCTTCATTATTTAATCCTTTCTTCTTGACACTTGAACAAGAACCCGCAAGAAGCAAAAACAGGAATCCCTGAGTCGGAATTCCTGTTTCTTGGTCAAACAAAAATCCGGACGCGTTCTTATTCATAACGCTATCCGGATTCTTTAAGAACTTGTTCTTAAGCACGTTCAGATAGCGGTTCATGCAAAATGCCTGATTGAACCGCTGTCTAAAATGCGAGTCAATCAGCTATCTGAATTGCCACCAGGATTGAATCATGCTTAATTTAAAGTTCATTGTTGTTTACCTCTTTTAATATTTTCTTAAATTGTACGAGAGCCAACTTGATCTGTCAAGCACCGATTTCTACCACTTGCCGGAAAGAATTTCCCCGCGCTGGGCCAACTGGGCGTAGAAGGTGCTGCCTGAGTAGGCCAGCCCTTCGATTTCCCGGTTGGTGACGTGCTTCCAGGTCTTTTGGTAGGTTCCGTCAGCCTTCACCTTGAAGATCATGTTGTTGAAGGCCACATAGAAGTTGCCATTGCCGTAAGTGAAGCCCTGAACCGGGGACTTGCCGGCAACCTGCTTGACGAAATTGCCCTTGGTCCCGGTAACCTTGACCACCTTCCAGGCATTGTCCACCAGCTTCAGAGTCCAATATTCATACCAGCCGCGACCATTGTGGAACAAGCCGTACATGGTGTCGTCGCCGCTGAAGGTCGCGTTGTGGAAGTAGCGCGGCGTGCCGCTGGCCGTCTTGATTCTGATGGTCCACATTTTGTTGATCTGCAGGTCGCTGCGACGGATCTGCAGAATTTCCTCGGCATTGTCGCCATTATTGATCTTGTTGTAGTTGGCCAGAACATAGATGTAGTTCTTGCTTACCCCAATTGACTGCCCGTGGCCCAGCTTCATGTATGGGCTGACTTTGATGTTGGCACAGTAGTTTCTAAAGGTGCCAAAATTCAGCCGCTTGTACAGGTAGGCTGCTGGTGCCAGGTATTGCACCGTGTACTTGTTCAGCTTCGGCAGGTTGAAGGCCACCAAGTTGCCCTTGGCATTCTTGACGTCAGAAGCACCGGAATTGCGGTACCAAGTGCTGTAGGCCCAGCCGCCGTTCACGCCTAATCCTTCTTCAACTGGCCCGACCTGCTGCCAGCCATTGCCGGCCATGCTCAGGTTGCGCGGCTCCCACAAGTTGGTGCGCAGGGTCAAGCCGCCGCTGGTCCAGCTGTTGCTGGTCGTTTCCGGCGCGTAGTGGTGAGCCGCGTTCCACTTGGCTGAGGTCCCCTTGTGCTTGCCGGTGCTTGCTGCTTCCTTTGGCCCCTTCATCAGCTTAAAGTCGCCTTGATCGTAAGAAGCCTTGACGGCACTATTAGGGTTGCTGATCCAGTCCACGTTGACCGTCTTCTTGAGCTTGCCATAGCTGTAGGTTAGCTTGCCCTTCTTGTAGCTGGCCTTGATCGCGCCTGAGTCAGGATCAACTACCGTCCCGTGGCTGTCGGCAACGTAGTTCAAGGCATCCTTATAGTTGAAGTTGTTGTCGCCCTTGACGCGGTAAACGTCACTGGCGGCTGAGATCTTGTTGCGGGTAAACCAGCTTTCCTTGACCCAGCCGACTGGCCGGCCGTTGACATAAATATAGTCGTAAACGCCGGACTTGGTCTTCTTTGACGCGGTCGCTTGGATTTTGCTGTACTTAAAGGCAGAAGTCGTCGTAACCTTTTTTGAGGCCCCCTTGACTGATACCTTGGCATAGATGTTCACGGTCTTGGTCCCTGGCGCCTTGGTGACCGTCGCGGCAGATGCCTTTGCCGGCAGCCCCAATGACAAAAGAGCCAGCGCGCTGAGCGAAGCAGCGCATAACAAAGTCTTCTTCATTTTTTCTTCCCTTCCAATATTACACAAATTGCTGCATCTATAAACTAATTGGCGCATCGGAAAAAGTCCTTTTCCACCAGATACAATTTCATTATAACACCCGCGAATCTGAAAAAATGGCCAAAAATGATCGCAAAGACTTGCTCAATTTGAGCCTCTTTGTTTGACAGCCGCTGGCGAGAGTGTTTTAATTAGCACTGTATTCAAATGAGTGCTAATCAACTTACTAGGAGGAAAACTATGTTAGTACCTACTGTTATTGAACAAACAGCCCGCGGCGAACGTGCCTACGACATTTACTCCCGCCTGCTGAAAGACAGAATCATCATGCTCAGCGGTGAAGTCAACGACCAAATGGCCAACTCCATCATCGCCCAGCTGCTCTTCCTTGACGCGCAAGACAACACCAAAGACATCTACATGTACATCAACTCACCAGGCGGCGTGATCACCTCCGGGATGGCCATCGTGGACACCATGAACTTCATCAAGTCCCCAGTTTCCACCATCGCCACTGGGATGGCAGCTTCCATGGCTTCCATCATCCTGGCTGAAGGCGAAAAGGGCAAGCGCTTTGCCCTGCCGCACGCCACGGTCTTGATCCACCAGCCATTGGGCGGAGCCCAAGGGCAGGCAACCGAAATCCAAATCGCGGCTGAAGAAATCCTGAAGACCCGCAAGATGATCAATGAACTTTTGGCCAAGGACTCTGGTCAAGACATCGAAACCATCAAGCGCGACACTGAGCGCGACCACTACATGACCGCGCAAGAAGCCAAGGACTACGGCCTGATCGATGACATCATGGTCAACCAAAACAGCGATAAGTAAGCCTTAAGCAATTAATCAGCACAATAACCGAAAAACGACTGGAACCTTGCGTTCCAGTCGTTTTTTGTGTCGCTAGCGGCTTATCTAAGATTTTCCGCGATCTCATGGATCTTCTTGAGCCGGTGGTTGACCCCGGACTTGGAGATGGGGCCATCCGGCACCTGCTCAGCCAGCTCCTTCAGGGACAATTCCGGGTGCTGCAGGCGGAACCTGGCCAGGCTGGCCAGCTTGTCCGGCAGACTGTCGATTCCCAGCTTCTCCTCGATGAATTCGATGTCTTCCACCTGCTTGGCAGCCGCGTTGGCCGTCTTCTTCAGGTTGGCCGTGTCGCAGTTGACCAGGCGGTTGACGGAGTTGCGCATGTCGCGCATGATCCGCAGGTCCTCAAAGGCCAGCATGGCATTGACTGCCCCGACCACGTGGAGGAAGTCGCCAATTTTTTCCGCTTCCTTCAAGTAGACGATGGAGCCGCTGCGGCGGGCCGTGACCTTGGCATTCAAGTCAAAGTACTTGTTCATGATCTCCTGCAGGTCGCGGCAGTGGTTGGCGTAAGTGCAGTAGATTTCCAGGTGGTAGCGGCTGGTTTCGGGATTGTTGACGCTACCGCTGGCCAAAAAGGCCCCCCGCAGGTAGGACATGGACCGCTGCTCGGAATTCTTGATCTTGTCCGGAATCCCGGTCACGAAGCCCTTTTCCGGGGTAAAGATCTCCAAGTCGGCCATGATCTCCGGCACCTCTTTGGCTACCCGGACCAAGTACTGGTGATTCTTTTTCAGCTTCATCTTCCGGGTCACGATCAATTGCGGCTCAAAGCCGTAGGCAATCTTGATCAGGGAAAAAATCCGCCGCGCAATGGCAGGATTCTCAGTCACGATATCCAGGCTCATCTGCCCGTCATGCCGGCTCAAGACCGCGTTCATCCGCAAGAAGGCCGCCAGTTCCGCCTTGGCATGCTCGGGGTGGACTTCAATGGAAGTCAGTTCTTTCTTTACATCACTGGCATAGCTTGCCATGGACCAACCTGCTTTCTATTGCATTACTTTCTCTTAAACATTTCCTGCAAGGCGATGTTGATGATCTCGCCGGCGACCTTGTCGCCATCGTGGAAGACCAGCCCGTTTCTCTGGTCGGTAAAATCATCCATGATAACTCGGCAGTGCTGGGCCCGCAAGCCCTCAAAGTCGTTCTTCACTGGCAGGAGGTACTCGTCATAGTCTTCGGGATGGAACTTCGTCATATCGATCGGCGCCCCGTTGACCAGGGCCGTATCGATGTAGTCCCCGCCCAGGTGCTGGTTGATCACGCGCACGTGGTCAGCATCGGAGAAGCCAACGGTTTCCCCGGCCTGGGTCATGATGTTGCAGATGTAGATTACCTGGGCCCGGGTCTTTCTGACCGCTTCACCCAAGTTGGGGATCATCAGGTTGGGCAGAATCGACGTGAACAAGGAGCCTGGCCCCAAGACGATGGCATCCGCCCCCATCACGGCATCAATTACGGGCTGCATGGCGCTTGGCTCATCGCTGGAATTGGTGTTGGTTACCCAGACCCGCTTGATCTGCTTGTGCATGCCGGTAATTTCCGTTTCACCGGCTTGCGTCGTGGCATCCATGAATTCCGCGTTCAGGGTCAAAGGCTCATTTGAAGCCGGGTAGACGTGCCCGTCCACCTTCATCATCCCCGAAAGGCTTTGAATGGCGTCAAAAATGTTCCCCCGCATTTCACTCAAGGCAGCAATAATCAAGTTCCCGATTGAGTGGCCTGAGAAAAAGGCATCATTTGACTCAAAACGGTACTGGAAGATGGCCTTCTCCTCTTCAGGCAAATCGCTCAGGGAGACCAAGACGTTGCGCATGTCGCCAGGCGGCACGACGTTGATATAATTGCGGATCACGCCAGATGAGCCGCCGTCGTCTGAGACAGTGACGATCGCCGTGATTTCCGCGTTTTGCTTCTTTAAGGCATTCAAGATCACCGGCAAGCCGGTCCCGCCGCCAATCACGACTACACGGGGGCGCCGGCGCTTGATGATGCGAATGATTTTGTTTTCACCAACAGGCATCTGCATTTCCTACTTTCTGATGTAACGGCTGATTTCCCGGTGGGTAATGTCGACTGGGTAGTCCTTGGACAGGTCCCGGGCCAGCTGCTGGGCAATGGAGACGCTCCGGTGCTGGCCGCCCGTGCAGCCAATGGCAATGGTCAATTTCTCCTTGCCCTCGGCAATATAGCCGGGGATCGCCGTCTGCAGCAGGTCTAAGAACTTCTTGTAGAAGACCTTGGTTTCATCCTTGTCCATGACATAGTTAAAGACCCGCTTGTCCAAGCCGGTAAACGGCCGCAGTTCTGGGATATAGAAGGGATTTGGCAGAAAGCGGACGTCCATCACGATATCAGCATCGATTGGCATCCCGTACTTAAAGCCAAAGGACATGACTTCAATCCCAAAGGTTTGGTCATGTGATTCGCCAAATTTATCCTGGAGCCGCTGCTTGAGCTCCTTGGGCTTCATCTTGGAAGTGTCCATGATGTAGTTGGCCCGGTTTTTGACCGGCATCAGGGCCAGGCGCTCGTCCTGGATCCCGTCCAGCAGCCGGCCGTTCTTGGCCAGAGGCGGCAGGCGCCGGGTTTCCTTGTAGCGGGCAACCAGGGTGTCGTCTGAGGCATCAAGGAAGACGATGATGGCTTGGGTATCGCCGCTGTCTTCCAGGGAATTGATCTCATCGATCAGGTCCTTGTAGAAGGACTTGACCCGCAGGTCGATCACGACGGCGACCTTGTTGAAGTCTTCTGAGTTGTTGATCAGGTCCCAGAAGTTGCCAAGCAGCTCGGGCGGCAGATTGTCGACCACAAAGTAGCCGATATCTTCCAAAGAGTGCATGGCGACGGTCTTGCCGGCCCCGCTCATCCCCGTGAGGATCAATAATTGTTTCTTTTGTTTATTCATAGCGAATCTTGCTTCCTCCTGACGATAAATTATAGCACACCGGGTGTTTCTTTTCCCTTAAGATAGTCTTAATCTTGCAGCTGCTCGGTTAAAAAGTCCCGCAAGGCGTAAACCGTATTGCCGCGGATGCCAGCCAGGGTCTTTGCGTGGAGCAGGGCGCTGATGACCGCTTCTTCCACGGCTTCAGCACCGGCGGCAAAAACGTCATCCAGCTGGCTGTCAGGCAAGGCGGCAATGGACACAGGATCTTTGGCGTAATGGCTGATCCGGCTGGCCGTTGAAAAAGCCAGGGCGATGTCGCCGGACCCGTCGCCAATATAAGAGCCGGTCCGGGCCAGCCCGACCGCGGCCCGTCTGGCCAAGCGGCCCAGCTGGCGGCTGGACAGCGGCAGGTCGCAGGCAATGACCATCACGATCGAGCCCTGGTCCTTTTGCTGCCAGTAGCGGGCATAGCGGGGATTCTGCTCAGCTTTGGCCCGGGCAATTACTGCCTCCTTGGTCTCTTCGCCCACGAAGCGGTCCCCGATCCGCAGGTTGCCCAGAACCCCGAAGTTGCTGGAGACCAGGACCCCAAGATGGTAGTCCGCTTGGCCCAGGCTTAAGACTCTTGACGCGGACCCAATGCCGCCCTTGAAGCCCAGGCAGCACATGCCCGTTCCCGCGCCGACGGCCCCTTCTGCGAAATCAGCCGGGCCGCTTTCGGCTGCCCTCAAAGCCGCCAAGGCGTCGGCCTCGGTTACTGCCATGGCGCGGATATCGTTCAAGTCGCCGTCATTGCATTCCATCACGACCGGGTTGACCGTGCCCGTCTTGATGCCGATGTCTGGATTCCGCGCCAGCATGTAGCGGGTCAAGGCGTTCCAGCAGGTGCCCACGGCAAAAGTATTGGTCAGCAAAACCGGCGTCTCCAAAGTTCCCAGTTCCTGAACCTGGACCAGGCCGGTCGTCTTGCCAAAGCCGTTGAGCACCTGGCCGCTGGCCAGGAGCTTGTCCTGAAAGACGTTGCCTTGGGCCGGGATGATGGCCGTGACCCCCGTATGCAGGTTCCTTGCTGGATCATTCAGGGTGACCTGGCCCACCTTGACCCCAGGCACGTCAGTGATCTTGTTCAGCTTCCCCGCCTTAAAGCGGGCGTGCAGGCTTAAGCCGTATTTTTCTAATTGACTGGCATCAACACCCATGACAGCCTCCTTAAATCTCAGTCATAAACATCTTGGCGACCAAGAGCTCCTGGACGCTTTTGGCGGTATATCTGACCCGCCTTTCATCAACTGCTTCCGCTCCCGGGTAAAAAGCCGCCGCTCTGGCCCGGCCCGCGCTGGAGAAGCAGAACTCAACCGTGAACGTGTCAGGCAAATCCGGCAGCTTGATCGCCCCTCGCGCCAATTTCTGCAAGGCGTCCGTCACGCCTTGCTTGATGCCGGCAAAAACGTCGGCCGGGTGCTTGGACCAGGTGGCGCTGCCCCGCCCTTTTTTGGTCGCGTAGGTCACGATTCCCGGACAGGCCGCCGCGGCCCGCCGGCAGATTCCGGCATCCCCGGACAAGAAGACCGAGGGCACCCCATAGCTGGCCCCGCAAAGCCAGTTGAAGGAAAACTCTGACGCCAAGTCCCCGTTCAGCTTGACCCAGGAATACCAGTCATGCTCCACGGTATGGTCCAGCGGCGTTTCGCTGGAGCCCGCCGGAGAGTGGTAGCCAATATGAATGGCCGCGGCAAAGGTCTCATCAATGCCGGCCATCATCTCTTCCGGCGATGAATCCCAGGAGCGGATGATTTCCACCCCCTCAGGCAACTGGCTGGGATCAATGTTCATCCCGTCCTCATGGGCATCCTTTAAGACAACGCTGCAACCGGAAGCCATAGCTCCTTCACAAGCCGCGATGGCTTCTTGGGTCATCTCCCTGACGGCCAGGTCATAGCCCTTTTCCCCATAGTGGGTCTCCGGCCACGAGCTGACGCCCGCGCAGCCTTCCAAATCAACGTCGATATAGACCTTTTTCATTGGCAGTCCCTCCTTTTTGCCAAAAACTATTTAGATTGTCCTAATTTTAGCATGACATGCTCCCCCGACCAAGGTCGGGGGTTTCTGAGCCGCCAACCTAGGCCGAGGGGTTCTTTATAGGCTAGTGCTCACGCGCAGCCTACAGCTTCTGAGAACGACCAACTTATTTTTGCAAGCAGGATTGGCCGAAGTCAAGCCTGCTTTTTTACTGGTTCTATCCAGCAAGCTGAACAGCAGTGCAAAAACAGAGGTCAGTCTATTTATCACGGAAGTGCCCCCTCCGACGATTCCGCCAAGCCGCATTGACTGCTGTTTGACGGTACGATTTTTTGCTTACCCAGCTCTCTCAGAGCTGGGCAAGTCCTTTAAGCAAAATATTGATTGATGCATTGATGTCACGGTCATGATGCGCCTTGCAGAATGGGCAGCCCCATTCCCGCACTGACAGTGGCTTCTTGCCCGTATCCTTGCCGCATTTTGAGCAGATTCGGCTGGTGTATGCTGGATTGACCTTGATGAGGATCTTTCCGTACTTCTTGCATTTGTACTCCAGCATGTCACGAAATCTGCCCCAACTTTGACGCAGAATTGAGCGGGCAAGGTGGTGATTCTTCGTCATGTTCTTGATCTTTAAATCCTCGATGACGATAACATCGTATTCCCTTACCAGCTGATCCGTGATCTTGTGCAGACAGTCATCGCGCTGATTCGTGATGCGGCTCATATAGCGGCTCTTGGCGACATTGGCTTTCTGCCAGTTGCGATAGTCAGACAGACTTTTTGCGCCAAGAACCTTTTTGTTGGCGTCCTGCTGCGACTTAACCAAAGCCAAATGACGGCGCTTGGATGACTTGCTCTGCCAGATTTCTGCTTGTTTCTCGCAGTAATCTGATGAGAACTTGTCAAACTTTCTGCCGTCTGACAGGATGGCCAAGTGCGTCAGCCCCACGTCAATGCCAACTGCCTTGCCAGTCTTTGGCAGGAAGGCGGTCTTTTTCTCCACAATGAGAGAAAGCCAGTAGCGCCCGCAAGCATCGACGCTGATCGTGTAGCGCTTGATCTTGCCGTCGATGACGCCGGTTTTCGATGATCTGACTCTTCTCAGCTTCGGCAGGAACACGTTTCTTTTGCCCATGATCCGGATGCTGGATGACTTGCCAGTATATGACTGCTTGGCGCTATGCTTTGAGTGGAAGCGGGGCTTGCGTCT
>JAEDAG010000001.1:185846-229372 GCA_017309015.1 Faecalicatena absiana
TTGTCACTCCAATGCTTCCTGCATAATAGCTCGGTGACCAGACGTGACCACCCCAGAAGTATTCCTTCATCGTTTCCGGGTACTTTTCAAAAAACCACTTGGCCGTAATGCCTTTGAGATTCTTGACGATATTTGTCACGCTCTCTTTGGGTTTGGCAGACAGCAGAATATGCACGTGAGTTGGCATTATTTCCAGAGCCTTGACCGTATACTCATTCTCACGGCAGATCTGCAGGATCTTGTCCTTGAGTGAATCGACAATAATCGGATTAGCCAAGGCTTGGTTGCGATACTTGGTACACCAGACGATGTGGTAATTGAGGTTGTATGCGTAGCCTCGTCAATGGATGATATCTGGCTCATCATTCCTGAATTCGTATTTAACCATATGAGTCACGCCTTCTTCCAGCAATTTCAGTCCTTTAGCTATTTATATTATATCGCATACCGAACTAATGTTCACGCGCTAAAGCAAAAACGGGGGCGATTCAACTCGGCATTGAAATGCCAAGTTTTCTCGCCCTCAACGTAATAAAAATACCGCCAATCCTTTAACTCCAGGTTAAGGATTGACGGTTTTTGATTCATGGCCGCTACCGGTGCATGAAGGCCAGAACGATCTCATTGATCCCGAAGACCATCATGTAGACCGCGATCAGCCAGATCGTGCTCAAGCCGGCAACTTCCGGCTGGAAGAGCAGCATAACCCCTAAAACCAGGCCCAGAATATTGAGCAGCAGGTTAAAGAAGAAGTACCAGCCCGTTTCAAAGAAGCGGAGGTGCCAGGCAAAGACGATCCCGATGACTGAGTCAACGATGAACCAAATGGCAACAAGGTAGGAAATCGTGAGCGCGCCAAGCTGATTGTTGGCCAGGAAGAAGATCCCGACGACCAGGTCAAAGATCCCGGAAATCAAAGTGGTCCAGGATGGACCAAAGATCCGGTGAAAGCCGGCGTACATTGACAGCCAGACAATCCCTTGCATGATCGAGACGACCGCAAAAATCACTACCAGTCCCTTCAGCCCCTTGCCAGGGTTGCGGAAGAGGAAGATGCTCAATAAAACTGAAACAACGCCGGCCAAAAAGGCCACCCAATCAAATTCGTGCCTTACGTTTGAATCGTAGCCAAACATAAATCTCACCCTTTCGTAATGGAATCTGCGCAATAACTAATATCGATTTGATCTTCCAAGTTAATTTTACTCTTTTCAAGTGAAAAAGAGCACAAGTATCAAAAAAACTTATCAAAAAAGCCGCTCGCGCGGCTTTTCCGGTTTCTGAATAATTTTTCTTTACTTGCCAGCCGCGGCCCGCTTGGTCAGCTCCGTATCTCTGGCCAAGATTGGCTTCAGGTACTTCCCGGTCCAGGAGTCCTGGCACTGGGCAACTTGCTCTGGGGTGCCGGTCGTCACGACCCGGCCGCCGCCATCGCCCCCGTTTGGACCCAGGTCGATCAGCCAGTCAGCCGTCTTGATCACGTCCAGGTTGTGCTCAATGATCAAGACCGTATTGCCCTGGTCCACCAAGCGCTGGAGGACTTCAAGCAGGCGCTTGATGTCATCGACGTGCAGGCCGGTCGTAGGCTCGTCCAGAATGTAGAAATTCTTGCCAGTCGAGGTCTTCTGCAGCTCGCTGGCCAGCTTCATCCGCTGGGCCTCCCCGCCGGACAGGGTGGTTGAAGACTGGCCCAGCTTCACGTAGCCCAGGCCCACGTCCACGATCGTCTGCAGCTTGCGGTGGATCTTGGGAATGTTCTTGAAGAAGTCGCAGGCTTCGCTGATGGTCATGTCCAAAACTTCCGCGATATTCTTTTCCCGGTAAGTGACTTCCAGGGTCTCAGAGTTGAAGCGGGTCCCATGGCAGACTTCACAGGGAACGTAGACGTCAGGCAAAAAGTTCATCTCGATCTTCAAGATCCCATCGCCGTGGCAGGTCTCGCAGCGTCCGCCCTTGACGTTGAAGGAGAAGCGAGCCTTGGTATAGCCCCGCATCTTGGCTTCATTGGTCGTGGCAAACAGGGTCCGGATGTCGTCAAAGACGCTGGTATAGGTTGCCGGATTGGACCGGGGCGTCCGGCCAATCGGGCTTTGGTCGATATCGATGATTTTTTCGATATTTTCCCAGCCCGTGATCTGCTCGTACTTGCCGGGCTTGGCCGAATTGTGGTTGAGCTTTTGCGCCAGGGCCCGCTTCAGGATCTGGTTGACCAAGGTTGACTTGCCTGAGCCTGAAACCCCGGTCACGACGATCAACTTACCCAGAGGGAAGTCAACGTCGATCCCCTTCAGGTTGTTCTCAGCCGCCCCCTTGATGGAAATCTGCTGGCCATTGCCCTTTCTGCGCTCCAGGGGAACCGGCACGAACTTCTTGCCAGTCAGGTACTGGCCAGTCAGGGAATTCGGGTTGGCCATGATCTCTTTTGGCGTCCCGGCGGCCATGACCTGACCCCCGTAGACTCCGGCGCCTGGCCCCATGTCGATCAGGTAGTCGGCCGCCCGCATGGTTTCATCATCGTGCTCAACGACGATCAAGGAGTTGCCCAAGTCCCGCATCCTCTTCAAGGAAGCGATCAGCCGGTCATTGTCCCTTTGGTGCAGGCCGATGGACGGTTCATCCAGCACGTACATGACCCCGGACAAGTTGGACCCGATCTGGGTAGCCAAACGGATCCGCTGGGCCTCCCCGCCGGACAAAGTTCCAGCCGACCGCGACAGGGTCAGGTAGTCCAGACCAACGGAAACCAAGAAATTCAGCCGGTCGCGAACTTCCTTCAAGATCGGCTTGGCAATCACGGCTTCCTGCTCGCTCAAGTCCACGTGATTGAAGAAGTTCAAGGCTTCCCGGATGGACAGGTCGCTGGCCTGGGCCAGATCCTTGCCCATCACCTTGACAGCCAGGGCTTTTTCATTCAGCCGCTTGCCGTGGCAGACGTCGCAGGGCAATTCGGTCAGGTACTTGGACATGGCTTCCTGCATGAACTTGGACATGGGGTGGGAGTAGCGGCGGTCGATGTTGGCAATGACCCCTTCAAAAGGCTGCTTGGTATCCTTAACCCCAAAGTCCCCTTCCAAGTGGTAGCTGATCTCTTTTGGCGACCCGTTGAGGACCAGGTCCTTCTGCCGCTTGGTCAGCTTCTTGAATGGCTTGTCCATTGGAATCTTCAAGGCTTGGCAAGTCTGCTCCAGCATCCCCATATAGTATTTGGACTTGGCCCAGGGGGCAATGGCCCCCTCAACCAGAGTCTTGTCCTGGTCAGGAACAACCAGGTCCGGGTCCACGGCCAGCTTCATCCCCAGACCATCACAGGCCGGGCAGGCCCCAAAAGGCGCGTTGAAGGAAAAGAGCCGCGGCTCCATTTCCCCGACCGTAAAGCCGCAAAGCGGGCAAGCGTAGTATTCTGAGAAGCTGAGCTTCTCTTTGCCGATCACGTCGACGTCCATGTAGCCGTCAGACAGCCGCAGGGCAGCTTCAATTGAGTCAAACAGGCGCGAGCGGATCCCGTCCTTGACTACCAGCCGGTCGACCACGATGTCGATGGTGTGGCGCTTGTTTTTGTCCAGGTCAAATTCCTCGCTGATGTCGTGCATTTCGCCATCCACGATCACCCGGACGAAGCCAGCCCGCTGAATTCTGGCAAAAGCATCCTTATGGGAACCCCGCTTGGCCCTAATGATGGGCGACAGGACCTGGATCTTGCTTCTTTCCGGCAAAGCCAGGATCCGGTCAGCCATTTGGTCGACTGACTGTCTTTGGATCAAGGTTCCGTCATTGGGACAGATCGGGTGGCCGACTCTGGCCCAAAGCAGACGCAGGTAGTCATTGATTTCCGTGACGGTCCCGACCGTTGAGCGCGGGTTGTGGGAGGTGGTCTTCTGGTCAATTGAGATGGCCGGATTCAGGCCGTCAATCGAATCAACGTCGGCCTTGTCCATTTGCCCCAAAAATTGGCGGGCATAGCTGGACAGGGATTCCACATAGCGTCTCCGCCCTTCGGCATACAGGGTGTCAAAGGCCAGGGAGCTCTTGCCTGACCCCGACAGGCCGGTAATCACGACCAGCTGGTCCTTGGGAATCGTCACATCAATGTTTTTCAAATTATGCTCGCGGGCTCCGCGAATCACAATCTTGCTGCTTGCCATTATACGTTTGCACCTTTCTTCTTAATCGGCTTTCTGACCGACCCTTCCAGTTCAATAATCGCGTCGCGCAGGTTGGCGGCTGATTCAAAGTCCAGCTTCTTGGCGGCTTCTTCCATCTGCTCGCGCAGGTTCTTGATCATTTGTTGCTTCTGCTTGGCAGTCAGTTCATCAAAGTTCAGGTCCGCAAAGCTGCCATTTTCCTCTTCCTTGCCTTCAGCTGGCTTGACGACGGAAATAATGTCACGGACCGGCTTGATGATGGTCTTTGGGGTAATTCCATGCTCACGGTTGAACTTCTCCTGGATCGCCCGCCGGCGGTTGGTCTCATCGATCGCCAGCTTCATGGAGTCGGTCACCTTGTCGGCATACATGATGACCATCCCGTTAGCATTTCTGGCGGCCCGCCCCATGGTCTGCATCAGCGGCCGGTAGGCCCGCAGGAAGCCTTCCTTGTCGGCGTCAAGAATCGCGACCAGGGAGACTTCCGGCACGTCGATCCCTTCCCGGAGCAGGTTGATCCCGACCAGGACGTCAAACTTGCCCAGACGCAGGTCCCGCAGGATCTGCATCCGTTCCAGAGTCTTGATGTCTGAGTGCAGGTAGCGGACCTTGATGCCCAGATCTTTCAGGTAGTCGGTAATGTCTTCGGCCATCTTTTTGGTCAAAGTCGTGACAAAAACGCGCTCATGACGGTCAATTCGCAGGTTGATTTCCGCGACCAGATCGTCGATCTGCCCCTTGATCGGCCGGACTTCAATTTTTGGATCCAGCAGACCGGTCGGCCGGATGACTTGTTCCACGATATGGTGGCAGCGATTCAGCTCATAGTCGCCAGGCGTGGCGGAAACGTACATGATCTGGTTGACGTGCTTTTCAAATTCTTCCAATTTCAAGGGCCGGTTGTCCAAGGCCGATGGCAGGCGGAAGCCATAGTCGATCAAGGTCTGCTTGCGGTTGCGGTCCCCGTTGTACATAGCCCGGATTTCCGGCATGGTGGCGTGGGATTCATCGATCATGATCAAGGAGTCTTCCGGGAAGAAGTCCATCAAGGTATATGGCGGCTCGCCGGCTTTACGGCCCTCCATCTGCCGGGAGTAGTTTTCGATCCCATTGGTGTAGCCGACCTCGCTCATCATTTCAATGTCGTAGGTCGTCCGCTGCTTGATTCTTTCAGCCTCCAGCAGCTTGCCTTCAGCTTCGAACTTTTTGACCTGCTCATCCATCTCCTGCTTGATTCTGGCCAGACCTGCCCGCAGCTGCTCGTCATTGGTCATGAAGTGGGTAGCTGGGAACAAAGAGATGCTTTCGCGCTCGCCCTTGACTTCCCCGGTCAAGGGATCGATTTCCACGATCCGGTCAATTTCGTCCCCGAAGAATTCGATCCGGTAGGCCCGGTCGGAAAAGCCGGCCGGGAAGACTTCGACAATGTCGCCGTGAACCCGGAAGCGTCCCCGCTGAAAGTCGATGTCATTGCGGTCGTATTGGATGTTCACGAGGTCTCTGAGCAAGGTGTTGCGCTCATATTCTTCCCCTTGAAAAAGGGTCAGGACGTTGGCCGCGTATTCCTTTGGGTCACCCAAGCCATAGATGCAGGACACGGAAGCCACGACGATGACGTCGTTTCTGGTCATCAGGGCACTGGTGGCCGCGTGGCGCAGCTGGTCGATCTCATCGTTGATGGCGGCATCTTTTTCAATATAAGTATCGGATTGGGGCACGTAGGCTTCTGGCTGGTAGTAGTCATAGTAGGACACGAAGTATTCTACCGCGTTGTTGGGGAAGAACTGCTTGAATTCGTTGTATAGCTGGCCAACCAGAGTCTTGTTGTGGGTAATGACCAAGGTTGGCTTGTTCAGCTTGGCGATCACGTTGGCCATGGTGTAGGTCTTCCCGGTCCCCGTGGCCCCCTTCAGGATCTGCTCCTTTTCGCCTGCTTCAAAGCCCGCGGTCAGCTTCTCGATGGCCTGGGCCTGGTCGCCCGCTGGCGCGTAAGGCGAAACGAGCTCAAATTTATGATTCATTTGGCGTTTGATCAATTTATGTTCTCCTTAAAAAATAAATCAAGGCCGAAAAAGTTTCCACCCTATTGTACTACACCGAACATAGATTCTAACAGCATAATGCTTGATGTAAATCAGCAGCCGAGCCTGGCCCTGTCTGTGGTAGTCGCAGTGACTGGTAACACTGACGCGTTTTTGCGAAAATCGCTTCCCGGAAACATTCCTAAGCCCAGTTTCTTAAAGCAAAAGACACCCATCTAAATAGATGAGTGTCTTTGTCCAAATTGCTTCGTGCTTACAGTTGGCCTTGATTCTGCAGGTAGTTGTAGGCTTCTTGACCGGCCGTGCTGCCCTCGCCGACCGCCGTGGTGATCTGGCGCAAGTCCTTGGCCCGGACGTCGCCGGCCGCGAAGATGCCAGGAATCTTGGTCATCATGTGCTCGTCGGTTGGAATCCAGCCTTCTTGGTCCAAAATGCCCAAGTCCTTAAAAGGCGCGGTCATCGGCAAGACGCCGACATAGATAAAGACGCCCTTGACCGGCAGCAGCTTTTCTTCCCCAGTCAGCTTGTCGTGGTAGCGCACGCCGGAAACCTTCTCGTCTTCACCGACGATTTCATCGGTCAAGCCATTCCAAATGAACTTGATCTTCGGGTTGGCAAAGGCCATTTTTTGCAGCTCAGGCTTAGCCCGCAGCTGGTCGCGCCGGTGAACGACCGTCACTGACTTGGCGGACTGGGCCAGGTAGATCCCTTCTTGAATAGCTGAATCCCCGCCGCCGATCACGGCCACGTCTTCATCTCTGAAGAAAGCGGCGTCGCAGACCGCGCAGTAGGAAACCCCGTGGCCAGAGTACTTTTCTTCCCCTGGCACATTCAGGTGCTTGTGCTCGGAGCCGCTGGCGATAATCACTGCCTTGGCTTCGTATTCTTCTGAATCGGTGATCACGCGCTTAACGTCGCCTTCATCAACGACTTGCTGCACTTCCCCGTATTCATAAGCAGCACCCGCGTTCTGCATGGTCTTGTACATGTTTTCGCCCAATTCCGGCCCTTGGATCTCCACAAAGCCTGGGTAATTGTCGATGCCGGCAGTATTGTTCATCTGCCCGCCATAGATCCCGCGGTCCAATACGACCGTCTTTAAGTTTGCCCGGGCGGCGTAGACAGCCGCAGCCATCCCAGCTGGACCCGCACCGATAATCATTACGTCTGCTTTCTTGATCATGGTCAACCTCCATTGCTTACTTTTTATAAGTAAAATCATACCATGCTTGGCCGGGATTGCAAGCTTTTGGCTCAAATTCTGATTTCCGGACCCATTTGCCGGTTCATCATCAGCTTGATCTCGCTCTTGATGTCGGCCCCCTCATAGAGGACATGGTAGATGGCTTCTGAGATTGGCATGTCCAACGAGTACTTGTCGCAGATTTCGTGCACCGCCTTAACGGTCGTTGCCCCTTCTACCACCTGGCCCATGTTGGCCAAAACGTCAGCCAATTTTTGCCCTTGACCCAGCTGGTAGCCGGCCCGCCAGTTTCTGGAATTGACTGAGGTGCAGGTTACGATCAGGTCGCCAATCCCGGAAAGGCCGCTGAAGGTCCAGGGCTGGCCACCAAAGGCTACGCCCAGACGGGTAATTTCCGCCAAGCCCCGGGTCATCAAAGCCGCCTGGGCATTGTCGCCGTAGCCCATACCCGCCAGCATCCCCGCCGCGATGGCAATGACGTTCTTCACCGCCCCGCCGACTTGGACCCCAACCGGGTCGTTGCTGGTGTAGAAGCGGACGTATTCATTTGAAAAAATCCGCTGCATCTTGGCCGCGTTGTCCAAGCTGGTTGAAGCCAGGGTGATCGCGGTCAGGTCCTTTTGGGCCACGTTTTCGGCATGGCTTGGACCAGACAGGACGATCATCAGATCGGAATTGTCTGGGTAGAGCTCATCGCGGAAGATCTGGGTGACCAGCTTCTTGCTGCCAGGCTCAATCCCCTTGGTAGCACTGACCAGGTAAGGCTTGGAGCCGCTTTGGTCCAAAATCGCCTTGACCTGCTTAGCTACGGAACGGATCGCGGAAGTCGGCAGCACGAACAAAATGATGTCGCTGCCCGCCAGCGCTTCGGCCAGGTCCAGAGTCGCATGAACCTTGGAGTTCATGGACCAGTCCTTCATATAGCGGGAATTGCTGTGCTTTTGGTTGATCTCATCTGCCACTTCTTGCCGGTTGCCATAAAGCTCCACGGCGTGGCCATTGTCAGCCAGCATGGAGGCTAAAACTGACCCCCAGGAGCCAGCACCTAAAACTGCAATTTTCGTCATGGCGTTCTCCTTTTATCTTTTTTCACGCGCCTTTTTAGCGCTCATACGGGTATTTCAGACCAGATCCGTCCAGGTACCACTTCGGTTTGACCTTGACGCGGCGGTAGACAAACAAGGCCAGATCAGCCAGCAGCAATACGACGCTCAAGGCTTGGGAAACCCGGATCGTCCCAAAGGCGTAAAGGCTGTCCGTCCGCATCCCCTCAACGAAGAAGCGGACCACGGCATACCAGGCCACATAAAACATGAAGACTTCCCCCTGCTTGAACAGGTGCTTTCTGTGGCGCAGGGCCAGAATAATGACCAGGCCAATCAGGTTGAAGAAGGATTCATACAGGAAGGTCGGCTTGTAATAGTGGCCGTTGATGTACATCTGGTCAATGATGAACTGGGGCAGGTGCTGATTTTGCAGGTAGGCCAAGGTGCACTGGGCCCCGTGGGCCTCTTGATTCATAAAGTTGCCCCATCTCCCCAGAACCTGGGCCGCCATGACGCCAGGCGCCACGATGTCCAGGACCAAAAATGGCGGCAGCATTCGCCGGAAGCAGAAGATGAGCAGGACGATCGCCCCGGCAATCAAGCCGCCGTAAACGGCAATCCCCCCGTTCCAGATGGCGATGATCTCGCTTGGGTGCTGGGAAAAATAGCCCCACTCGAAGATGACGTAGTAAAGCCGCGCCCCAATGAAGCCCAGCGGGACGCCCCATAAGAGGAGGTCGATAAAGTCGTCGCTCATGATCTGCCGGCGCTGGCCCTCCCTGATAGCCATGAAAGTGGCCAGGAGGATGCCAGTCGCGATAATAATCCCATACCAACGGACGTGGAAGGGTCCGAAGCTAAAGGCGATTGGATTTAATGCTAATTCCACTGCTTCTCTTCTCTCTAAAAAATGCTCTCAGACTTGCTTATTTTCCGCTTTTCTTGTCTTTTTCAGCCTTTTCCCGCTTTTCCTCAGCCGTGTTTTCGGCAATCAGGCTGGTCAGGTTGTTGTCAAAGGTCTGGGTCGCGTCAAAGCCCATGGTCTTGGCTCTAAAGTTCATGACCGCGACTTCAACGATGTTCTCCATGTTCCGCCCAACCTTGACCGGAATCGTAACCTGCGGAATGGCAATCCCGCAGATGACTCTGGTGTTTTCCTGGAAGCCCAGGCGGTCATAGTTGGCCTTTGGGTCCCAGTTGCTGAGGTAGATGACCAAGGAAATCTCAGTCTCATCCTTGATGGCGCCTGAGCCAAACAGGGACAAAACGTCAATGATCCCGATCCCTCTGATTTCCATCAGGTGCTTCAAAATCCGCGGCGCTTCGCCCATCACGGTATCATGGTCCTTCTGGTAGACATCGACCCGGTCATCCGCGATCAAGCGGTGCCCGTGCTGCACGAGGGCCAGAGCCGTTTCTGACTTGCCGACGCCAGAGTCCCCGGTCAAAAGGACCCCCATCCCAAAGACTTCAACCAAAACCCCGTGGATGCTGGTCCGTACGGCCAGCTTGACAGCCAGATACTGGGTCACCATGCTCATCAAGTAGGTCGTGGCGTCATTGGAAATCAAGATTGGCGTGTGCGCTTCAGCGGCCGCCTCCGTCAATTCCTTAGGCACCGGCAGACCCCGCGAAATCAAGATGCAGGGGGTATCCGGCTGGCAGATCCGGCTGAAGACCCGCTGGCGCATGTCACTGTCCAAAGCTGCCGCGTATGAGATTTCCGTCCGCCCCATCAGCTGCACCCGCTTTTCTGGGTAAAAGTCAAAGTAGCCGGTCAGCTCCAGCCCCGGCCGGTAGACGTCAGAGACGCTGATCGTTTTTTCATCCAGGTAGCCTTGCCCCTGGTAGACCCGCAGGGTTGGATTGTCCTTGATCATATCCGTCAGTTTAACTACGTTTCCCATTTTTTTGCCTCACTAATTTAAATTGCGTATCTCACCAAAAAGTCCTGTTTCATCATTCATCACTGACTCAGGTCAAAGCAGAATTATTCATCGACGTCCTTGGTCGTCACGTCTCTGGCAGGCTTGCGGCCAGTTCGCGGGTTCTCCCGGCCCGCCTTTTGTCCGAAAGCGTCAAAAAAGTCGCTGCTAGAGTCAGCCAGCGGCTGCTCTGCCCGCTTGGTCTTCTTGCCCGTGAACTTGGCGTAAAGCCAAAAGGCCAAAAGCAAGACCAAAGCGACTGGCAAAAGCACGATGATCGCTTTAAAGACGACCGACAGGAGGGCCAAAACAATGACCGCCGTCAAAATCGTCCGTGCTGCAGTTTTAAATGAAAATTCCATTTCTTTCACCTATTGCTTGTCTCCTTGCCTTCCTGGCAGTCCGTCCTAGTCTGGATTCTCCTGGCTCAGGCGCCACTGCAGGTAGGCATAAATAAAGGGATCCAGCTTGCCATCCATGACGCCATTGACGTCAGCGGTCTGGTAGTTTGTCCGGTGGTCTTTGACCATGCTGTAAGGGTGGAAGACGTAGGAGCGGATCTGTGAGCCCCAGGCGATATCTTTCTGCTCACCCTTCAGGGCTTCTTTCTCCTTGCGCTTCTTCTCTTCTTCCAAGTGGAAAAGCTTGGCCCGCATTTCCGCCATGGCCGTATCCCGGTTTTGGAACTGGGACCGCTGGGCCTGGGAGGTCGTCACGATCCCGGTTGGAATGTGGGTGATTCTGACCGCGCTGGAAGTCTTGTTGATGTGCTGGCCGCCCGCCCCAGATGACCGGTAGACGTCAATGCGCAAGTCCTTGGGATCGATATCGATATTGACCGAATCGTCGACTTCCGGAATGACTTCTACTGAAGCAAATGACGTGTGCCGGCGCTTGGCGGAATCGAATGGGGAGATCCGGACCAAGCGGTGGACCCCATGCTCCGACTTGAGCAGCCCATAGGCATTCTTGCCCACGATCCGGATGCTGGCGCTCTTTAAGCCTGCTTCATCCCCCGGCTCAAAGTTGTTGACTTCAAACTTGAGGTCATGGCTTTCACAGTAGCGCTGGTACATCCGCAGCAGCATGTTCCCCCAGTCCATGGCTTCAGTGCCGCCGGCCCCTGGGTGAATTTCCATCATGGCATTGTGGCCGTCGTACTCACCTGACAAAAGGAGGTTCAGCTCGTACTGGTGGAACTGGTCCTGGACCTGGGCTAAAGAAGCTTCCGTTTCTGTCTGCAGGTCCGGATCCGGCTCCAGGCGCAAGAGCTCAAGCGAAGTTTCCAAGTCTCCCAGGTTCTTTTCCAAAGCCATAAAGGAGTCGCGCTTTTCCTTAAGCACGTTGGTCTCCCCGATCAGCTTCTGGGCGGCCTCCTGGTCATTCCAAAAGTCCGGCTCGGCCATCTTCTGCTCATTGATGCCAATGCTTTCGCTGATGCCATCGAAGTCAAAGAGACCCCCTGAAGTGGTTTAAACGCACTTGCAATTCATCAATGGCATTTTGGATGTCACTAATTTCCATTTCCATATCTTTGCTATACCTGCTTTCTAAGTCTCGCGGTAGTTTGTTTGCTTTTTCTATGCTCTTTAATTATTGCAGTTTTCGCGGCGTTAATAAAGAAAAAGAGGCGGCTTTCGCCTCCCCTTAATCAAATATTCAGCCTTGTTAAAAAAGCTTAACGGGTCAGATTGTCTCTGATCTGCGCCTTCATGAAGAGCCGGGTGGTATCGAATTCAATATCGCCGATCATTTCTTCAAACATGTTGTAGCCAGAGTCCTGGTATTCAACCAATGGGTTGAGCTGGCCGTAGCCGCGCAGGCCGATTGACTGGCGCAGCTGGTCCATGGCGTCAATGTGGTTGGTCCAGTGCTCGTCGACCACGCGCAGGATGACCACCTTTTCAAATTCCAGCATCTGTTCTGGATCCGCCAAGGCAGCTTCCTTTTCCTGGTAGTTTTCTTCAGCCAAATCGTACAGCTGCTGCTTCAGCTCTTGCGGGGTGAAGGTCTTGAAGTCGATCTGGTCGTCAACGTAGTCTTCATCTGCCAGGCAGGAGACGATAAAGTCGCGCAGTGAGTCCAGGCGCCAAGTCTTGCGGTCGCCTTGGGTGAACATGTCGATCTGGTGGTCGATGGTCCGGTGGATCATCGGCATCAAGACTGACTTCAAAGACTTCTGCTCATCGATGACCTGCATCCGCTCGCCGTAGATGATCTCACGCTGGATCCGCATTACGTCGTCGTATTGCAGAGTCTGCTTACGGGTGTCGTAGTTGTTCCCTTCAACCCGCTTTTGGGCGGATTCAACCTGGCGGGTGATCAGGCGGCTTTCAATGACCTTGTCGTCATCGTTGTCGGACAAGCGATCCAGGAAGTCCTTGACCCGGTCGCCCCCAAAGCGCTTCATCAAGTCGTCTTCCAAAGACAGGTAGAAGCGGGTGTAGCCCGGGTCACCCTGCCGGCCAGACCGGCCCCGCAGCTGGTTGTCGATTCTGCGCGATTCGTGCCGCTCAGTCCCGATCACGGCCAAGCCGCCCAGTTCCTTGACGCCAGGCCCAAGCTTGATGTCAGTCCCACGCCCGGCCATGTTGGTGGCAATCGTTACCGCGCCGCGCTGACCGGCATTCATGATGATTGCCGCTTCCTTGGCGTGGTTCTTGGCGTTCAAGACCGCGTGCGGAATGTGCTCTTGGTTCAGCATCTTGCTCAAGCGCTCTGAAGATTCAATGGAGACCGTCCCGACCAGGATTGGCTGGCCCTTGGCGTGACGCTCCTTGATCTCCTTGACGACCGCGTTGAACTTGGAATCCAGAGTCGGGTACAGCAGGTCTGGCATGTCCTGGCGAATGACCGGCCGGTTGGTTGGAATCGTGATGACTTCCATGTTGTAGATTTCACGGAATTCTTCTTCTTCGGTCTTGGCCGTCCCCGTCATCCCGGCCAGCTTCTTGTACATTCTGAAGTAGTTCTGGTAGGTGATGGTGGCTTGGGTCTGGGATTCTTCCTGGATCTTGACCCCTTCCTTGGCTTCGATGGCCTGGTGCAGGCCGTCTGAGTAGCGGCGGCCTTCCATGACGCGGCCCGTGAATGAGTCAACGATCAAAACCTCGCCGCCTTGCACGACGTAGTCGATGTCCTTGAGCATGATGTAGTTGGCGCGCAGGGCCTGGTCGATGTGGTGGACCAGCTTCTGGTTCTCAACGTCGTACAGGTTCTTCAGGCCAAAGTGGTCGCAGGCCTTCTGAATCCCGGTCCGGGTCAGGGAAATGGTCTTGGTTGGCCAGTCGATCTTGTAGTCGCCGTGGTCTTCATCGTCATCGGCGTCATCATCTGACTTGTCTTCCACCAGCTTCTTGACGAAGCGGTCAGCTCTGATGTAGTCGGCGTTGGCTTGCTCAGCTTCACCGGAAATGATCAAAGGCGTCCGGGCTTCGTCGATCAGGATGGAGTCAACTTCGTCGAGGATCGCGTAGTTCAAAGGTCTTTGAACCATTTGTTCCTTGTAGACCACCATGTTGTCCCGCAGGTAGTCAAAGCCCAGTTCGGAGTTGGTTGAGTAGGTAACGTCACAGGCATAGGCGGCCCGCTTTTCTTCTGAAGACATGGTACTGATGTTCAGACCAGTCGTCAGCCCCAGCCAGCGGTAGAGCTGGCCCATTTCGGTCTCGTCACGGCTGGACAGGTACTCGTTGACCGTTACCACGTGCACGCCCTTGCCAGTCAAGGCATTCAGGTAAACCGGCATGGTGGCGGTCAAGGTCTTGCCTTCACCAGTCATCATTTCGGCGATGTTGCCTTTATGCAGGGCAATCCCCCCAAGGATTTGCACGTGGAAAGGATACAGACCCAAAACCCGCTTGGCCCCTTCCCGGGCTACGGCGAAAGCTTCAGGCAGCAGGTCATCCAAAGTCTCACCCTTTTGCAGACGGTCGCGGAATTCCGGAGTCTTGGCCTGCAGCTCCTCATCAGAAAGCGCGGCCATTTCATCTGCATGGCTTTCAACCTGTGCAGCAATTTTTTCAAAGCGCTTCAACTCTCGTTTGTCAGCGTTATATAACTTCTTTAAAATATTTGCCATCTAATCGTCCTTATTATTGATATTAAGTCTAAAAACACAGAATAATTTTAACATGTAAATGAGCAAATTTAAAACATTATACAAAATAAAGCAGGACCCGAGTCGGCCTCGTGCCCTGCTTTGCCTTTACGGCTGGTATTCAGATTGATTTAGATCAAGCCAGCGGACTTATTCGTTGGTTTCGATCAGGCCGTAGCTGCCGTCGTTGCGACGGTAGACAACGCTGGTGCCGTTGGTTTCCGCGTCTTGGAAGACGAAGAAGTCGTGTTCCAGCATGTCCATTTGCAAGATGGCCTCTTCTGGATCCATTGGCTTCAAGTTGACGCGCTTGTTGCGGACAATCTTGAACATTGGCGCCTTTTCTTCTTCAGGAGCTTCTGCGGCTTCAGGTGCTTCTGGAACGAAGAATTCAGTTACGCCCTTTTCGCGGCTCTTGCGGTTTACGCGAGTCTTGTACTTTCTGATTTGGCGTTCAAGCTTCTCAGAAACAAAGTCAATGCTGCGGTACATGTCATCCGTCGTCTCTTCAGCTCTCAAAACCAGGTATGGAAGCGGGATAGTAACTTCGACCTTAGCTGAGTGGTCACGGTATACCTTCAAATTAACGTGAGCGATTACGTCTTGGTCCAATTCGAAGTATTTTTCCAACTTCTTCAGACGCTTTTCAACGTAGTCTCTCAAAGCTTGAGTAACTTCAATATTTTCGCCACGAACATTGTACTTTAACATAATAAGTATCTCCTTTCCCGCTTGCGCGGTTTCTTTACACCCATATTATACCAAATTTGTAAGCGCTTTGTGAAACTTTTAGTGACTTATTGCAAAACTTTCGATTCGAATTTGTGGAAAAGCCTCCAAAAGCTTGTCCCGCGCGTGATACAGGGTCCGCCCCGTCGTATAGATGTCGTCCAGCAGGAGAACTTTGCCAGATAACTGGCCGCTGAAGGCCGGATTAAGGACGAACTTCTGCGGGGCCTCCATCCTGGCTCTCTTGCCCTTCTCGCCCTGGGCTTGGCTGCCGGGCAGCTTGCTTAAGGCCGGCGTCAAGGGAACCAGGTCGGCAAAAATCGCCTGGATCGTATCATACTTACGCTTCGCCTGGTGTTCAGGGGAAGTGGGAATGGGTATGTAATAATCATAATCCATTTTTGCCAAAGCGGGGGCAACGAGCACTTGCAAAACTTCCCTAAGTGCATAGTCGCCATAGCGCTTATAGGCCACCATCAAGTCGTGAAAGGCGTCGTTATAGGCATAAAGAGCGTGGTTGAGCAAGACTTGCCCGTGATAGACCCGCTGCCACTTGTTGCAGTCAAAGCAGCGCTCGCTGGTCGCTTGCTTTCGCCCGCACTGGGGGCAAAAAACGGGACCAATCAAGGCAAAATTTGCCTGGCAGCTGGCGCACAGGCGGCCAGGCTGAGGCAAATGCTGGCCGCAAGCGGAAGCATTTTCTCCTTTTAGCAAAAAGGGCAAGAGCAATTGGGCAAAATCCAGCTGCTCAGCCTGCTCTTGCCCGCATAGCAGACATGCCGTCATTTTCCGTTCATCTCCTTGATTTGGCGGATGGCCTCCCGCATAGCCCTGGTATATTTGTGATAGCAAAACAAAACCAGGCCGGTCTGATCGTCCTTATCCCGCCCCACTCGGCCGGCAATCTGCACCAGGCTGGCCGGCGGGTAGATCGCGTCGTCAGCGGCAATGATGATGACCCAGACATGCTTGAAAGTAACGCCCCGCTCCAGGATGGTCGTCGTCAGCAAGAGGTCCAGCTCCCCTTTTCTGAAGGCCTCCACCTTCTCCAGGCGGTCTGGATCCTGCGCGTGAACGCCGGCCAGACGGACCGGCCCCAAGTCCTTGATTGCCTTGACCGCGGCCAGGTAGGCCGGAATTTCGGCGATTCTGGGCACGAAGACCAAGAGCGGGTGACCGGCCTTGACGGCTTTGACGATCTGCCGGGCCAATTTCGGGTGCAAGCGCCCACCCCTTAAGAAGGGTCTGACGTAGAAGTCCAGCCGCGGCACGGGCAACAGGCCCCCGTGAAAGCGTCGGTTGAGGCGGACGATAGCCAAATTGCCCTTTTTGACCTCGGCCAGCAGGTCGCTAGTGGGCGTAGCCGTCAAAAAGACCCGGCAGCCCGTCTCCTTGACGGCATTTTTGGCCGCAAAATGCAGCTGCGGACTGCCCGCGTATGGAAAAGAGTCGACCTCATCGATGATCAAGAGGTCAAAAGCCTGGTAGAACTTGAGCAGCTGGTGGGTCGTGGCCAGGACCAGCTGCTCATTGGCCGCCTCCTTTTCCTCACGGCCATGGTACTTGCCAATCGTGACGGCAAAAGCCGCTGACAGGCGCGGATAAAGCTCGTTGACCACGTCGATTCTGGGCGTGGCCAGGCAGACCCGGCCGCCTTCAGCCAAGGCGGCGGCTAAAAGCGGGAAGATCATCTCCGTCTTCCCTGCCCCAGTCACGGCGTGCACGAGGATGTCACGCCGCTCTTTATAGGCCGCAAGCAGGGCCTTGGAAACCTCTTCCTGCCTTGGCTGCAAGTGCCCTTGCCAGACCAAGCCGCCATTTTCTGACTTGGGAAAGCCGCTTTGGGCCGGGCAGCGCACGAGCAGCTGGCCGGCATCCAGACGCCCGATCCCGACGCAGCCGCGGCAATACAGCTGGCCACTGGGCAATTTTTCGCTGGCCCGGCTCCCGCAGCGCTGGCAGATTCCGTCCTGAACGGCCGGAATTGCCACGACTTGCCCTTTTATGCTATTATCCAAGACGTCAGCCGGCCATTGGCGGCCGGCGTAATCGCTTAATTTTTTCATGAAAAATCCCCCCTATAAGCTAATACACGAAAGAAGGCCAATTTTTTGTCAAATAAAGCAGATTTTTTAACGATTAAAGAAAATGGCGACCACGAATTGGTCATCAAAAAGAGCCGCTTCATCGCCACGATGGGCCGGGTGACCAGCGAGGCAGAAGCCAAGGACTTTATCGCGGCGGTGTCCAAGAAGTACCACGACGCCACCCACAACACCTACGCCTACACCCTGGGGCTAAACGACGAGCAGGTCAAGGCCTCAGACAACGGCGAGCCTTCCGGCACGGCCGGCATCCCCGAGCTCAAGGCCCTGCAGCTCATGAAGCTCAAGAACGTCGCGGTCGTCGTCACCCGCTACTTTGGCGGGATCAAGCTGGGCGCCGGCGGCTTGATCCGAGCTTATTCCAACTCCGTCACTTCGGCTGCCGAGGCGATCGGCGTGGTCAAGCGGGTCATGCAGCAGGAAATTATTTTTGCCATTCCCTACAATCGCTATGACGAGATCAACCATTACTTGGAAGAAGCGGACATCTTCGTGGAAAGCCGGGAGTACGCGGCTGACATCACGATTTCCGTCTTCCTGGACTTGGACCAGGTCGCGGCTTTTGAGGCCAAGCTGACCGACCTCATGGCCGGCAAGATCGACTTCCTTGAGGGCGATCAACGCTACAATGAAATTCCGCTCAAGGACTTCAACTATCACGAACAAGGCTAAAAAAGCACGCCGCGAACGCGGCGTGCTTTTGCATGCTAGCTCTTATGCTTTTGCTTGCTTTTGGTCTTTTTGCCAGCAGGCGGCTGGACTTCGTGCTTGAGCTGCTCCGGCTTGGCCTGCCCTTGGTGCCAGACTTCGACCTTTGGCTCCTGATGCTTGGTTGAGCCCAGCACCAGGTGGCTGATCAAGTGGGTCAGCGGCTTGTATTTTTCACCCAAAAGCCCGATTGACTCCACGAAAAGCTCCACGGCCACCAGCAAGCCGATGATCAAAAGCGTCATCGCCCAGCCTGGCGACAAGAGGGCCAGCATGGACACGAAGGAGAAGATCAAAGACAAGGCATAGATGACCAAGACCGTCTGCCGCTGGGTCAAGCCCAGACTCATCAGCTGGTGGTGGAGGTGGTGCTTGTCCGCCTGGGAAATCGGCCGCTTGTTGAGCTTGCGGCGGATCATCGCATAGACCGTGTCTGAAATCGGCACGCCAAGGATGAGCACCGGCACCAGGAGGGAGATAAAGGTCACGTTCTTGAGCCCTTTTAAAGACAGGACCGCGATCATGAAGCCCAGGTACAAGGCCCCAGTGTCGCCCAGGAAGATTTTGGCCGGATTGAAATTGTAAGGCAAAAAGCCAATCAGGCAGACGGCCAGCATGAAGCAGGCAATCGGCACGTACAGGCCCTGGTTTCTCAAGAAGTAGTAGCCCACGATCCCCATCGTCAACAGGGAAATGCAGGATACCCCGCTAGCCAGCCCGTCCAGGCCATCAATCAGGTTGACGGCGTTGGTCAGGGCCAGAATCCAGAAAATCGTGATCGGCAGGCTTAAGTACCACGGCAGGTAGAAGCTGCGGTGGGTAAAGGGAATATTGATCACGTTCATTTGAATGCCTGCCAAATAGTAGACGATCATGGCCCCGACAAAGATTCCGACCATTTTTTGCCCCGGCTTAAGTTCTAAAATGTCATCGATCATCCCCGTCAAAATAATGACGCTTGAAGCCAGCAGCACCGAAAATAGCTCATGGGTCGGAAACTGCTCGCGCAAGAGGATGAAAGCCCCGATGTTAAAGGTAACAAAAATCCCCAAGCCGCCAATGGTGGGCATTGGCTTCTTGTTCACCCGCCGGGCATTGGGGTTGTCGACCGCCCCTAAAACGAAGGCCAGACGCCGGATAAAGGGGGTGATCGCCGCTTGGATAATGACCATCAAAAAGAGGTCAACGATAATCTTAAACATGTAACGCAACTTTCTTAATAAACTAGAAACATTATACAAGTTGTCGGCCTTTTCGCCAAATTCACAAGCAATTTTAGCGATAATTGACCTAAAAAGCCAGTCGCTAAGAAAAAATAAAGGCAAAAACAAAATAAAAGAAATAATATCAGCAAAAAAGGGATCCAGTCAACTGGACCCCTTTAGTTTTATTTTGCAACGGCAACTGCCCGTTTCTCACGTATTACTGTAATCTTGATATTGCCTGGGTAATCGAGTTCCTTCTCGATCCGGTCACGAATTTCGTGGGCCAGAACGGTCGTCTGCTCATCAGAGATCTTGCCCGGCTCAACCATCACGCGGACTTCGCGTCCGGCCTGGATGGCATAAGCCTGCTTGACGCCGTCATAGCTGCCAGCAATGTCTTCCAGTTCAGTCAAGCGGCGGATGTAGTTCTCCAAGCTCTCGCTTCTTGCGCCTGGGCGGGCTGATGAAATCGTATCAGCCGCAACAACCAGTTCCGCGATAAATGACAGCTTTGGCACATCGCCGTGGTGAGCCGCGATCGCATTGACTACCAAGTCAGGTTCATGGTACTTGCGTGCCAGTTCAACACCAATTTCAACGTGGGAACCTTCAATATCGTGGTCAATCGCCTTGCCAATATCGTGTAATAATCCCGCGCGAACCGCTAATTTTTCATCCAAACCAAGCTCAGCGGCCATCGTGCCGGCCAGCTTGCCGACTTCGATTGAGTGGGCCAAGACGTTCTGGCCATAGGAAGTCCGGTACTTAAGGCGACCCAGGGTCTTAACCAGTTCTGGGTTCATCCGGTGGATGCCCAGTTCCATCAGGGCACTTTCACCAGCCTCGTAAATGTCGTCATTGACTTCCTTGCGGGCCTTGTCAACCATCTCTTCGATGCGGGCCGGATGGATGCGGCCATCCTTGATCAGCTTCTGCAAAGCCCGCTTGGCTACTTCCCGGCGGATAGAGTCAAAGCCGGACAGGGTGACCGTCTTTGGCGTATCGTCAATGATCAAGTCGACCCCGGTCATGGCCTCAAAGGAGCGGATGTTCCGCCCTTCGCGGCCGATAATCCGGCCCTTCATGTCATCGTTTGGCAGATCCACCACGGAAACCGTGGTTTCAGCGACCGTGTCCGCCGCGCTGCTTTGGATGGCATCGATAATGACCTGGTGGGCATAGCGATCCGCCTTGGCATCAATCTCTTCTTGATTGGCCCGGATCATGTCGGCCTTTTCCTTGACCAAGTGGTCAGAAACGTTGGCCAGGACCAGCTTCTTGGCCTCATCCTCGTCCAAGCGCGCTACTTCCAGCAGCTTGGCCTGACGCTGGGCCACCAGTTCATCCGCCTCAGCCAGCTTCTGGGAGACCCGCTCCTCTTGCTGCTTGATTTGGTTCTTCTTTTGTGTGAGTTGATTTTCCCGGTCATCGAGCATGCTGCTCCGGTGATCGAGGGTATCTTCTTTCTGCTGGAGACGGTTCTCCTTGCGGGCCGCTTCATCGCGGCGGACATTGAGCTCGTCTTCAACTTTCTGCCGGTAATCCCTGATCTCTTCCTGGGCTTCCAGGATCTTGGCCTTCTTGTCAGTTTCAGCATCCCGCTTGACGGCTTCAGCTGCCTGCTTCTGGGCCAAGACCTCAGCCTTGGCGGTTTCAACTTCCGCCCTGGCGTCAGCCAAAATATGGTCGGCGTCATGCTGGGCGTTGGCCGCCTTGCTTTCCCAGAGGTGCTTGCGCACCCCGTAGCCGATCAAGAATCCCACGACAATCGAAATAAGAAAAATTACAGCGACTCCTGCGAGAATCAAAGTTGTATTCGTCATAGTTTCGTCGCCCTTATTTCTAGAATTATTCGCACATAGTTAATCATAATTTATATCTGGGGTCTAGTCAATCTACATTAACTGGCGACCGGCATCAAAAAAGGATAAGGGCCAGCCGGTTGGCTGGTCCTTATCCTTAAGATTGAGCTGCCGATGAGCTCTGGCCTTCTTATTAGCCTTGGGCCTTGTCGTCCTTAGCAACTGGCTCAGGATCCTTCTCCTGCTTGCTGTCAGCTGCCTTGGCCTTGCCGTCGGCTTCCTTTTCCCGCTTTTCCTTGATCTTCTCTGGGTTTTCGCGGTCAGCGATTGATTCAGCATCAATGCCGTAAGCCTTGCGGACTTGCCCTTGGATGTCTTCATAGATGTCTGGGTGCTCTTCCAGGTACTTCTTGGCGTTCTCCCGGCCTTGGCCGATCTTTTCGCCCTTGTAGGAGTACCATGAGCCGGCTTTGTCCACGATGTCCTGATCAGCCGCCATATCCAGCAGCTCACCGGACTGGGAGATTCCCTGCCCGTACATGATGTCGACTTCGGCCACCTTGAATGGCGGAGCGACCTTGTTCTTTACGACCTTGATCTTGACCCGGTTGCCGATCACGTTGGCCCCTTGCTTAATCTGCTCAGCCCGGCGGACTTCCAGCCGGATGGTTGAGTAGAACTTCAGGGCGCGGCCGCCTGGAGTAGTTTCCGGGTTGCCGAACATGACGCCAACCTTTTCACGGATCTGGTTGATGAAGATGGCGATGGTCTTGGTCTTGGCGATAGTCCCAGACAGCTTGCGCAGGGCCTGGCTCATCAGCCGGGCCTGCAGGCCAACGTGGGAGTCGCCCATTTCGCCTTCAATTTCCGCCCGTGGGACAAGGGCCGCAACAGAGTCAACGACCACAATGTCAATGGCCCCACTGGAAATCAGGGTGTCAGCGATCTGCAGCCCTTCTTCACCAGTGTTTGGCTGCGACAGAATCAATTGGTCAATGTCGACGCCCAAGGCTTCAGCGTAAGCTGGGTCCATGGCGTTTTCGGCATCGATATAGGCAGCCGTGCCGCCGCGCTTCTGCACTTCAGCCACGGCGTGCAGGGCAACCGTGGTCTTACCGGATGATTCCGGCCCGTAGACTTCCACGATTCTGCCCCGGGGATAGCCACCCACGCCAAGGGCCGCGTCCAGTGCCAATGAGCCTGATGGAACGGTTGAGATCTGGGTATCAACCTTTTCGCCCATCCGCATTACGGCACCCTTACCAAAGTTCTTTTCAATTTTCTTTAAAGCAGCTTCAAGAGCGGCTTGCTTTTCATCTTTAGCCAAATTGTAACCTCCTGGAGATTTTCACTAAATGTATTATACTTTGAACTCATGCGTAAATGCAAGAAAAAAAGCGAACAGCAGTTCAAAATAATTTCCCTCCACCTACTATTACACGAAAACAGCCCCTTTTTACCGAAAAAACAGCGAATCTGCCAAAAAAGAGCTGCCTTGGATAAGCGGCATTGGTTGCGGGGAACCTGGCGCGCGGTTTTGGGTCAGTTAGGTATTTTTTCAAAAATCAAGTCCCGAAAAGTACCCTACTGTGCCCCCAAGGCTGCGTAAAGCTTTTTCAAAACCAAACAAAAAACACTCATCTGACGATGGGTGTTTTAAAGCGCTGCCCGTTTAAGGGCAACTTCTAATCATAATTACATTGAGCCCTTGAAGACGCTCCATGAGCCACGGAAGTAGTCAATCCCTGAGTAGATGGTAAAGATGAGGGCAAGCCACAGCAGAACCGTCCCAATGTGGAAGATGTCGCCAAAAAGCAGGAAGATGATTGACAACATCTGGCAAGTCGTCTTGATCTTGCCTGGCATCTTGGCCGCGATAACTTCCCCGTCGTTTTCAACGACGATCAACCGCAAGCCAGTTACGGCCAGCTCACGGCAGACGATGATAGCTACGATCCAAGCTGGAGCCAGGTTCAAAGATACCAAGAAGATGAAGGCGGTCATGGTCAGCATCTTGTCCGCCAATGGGTCGGCAAACTTCCCAAAGTTGGTAACCATGTTGCGTGAACGAGCAATGTGGCCGTCAAACCAGTCAGTTGCTGAAGCTACGGCAAAAACGATCATGGCCACTACTCTGCTCCAGTAGATGGTCGTGCCGGCAAGCGTGAATGAGCCTGCTGGCCAGCCGCAAATGATCAGCAGCATAAAGACAGGGATCAGGAAGATCCGGAAAACGGTCAGTTTGTTTGGTAAATTCATTTCTTATTAACCCTCACTAATATTGCTTGTTCTTGTTTCGATATTCAGTTTGACTTACTTGTTGCTGGAAGCAACTGAACTGGATGAGCTGACTGCTGGAGCACTGCTCTTAGCAGCGTTGACTCTTTGAGATGAGCTTGAAGTGTCCCGCTGGCTGCTGGAGCTGGACTGCTGGCTGCTTGATGATGACGCGGATGAAGCTGAGCTTGCATGGCTTTGGCTGCTTGGTGCTGAGCTAGCACGTGATGATGAGCTTGAAGCTTGTGACCTGCTTGCTGAGCTGTAGCTGCTCTGCGTGCTCGTGCTGCTTTGGTGCGTCGTTGAGCTGGACTGGCTGCTTGAGATTTCCTTGCCCAAGTAGATCGTCAGGCGGCTAGTGCCGTTGACTGGCGTGAACGGAATCTTCTTGCCGGCAACCGTTACGCTGACGCCAGTGTCCGTGCCCAGGTAGACGATCACGGTTGAGTTGTTCTTCACGCTTTCAGTGTGCTTTTCACCAGACTGCAGGGTGCCTTGGTTGGTGATCGCGTTGTTGACTGAAACGTAGTAGTAGATGCTTTGGCTGCTTGAACGGACAACCAATGGCGCTGAGCTCTTCAGGCCAGTGACGCGGTAAGCATTGCCGCCAAGCTTGGCCACTTTGACCGCGCTGGTCTTCTTCTTGCTTGATGATGAGGCTGAGCTGCTCTTCTTTGAGGACTTCTTCTTGGAAGAAATCGTCACGCTTGAGCCTGAAGCACCCTCACCGGCAGTATTTTGCCCCTTGCGGGAGTTGGCAAAAGCAATGGCGGCTACCAAGACCAGCAAAGCGATCCCGCAGCCGATAGCCAAGCGCGGCACGAGCCGGCGCCACTTGGCATTGTCGCTTCCGCGGTTTTCTGCTGGCTTTCTTGGTGCCTGCGGGGCAGCTGGACGGGCCGGTGCTTCGTATCTTGGCTCTGGCTCGGCCTTTGGCTCAGGTTCTTCCGGTTTTTCCGGCTCTGCTTCTTCCTCTTCAGCTGGCTGCTCTGCCTCAGCGTAGTCTTCGTTTGAAACTTCATTGACTGGCGCTTCAGAATACTCATTCAGCAGCTCCTTGCCGTCAAGACCAACGATCTGGGCGTACTGGCGGATGAAGGCCCGTACGTAAAAGTCGCCTGGGAGCTTGTCGAATTCATTGTTTTCGATCGCTTCCAAGTAGCGGCTTTGAATCTTGGTCGTCTTTTCGATATCTGAAATGGAAAGGCCCTTGGCCTCTCTTGCTTTGCGTAACTTCTCTCCGATGCCTGACATTGTTAACCTCTTCAAAAACTTAAAATCTGATTACCAATTATAGCACAATAACTTGATTATTCTAGCCATCCCCCGGTAACATAGATGGTTTGCCCTGTCAAGTAATCGCTTTCAGGATTCAACAGGCAGTCGACCCAGTAGGCAATTTCCTTTGGCTTGGCCAAATGGCCCGCTGGAATCTCCTCAGCCAGCTCATCCAGGGCTTCCGCGGAAAACATGGCATTCATGGCCGTATTGACGGCCCCAGGCGCGACCACGTTGACCGTGAAGCGGCTTGAGGCCACTTCCCGGGCATAGGCCTGGGCAAAGCGGGAGATCCCGCCCTTAGTGGCGCTGTAGACCGCCTCCATGGCTGACCCCTGGCCGCCATAGACCGACCCCAAGTAGACGATCCGGCTGTGATCGTGCTTGAGCAGCTGGTCTTCCAGCATCTTGGTCAGCTTGATCGGGTTTTCCAGGTTGACCTTGATGATCCGGTCAATGATTTCTGAACTCTGCCGGCCCAAAAAGTCATAGTTGGTAATCCCTTGGGCAAATACGACCGCGTTGACCGGCAGCAAGCCCTTGACAAAAGCCAGCAGCTCCTCGTCTTCAGCCAAGAAGTTCAGCTTAATTGGCAGAAAATCCTGGCTGGGATATTGGTCCATTAAACTGGTGGCCAGATTCTCCGCCTCGTTCCAGTTGGAATTGCAATGCAGATAAAGGGACCAGCCGGACTTGGCCAAGCGCTTGGCAATTGCCTGGCCGATCCCGCCGGTCGCCCCAAAGATGATCGCGCGTTTCATTGCGTTTATCAGTCCTCTTCCTCGTCGTTTTCGTCTTTTTCCTCGTCCGCGTCATCCACTTCGATCAAGGCTGAGTAAAAGCCCGCCTTGTCCAGCAGACTGGCACAGAAATTGCAGTATTCATCAAAATTCAAAGCCTGCATCTTGGCCACGTTTTCAAAAAGATCCTCATCGTCAAGGCTCTCTTCGGCCAATTCCACTGCCAAGCCCGCGATATTGTTCAGGCTGCGGACGGTCTGGGCCAGCCAGACCCGCTTTTGCAGGTTGAAGAACTCCCGCATGGCAGGCAATTTGCTGGCAGCAAACAGGGCCTTGGGGGCCAGTTCTTCTTTGATGGCGGAAATTACCTTCCGGGCATCTGGGCTCATCCCCATGATCACGGCATAGTTGCCCTGGCGGGTATAGGTGACGTTGATCTGGAGCGGCTGGTTGAGCAGCTGGCCACGGCGCATTTTAGCATACCAGGCACTGGCTGAACCCAATTTTGATTCTAACATGATTTCCAGGAGAATTTGGGCCAGGTCCTGACTGTCTAACACTTTCTTAAAGTTTTTCAAGTTGAGGCAGACGGCAAACAATGGCACGCTCCCCCCGGAAAGAACCAGGGGCTCCTTCGGCTGGCGCTTGTTCCTGACCTTTTTGCCCGCCTGCGGGCCTCTCCCTGGCTTGATGAGCGTTTCTTGCAAATGACCGACCTGGCGGAAGATGGTCTTGACCTGGTTGTCTGAGAAATCGCCGCAGGCCACGAAGGACATCCGGCCAGCCAGGTAGTTGTCATCATAGGCTTTTTGCAGCTTTTTCTTGTCGACGCTGGCTATGGACTCCTTAGTCCCGGCTACGTCAATGGCCAGGTTGCTGTCGCCATAAACGCTCCGCATCAATACATCCCCCAGGGGCCAGTCCGGCTCATCCTGGTACATGGCCAGCTCCTGCTGGATGATCGGAATTTCCTTCTTAACGTTTTCATCGGTAAAGTAGGGCTTGCCGACCAAATCAAACAGCAGGTCGATCGTCGGCGCCACGTTCTTTACCCCGCTGGCGTAATACATGGTCTCGTTGAAAGAGGTAAAGGCATTGACATCGCTGCCCAGCTTCTCAAATTCCAGGGACAGGTCGCCTGACTCCTGCGCGAACAGCTTATGCTCCAAAAAGTGGGCCAAGCCGGGCACGGGCTGGTCGTCGCTTGAGCCAAAGTCGACGATGATCCCCATGAAGCGGCGGTTGAAGCCGGGGCGGAGGATGATCTCAGCCTTGAAGCCGGACGGGTAGTTTTTCTTAATAATCGTCGGTTTTATCATCTTAATACATAGCTTTCATTCAAAATCAGCTTTTGGGCAAACTCGCGCAGCTTGTTGACCGTCACGGCCTTGGCTGCCTTGATCTGGTCAAAATCCGCGTACTCTGGCTTCAGCTCCCCGCGCAGCTGCTTGGAGAGCAGCCAGCTTTCCTGGTCCTGGCCTAACAGGGTCTGGTTGACCAGCGCCTGCTTGCTTTGCTTGAGCAGGCCAGGATCGATCCGGCCGGCGGCAACCTTCTTCATTTCCTCAACAATGATCTGCTTGGCCCGGTCCACTTTTTCCGGATCCAAACCCGCGTTGATCAAAAAGAGGGAATTATCGACAAACCAGCTGGACTCAACCGCGTAAGCCGCCCCATTCTCCTCGCGGACCTTGGTAAACAGGCGGGAAGACTGCTCGCCGGTTAAATAGTGGCGCAGGACCAGGCCAGTGATCTGGTCTGGCAAATTGCCCGCCCCGCTATAGGCATAGCCCAAAAAGAGCTGGGCCTGCTGGTTGCCCTGAACTTCTGCTTTTTCAAGGTCAAGCTTTGGCGCCTTGATTTTTAAGGCATTATCCGCGAATTCGCGGGTCAGCCCCTTGTAGTTGAAGTACTTTTTGGCCAGACGCTCGACTTGTCCCTTGTCATAGGCATTGCCCAAAAAGACGACCGGCATGGCCGGCAGGCTGGCCACGAAACGGTTCATCTCTTGCACCGTCGCGTCTTCAATCAGGTCAATCGGCCCCATGAAGGAGCTGGCATAGTCGGGCTGGCTGGCGTACCAGTTGTCAAAGAAGGCCGCCAGGGCATAGTTGCTTGGCTCAGCCATCAGGGTCTGGTAGTCATCGGCCAGCT
Source organism: Faecalicatena absiana (assembly GCA_017309015.1). Classification (GTDB taxonomy): domain Bacteria; phylum Bacillota; class Bacilli; order Lactobacillales; family Lactobacillaceae; genus Lactobacillus; species Lactobacillus absianus. The sequence continues at coordinate 213,303 of JAEDAG010000001.1, forward strand.
GTCTTTGGGCCAATTCCAGGACTTCCTTGCTGAGCAGCGGCCCCGTGACCAGCTGGGCAAAAGTCTCCATGACGGTCTCATAGGTGTAGTCAGGGTCCAGGATCTGCTGGGGTTCGACAAAATCGGCCAAGTAGGACAGGATCAGGTCCTTCCCATACAGCTGGACCGTAGCCTCAAAGCGCATGGAATACAGTTCTTCCAGGCGCAGGAGCTGCTGGCCCACTGACGGGTAGGCGTTTGAGGCGTCCATCTGCATCCGGCACAGCAAGGAGGCAAAGGCCATGTTGTGGCGGGTCAGCGGTAAGCGCAAAAAACAGCCAAGATTGGCTGTCGTGAATTTTTCGTTTTTTTCAATTGCAATATTCAAGGCATTGTTCATTATTCATCTTGTCCTTCAGCTGGCAGGAGGACCTTGCGCGGCTTAGCCCCTTCTGAAGGTCCGACCACGCCATGGTCTTCCATTTCATCAATGAGCCGGGCGGCTCGGTTGTAGCCAATTCTAAAGCGGCGCTGGAGCATGGAGACGGAAGCCTGGCGCTGGCGGCGGACCAGGTCGACGGCCTGCTGGTAGTACTCATCGTCTGGCTCCTCGCTCTTGCTGTCTTCCTCCTCGTCTCCGGCCTGCGGAATCATCTCTTCATCGTAGTCCGCTTCCTTTTGCTTCTTGACCCAGTCAACCACGTTCTCGACCTCGTCGACCGTGATGTAGGCCCCTTGGATTCTTTCCGGCTTGGAAGCCCCAATCGGCATGTAGAGCATGTCCCCGCGGCCCAGCAACTTTTCGGCACCGACTTGGTCCAAAATGGTCCGGGAGTCGACCCCGCTGGAAACGGCAAAAGAAATTCTGGATGGCACGTTGGCCTTGATCAGGCCAGTAATGACGTCAACGCTGGGTCTTTGGGTCGCCAGGATCATGTGAATGCCGGCTGCCCGGGCCATCTGCCCCAAGCGGACGATTGAGCCTTCGACTTCGTGGCCCCCGACCATCATCAAGTCGCTCAATTCGTCGACCACGACCAGGATGTATGGCATCACCGGCATGACTGGCTTGGACTTGTCCGCGTTGTTGGCTTCGGCTTTGGCATTGTACTCGTCCATGTTGCGGACGCTGCCCGCGGCAAAAATCTTGTAGCGCCGCTCCATCTCGTCAACGACCTTCTTCAAGGCCTTGGCGGCTAATCTGGAATCGGTCACGACGGGAATCAGCAAGTGGGGAATGCCAGCGTAGACTGACAGTTCGACCATCTTGGGGTCGATCAGAACCAGCTTGACCTTTTCAGGCCGCGCCTTCATCAAGATGCTGGTCAAAATGGTGTTGATGGCCACGGACTTGCCGGAGCCGGTTGACCCGGCCACCAGCAGGTGGGGCATCTTGGCCAGGTTGGCGCTGATGATCTGGCCGGTAACGTCCTTGCCCAAAGGCACGCACATGGGATCTTCGCGGGACTTGGAATCCTGGTGCTCCATGACCTCTTTAAAGGCCACGACCGTGCTCTTCTGGTTGGGCACTTCAATCCCAATGTACGGCTTGCCTGGGATCGGAGCTTCAATCCGGATGTCTTTGGCAGCCAGGGCCAAGGCCAGGTCATCGGCCAGGTTGACAATCTTGGATACCTTGACCCCAACGGCCGGCTGCACCTCATAACGGGTGATCGTCGGCCCCAGAATCGCCTTTTTGACATTAACCTTGACGCCGAAGCTGTTGAAGGTCTTTTCCAAAATCGCCGTGTTTCTGGCAATCAGGTCCTTGTCCTGGCTTTGGTCGCTCGCCTTCACCGGGTTGAGCAGCGAGATCGGCGGCAATTCATAATGGTCGCTCCCAACTGGCTCCACTTCTTGGTCCAGGCCGTGGTCAACCTGGCTGTCGGCCAAGATCATCTTCTGATCTTCTTCAGCACGTGAGCGCGGCTTTGGCAAATCGTCAGCCTCAAGGGAATGGTTGACCTGCAGGTCATCGGGATCAGCGTGCTGCTCGGCCACTTGAATCGTCGGCAGCGATGGCGCTTCTTCAGGAACCGGCTGCTTGGCCTTGACCTGGTCCTTGATCTTGTCTTTGACCGGCCCAAGGCCAGCCAATGGGTCGCGCAGCTTGGCCCGGTTTGGCGACTCTGCTTCAGGAGCGGCTTTAGCCGCCTGCAAGCGGGCCTCCTGGCGCTTTTCCCGAGCCTGGTCATAGCGGCTCTTCATCTGCCCGGCCCCATCCCGGGTCTGGGCAATAAAGGTCCGGCTGATTTTTTGAAAAAGGCCCAGGATGGTCCGGAACTTGACGTCAAAGAACATCAAGATTCCGCTGACCAAGGCCAAGACGGCCAGGCAGCTGCTGCCGGCCTCGCCCAAAAGCGGGTAAAGCCAGGAGAACAGGAGGCTGCCCAGCCAGCCGCCGCCGACTTTGACCGTCACGTTGGCGCGGGCAAATTCCTCACCCATGATCGTCTTAAAGGCCAGCATGAAGTCACTGTGGACGTCCCTGGCCAAAAAGAAGCGGCTGCTGAAGAGCACGAGCAGGGCCAGATAGGCCATGACCAAGCCGCTGCTGCGCTTGAAGCCAAAGCGGGGCGGCTTGCTGTAGACCAGCATGACCAAGCCAAACATCGCCATGAGCCCCGCCAAGAGCAGGTAGCTGTCGCCGACCAGCAGGCGCAGGAGGTTGGCCGTCTGATTGCCCAGCCAGCCAAAGCGCAAAAACGCCAAAATGGCTACCAAGATCAGTAAAATCCCGGTAACCACCCAGTTCAATGATTCTGTTTTTTTAGTTGATGCTTTCTTTTTTCTTGCCTGCCTTTTTCTTTTAGGCATGTACTCACCTGCTTAGCGCTTAAAAATTAGGTTGGAAGTCCAGGTTGATTGGTTCTTCCAAAGCAACTTGCGTTACTTCGTAAGTCAAGGTTTCAATGTACTCAACCAATGGCCGGCTGAGCAGGCGGTAGGTTTCCTGGTCCAGGTCCTGGCCGTCGCCATGGTAGCCCAGCAATTGGACTACTTGGGTGTTCACGCCGGAGATTTCAATGGAGTTTTCTTCATCTGGAGTCACGTCGTAAACAACGGCAACTTCGTAGTAGCCGCCCGCTTCACCCGCGTCTTCAGTGCCGTCGTCAGCAGTTGCGACCACTTGGCGGATGGCTACGTTGACTTCGTTCTTTTCTTCTGGCTCGTCCAGCAGGTCATAGTGGAAGGCGCGGACAATGATTGGGGTTTGCTTGTTAAAATCCATTTTGATACCTCGTGTATTTCTTTAATTTTCTTTCTGAAGCCGGCCTAATGCCCCAGGCTGCGCTGGTAGCGGCCAGGCCGGTTATAGTCGTCCTTCAGCTTGTCGTTGGCGTAGTGGTGGGATTTTTCCATATTTGGAAAGCCTTGCTGGCGCAGGGCTTCAAAAATCACGATCGCCGCGGAGTTGGACAGGTTGAAGGCCCGGATCTTGTCGGACATAGGGATGCGCAGGTTGCGTTCCTCATATTGTCGCATAAAGGTCTCAGGTAGGCCAGTCGTTTCCCGTCCGAAGACGAAGAAGTAGTCCTTGCTCTCGTCAGTGTAGTCCACGTCCGTATAGGACTTGCTGGAGAACTTGGAGATCAGGTACATCTCCGCGTTTTCCGGCAGGCTGGCCAGGAAAGCGCGCAAGTCGTCGTGGCGGTGAAGCTCGACCTCGCCGCCGTAGTCCAGGACGGCCCGCTTGAGGTGCTTGTCATCCAACTGGAAGCCCAGAGGCTCAATCAAGTCCAGGACGGTATTGGTCCCCGCGCAGGTCCGGGCAATGTTGCCCGTATTATCCGGAATTTCCGGTTCAAACAAAACAATATGATTGGTCATTATTTTCCTTTCTGCTCTTCGCCTAAGTCAGCCTTGGCCTCCGTTTCCGCCGCTTCCCCGTCATCGTTGTACAAGTGTGAAACCTTGCGGTAGTAGTTGTAGAAGCGACTGACAAAAATCTTCAAAACGGCATACAGGGGAATTCCGGCAACCACGCCCCACAGGCCCCAGACGGATCCTGCCCCCAGCATGACGATGATGGTCGTCACTGGGTGCATCTTCATCCGGTTGCCCACGATCATCGGGCTGATCACCCGGGTTTCGATCACCTGTTCAATGGCAAAGACGAGCAAAACCTTCAAGACCATTGACCAGGAGGTTACGGCCGCGACGATCAAAGACGGGATCAAGCCGATCGTGGTCCCAAAATAAGGGATCAGGTTCATGCATCCCGCGAAGATCGCCAAAGCCGCACCATAGGACTGGCCGATAATGGAATAGCCGATGAAGAACATGATGCCAACGCAGAAGGCCACGCTCATCTGCCCTCTGACATAAGAGGACAAAGCCGCGTTGACCTCATGCAGCAGCTCACTGGTTGCCTTTTCCCAGCGCTCAGGCGCGAACTTGACCAGGTAAGGCCGCAATTCGTGCCCGTCCTTGAGCATGAAGAACAGGATAAAGGGAGCCGTGAACAGGGTCATGAAGACCGTTGCCGCGACGTTTACGGCGCTGGTCAGGCTGCTCAGGGCATTGCCGATCGCTTTGTCCCCAATTTGGCTCATGTTCTTCTGGAGGCTGGCCAGCTGCTTGTCGATGGAAGCACGCACCGTCCCCATTCTGGGGTCCTTGAGGACTCCTTGCACGGTTTCAGAGGCATTCTTCCAAATTGAAGGCCAGTTGTCGATCAATGACTGAATCTGGTGCTGGAGCAAAGGAATCAGGGTATTGATCATCCAAACCAGGAAGCAGATGACGAGGGCGAAAATCAGTAGAATCGTCACCGTCCGCGGCACCTTGAACTTCTTTTCAAGCCAGTCCACCACCGGGTTCATCAAGTAGTACTGCAGCAAGGCTAAAATCACTGGCGGCAGGATGGCCCACATGAAGGTCTTGACTGGGTTCAGGACAAAGGAAACCTTGTTGAAGATCAGGACGATGACCAGACACAGAAAAATATTGATCAGGCCTACGCTGAAGCGGTTGTCAAGCACCCACTGCGTGAAGATGTTGTCCTTCTTCTTCTTCATCTTGCCACTCTTCTAAAGGTGTTCGTAAACGATTTCGTCATCCACTCTGAAGACTGGCATTTCCTGGTCGGCTGGGCAGTCGACGTAGATAGCGTTGGACATTGGCTTCTTTGGCACTTCAGTCGTGAAGAAGAGGCTTGCGTGCTGCAGCTTCTTCAGGTTGCTGTTGACCAGGGAGCCAGTGTATTCGATATCGTAGGTAATGCCGTCAATCGTGATGGTATCGCCCTTCTTCAATACGATGCTGGCAGCTGGGGTATCCGCGTCAAATTCTTGAATGACGGAAACGTCAGCTAACTCTTCATTGGCGCTTTCGCCAAACAAAATAACAACTCGGTCTTCTGGGCTGATTGCTTTTGGCCCAATTTTTTTAATAGTAGAAATCCATTTCATTTTTATCACCTGATTAAATTCTAACATACTAGCCAGCACAACTTAAGAAGCATGGCCAAGAAAAAAGCTTAATAATTCTTAACGCGTCTTAAGGAACTGTCGACAATTGCATCTTATCATATTAATATGTAAGTTGAACTTTTGTGTATTGATTAAGGAGGTTAACATGCATATTTTAATTGGTGGATACACCAAGCACGAATCTGAAGGCATCTATCAGTTTGACTTCATCGGCGCTGGCAATGAAGCCCACCTTGAACAAGGCCGGAACGTAGTTAAAGTTGGCGGCCCAACCTACTTCCAAAAGGCCGGCGACTTGATCTTCACCATCAAGAACGAAAACGGCCAAGGCGGCATCGCCGCCTACCGCCGCGGCAAGCTGGTCAGCCAGCTGATCCACGACGGGTCATCCCCGGCCTACGTCGGCATCAACCAGGACAAGCGGCTACTCTACACGGCCAACTACCACACTGGCATGCTGTCCGTGATCAGCTATGACGAACAAGGCCAGCTGACCCTGCTGGACCAGGTCAAGCACGAAGACCGGGCCCTGGGGCCAAAGCCTGAGCAGGATACCGCCCACCCTCACTACTTCGATGAGACGCCAGGCGGTCACCTGGTCTCCTGCGACCTGGGCCAAGACAGAGTCGACTTCTACGCCTTTAAGGACGGCAAGCTCAGCCACCTGGCCAGCTACCAGAACGAGGACGGCTTCGGCACCCGCCACCTGGTCTTTGATCCAAGCGGCCAGTACTTCTACGTGGCCGGGGAACTCTCAAGCCAGGTCAACGTGGTCAAGTTTGACGAAGCCAGCTGGATGTTCCAGAACGTGGCCACCTACTCCACGATCCCGGCTGACTGGGACAAGCACAACGGGGCCGCGGCCATCCGCATGTCCAAGGACGGCCGCTTCATCTATGTCTCCAACCGCGGCAACGACTCCATTGCCGTCTTTGAAGTCAAGGCCGACCACACCCTGAAGCTGATCCAAAGAGTTTCAACTTTTGGCGAATTTCCCCGCGACTTCAACTGGGATGAAGAAGAAGCGTACGTCGTTGCGGCCAACCAAAACACCAACAACGCGACTCTCTACGCCAGAAACGCGGCTGACGGCAGCCTGACCCCATTGGTCAAAAATATTCAAGTGCCAGAAGGCACCCACGTCTTGTTTACTGAATAGTTAGGAAGTTTTATGTTAGATATCTTTAAAGCAATTATCCTCGGCATCGTTGAAGGGATCACGGAATTCCTGCCAATCTCCTCCACGGGCCACTTGTACCTGGCCGACTACGTAGTCAAGCTTAGTCAGCCAAAGGCCTTCATCGACATGTTCATGGTGGTCATCCAGCTGGGAGCCATCCTCAGCGTGATCGTGATCTATTTCCACAAGCTGAACCCCTTCTCGCCAAAGAAGAGCAGCCGGGAAAAGGGCCAGACCTGGCAGATCTGGTTCAAGGTCATCGTGGCCGTCCTGCCGTCAGTCATCATCGGCCTGCCCTTAAACGACTGGCTTGAAGCCCACGCGACTACTTGGCAGGTGATCTCAGCCACCTTGATCATCTACGGCGTGCTCTTCATCATCTTGGAAAACTACTACTCCAAGAAGGAGCCAAGCTTGACCAACCTGAACTCCTTGAGCTACCAGACGGCCTTGCTGATCGGCTGCTTCCAGGTGCTGTCCCTGGTTCCTGGGACTTCCCGCTCTGGGGCTACTATTTTAGGGGCCATGCTGATTGGCTGCAGCCGCTTCGTTTCCACGGAATTCTCCTTCTTCCTGGCCATCCCGACCATGTTTGGGGCTTCCCTGCTGAAGCTGGTCAAGTTCTTCAAGACCGGGCACGTTTTCGTCGGCAACCAGCTGGCTATCCTGCTGGTCGGCCTGGTGGTCTCCTTCATCGTGGCCTACCTGTCAATCAAGTTCCTGCTTAAGTACGTGCAGACCCACGACTTCAAGCCATTCGGCTGGTACCGGATCATCCTCGGGATTGTCGTAATTGCTTGCGGCTTAATCTTTGCCTAAGCTGGCAAAATCTGCTATGATTGCCTCTTAAGATAAGGACGGTGAGAAAATGCTGGAGCTGTTATGTCTCTTGTTTGTATTGTGGCTCTGCTTCAAGCTGGGCGTCGGCCTCTTTAAGGTCTTGATGTTCCTGCTGGGCATTGGCCTCCTCTTCGCTTTTGTCTCTTCCCTGGTCCTGCCGCTCCTCGGCCTCCTGGCCGCTGGCGGCATTGCCTGGGCCGCGATCAAGCGCTTTTGATTGAAAAGCGTGCTTGACTCGTGTCTTTAGACATGAGTCAAGCACGAAAAAGCGCCCCAGTGATATAGTCCTACTTAAGTAGACAGTTCAAATATTTAAAATTTGCACTGGATACGGAGGTAGGACTTTTATTATGGGCAGAAAAAGTTCAATAAGTTTTGAGGCGAAGCTAGCGGCGGTTAAGTCGTATTTGGCGGGGAATCACAGTGTTGCACGACTAGCCCTTGAGCTTGGAGTAGGTACATCGACTATCATTAGATGGCTAAACTCATACCGTGCTCAAGGCGAAAACGGACTTAAACCAGCAATTAAGAACAACAGATATTCAAAAGAATTTAAGCTAAAACTGGTTGAACTCTATTTGCTTGGCAAAGGGTCGTATAGAGAATTAGCTTTCAAATATGGTCTCCGTAACGAATCTCAGCTAGTGAATTGGGTTTCAAAGTATAATAGTCATATAGAACTAGAAGACTACATTCCACACCCGGAGGTTCATATGACTAGTAGACGCAAGGCAACACCTGAGGAAAAGAAACAAGTTGTGATCTACTTCCTTGACCATAAACGTAACTACGCCGAAACAGCTGCACATTTTGGCTATAGCTATGGTCAGGTCTATAGTTGGGTTAAGAAATACCTAGCTGGAGGAAGCGATGCCCTACTTGATAGACGTGGGAAACGCAAGCAAGATGAAGAGCTAACGGACCTTGAACGTGCCGAAAGAAAGATTAAGAATCTTGAGGAACGGCTTGAAGCTAGCGAGAAGGAGAACATTCTCTTAAAAAAACTGCAGGATTTGGAAAGGATGATGATGCTAGAGGACCAAAAGCACAAGTAATTTATGCCAAGAAATTACGCAAACAAGCTATTTACCAATTAATTAGAGAACAGCACGAAAAGTACAACTGGCCGATTGATTGGATGTGTCAGAAGCTTGAAATTGCCCGCTCTGCCTACTATAAATGGCTTAACCATAAGCCTTCAAAGCATGAAGTAGAAGACCAATATCTAACAGACCGGATTATCGCAATTGCCAACAGTAATAATAGTCTCTTTGGAGCAGGAAAAATGATGCTAGAGCTGAACAAGACCTTAAGTGAAGGCGAATCGCGCTATGGCCATAATCGTGTTGCCCGGATTATGTGTATTAACGGGATTAGATGCAGTGTAGCGAGATACAACAAGCCTAAACGGCCAAATAAGCCTTCTGGTAACGAGACGGCTGAGAACATCTTAAATCGTGATTTCAATGCCTCAGCTCCAAATGAAAAATGGGGAATCGACATTACTGAAGTAACCGCACCGGGAGTAAGCAAGAAGGCATACCTAGCTACTATGATTGATCTATACGACAAATCCCCTGTCGGCTATGCAATAAGTGACCACAATGACGTTGCCCTTGTTCAAAAGGCAATTGATGCGGCTTTTGAAGCTAATCCTAATGCTCATCCATTAATTCATAGTGATCGTGGTTTCCAATTTACTAGAAAACCATTCAAAGTATATTTGAAAAACCATGGCGCAACGCAATCAATGTCACGTGTAAGCCACTGTATAGATAATGCCCCTGTAGAAGGCTGGCAAGGTCGGATAAAGGACATCCGCAACACTCTATTCCCGCATGTACATAACTATGAGGAATTGGTAGAATCCATCCACAAAGCAATTAAATACTACATTGAAAGCGACCCGCAAAAGCGGTTCGGCGGAAAGACGGCGGGTGAAGTTAGAGCTGAAGCGCTGGCTGGTAAGGTTTATAGCTATCCAATCCCGAAGAATAATCGAATCATCAAATACTGGGCGAAAATTAACGCCAAGAAGCAGAAGGAATGAAAAAACCGATCTGCTTACGCAAATCGGTAATTTTTTATTTATTTTCTCTGTCTACTTGACAAGGGCCGTATCACAGAGGGGCGCTTTTTTAGTTTCTATTTCTTCTCCTTCTTTCCAATTCGCCATACTTGCCATTCTGCTGTTTTTTCATGGCTGCAGTGTACTGAGATGCGATATAGTTTTTCACGACTTCTTTGCTCATGTCGCCTAAAGTGCTCATGAAATAGCTCGGGGACCAGAGATGACCACCCCAAAGCATCTGTTTAGTTTCCGGGTGCAGCTCAAACCATTTCCGTGCCGTCCAGCCTTTCAGCCCCTTAACCACATCTACAGGTCTCTGCTTTGGCGAAAACGAGATTAGCAGGTGAACGTGATCGGGCATTACTTCCATTTGCTGGATGTCGATGTCTGACATAGCCGCTCTTTTTTGAAGCAGCTCCTTCATTTCTCCAACCTTTTCCGGGCTGTCAAAGACTTCTTTCCGATACTTGGTTACGAAAACTAGATGAAAATTAAAGTTATAAACGCAACCTCTTTCATGAATAATCATAATGCATACATCCTTTCTTTATGTTATGATTGTAGCGCAAAATAAGAGAAAGAAGGCGTGCATCTGTGTCTAATGACGAAAAGTATGGCTTTACCAGACAGTACCACGTGCTGCTGACTGACAAGCAAAAAATCCAACATAAGAAGGCATTGGAAACCCAGAATGCTTTGTTTCAGTACGCTTTAAAGTATCTCTTTAAGACATATGGCGTTAAACATATCGGACGGCCTATGCCGGCCAGCAAAAAGCCCATTCAATACGTCCTCAACAAGATAAAAGCAGCTTTTATCAAGGACAAGTACGACTTAGATCGCTGGAGTAAGTCCGTGCTGTTTTTGTCATCGCATTCAGCCGATGAGTTTCTCAAGACCGTCTACACTAACTTCACGCAGTACCGCAAGCGCTTGGAGAAAGCGGACAAAGGCATGAATGCCAAAGCCCGCTACAATTTTAAGATGAACGTTACCAAAGACAAGCACGGAAAGCACAAGAATCAGCTTCACAAGTCTTGGTATCACAAGGGATCTATCGGCTTTTTGAGAAATGGCGCAAGCTTTAGAACCATCACTTCGCAAAAGCTTCCGGTAGATTCCAAAGGCGGCATCAGAATCGAGGGCAAGCATACAGACAATCATACCTTCTTAACAGTCGCCGACTTCGGCACGGTTGAAGTCATTGAGGATCTGTCAGATTTGAACTTGAAGGACATTGCGCTGACGAAGATAAAGAAGCTTCCAGATGGCACTTACAGACTGCAGCTGACCTTTTCTCTGCCCCGCGAGAAGCAAGAGTCACAAACGATTCAAGGCTTTGACTGGAACATGGCGGGCAACGAGGCTTTTTGCTCATCAGACGGCAAGCGGATCAAGGTGTCAGACAGCACGATCAAGCGGGCTGACGAGTATGAGCAGAAGATCAACGAGATTAAATCAGCACGTGATCTGGAAGAGAATATCCATGGCCAAAGCAAGCGATACCAGAAGCTTAACCGCAGGCAGCAGAAGCTGAATGCAAAACGGGCAAATCTGCTTACCAATGAATACCGTCATCTGGTGCATCAAGTAGCCGATGATTGCGACACGATAGTCGTTGAGAAGTTGGATGCCTATGAGATGCGCAAGCGTGGAAAAGGCTCCGCCCAAAGCAAGGGCATCAACCGCAGACTGGCGGTCCTCAAACCCTATGAGCTGATGACCATTTTAGAGTCGCTGGTGAGGAAACAGGACAAGACGCTTATCAAAGTGGACTCGTTTTGGACAAGCAAGGCATGCCATAATTGCGGATACATCAATAAAGATCTTAAAGTTGGTCAGAAAGAATGGCAGTGCCCAAGCTGCAAGAAGACGATTGACAGAGACTTGAATGCGGCAAGAAACATATTAGATTGGGGGACTCATCCGGAGCATCACGCAAAGCTAAAGAAAGCAGCTGAAGATGGAAAAAAGCTTAGCCCTTCGTCACTGGTGGCGGAAGTTTAAGCTTATGTAGAAAATGTAGAAAACAGCCCGGGCGAAACGGAACAATCGTCCTTAGCACTAGACGGTACCTGCCTGCGTAATCTTCTGAGCGAGTCAAAACGAAGACGAGACGGTACCGGGCAGCTGTGAAGCTAACCTAAGCACTCCGAGTACTTCTTGGAGTCAGCAATCTTACATGCAATGTGCTGGGTGGCCCCCAGATTCCCGCGACTTTAGTCGTGGGAGGTTCAATGACGAAACAAGCAGATTAAGAAAAAGAACCAATAACAAATTATATATGCAAAAAGTCCAGAGTCAGCTGACTCTGGACTTTTTCTTATTGCTTACTTTCCAGCCTGTTCTTGCAGCTTTCGCCACAAGTCCTGCATGTCCTTGGGGTCAGGCAGCTCGATCGTCTGCTTCTTCCCGCTGAAGGGGTCCGGGAAAGACAAATAGAAGCAGTTCAAGGCCTGGCGGGCAAAATGGTCCTTGGCCCCGTACAGGTCATCCCCAAAGAGGACGTGCCCCAGCGACATCATGTGCACCCGGATCTGGTGGGTTCTCCCCGTCAGCAGCCTGAGCTCAACCAAGCTGGCCCCTGGGACCTGGTCAATGACCCGGTAGGCCGTCAGCGACTTCTGCCCATTCGGGTTGACTTCCCGCTTGACAGTCTCGCCTACCCTAGCCAAGGGCTTGTCAATCAGCCCCGTCAGTTCGTCTTCCGGGAAGTTGCCGTGCACGATGGCGTGGTAGCGCTTGATAAAGCGGTTCTTGCCCAATTTGGCGAAACGGTCATGGGCAATCGCGTTCTTGCCCAGCAAAACCAGACCGGAAGTATCCTGGTCCAGTCTCGTCACGATGTGCGGCTTGATGTAGGCGGGGTCAGCCCCCTGCTTTTGGAAGTAGCTGAGCACCCGGTTGATCACGGCATCCTCATGGTGAAAGCCAGACGGGATCGACAAGAGGCCAGCCGGCTTGTTGACGACCAAGTAGTCGCTGGCTTCAGCAACCACCTCAAGCGGCTTGTCGGATGGGCGCAGGGCCGGATTTTCCTTCTCCTGCCCCATCAGGAAGTGGACCACGTCCCCCTCCTTTAAGCGGTAGCCAGTGTGGCGGCGGTGGTGGTTGACCAGCAGCATCCCGCCCCGGTTCTTGGCATTGTTGACGGCTCTTCTGGAAAAGCCTTTTTTCAGCAAAAAATGACTCAGTTCGCCTGGGTCATTCTTCTGCACGATCATTTTATATACTTGCATTAATTGTCACCAATGAAGGCATCGTTGACCCGCTCCCAGAAATGGTGGTGGCCATACTGGTAAAAGCTGATCTCTTCCGGTGCGATCTCATAATCTACTTTCTGCACGTCAAGGAGGTCAATCCGCTTCCCGTCGACGATCACGACCGCCTTATCGGGGATGCGGGGGATGATGGTGATCCATTCATCCGGCGCGATGACCACGGGTGAGCCCACGGTCCGGAAGACCAGATTGTTGATGGAGGCAATCTCCGTCAGCTGCAGGGCCTTCAGGCGCGGGTGGATGACCGCCCCGCCCAGGGACTTGCTATATGCCGTCGATCCCGTCGGCGTGGACACGCACAAGCCGTCCCCTCTGAAGCGCTCAAAGCGCTCGCCGCCAATCCAGACCTCAGCCTCCATGGTCTTGGAGATCCGCTTGATCGTTGCTTCGTTCAAGGCCAGGAACTTCAACACGCCCTTTTTGGTGGTCACCTTCATGCACAAAAGCGGGTAAGACACCTCGTTTTCTTCCACCGGGTGGTTGATCAGGGCATCGACCAGCTTCTCCATGTCGTAGTTGCGCCAGTCGGTATAAAAACCCAAATGGCCCGTGTGGATGCCGGCAAAGCAGACACGGTCCAGCTGGTCTTGGTACTTGTGGAAGGCGGAAATCAGGGTCCCGTCCCCGCCCACGGAGATCACGAGGTCAGGGTTGCGCTTGTCCAGCATGATGGACTTTTCAGCCAGCAGTCCCTTTAAGTGACGCACCGCGATCTGGGTGGTTGGGTAATCATTATGGACGATTGCAGCTTTCATGACTTTTCCTTGCCCTTGTTCTTGGTAAACAGCTTCTGCGCTTCCTTGACTTCGTTGCGGATGGAGGACATCTCCTCGTCCAGCTGGTAGGCCGCTTCGGCCGTCCGCTTCAAGCGCTCCGAAATATCTTCCGGGTAGACCCCCTGGTACTTGTAGTTCAAAGTGTGCTCAACCGTGGCCCAGAAGTTCATGGCCAAAGTTCTGATCTGAATCTCTGCCAGCAGGCGCTTGGAGCCTTCGGGCATGTAGACGGTGTAGGCTACCACCATATGGTAGGACCGGTAGCCGGAAGGCTTGGCGTTTTGGATGTAGTCCCGCTCTTCGATGACTTCCATGTCGTCTCTTTGGTGGATCAGGTCAACCACCCGGTAAATGTCGTCGACGAACTGGCACATGATGCGGATGCCCGCGATATCCTGCATGTCGCTTTCAATGACGTCCGGGGAAATGACCCGGCGCTTCATCTTTTCTTTGATGGAGTCCACGGTCTTGACCCGGCCAACCACGAATTCAATTGGCGAATGCTCTCCTTTGGTCAAAAAGCCTTGCCGGAGAGCCCTAAATTTAACTTTTAATTCTTTGACGGCCTGGTTGTATGGCCATAAAAAAGTATCCCAGTCTTTAATCACAGACATTTTCCTTCCCTATCAAACAAATTCATTTTAACATATATTCAGAAAACAACTAGTAAAGGAGATTCTAAATCATGAGCAAAAACCGTGAAATCGAAGCCAAGGTATCCTTGGACAAGCAGACCTATGAAGCCATCAAGTCAGCCTACCCGGTCAAGGAGGACTTCCGCCAGACCAATACCTACTACGACACGGACAAGCAGCTTTTGAAGGCGCACCGCAACGCCCTGCGCATCCGCACCTTCGCCGATCACGCGGAGGAAACGATCAAGGTGCCAAGTCAAAAGCAGGTTCAGGACAAGTACCATGAAGTAATCGAAATCAACGATGAGCTGTCCTTGACGCAGGCCCGCGAGCTCCTGCAAAATGCCGCGCTCAAGCTTGACGGCAGCGTTGGCGACTATTTGAAGAAGACTTACCCAGATGACTGGGACAAGATTGCCGCCTTTACCTGGTCCAAGACCCACCGGACCCTCTTGAACGGGCCGGAGGACTGTGAGCTGACTTTAGACCACACCCGCTACCCGGATGGGTATTCCGACTATGAGCTGGAAGTCGAAAATCCTGATCCAGCCGCCATTAAGCGGGCTTTGGCCGTCTTGAGCGAAAAATTTGCTTTTTCAGCCAAGAATGCCAATAATTTAAGTAAAATCGCCCGGGCCAGCCAGCACGCCCTTAAAAAGTAATCCAGTCACCGCAGCGTCCTTTCCAAAACTTATTTTTTGTTTTCCTAGAAAACTTTTGCTAAAGTAACAGATGAATAATTTTTTGGAGGTCGGACATGTTCGAACTTTTTCTATTTATCAATCCGCTGGGGCTCAGCTGCTACCATCTCGAAAAACAAATTAGAAAAATTGCCGAAGAACTCGATTTGGACATCTGCATCAACTACATTCCACTGGTAACCATGACTGCCATGAAGCAGGACCTGGTCAAGCGCAATTGGAACTTCAACACTTCCATCAACCTGACCAACTACCACCTGGCTTCTTTGAGCGTGCAGAAGTTCTACTACGCCATCCAGATTGCCTACGGCAAGAAGCGGGCCAGACTGTTCCTCTTCAAGCTGCAGGAAGCTTTGAGCGATGGCAAGATCAATTATTCCGAAGCCCTGGTCGAAACCCTGGTCCAAGACCTGGGCCTTAATCTGGAAAAGGTCAAGAATTCCCTGACTGACGTCTGCCTGCGCGAATTCATCAGCCAGGATTCCACTTTAGCCAGCAAGTTCAACGTTACCAGCCTGCCATCCACAGTCGTCTTCAACGACGAAAGCGATGACTCCGGCCTCTTGCTGGACGGCGACCTCAGCTACGACGACCTGCGCGAGATCTTTACGGATCCGTCAGCAAGCGCCTGCTTGGACGTGGCCGACAATAACGCCTTCTACTGGTCTGACTGCTCCAGCCACCTGCGCCTGCTCTAACCTCCAATGACATG
The DNA here is from genome assembly GCA_017309015.1 of Faecalicatena absiana. GTDB lineage: Bacteria > Bacillota > Bacilli > Lactobacillales > Lactobacillaceae > Lactobacillus > Lactobacillus absianus. Next base: position 228,913 of record JAEDAG010000001.1, read on the forward strand.
CTCCCCCGACCAAGGTCGGGGGTTTCTTTATAGGCTAGTGCTCACGCGCAGCCTACAGCTTCTGAGAACAACCAACTTATTCTTGCAAGCAGGATTGGCCGAAGCCAAGCCTGCTTTTTTACTGGTTCTGTCCAGCAAGCTGAACAGCAGTGCAAAAACAGAGGTCAGTCTATTTATCACGGAAGTGCCCCCTCCGACGATTCCGCCAAGCCGCATTCACTGCAGTTTGACGGTACGATTTTTTGCTTGCCCGGCGCTCTCAGAGCTGGGCAAGTCCTTTAAGCAAAATATTGATTGATGCATTGACGTCACGGTCATGGTGCGCCTTGCAAAATGGACAGTTCCATTCCCGCACTGACAGTGGCTTCTTGCCCGTATCCTTGCCGCATTTTGAGCAGATTCGGCTGGTGTATGCTGGATTGACCTTGATGAGGATCTTTCCGTACTTCTTGCACTTGTA
>JAEDAG010000001.1:230222-732722 GCA_017309015.1 Faecalicatena absiana
CTTTGAGCTTCTTGACGATATTTGTCACGCTCTCTTTGGGTTTGGCAGACAGCAGAATATGCACGTGAGTTGGCATTATTTCCAAAGCCTTGACCGTATACTCATTCTCACGGCAGATCTGAAGGATCTTGTCCTTGAGTGAATCGACAATAATCGGATTAGCCAAGGCTTGGTTGCGATACTTGGTACACCAGACGATGTGGTAATTGAGGTTGTATACGTAGCCTCGTCCATGGATGATATCTGGCTCATCATTTCTGAATTCGTATTTAACCATATGAGTCGTACCTTCTTCCAGCATTTGCAGTTCTTTAGTTGCTTATATTATATCGCGTGCCGAACTAATGTTCACGTGCTAAAGCAAAAAAAGAGGGCGATTCAACTCGGCATTGAAATGCCAAGTTTTCTCGCCCTCAACGTAATAAACGCTTCGCAGCTCCTAGCCACAAGCTTGGAGCTGCTTTATTTTGCCCCCAGATACCGCTCCAGCCATGATGCTTCCCCTGGCTTGCGCCAGCTGGCAAAGGCCTCGCTTGGCAGGTCAGCCAGAGTCAAGTGCTTCAAGTACATGGCTTCCGCGATTTTGAGGCCAAAGCGCGTCTTCTGCTGGATTTGTCCCTGCAGGTACTGCCGCTGGCGGCGGCAGTCGGCCTGAAAGTCAGGCAGCTTGGGCGGGCGGTAGTGCCACAAGCTGGCAATCCCTTTGGCGTCAAGGGTGAAATCCTGCTGGCGGTAGACCAAGTTCTGCGTCAAGGGCTCCTGAAGAACCTGGTATTTCAGGCGCAAGAGCCCCCGGACTGGATCGACTTCCAGATAGTAGCTCTGCCAGTGCGGGTTTTCGCGAAAATAGATCAGCTGGGTCTGCTTCAGCTTTCCGCGCAAATAATGCCGCTGACCCACGACCCAGATATCCTTGACCCTGGCTTCTTGGTACAAGGCATGGCGGTGGGCAAACTCGGCCTGCCCCAAGGGAGCGCACTGGACCTCAAAGGCCAGGCAGCTATTAGCCAATACGTCCGCCCTGATGCCCCCGCCGGCCAGCGGCACCTCTACCTGGGCTGGAAAGCCAGCCGCCGTCAGGGCAGCTTTAAGCATCATCTTGGCCGTATGGTGTTCAGCCTGCTCGCCCGCGCTTCCTTGATAGCTGCGCAGGTGCTTGAAGAAGGCCTCCGCCTGCTCCGACAGGATTAAGATTACCCGCTGGCGGCAATTGGGACAGCGATAGGGCTCACGGTTTAAATAAGACATGTCAGCTCTGGCCTTGGCCGCTTCGGTTACGGCCAGCACCAATTCATCTTTTAAAAGTGCAGCATACAAATTAATCCCCCATAGATTAATTACCCGAAAAAAGCCAATTTTACCGAAATTTTTTTAAAAAATTTCAGGTTAATTCAGAATCAAGTCAAGCGCAACAAAAAAACGGAATTCGCTTGAATTCCGTTTTTTGTGCTATTTTTTCTGCTCTGGTTGACCCAGCTTAATCGCCGTCGTCAATGTCAATATCGTCATCCTCGTGGTCGCTTTCCGTGAAGTGGCGCTTTGGGTGGCTGCCGCCTTCCCAGTCATCCGGCCGCCGCGGGATGATGATTGACGCCACGATGTAGGCGAAAATCCCTGTCCCGCCAGTCAGGCCGAAAATCAGCCACAAAAGCCGAATGAGGGTTGGATCAACATTAAAGTATTCTGCAATCCCAGCGCAAACGCCGGCAATCATAATGTCCTTGTTGGACTTGTACAAGCGTTTCATAAATGTGCCTCAAATCTAACAAAATCGCGATCAAAGATCAAATAATAAAACAAATTCCGCCTTTCATCAGCCTCATTTGTCCGCGTGCTGACGACGCAAGGCCCCCAAGGCGTCCTGCTGGAAGATGCACTGGCCCAATTTCTGCGCCTTGCCCATCTCGTCATCTTCAACCCGGTAGCCAAACTCATTGGCAATGGCCCAGGCATCGGCCGGCTTGATCTCCTCGTAGTTCTCGTCCATAAAGGCCAGCTTAAGGTAGAACTGGCCATTGAAATAGTAGACGCTGGACGCCAGGTCACTGACTTTCAGGCCGTCGGCCAAAGCCAGCAGATCATCAAAGTCGGCAAATCTGACGCAGTGGTGGTCCTGGTAATTCCAGTAGTCGTCATCGCCGTCATTGGCATCCAGGTTTAAATCCTTCATGACGACCGGGTCCATCTCCGTGTTGGCGTCATCATTTGGATCCAAGTCAAAGTAAGGCCGCGGCTCATCGCCTCCAGCCTCATACTCTTCCCCATAGGCGTCATCATCATCGTCCTGGCCATCGCTGGGGTCAAAGAAGCGGCGCACTTCTTCCGACATGCCGCCGCTATCCCCCTTCATCTTGGTGATCAGCAAGTCGATGCCGCCATCATTCGGCATTACTTGAAAAGTTACGGGAGCATCGCTGGCAAAAGAATGCTCCTTGTCAACCTCATGGAGGATGGACAGGAAGAATTCCTGTACCCGTTCCCGGTTGCCCAAAAGGTCCAAAATCTTGAGGCCTCGCTTGTTGAGGTCCTCGCGGGTCATGCTGACGCGGAGCGTATTGTCATTTACCTTCTCAACTCGCATCGTCATCCCTCCTTAATCGCTAAACAGCTTATGGATATTGTAACCTAAAGCCGGCCAAAAATAAAAGCGTTAGCTCATTCAAAAAGAATGAGCCAACGCCAAACTATTAATTTCGGTCAAGCTAATCTTGGTCGGCAAGGCGCTTTGCCTTGGCCATTTCCAAGCGGCGCACGCTTCTAGGCAAGAAACGGCGAATCTCATCTTCGTTATAGCCGACCTGCATTCTCCGGTCATCAAGAATGATTGGTCTTCTAAGCAGGCTTGGATTCTTTTCAATCAAGTCGATCAGTTCGTTCATTGAGATCTCATCCAAGTCGATATTCAATTCTTGAAAAGCCTTAGAGCGAGTAGACACAATTTCCTCCGTGCCTTCTTCGGTCATTCTTAAGATGTGGACAATTTCGTCCCTGCTCAAGGGATCCGCAATAATGTTTCTTTCCTTGTAAGGGATGTTGTGCTTTTCAAGCCATTGCTTTGCCTTGCGGCAGGAAGTGCAGCTTGGAGAAACATATAAATCAACCATATTCCCACGCTCCTTTAAGACTATATTGCATGAACACACATTCATGATGAATTATAGTGTATCACTCGTACTTACAAAAAGGAAGGGGCATTTGCCACTTCTTTGGAATTTCTTAATGATTCTTTGAAAGTTCCTATTAACTTGCCAAGAAAAAAGCGCCCAGGGGCAAGCCCTAGTCGCTTTTCATTGCTTACTTGTCAGCCATGATCTTCTTAACCAGCGCAATGTTTTCTTCGCTAGTCAGGGATTCCTTGGTTGCCTTGTCAGCCAAGTCAGCCAAGTCAGCAGTTGACAGCTTCTTCATTTCGCTTCTGATGCGCAGAACTGAAGTTGCACTCATTGAGTATTCATCAAGACCCATTGAAAGCAGGATTGGGAACATGATTGAATCGCCAGCTGCTTCACCACACATGCCGCACCAGATGCCAGCTTCGTGAGCTGAGTCAATCGTGTGCTTGATCAAGCGCAGAACTGATGGGTTGTATGGTTGGTACAGGTATGAAACGTGTTCGTTGCCACGGTCAGCAGCCATGGTGTATTGAATCAAGTCGTTGGTACCAATTGAGAAGAAGTCGACTTCCTTGGCAAATTGGTCAGACAAGACAGCAGCAGCCGGAACTTCGATCATCATCCCGACTTGCAGGTCGTCGCCAACCTTCACGCCCTTGGCAACCAGCTTATCCTTTTCTTCCTTAAGGACAGCCTTGGCTTGGTGCAATTCGTCCAAAGTACCGATCATTGGGAACATGATGCCCAGCTTGCCGTATGCTGATGCACGAAGCAAAGCCCGGAGTTGGGTCCGGAAGATTTCTTGGTTCTTCAATGACAGACGGATGGCACGAATGCCCAGGAATGGGTTCATTTCTTCTGGCAGGTCCCAGTAGCTCAAGTGCTTGTCACCACCGATGTCCATGGTTCTGATGATGACTTGCTTGCCGTTCATGCCTTCCAGAACCTTCTTGTAGGCTTCAAATTGGTCTTCTTCAGTTGGGAAGTCATTTGAGTTCATGTACAAGAATTCAGTTCTGAACAAGCCGACAGCTTCGGCACCGTTTTCCAAGACGCCGTCAAGGTCGTCTGGAGTACCGATGTTGGCTGCGATCGTGAAGCGCTTGCCATCAGCAGTTACTGATGGTTCGTTCTTCAGCTTGCGCCATTCAGCCTTTTGCTTGGCGAAGTCTTCACCCTTCTTGGTGTATTCGGCAACTTGTTCGTCAGTTGGCTCAACGATGGCTACGCCATCCAAGCCGTCAGCGATCAGCATTTGCCCATTCTTGACAGAAGTGGTGATCTTTTGGGTACCAACAACGGCAGGAATTTCCAAGGACCGAGCCATGATGGCTGAGTGAGCGGTCCGGCCGCCCAAGTCAGTTACAAAGCCCTTTACGTAGTCCTTGTTCAATTGCGCGGTGTCACTAGGAGTCAAGTCTTCAGCAACCAAAACGACTTCGTGGTCGATCGCTGCCAAGTTTGGCAATTCCTTGCCAAGCAAGTGAGCCATGATTCTCTTAGAAACGTCACGGACGTCAGCAGCACGTTCTTGCATGTACGCGTTGTCGGTCATGCTTTCGAAGATAGTAATGAAGTTTTGTGCTACGGCGTCAAGTGCGGCTTCACTGTTTTCAGTGGAGTTCTTGATTTCGTTTTCGATTTGACCAGTGAATTCTGGGTCGGACAGGAAAAGCAAGTGTGCATCGAAGACCTTGGCTTCTTCTTCGCCAAGGCTCTTGACAGCAACGCTGCGGATGTTTTCCAATTCAGCCTTTGAATCAGCAATTGCCTTTTCAAAGCGGGCTACTTCAGCATCAACGTCTGAAACAGTCTTCTTTTCGAATGACAAGTCTGGTTCAACCAAGAGGTAGGCTGGAGCAACAGCTACACCGTCACTTGCGGCGATCCCCTTTAAAGTTTCAGTCATTATTCAGCCAAACCTTCTTTTGACATAGTTTCAGCAATAGCAGCCAAAGCTTCCTTTTCGTCGTCGCCTTCAGCAGAGATGGTAACATCTGCACCTTGGCCAACGCCAAGTGACATAACACCCATGATTGACTTCAAGTTTACTGACTTGCCGTTGTATTCAAGGTTGATGTCTGAACCAAACTTTGAAGCAGCTTGTACCAACAAAGTAGCTGGACGTGCGTGGATACCAGTTTCAGCAGTAATGTGAAATTCTTTCTTTTCCATAGTAAATTATCTCCTTTAAAAATCAAAAATCGGGTAGCGATGTACCGTTTCCTCTACAGAATAACATGTTTTTTCCAGCAATACAATATTTTTTGTAAATGTTTTCATTTGCTTAAGCCTTGTTGTCGACGGACGTATAGATAATCGTCCCCCCACGCATGGCCTTGCCTGTTATCTTCTTGTTCTTGCCATAATTGCGCAGAGCCTGTTGAAAGTCAAAGGCAGTCGCGGCTTCCACCTTATACTCTGGCAACTCGCCTGAGACCAGCTGATCCAGGATCTTGGTGTAATCCAATATGTCTTACCTCCTTAGAATTAAGCGCTTTTTGACACTCAAGCATTGTACAACCAAATCGCCGCAATTGCCAATTATTAGCTAAGTTTTTTCCCGCTTTTTCTGTTAATTCGACATTAAAAGGAAGTAAATTGCATAATTATTTTTAGTCGTTTGCATTCTTAAAAACTATTTGAAAATTTTAAAAGGCCTCAAAAACTACTTACCTTTTCCAAGTCTTAGCACTTGACGTTTAAGAGTGCTAAGCCCTATAATCAAACCGTAAGCTTATACGGAAAGGCGGTACTTACAATGCTGTGTCAAAACTGTCATCAGCGGCAAGCCTCGATCCATCTGTACACGAAAATCAACGGCGTGAACAAGGAAATTGACTTGTGCCAACACTGCTACCAAGAATTGAGAAACAAGCAAGGAAATACAAATATGAACAACAACGAATTTTTCGGCGATTTCGATGACCTCTTCAACGCATTGAATCGCAACAGCAACCCCAACAACGGGAACAGCGACGAAGGAAATGACGGCCAGTTCGGCAGCCAGATTCCCGGCCGGGGCGGAAACGGGGGGAATGGGAACGGCCAGTCCATTCTTGACCAGTTTGGGACGGACTTGACCGATCTGGCCAGAAAGGGCAAGATCGACCCGGTAATCGGCCGCGACAAGGAGATCGCCCGGGTAATTGAAATCCTCAACCGCCGGACCAAGAACAACCCAGTCCTGATCGGTGAAGCCGGCGTTGGTAAGACTGCCGTGGTTGAAGGCCTGGCCCAAGACATCGTCGACGGCTCAGTTCCAGCCAAGCTGCAGAGCAAGCGGATCATCTCTTTGAACGTCGTGTCCCTGGTCCAAGGGACCGGGATCCGCGGCCAGTTTGAGCAAAGAATGCAGCAGCTGATCAAGGAGCTGCAATCCCAACCTGACGTCATCCTCTTCATCGATGAAATTCACGAGATCGTTGGCGCGGGCAATGCCGAAGGCGGCATGGACGCCGGCAACATCATCAAGCCGGCACTGGCGCGTGGTGAGCTGCAATTGGTTGGGGCCACGACCATCAAGGAATACCGTGAAATTGAAAAGGACTCTGCCCTGGCCCGGCGCTTCCAGCCGGTTGAGGTCAAGGAGCCAAGCATCGATGAAACCATCCGCATCCTCAAGGGGATTCAAAAGCGCTACGAGGACTACCACCACGTGCACTACACCGATGGCGCCATCGAAGCCGCGGTCAAGCTGTCCGCCCGCTACATCCAGGACCGCTTCCTGCCAGACAAGGCCATCGACTTGCTGGATGAGGCCGGCTCACGGATGAACCTGACCATCCCTTACATCGACAAGGAAAAGGTCCAGGAACGGATCAACGCGGCTGAAAACCTGAAGCAGCAGGCCCTGAAGAGCGAAGATTACGAAAAGGCTGCCTACTACCGCGACCAGATCGAAAAATACGAGAAGATGAAGGACCAAAACGTCGATCCAGACAAGACCCCGGTCATTACTGACAAGGTCATGAACAAGATCGTCGAAGAAAAGACCAACATCCCAGTCGGCGAAATCCAGAAGCAGGAAGAGAACCAGCTGGTCAACCTGGCCAGCGACCTGGAAGAAAAGGTCATCGGGCAAAACGAAGCCGTGGAAAAGGTTGCCCGGGCTATCAGAAGAAACCGGATCGGCTTCAACAAGTCTGGCCGCCCAATCGGCACCTTCCTCTTCGTCGGTCCGACTGGCGTCGGGAAGACCGAGCTGGCCAAGCAGCTGGCCCTGAAGATGTTCGGCAGCGAAGACGCGATGATCCGCTTCGATATGTCCGAATACATGGAGCAATACTCAGTCTCCAAGCTGATCGGCTCAGCTCCAGGCTACGTGGGCTACGAAGAAGCCGGACAGCTGACTGAGCGCGTCCGCCACAACCCATACAGCCTGATCCTGCTGGACGAAGTTGAAAAGGCCCACCCTGACGTCTTGAACCTCTTCCTGCAGATCATGGATGACGGCCGCCTGACTGACTCTCAAGGCCGCACCGTCTCCTTCAAGGACACGATCATCATCATGACCTCCAACGCCGGCCAAGGCATCAAAGCCACGACTGTCGGCTTTGGCGCCGAACAGCACCATGACGAGGCTGAAGAGACCCGCAAGGTGATGAGCCAGTACTTCAAGCCGGAATTCTTGAACCGTTTTGACGACATCATCCAGTTCCACCCATTGACAAAGGAGAACCTCCTGCAGATCGTCAACCTGATGCTGGCCAAGACCAACGCCATGGTTGCCGACCAAGGCATCCACATCGACGTGACCGAAGCCGCCAAGGGCAAGCTGGTTGAAGAAGGCTACGACCCAGCCATGGGTGCCCGGCCGCTGCGCCGCGTGATCCAGGAAGAGATCGAGGACAAGGTGGCTGACTTCAAGCTGGACCACACTGAAGCCAAGAACCTGCTGGCTGACTTGCAAGACCAGCAAATCGTCATCTCTGAAAAGACAGCTGAAAGCGATGAAAGCCATACTCCAGACAAGGACGACGCTTCCAAGACAGACAGCGAAAAATAAGCTCATTTAGCAATTCTATACGAGAAAGCAAGAATCTAAAAAAGATTCTTGCTTTTTTACTGAATGCGCTATAATTGAGTTAAGAAGATATTAAGAAGCTATAGAAATGGGTGAGATTTATGCATTTGATTGATGTAACCAACAGCTATTCTTCATTAGTCCAGAGCCAACTGAACACGACGGCGGCTACTTTCGTCAAGGTCTACTCTCTTGGCAATACTTCCGTTGTTTTCACTGAAAGCAGCGACGCCATTGGTATCGTATTGGAAAACCATGACCGGCGGATTCGGGTCGAAGAAATTGAATTTGTCATCAAGCGTCTGGTGCCAACCGACCGCAGCTATCAATTGACCGTTGACAGCGGGCGGCGCGTAATCGAAATTCACGTCGACAAATGACGTGCCCTGCAGCTAATTAACCAATATTCTTCAGCAGACGGACCATGAAAACGGTCCGTTTTGTTTTGCTATTTTTTCACGCAAAAACAGCTGCCTCCTGGGTAGCTGTTTTAATTTGTTGATTTTGCCTGTTAAAGCTTTTCGGTCAGCTTGACGTCTGGATACTTGTCATGGAACCAGCGCTCAGCAAAGGCATTTTCAAAAAGGAAGAGCGGGTTGCCGAAGCGGTCCTTGACCAAAAGGTTGCGGCTGGATGACATCTTCGGGTCCAGCTGGTCTGGATCGATCCAGCGGGCAACTCGGTGGCCCAGGGAGGTCATTTCAACATCGGAATTGTATTCGTTCTTCATCCGGTATTGGAAAACTTCAAACTGCAGCTGGCCAACCGCGCCTAAGATGTAGTCCTCAGTCTGGTAGTTGCGGTAGAGCTGGACGGCCCCTTCTTGCACCAGCTGGTTCATCCCCTTGTGGAAGGATTTTTGCTTCATGACGTTCTTTGGTGAGACCCGCATGAAGAGTTCCGGGGTAAATTCCGGAAGTGGGGCAAATTCAACCTTGTGCTTTCCGGCATAGATGGAGTCGCCGATCTGGAAGTTGCCAGTATCGTAGAGACCAACGATATCGCCGGCCACGGCTTCAGAAACCTGAACGCGGGCACTGGATTCAAACTCAACGGCATTGTTCAGGCGGACTGGCTTGCCGGTTCTAGCCAAGGTGACGTCCAAGCCCTTGCTGAACTCGCCAGAGCAGACCCGGACAAAGGCAATCCGGTCCCGGTGCTGGGGGTTCATGTTGGCCTGGATCTTGAAGATGAAGCCGGAGAACTCGTCATCATCTGGCGCTAAAGTCTCAGTCTCATTGACCACGTGGGCCGCTGGTGCCGGTGCCAGGTCGACAAAGCTCTGCAAGAAGGTCTCAACCCCAAAATTGGTCAAGGCTGAGCCGAAGAAGACCGGCGTCTGCTTGCCAGCCAAAACGGCCTCGCGGTTAAATTCCGTCCCGGCCCCTTCCAGCAGCTCGATTTCATCCATGGTATCAAGGTATTGGGGATCATCAGCCAGTGGCTGGTCTGGATCTAGACGCCCTGCCTCATTCAGCGGCAGGAAGCGGTGGTCGGCGTCTGCCGGGTGGTAGAGCTCAATCCGGTGGTTGGCAATGTCGTACAAGCCCTTCATGGTCTGGCCCATGCCGATTGGCCAGTTCATGGCCACGCCTTCAATGCCCAGGACGTCTTCCAGTTCAGCAACCAGGTCCAAGGGCTCTCTGCCGTCCCGGTCCAGCTTGTTCATGAAGGTGAAGACGGGAATCCCGCGCTGGCGAACGACCTTGAACAGCTTCTTGGTCTGGGGCTCAATCCCGCGAGCGGAGTCAATAACCATGACCGCGGCGTCGACTGCCATCAGGGTCCGGTAGGTGTCTTCTGAGAAGTCTTGGTGGCCTGGGGTGTCCAGAATGTTGATCCGCTTGCCCTCGTATTCAAACTGCATCACGGATGAGGTAACGGAAATCCCACGCTTCTTTTCAATCTCCATCCAGTCGGAAGTAGCGTAGTTGCCGGTCTTTCTGGCCTTAACGGTCCCGGCGCTTCTGATGACCCCACCAAGGAGCAGCATCTGTTCCGTAATCGTCGTCTTACCGGCGTCGGGGTGGGAAATAATGGCAAAAGTGCGCCGCTTATTTACTTTATCCAATAATTCTTTGTTCATTAATTCTTCTTTTCTTTCTCGTTTTCTCTATCTTCTGTATTCTCGTGCTGGTACTCCTGCTCAGCCTGCGGCGACGGAAAGACTTCCTCGCCTTTGGGCAGGGTCAATAAGACCGTGAGCAGACGGGACCCCTGCATTCTTCTGGTCGTCAAGACCATGCCGTTGTCCAGGTGGACCATCAAGTGCTCAGTCTTGCCCGGGATCACGCCCAGTTTGGTAATCACGTAGCCGGCGATCGTGTCAACGTCTTCCATTTCCAGGTCAGTCCCGAACTGGTCGTTGAAGTCGTCCAGCGGCATCTTGCCGTAGACCACGTATTCATAATCGTTGAGCTTGGTTGCCAGAACTTCCGTCTTGTCGACCTCGTCCGCGATGTCGCCGACGATTTCCTCAATCAGGTCTTCCAGGGTAACCAGACCAGTGATCCCGCCGTATTCATCCGTCAAGATGGCAATCTGCTGCTGGCTCTGCTGCATCTGGGCCAGAAGCTGGTCCAGCTCAATCGTTTCTGGGGCAAAAAGCGGCACGGACAAGAGCCGCTCATAAGTCAGCTGGTCAAAGCCCACCCGTCTGGCCTCGCGCAGGATGGTCCGGATGTGGATGACGCCAACGATGTTGTCCTTGTCCTGCTGGTAGACGGGGATGCGGGAGTAAGGCTGGCTGAGAATGTCATCAATGTTCCCTGCCAAATCGTCCTCGATATCGATCATGAAAGCATCGGTCCGCGGCACCATGACTTCGCGGGCAACCTTGTCATGAAAGTTCATGCTGCCTTCGATCATGGTGTATTCCATATCCGTCAAAAAATGAGCCGCGTGCAGCTTGTCAGCTTCGTCCTGCAGCTCTTCCTTGCCTTGTTCGTCATTGCTCGTGAAACGGCTTTTTAGTTTGTCCAGTAGACTGCCGGTCCCGGGGTCACTAGTCATATCTCTGTCTTATCTCACTTTCTTGAAACCTAAATAAAAACAATTATAGCATAGGCTAGGGCAGAATATGATAAAATACCACGATAGAAAGAGGTATTCGACCATGAAAATGAGACGCATCGTATTGGTATTTATCTTCCTGCTGCTGATTCCCTACATCTGCAGCCTGGCCATCATCGGCATTGGCTACAACGCCCTGGTCCTGCACTCCAGCGACCCCTTCCGGACCGCCATTGGCGCCTTGGCCGGGGCCATCATCATGATGGCCGTCAAGGCAACCATTCAGCGGCCCTTGAACCTGCTGGCCGGGGACATCTATGACAGCTTCTTGAAGCAGCTGCTGCGTTTCTTCAGCATCCGCCGGCGGCCCATTCTGCAAGCGGCCAACATCGTCCTGGACTTCGTCCTCTGCACGCTGGCGACCATCATCGTCCGCCACGTCCTGCCCCTGAACATCATCGTCGGCACATCCACTGGCTTCGTGCTCTTGATCATGTTCATCTCAACTTGCTTGGGTGCCTATATCGAATACGACAACCTGTCGATTGACTCAGAAGCCAATCAAGAATAGTTAAAAACTACTTTTCCGAGCTGATTTCAAGATACATGGTCTTGGTCAGCTTTTTGTTTGCCAAATCCAGCTGGCGCAGAATGTATGGAGTCAGGTTTTCCACCATGCTGGTCTGGAACTTGTCGCCCAATTCGCCGGCTTCGTTCATGAACTTCGGCAGCTCAAAGTTCAGCGGCAGGTCAAAGGCTACGGCGCTGGCTGATTCTTCCTTTTGAAAGACCTTGGCCTTGGGCAGGGAGAACTTGAGCAGGCCTGGCACTTGGTCAACTTCCTCTGGAATTGCTACCCCGTACCAGTACATAAAGTGCTCTGGCCCAAAGACGATCAGGTTGGCCCGGTTTTCACCCAAGTCATGATCCTTGACAAACTTCTGGAAGGCCTCGTCTTCTTCAACGCTTTGGTTGCAGCCGCCAAATGACGCGTTGCTGTCCATCATGGCGTCAGGAAATGCCTTGCCGATAAAGGTCAATGCTTCGATTTCATTGTTCATGCTTCTATCGCTCCTATTGGTATTGATGCTTGTTCTTCTGCTAATTGGCTGAAAATTTGCGTTCCAGCCATCCTTGACTATTATACTAAAAAAGCCTGGCCCGGCTCAGTATTCGCTCAGCTCGTCCAGGTCGATGACCTCCCCACTTAAAAAAGCGGCAATTTCACTCGTAGAGAAGCCATGGACATACAGGTATTGCTTGATCTTCTGCTCCCTGATGCCCTCATCATAGCGCCTGAAGCGCTTGTAGGCCTTGATTCCCTGCCTCTTCAGGGCTTCCAGTTGCTCCTCTTCGCTGTCATTGAAGTCAAAGGAGTCAACGACAGCAGCGGCCAGGGTGCTGGTAAAGCCATGGCTGAAGAGCTTGGCTTGCATCTTGCGCTTGACCTCTTTTTGGGCAATTTTTCCCTGTTGGCAGATGAGTGACTTGACCAGGCGCTGGCCGACGGCGATCCAGTCAGCCACCGCCACTTCCGCGATGGCTTCAGCGGCCGTCTCCTGGTCCAGCCCCTTGCGCTGCAGGTCCCGGCTGACCGCCTTTGGACCGCTCTGGCCGACTTTGAGGTCGTTTTTGATAAAGAGACGGGCATATTCGGGGTCATTCAGATAGCCCAGGTCAGCCAGCTCGCCAATGGCGCTGGCTGCGGCAGCTTCTGAGATCTCGTGCTTGACCAGGTAGTCGTGGACTTCCTTGATCGTCCGCGGCTCATAGCCCAGGTATCTGGCGGCCAGCTCCGTGGCCTTGGCGTCAGCGTCAAAGGCACGGACCTGGTCAATCTGCTGGTCAGTGAGCTCCTGCCCCTTGAGCAGGACGAATTCGGCCAAAGTCTTTTCGCTGACCGAAAAGGCATAATGGCCGTCCAAAAAGATATTGTAGCGCCCAGGGCGCTTCTGTGCACTAACTTTTGTAATAATTGCCATCTGATTCACCATTTTCTTTTTCAGCATCTTTGCCTCTATATCTTAGCAAATTGAACGAAAGCGCGCGAATTTCTTGCTATTTGCTGGCTAAGGCCGGTATAATATCTTGTCGGCTTATTATTTTTTATTGTAGAAAGAACAGAACTAACATGCAAAAAGACCATCATTTTAAAGAAAGAAAAGGCGGTTTCCGCAAGCACGCAAATAGCCGCTACAGCCAAAACAAGAGCCAGCACGGCCAGGCCAAGGCGCAAAAAGAGCGCGACGTGATCATTACGGTCAAGCGTCTGGGCATCAACGGCGAAGGGATCGGCTACTACAAGAAGAAGATCATCTTCATTCCTGGCGCCCTGCCGGAAGAAGTAGTCGTGGCCAAGATCGTCAAGGAATACCCCCACTACCTGCAAGGGGAGTTGGTCCGGATCAAGGAAAAAAGCCCTGACCGGGTAGCCTTCCCTGACCAGGTCAGCCCGGAAATCGGCGGCCTGGAACTGGCCCACATGAACTACGACGCCCAGCTGCGCTTCAAGCGCGACAACGTGCTGGCGGCCCTCGACAAGTACCACCCACGCGGCTACAAGAACTACAAGGTCAAGCGGACCATCCCCGCGCCTGAGCAATGGCACTACCGGGCCAAGGCCCAGTACCAGATCGAGCGTTCCGGCAAGGACGTTCTGCTGGGAATGTACGCGCCTAACTCCCACCGACTGATCGACCTGCCGGAAATGCCGACCCAAAGCGTTGACACCCAGAGAACCGAGCGGACCATCAAGGACCTGATCGTCAAGCTGGACGTGCCGATTGCTGACGTCCGCCGCCAGCGGCAAGGAATCAAGACCATCGTGGTTCGCCAATCCGAAGCCACTAAGGAAATGCAGGTTACTTTGATCACGGTTGGCCACCGCTTGAATCACATGCTGGAACTGGCTGACCGGATCATGGAATTGCCTGACGTCGTTTCCGTCTACCAGAACGAAACCGACTGGCAAAATCCGCAGGTCTGGGGCAACAAGACTGAAAAGCTCAAGGGCCAGAACCAGATCATGGAAGAAATCATGGGCAAGCAGTTTGCCTTGAGCCCAAGAGCCTTCTTCCAGTTAAACCCAGTCCAGACCACGACCCTGTACTCAGAAGCCCTTAAGCTTCTCAGCCTGACGCCAGACATGACCCTGATCGATGCCTACTCCGGGGTTGGGACCCTGGGGATTCTGGCCAGCGACCAAGTCAAGCAGGTCATCGGGATCGAAAGCATCCCGGAAGCCGTCCTGGATGCCCAGCACAACTGCGAGCTCAACCACGTCAAGAATGCCAGCTACCTGCAAGGCAGCGTGGAAAAGCTGCTGCCCCAGCTGCAAAAGGACGAGGTGCCAATTGACGCCTTGATCGTTGACCCGCCGCGGACTGGTCTGGCCAAAAGCCTGATCAAGACCCTGCTCCGCGTCAAGCCGGAGAGCTTTGTCTACATCTCCTGCAACCCGTCAACCCTGGCTCAGGACCTGGTGCTCCTGGGCGAGGCCTATGACGTCCGCGTCATCGAAAACGTCGACATGCTCCCGCAGACCCCGCGCTGCGAATGCATCGCCAAGCTGGTCCTGCGCAAGGACTTGCGTTAAAAATTCAGCCAACAAAAAAGGCCAGAAGACTTAAATCTTCTGGCCTTTTCTTATAGCTGCTTGCAGTAGAAGCAACTTTCCAAGTGGATGAGGTAGCTCATCAATTAATAGTCACGATATTCAATTTTCTATGTTCACCAATGGCTTTACAAACTGTGATAAACATTTACTTGTTTTGAGTTTTACGTCCTAGCGTAATGAAAAAAGAATCGAGTTATTTATTGTGTATTGCCACTTGGCAGCTTCAAGCTTTATGGTCTCCCCTAAGAGAGAGACAGCGAAATCATAATTACAAAAATTGTATAAAATCTGGAGATAAAAACTTCTGTTCAGTTGTTTTCTACCTCTTCCACGCTTTTAGTATAGCACGGCTATGCAACCGTTTGCAAGAAAAAACGCTTTTTTTGCTTTTTTAGTTCAAATATTTGCGCAAGAATTTGGCCACCGTCTTCTTGTACAGGCGGTGATTGTGCTCAATGGATTCCGCGTGAGTGGCTCCCTCAACGACCAATAGCTGCTTAGGACCGCTGGTAGCCCGGTAGTTCTTGTAGACCATTTCCGTAGGCACGAACTTGTCCTTGGATCCATGGATAAAGAGCATCGGCTTCTTGTTCCTGTGCAGCTGCTTCAGACTGGAGGCATCCCCTAAAAAGTAGCCGGCCTTCACCCGGGAGACCAGGCTCAGGACCTCAACCAACGGGAAGCGCGGAAAGGCTGGCATCCCGTACAGGGCCTGGGCTTCATGCTCGATTTCATTCTTGGCATTGGTGTAGCCGCAATCTTCAATAAAGCACTTGACCTGCTTGGGCAGCTTGAGGCCGCTGGTCATCATCGTGGTCGCCCCGCCCATGGAGACGCCCATGATGGCGATCTCGGACCGCTGGCCAGTCTGCTTGATCACCTGCTGGCTCCACTTGCGCACGTCAGTTTTCTCCAGCCAGCCATAGCCCACGTACTTGCCCTGGCTCTGTCCATGCGCCTCCGCGTCAGGCAGCAGGACATTGTAGCCCAAGGAGTGGAAAAGCTGGGCATAGGCCCCCATATTCTCCTTGTTGGACATGAAGCCGTGCAAGATGATGACCGTCTTTTTGGATTTTTTGGCCGGCAGATAATAGGCGGCTAATCTATACTTATTATTGGCGGACATCATGGTCCAATGCTGCTTTTTGACGTCCCGGTACCACTTTTTCTCAGCGTACAAAGGCGTTGACTTCTTCAAGCGCACCGTTCCGTTGGAGACAAAGGTCTTCTTCCCGGGCACTTCAGCCACATTGAAAAAATACAGTCCTGCTGCCAGGAACAAGGCCAAAGCGGCCAGGACGATCCCCGTGACCGTCCAGATGATCTTTTTTTGCGTCTTAGTCAATTGATATTCCTCTTTTCACAATCCTATCTCTACATGGATTATTATCTTTACAAAAGTCAATAGATATAGTATACCATATAAAAATAAGAAAGGTAATTAGTGAGGTCAATCCATGCTGCTCAGCAATTTTCTGCAATTAATCAATGATTTAAACGACCAGACCCCCTTGTATGCCCAAATCGGCCAGGAGCTGCACCCCCTCAGCAAGGTCGCGCTGACGCGGGATGCCTGTGAATTCCACTGCGGCCAGCGCCCCTTGACTAAAAAGAAGCTGCTTGGCCTTTTGGGCAAGGGCTCCAAGGCAATTCCCGTGATCGTCTGTCTGGGCGACCAACAGCTGATGATTTTTGGCATGCAGATCCTGACGGACAGGCCGGGAGTCGTTTTTAAATAAAGATACGAAAAGTACCCAACTGCGCTGCTTTTCCCACATTCGATTGTCCAAAATAAAAAGACACCCATCTTACGATGAGTGTCTTAATGACATCGAACCATCAGGTCCGTCTTTTTGCTTGATTACTTAGCCTTGCCGGCTGCCTTCTTGTCGTCAGCTTCCAGCTTCTTGCCCAAGTCAATGATGTACTTGCGCAGGGCATCCTTGGTTTCTGGGTGGGTCAGGCCGTATTGGATTGAAGTTTCCATGTAGCCTTCCTTGTTGCCGACGTCGAAGCGGTTGCCAGTAAATTCGTGGGCAAAGACGCGCTGGGTTCTGTTCAAAGCGTCAATGGCGTCAGTCAATTGAATTTCGCCACCGGCACCTGGCTTTTGCTGGTCCAGCATGTCGAAGATTTCTGGAGTCAGCAGGTAGCGGCCGATAATGGCCAGGTCGCTTGGGGCCTTGTCAACGTCTGGCTTTTCCACGAAAGTCTTGACGTTGTACAAGCCTGGCTCAGTTTCGCCGATTGGGTCGATAACCCCGTACTTGTTGACTTCCTTGTGTGGCACCTTCATAACCGCGATGGTTGAAGCGTGGGTCTTGTCGTAGCAGTCAATCAGTTGCTTGGTCAAAGGCGTCTTGTCTTTCATCAGGTCGTCGCCAAGCATGACTACGAATGGTTCGCCAGCGATAAAGCTGCGGGCCCGGTTAACGGCATCGCCCAAGCCGGCTGGGTGTGGCTGCCGGGTGAAGTACAAGTTAACCTTCATGTTGGACATGGTCGTGTCGCGAACTACCTTCAACAAGGCATCCTTGTGCTTTTCGGTCAAGTTGTCTTCCAATTCTGGGTTTGAGTCGAAGTGGTCTTCGATTGACCGCTTGCTTCTGCCAGTAACGATCAGAATGTCTTCAATGCCGGAAGCCATGGCTTCTTCAACGATAAATTGGATCGTTGGCTTGTCAACGATCGGCAGCATTTCCTTAGGCATAGCCTTGGTTGCTGGCAAAAATCTCGTTCCTAACCCAGCGGCAGGAATAATCGCTTTTCTTACTTTCATCAATTACATCCTCTTTTCTTCTTCTATCAGTCGTGTTTATGAAAGCATTTCAACTGCAAGCGTATAATAACACATTTATAGTGAACGTGCCAGCTTGCCAGGCAAATCACTTGGCTTGATGACGCTTGTCACGCCAGCGCTTGAGCCATTCAGCTAAAAAGCCGTTATAGTAGACTGCGGGTCCCATTTTTACTTCATCGATGGCGGCGTTGACTGCCGTGCCAAACAAGAGCACGACGGCCAGCAGGTTCAGCCATAACATAAAAATGATAAAAGTACCAACGATACCATAATTTTCCCATTTTACCGGAAAATGGCCCAGATAGTAGGCAAACAGGTAGGCCAAGGCCTCCCAGCCCACCACCGTCGTGATGGTTCCAGGCATGACCGCTTTCTTGCGCATATTGACGTTGGGCACGATAGCGTTCAGGTAGTAGACCGTCACGGTCATGATCACCAGCAGGATCAACCAGCGGTAGCTGAAGAGGCGGTTGATCGGCGCCATTGAATAGTTGAAGATCGGCGCGAAAAAGCTCAGAATCTGCTGGCCAAAGATCACGGCCAGGGCCAGCAGCGTGAACAAGGTGACCAAGAGGGCGCTGAAAATGATGGTCAAAAGCCGGTTCCAGATGAAGTGCCAAAAACCCAGCTGCAATTCTTCCAAGTGCACCCCATACAGGCGGTTCATGCCAACCCTGATGGCATTGACCATGGAAGACATGGACCAAAGGGCCACGATCGCACCAAAGGAGATATAGCCCGTTGACTGGGTCTTCAGCAAGGTCTGCACGATCGGAATGACGTACTTGATCATATCGCTGGGCAGCATCAGCTCCAGATATTCAGTGATCGGGTCAGTATCAATATGAAACAACGGCAAGACGTTGCCGACAATGATCACGATTGGAAAAATTGAGAAAAGAAGGTAGTAGGCGATGACGATTGAACTTTGAAAAATCTCACCCTGCGACGTGCAATGGGACAGATGCTCAAAGAAGTCCCCCACCCGCTGGCGCTGCTGCTCAATTTTTCCAGTCATGGCAATTAGTCATCCATTTCGTCAAAGTGAGGAATGTACTTTTCCAAGCCGTCGTATGGTTCTTGCAGAGTCAAGATCTTTGGCCCGTCCTCAGTAATGGCAAAAGTGTGCTCAAACTGGGCTGACTTGGACCCGTCTGGCGTCGCGTAGAAGACCCAGTCGTCGTTTGGATCATCAACCGTCTTTTGCAGGATGCGCCAGTCGCCACCGGCTTCAACCATTGGCTCAACCGTGATGGTCATCCCCGGACGCAGGCGCAGGCCATGGCCCGCCTTGCCCCAGTGCGGCACTTCCGGGTCTTCGTGGATTGATGGCTGAATCCCGTGGCCGATCAATTCGCGCACGTCCCCGTAGCCTTCTTCATCTTCAACGTAGTGTTGGATAGCTGCGCCAATGTCGCCGATCCGGTTGCCGGCCAGGGCTTGGTCGATCCCCAGGTACATGGCCTTCTTGGTTACGTCGATCAGGTGCTGGTCAGCTTCAGAGATCTTGCCGACCCCGTAGGTGGTGCAGGAGTCTGATTCGTAGCCGTTCAGGTTGCAGGTCACGTCTACCTTGACCAGGTCGCCTTCGTGCAGGATCCTGTCCTTGCGTGGCGTCTGGTGGGCAATTTCGTCATTGACGGAGATGCAGGTGCCGTACTTGTAGCCTTCAAAGCCTTGCTCTGACAAGCGGCCGCCGTGCTGCTTCATGTACTTTTGACAGAAGACTTCGATGTCCCAAGTGGACATGCCCGGCTTGATTTCATCGCGCAGGGCTTCAAACATGGTGGCGAGCAGGTGGCCGGATGCTTGCATGCCCTTGAGTTCGCGGACAGATTTAATAGTAATCAATTTTGTTATCCTTCCTTAAGCTAATCTAAAAATTTTGCTTTTACTATTATAGCATTTTTACCTGCCTTCTACAGATTGAGCCGGCCTGAAACGGCTTTAAGCAAACTGCCGGTCAGTTTTTTTACCTTGGAATCACAAATCGTGTATAATGTTCTAGAAATAAATTTTTAGGAGCTCTAAGTTACTATGAAAGCAAAGATTGTTTTTGCCAGCATGACTGGCAACGACGAAGACATGGCTGAAATCCTGGAGGAAGACCTGCAGGATGCCGGCTTTGACGTAGACTGCTCTGACGTCAGCTTCACTGACGCCAGCGACTACCTCACCAGCGACCTCTGCGTTTTCATCACCTATACCTACGGTGAAGGGGTCATGACCGATGAAATCGCCGACTTCTACGAGCAGCTGCAGGAATTGGATCTGACTGGCAAGCACTTTGCCGTGATGGGTTCCGGTGACAAGACTTACAACGAACACTATTGTGAAAACGTCTTCGACTTTGAGAAGGCTTTCCTGGCCTGCGGGGCAAGCGAAGCCATCCCTCCGCTCACGGTGGAAAACGCGCCTGACGATGACGATATCGCCAGAATTGATCAAGCGGCTGAAGAGCTGGCTGGAAAATTAAATGAACAATAATTCAAGAAGAAGAGAACTTGGCAACCGGATCTTTAAGCGGCACCGCAACCTGTGGGTCTACATGTTATTTGGCTTTATTGCGGCTTTGATCAACACCGTGGTCTTTATGGCCATGCACGCCATTCCGCACACGGTCCTAGTCATCGACAACACGGTGGCCTTTATCGTGTCCAACCTGGCTTCCTTCTGGTTCAACCACAAGGCCGTCTTCGTGGACAACGTCGACCATGAGCATAATCTTTGGCAGAAGCTGCTTTCCTTTTTCACCTACCGGATCCTCAGCCTGCTGCCGGACACCCTGCTGATGTGGCTGGGCCTGTCCCTCTTGCACTGGCCGGCCTTTTGGGTCAAGGTCATCGACCAGGTCCTGGTCGGGATCTTCAACTATCTGACCACCAAATCCGTTTTCCAGAAGAAGGAAAAGAGCACGATGGCCAAGCTCAAGCAGCGCGTGCAGGAAAACAAGCACAAGCAGCCATAAGCGAAAACGCAAAAGAGGCAGATCAAGCAACGATCTGCCTCTTTTTATTTTTGTTTGTGGATCAATTCCTATTGAAAGTCAGCCGGCTTTGGCCCCTTTTGCCCATTGAACCACCAGGCAATATCGTTCAAAATGCGGTCTGCCGCGTGCCCGTCGCCATACGGGTTCTTGGCCTCAGCCATCCGCTGGTAGGCTGCCGGGTCATTCAAGAGCTCCAGCATGGCGCTTCTAACCGCGTCCACCTGGGTGCCGACCAGTTTCAAGGTGCCAGCCTTGACCCCTTCCGGCCGCTCGGTCGCGTCACGCAAAACCAGGACCGGCTTGCCCAAAGACGGCGCCTCTTCCTGCACCCCGCCGGAGTCGGTCATGATAAAGTAGCTTCGCTTGGCCAGGTTGTGGAAGTCCACCACGTCCAAGGGCTTGATCAGGTGAATCCGCGGATCGCCCCCCAGGACTTCCTTGGCCGCTTGCTGCACGCGCGGGGACAAGTGGACGGGATAGATGATCTCAACGTCCTTTTGCTGGTCCACCACGTCCTTCATCACCCGGAAAACCCGGCGCATTGGCTCGCCCTGGTTCTCCCGCCGGTGCATGGTCACCAGGATGACCCGGCTGCCCGGCTTGATCTGCTGCAAGACTTCATGGTCATAGTCTGCTTGGACCGTCTGGCTCAAGGCATCGATGGCCGTGTTGCCCGTAACGAAAATCCCCTGCTCCGGATGGCTTTCCTTAAGCAGGTTGGCCTTGCTCAGACTGGTCGGGGCAAAGTAGAGGTCGCTTAAGACATCGGTCAATTGCCGGTTCATCTCTTCCGGGAAAGGCGCGTACTTGTTCCAGGTCCGCAAGCCAGCCTCCACGTGCCCCAAGGCCGTCTGCTCATAGAAAGTCGCCAGGCTGGCGGCAAAGGAGGTTGTCGTATCCCCATGGACCAGCACTAAGTCTGTTTTTTCTTTTTGAATCACCTTGGTCAGGTCGGCCAGCACCTTGTTGGTGATTTCCGCCAAGGTCTGGTTTTGGTGCATAATGTTAAAGTCATAGTCTGGCTTGATTTTAAAAATCTCCAAGACCTGGTCCAGCATCTCCCGGTGCTGGGCCGTCACGACCGTGACCGTGTCAAAGCGGTCGTCATGCTTGAGCTTCAAGACCAAAGGCGCCATCTTGATCGCTTCTGGCCGGGTCCCGAAGACCGTCATCACTTTAATCTGCTTCATTAAAAGTCTCCTTCGGCAGTTTTCTGCTATTAATTAATGATAGCAAACTCCCGCCCCCTGCGATCAGTTTTTTCACGAGATTTTCCAAAAAACGCGAGGTATATCCATGTCCATCAACATTTTTCCCCTGATTTTCGACAGCATCCTGATCATGCTTGCCGTCTTTGCCCTGGTGTTCAGCCGCGATTCGCGCCTGAGCCAGAAGACCCGGCGCGCCCTTCTGTTCTTGGGCCTGGGCCTTTGCCTGCTGATTATCTGCTTAAGCTGGCACTTATTGCAGCATCCGGCCTTTTTTCAATAAGGCGGCAGTCAAAAAATCCGCGGCTCAAGCGAGCCGCGGATTTTTGCGCTTCTTTTAATTGGCTTCTTCGCTGGCAGCCTTCTCCGGCAGAATCAGGTTCAGGATGATCCCGAACAAGGTCGCCAAAGCAATGCTGGTCAGCTGGAAAGCGCCCAGCTTCAGGTAGGTGCCGCCAATGCCGACTACCAGAATGACGGACGTGATGATCAGGTTCCGCTTCTTCTCAAAGTCGATCCGGTTGTCGACGATGATCCGCAAGCCGTTGGCCGCGATCATCCCGAAGAGCAGGAAGGAAATCCCGCCGATGACCGGGCTGGGGATGGATTCAATTACGGCTGAAACCTTGCCGACAAAGGAGAAGATGATGGCAAAAATCGCCGCCCCGCCCAGAACCCAGACTGAGTGGACCTTGGTCATGGCCAAGACGCCAATGTTTTCACCGTATGAAGTCGTTGGCGGACCGCCAAGAAAGCCGGCAATTATGCTGGAAAGGCCGTCGCCCAGCAAGGTCCGGTGCAGGCCGGGGTTCTTGAAGAAGTTGCGCTTGGTCAGCTTGTTCAAGACCATGATGTGGCCCATGTGCTCCGTCATCGTGACAAAGGCAATCGGGGCCATGGTAATGATGGCGGCCGGGTAAAGCTTGAATTTGTAGCTGGCGCCTAGAACGTCAAAGGCTGGCAAAGAGAACCACTTGGCGCTTTCTACGCCTGAGAGGTCGACGATCCCGCAGATCAAGGCCATCACGTAGCCGCAAATGATCCCCAGCAGAACGGGAATCATGCTCGGAAAGCCCTTGAGGAACATATTGAAGATGATCGTAATGACCAAAGTAAAAATCGCCACGGCAAAAAACTTCAAGTCATACTTCCCGCTGGGATTGAACATCGCGTCATTAGCCGCGGTCGTGGCCAGAGACAGGCCGATGACGATGATGATCGGGCCAACCACTACCGGCGGCAGGATCTTGTCCAGCCAGTCGGATCCGGCCTTGCGGATGATCAAGGCCACGATCACGTAGACCAGGCCGGCCGCGATGGCCCCCTGACCGACCGCTGGATACCCGTCACTCTTCATCAAGGCCTGCATGGTCGCGATAAAAGCGAATGATGACCCCAGATAAGCCGGAATCTTGGCCTTGGTGCACATAATATAGACCAAGGTCCCAACGCCCGAGCAAAACAAGGCGATGCTTGGCTTCAGCCCCACCAGGAGCGGCACCAGCACGGTTGCCCCAAACATCGTAAACAGGTGCTGGATGGACAGGATCAGCCAAGGGCCAAACTTCGGCTTGTCCTGGACGTCAAGCACGGCTTCTGGATTGCGAAATTCTGCGTTTTTTTCCAAAAATAACCTTCCCTTCAAAAACGGAACCCGGCGCGTAAAAAAACGCCCTGGAAACCTGGTGCCTCCAAGACGGTTCAATGGCGGGAATCATGCTTTCCCGCAGCTGCCCCCTTTTCAGCCTCACAGGACTGAATTTAAAGGTTCCTTTAAATTATATTCAACTTTATCTATCCTACTAAAAATAGGCAGCGATTGCAAGAATGGGCCGCAAAAGGAAAGGCAGCAGGCCGCTTGGGCCTCCTGCCTTAGTAAGTGTCTTGATGCTTATGGTAAATTGATTTGGCATTGATATTGGTATTTTTCTTACAGCGTCATCTAATTGAGTGCTTACTTTTTACTTACACTAATTTAAGGAGCTGATGCTTAAGACATTACGATTTAGCTTGAATGATTCGGAATAGTTAAAATTCTATTGAGCTGGGCTGATGAAGTATTCTGGCTTGCAGAGCTTGGTCCAGTCAACGAAGATCTTCTTCATCAGGTAGCCAACGGCGAATGGTACGACTACCCAGACGATTACCAGCACTGGGATGTTGTGGAAGCCAGCGTTGTAAGCGGCAAGTGGTGAAACGGCACCAATCAGGCCGAAACCACCGGAAGCCGGAGTACCTTGCATGCCCAGCATCGGAACTGACAGGGTTGAAACGGCTGCCGTCAAAGCAACTGGGATCCCGATCACTGGGTGTCTCAGGAAGTTTGGCATCATCATCTTGATGGCGCCAAGGAAGATGGCAACTTGCACGCCTGGCTTGTCAACCTTCAGGGTTGCCCAGATCAGGAAGGCTGCGGCACTGGCCAGACCGAAACCAGCAGCGGCTGAGCCCATGCCGGCCAAGCCGATGGCCACGGAAATTGCGACCGTTGAAAGCGGGGTGATGATGACGATGGCGAATGACATCGCGATCAGGATACACATTGGGTATGGAGCCAGCTTGGTGAAGGTGTTGATGACGTCACCGATCCCGGTAGTTACCAGGGATACGTAAGGCTTGGTCAAAGTCCCAAGCCAGCCGACGCCAGTGCCGGCCAGGATTGGGAAGAAGACAATGCTCAGGGAGCCGAAGCGGTTGCCCACCCACTTGATGAACAATACGGCTACGGCAGCAGTCAACATGGTGTTGATTACGTCGCCCATGCCAGCCAGTTGGAAGACAACGGTCTTTACGCCCTTAACGGTCGTTGGCACGGCAGTCACGCAGCCGGAGCCAAGGAAAGCAGCGCCGCCGACACAGGCTGATTCAGTGTAGCCCAGGCCGAACTGCTTGGCAGTTGAGAACCCGCACATGACTGCAAAGAAGTATTGGAAGACAGTCACAATGTGCAAAAGATTGGCCACCACCGTGTTCGTGGGTGCGAACGGCGTCAAGAAGGTTGACAAAATGGCACTTGGCAAAAGTGACACGATAATGGCAGTCGCTGAACCATTTAGGACTTTCATCACAAATGATCCAACTGTTTCTTTTGGTTGAGTTGTTTCAGACATTGAGTCCGCCTCCTAACGGTACTAATCGCTTGTTCTTAATACAAGTAAAACGATAAAAACAAGAAAAATGGATAAATAAGATTTCGAACGATCAATCGGGCTTACATGAGAGAATCAATTGACGATTTAATATTTCTTTCAGGTAACTGATTGATGTTTCGAATTATAGACGTCATTTTTACACAGATCAAGGGATTTCCTTAAGACTTTGATAAGTTTTTCATTTTTATTTAATTCAGCGCTTACAGGAATTTTGGACTTTACGTTTTTTAAGAATTAGTAAAAGCTAAGTCATTTTTGCGCAAAAAAAGCCTGCAGACCAAAATCTGCAGGCTTAAATGCGCGTGATGACCCGGGCGAGATTCGAACTCGCGACAACCTGGTTTAGGAAACCAGTGCTCTATCCACCTGAGCTACCAGGCCATTCAACACAATATTTTACCGAAATTCATAAAAAAAAGCTAGTACTGCGCCATGAAAAAGTCCCGGTTGGAACTTTCCTGGTCAATCTGGTCAGCCGCGGAGATGAAAGGCAGCCAGATCAAGACGGCGATGACCAGGTTGACGACCGCCAAGACGATGGCCCGCCAGTCATAGTTGGTCGCCAGGAAGGGACCAATGATTGGCGGGATGATGCCGGGAACCACGGCCTGGACCCGGTTGATCCAGCCCAGACGCGTCACCACGTAAGCCAAGGAAACGTTGGCCAAAGGTGCCGCGATAAAGGGCACCAGGTAAACAGGGTTCAAGATGATCGGCAGCCCATACAAAACCGGCTCATTGATGTTGAAGACGCTTGGCGCCAAAGCGACCTTGGCCAAGGTACGGTGGTCGCTGCGCTTGGAGAAAAGCAGGATTCCGATGACCAAAGGCAGACCGACGCTGTCGACCCCGAAGACGCCAAATGATGCGGAAGTCCACAGGTAAGGGATCGCGCTCCCCTTGGCCGCGGCCAGGATGTTGGCGTTCTGCGCCGTGGCCCAGACCGACCCGATAACCGGAGCCATGACCCCGTTTCCGTTGATGCCAAAGAACCAGAAGATCTGGATCAGGCCGGTAACGACGAAGACCATCAAGAAGCCCTGGCCCAAGTTGGCCAAGGGCAATTGGATGATGTGCAGCAGCCATTCACCAAAATACTGGCCAGTCATGACCTGGAAGAGATAGTTGCCCCCGCCAACGACAAAAAGGGAGATGATGACCGGCAGCATGGACTCAAAGGCCGCCAGCTGGGCATGGGGCATCTGGCTGTAAATGGGGATCACCAGCCGGCCTTTGACGCACAGAATATAGATGGCCACGCCCAAGCCGCCAAACAAAATGGCGGTGAACATCCCCGTCGTCGACAATTGCTGGATGTTGAAAGCGTCATCGATTCTGAACCTGGTCTCCCCCTTGGTCAGGTAGGCGTAATTGGCAATGCTCATCATGAATGAGGACAAGGAAGTCATGGCCCCGGCCAGGCGGTTGACTTCAAAGGTCCGGGCCAGCTGGTAGCCCCAGGCCAAGGCAAAGAAGAGGGCAAACATGGCCACGCTCCCCCGCCAGACGAAGTTGCAGGCGCCTACCAGCGGCTGCAGGAGGGTGGCCAAGACGTGCCAGTTCCAGTTCTTGTCAGCCGCGTTGATCAAGCTCTTGATCAAGACGGCAAAAGAGCCCGTCACCGTAATTGGCAGAGTCGAGACAAACGCGTCGCGCAGAGCCACCAGCCAGCGCACCGCGGCGATCTGGTTGGCCAGCGGCAGCAGGTAGCGCTCAAGCCAGTCAGCTGCCCTATTCACTCTTCTTCTCCTTCAGATAGTGCGGGTGGTAGCCCTTGTTCTTGTTCTTGCGCTTCTGGTGCTTTTTCTTTTTGCCCTTGTCCGCCTGCTTGCCCTGGCTCAGCTTGCCCTTGTCTTTTTCGGCCTTCTTTGCCGGCTTGTCCGTGCTCAGGCGGTAGCCAGCAAAGTAGACCCGCTGCAGCGTGATTTCCGGCACTTCTTCCAAAAGCTTCTTCAAATCGCGGAAGTCGTGGTCGTCGCCCAAGGTTACCACGTAGCCCTTCTGCTCCATCCGTCCCGTCCGGCCAGCCCGGTGGGTGTAGGTATTGACGTCTGCCGGGACTTCATAGTTGATGACGTAGGTCAGCTTGGGGATATCCAAGCCGCGCGCTGCCAGGTCAGTGGCCAGCAGCAGCTTGGTCTTGCCGCTGGCCAGGTCAGCCAGGGCTTTTTGCCGCTTGTCCTTGGACATTTCATTGTTCAGCATGGCAAATTTGGTCTTGGTATGGCCAAAAATCCGCGCGAAGCGGGTCATGCTTTCGTTTGAGTCAAAGAACAAAAGCCCGCGGAAGTGGTCCAGCTTGGTCAGTCTTTGCAGGAATTCAATCTTATGGCTGTTGTCCACCTGCAGGAAGTCGTGGTCGGTCTGGCTGCCCTGGTCCGGTCTGACGTCGACCAGGAGGAAGTTCCGGGCGAAAATTGCCTCAGCTTCCTTGGTGATCTGGGATTCCGTGGCCCCAAACAAAAGAATCTGGCTGCTGGACGGCAGGTTTTGCCCTAAAGAGCTTAAAAGGTCCAGCTTGGCAAATTCCAGGATGTCGTCGGCTTCATCGATGATCAAGGTCTTGATCTGCGCCAGCTTGATCCGTCCGCTGGAGAAGAAGTCAAAAAAGCGCCCTGGCGTGGCCACCAGCACCTCGGCCGTACCCTTCTTCAGCTTTTCATCCTGACGCTTGCGGTTGCCGGCCCCTACCAAAGCCAGGGTCTTTAAGCCCAATGCCTGGGCAAAGGGCTGGATCGCGTTGCGGATCTGTACGGCCAGCTCCGTCGTTGGCGCCAAAACGACCATGGCATTTCTTTGCCCGGCCGTGACCCGTTCCAGGCTCGGCAAGGCATAAGCCAGGGTCTTCCCGGTCCCGGTCTTGGCCAGGCCAATCAGGCTGGCGCCGTGCTTGATAGCGTCAAAAGTCCGCTCCTGAATCAAAGTCGGCTTGCTTTTGCCGGTCTTCTCCAATACTGCTTGAATTTTCTCGTTATACATCATTGCGTTAATCGTCCATATTTCTGTTCATACTGCTGACTGGTGCCCATATAGGCGTACATTGTCACGGGCCACTTGAGGCCGGTCACCCCGCTGACCTGCCCCTTGGTAGAATACTGCCAAAAGCAGTATTTCAGCTGGCTCGGGGTCTTTCGGTCCGTTGACAGGAACTCGCATCCTTTTGGAAAAAGCTTGGCATACTTGCTGTCGGCCCTGACCATAACCGTGCGGCGCTGCTTGAGCAAAAGCCGGCTCATCTGAGCCAGGCAGGTGAGAGCCGCGGCTGAGGGGTCGCTGCTGCCGGCATCAAGCAAGACAGGCAGGCTGCCCAGCTGGCTGCCGGCCTTTTCCTCCAGGTACTTGACCTGCGAGCGGGCCGACTGGCGCGAGTCAACCTTGACCCGGGTGCCGTAAGCCAGCTTGCTGCCCTTGAGCTTCTTTCTAAAAGTTAGATAGGAACGATCAAACTCCCGCTTGCCGGTCGTGGCCTGCAGGTAGACGAAAGAAACCCCATTTTGCTGCAGCCGCTCCAGCCTGACCGCGGTCTGCCGCTGATCCAGGCCGATGCCCACCGTGCTCTGCGAGGACCCGTGAGGCAAAGTCGTCTGGGCCCGGTAATTGGATATGCCATAAGCGAGCAAGGCCAGGGCCGCGATTAAAAAGCTGATAATCGCCGGCAAGGTTGCCCGGTGTTTAAAGTGTCGATTTTGGTCCATCTCTGCCTCCTGCTTTCATTTTATACAACAAAACAGGCCCTGTCATATCAAATTGCTTCAGTCAGCACTGAAAAGCGCCAATTGCTAAAGACCAGACCCATTGACGGTTTCTAGATATAGTAAATTTAAGTTATAATAATAAGCATCAAGAAATTAATCGAGGTAAAAAAATTGCAAAGACAGATTTCCTTTGGCCAGGCGCTGGCAACCGTGGTTGGTTCCGTCATCGGGGCTGGCGTTTTCTTTAAAATCGGCACCATTACCCAGCAGACCGGGTCCCCGTCCATGACTATTTTCGTCTGGATTCTGGCCGGACTCATCTCCATCTGTTCCGGGCTGACGGTCTCTGAAATCGCGGCTGCTTTGAACGTCAACGGGGCCATTGAATACCTGGACTACACTTATGGCAATATCTGGGGCTTTCTTTTTGGCTGGGCGGAAATGACCGTCTATTTTCCGGCCCAGATCGCGGCCTTGTCCGCCATCTTCGGCGAGCAGTTCGTGACCCTGCTGGGCCTGAAAGGACTTGACTCCAAATGGGTCGCGCTGGCCCTGGTCCTCTTCTTGCTGGGGATCAACCTCCTGGGCACCAAAGCCGCGGCCAGGATGCAAGCGGTCGTGACCGTCATCAAGCTGATCCCTTTGGCCTTGATCATCTTCTTCGGCTTCTTAAACCCGCATCCCGTGGCCGTCTCCTTGTTCCCGCCGGCGCCAGGAGCAGACCAGTCCTGGCTTGGCGCGGTCAGCCAGGGGCTCTTGTCTGCCCTTTTTGCCTTTGAAGGCTGGATCATCGTGACCAACCTGGCCAAAGAGGTGCGCGATCCCACAAAGGACTTGTCCAGAGCCATCATCATCGGCTTGAGCGTCGTCACCGTCATCTACGTGCTGATCAACTACGCCTTTATGACCGTGCTGCCTTTTGGCAAGATTGTCGGCAACCAGAATACGGCTTTCTATGCCTCCTTGCGCCTTTTCGGCCCAGTTGGCGGGAAACTCGTCACGACCGGGATCCTGATCTCAGTCTACGGGGCCTGCAATGGCTTCATGCTGACCGGGATTCGGACGCCCTTTATCCTGGCCCATGCTGGCCGCCTGCCCTTTTCCAGCAAATTGGGCCGCTCCTCTGTGAGAACTGGCGTCCCGGTCTTCTCCGCCCTGCTCGTGGACGCGATTGCCCTGGTCATGATCGCCCTGGGGAGCTTTGACATCCTGACCGATATGCTGGTCTTCGTGATGTGGACCTTCACCACCCTGCTCTCCGTGGCCGTCTTTATCCTGCGCAAGAGAGAGCCGGAACTGGAGCGGCCCTTCAAGGCGCCCGGCTACCCGTTCATCCCCTTGATTTCCGTCATTGGCGGCTTATTCATCATCGTGATGACCGTCATCAACCAGTTCGTCTTATCAGTCATCGGCCTGGGGCTGACTCTGCTGGGACTGCCAATTTACTACTGGGTCAAGATGACCAGGGATTGAGCTTTTCAATACAACAAGAAAAAACGATCCAGTTCAAGTGAACTGGATCGTTTTCTATATGCGAACAAAATTATAGACTTTAGGAATTGCCAATTAATGCCTGCTGGTCCAAGAACTAGTTGTCGTTTTCGTGCTTCTTGCTGAATTCTTCAACGACTTGCGGCTTGATCACGCCAACGTATGGCAGGTTGCGGTAAAGACCGGCAAAGTCCATCCCGTAGCCGATGACGAATTCGTTGCCCACGTGGGTGCCGTAGTATTCAACTTCGACTTCAGTAGTCCGGCGGGCGGTCTTGTTCAAGAGCACGCAGCACTTGACGGACTTGGCGCCGCGCTTGATCATTTCGTCCTTCATGAACTTCAAGGTCAGCCCCGTGTCGACGATGTCTTCCACGATCAAGACGTCGCGGCCGGTCACGTCAGCTTCCAGGTCGTGGGTTACGGTAATCTTGCCGCTTGATTCAGTGCCGTTGCCGTAGCTGGAAACGTCGATAAAGTCGATGTCGCAAGGCAGATCCATCTTCTTTAGCAAGTCGACCATGAAGAAGATTGCCCCCTTCAAGGCCCCAACGACCAAGACCCGCTTGCCGGCGTAATCCTTGGTCAATTGCTTGCCCAGGCGGGTGGTCATTTCATCAATGTCTTCTTCGCTAAACAACTTGTGGTCTACTGCATCGTGAATACTCTTCATTATCTGACTTCCTCAATAAAAAATTATCCTAATTCCGTACCAATACCGTACGTAAAGACTAGCTTCAATTAATATATTCAGATTATACCATTAATTACGAAAAAAGAGGCAATTTTCTCCAAGAAAATTGCCTCTTTTCAGAATTTTAAGCTTCTTTTTTGGTCTGATCGTTTGCCTTTAGCTTTTCCACAACGAACCAGCGCATGAAGCCCTGCTGGATGTCCTCCAAGGTAAAGCGGTAGCCCTCAAATTCAACCGCGTCGCCCTTCTTCAGGTTCGGGTACTGCTCCATCATATAGCCGCCAATGGTGATGATGTCGCTATCTTGGAAGCACTTGAGGTTCTGGTGGAAGTAGCGCTCAAAGTCATATAGGGTCGTCTTCCCTGAAACATGAATCTCGCCTTCGCCGTTCTTGATGATGTATTCATCGGAGACGTCATCGATTTCGTCCTTGACCGAGCCGAAGAGCTCTTCGTAAATATCCTTGTCAGTCACGATCCCCGAGGTCCCGCCGTATTCATCCACGACCAAGACGATTGGCGTGTGCTTGCTGATCATTTCCCGCAAGATATCCTGAATCGGCATGGATTCCGGAACCGTGATGATGGTCCGGTTGATCCGGCTGACCGGAACGGAAGCATCCGTCCGGCTCTGCTGGACGATATCGTAGGCATAGACGTAGCCTACCACGTCGTCCTTGTCATTGTCTCTGACGACTGGGAAACGGCTGTAGCCGTCATCCAGATACTTCTTCAGAGCCGTCTCGACCGTTTCGGTCGCGTCTAGAACCGTCAGACGGGTCCGGTCAGTCATGATGTCCTTGGCCACCTTGTCGTTAAGCTCAAAGGCCCGTTCCATGTAGGTCAAGTCTTCCTTGTCCAGGGCCCCGCCATGAACGGCGTTCTTGGACAGGCGGATGATTTCTGACTGCGAGTAGACCTCATTCTCCTCATCAGCCGGCTTGAAGCCCATCAGCTTCAAGATGCCCGCGCTGCTCGTGTTCAAAAGCCAGACGAAGGGATATACGATCGTGTGGAAGAGGTGCAGCGGCGTTACGATCCCCATCAGCATCTTCAATGGCTGATCAATGGCAATGTTCTTTGGCACGACTTCCGTCAAGACGACTTCCAGGTAGGTCAGGAAGATCACGCCCAGCAAAGCCCCCAAAGTATCGACCAGGTGCTGGTTCATGGGCGTCAGCTTCAAGAGCCGCTCAAAAATGGTGGACAAGGTGTCCGCCCCAAACCAGCCCAGGATAACGCCGACCAGCGTGGTCCCAACCTGGGTCGTGGACAGGTACTCGTTCAAGTTGTGAGTCATGTGCAAGGCCCGCTTCAGCTTCTTGACGTTGCCGTCTTTATTGGCAATCTTGTCCTCCAGCTGGCTTGGCCGCACTTGGACCAGGGCAAATTCCGCGGCCACGAAGAAGGCCGCGAACACAAAGATTATTAGAATAGCAAGTAAATTTATCCAGATTTGCGTCGTACTCATCTAAGTCACCTAATTTATTATTGAATGCTCTATGCCTATTTTAACATTCTTTTTCACAAAGTTGCCCTAGCTGACCAAAATATAGGCCAAAAAAGGAGCCGTGGGGCTCCTTTTAGGCTTATTCAGCTTGTTTTCGCTGGCTTAGTCATCCAAGCCGCGCCAGTGCCACTCAGTGACTTCCGGAATATCGGTCCCATTGTCGCGGATGTAGTCGTGGTGCTTGGCCAGCAGGCGGTCCATCTCATCGATAAAGGCCGCGCTCTTGTCCTTGAGGGCTGGGATCTGCTCAACCGCGTCCTTGGCCAGGTCAAAGCGGTCAAGGTGGTTCAAGACCCGCATGTCAAACGGCGTCGTAATGTCCCCGTTTTCTTCATAGCAGTGGATGGAGACGTTGTAGCGCTTGCGGGCAAACCAAATGGCTTCCATCATGGTCTTGTAGCCGTGCCAGGCAAAAATGGTCGGCACGTCGCTTGGGAAGAGCCGGTCGAATTCCTCCTGGGAGATGGCGGCTGGGTTGTCCTTTGGCGCCATCAGCTTCATCACGTCGACCACGTTGATGTAGCGAATCTTCAAGTCTGGGAAATGCCGGTGCAGAATGTCGATCGCGGCTAAGGTTTCCATGGTCGGCTCGGTTTCAGTCGAAGCAAAGACGACGTCTGGCTTGGCATCCTTGTCGGTTGAGGCCCAGTCAACGTAGCCCAAGCCTTGGCTGACCAGCTTGGCGGCTTCGGCAGCCGTGAACCATTGCGGCCGCTCCTGCTTGGAAGTTACCAGGAGGTTGATGCATTCCCGGTCGCGGAAGGCCTTGTCGGCTACGGCCAGCAGGGTGTTGGTGTCGGCTGGCAGGTATTCATGGATCAGGTCTGGCCGGTTCTTTTCAAACAAGTGGGTCAACAGACCTGGATCTTGGTGGGTGTAGCCGTTGTGATCCTGCTGGAAGACGGTTGACGTAGCCACGAAGTTCAATGATGGGTAATCGCGGCGCCAGTACTGCTCCTTAGCCTTGCGCAGCCACTTCATGTGCTGGGTCAGCATGGAGTCGACCACGCGCCCGAAGGCCTCGTAAGTGGCAAAGAAGCCGTGGCGGCCAGTCAAGACGTAGCCTTCCAGCATCCCCTCGTCCTGGTGTTCTGACAGCTGGGAGTCGATCAGACGCCCCTGGGCAGCCAGGTTTTCGTCATTTGGCTCATGAATGTCGTCTTCCCATTGCCGCTTTTCCTGGTCAAGGAAGTCAAACAGGCGGTTGGACTTGGATTCGTCTGGCCCAAAGCCGCGGAAGCTGCTTGGGTTCAGCTCGGCCACCTTGGTCAGGTACTTGGCCCATTCCACCATGTCTTGGGCGCTCTTGGAGCCTGGCTTGCCCACTTTCAGGGCATAGTCACGCCAGTCAGGCAGGTTCAGGCGCTTAGGATTGAGCCCGCCGTTGGTTACCGGGTTCATAGCCATTCTTTGGTCGCCGTGAACCGCGTTTTCCAGAACCAAGGCGGTTGGGTAGCCATTTTCATCGAACAGTTCTTCCGGCTTGTAGCTCTTCAGCCAGTCCAGCAGCAGCTCCTTGTGGTCCATGTGCTTCTGGTCGACTGGGATTGGAATCTGGTGGGCCCGGAAGGAGTTCTCGATCGGCTGGCCATCAAGGTCGAATTGCGGACCAGTCCAGCCCTTTGGGCACTGGAAGATGAGCAGCGGCCAGTGGGCAAAGGATTCATCCCCGTTTTCGCGGGCCCGCTTCTGGATGGCCTTGATGTCTTCAATGATGGCATCCATGGTCTTGGCCATTTCTTCATGGATCTGGCCAATCTCCTTCATTCCGTCAAAGCGCCCGCCCTTGAAGGTGGAGACGAAGTAAGGCTTCCAGCCCATCCCTTCAAAGTACTTGGTCAATTCTTCATCGCTCATGCGGGAAGTGATGGTCGGGTTGGAAATCTTGAAGCCGTTGACCTGCAGGATTGGCAAGACGGCACCATCCTTGACCGGGTTGATGAAGCGGTTGGCAAACCAGCCGGCAGCCAGCGGACCGGTTTCAGCTTCCCCGTCGCCGATTTCAGTTGCGGCAATCACGTCCGGATTGTCCAATATGGCACCGGTCGCGTGGGAGAGCGAGTAGCCCAGTTCCCCGCCTTCGTGGATTGAGCCTGGAGTTTCCGGAGCCGCGTGGGAAGCCACGCCGCCTGGGAAGCTGAAGCGCTTGAAGAGCTTGGCCATGCCGGCCTCGTCCTGGGTGATTTCCGGGTAGCGCTCAGTGTATGACCCATCCAGGTATGAGTTGGAAACCATGACCTGGCCGCCGTGGCCGGAGCCTTCAATGTAGAACATGTTCAAGTCATACTTCTTGATCACCCGGTTCAAGTGGGCGTAAATGAAGTTTTGCGGCGCGATCGTGCCCCAGTGGCCAACCGGCTTGATTTTCACGTCTTCAGCCGTCAGTTCTTGCTTCAAAAGCGGGTTCTTCAGCAGGAACAACTGGCCAACAGACAGGTAGTTGGCTGCCCGCCACCAGGCGTCAACGCTCTTCAAGTAGTCTTTTGAGTCATAGTCAACAGTCATGATTTATCTTCTCCTTTGCAATTCGCGAAGCACTGGCTCTGCCAATTTCTCAATCGTTATCTATGCTTTAATCATACTCAGTTTATAAATTGATGTCAATTTATTTGATAATTGGTAGTACCCAATTTAACCATTTTTTACAAAAAAAGACCAGCCATGGAAAATTCCATGACTGGCGTGCCTAATTCAAGTTGACGAAAGTATTAAAGCGCATGTATTTGTAGTGAACCCGCATCGTGGACACTTCAAAAGGCGTCCCATCAGCTAAAAAGAAGATCCCGGACACGACGCCGACCGGCTCAGTTGCCTTGAGCTGCAATTGGGCCTGATCCTCCGCGCTTGACGGCTCAACCGTGATCGTCAGGTAGGACTTGGTCACGTCCTGGCCCTGGTCGCTTTGCAGGTAGTTAAACAAAGAGCCTTGCAGAATATCGTCGTTGAGCTCCGGCGCGATCTTGATCGGCACGAAGCCCTCTTCAATCAGGAAAGGCTGGTCATCCAGGAAGCGCAGGCGCTTAAACTGGTAGACAAAGTCGTTTTCATTCAAAAAGAGGTCCTGGGCCGTTTCGGGACTGGCCTTGACGGCCCGGAAATCCAAGAGCTTGATTGACTGCTTTTTGCCTGGAGCCGTAAAGCTGTCGGTCAGCCCCAGGTTGGAGCCTTCATAGCGGAACATGGACTGGTTCTTTAAGTAGAGCGGGTTGATGAAGGTCCCGCTGCCCCGCTTCTTAAAGACGATCCCCTGGCGCTCCAACAGCTCCAGGGCCCGCTTCATCGAAGTCCGGCTGACTTGGTAGTAGTCTGCCAGACTTCGCTCGTCTGGCAGCCGCATCCCCTCGTACCTGCGGGCCATGATATTCTGCTTAATATCATGCATTACTCTGCGGTATACGTAATCTGCCATCTGATCACCTGCCTGTTACTTGCCGGCTTGGGCAATAGCGGCCACAAACCACTTCTTGAAGGCTTCCCGGTCAACCTTGACCGCGATTTTCGCGTTGGCTGGCATCTTGAAGAAACCGTCAAAGTCCATGACTGAGGCCCCGTAAGTGTAAGGGCTCTTGGTGTCAACGGCCACGTAGGCATCCTTGACTTCAAAGAGCTCCGGCGCCAAAAGCATGGCGACTGACAAGGCGTCGTAGATCCGCTTGCCCTTGGCAGCCGCGGCATCGTTGACTTCATAGTGGGAGTTCAAGCCATAGATCATTTCGCCAACTGGCCCCAAATCCTTGATCTCTTCCAAAGTCTCAGCTTCCACGAAGGCCTGGTTGCCGACTTCAAGCGGGGCAACGAAGATCTTTAAGCCCTTAAGCCCTTCGTCAAAGACGATCTTGGCTGCTTCCGGGTCACCGGACACGTTGTATTCGTCGTATGGCCCGTAATTTCCGCGGCCCAGCGCCCCGCCCATGATGTAGAGGGCGTCGATCTTGGCCAGGTCTTCCGGATATTGGCGCAGGTACAGGGCAAAGTCGGTAGCTGGCCCAATCTGCATCAAGGTTACGGGTTCTGAGCTAGCCGCAACCGTCTCATGGATGGCTGTGGCTGCCAGGCCAGGCTTAAGCAGGCTTTGGTCAGCCGGCGGGAAGTCAAAGCCGTCCATCCCGCTCTTGCCGTGAACTTCAGAAGCATCGATCGCTGGCTTAAGCAAAGGCAGCTTGGCCCCGGCCACGACCGGTACTTTGGTGCCCAGGAACTTTTGCAAGCGCAAGGCGTTGTTCAGGGTCTTGTCCAAGGCCACGTTGCCCCAGGTTGGCACGATCAGCTTGACGTCCAGCTCCTTGGCGAAAAGCGCGATGGTCAGGCAAACCGCGTCGTCGATCCCCGGGTCAGTTGAAATAATCAAAGGTTTCTTGTTCATGTATTACACTCCAATTTTCGTTATTTAAGCTTAAGTATCCGTGCTTTTTAGCCAAAAACAAAATAATAGCTCTATTTTAGCATATTTTTTGGTGCAAAAAGCAAAATAAAGAAGCCCGTACGGGGCTTCTTTTTGCAAAATTCTTATTATGCTCTTAGCGGCATCTCGTTTCAATCTCCCCGTTGTCGCGGGCAATGATCACTTCATCACAGATATCCAAGAACAGGCCGTGCTCAACTACCCCCACCGTGTGGTCCAGGTAGTCGGCCAAGCCGCTTGGCACTGGCACGGAATCAACGTGCAGGTCCAGGATGTAGTTGCCGTAGTGGGTCTTCAAGCGGCTGCCATCCGCATTCAAACGAAACTGCGGATTGAGCCCTTCCGCTTCAAAGCGGCGCTTGTTCTGCTCGCAGGAGATCGGCAAGACCTCGACTGGCAGCGGGAAGCCGCTCAAGTGGTCCACGACCTTGCTTTCATCAACGATCCAGACGTTCTTCTTGGAATTGACGGCCACGTTCTTTTCCAAGGTCAAAGCCGCGCCGCCGCCCTTGATCCCGTTGAGCTGCTTGTCAACCCGGTCAGCCCCGTCGACGGTCAAGTCGGCCTGGTCAATGTCAGCCAGCTCGCTGACCGTAAAGCCCAAGCCTTCCAGCTGCTTGCGGCTGCGGCTGGACGTCGTGACGACAGCCTTAAGGGCCAGGCCTTCTTCTTCCTTGCGCCGGCCCAGTTCATCGATGAAGAACTTGACCGTTGAACCGGTCCCAACGCCCAAAATCATGCCATCTTTTACCAAGCCCGCTGCCTGCTTGGCGGCAGCCTGCTTCAATTCATCTTGCTTTTGGCGGTCCATCTGCTTATCTCCTTTTCTGTCAATCTTTGCTTTTTCTCGATGTTTATTCTTCTTCAGTCAAAGCCGCGGTCAGCTCCTTGACCTGGCCGGCAATGTCGCCCTTGCCAAAAATATATGAGCCGGCAACAAAGACATCGGCGCCTGCTGCTTGGGCAATCTTGGCCGTTTCGGCGTTGATCCCCCCGTCGACTTCGATCATGACCCGGCGGCCTGGGCGGGAAGCGTGGGCGTCAACGACTTCCTTGGCCGCCCTGATTCTTTCCGCTGAATCTGGTAGGAACTTTTGCCCGCCAAAGCCTGGGAAAACGGTCATGATCAAGGCTTGGTCGATCTTGGCGGCCAGCTTGGTCAAAACCTTGACGTCAGTGCTTGGGTTCAAGGCCACGCCCATACGGCTGCCATGCCGGTGGAGGTAGTCAGCCCAGCTGCCGATCTGGTTGGGATTTTCAACGGCTTCGTAGTGGAATTCGATTAAGTCGGCACCCGCGTCCGCGAAGACTGGCACCATTTCGTTGACCTTGTCCCCCATCAAGTGGACTTCCGCCTGGACGTTTGGAAAGTGGCGCTTGAAGTCCTTGACCAATTGCGGGCCATAGGACAGGTTGGATACGAAGTGGCCATCCATGACGTCGATATGGAAGCGGGTAATGCCCGCGTCAACGGCTTCCTGAATCTGCTCGCCAAGGAACATATTGTCTGCATTTAAAATTGAAGGTGCGATCAGCATTCGCTTATTATCCTTTCTGCTTCTTAATGATTGTGACTCGATGTTTTTCCTGTGCCTACTTTACACCAGTTTGCCCAAAAATCCTATTTTTTATCTATTTATCTGCCTCATCAGCAGCCTTGACTTCGGCTGAGGCAGGAATTGACGGCTGGGCGCCAAGCTTTTGCACGGCCAGGGAGCTGGCGCGGTTGGCAAAACGGGCTGCCTCCTGAACGTTGCTGAAGTCGCTCTTGACGGTCCCGGCAAAGTAGCCCAGGAAGGTGTCCCCAGCCGCCGTGGTGTCCACTGCCTTGACCTTGAAGGCTGGAACCAGACCGGTAAAGGCTTCGGCTGAGACATATGAGCCCTTGCTGCCATAAGTGATGATGACCGTCTTGATCCCCATCTCGTGCAGCTTGGCGGCATTTTTGGCCAAGTCGGCCTCATTTTCAACCGGCAAGCCCGTCAACAGGGCGCTTTCGGTTTCGTTTGGCGTAATGGCATCAGTCAAGTCCAGCAATTCCTGGGGCAGGTCCTTGACTGCCGGGGCAGGATTCAGGATGGTCACCTTGCCGGCAGCCTTGGCCAGCTTGAAAGCCGCGACCGTCGCCGGGATCGGGGTTTCCAGCTGGGCTACGACGCAGTCGGCTTGGGCAATCAAGTCCTTGGCCTTTTCAACGTCGGCGCTGGTCAGCTTGTAGTTGGCGCCATGATCGATAATGATGTCGTTTTGCCCTTCGGCATTCAAAGTAATGTAAGCATGGCCGGTCTTTTCGTCGGGAGTAGTCAGGATGTGGCCAGTCTTGACCCCGTAGCCTGACAGCTGGTCGATCATCCAGGGACCGAAATTGTCATCGCCGACCCGGGAAATAAAAGTACATTCTGCCCCGCTCTTGGCCGCCGCGATGGCCTGGTTGGCCCCCTTGCCACCGCCGGCTTCACTGACGCCAGTGGCGTTGATCGTTTCGCCAGGCTTTGGGAAGTCCTGAACGTGCAGGGTCGTGTCCACGTTGCTTGAGCCAACAACAATAATCCGTTTCATAGTTTGATCCTCTCATTCATTTTTCTGACGTTTGCTATCTAAAAATAATTATAACCGAACTTCGCCTGCACGGGCTGGCAAGCATTTTTCACAATAAAAAACCTGCCGCCAAATTGGCGCCAGGTTCACATCAATGCTACTTCAGACTGTAAGCAATCTTGTAGCGGTTAAGGCTGTACTTGTCATAGATGTCAGCTACGACTTCATTGAAGTTCTGAATTCTCTGATTGCCGTCGCTTGCCGCTGACTGGAACCTTTCCGCCAGGCCCGCCAGAACCTGCTGCTTGACCTGCTCATAGTCACTGACCCGGTCCGGGGTCTTGCGCAAGTCGCGGATCAGGGCGCTCAGCGTAAAGTCGGACTCAGCCGCCAGAAAATTCAGCTCATGGTCAAAGACCAGGCAATAGCGGTAGGTCTTCCGGCCGCGAAAGTCCACGGAGTTGAAGATGTCCAGGTAAAGGTAAAGCTTCAGTTTCTTCAGGTCTGCCGGCGTCAATTGCCCGGTCAGCATCTTGAAGTTCTGGTAGTTGGCGAAAAAGTCGTAGAAATCGCCGTAAAAGTCGTCCTGGAAATGGTCCAGGGCTGGATCCGCGTCATCCAGCAGCTGCCTCTCCAGGACTGCCTGCAATGTTTCTGCCATATTTTTTCAACCTCCAAAAAGCCACTCTACAAAATCCATCATGCCTATTATAGCCAAGATCATGCACAGAAAAAAGACGGGCTCATTGCCCGTCTTTTCCCTCAAAATTGTCATAGCGGTCGCCGAATTCCTTCATGAAGCTGGAGTTGAACAAGTCCTCCTTAAGCTGCTGCCATTTTGGACTGGCGGCTTCAGCCAGCTTCTTGCGGCCGGACAAAAGCGCCGATAACTCGCCCGTCGTGGACAAGAACCTGCCCTGCCGCTGGCTGCTGAGCAGAAATTTGGCATCAACCGGCTTTTCCAATAAGCGGCCATGCTCATCAAAGCGGTAGCCGCCCCACATGTGCTGCTTGACCGGATTCTTCAGCTGCACGCTGTCGATATAGTGCAGCCGGCCCACCATCTTGTGCGTTGCCGTATAGCCCAAGGTCACGGGATCATAGATATCCACGTAGGCATTGATCTTGGGGCGCAAGTGATTGGCCATCTGCCGCTGGCGCCGGTCCAGCATCCGCCAGATATTGGTCCCCTCATAGAGGTAGGCTCCAGCAATCTGCCCGGAGTGGCGGCAATTGGCCAGGGCATACTGGGCGTTGATTGCCCCTAAGGAATGGCCGTAGATGTAAAAACGGCTCTTAGGGAATTCAAGCAGCCAGCGGTTCAAGTACTTGGCGGCTGTAAGCAGCTGACTGGGCACGGCCCTGGAATCCGTTACCATATTGACAAAAATTGGCAGGTTGGTCTTCATCCATTCGTCGCGCCAAGTGGTGACGTTGCCCTTTTTCAGGCCATACGAGCCCTTGAACAGGACCGTAATCTCAATCTGCGGGCCCGTGTGGTTTTCCAGCAAAAAAGCCTGCATCCCGTCTTCGGCATAAACGTCCCGGGTCAAGACGCCGATGGCCTTCTGGCCGATCTCGACCGTCTCCCCGATGTTCAAGCCCTCGTAGGCTTTTTGCGCCAGCTGCACCCGCTCTTTATCAGTCAGGCATTCATTAATCATCTAGATCCCCATCCTCGCCCTGCAAATACTTGCTGAAGGCGGCGTAGTCCCTTTCCATCTGGTCGGCATATGCCAGCGCCCAGCTGGCCAGGCCATCATCCAAGTCGCGCTGCTTGTGGACATAGCCATAGATCATTGGCGCGGTCGGACTTTCGTAGTGGGCTACGGCCAAAATGAAGGAGCAGATCAGGCAATAGGCTGAAAAGCTTTCCAGATCTAATTTCAGGGGGTCAATGGAGTCCTTCATGTCGCGGAATTGACGGACATAGAAGGAGCGCCCATTGACGTGCATGGCGCCCAGGAAGGGGTCATAGTGGGTCTGCAGCACCCGCTGGGCCGTGATGATCCGCTTGCCTTCGTCCTTTTCCTGGGACCGGCTTTCACTGACCGTCAAGGCGGACAGGTTGTAGCGCAGCGGCATGGCCTCTTTGATCTGAAGCACCAGGTGGCTGCCATCCTTGCCCGTCAGCAGGGCCAGGTAGCAACGCGTGCCCCAAGAGCCAACGCCGACTGAGTAGCGGATTATGTCCGTAACCTGGTAGCTCATCAGCAGCACCCGCACGTCATCTGAGACGCTTTGCTGGTACTCGCCCATCCCCTGCAGCAATTGGGCATAGAGCCCAGGCGACACCCGCCGGGCACGCGGCGGATTTTCGTTAAAGCGCAGCTGCCCGTCCGCGTCCAAGTGGGTGAACTTCTTGACCACCTTGTCTGAGTTGTTCTTCGGCGCCCTTTGGGCCACCTTCTTCAAGACCGCCTTCATCTGCTCGCTTTCCGTCATCTCTTCGATCAAGTCGTTGATGTTGTAGGAAGCGTAGA
Source organism: Faecalicatena absiana (assembly GCA_017309015.1). GTDB lineage: Bacteria > Bacillota > Bacilli > Lactobacillales > Lactobacillaceae > Lactobacillus > Lactobacillus absianus. Next base: position 271,952 of record JAEDAG010000001.1, read on the forward strand.
ACAAGTCCAGCAGGTCAAAGGAGTTGGCGTAGTCAATCCCCCGGCGGTAGCCGTGGACGGAATTGCGCAGGACGTTCTTGATCGCGTCCTGGTCAAAGCCGTTGATCCGCCCGGTCAATACGATGCTGGTCAACAGCCGCTTCAAGTCAAATTCCCAGTTGCCGATCCGGGCTTCGTCAAAGTCGTTGAGGCCAAACAGCAGCTGGCGCTCAGGCGAAGCAAAGAAGCCAAAATTGGTCAGGTGGGAGTCCCCGCAGATAATGACTGGAATATGGCTCAAGCAATCGTCAAAAGCCCTGAGGTCCGCTTCCATGATCCCTGCCGTGGCCCGGAAGTAGGAAAAAGGATTCTGCATCATCCGCTCATGCCGCATCCCCAGCAATTCCGGGATCATTTTTTCCTCAGTGAGGCGGATCAAGTGAACCACGTCCCGGTCAACCGGATTAAAGGTGGAGATGGCCCTGATTGGATACGTGAGCCGGCGCGCTTTCCCAAGCTTGATCAGGTCCTCCTTGCTGTCGCCGATGAACAGCTGGTCAATCTTGAAGCTCTCAATTTCATGCTTGTCTGTCTTCATAAAGCCTTCTAATCAAACAATCTTTTCGTGCATGCTAATTATAAATTTTAGTCTTCCGTGTCTTCCAGCTCGTTTTCCTGCGGCTTCATAGCTTCAAAAGCGTCCTTGTGGATTTCGGATTCAGCCGCTTCGGCTTCCTTGACCGCCTGGACCTTTTCCTCGGCCTCGGCGATGAAGTATTCCTGGCTGCTGAACGGACTTTGCCCGCGGCGGTCAGCGTGAACCCATTCGGTCCCGTGCAGGATCCGGGCTTGAACATTGTCCCGCCACATCTTGGCAAAAATATCCAAGACCCGGGCCTTAAGGTCGTCCTGCAGGATCGGGAAGAGGGTTTCAACGCGCCGGTTCAGGTTCCGCCGCATCATGTCGGCACTGGCCAGGTAGACTTCTTCCTTGCCGTCGTTGTAGAAGTAGTAGATCCGGCTGTGTTCCAGGAAGCGGCCCACGATCGAGTGCACTTCAATGTTGTCAGAAACGCCTGGAATTTCGGTCCGCAGGCAGCAGATCCCGCGCACGATCAAGTGAATCTTGACGCCGGCAGCGGAGGCTTCATACAGCTTGGCGATCACGTCCTGGTCAGACAGGGAGTTCATCTTCATGTGAATCTCGGCATGGCGGCCCGCTCGGGCGATGGCGATTTCGTTGTCGATCTTTTCATAGATGAACTGGCGGATCAGCTTCGGCGAAATCCGCAGCTTGCTGAAGTAAGGCGGCTTGGAGTAGCCAGACAGCATGTTGAAGAGGTTGGTGGCGTCCACGCCCAGGTCACGATCGCAGGTAAACAGCCCCAAGTCAGTGTAGAAGTGGGCGGTAACGTCGTTGTAGTTCCCAGTCCCCAGGTGCAGGTAGCGGCGGATGCCGTCGCTGTCTCTTCTGATAACCAGGGTTACCTTGGTGTGGGTCTTCAGGCCAACCAGCCCGTAGATTACGTGGCAGCCCATCTGTTCCAGGGTTCTCGCCCAGTGGACGTTGTTTGATTCATCAAAGCGGGCCTTGACTTCAACCAGAACGGTTACCTGCTTGCCGGCTTGGGCCGCCTGGCCCAGGTACTTGATGATCGGTGAGTTGCCGGAAACCCGGTACAGGGTCATCTTGATGGCCAAGACGTCCGGGTCCTTGGCAGCCTGCTTGACGAAGTTCAAGACGGCGTCAAAGCTGTCATATGGGTGCTGGACCAGGTAGTCCTTTTCCCTGATTGAGTCAAAAATATTGTGGTCGCTGCGCAGGGCCGGGTCGATGTAGGCATGCATTGGCTCATAGCGCAGGTCATCGTGGCCTTCAACCAGACCTGGCAGCTTCTTCAAGAAGGTCAGGTCGATCGGGCCGTTGATGGAGAAGACGCTTGGCTCATCCACGTTCAGCCGCTTCATCAGGTGCTTGACCAGCTTGGCGCTCATTGAGCTTTCAACTTCCAAGCGGGTCACGTGCCCGTGCTCGCGGTCCTTCAATTGCTTGCGGACGGCCAAAAGGAAGTCGGAAGTATCGCTTTCAGACACGTCCAGGTCCATGTCCCGGGTAACCCGGTAGCAGGATGCCTGACGGATTTCGTAGCCGTCAAACAGGCGGTCCAGGTACTTTTTGACGATGTCTTCCAGCATGATGAAGTTATTTTCGCCATCCGGCAGCTTGACCAGCCGCGGGAAGATGTTCGGCACACGGACGGTCGCGAACTCGTGCTTGCCGTCTTCTTCGCTTCTGAGGCGGATGGCAATGTTCAGCGAGTCGTTGCTGATGAATGGGAACGGCCGGGACTGGTCGTCAGCCATTGGCGTCAGGACTGGGTACAATTCGTTGTTGAAGTAGCGGCGGATATACTCTTCCTGGTCCTCGCTCAGCTCATCCACGTCCAAGATGCGGATGTTCTGCCGCCTCAGCAAAGGCAACAGCGAACGGGAGTAGGTTGAGTAGCGGCGCTCAACGACTTCATGCTCTTTCTCGTTGATGGCGTTCAATTGCTCAAGCGGAGTCAGCCCGCTGGCATCCTTGCTTTGCACGTCAGCGGCGACCAGCTTGCTCAAGGAAGCCACGCGGACCATGTAGAATTCGTCAACGTTTGACTGGGTGATGCCCAGGAAGTTGGCCCTTTCCAGAAGCGGCTCATCCGGGTTTCTGGCTTCATCCAGGCAGCGGTCGTTGAAGTCCAGCCAGCTCAATTCCCGGTTGCTGTAATAGCTAGGATCAGTAAATTCTGTGATTTGTTTTTCTGTTTCTTTAGTCATCGTCTTACTTTCCCCTCTTTTGCTTCAGATTAATCTTCATCCCAAAGACGGCTTCGGCCAGACCGACATTCTTTTCAAAAACGAACCGTTCCAAGGTCAGGTCGCGCTTGCTGCGCACCGTGATCTGCATGGTATCGTTCTTGATTGACACGACGATCTTGCTGATCTTCTGCTTTCTTGACGCGTCCAGGCTGTTGGCCAGGCGCAGGATAGCCGCCAATTTGGCCACGCGGACCTGCAGGGCCGGATCAAGGTGGCGGTATTCGCGCTCATCCGCGTTCAGGCTGGTCACGTCCTGGTGCTTCAAGATGCTCTTGAGCATTTCATTCTGCTCGTCAGACAGGCCGATGATCTGGTTGGCGTCAACGATGTAGGCGGCGTGCGCGTAGTGGTTGTGGAAGTTGATGAAGTTGCCGATATCGTGCAGGCGGGCGGCAATTTCCAACAGCTGGCGGTCGTCTTTGTCCACCATGCCCACGTGGGCTAAGCGGTCAAAAATGTGCAAGGCAAAAACGTTGGTCAGGTTTGAGTGCTTGCCGCCTGAGCTGTAGCGCTGGGCAATGTTCTTGGTCGCGGTCATGACGATGGTTGAATAGTCGTCTGGCCGGTACTTGAACTTGGCAGCAGCCTGAATCATCAAGCCTGTGATGGCTGATGACTGGGTCAAGGTCATCACTTCCGGCTTGATCACCCTGATCAATTGGTGAATCAAGACGACGGATGGCTTCATTCTGGCCAGGCCATTGGTGTCCAAGCCGTACTTCTTCATCAAGAACTGGTCTGGCGCTTCCCGGAAGTCTTCATAAGTCTGGTCAAAGTCTTCCAGCTTGATGACGCTGGCCCGTTCTTGCGGGTACAGGCTCTGCTCGCCGGCGCCGGAAACGTGCTGGATGATCAGGCGGGCCCGGCCGGTTGGCTTGTTGATGGTCTTGAAGCTGACCAGCTTTCTTGAAATAAAGTCGCTGATGATGTCAACCGGGTCGATTGGCGTATCGCGGGTCATTTCAGACAGTTCTTCGATTTCTTCCGGACCCATGGCAAAGTTCCAGGTAGAGACATAATGCTGGCCCTTAAACATGGTCAGGTTCAGCATCGCGCTCCCCATGCTGAGCAGGTAGGTGGATTCGTCATCCTTGAGTTCAGAGAACTGCGGCAGGGCCATCGCGGCAATGATCTTGTAGTAGGCAATTTGGGCCCCGTTCAGCCATTCGACGTCCAAACCGGTTCTAACCTTGATCTGATCGGACAGGTAGCGGGCAGAAATCTTATCCAGCAGCTGCCGGTTCCCGTAAACCTTGTAATTGTCAATCCCGTATTCCGCGATCTTGCGCTTGAAGCCGATCAGCGCGTCAACCAAGCGCGGCAGCTCGTTTTCGTAGACTTCAAACTTCTTCCCAGACTGCACGAACTGCGGCGAGTTCAACTGTTCCAGAATTGTAAGTTTCTTCAAATCGACGATAAATAGACGCGCCTGATAAGAAGAAATATAGATTAGACCAAATTGTCTTTTGCTCATATTTGTCTCCTATGTGTACCATTAAATTCATTTCGAAATGAGCAGGTTTCACGGCTGACCCAGTGAAACCATTCTATTTCAATTGTACAAGAAATTAGCCACTCTTGTGCAAAATTATTGTTAAAATTAATCGCGCTTACATAACTGACAGTGCAAGAAAAGACGCGCCCTTGACGGGTGCGTCTTTTCCAATTCTTGTTAACTTTTTAACAATGAGTGTTTTTGCTAAATATTTCCCAGTGGCCTTGTTTGCCGGCTAGTCCAACTTCGTCTTTGTCGCCTCTTCGATGCTGAAGCCGGAAATGCCGGTGAACCACTTCTTCATCAGGCGGTTATAGGTCCCGTCTTCCCGGATCTCCTTCAGGGCCTGGTTCACGGCTTCGGTGAACTTGGTCTGCCCCTTCTTGATCCCGATAGCGTATGGCTCTTGGGTAAAGTTCTTGTCCAGCAGACGGTACTTGTCGCGGTCAGCATACATCAAACCGGCCAAGACCGTATTGTCGCTGATCATGGCCACGGCCTTGCCCGCCTTTAAGGCGTTGTAGCAGGAGCCATAGTCGTCATAGAAGATAATCCGGGCCTTTGGGGCGTACTTGTGGACGTCAGCTTCAGCGGTTGATCCCTTAACGGCGGCAATCACGTACTTGCTGCTGTTGAAATCCTTGACGGTCTTGAACTTGCTCTTTTTTTGGACGATAAAGTTCTCACCAGCCATGAAGTAGGTGTCAGAGAAGTTGATGATCTTCTGGCGCTCAGGCGTATTGGTCATGGTCGCCATGACCGCGTCGACGTTGTCGATCTTCAAGTCCATGATTCTGGACTTTTCACTGATGTATTCAATCTTCATCTTGCCCTTGGGCCCTAAGATCTTCTTGGTAATGGCACGGGCCAAGTCGACTTCAAAGCCCTTCGCTTTGCCTGTCTTGGTGTCCATCATGCTGAACAGGCGGGTATCAGCCCGCATCCCCCAGGTAATGGTCTTGCTTTTCTTGACCCGGTCGTAGGTTGCCGAACTGGTCTCTTTTCCAGTTTTTGAACAAGCAGTCAAGCTCAAGGCCACAAGCAGTGCAGCGAAGAAAGCCAGCAACTTGGTAAGTTTACGTGCCATTTATAACCTCCTCCTTGGCAAGCAACAAACTACGTTGGCGCTTTGTACAAGCATTAATCTTGATATTTTGTTTTAGAATTTGAATCTTTCATTCAGCTTAGTACTTGATCCGCTTGCTCAGGTAATTGGCAAAAGTGGACAGCACGAAACAAATGATGAAGTACATTACCGCAACTGTCAAGTACATTGGAATCATGTAGTTGGTGTTTTGGTTGTAGATGATTTCCGCGTGGTAGAGCAATTCAGGCAAAACGATGATCGTGGCCAGTGACGTGTCCTTGATCAAAGACACGAACTGGGACAGCAAGGCTGGAATCATCCGCGTCAAAGCTTGAGGCATCACCACGTGTACCATGGCTTGGACATAGGTCATCCCGTTGGACCGGGCCCCTTCCATCTGCCCTGGGTCAACGGAGTTGATCCCGGAACGCACGACTTCCGCAATCATGGCTGATTCAAAGACTACCATGGCGATAACTGAAGCCTGGAAGGCATCCACTCTGATCCCCATGACCGGCAGGCCGAAGTAGGAGAAGAAGATGATCAGCAGCAAAGGCAGGTTCCGCAAGATGTCAACGATCACGCCGACCACTCGGGAAATGACGGTCGTGGTCTCATCAACTCTGGTGTAGCGGAGCACCCCAAGAATCAAGCCAAAAATGAAACTCAAAATGATTGAAATCACGGAAACTTCAATCGTGACCCAGAACCCCTGCAGCAAGAAGTGCAGGTTGGTCCAGGACAAAGCATTTGCCAGATTTTGCATTTATTCTTCCTCCTCTTAAGCCGTCTTCTTTTCCAAGTACTGCATGTAGTAGCTCATCGGCAGGGTCAGGATCAAGTAGAAGATCCCGACTAAGACATAGCTTGGAATCGTCTGGAAAGTGTTGGAGGCAACGATGTCGCCTTGGTACATCAGGTCAAAGCCGGCAACGAAGGCCAGGATGCTGGAGTTCTTGATCAGGTTGACGAACTGGTTGCCCAGGGCTGGAATGACGATCTTGAAGGCCTGCGGCAAGATAACGTAGCGCATGGCCTGCCAGTAGGTCATCCCGTTGGACCGGGCCCCTTCCATCTGCCCCTCGCCGACAGAGTTGATCCCGGAGCGGACCGTTTCAGCAATGAAGGCTGAAGAGTAAATAGACAAGCCGATAGTCCCGGCTTGAAAGCCGGTCAGCTTTAAAGGCGTGTAGGTCGGCAATACCAGATAGAAGACCATGGTTACGACCAGCAACGGAATGTTCCGGAAAATTTCAACGTAGACCTTGGCTACCCCGCGCCAAAACTTGCTTGGCACGGTTTCCAAAATGGCAAAGCCGGAACCGATCACTAGACTGAAGAACAGCGCGATCACGCTGCAAAGAATGGTGTTCCAGAAGCCAAGCAGGAACGTTGACCAGTTTTCTGACAATAAGTTAAACATTAATATTCAGCCTCCTTGACACTGAAACCATTGATGCTGCCGAACCACTTTCTGACCAGCTTGTCATAGCTGCCGTCAGCCTTGACGGTCTTCAAGGCCTTGTTGATGGCATTGAGCATTTTCGTCTGTCCCTTTTCAACCGCGATCCCGTATGGCTCAACGGCAATGGTGCCGCCAACCAGATGCAGGTTCTTGTGCTGGGCGGCGATCCCGGCCAGGATCCCGTTGTCAGTTGCAAAGGCATCCCCTTGCCCGGCTAACAGGGCGTTGGTGCAAGAGCCGTAGTCGTTGTAGGCCCGGATCTTAGCCTTAGGTGCCTGCTTGGCGATGTCGTCAGCTGCCGTCGTCCCCTTGCAGATGATCACGACCTTGCCCTTCTTGTTCAGGTCCTTGACGGACTTGACGCTGCTGGTCGTCTTGGTCAAAAGCGAGGTACCAGCCTTGAAGTAAGGGGTTGAGAAGTCAACGGACTTTCTTCTTTCCGGCGTAATGGTCATGCAGGCCAGAACCGCGTCCAGGTTGTTGTTCTTCAGTTGCGGAATCTTGGTCTGCGGGGTGACTTCGATAAACTTGGTTTTGGCGTCCTTGCCCGCGATCGTCTTGGTCAAAAGCCGGGCCAGGTCGATTTCAAAGCCTTCCAGCTTGTTGGTCTTGACGCTCTTCAGCCCAAACAGGGTCGTGTCGTACTTGACGCCCCAAGTGACGGTCTTGGACTGGATCACGTGGTCATAGACCCGGTCGGGATTGGATGAAGCGCTGGTATTGCCGCAGGCAGCCAGGGCCGTCCCGCTCACCAGCAGCAGGAGGAGCGCCGCTGCTCGCTTAAAAAATCTTCTTGCGTTTTTCATCAGATGTGCCGCTCCTTTCCTCAATTAGCGGTCAATCACCTTGCTCAAGAATTCTTGCGCCCGCATGTGGTGCGGATGTTCGAAGAAGTCTTGCGGGTTGCGTGAGTCTTCCAAAACGGTCCCCTGGTCAAAGAAGATCACGCGGTCGCTCACTTCCCGGGCAAAGCCCATTTCGTGAGTAACGACGACCATAGTCATCCCTTGGGCCGCGATGTTCTTCATAACGTCCAGGACGTCTTGAATCATTTCCGGGTCAAGGGCGGAAGTTGGTTCGTCAAACAGCAGAACCTTGGGCTTCATCGCCAGTGATCTGGCAATGGCGACACGCTGCTTTTGCCCACCGGAGAGCTGGCGCGGGTAAGCTTCTTCCTTGTCCAGCAAGCCGACCTGCTTCAAGAGCTTTTCAGCCAATTGGCGGTTTTCCTGTTCGTCCCGGTGCAGGACGATTCTTGGGGCCAGCATGATGTTTTCCAAAACGGTGTGGTTTTCGTACAGGTTGAAGTGCTGGAAGACCATGCCGACGTCTCTTCTGATCTTGTTGAGGTCGGTGCGCTTGTCTGCCAGGTCGTGGCCATCAACGTCCAAGACGCCTGAAGAAATGCCTTCCAAGCCGTTGATGGTTCTAATCAGGGTACTCTTGCCGGCACCTGAAGGGCCGATAACTGATACGACTTCCCCTTCATCAATGGATAAGTTGATGTCCTTCAGGGCATGGTAGGTACCGTAGTATTTGTTGACGTTCTTGAATTCGATGATTGCTGCCATCTTGGGTCCTCCTCGGTTGCTTAATGCTAAATTAAAAAATTCCAGTCCGGATCGCTAAGTCTGCTTAGCTGCCAATTCCTCCAAAGCCGGATCTCAATAACAAAAAGTAAGTACTAATTCTTAACATTTTTGCATCCTGCCGGCTGGACGACCGTCAATTGCTGTTTGGTCTTCCTTAATTTTTCATTAAATTTAGCAGAAAATTGTCGCAATTACAAGTGTCATCCTCTCGGGGACAGGCTGATTTAACGTTTTTTTAATATTAGGATTCCGCTTACAGTTTATTTTTGTTAAATCAACCCTTTTCATGCTTAATAAAATTAAGTTTCACCCTAAGGTAACTTACGTTTATTAACAGTTACCCTTTAGATCAGAAAAATCCCCTTATTTTCCAAAGGCTTTCGCCTTATTTTTAAAGAAAAAGCAAGTTTTGCCCCTAAACGGGTCAATTCCGAACGAGCCCTTAAGCCAATCAGGCTAAAGCTGGGAAATCGGCAAGCAGGAAAAAATGGCAAGCAGCGGCTTTTTGACAAGATTTGCTAGACCCTGTCCCCTTGGGCCTCTATAATATAATGTTAAAGGAGTTTAATAATGTCACATAAGAAACACCCCATTATTATCGGAATTGCTGGTGGCTCTGGCTCAGGGAAGACGACCATTGCCCACGAGCTGTACGACCAGTTTAAGAACGACCGGATCCGGATCATTACGGAAGATTCCTATTACAAGGACCACCCGGAAATGACCCAGGAAGAACGGGACCAGATCAACTTTGACCACCCCAACGCCTTTGACACTGACCTGCTGATCAGCCAGCTGCAGGACCTGACCAGCGGCAAGGCCGTCGAGATGCCGGTCTACGACTTCCCGACCCACCTGCGCAAGCACGAAACGGTCCACGTGGAGCCAGCTGACATCATCATCCTGGAAGGAATCCTGGTCCTGGCCATTCCTGAATTGCGCGACCTGATGGCCATCAAGATCTACGTCGACACTGACGACGACATCCGCCTGATCCGCCGCCAGCGCCGCGACATGGCCGAACGCGGCTACAGCTTCGACTACATCATCGACCAGTACATGGCCACGGTGAAGCCAAGCTACCACCAGTTCGTTGAGCCGTCCAAACGCTATGCCGACATCATCGTTCCTGAAGGCGGCGGCAACCAGGTTGCCTTGGACATGCTGACGACCAAGATTCGCGACATCCTGCGCCGCAATGATTTGGAAGAACAGAAGGAAGCATAATGGCAGAAAGACAAAAACCACTGGTCATCGGGATTGCCGGGGGCTCAGGCTCTGGCAAGACCACGGTGGCCAAAGCGATCAGCAAGCGCCTGCCAGCCGACAGGGTCTTGATCCTGACGGAAGACGCCTACTATAAAGACAACGCCGGCTTGTCCATGGAAGAGCGCAAGGCGATTAACTACGACCACCCCAACGCCTACGACACCGACTACATGGTCAGCCAGCTCAAGCAGCTGCTCAACGGCCAGGCTATCGAGATGCCGACCTACAACTTCAACACCCTGACCCGGGCCAAGGACACGATCCACGTTGAGCCCGCCGACATTATCATCGTTGAAGGGATTCTGGTCCTGGCCTCAGAAGAGCTGCGCCAGTTCATGGACGTCAAGCTCTTCGTCGATGCTGACGACGACATCCGCTTTATCCGCCGCCTGCAGCGCGACACCCAGGAGCGCGGACGGTCAATCGACTGGATCATCGCCCAGTACCTGGCCACGGTCAAGCCCAGCTTCAACCAGTTCATTGAGCCGTCAAAGAAGTACGCGGACATCATCATCCCCCGCGGGGGCGAAAACGATGTCGCCATCGACATGGTTTCCTCCAAGCTCCTGTCCATCATCAGGGACCACAAGCGCCATGAGCGCTCGGAAGCCACGATGCCGGCCAAGCCTAACCCAGCTAAATAATTTACGTCAAAACGCAAAAGGCACGAGTCAAATTGACTCGCGCCTTTTTTAGTCTGATTTCGATGGCTGCTGGTTAAATTCATTTAAGCTTACATCATGAAGCTGTCGGCGTGCAAGCCAAGCAGAGTAATGAGGAGCATCAGCGCAATTACCACGCCGACTACTTCCCAGTATTCCTTGTTCGCGTTCTTTGGTTCACATAATTTAATGCGTGTCATGTCTTTTGCTCCTTTCAATGATCTTGATATTAGCAAATATCAAGTTTTTTGAGATATGTTTCTGATTGTACACCCAAAAGACAGACTTGTCAGCAAATTTGCATTATTTTATCAATTTTAAGATAAAATTCCCGTTCTGCTTGCTGATCTTGCGCGTTTGTGCCTGCTGGCTTGCTTTTTTAAAGCAAGCGCTGCTTACTTCATGATTTTGTCAAAAAGCTTGGTGATCCACTTGACCAAAACGGCGTCAAAGAAGACGGCCGAGGCCATGCCGGCAATGAACATTTCGATCAGCAGGCTTGGCTTGTAGGCATTCCAGCCATAGATGAAGTAGCACATGATGAAGGCGGCAACGTGGCAGCAGATGGCCCCGATAATCAAGCTGGTCCAGCTGAAGCGGTCATAGTTTTCCTTCTTGGGGAAGAAGCCGATTTCGTTGAAGGCCCCCTGCACGGCACCTTCCAGAATGGTCAAAGCCCCCCATTGACCGCCAAAGGCCATTTCAACCGTCGCGGCCAGGGTCTCGCCGATCACGCCGGAACCAAAGGTCGGCACGAAGTACATGGCCAAAGGCGCGGCCATGTACCACAGGCCTGAGTAGAGCTCATCGGCCAGTGGACCTTGGCCGACAAAGGACAAGGCCACCTTGGTAGCGTTATAGAGCGGATTGAAGACATATTGATAGATCACGCCCATGATAACCCCAATTAAAGCTACCAGGATGACGGCCTTGACGTTCCAGCTTTTTTCTTTTCTAAACATAATAAAAACTCCTATCCAGCTAAAACAAAGCCAGTAGGAGTTCATGCTCGCACTTAAATAATGACACTTCCCTTGCGCAAGAATTGTCTTGTTCAGGTTCAAAGGGTCGACCAATGGTCTCTCAGCGGTAGGCACCCCTAGTGGCTTTCGTTCGCGTTATTGATTTGCTGCAATCAACAGAATATCACTTAAATAATTACTTTTATCAAGCCAATTATAACAATTATTAGTTAAAAAGCTAGTGTTTTTTTCACAAATCAGTCTAGTCAAAAGATTTGAAGGAGTCCAGCTTTTCCTGGTCAAGGTCGCGGATGATGGCCAAAGCCAAGTCAACTGAAGCCTTGAAGTCCTTGTAGCTGCTGAAGCAGTAAGGCGAATGCTCATAACGGACCGGAATGCCGATGACGATGGTCGGCGCCCCGTTTTCATAGTAGATGGCCGCGCCGTCCTGGCCGCCGCCAGTTCTGACTGAACGGGTGTAAGGAATCCCGTTCTTGTCCGCCAGATCGCAGGCATACTGCTGGAACTTCGGGTTTGGCAGGAAGGTCACGTCCATGTCCCGCAGCATTGGCCCGCGCTTCAGGCCAGTCTGTGACAGCCATTCAGGCTCAAAGGTGTCGTCAGCCGGGCAGCTTTCCAGAACCAGGCAGACGTCTGGCTTGACTTTGCGGGCCGTCACGTAAGCCCCGCGCAGGCCAACTTCCTCTTGGCTGGACAAGGCAGCCACGACGTCAAAGTTGGTTTCTTCATCCTTCAGGTTTTCCAAGACGTCAGCCATGGCCGCGGCGCCGAAGCGGTCGTCAAAGTCCTTGCCGAAGAAGAGGCCAGTCTTGTCATTGTACTCGCACTTGACGTCGACGAAGATCGGGCAGCCCGTGTCGATCTTGTAGTCCTTGATGGTCTCTTCCCGGCTGGAGGAGCCAACGTCGATGGACAGGTCAGCCACTTGCGGCACGGCCTTGCGCTCAGCGGCCGTCATGAAGTGCGGCGGCTTCAGGGCCACAACGCCCGGGATGTATTCCCCGTCCTTGTTTCTGACCTTGACCTTCATTGATGGCAAGACAACGTTGTTCCAGCCGCCCAGGGTGACGAACTTGAGCAGGCCGTTAGGGCGGACTGCCTGGGTCAACAGGCCTACGGCGTCGGAGTGGGCATCCAGCTGGATGACTGGCCGCTGGCCCTTGTTCTGCTTCTTGGCAGCGTAGACGTTGAGCATCCCGTCGACTTCCAGGTCAGCGTAGTCCTTGACCGTGTCCGTGAAGAGCTTGACGAATTCCGTTTCAAAGCCGGAAGTGGCATTGGCATCGGAAAAATCCTTCAGCATTTGAATTTCTTGTGCTTTTTCCATTGATAACTCCTTTTTTTAAGCATCTGCCCTTCTATTCTACCATTGACCAGGCTGTTGAATAGGAAATCGGCAAAAGAACTGGCAATCCAATCTTATTTAGCGGTTGTGCGAAATTCAATCTCCATAAAAAAACACTCATCTGACATTGCTAAGTCAGATGAGTGTCTTAAGGCGCTGTTCAAAGCCAATGTCTTAACTTAATGACATTGACTGGCAACTGATTTTTTATAAATTTAGTCAAGCAGGTCGTATTTCAGCTTCATCAAAGTGTGGCCGGAAGCGACCATTTCACCAGTTAAAGCAACCGTGTTTTCATAAGCCAGGTCGGCCATCTTCTGGTTGGCTTCTTCCAGTTTGGCTTGCAGCTCACGGCCTTCCAAGCCCTTAACGGCCCGGTCGGTCTCATTTTCGATCTTGCGCAGCTTGGCCATGGTCTTTTCCTCAAAGGCCTGCTCCAAGGCACTGTAGACCTTGTAGTTGGTGTCGCCAAGCTGGGCGTTCAGCTTGTTGATCCAGAAGATCTTGCTCAAGTCAAAGTCAGGACCGGTCTGGAAGCTGGCCGGAGTCGTCGTGACGTTGGTGTAGAATGGCACGAAGACGTTGAAGGTGTTAGGACCAAAGGCCAGCCATTGCACGCCGGCAATGCCCTCTTCAACATCGTTTCTGATCTGCAGAATGTGGGTTTCGAAGTTCCGGTTGATGCCGATTGGCCGGAAAAGCTTCTTTTCAGCTTCAGTATTGGTCGTGCTGTAGACGTCGTATTCAGTGTCTTGGTAGTGGGAGCTTTCCAAGAACTTGATGTCTTCTGGGGAAATCTTCTTCTTGGCATAAGTGATGAATGGCTGGTCCTGGTCGCCAGGCTTGCCTTCCCATTCTGGGTCAAAGTAGCGGTGGATGTACCAAGCGCGCGGGTTGTTGTAGTGGGCGTCCTTGATGGTTGAAGAGCCAAAAATGTGGCGCAGGTTGTAGCCCGTGTAGTCTGGGTTCAAGTGGTATTCGTTGATCAGGTCCAGCAGGTCGCTTGAGCACATGAAGTTGTCTTTGTCGTCAAAGTCAAAAAAGTCGATGTTCAGGCGGTTTGGGGCGGCAACGTAGGCATCATCAGGGATGCGGCGGGCAGCCCAGTGGTGGCCGCCGATGGTTTCGATGTACCAGACTTCATCATGGTCAGCAAAGGCTGAGCCGTTCATTTCATAAGTCCCGTACTTTTCAACCAAGTAGCCCAAGCGCTCAACCCCTTCGCGGGCAGAGTGGATGTATGGCAGGGTCAAAGTCACGAAGTCCTCTTCGCCCAAGCCTCCCTTTTCAACCAAGGGGTCAATCCCTTGGATCCGGCTGTTGGTCGTAATGGTTTCAGTCGCGGTCATGGCTACCGTGGCATCGTTGATCCCAGCCGCGGCCCAGACCCCATGCTTGCCGGAAGCATCAGGCGCGCTGGTGTAGCGCAAAGGATTCGGGAGCAGGTCCTCGTCGTCGATTTCCTGGCCGGTCAAAACGCTCTTGTAGTGCTTTGGCTGCTCTTCTGGATTAACGGCAATAAAGGCTTCCGGAATGATCTGGCTGCCGCCGTCCTCACTGCGGGCAATCATGGTTGAACCGTCAATCGTGGCCTTCTTGCCGACTAAGATGGTCGTGCATTCTGCAGGTTTCTTCATTTAAAAGTTCCTCCTGTTAGTCGCAAACAAAGTTAAACATTTTTATAGCTTGGCTATTTTTATCCTCTTATATTATACAAGACTGGTCCGCTGAAAGAAAAAGCAGCCGGCGCGTTTTTGATCAATTTTCACTTCTGAACAGCTGGTACAGCTCTTCGCTTAAGGCACTGGCGCCTGGGGCGCTGTTTTCAAAAATGATCCGCCCGGCCTCAGTCCGCTCAGTCAGTTGGTCCCGCTTGGCCAGCTGGTGCTTGACCTCATTAGCAGCCCCGATGGCTCCGTCATAAACGCGGGTCTGATGGCCCAAGACGTCAAGAATGGCCTGCTTGGCAAAGGGGAAGTGGGTGCAGCCCAAGACGACCGCGGAAGCCTTGCCAGCATAGGGATCAAGGACTTGGTGCAGGTAAGAGTAAAGCTCAGGCGACTTGGTCTGCCCCTGTTCAATCAGCTCAACCAGCTTGGGCGCCGGCACCTTGACCACCTGGTGGTCCTTGTCGTATTTTTGCAGCAGGTTGTTGAACTTGCTTTCCCGCAAGGTCAAAGGCGTGGCCATGACCACGACCTCCTGGTCCGGGTTTTCCAAGACGGCTGGCTTGGCCGCAGGCTCGATCCCGATGATCGGCAACTCGTATTCAGCACGCAGACGGACAGCCGCGGCGCTCGTTGCCGTGTTGCAGGCAATCATGATGGCCTTGACCTGGTGATCGTTGATCAAGTGCTCTACCACTCTTTTGGAGAGCTGGTAGACCTCCTCTTTAGTCCGGACCCCGTAGGGGGCGTTGCCCGAGTCGCCGTAAAAGACAAAGTTCTCATGCGGCAGCAGGTCGACCAGCCGGCTCAACACCGTCAAGCCGCCCTGACCCGAGTCAAAAACGCCAATCGGACGATCCTTGTATTTTTCCATTGAAAAACCTCCCTTAAATTTCTATTTTGAACTTTTAAAGACTTTTCTTCAACCTATTCAACTTGATTAAGGCAATCTTAAGCTTGAATCGCCTTTCTTGCTTTTTAGCGCCGGTATGGTAAATTGGTATTCAATCAGACAAAAGGATTTTGCCAGTTTCGCCAACAGGGGCGAACGGATTGAAAGATTAAGAAAGAGATAAGAACAGAAAATGGACAACTTTTCACCAAACGCTGACCGCCGGCACGTCGTCGACGCCTCAGCCTTGAACAGCTTTTTAAGCAAGATGTATTCCATCATGGGTTTGGCCGTCTTGGTTTCCGCCTTGACAGCCTACCTGACTTTGACGGTCGGCGCGGGCACCATCCTGCCAATGCTGGCCAGCAGCCGGGCTTTGGTCTGGATTCTGCTGTTCCTGCCAATCGTCTTGAGCGTGGCCATCAGCTTCAACGCGACCCGGCGGCCAACCGCCAGCTTCCTCATGCTGATGGCGATCGCCGTCATCTATGGGGTTGAATTCTCAACCCTGGCCTTCGTCTACACGGGCACTTCCATCACCGCGGCCTTCGTCTCCGCCGCCGGCGTCTTTGCCGGCATGGCCTTCTACGGGAGCGTAACCAAGCGCAGCCTGGACAACTTCGGGGCTTACGCCAATGCCGCTTTGATCGGCCTGATCGTGGCCATGCTCGTCAACTTCTTTGTCAAGAGCGGCCCAGCCTCCTTCGTCTTCTCCGTCATTGCGGTCATCATCTTCACGGTCTTGACTGCCTACGACGCGCAGAAGATGAAGCAGATCTACCAGACTTACGGCGACCAGGTTTCCAGCTTGGGCTTGGCTGTCAACGGGGCCTTGCTGCTCTACCTTGACTTCGTCAACCTCTTCCTGGAGCTGCTGCAGATCTTCGGCTACAGCGACAGCAAGAACTAAGCATCAGGGCTTCAATATCGAACAGAAAATTAATTTTTTAAAGGATTGCTGGCGCAATCCTTTTTTTCTGCGCTAATTTTTCGCCTTGTGTAAATAAGCAAAGGCAATTACAATAGATATTCGTGAGCGCAATTCAGCAAATGAGTTGCTATAGATATGGTAGAAATTGTCAAAAAGAAGGTTCTTACGTGAATAAAACGCCAATCTGGAAAAGAAATCTGCATGTCTCAGCGGTCAGCGTCTTTCTGGCGGGGATCGCTTTTTCAGAAGTCACGCCCTTTTTGTCATTGTACATCGACAGCTTGGGCAAGTTCAGCCACCAGCAGCTGAGCTTTTGGTCCGGGGCCATCTTCTCGGTCGTCTTCATCGTCGCCGCCCTGATCTCCCCCATGTGGGGGCGCCTGGCCGACAAGAAGGGCCGCAAGCCGATGATCCTGCGGGCCTCTTTGGGGATGTCCATCGTCTTTGCCTTGATGGGCCTGGCCCAAAACGTCTGGCAGCTGCTCTTCCTGCGGGGGATGCAGGGGGTCTTTGCCGGCTTCATCTCCAACTCCACCGCCCTGATTGCGGCTGAAACGCCAAAGCACAAGAGCGGGCGGGCCCTGGGCATCATGAGCTCCTGCGCCACCGGGGGGCAATTGCTGGGGCCCTTTGTCGGCGGGGCCTTGTCACAGGCCTTCAGCTACCGGATGACCTTCTTCATCACCGGCTTCCTCCTCTTCACCTGCTTTGTCCTGTCCATCTTTTTCATTCACGAAACGGACTTCGTGCCCGTGACCGGCGAAAAGCGCGGCAGCTTCGCTGACACCATCAAGCAATTCAGAAGCGGACAAATGATTATCGGCCTGCTTTTGACCACCTTGATCATCCAAGCCGCCAACATGTCGATCAACCCGATCGTTTCCTTATATGTCAGAAGCCTGATGGGCGGACACGGCAAAGTGGTCTTCATCAGCGGAATCATCGCCGCCCTGCCGGGGATCGCGACCGTTTCCGCGGCCTCCTACTTTGGGGGCCTGGGTGACCGGATCGGGACCCACAAGATCATCCTGGGCGGCTTGCTGGGCTCCATCATCCTCTTTTTCCTGACGGCCTTCGTGCAAAACACGCTTGAGCTCGGGATCTGCCGCTTCCTGATCGGCTTCACCGATGCCTGCCTCTTCCCGCAAGTCCAGTCCATGCTGTCCAAGAACTCACCGCATGCCCTGACCAGCAGGGTCTTCAGCTGGAACCAAAGTGCCATGTATATCGGCAACATCGTCGGCCCAATGATCGGTTCCACGGTTTCAGCCCACATGGGCTACAGCGCCGTCTTCCTGGTCACTTCCGGGATCGTCCTGCTCAACCTGCTGCTTTACCGGACTAATATTTTGAAAAACATTGCCTAGTTTAGGCGTAAAAAAGCTCCAAGATTCATTCTTGGGGCTTTTTGCTTGGAGATTAGTAATCCTCGCTATTGTAATCTCCTTGGCTGTCTTCACTGTAGTCTGAACTTGAATCATAATCCGCGTCAGAACTGCTGTCATCAGTATTGTAGTCTGAATTTTCATTCGTATTGCTGTTGGATTGGTGCTTTTTGGCCCAATCGATTTGTCCCTGGACCCAAGGATCTGGATTGCCGTAAACATCGCTCCCAGGGGCATGATCTTGGCCAGGCATAACAGGATTGCCTTTGGGGTCATAACCACGTTCCCGGTTGATTTTCCCCTGGCTTTTAGCAGTTGACTGACTGCTGGCTTGCCTGGCTGGAACTCTGCTTTGCCTTTGAGGCAGTCTTTTTGAACTGACTGATGCTGCCTTTTCAGACCTTCAATCGTCGCCGGCCTGGTCTTCATTGTCATGCTCATCTGCGAAGCCTGGCTCAGCCTGCGGATAAACAAGCTGGACGACCGCGAGATCTTCTTCTTCCTGGCCGCCCTCCTGCTTTTAACAGCCGGCGAAATGGTCGCCCCTATTGCTTTAGGCTCTGGCTTTCTCTGGCTGAACCTCTTGCAACTCTTGTTGGTCCTTCTGGCCCGCTTTGCCATCGATTTTCATAAGTAGCGGCTAAAAATTACACATACCAAAAATGGTGAAACTCATTCTCGAGCTTCACCATTTTATTTTTTCCGTTTCATGGACAAGTCATCCGGCAAGACAAAGATCACAAAGACATCCCCGTAGTAATTGTCTTCCACATACTGGCCCAATACGTCGCCTTGTACATGCGGTCAATCGGCCACGAAAGTTTCTTCTTCAACTACGTCTCTTCCGCGGTCTTCATTTCCCTTATGGTTTACGTCTTCGACTTAAAAGGTCACCGGTCAGCACTTGACGATGAAGCATAAGGCAGATGCAAAAAAGCTTATCCAGGACGGATAAGCTTTTTCTTTGGCATTTTCTGCTTTTAGTAAATCTTTGCAACTTGTTCTTGAACAGTCGGGTGAGCCAGGAAGTCGTCGTAGCTGATGTCGGCCCGGGCCACCACACCCTTTGGACCAACTTCAATAATGTGGTTGGCAATGGTCTGGATGAACTCGTGGTCGTGGGAAGTGAACAGGATTGAGCCTGGGTAGTTTTCCATGGCTTCGTTCAAAGCGGTGATTGATTCCAGGTCCAAGTGGTTGGTTGGGTCATCCATCACCAGCACGTTGGCCGGCTCCAGCATCATTCTGGACAATTGGCAGCGGACCTTTTCACCCCCGGACAGGACCTTGATCTGCTTGTTGATCTCGTCGCCGCTGAAGAGCATTCTGCCCAAAAAGCCCCGCAGGAAGGTGTTGTCGTCGTGCTCCTTGTCAGCATACTGGCGCAGCCAGTCCAAAATCGTCAATTCGTCATTGTCGAAGTTGGCGTTAAGGTCTCTGGACATGTAGTTAAAGGAAGTCGTCTGCCCCCAGGTAACAGTTCCGGAGTCTGGCTCCAGGCGGCCGGCGATGATTTCCATCAAAGCGGTCGTGGCCCGGGTGTTTCTGGACAAGAAGGCTACCTTGTCACCTGGCCGGATGATAAAGGAGACATTGTCCAAAAGCTGCTCGTCGCCGGACTTGTAGGACACATTGTCCACCCGGAGCAAGTCGTTGCCCAGGTCCCGGTGCATTTCAAACTTGATGTATGGGTACTTGCGGCTTGACGGCTTGATGTCATCCAGGGTGATCTTGTCCAGCTGCTTCTTTCTGGAAGTCGCCTGCTTGGACTTGGAGGCGTTGGCGGAGAAGCGGGCAATGAATTCCTGCAGCTGCTTGATCTGCTCTTCCTTCTTGGCGTTCTGCTGCTTAGCCATTTCCGTGGCCAGCTTGCTGGACTCGTACCAGAAGTCATAGTTGCCGACGTAGAGCTTGATCTGCCCGCGGTCGACGTCGCACATCTGGGTGCAGACCTGGTTCAGGAAGTGCCGGTCGTGGGAAACGACCAAGACAATGTTTTCATAGTCAGCCAGGAAGTTTTCCAGCCAGGCCGTAGTGTGGATGTCCAGACCGTTGGTCGGTTCGTCCAACAAGAGGATGTCGGGATTGCCGAACAAGGCTTGGGCCAAAAGCACCTTCACCTTGTCGCTTTCAGCCAGCTCGCTCATCTTCTTCTGGTGCATGTCTTCCGGAATGCTCATGCTCTGCAGGAGCTGGGAGGCGTCGCTTTCCGCGTTCCAGCCGTCCAGCTCGGCAAATTCGGTTTCCAGTTCAGCCGCCTTGACCCCGTCTGCTTCGCTGAAGTCAGGCTTGGCGTAGAGGGCGTCCTTTTCCTGCATGACCCGGTAGAGCTTCTGGTGGCCTTGGATCACAGTATCCATGACCGTAAAGTCTTCAAAGGCAAAGTGGTCCTGGTTCAGGCTGGACATTCTTTCGTTGGGGCCGATGGTAATTGAGCCGGTCGTTGGCTCCATCTTCCCTTCCAAGAGCTTCAGGAAAGTCGACTTGCCGGCGCCATTGGCCCCGATAATGCCGTAGCAGTTGCCCGGCGTGAACTTCAAGTTGACGTCGCTGTAAAGCGTCCGACTGCCGATTTGTAAGCTTAAGTCTGAAACTGTGATCAATAGTTGGTCCTCATTTTCTTTCGTTCAATATTTTCCAATTTTTCCGGAAATTGCTCCCGGATGATAATCTAAGTTAGTATATCAGGTTTAGCCGCTTTCAAACAATCGATTTGGCTCAAAAAAATTATCATTTTTGACTTAATTTTATTTTGTTTTATCTAGTTGCTTTTTAGCTTTATTAAGTTTAGCCAAGGGTAAAATTAATCATTTAAACTGACTGCTTAGAAAATGTTTAACGATTGCCTTTAAATAAAGGCAAAAAATCCGTCAATAGTTCGTTTTTGCTAATTTTTTATCGTAATTTACCCCCTTTATCATTCATTTTTAAGTAAAAAAGGCGTATGATATAGGAAGTATGACAACAACATATTCTTTTTGATGAGAGGAGTTAAGCGTGACTGCTAAGAAACTAGAAAACAACAGTAACCACCAGGTTATTGCTGAAGAAGTCAAAATTCTGACCGACCTGCTCGATGAGAGTACCCGTCACTTAGTCGGCGACGAGGAATTCGCGAAGATCAAGGGCCTGGTTAAGATCGCAGCCGGCAAAGACCACAGCCAATTGGAAAGCCAAATTGCTTCCCTGAGCAATCAAGAGCTGATCGTCGTTGCCCGCTACTTTGCTACCCTGCCGCTGTTGATCAACATTTCTGAAGACGTTGATCTGGCCAGCGAGGTCAACCTGCTGAACAATACCAAGCAAGACTACCTTGGCAAGCTGTCCAATACGGTCGATCTGGTTGCGCAAAAGGACAACGCCGCGGAAATTCTCCGTCACGTCAACGTAGTGCCAGTCTTGACGGCTCACCCAACCCAAGTGCAGCGCAAGACCATCCTGGAATTGACCGACAAGATCCACAACCTTCTGCGGGAATACCGGGACGTCAGCGCCGGCACCATTGACCGGGACGAATGGACCAACCAGCTGCGCCGCTACATTGAAATTATCATGCAGACGGACATCATCCGGGAAAAGAAGCTGAAGGTCAAGAACGAAATCAAGAACGTCATGGTCTACTACCCGAAAGCCTTGATTCCTGCCATCACCAAGCTGACTGGCCGCTACAAGGAACTGGCCCGCAAGCGCGGCTTGAACATCGACGGCGCGACCCCAATTACCATGGGCATGTGGATCGGCGGGGACCGAGACGGCAACCCTTACGTTACGGCCGACACCCTGCGCCTGAGCGGCACCATTCAAGCGGAAGTCATCTTTGACTACTACACCAAGGCCATGAACGACTTGTACCGGACCTTGGCCATTTCCACTTCCTACGTGCAGCCAACTCCAGAAGTCGTCAAATTGTCAGAGCTTTCCGGCGACAACTCCCCATTCAGAGTCAATGAGCCATACCGCCGGGCCTGCTACTACGTTGAATCCCGCCTGGCCCACACGGAAAAGCAGCTGTTGGACCGCGTTTCCAAGGACAGCGTCGTTTCTGAAGAAAACCTGGAAAAGGCTCCTGTCTACAAGGATGCCTATGAATTCAAGAGCGACCTGGAAGCAATCAAGCGCTCATTGATTCAAAACCACGACCAAGCCGTCACGACTGGGCCATTTGACGAATTGCTTGAAGCCATCGAAGTCTTTGGCTTCCACCTGGCCACCATCGACATGCGCCAAGACTCCAGCGTCAACGAAGCCTGCGTAGCTGAATTGCTGAAGGGCGCCAAGATCTGCGACAACTACAGCGACTTGTCAGAAGAAGAAAAGATCAAGCTGCTGCTCAACGAATTGGAAAACGACCCGCGGACTCTTCACTCCAACAACGCGCCTAAGTCAGAGCTTCTGCAAAAGGAACTGAAGATCTACGCTACGGCCCGCAAGCTGAAGGACACCTTGGGCGAAAACGTCATCAAGCAGCACATCATCTCCCACACGGAAAGCATTTCCGACATGCTGGAGCAAGCCACTATGCTGAAAGAATACGGCCTGCTTGACAACCAGCACGCTAGAATCCAAGTCGTGCCGCTGTTTGAAACGGTTGAGGACTTGCAGAACTCCCGCGAGATCATGAAGCGCTACTTGAACTTCGACATCGTCAAGCGCTGGATTGCCTCCAAGAACGGCTACCAGGAAATCATGCTCGGCTACTCCGACTCCAACAAGGACGGCGGCTACCTGGCTTCATGCTGGAACCTGTACAAGGCCCAGAAGGAATTGACCAAGATCGGCGAAGACATGGGGATCAAGATCACCTTCATGCACGGGCGCGGCGGCACGGTTGGCCGTGGGGGCGGTCCTTCATACGAAGCCATCACCTCCCAGCCATTCGGCTCAATCAAGGACCGGATCCGGACGACCGAACAAGGGGAAATCATCCAGAACAAGTATGGCAACAAGGACTCCGCCTACTACAATCTGGAAATGCTTCTGTCAGCCGCCGTTGACAGAATGGTCTCCAACCAAAAGGTCGACGAAAAGGAAATCCAAGACTTCATGGCCTCAATGGATGCCATCGTGGCTGACTCCAACCGGGTCTACCGCAAGCTGGTCTTTGAGAACCCGCACTTCCACGACTACTTCTTCCAAGCCACTCCTATTAAGGAAGTTTCCAGCTTGAACATCGGCTCTCGGCCTGCCGCCCGGAAGAAGATCACTGAGCTTTCAGGCCTGCGGGCTATTCCTTGGGTCTTCTCTTGGTCACAAAGCCGGGTCATGTTCCCAGGCTGGTACGGGGTTGGCTCTGCCTTCAAGCACTTCATCGATGCTGATCCCGCAAACCTGAAGGTCCTGCAGGACATGTACAATGGCTGGCCATTCTTCCACTCATTGATGTCCAACGTCGACATGGTTCTGTCCAAGTCCAATATGGAAATCGCTGAACAATATGCCAACCTTTGCCAGGATGCGGAAACCCGGTCAGTCTTTGACATCATCCACGCTGAATGGGCCTTGACCAAGGAAGTCATCCTGCAAATCGAAGGTCACGAAAAGCTGCTGGAAGACAACCCATCCCTGGAAAGCAGCTTGGACTACCGGATGCCTTACTTTAACGTCCTGAACTACATCCAATTGGAAATGATCAAGCGCGGACGCAATGACCAAGTCAGCGGCATCTACGAATCGATCATCCACATCACCATCAACGGGGTGGCTTCAGGCCTGCGTAATTCGGGCTAAAGTCACTGACTGAGCAGCGAATTATTTCCTTTAACGCGAAAACCACTAGGAAACTCTTCCTAGTGGTTTTTCTTTTGGAATTATTCTCAATTTTTTCGCGAAAAGGCCATTGTAGTGTGTTCTCCAGTGGCCTTTTCTTGCTATTGTTTATTATTTTGCCTGAAAAGCCAGAGCCTTATTCAACCGTTACGCTCTTAGCCAGGTTCCGTGGCTTGTCAACGTCCAGCCCCTTGTCCTTTGAGGCGTAGTAGGCCAGCAATTGGGCAGGAACGACGGAAACCAAGGCTGACAGGTAGTAGTCGATTTCTGGCAAAACGATGGTGTCGCCTTCCTTGGCGAACTGCTTGCCCACGATCGTGATGACGTTGGCCCCGCGGGAAGCGACTTCTTGAATGTTGCCGCGGGTCAGGTCAGCAGTTACCGGGTCATTGATCAAGGCAATGACTGGCGTGCCGTCTTCAATCAGGGAAATAGTCCCGTGCTTCAATTCAGCTGCCGCAAAGCCTTCGGTTTGAATGTAGGAAACTTCCTTCAGCTTCAAAGCCCCTTCCAGGGAAACGGCGTGGTCAATCCCGCGGCCGATGTAGAAGGCGTTTCTTGAAGGTATCAGATACTTCTTGGCCAGCTTTTCGATTGCTTCCTTGCCGTCAACGATTTCCTGGATCCCTTCAGCCGCGATGCTCAAACCGTGCTTGAGGTTCCAGTCCTTGGCTTCCTGCTTGCCCAGCTTTTCACCAACAGCCTTGGCCAGGATGGCTTGCAGGGCCACTTGGGCCGTGTAGGCCTTGGTTGAGGCAACGGCAATTTCCGGACCAGCCTTGAGCAGCATAGTGTAGTCAGCTTCCCGGGACAAGGTTGAGCCTTCAACGTTGGTCATGGTCAAGCTTGGAATATGACGCTTGTTGGCTTCGGTCAAGACCACGCGTGAGTCGGCGGTTTCGCCAGACTGAGTCAGGAAAATGAAGAATGGGTGCTTGGACATCATTGGGAAGTGGTAGCCTGCTTCTGAAGCGTAGCCAACTTCAGTTGGGATGCCGGCAAACTTTTCAAAGATTTGCTGACCAACCAGGCCCGCGTGGTATGAGGTACCTGCAGCAAAAATGTAGATCCGGTCTGCCTTTGCTACGGCATCAACGATCTTGTCATCAACGACTGGCTCGCCGTTTTCGTCAAGGTATTCAGTTGACAGGCGGCGCATTACTGCTGGCTGCTCGTCAATTTCCTTGAGCATGTAGAATTCGTAAGTCCCCTTTGAGGCAGCGTTTGGGTCAATGTCAAGCTCGTGTGATTCACGTTCAACCTTGTTGCCGTCAACGTCTTCGATTTCGATTGAGTCCTTGGTTACGTCAGCATGGTCGCCATCGTTCAAGGCAATGAAGGTCTTGGTTTGGTCCAAAACTGAGATGGCGTCTGAAGCGATGATGTTGAAGCCGTCGCCCAGGCCCAGCATCATTGGGCTCTTGTTCTTAGCCAGATAAATGTGGTCTGGCTTGGTGTTGTCCACCAGTAAGAAGGCGTATGAGCCCTTAACCAGCTTCAAGACCTTCTTGAAGGCGTCGTAGCCTGACAGGCCTTCTTCATCGGCAAACTTGCCAACCAGTTGGACAACGACTTCGGTGTCAGTTTCAGAATTGAAGTGTACGCCCTTAAGGTACTTTTCCTTCAAGTCAGCGTAGTTTTCGATCACGCCGTTGTGAACCAGGTAGAAGCGGCCGTCAGCTGAGTAGTGAGGGTGAGCGTTGGCTTCGGTTGGGTGACCGTGGGTAGCCCAGCGAGTGTGGCCAATCCCCGTGGTCCCTTGTTCATCAGGAGTCATTTTCTCTTCCAGGTTTGAAATCCGGCCAACTGCCTTGGTCAAAAATTCATGCCCCTGCAAGTCATTCAGGTAGATACCGGCTGAGTCATAGCCACGGTATTCAAGATTCTTCAAGCCGTTCAATACAACTTCTCTAGCTGGCTTGCCAACTACGCCTACAATTCCGCACATAAAATAAATCTCCTTTTCGCGATAGTCTCTTTAAGATTGGTCTAGTTCAATAGCCAATATTGGACTACTTGCTTTTTGCGTTTGCAATAGGAATATTAGCCGCTTTGGTCTAAAAGGTCAAGTCTTAAATCTTAAAATTGGTATAAATTGTCCGGATGTATGGGAAACTTAACTTTCGATTAATAATTTTACCAAAAAAGACCGCTCCTGCTTAACAAACAGAAGCGGTCCCGCCGTTATTCACAATTTTTTCTTAAATTGGTCTGGCTGCGACCGTTTTTCGAAAATTAAGCAAAAAACACCTATCTAAGTCAGCAATGCCATCAGTTAAGGAATTAGCATTGCTAAATTAAATAGGTGTCTCCCCGTTAATTTGTGTAAAAGCCTTACCTGGCCTTCTTCTCATCGTCTTCGTCATCTTCAGTTTCGTGAACTGGGATTGGCCGGTGTTCAATCGGCGTCGAGAAGGCGATTTCGGTCTTGGTGCGACCAAACTTCTGCAGCTCGTTGACCAAGTGGTCCAGTTCTTCAGGCCGCTTGTAAGATGCCTGAATCAACATGGAGTAGTCACCGGTAATACAGTCGCATTGGACGACGTTAGGAATCTTTTCGATAAAAGGATAAAACTCGCTCTTGTCTTCTGGCTTGACTTCCAAGTTGATGAAAGCCTTAACCACATAGCCCATGGCTGAGTAGTCAATATCTGCGTAGTAGTTCTTGATCAGGTTGGTGGATTCCATTCTTCTGATCCGGTTGGCTACGGCTGGAGACGACATAAAGTTGGCTTCAGCAATATCCTTTACGGAAGTACGGGCATTTTCTTCCAGCATTTGCAAAATGCGGCGGTCGGTTTTATCAATCTTGTATTCAACCATTTTATCCCCCTAATTTACCCTAATTAAATAACTTACATTTGTAATAAACTATATTTTATGCCTAAAAAAATTAAGTGCAAGTACTTTTATTAAAGAAAATTAAGTTTTACGGCTTAAGCTTAAAAAGAGCAACTCTTGTTTAATCTATATCAAGCCTAGGTAAAATTTAATTTATTAAGTACTGCTGATTTTACTTAGTTTTATAAAATAACGAGAGCCGAACGTTCATGATCCAGCAGCCATTGCTTTCGCTCCAGCCCCCAGGCATAGCCGGTCAGCTGGCCCCTGCTGCCCACAACCCGGTGGCAGGGAATAAAAAGCGCCAGCGGATTGCGGCCCACAGCCCCGCCAATGGCCCGCGGGGCCGTATGCAGCCGGTCAGCCAAATCCTGATAGGTCACCGTCTGTCCATACGGGACTTGCAGAAGCTGGTCCCAAACGGCGATCTGAAAGGCCGTTCCAGAGGCATGGAGCTTGGGACGCTGGAGCTCGCGGCCCTCAAAGTAGGCCTCAAGCCAGGCCGTAGCCTCTTTCAGCGGCCGCGGCAAGTCCCGCTGGCGATTGCTGCTGGCCGCTCCCTCTGCCTCAGCAACAAATTCCGCGCTGACTAAACCGGCTTCACCGCCCCTGAGCATCATGACTCCCAAAGGCGTCTGGCAACAGGTGCTGCTTGCTGGCATTGGCTCACCCTCTTTTCCCAAAAAACAGTTTTGATTACATTTGCTAAAAGTAATTATCTTCTAATTATAACTACTTATATATTTAAACTTTTCTTAATAAAGGAATTATACTTAAAATCAACTTAAAAGAAAAGGGATAGGCAAAATGTAAAGGCTCACATGTTTCAAAAACACGTGAGCCTTTACACTTTGCTGTTTTTGCCATTGTTTTCGTGGCAATTGAAATAAGAAATGCTTTAATTTTCAGTGTTGGTCAGCCTGATAGATCAAATTGCCAAAGCCGCCATCCGGGGCGGCCTGCCAGCCAGAACGGCCTATGCCTTGAGCGACCGGATTATTGCCGAAAATGAAAAGCAGACCGTCATTACCAATATGTATGAATACAACCGGACGATCAGCCTCCAGTTTCTCCGCCAGGTGGCCAGAAGCCGCCGCCAGCACGTCCTGCCCTTGGTCAACAAGGCCCAGCAGTTTTTGCAGGAAAACATGACGACCGTGCAAAGCGTCCAGGAAGTGGCCGAATACCTCAGCATCAACAAGTCCTACCTGATGCACCTGTTCAAGGCCAATACCGGCCTGTCGGTCAAGCAGTACCTGACCCAATTGAAGATGGAAGAGGCCAAGCGCCGCCTGGTCTTTGGCAGCCAGAGCCTGGCCGAGATCGCTGCCGACCTGGGCTACAAGGAGCAGGGTCAGTTCTCCAGGACTTTTAAGAAGCTATACGGCATCACGCCCTTGGAATTTCGGCGAAACAGCCGGATGTAGCCTGGATGCCGAGTATCAAAAAATGGTCCAGATCAAGCACGATCTGGACCATTTTTCTATAAACAGGTAATCCCCGTAACCAAACCCAGCACTATCCCTGGCGCGTTGGCGATAATGATTGGCCAATCCTTTTTAGGAGCGGTCCAGCCATAGGCGACCCAGAGGCTGGCGTTGACCGCGGCCACGAAGGGCTGGACTGGATTGCCCTTCTGTCCGGCCAGGTTGCTGGCGATCTGAGCGAGGTAGGAAACGTACATCAGGACGGAAATCACGGACGCGATCCGGCCAATATTCTGGTTAAGCTTGTTATGTGTCATGGTCTGTTACTCTTTCTTGCTGCGCTTTTGGACTTAATAAGTACTTTGATTTTATTTAAAGGAGAAACTGCCCGCAATCAGCAAATCCATGGCTAGCTATGGTCATTTCCCAGCTTCTTGCTGAAAAAACCGCGGCAACTTAAATACGATACCCGCAAAAAAAGCCAGCTTCTTTTACAGAAGTTGGCTTTTTTGTATAAAAATGCTATTTCTTAGGCTTTAACCCGCTTTTTGCCTTTAACGGCTTTAGCCCGGCCTTTGGCGGCTGGCTTTTCCTTGGCTTGGATCTTGGCCGCGGCCTTGGCCTGCTTTTCGGCTTCCGCCTTGGCCCGGGCGGCCGCTTCTTCCTGTTGGTGCTGGCGGATCATTCTCTCCGCCAATTCCGCGGTCGTCTCCACCTTGGCCAGCTTGGCGGCCTTTTCCTTGGCCGCCTCTTCTTCCTTGCGGGTAAGCACGTCGTCGGCCACCTCGCCGATCTGCTTGGCTGGGTTGCCAGCTACGACGGCGTTGTCAGCCACGTCCTTGTCAACCACGGCGCCAGGCTTGACGATCACGTTGTTGCCGATCTTAACCCCCGGCAAAATCATGACCCCGGCCCCCAGCCAGACGTCATCGCCAATTGTGACTGGCTTGGCGAGCGTCGTCCGGCTGCGCCGCTGGCGCGGTGACTCTGGATGATCGATGGTCGTGATCAAGACATTGGGCCCAATCATGCAGTAGTCCCCAATCGTCACTTTAGCCGCGTCAAGGATGGTCAGATCATTGCCACAGGTCCAGTGGTGGCCGATAAAAATATTCTTCCCGTTCTCACAGGTGAAGCCGCGTCCGACTACAGGCTCCACGCCCAAAGCACCCAAGTGCATCTTCAGGCGCAGCAGCTGGGCCGGAATATCCAATTCATTGCCTTGTCTGTATTCGCTTGTCCACATAATTGCCGCTTCCTTTGCTCGCAAAATCTCCGGATCGTCCAATTTGTAGGGCTTCCCCTTCCGCATTTTTTCTAGCTCGGTTTCTGCCATATAACTTGATTCCTCATTACTGATTGATTAGCTCTACATAATATTATCTAGAAAAATCCGCTTAAATACAAGCTTAGACTCCTCAACTGGTTAAGCCCTTTCAAAAGATAAAAAATCAAAGGGAGCGGGCCCTTGGCAAGGCCCACTCCCTAGTGAGTTTCATTAACTAAATTAAGTTTTCCGCGGCAAAAGCCTTTCTAAAGCCCGACATTGCCCAAGGTGTAATCCTGGCAGCTGACCAAGTAGGCCCTGGTGTCGCCGTTAACCGCGATCAGCTTGGCTTTCATCTTGCCCAAGTAGTGCGGGGCAACAAAGTTGCTTTCGGCTACGCCCTTTTTCTGGTCCGCCCGGTGCAAGAGAGTTTGGATCTGGCTGAAGAACGGCTTGCTTGGATCGTTGATCAGCAGGTTGGCCTCTGCCATCGTCGCAACGCCCAGATACTTGACCCCGTCCTTAGACGTCTTGTTGGCATAGATCGTCTGGTAGACATCATCTTTGACCAGCAAGATGGTTACTGGCAGCGTTTGGCTGGACGGCCGCTCATTTTCTTCGCTAAAGGGATAGCTCGCGTTCAAGACATTGACTTTCCCGATTTTCCGGTAGAAAAAGTGCTCATCTGGCGTCTCATATTCCAGTTGCTTTTCCGCGATGACTTGTGCCAGTTCTTCCTTGGGACGGGGCTTGGAGAAATAGTAGCCCTGGGTCAAGACGCAGCCCAATTCGTGCAGGAAGTCGTATTCTTCCTTCTCTTCCACCCCTTCAGCCAGGGTTTCGATGTTCAGGCGCTTAGCCATATCGATCACGTCCATCAAGATGATCGGCGTCTTCTCGTTGGCATGGCGCAAAAAGTCCATGTCAATCTTGAGCAGGTCAAAGTCAAAGTTCTGCAAGCTGTTCAAGGAAGAAAAGCCGCTGCCGAAGTCATCGAGCCAGACCTGGTAGCCATCTTCGTGAAAGCGCCGGATGTGCTCCTTGATCAGGTCGGCACCATTGTTCAAGAGGGCTGATTCGGTAATTTCAATCCGGATCTCATCGCGGTCAACCCCGTACTTGGCCAGCAAGCCATTAATCTTGTCATGCAGGCCGGGCATTTCCAGGTCGTAGCGGGACAAGTTGACCGAAACGGCTGGGTGCGGCCGGCCAGCAGCAGCGGCATCGCGCAAGTCGCGGCAGACTTGTTCCAGGATAAAGAGGTCCAGCTTGTGGATCAGGTGTCCCTGCTCCAGAACGTCGATGAATTCTGCCGGGTTCATGAAGCCATAGGCTGGGTCGATCCAGCGGGCCAGCGCCTCAAAGGTGCTGATCTTCTGGCTGAAAGTATCCACGATCGGCTGGTAGAAGACCTTGATCCAGCCCTTCTTGACGGCTTCGTCGATATGGCTCAGCAGGTAGTTGGTCCGCATCAAGTCGACTTCCATCTTTGAATTGTAACGGAGGTAGTAGTTCTGATAGTCACCGACCGTATTGTTGGCAGCCATCCTGGCCCGGTCGACCGCTGGCGTGAACAGCTCATCATCGCTGTCCAAAGCATAGATTCCGGCCCGGATGGAAACAGCAAAGCGCTCATCGTTGATCATTTCGTCGTGAACGGCCTTGATGATGGCTTCCGCCTTGTCATCGGGCACCAGCACGTAAAAATGATCGGCAACTGCCCGCGCGGCGTAGTGCGTCCCGGCGATGGTCTGGATGACCCGGCTTAAAGTCCGCAGCAGCTCATCCCCAGCGCCAAAGCCATGCTCGCGGTTGAAGACCTTGAAATTGGTAACGTCGATGTAGACCACGTCCAGCTGCTCTTGATGCTTGTTCTTCTGCTCCATCAGCTGGTCCCGGAAGCTGGCCAGGCTCATCAAGCCCGTCAGGGGATCAATCTGGGCGCCTTTTTCAACAAAGAGAAAGTGGCGCAGCAGGGAAGCCATATAGCTTGAAGACAGCTGCAGGATTGGCAGGCAGAGCTCAAATGAATCCGCGCCTGGATTGTCCACCCCAATAGCCCCGACCATGCGGCCTTCAAAGAAGAAGGGGCAAATTGCCAGCTGGTCGATCTTCTGCGGCTTCAAGATCGCGTACATTTCCGGATCCAGCTCCCGGTAGGCTTCCATGTCGGTAATGTAGTAGCCTTCTTTTTCGGCAAAGGCTGAAACCCAGTGGGTGGAATAGAAGTCAAACGGCAGATCCTGCAGCTCATTGATCTCTTTTTCCACGCCCTCAGCACACCATTCAAAGGTATTGTCAAAGCAGTCATTGGCATTCACTTGGAAAATGTAGGTCCGGTCAGCATTCAGACCTTCGCCCAGTTCCCTTAAGAAGGTCACCACTGAGTCATGCGGCGTTCCGTCCTTGATTGCCCGGTCCATGCAGCGATTCAGCATTCCCACGTATCTAACTAATTCCAGAGCCATTTGCCCATCAAAATCCGCCGCGTCGAAATCCCGCTTAAAAGAACCGTATTTATCCAAGTTCCACCTCACACTGATAAAAAATAACGCTGATTCCAATAAATCAGCAAACGTACTAGATAAAGAAGACACCTCACCGCCTTCTTAATCGCGGTGGGTGTCTCTTAAAAAGATGCTTTAAACACTATATGCTATTTCTATTTCAAAATCAAGCTATTGCACTTGTATAATCAGTGGCTTATAAGCAAATGCTTTTGGCAGAATCTGGTCAGCTGCCGGCATTTGCTAACTTTTCACTATTATCGTCCTTTTCGGCAATTGCTCATCTTTCATGATTAATCCAGAAAGCGTTGTCTTACTTGATTTATTAATAAAAACGCCTTTCGAAAGCGGTGGTGCCTGCTGCCTTGACTGTTGCCATTGCTTGCTCAAAGCTGGTCATTTTTTGTGAAAGTTAAAAGGAATCTGCTTTTGGGGTTAAATTTCAAGAAAGGCTTTGAATGATTCTATAAGTTTCAAATAATAATTGGCTGGCAAATTTGCCCCAAAACGTGAAAAAAAGTCTTTATTTTGTAACGGAATTGTATCAAAAACTTTTTTATTAATCTCTTAGCTTAGCAACTTTAACTAAGCGGTCCGCTTCTACCCGGTATAAGCCCGGCTTGACCTTTTGATAAGCATGCTCAATTCTTTGGTGGCTGAATCGCTTGATTCTGCTTGCTAAAGTGGTATTCCCCGGTCAGGCTGCCTTCCAGGAACTGCTGGGCCAAGGAATTTGGCCGGATGCTGGCTCTGGCCTCAGGCACGCTCATCCACTGCCAGGCGTCGACTTCTTCGTTGGCCTGCACGGCTTCTTGTTCATCCACCGTGACCGTGAAATTGAGCATCAAGGTGTTGGACGGGGCAAAGTAGTGCGTCCGGTTAAAAGACAGGCTCTTGGCGTGCAGGTGGAGTTCTTCCAGCAGCTCCCGCGCGCAGGCTGCTTCAGCGTCCTCCCCCTTGTTGACGTAGCCGGCAACTAAAATATAGGAATCGCGCCCATACTGCTTGATCAAGATGACCCGGTCATGCTGCTCGTTCATCACGATCATGCTGACGGCCGTTGAAAAAATAGGGAAGCGGAAGTCCGCGCATTGCTTGCAGTAGGGAATCTCCCCTTCATTTTTCAAGAATTTCTTTTCCAGCTTGCTTCCGCATTGGGGACAATAATTTAGTTCAAACATGACGTTTCTTTTCGACCTTTTATTGCTATTGTTTTATATTAATTAGCAGTTATCATGCTATTATTTTATTTTCAAAAGATACTCGCTGCCCTCACGGATGCTGAGCGGGCTGAGCGCGGACCGGTATTTTTCAATAATAGACGTTAATATATGTCAATATAGTATATAACAGCTTTGTTCTTTCGACTAGCCTTTTCTTTATAGCAAGCTTGGAGAGCTAACTTTTTCTAGGCAACTCTGCTAAAATATTAGCGTTAAAGATATCTTTTTTGGAGGATTGCATGAAAAGAAAACTAACCTTAAATGAATCACTGACAATTTCCAGCATGCTCTTCGGCCTCTTCTTCGGGGCCGGGAACCTGATTTTTCCAGCTTATATGGGGGAAGCCGCCGGCAGAAACGTGATCTGGGCCCTCTTAGGCTTCCTGGTCACTGGGGTGGGCCTGCCGCTGCTGGCAATCGCGGCCTTGGGCATTTCCCACTCTGATGGCGTCTTGACCCTGAGTGAGAAGGTTTCCCGTAAGTACGGCTACTTCTTCACCTGTGCCCTGTACCTGACTATCGGGCCCTTCTTCGCCATTCCGCGCTGCTTTACGGTGCCTTTTGAAACTGGGATCAGCCAGCTTCTGCCTGGCAGCTGGTCCAAGCAGACCGCCCTCTTCATCTTCTCCCTGGTCTTTTTTGCCATTATGCTCTGGTTCTCGCTAAGACCTGGCCGGATCATGGACTGGATCGGGAAATTTTTGACCCCGGCCTTCCTCTTGTTCTTCTTCTGGATCATGATTACCGCCTTAATCCACCCTCTGGGCAGCGCCAGCGCGGTCAAGCCGGCCGGCGAGTACGCCAGCGCGCCGTTTATCAGCGGGATCCTGGAAGGCTACAACACGATGGATGCCTTAGCCGGCCTAGCCTTTGGGATCATCGTCGTCTCCTCGATCAGAGCCTTCGGGATCACTGAGCCCAAGCAGATCGCCAAGTCAACCATCCAGACGGGGATTCTGGCCTGCCTCTTGATGGCCGTCATCTACGGGATCACTTCCTTTGTCGGCGCTCAAAGCCGGCCAGCCCTGGGCCTGGCCGCCAATGGCGGGGAGGCCTTGAGCCAGATCGCCCGCCACTACTTCCCAGGCTTTGGCTCAGTCTTGTTTGCCCTGATGATCCTGATCGCCTGCCTGAAGACCGCGATCGGCCTGATCACCAGCTCGGCTGAAGCCTTCGTGCAGATGTTTCCAAAGTCCATGTCCTACAATAAGTGGGCCATCCTCTTCAGCCTGATTGCCCTGGCCATCGCCAACGTGGGCTTGACCTCCATCATCGCTTTCTCAGTCCCGGTCCTGATGCTGCTTTACCCGCTGGCCATTGCCTTGATTCTGACCTCCCTGACCGCCTCCTTCTTCCACTTCGGCAAAGGCAGCTACGTGGTCATGACGGCCGTAGCCTTCATCTGTGCCTTCGGCGACTTCCTGAGCGCCCTGCCGCCTAGCCTGAGCAAGGCCGTCAGTGGAATCACCGATATCTACGCCAAGCTTTTGCCCCTCTTTAAGGATGGCCTGGGCTGGCTTCTGCCAGTTGCCATTGCCTTTATCGTGATGGCCATCTGGTCTGCCATTCATAATCGGCGAAAATAACAAAACGGGTCTCTCATCTTAACGGAGAGACCCGTTTTTTGTTGCTTGGCTGCGGTAAAAATGGGGAAATTTTTGGCTAAATTGCGCCTGGCTACGGTAAAAACGGGGAGCTTTTTGGCTAAATCGCGCCTGGCTACGGTAAAAACGGGGAGCTTTTTGGCTAAATCGCACCTGGCTACGGTAAAAACGGGGAGCTTTTTGGCTAAATCGCACCTGACTGCGGTAAAAATGGGGAAATTTTTGGCTAAATTGCGCCTGGCTACGGTAAAAACGGGGAGCTTTCATTGCTTTGAGGCCCATTTCTTACTGAACTACGACGATTTTGACAATTTCGACCCTCGCTTTTTACTGAACCACGGCGATTTTGACAATTTCGACCCCCGCTTTTTACTGAACCACGGCGATTTTGACAATTTCGACCCCCGCTTTTTACTGAGCCACGGCGGTTTTGACAATTTCGACCCCCGCTTTTTACTGAACCACGACGATTTTGACAATTTCGACCCCCGCTTTTTACTGAACCACGACGATTTTGACAATTTCGACCCCCGCTTTTTACTGAGCCACGGCCACTTGCCTCAAATCAAAAAACGGGACTCCTCGCGCTTGGCGGGGAATCCCGTTTTCTTTTGGCTCAGAACAAAACCTGGGCCCATTTCTTCCGCCGGTCGGCAAAGCAAGACTGCCCCAGCAAGTCCTCGACCTCGCGATCCGCCTTGCAGTAGTAGTCCTCGCCGCCCTCGATGAAGATCTGGTAGCCGACATGGGCCAGCAGCAAGAACTGGCAGGCCAAATCCAGATCGCGCGTCAGATACTCCCGCCCGAGTGCATAGCAAAGGCTTGGGTGTGGCAATAAGCGCTTGACTGCCAGGTGCAGGTCAGCCGCGAAGGCCCAGGCTGGCCCTAAAAGCTGCTCGACAGCCTGCTCATAGTATTCAATGGACCGCTGCCGGTCTTCAACGCCCCACTTGCTGCTGGAATAAATGTCCCCCAGTTTGTACATAGCGTTCACATTTCCTTTGCGGGCGGCAATCTTGAAATAAGCAATGGCCAGGTCCCTGTTGCGGGCAATTGAGCGGCCATATAAGAAACAATAGCCTAAGTTGGAGATGGCTGTCGCCTCGCCTAAGGCCGCGGCCAAGCGGTAGTATTCAACCGCCCGGGCATAGTCGCCCTTCTTGTAGCAATCTGCCCCGTGGTCATTCAGGAACCCTCCGTCGCCGGCATCTAGGGCCTCGCGGTCAGCTGCAGTCAATTTGAAATTGCCATACATCTTTCTTCCTCCTTTACGGCCTGTTAAAATGTCAGCCGCATCTGATACCAGGTCACCCCGCCGTGGGTTGACCCGCTGACGCCCTCATTCTTGAAGCCAAACTTGGCGTAGTAGTGAACCAGCCGGTCCTTGCAGGTCAAGACCAGGCCTTTGCGCCCCTGCTTCTTGGCATCGGCAATCGCGGCCTTGAGCAGTTCCCCGGCATAGCCATGCTTGCGGTAGGCGGGCAGAGTGTTGACGCCAAAAATCATCTGCCAGGCCCCATTTTCCTGGTGCAGCTCAGCTTTTGCATACATCTCGTCAGTCAAGTCGGCCGCATCGGTCACGAACCCGTCCACGAAGGACACCAGCCGGTCACCGTCAAACATGAGCCAGAAGTGGTTGCCATAGTACTTTACCCGGCCAGCAAACTCTTCAGCCGTTGCCGCCTCCGCTTTAGGGAAGCACTCGGCTTCCACTTTCGCTAATGCCTCCAAGTCCGCTGCCGTCGCGTGTCTGATTTCCATAATGATGCCTCCTGCTTTTTGCCCTTATCATAACAAAAATAACCGCCAGTGACTGGCGGTTCTGCTTAAAATTCTTATCTTTTGCGGTCTACCCGATCTAAAAGCCGCCGCGGCCATTGCACTTGTCCTTGTAGAGCTGCCGGTCGGCCAGGCCGCCCAAGTCCTCGTAGCTGGTGTGGGCCAAACCGTAAAGCAGTTTGAGCGGAACAAGTGCTGGCGCAGTCTCTTAGTGGAATAGAAGCCGGTTGCCGCCTTCTGCCTCCTTTGCTTGTTGTTCATAACATTTCCTTTATGCACTTATATATGCACAATCATTTCTCGACATGCATAGCATTCGAAAAAAGCGCAGCTTGCGCCGCGCATCTGGATTGATTATTTTTTTAGAAGAGCTCTGGATGATTTTCCAGGGCATCCTCTGCCGTTATTTCGCGAATTGGGCGGCATGGGACGCCAACGGCCAGCGTGTTTGCGGGGATGTCTCTCGTAACCACGCTGCCAGCCCCGATTACGCAACCCTCGCCAATCGTCACGCCCCCGCAAACGGTGACGTTGCCGGCAAGCCAGCAGTTGTCGCCGATCGTTATCGGCTTGGCGTATTCCTTATCGGTCGGCGTGCCGTCAGCTTTCAGGTACTGGTTTCTGTCCTGCCAGCGGAGGGGATGCATCGGCGTCAGCAGGGAGACATTGGGGCCAATAAAGACGTTGTCGCCAATCGTCACCGGGCAGCAGTCAACGCAGGTCAAGTTGAAGTTGGCGTATGAATTTTTCCCGATCGAGGTAAAGCAGCCATAGTCGAATTGAACTGGTCCTTGCAGGTAGAAGGCATCTCCGGCAATTCCGAGCTCCTTGAGAATTTCTGTCCGCCGTCCGTCATTTTCAAGCAGGTCGTTAAACTCCTTGCTAAGACGGTGGGCCTTGGCTCTAAGGCTAACCAGTTCTGAATCGGTTGAATCGTAGATTTTTCCCGCCAGCATCTTTTCCTTTTCAGTCATTTTTTCTCTCCTTTACGCATGATGCGGCAATTGGCCGCCGCTCTTTTCTATGCTTAACCACAAATCCGGCCAGCAGCGCAAGATTAACGCTGCATGTCCAAGATAATTCATATTCTAGCAGATAGTTGACTTGCCCAACAAATCCAATGATACTGCTCTTGCTGCTGAGAATGCTATTTAAGCCTTATCTCTCAGGAACGGATTTTTAACATAGTCGCCAGAAAATCGGCTATAGCAAGGATTGGCCAGTTTTTATTGCCAACGTCCCTGGCATTAGCTTCGGCCTGATCGCTTCCTTGACTGATCTGCACTAATTTCTCACTAAAAAATCTCCCCCTAGTAATCTAGAGGGAGATTTTGCTGTCTATTACAAGTCCAGCAGTCCGTCTTCGTCAAGGATTTTCACCTGCTTGCCTGTCCTTTTCAGATAGCCCATTTTTTCGAGGAGTTTGAATTTGCGGGAGAGGGTTTCGGGAGTAGTTCCCAAGTACAGGGCGATATCTTTCATCTTCATGGACAGCTGGACCTGGTCACTTTCAGCCACCTTAGCCAAGTCGAGCAGGTAGCTGGCCAGCCTTTCTTCGACCCGCTCCATGGCCAGGAACTGGGTCTGTCTTTCCGTGGCCAGCAGCTTCTGAGTATTGAGTTCCAGCAGCTTGAGGGAGAGCTGGGGATTTTCCAGAAGAACCCGGTTGAAGTCGGCCTTGCTCAAGCTGCAGATTTCCGTATTCTCCATGGCCTGGCCGAAGAAACTGTCATTTTCCAGGCCAAAAAGCTGCTTTTCCCCTTCATAGTCACCCGGCTGGGCAACCCGAAGCAGCTGCTCGCGGCCGCTGGCGGACAGCTGGTAAACCTTCATGTTTCCCCGGGCCACGATCTGCAGCTTTTCATCCCCTGGCTGAAAAATCGTCTCACCTTTTTGATAGCGCCGGTGGCTGGCCAGGGAATTAATCTTAAGCTGGTCTTTTTCTGGCAGGTCCGCGAATAAGGGAACCAGGCTGACACATATATGCTGCATTTTGCTCTCCTCTGCTGGTAGAAATTAGCCCTGGACCAAGTGGTCGAATTCTTCCAGGGTCTGGTAGGTCTTAGTCATGGCGCCGCAGGCATCAGCCGGGATGGCGTAATCCGCGGTCAAGGACCGCAGCTTGCTGAAGTCGGCAGTTAAGTCTTCCTGGCCGGCTTTCACCTTCTTTTGGATGTCTTCGTAAACCTTGCGGACTTCAAAGACTTCCGGGTGGTGGGCGCCGTGGGCCTTGGTAATTGCTTGCGTATATAAGTCTAACATTTCATCGTTCTTGGCAAAAAATTCCTTGATCATCATTTTTCTCCTTTTTTCTTGATCAGTCGTTTTTCTTGTTTTTGCTTTTTCTCTTATTTAGCGCTGGCCTTCAAGACATCATAGCCGATATTCTTCACGGCTTGAGTGATCGTGTCCAAATTGGTTTTGTCCGGATCGAAGCTGGCCTTGGCCTTGCTTGCGTTGAAGAGGACCTTGACGCTGGTCTTTTCAACCCCGTCGACATTGGCGATGGCCCCCGCGATCTTCTGCATGCAGGTCGGGCAGGCTAATGTTTCGAGTTGTAAAATTGCTTTTTGCATGATTTCTTGTCCTTTCTTTTTTCTATTGGATACTTTCGATGCCCTTAGTATACGGGCCGGCTGCTTGAGAAAAATTGTTTTCTATCAACTTTCGCGATTTTTGTAATTTTGACTGGTAGGCCAGAAGGCGCATGGCATTCAAGATTACGACCAGGATACTGCCTTCGTGGACAAACATCCCGATGGCCATGTTCATCCATGAGCTGGCTAACACGCTGACCAGCAGGACGGCTACGACAGCCAGGGCGATGGTGATGTTCTCAATCATGTTCCGCCGGGTGGCCTTAGCCAGGGCAAGAGCCCGCGGAATCCGGTCAAAGCTGCCGTTCATGAGGACCACGTTTGAGGTTTCAATTGCCACGTCAGTCCCGCTGCCCATGGCAATCCCGATGTCTGCCCGGGCCAGTGACGGACTGTCGTTGATCCCGTCGCCGACAAAGGCTACGATTTCACCGGCTGCCTGCCGCTTTTTGACAAATTCGGCCTTGTCTTCTGGCAAAAGCTGGCCATATGCCTCAGTGAGGCCCAGTTCTTCCGCTACCAGGTCAACCGTCTTCTGGTTGTCACCGGACAAGAGAAGCAGGTTCTTGACACCCAGCTTCTTTAAAGCAGCCAGGTCTTCCTTGACCCCGGCCCGGATCTCGTCCTTTAAGCCTAAAGCAAGTTCCAGCTGCCCGTTAACAGCCAGCAGAACCAGGGAATTGCCAGCACTTGCCAACTCTTCCATGTCCTTTTCCATTTCTTTTGTAACCGGGACATGGTACTGGTCAAGCAGGTAGCGGTTGCCGACCAGGACCTGCTGGCCAGCTACTTGAGCAACGATCCCGCCGCCCTGGAGGACCTGGGAAGCTTCAACTTCTTTAGCTTCCAGGTCTTCATAGTAGCCAGTAATTGCTTTCGCCAAAGGGTGGGCAGATTCTTTTTCCACGCTGACCAAAAGCTGTTCAGCCAGCTGGCCCTGGCCGTACTTTTTCACCTGGCTGACCCGGGGGTCGCCGTAAGTCAAGGTCCCGGTCTTGTCGAACATGATCGTGTCGACCTTGCTGAACTTGGTGATGACTTCACTGCCTTTAAAAAGGATTCCCTGCTTGGCCCCGTTGCCGATTCCGGCCACGCTTGAGACCGGAACCCCGATAACCAAGGCGCCTGGGCAGCCGAGAACCAGGATGGTTACGGCCAGTTCCAGGTCTTGGCTGATGAGGCCAACAATAATGGCCAGGAGCAGGACGACTGGGGTGTAATACTTGGAGAAGCGGTCAATTAGACGCTCCGCCTGGGACTTGGAGTCCTGGGCTTCTTCGACCAGTTCGATGATCTTGCCAAAAGTCGTTTCATCCCCGACTTTTTCCGCCTTGATCCGGATGGTCCCGTTTTCCAAAATAGTACCGGCATAGACCGGGTCGCCGGGCTTTTTGCCTAAAGGCATGGATTCACCGGTGATGCTGGCTTCGTTGGCCGTCCCGAAGCCGGCGACGACTTCCCCGTCAACCGGGATCTTGCCGCCGGTCTTGACCAAAAGGATGTCCCCTTCGTCCAAGTCATCTAAGTCAACTTCTTCAAAGTCGCCGTCTGTCGTCTGCCGGAGGGCGGTTTCTGGTACCATCTCCACCAGTTCCTTGATGGCTGACCGGGTCTTGGCCAGGGTCTTTTGTTCAAGATAGGCCCCAAACAAGAAGAGGAAGGCCACGATGGCGGATTCTTCGAATTCCTTGATGACGAAGGCACCTAAGATGGCCAGGGTCACCAGCAAGTCGATACTGATGACTTTGACCTTTAAGGCCTGCCAAGCGGATGCGGCGATCGGGAAGCCGCCGATGAGGGAGGCGGCCAGGAGCAGGCCGGACTCTGCTGTTTCACTTTTAAATAACCATTTTGCGGCAAAAGCCAGGACGATTAAGATGCCCGCAATTGCCGTCAGCCGGTTGCGATTTTTCATAAATATGTAGCGCGCGGAAACCTTCGATTTCAATCGAGGGGGGAGCGCGCCTTTCTCCTTTCTAAATTCTTTAGATAATTAGTATTCCAGTGGCCGTTTTCACCAGTTTGGTATTATAATATATTTAGTGAAGGGGGGCATGACCAATGGAAATTTCTTTGACCATTAAAGCTCACATCAAGGTGGCCAGTTCCGACAATGCCAAATCGCTGGCAGACAGCATGGAAATTTACAGACAGGGTTGCAACTTCGTATCCCAATATGTTTTTGAGCATGACTTTGAACTCCGCCAGGCAAAGCTGAACAAAGCACTCTACTCCGACTTGCGACAGAAGTTCAGCCTCAGATCCCAAATGGCTCAGTCTGTTTTGAAGACCGTTATTGCTAGATACAAGTCTGTTCAAACTCAGCTTGGTCAAAAGCCGTATAAAATCCACGACATCAATGCGCCCCAAGGCGAGGGCTGCTATGCTGTTCAGCGCGATCTTGACTGGCTTTGGAAGCCAATCTTCTTTAAGCGACCGCAGCTGGATGAGGTCAGAGGCCGGGACTATTCCTTTAAGCAGAACGGCAAGATCGTGTCCGTCAACACCCTTGACGGGCGGATTGAATGCGAGATTGCCATGCCCGGCTTTGAGCAGTATCTGAATGACGAATGGACTTTTGGCACTGCCAGGATTCTTAAATTCGGCAAGCACTGGTTTATGCACATCAGCGCAACCAAGTCCTTCCCTGATTACGAGATTGAGCAGACTCACCATGTTGTCGGAATTGACCGTGGCCTGCGGCAGATCGCTGCCTGCTATGACGAAAAGGACAAAACCCTCTTCATAAGCGGCAAGGCTATTGCCCGCAAGCGTCAGCACTATAAGGAGCTGCGCAGCCATCTGCAGGCTAAGAACACTAGAAACTCAA
Organism: Faecalicatena absiana; assembly: GCA_017309015.1. Lineage (GTDB taxonomy): Bacteria > Bacillota > Bacilli > Lactobacillales > Lactobacillaceae > Lactobacillus > Lactobacillus absianus. The sequence goes on from JAEDAG010000001.1 coordinate 313,404, forward strand.
AGAGACGCATCCGCAAGATTGGCAATCGAGAGAACCGCTGGATGAGCGACTGCAATCACTGCTTGTCTAAGACACTCGTTAGCCATTACGGACCAGACACTCTCTTTGTCCTTGAAGACTTAACTGGCGTGACCTTTGATACGGTCTACAACCGCAAGAGGGAAAACAGATATGAGCACCATTCCTGGTCTTTCTATGATCTTGAGCAAAAGCTCAAGTACAAGGCGCATCTGAATGGCAGTGAAGTCGTCAAGGTAGATGCTCACTATACCAGTCAGCGCTGTCCTAAGTGTGGCCGGATCTTCAAAGAAAACCGTGACCATGGACTGCACATGTACATCTGTGACAGATGCGGCTACCGCTCCAATGACGACCGCATCGCTGCGATGAACATTCAGATGCTGGGAACGATGTACGTCAGTGGCGTGCCTAATCCATCGTATCAGAGCAAACGCGGCACAAGCGAAGCCAAGAAAGCCAAAGTCAAGAAATCAAAGAAACAAACAAATTAGAGCAGTGCGTACACGTGCTGTTCTGCCGTAGTTAATCAATCTGCGGAAGCATCTGAGGTCCGCCAAGGATGCTTGAGAAGCGACAGCGTAAGCCTTCGGGCTTGGTTATGGGAGAACTCTCTTCGGGGAGTTTGTTTGGACCACGCTAGTTAGTCGCAAACCTCCGACCTCGGTCGGGGGTAGTTGATTAACCATTTTTGCATTGATCTTTCGACCTCCTTGATTTGATGCTTTTAATATACCGGGAAAGCATAATTCCCCAATTGATTTCTATCAAGATCTGGATTTTTACAAAATTTTTTACGAAAAAAGCCATCCAGGGGAATTTGATCCTCTGAATGGCTTAGTTTTAGTCGATGCGGTTGATTTTACCAGCCGCGATTGGAAGAGTGACGTGTTGGTCGTAATGGTCGTTGAAGACTTCCTTGAACTTGGCTAAGTCGACGTCTTTTTCATAGCTGTAATAGCCTTTCGTCCAACTAGCTCTTTTTTCGTACAATTTTGCCCGATTTTGGACGAAAGAGCAAATAATTGGACTAAAAAAGTCCCTTCACGCTTAGACATGAAGGGACGTTACTTCCTAATGCTGCTGTAGCCATAATAATTCTTCCGATGTGCTTCATTCCATAAAATTATAACGCCCTATCGTTTATTACATTATTAACTGAGAGCAAATCATATCTTTTTACTATCAATTTAATTTGACTACCAATTTTTACATCTGTGGTGGCTGGCAAATAAAAGTTATCACCGTCTGAATTTGCTACCCTAAATAAGTTCATCTTACCAACCTTTTCCCGAGATAAAACATAAAATTTTTTTCCAGAATGATTTACTTCGTATAGTATGCCTATCTTACAATCATAGATCTCTTGCTCTTTCACAAAAGAGAATTGATCATTTCCAATTAAATCCGAATCATCAAATACTGTATATTGCTGTTTGGATTTTTGACTTTCAACCATGATATCTCGCGTAAATTCATATTCTTTTATTGCGATTACCTTATACATCCATATTTTCCTTCCTCATATAGATAAATTTTTTCATCGTCATTACATTCCCCAAAAATACTTCTATGAGATAGTTTACGCTTTTCTTGATAACTCTGGTATATTAAGGGTATTCAAAAAGCAAAACATCTAACTTGGGAGAAAATAGAATGAAGCCAAACAAAGATCACGTAGAAGAAGATAAGCCTTTCACTTGGGAAAGCTTTATGTTATCTGAATCATGGAACGAATTTCCGGAAAGAAAGGACGATCCACCTTTAACAATGGATTTTCTTTTCTGGTATCACAGTATTAGATATATCATTACCGCCGCCTACGGTGACGGTGGCTACATGATTGCCGAAGAACTCAGCGGAAAAGTCATAATTCAAAATAAGAATTTCCGTAAGTTGGTAGAAGACGTTCCCTTGTTTGAAGGTAAAACTTTTAAGGAACTTTTGCCCGATTTAGACGTAGAATATTAGCTCATCAACCAAAACAAGCATCCCTGGCAGGACAACTTTCTTGCTAGAGATGCTTTTTTCGTACAATTTTGCCCGATTTTGGACGAAAAAGCAAATAATCGGACGAAAAAGTCCCTTCACGCTTAAACATGAAGGGACTCTTCTTTATCTTAGTCGGTAACTTAGTCACTTATCTTGGTCGCTCGACCGACTAAGTTATTCTTTCGTCAGCACGGTTACGCATTCCACATGTGGCGTCTGCGGGAACATGTCGACCGGAGAAACCAGGTCAGTCGTGTAACCAGCCTCCATCAAAAGCTGCATGTCCCGCACCAGCGTAGCTGGGTTGCAAGAGATGTAGACAACCTTCTTTGGCTCCGTCTTGACAGCCGCGTCAATAAATTCCTTGGTCAAGCCCTTACGCGGCGGGTCAACGAAGATCACGTCAGTCTTCAAGCCCTTTTCCGCCCATTTCGGCATCAGCTCTTCTGCCTTGCCGGCATAGTACTTGGCATTGTGAATCTGGTTGATGCGGGCGTTGTTCTTGGCGTCCTTGACCGCTGCCTTAACCACTTCAACCCCGCGGACTTCCTTGACGTACTTCGCTGCTGACAAGCCAATCGTCCCAATCCCTGAGTAGGCGTCAACGATCAGATCGGTGTCCTTCAGACCAGCCTGTTTGATGGCTAAATCGTACAGACGCGGCGTTTGGGAAGAGTTGATCTGGAAGAAGGACTGCGGTGAGATTTCAAAGGTCAAATCGCCAATCTTGTCGTCAATGTAGCGCTTGCCCCACAGCAAATAGTCGCTCGTCCCCAAGATGACGTTGGTCTTTCTTGGATTATGATTCAAGAAGATGCTCTTAACCCCGGCAATTTCCTTGATTTCATCCACTACCTTGGTCAGCTGCGGGAATTCCTTGTGCAGGCAGACCAGGACCACCATGATCTCGCCAGTCGCGCTGCCGCGGCGGACTTCCAAATAGCGGACCTCCCCCTTGTGCTTGAGCTCGTCATAAGCTGGCACCTGGTTTTTCCGCAGAATGTCTCTGACTGCCAGCAATACCCGGTCAATTTCCGGATCATTGGTAAAAAAGTCTTCCAGTGGCACCAAATCATGTGAGTGCCGGCGGAAAAAGCCGATCTCCAGCTGCCCCTTGACCATTCTGACCGGTACCTGGGCCTTGTTTCTGTAGCCAGTTTCCATAGGACTCGGCAACGTTTCCGCCACCTTGATCTGGTCCAAGTGGGCCTTGCTCAAAAGCTCCTTAACCTGCTTTTGCTTGAATTCCAATTGCTTGTCGTACTTGAGGTGAGCCAGACTGGCTAAGCCGGTCTGCACGTATTGGCGCAGCGGCACCTTGACCCGGTCTGGGCTTTCCTTGACGATCTCAGAAATTCTGGCAAAAGCATAGCTTTTCTTGTCCTTCAAAATCTGGGCCTTGACCACTTCACCCGGCAGGGCATTGTTGACAAAGACCGTTTCGCCATCGACATGGCCGACCCCCATGGCTTCATATGACAAGTCGGTGATTTCGACTTCAACGATTTCATTCTTCTTCATGATTCTTTTCTCCTTTTGACCGTGATCCACGGTCTGATTCTGGGGCAATAAAATTGAGGATTGGGAAGGCCAGGTACAAAATCATCCCAAAGCGCGGGTTGATGAACGAGATCCCAATGAAAAGCAGGTTCAAGAGCAGCAGCCAGACAATGCGGATTCTGGCAAAACGGCTCATGATCCGGCTTAAAGAGCGAATGTGCGGCAAAGAGGCGCGCATCCCCGCTCGCTCCGTCAATAGCTCAAAGGTCTGCACCAAAAAGTACACGATCCCAAAATTGACTACCGCCAACATGGACAAGTGATCCATCAGCCATTTGGTCATCACCGGGATCAGTGACAAGCTGGCCAGGAAGCAGAAATCGCAGATCATCGTCCACTTGCTGGCCTTCCAAATGAAATGACTGAAATTCTTGTGCATTTCATACCAAAAGTTAGCAACCACAAAGAAGGAGATCAGGAAAATCCCGATTTGCTCAATAAAGTTCCCATAAGCCCGGTCAGCCACCGGCGCCTCAATTTCCAAGACCACGATGGTGATGATAATTGCAATCACCCCGTCATTGAAGGTGGTCAGGTGGTCGGCCAGCTTGCTGGCTGCCTGCTCATTGGCCTTTTTCTGGTGGGCCTGCAGCTTCTGCCATTCGGCCTGCTCTTCCGGACTCAGCTGCAGCTTGCGGCTCCTGCCCGCGATATCACGATTTCTTCTCATCTCATGCACCCATTAAAACAAAAATAGAGTCTGACAAAGTCAAACTCTATTATAACAGTTCTAGCCGATGTAGAATTCAATCCGCTGCTTTAAGTTTTCAAAAATTACCGGGAAGCTGCCGCCTTCTTCCCCGTCCAGGTTGACGGAAAGGTTGTCGTGCTTGTTGTTCCCGATCAATTCTGCCTTTAAAGTCCGGGTCTTGGTGTAGATGATGTTTGGATCATCAACGTGCTTCCCGTTCATGGCCAAAGCCATCAGGCGGAGCAGGTTGCCTGGGTCGCTTGGCTTGACGACGATCAACTGGAAGTAGCCGTCGCTCAGTTCCGCGTTAGGCATGATCTTTTCAAACCCCCCGATCGAGTTGGTCATCCCCAGCAAGAAGAGGGACAGCTTGCCTTCGTAGACGCCCTTGTCAAAAGTCAGGCGCATCTCGCATTCGCTCAGGCGCGGCAGCATTTCCGCCCCCTTGATCAGGTAGGCGGCATAGCCCAAAGCTGACTTGACGTCTGATGAAACCCCATAGGTCAGCTCAGCCAAAGAACCAGCCGCGGCGATGTTGACGAAGTACTTGCTAGTGCCGTCGCTAAAGTCAGCCCGGCCCACGTCCATCTTCTGGACCTTGTTCTTCAGGACCACCTTCGCGGCCGCCACCACGTCATCGCGCGGAATTGACAAGGCCCGGGCGTAGTCGTTGGTCGTCCCGGCTGGAATGATCGCCATGCGCGGCCGCTCGTCTTCTTCCAAGAAGGCGATCCCGCTGACGACTTCGTTGATGGTCCCGTCGCCGCCGGCGGCAACAACCAGGTCAAAGCCTTCCTTGGCCGCTCTGGTGGCTTCATTTTGCGCGCTGAATTCTTCTGGGGTGGTTCTGAAGGCACTGGCTTCATAGCCGGCCTGCTCCAGAATATCCAAAATATCAGCAACGTTCTTAGGCATCTGCTCATGGCCAGAAACAGGGTTATAGATCAAGCGTGCTCTCTTAGTCATTTGCCTCACCTTAATTTCCTACTAATTTATGATTAACGGGCGTTCAGGTCAGCCAAAAGCAGCTTGTTGACAACCTTTGGGTTGGCCTTGCCGCGGGTCTGCTTCATGATTTGCCCAACCAGGAAGCCGATTGCCCGGTCCTTGCCGTTCTTGTAGTCTTCAACTGATTGTGGGTTGTTGTCGACGATTTCCTTGACCATTGGTGCCAGGACGCTTTCGTCTGACAATTGGGCCATCCCGTTTTCTTCAACGTACTTCTGCGGATCAGTGCCGTTGGCAACAGTTTCCGCGAAGACCTTCTTGGCAATCTTGGAGGAGATCGTCCCGTCAGAAATCAGCTTGATCATCGCTGCCAGGTTGGCAGGGGTCAAGGCGATTTCCTTCAGGCTTGCGTGCTTTTCATTCAAGTAGCCGTTAACTTGGGTGTTCATCCAGTTGGCTGCTTGCTTTGGATCAGCGCCATTAGCTACGGTTTGGTCAAAGAAGTCTGAGCTTTCCTTGCTTTGCAGCAGGACGCCAGCATCGTATGGCTTCAAGCCGTATTCGTTGATGTACAGGTCACGGCGCTCATCAGCCGTCTTTGGCAGGTGGGCAGCGATGTCGTCAACCCATTCCTGCTTGATGTGGTATGGAGCCAGGTCTGGTTCTGGGAAGTAACGGTAGTCCGCGTCCCCTTCCTTGACACGTTCCAAGACCGTCTTGCCAGTGTTGGTGTCAAAACGGCGGGTGGACATTTGGATCCGGCCGCCTGACAGCAGGATGGCTTCTTGCCGCTTTTGTTCATAAGCCAAGGACAGGCGAACGTGTTCAAAGGAGTTCAGGTTCTTCATTTCGACCTTGGTCCCGAATTCCTTTTGCCCAGCTGGACGAATGGAAATGTTGGTGTCAATTCTCATTGACCCTTCTTCCATCTTAACGTCGGAAGCCCCAGTAAATTGCACGACTTCACGCAGCTTTTCCAGGTAGGCTACGGCTTCGTCCGGGTCAGTCATTTCAGGCTCGGAAACAACTTCCAGCAATGGCACCCCTTGACGGTTGTAGTCAACGTATGAGAAGCCGTTGGTCCCGTGGGTGTTCTTGCCGGCGTCTTCTTCGATGTGCATTTCGTGGATGTGGATCTTCTTCTTCTTGCCGTGAACTTCGACTTCAACATAGCCGTTTTCAGCCAGTGGCTTGAAGAATTGGGTGATCTGGTAAGCCTTTGGGTTGTCTGGGTAGAAGTAGTTCTTCCGGTCAAAGTGGGTTACCGGGTTGATATGGGAGTGGGTTGCCAAAGCGACCATCAAGCCCAGCCGGTAGACTTCCTTGTTGACCATTGGCAAAGTGCCTGGGTAGCCCCAGTCAATTACGTTGGTTTCCGTGTTTGGCTTGGCCCCGTAGGTTACTGGTGAAGGTGAAAAGATCTTACTCTTAGTCTTCAATTCAAAGTGGACTTCAAGACCGATAGTTGACGTAAAATTCATTTAAATTAATCCTCCAATCCAGCTGGTGTTTGTTCGTAGAACTTGTTGCTGCGTTCGATGAAGTCGGCGACTTGGAAGACGTGGCCTTCGTCGAAGCGCTTGCCCATGATTTGGAAGCCAACAGGCATGCCGGTGGTTTCGCTCAAGCCGGCTGGCACGCTGGCAGCTGGGATACCAGCCATGTTGGCTGAAATGGTCAGGATGTCGTTGTTGTACATCTTGATTGGGTCAGTGATTTCTGAGTTCAAGTCGAAGGCGGTTTCCGTTGAAACTGGCCCAACGATCACGTCATTGTCTTCAAAGATCTTGTCGAAGTCTTCGCAGATCAAGGTTCTAACCTTGGCCGCCTGCAGGAAGAACTTGTCGTAGGCACCGGCTGACAGGGCAAATGACCCCAGCATGATCCGGCGCTTGACTTCATCGCCAAAGCCTTCTGAGCGGGTGTTCAGGTAGACTTCATCCAAATTCTTGGCTTCAGCCCGGAAACCGTAGCGGATCCCGTCGAAGCGTTCCAGGTTTGATGAAGCTTCACTGGAAGCGATGATGTAGTAAGTTGGCACCACGTACTTGGTGTGTGGCAATGAGACTTCGTTGATGACCGCGCCGGCTTCCTTCAAAGTGTCGATCTGCTTTTGCACGGCCTTGCGGACGCCTTCTTCAACGGCATCGCTCATGTATTCCTTAGGAACGGCTACGCGCAGACCCTTGACGTCCTTGCCCAAAAAGCTCGTGTAGTCAGGAACGGCTTGCTCGGAAACGGTCGCGTCGCGGTCGTCGCCGCCAGCGATGACGTTCAAGACTTCAGCTGAGTCCTTGACCCGCTTGCTCATTACGCCGATTTGGTCCAAAGATGAAGCAAAGGCAATCAGCCCCCAACGGGATACGCGGCCGTAAGTCGGCTTTATCCCGAAGATCCCGTTGAAGGAAGCTGGCTGGCGGATTGAACCACCAGTGTCGCTCCCAAGGGCAGCAACGACTTCACCGGAAGCAACGGCCGCAGCTGAACCACCAGATGAACCGCCAGGAACCTTGTTCAAGTTCCAAGGGTTCTTGGTGTCGCCAAAGTATGAGGTTTCAGTTGATGAACCCATGGCGAATTCGTCCATGTTGGTCTTGCCGATCACCGTAGCTTGGGCAGCCTTCAGCTTGCCTACCACCGTTGATTCGTAAACTGGCACGAAGTTGTCCAGGATGTGGCTGGCAGCCGTAGTCTTAAGGCCGTTGGTGATGATGTTGTCCTTAACGGCGATTGGAATCCCGGCCAGCTTGTTGTCAAAGCTCAGGTCTTCGGCTGGCTTGGCATTTTCATCAACCGTAATGAAGGCATTGACCTTGTCTTCAGTCTTCTTAATGTTGGCGAGCGTGTCCGCAGTCAATTGGTCGGCGGTGATTTCGCCCTTCTTCAACTTGTCGTTTAAAGAATCAATTGTTTCGTGTAAGTAGTTCATTATTGGTTATCGTCCTTATTGATAATTACAGGTACCTTGACAAAGCCGTTGCTCTTTTCAGGAACGTTCTTCATCATTTCGTCGCGAGTTTGCCAATGTTCAGGCTCGTCTTCACGGAAGACGGTGTCCCGGTCGACTACTTGTACGGTTTCTTCAACGCCAGTAGTGTCAACTGCTTGCAGTTCTTCTGCCATTTCCAAAATTTTGCCCATTTGCGGGGTGAACTTTTCCAGTTCTTCCTCGTTGAATTCAAGCTGTGCCAAAGCAGCAACGTGCTTGATGGTATCTTTAGTTACCTTTTCCACTTATGTACCTCCCTAATTACCGCCATAAACGTGCATGTGATAAGCGCCAGTTGCCGTTTCCTTAGAGACGACCGCTTGCGTGTCGTTGACTGAAGAAATGGTGATTTCGACCGGAGCGCTCTGCGACAGATACTTCTGGGCTCTGGTCTTGACCATTTCCGCGAAGCTCTGTACCTGCAGGTAGCCATAGAACTGGGTCGTAATCGCGATGCTCTCGTAAGACAGTTTCCCGTCCACATACCGCAAGGTCGCGGTCACGCCGGAAACGTTCGGGAAGTAGTCTTCGATTTCATCCTTGAAACTGGTGAACTTCGATTCATCGCTGGCACTGATGGCCTTAGCATTGTCTACAGTCGGTAAAACCTGTGTCTTTTCATTCACAGAATTCCATTTAGTTATTTTACTACTATTTGCACTAGCTGTCCCATAAGAGAAGTAAGTTCCCCCAACTAATGAGTCGGTATCGGTCTTGGAGAAGAGACCAACCATGATTGGGATATTCTTCAGCTGCTTCTTGGCGTGCAGGCGCTCAACGATCGTATTGGCCGTCTTTTGCCCAAAGCTTCGGCGCTTGGCTAAGGAGATATCGGTGCTATATTCCGTCCCACCAGTCGTGTTGGTGTAGTAGTCAACTGAGTTCAGGCCCAGGCTGAGGCTGATGCCGGCCAGCTTGTAGCCGCTGGCGGTCTTGGTGTAGAAGTCCTCTTCCATAATCTGCTGGAGGATGATTGGGTTGCGCGTGCTGGAGCTCTTCTTGCCGTTGTTGACCGGGTTGAGGCCGGTCTTGTTGGACTTAGAATAGCGTCCCAGCCAGTCCGTAACCGTATTTTCGTCCAGCTGCTGGCCTTCTTGAATGACATAGCTCTTGGTTGAAAAGACCTTCTTGGAAATCCGGATCAAGCCGCGCTCCATCGCGGTCTCGTCAACGCTGTTGTCATAGTTGGTGGCCTCCAGGCCAGAGATGGGACTGGTCTTGTAGACCCCTTTCTTCAAAAGCACGGAGTAGCCGCCTTCGCTGGTGGAAGTCGTCGAATATTTCTTGCTTTTAGTCGTCGTAGTGGTTGAATTGCTTGCCAGGTCTGAATTCTTCAGGTTGCCACAAGCGGTCAGCAGCAAAACGCAGCCGGCCAATCCTAACGCTTGTATAAATTTCTTCACTGTCTTGTGTCCTTCTACTCGATCTCAGAGATTGCTTCCGCTTCGCTCAGGCGCTGAATGCCCAGCTTCTCGGCCTTGGCGAGCTTGGATCCGGCATCTTCGCCGTAAATCAGACAGTCCGTCTTCTTGGAAACTGAGCCGGTCACCTTGGCTCCAAGCGTTTCCAGCTTATTGGTGAACTCGCTTCTGGTGTAGTGGGCCAGTTTCCCGGTCAAGACCACGGTCTTGCCCTTGAAGAAGTTGTCCGCGGCTGCTTCTGGCGCTGCTGGCCCCAGGTAGTCCATGTTGACTCCGGCTTGCCGCAGCTGGTCAACCAGTGCTTGCGCTTCCGCCTGCTTGAAGTAGGCCGTCAAAGATTCAGCAATCGTCATCCCTATTGTATCGATTGCGGTCAGATCTTGCACGCTTGCCTGCATGATTTTAGACATATTTTTAAATTTCTGGGCAATCAGTTGGGCCACCTTGCCGCCGATGCCGTCAATCCCCAGACCAAACAGGAGCAATTCGACCGAATTCTGCTTGCTAGCCGCGATTGCCGCCAGCAGCTTGTTGATGGACTTTTCTTTGAAGTGGTCCAGCTGGCTCAAGTCATCCGCGGTCAGATAGTAAAGGTCAGCCACGTTGTGAACCAGGCCCTTGTCAATCAGCTGCTTGACGATCTTGGGGCCAAGCCCCGCAATGTTCATCGCTTGTCTTGAAGCAAAGTGGGTGATCCCTTCTTCAACTTGAGCCGGGCAGGACGGGTTGATGCAGCGCAGGGCTACTTCATCGTTCAGGTGGACCAGCTTGTGGCCGCAGGAAGGACACTCGGCCGGAATTTCGTATTCCTTTGAATCCGCTGGCCGCTTGCTCAAGACAACTTCCGAAATTTCCGGAATGATGTCCCCGGCCTTGTGCAGCTTGACCGTATCGCCCAGTCTGACTCCCAGCTTCTGCAAGAGGTCTGGGTTGTGCAGGGAGGCTCTGGCAACCGTCGTGCCAGCCAGCTGGACTGGATCCATGACGGCCGTTGGCGTCACGACGCCAGTCCGGCCGACGGTCCATTCAATGTCGCGGACAATGGTCTCCTCCTCTTCAGGCTGGAACTTGTAGGCAATTTCCCATCTTGGGACCTTGACCGTGTTGCCCAGTTCCTGCTGGAGGGCCAGGTCATCGACTTTCAAGACGATGCCGTCAATCCCGTAAACCAGGCTGTCGCGCTTCTTGGTGTATTCATCGATATAGTCAAAGACTTCTTCCAGGCTGGCCAGCTTGCGGCCAGTCTCATTGGTGTGAAAGCCCAGCTTAGCCAGCTCCTGGATGGCCTGGTGCTGGCTGCTGATGCCCTCTGGCGGGTTGACCCAGGTGTAGATGAAGGTGCTCAATTGCCGCTTCTTGGTCACCTTGGGGTCAAGCTGGCGCAAAGAGCCCGCCGCCGCGTTTCTTGGATTGGCAAAAACCGTCTCTCCCTGGTCGTCGCGCTCCTGGTTAAGCTTGGCAAAGGCTTCCTTGCCCATGTAGCACTCGCCCCGGACTTCGGTCGTCAGCTTCTGCGGCAAAGTCTGGGGGATATCCTTGATGTAGCGGACATTGCTCGTCACGTCTTCGCCGACCCGGCCATTGCCCCGCGTTGAAGCCCTGAAGAGCTTGCCGTCTTGGTATTCCAAAGACAGAGACAGACCGTCGATCTTCAATTCGACATTGTAGGTTACTGGATGGCCAACCGCCTTTTGCATCCGTTGGTCAAAGTCCCGCAGCTCTTCCTTGGAAAAGACGTCGCCCATGGACAGCATCGGCACTGGGTGCTCAACCTTGGGCAGATCGCTGTTGACGCTGCCGCCAACCCTCTGCGTGATGGAGTCGCTGCTTCGCAAGGCTGGAAAAGCATTTTCCAGATCCAGAAGCCGCTGGTACTTTTGGTCATAGACATAGTCTTCAACTTCCGGCGCGTCCTTGGCATAGTAAGCTTCTGCCCATTCATCCAGCTGCTTGCGCAAGGCAGCTGCTTCTTTTTTTGCTTCTTCTAAAGTCTCAGCCATTATTCTTCCTCGCTAATCGTCATGAATCAGTCAACCTTCTTAATTGGGGCAAAGGCAGCCAGAAGCCGTTTTTTGCCCTTAGAGGCAAAGGCAATGTCCAATTCCATGTCTTCGCCGGTCCCATTGACCTTGATGACCACGCCCCGGCCCCAGGTCTTGTGCTCAACCTGGTCGCCCGGATGCCAGCCCTTCTTTTCCGCGCCGACAGCCCCAGCGGCCTTTTGGGCCGTCCGCTTGGCTGCCTGTCCCGCGCCTTTTGGCCGGGACTTGTAGCTGGAGTAGCCAGCCCGCTGGGCCCGCTGGGCAAATGGGGCAGCGGCTGCGATGTCCAGGTCCAGGAAGCTGGAAGCGGCAGACTTGCTTGGCGCTGAGCCAGCCTCTGTTTCCAGGTCCTCATCATTGATTTCGCCGATAAAGCGGGACTGCGGGTTGTACTGCTTGCTCCCGTACATCATTCTGGTGTAGGCCGAAGTCAAAAAGAGCTCTTCCCTGGCCCGGGTAATCCCCACATAGGCCAGCCGCCGCTCTTCTTCCAGCTGGCTAGGATCCTGGTCGTTGATGGCCCGGCTGAGCGGGAAGATCCCGTCTTCCATCCCAATCAAGAAGACGACCGGGAACTCCAGCCCCTTGGCCGCGTGCAGAGTCATCAAAGTGATGTGGTCCGCCCCTTCTTCCAGATCGTCCTGGTCGCTCAAGAGCGAAACTTCCGCCAGGAAGTCGCTGAGGCGGCTTGCGTCCTCATCTTCCGGCTCATAGCTGCTGTCAAAGCGCTGGGTGACGGTCGTGAATTCCTTCAAGTTGTCCAGGCGGGTTTCAGCTTCCAAAGACCCTTGGGCCTCCTGCTGCTTAAGGTCATCCAAGTAGCCAAAGTCGTTCAGGATCTTGGCCGTCAGGTCGGTTACCGTGTGGTCCTGGGCAAACTCAATGCAGTCCTGCAGGTGGTCGCTGAAGGCCAGAATCTTCTTGGCCGCGGCATTGGAGACCTCAGAGACCTCCACGTTGCGCATGGCTTCGCCGATCCCGCAATTGATCTGATCCGCGAAAGCCAGCAGCTTGGCGGTCGTTGCCGCCCCGATGCCCCGCTTTGGCACGTTGATGATCCGGTTGAAGCTCATTGAGTCGCTTGGATTGGCTACCAGCTTCAAGTAGGCCATGACGTCCATGATTTCCTTGCGGTCGTAGAACTTGTGGCCCCCGACGATCTGGTAAGGGACGTTGGCTTCAACCAGTGCTTCTTCCATCCCTCTGGACTGGGCGTTGGTCCGGTAGAGGATGGCAAAGTCGCCGTACTTTCTGCCCTTGTCCTTGACCTCTTCCTTGATCTTGGACAAGACGTAGTGGGTTTCGTCACGGTCGCTTTGGGCTTGGTAGTAGTGGACCTTTTCCCCGTCGCCCTTGTCAGTCCACAGTCTTTTGGCCTTCCGGTGCTCATTGTGGTCAATTACGGCGTTGGCAGCCTTTAAGATGTGGCCGGTTGACCGGTAGTTCTGCTCCAGCTTGACCGTCTTGGCGTTCTTGTAGTCTTTTTCAAAGTTGAGGATGTTCTCCATATTGGCCCCGCGCCAGCCGTAAATGGACTGGTCGGCATCCCCGACTACGCAGATGTTGTGATAGCCGGCAGCCAGCAGGCGGCAGAGCTCGTATTGAGCCTCGTTGGTGTCCTGGTATTCATCTACCAGAATATAGCGGAACTTGTTCTGGTAGTAGCGCAGGGTCTCTGGATTGGACTTGAACAGTTCCAGGGTCTGCATGATCAGGTCGTCGAAGTCCATGATCTGGTCGCGCTCCAGACTGGCCTGGTACTGCTTGTAGACGTCTGCCACTACTTTTTCAAACGGCCCGCGGGCAATTTCGGCGTACTGCTTTGGCTTCAGCAGGCTGTTTTTGGCGTTGGAAATTTGGGACAGGACGTTTCTTGGGACGTAAAGCTTGGGATCCAGGTCCAGCTGGCGCAGGATCCGCTTGACCAAGGTCAATTGCTCGGACGGGTCGGCAATTGAAAAGTTGCGGTCATAGCCGATCTGGTCCCCGTCCCGGCGCAGGACGCGGACGCAGAGGGCGTGGAAGGTGGACATCCAGATGGAGCGCGCGTCTTCGCCCAGCAGCCCCAGCTCTCTTTCCCGCATTTCGGCCGCGGCCTTGTTGGTAAAGGTGATGGCCAGGATATTCCAAGGAGCGACCCTCTTTTCTTCAACCAAGTAGGCAATCCGGCGGGTCAATACGGAAGTCTTGCCACTTCCCGCCCCGGCAATTACCAAGAGTGGACCTTCAGTCGTCTTGACGGCTTCTACTTGCTGCGGATTCAATCCTTGTAAAATCGTTGCTTCAGTCATGCGTGTTCCTTTCCAAATCGAAAAATATCAGCTCACCTATTATAGCAAAAAACAGCCGCCGGCTCAGCCGGCAGCTGCTGCTTTTCGATTGCTTCTTTTCTAGACTTTATTGGTCGTATTGGTTCAGCTGGTACTGCTCAATCAGGTTGATCAGCTTGGTGGCGTAGTCCGGGTCAGTCGCGTAGCCATCGGTCACCAGGGCCTTGGCCTGGCTCTTGTAATCCTTGGCCGCCTTGACGTCCTTGTACTGGTCCTTGTTCCAGTCCGTCCCGTTCTGGAAGAGGCGGGCATGGGCTCGGATGGCGGCTTCATAAGAGTCATAGATCTGAAAGCGGCCCTTGACCGTGACCCATTTGCCATTGGTATATTCCTTGGTCGTCATGACCGCGGAAGTATACTTGTTGCTGCTCTTAACCCCAAAAAGGTTGTTGTATTTCTGGGCCAGCTGACTTTGCCCATAGTTGCTTTCAAGGCAGGCCTGGGCAATCGTGATGCTCGGCAGGAGGTCATAGGACTTGTCCACCTTTTGGGCTACGGGAGCAATGGTCTTGATAAACTGCTTGCGCTGGCGCTCCAGCTTCTCGGCTGCTTCCTTTTGGGCCTGCTGCTCCTGGCGGATCTGCTCCTGCTGGATGGCCTGGCGGCGGTAGTAGCGAAAGCCGACGAAGAGCGCCATGCAAATGACCAGAATCCCGAAGACTTTGACCAAAATAATCAGCGTTTGCTTGTTCTTTTTTCTGTGTGCTGCCATTTAATCATTCATTTCCTGTTTCTATCTGCGCTTTAAGCGGTGGCTAAGCGGCGCGGCGACAATCGGCGTCACGATTCCGCTGAAGAGGGCTTCCACTGTCCCACTGGCCCCAAGCGCCGTCAGCAAAATGATCAGCAACGACTTGCTTGATCCGCTTTGACCTAAGGCCCCGAGCAATTTGCCCGGGTCGTTCCAGTAAAAGACGGCTGACAGCAGGATGACCAAGAGGGTGTTGGCAATGGAAGCAGTCAATCCACTCAAAGTATAACCCGCAATCAAGCCTTTGTCTGTCTTAGTCTGCTTTTTAAAGGGCAAAATAATCAAGCCTGCCAAATAGCCGGCTAAGACCCGGGGCAAAAGACAGATGACCGGATTTTGAAACAGCAGGATGGTCACCAGGCTGTTTGGAGCCGCGTAGGCCCGGATCAAGCTGGTCAAGCCCCAGGCCAGACCAAAGCCGGCACCAGCCTTTGGCCCCATCAGGCAGGCATAGACCGCTACCGTCAAGGGGATGATGGTGATCGTCGGCAGGCCTGGAAAGATGGTGATGTTCCCGATATTGGGAATAAAGGCCTCCAGCAGCAGAATTGCCGTAAAGACTGCTGTAATCGTCACATTAAGGGTTTGCTTCCTCTTAGCAGAATTATTCATATTTCTAGATTCCTATCCTCTGATTCCTTTGCTTTTAATTATATATGTACACTAGTTTTATATTTGCTTGATGATACTCACGAGAATACTATAACATAAAGGAATCTGCATATAAAAGGCCTAAAAAATAGACACAAAAAAGGAGCCGTTTTCCAACGACTCCCTGATGGTGCGGACTAGAAGACTTGAACTTCCACGACCTAAAGCGGTCACAAGATCCTTAGTCTTGCGCGTCTGCCAATTCCGCCAAGCCCGCGACACAAGTATTAGTATACCATGTCTTATAAAATGTGCAAGGGCTAGGGAGATTTTTTCTTGACCAGGGGCTAGTTCAAGTGCTCCACCAGGCGCAACTGGCCACCGCAGCGGCCGCAGAAATAGCGGCGGGTATTGATTTTCCGCACGCGGGGATACTTCAGGCAGCACTTTTGGCACTGGTAGAGGTACTTCCGCTGCTGCCGGCGGCCCTGGCCAATATTTGGCGCGTAGCGTGACCCCCCTACCCGCTTTAAGAGGACCTTGAAGTCATGATCTTTGTGCCGGTAGCCTAGGCCTGCCAGGTGGAGGTGGTAGTGGACCAGTTCATGCTTGATGATGCCCGGCAGATAATTGAGGTTTTCTTCCTTAAGAAAGAGTGGATTGAATTCCAAGTGGTGGTCAGATAATTGGTAGCGGCCGCCAGTAGTTTTTAAGCGGCGGTTGATCTTCGCCTGATGGCGAAAGGGCTGGCCAAAGGATTCCAGGGAAATTTCCTCAACCAGCTGCTGCAGTTCTTGTTCACTAATCATGGGAATATTGTAGCCCCCTATCGCGGGAAAAACCAGCTTTTACTCTTCTGGCAACAAGACCCCATCTTTCATTCTTAAGCGGCGGTCATAGACCAGGCCAGGGATTTCGTCGTGGCTGGCCACGATAACGGTCTTGTTTTCCCGGCGCAGCTGCTCCAGCAGATTGACGAACTGCTGCACCCCTTCCTTGTCGATTCCCCGGGTTGGTTCATCCAAGAGGATGATGTTCTGGTCTTCCATTACGGCTTGGGTGATCCCCAGCTTTTGCCGCATCCCGACTGAGTAATTGCCGACAGCTTGCGGGTTATCCGGATCTAGGTCAAAGGCCTTGAGCAAATCCCGGGTCTTTTCAGGCTGGAAGCGGTGGTTGAAGTGGCCTAAAAAGATCAAGTTGTCCCAGGCAGTTTCATATTCGATAAAACCAGGATTTTCGATCAAGGCGCCAAGGTAGTCATCCTTGTCAGTGTGGATCTCCCCGCTGTCAGCTTTTAAGATGCCGACAATGATCTTAAATAAGGTAGACTTCCCGCAGCCATTGACCCCAGAGATGTGGATCAGTTCACCATCTTGGGTCTCTAAAGAAATATCCTTTAAGACGGCTAATTTTTTAAAGCTCTTCTTAACATGTGATACTTTCAACATACAAACTCCTCCTCGACTTAGAGTATATACATGTGGTGGATGGCCCGCCAGAGTGGGTCATAAATATTAGCATATTTTGGCAAAAGCCAAGTCTTCTCCAGCCCATAGTGGTAAAGAATCGGCAAAACGCTGGCAAAGATGATAATCAAGAAAGGATATTTGATCTTGATGCAGAACAAGATCAGCATGAAACAGGCAATGAACAGCAGATAATGCAGCAAGAGCAAGAGAATCCCCTTCCAAGCCGGCCCATAGCGAAAACAGGGATTCTTGCCAAAGAAATATGGCACAATGGAGAAAACAAGGTAGATGACCAAGTCCAAGAAAAGCAATTGGGCCAGGCGCTGGTCAAAGAAATCCATTTTGCCGCGAGGAGCCAGAAGCGACCGAATCGAACGGAAAGAGAGAATTTGGAAGGCAGCCACGACAGTTAGACCTGGCTGAATGTACAAGCTGGTCAAGTTGGAATTCAGATAATACATTGGCATCTCGCCCTCTCCGCTAATCATCGCAAACTGCAGGCCGCACCACAGGCTGACCGCGAAGTCTAAAAAGAGTGTCACGGCAATCAAACGCTGGTATCTCATTTTTAGCATAACTAGCCTCTTTCAACATTTTTCATGTACCAAATTCTTAACAGCACAGCCGTCAACGTAAGATAGAAAATAGCGGTCGTCGCGTAATTTAGATAATAGATTGCTGGTAATGGATTTTCTACCATGATGTTCTTCTCTATTGGATTCATGATATTCACAATATCCCAAATGTTTGAAATGACACATACAGTCCCGCCGATATCTTCCACAAGATATCCTAGAATTGTTATAAGATAACCAACAATCGGCCCTAGACAGAAACACAGACTGTTTTTCTTAACAAACAAGGCCAGGCTAAAAATAAAAAGCGCAAAAATTCCCCAACCAAATCCATTTAGAGTGGTCTTGATCAACAGATTAACTGCATTATTCAATGAGAAATAGCCATCTCCACGGATCAAAATATCTCGTGCAAATGGTTGGTATACAAAGGGATGGTAGAAAATATTGATTATCAACATTTCAAGTAGACAGCCCAACCAATAAAGAATAACCGCACTCCAAAAAGTATATTTGATACTTTTCCTAAAAAAGCGACTCCAACCAATTCGTGAAACAATACTATACAGCTCATGACTATTCTTGAGATATATAGCCAAAGCCGCTCCAATCATAGGCACTAGCAAATAAATTGCAATTTCTCCAATTGTAGTTTCATTTGCTCCATCGTGTTGTACCATATCAAACAAATAGTCAAAGGCATAATTATTACTTTTTGATACCGGTAGATTGTCATAGATTGCATATCCGGTTTGCCCTACGATAACTAGCAAGTAACTAGCAGCTGCTATAAAGAATAACTTTTTAGTTTTAGTTAACATTTTTCCCTCTACACACAAAAAGGGCAAGAGAGCTCCGTTGCTCCTTGCCTCTTAACTAGCAACCGTTAACTACTTATAGTCCGCACTAAAGTGAAATTTTACTCTCGTTGAGTGCGGATCATTCTTACCAGTTCGCGCATCGCCCCAATACTTGCGATCTCTGAGCCCAGTATTGTTGCCAGCATGCTTAGTTTGGTCTTTCTTTAAAACAACTGTATCTGAGCGTCTTTGAGCTTTGTTATTAATCAATTTCACCCAAATGCGTCTACCAGAACTAGGGAGAGCATCACCGTTAAAGGAAGCATAGGTCGACTGCGTTTGCTTAACATTTGGATTCCCCCAAGTGCTCCATCTCCCGTAAGATGACACATCCTCAGCACTAACAGTCCAAGTTCCTGCCGCTTGAACGACAGCCGCACTGGCAAACGGCAACATTAGCATCCCACATACAGCCGCTTTGGTTAAAACTTTATGCTTCACGTCTATTATCCCCTTTCACTGTACTCCAATTCAGATATTAATCTAAATTCTGATTTCACTTATAATTATTATCATATCTCTTTGATTGTCAATATTTTTTTACTAGCAGAGCAATATATACCAAATGTTATTGTTAAGCTTGCACTTGCTTTGTCTTATTTCAAATCTTCACCGTTTGAAGCGATCACCTTTTGATACCAGTAGTAGGAATCCTTGACCGACCGCTGGAAGCTGCCCTGGCCGTGGTTGTCGGCGTCGACGTAGATCTGGCCGTAGCGCTTCGCCATCTCGCCTTCGCCGTTTGACACCATGTCCACGCACCCCCAATATAGGTAGCCCATCAGGTCCACCCCATCCAGCTCAACGGCGTCCTTCATGGACTGGATGTTGACCCGCATGTAGTCGATCCGGTAGTCGTCGTGGACCGTCCCGTCTTCCACCTGGTCGTTCCAGCCGATCCCATTTTCTACGCAGAAGAGCGGGCAGTGATAGCAGTTGTTAAAAATGTTCAGAGCAAGGCGAAGGCACTGCGGGTCGGTCCCCCAGCCCCAGGCGTTAGTCTTGAGGTATGGGTTAGCCGCCTGGCCAGCTCCATTGGCCCCATTGCCTTGGCCGATCAAGGCATCTTCGTGGGTCGTGTAAGTGGCTGACCCATAGCAGGAGAAGGACAAAAAGTCGCAGACCCCTTTTTTGAGCAGCTCTTGATCGCCGGCTTCTTCTGGCAGGACAATACCTTGGCGCTGATAGTCCAAAAGCTTGTAAGTCGGGTATTCCCCAAGTAACACGCCTCACTCTAAGTTAAGTCAAAAAAAGAGCCTACCACAAACATTGCTGGCTATTTTCATCGCAGTCGCCAGAAATATTCATTGATAGACTCATGCCTGATTTAACAGTAACACGTACTTAACGATTATTATGATCGCGGATTCTGTAACCGGTGTCAACACTTTCCCGGAATTTTTTTACTCCGTTTTTTCCTCGTCCCGGTGGGTTACCCGCCAGATGTGCAGAATCAAGTAGACCCGGTCATCAGGGGTCAGATGCCAGTCAGCCTTGTTCTGCAAGTAAGTCCCAATCCGGTCAACCGTCTCTTTCTCTTCCGGGTATTTGAGCTCCATCAGCTGCAGGATAGCCGGATCCAATTCGCCTTCCTGCTTGTCGCCGACGATTCTGCGCACCATCAAGGCCCGCAGGTGGCTGACAAAGCGCTGGTAGTTAAAAGAGCTGGGATCCAAGGTCACGCCATATTGGAATTGGACGATGTTGACAATCCCGCTGATGTACTGGGACATCCGTACCGTGTCCTGCAGCTTGGAGCCATCGGATTCGGCATTGATGAAATGATACATCAGGTAGACGGGCTCACTGTGCTCCATGGAAATGTGAACCGTGTCCTCGATGATTTGGACGGCGTCCTGAGCCATTTTAAACTCCTTAGGGAAGAGCTTGGCCCCCTCCCAGGCAACGGTTCCATCTGGGACAGCCGCCCCGTCCAGAGTCCGCTTAATGGCGAAGTCGATGTGGTCAGCCAAGGCAAAATACTGGTAGCCCGTAAATTCCAGCTGGTATTTCTCCTCGGCCATCTTGGTGACCCTGTCCGTAGCTTCAAAAGACTTGGGCTTGATGCCTTGAACGACTTGCGGCTCAATTTCCTGGTCCTTTTCGGCCTTAAAGCGGCGCTCAATCTTCTCTTCAGCAACGCTTTCCCCCTTCTTCAAGCCGAAGCTGACGCCCTTGCCCGTCACGATCCACTCCTTGCCGTGCCCGTCTTGGACCAGGGCCGCGTTATTGTTGTAGCTCTTAATAAATTTCATGAACAGTCACCTGCAAAACAATCCATAATCTGCTTACCTCACTCAAATTTAACTCAACGAACTCATTGGCGGAAAAGCCTCCTAAGACAAAAAAGTCCGTCAAATAAGCCTGCTGCCGCAGGCCTTTCAACGGACTTGATGCCTAGTCTAACTAGTAACACTTTCCTTATCTCTACGGTCATATGTTAGCGCTAACAGAGACTCTTTGTCAATAAGCTGATTGGCATTGAATTATCTGCCCGTTATTTTTTTATTATAGGCAAAGATCAAGCTAGATGCAAAACCGCCATCGCAGCTTGCCTTTTCACGCAAAAATGCCTGGACTCACGTCCAGGCATTCTTAAGTTAATCCTCTTTATTACTTGTTGCGCGCGTCAGCTTTTCTTTCAAAGAACTTGACGGTTTCCACGATCAAGATCATCAAAACGCCCATGCCGAGAACTACGCCCCATTGGTCCAGGTTCAGTTCGGACACGGCGAAGACCTTGGTCAAGAATGGCAGTTCAACGGCCGCCATCACCAGGGCTGAAACCAGGATGGCAATGTTGAACCACTTGTTGGCAAAGGTGTTCTTTTGGAAGATTGACTGCTTGACGTACTTGGAGTTGAAGGCGTGGAAGAGCTGGATCAGGCCTAAGGTCAAGAAGGCCATGGTCAAGGCGTCTTCATGCGGGTTGGTGCCATGTGGCACGGCGTGCAGGCCCAGACCGTAAGCGATCAGGACCAAGGCCCCTTCAAGAATCCCTTGGTAGATGATGGAGCTGGCTACCCCGCCTGAGAAGAAGTTGGAATTCTTCCCCCGCGGCTTTCTAGCCATAATGCCCCGTTCAATTGGCTCAACGCCCAAGGCAATCGCTGGCAGGGTGTCAGTTACCAAGTTGATCCAGAGCAATTGGACCGGCTTTAAAACGTCCCAGCCCAGCAAGGTCATCAAGAAGACGGTCAAAACTTCGCCGACGTTGCAGCTCATTAAGTACAGGATCGCCTTCTGAATGTTGGAGAAGACTTTCCGCCCTTGCTTGACGGCTTCAACAATCGTCGCGAAGTTGTCGTCGGCCAGAACCATGTCAGCGGCCCCCTTGGAGACTTCCGTACCGGTAATCCCCATGCCGACCCCGATGTCGGCCTGCTTCAAGCTTGGCGCGTCGTTGACCCCGTCACCGGTCATGGCCACGATCTTGCCATTGGCCTGCCATGCCTTGACGATTCTGACCTTGTGTTCAGGAGAAACGCGGGCATAGACTGAGTAGTCGCCAACGTGCTTGGTGAAGTAGTCATCGCTGAGCTTGTCCAATTGAGCGCCAGTGATGACTTCGCTGTCGCGGCCCTTTTCAATCAGGCCCAAGCGCTCAGCAATGGCTTGCGCCGTTACTTGGTGGTCACCAGTGATCATGATGGTCCGGATGCCGGCCTGGTGGGCTTCAGCAATCGCCTTCTTGGCTTCTGGACGCTCAGGGTCGATCATGCCGACTAGGCCGGCAAAGATCAGGTCCTGCTCAACGTTTTCCGTCGTTGGGTCATCGTATGGCTTGTCAACGATCTTGTAGGCCATGGCCAGGACGCGCAGGGCCTGCTTGGCCATGCTGTTGTTGGTCTCAAGGATGGACTGCTTCTGCTGATCAGTGATTTCGCTCAAGTCACCGTTGATGTCAACGTACTTGACTCTTTCCAGCAGCATGTCCGGCGCCCCCTTGACGGCGACGAAGAACTTGCCATCGTACTTGTTGACGGTGCTCATCAATTTCCGTTCCGAGTCAAATGGCACTTCCTGCACCCGTGGGTGCTCACGCAAGAAGTCAATGACTGGCAAAGTCTTGTGGAAGCCGTATTGCACCAGGGCGGTTTCGGTTGGGTCGCCCAAGAGTTCCCCAGCATCCTGGATCTTAGTATCGTTGGCCAGGAGCATGGCAATCATGGCCGGGTTGTCCAAGGAAATGTCATCAGCGGCTTCATGAAGAATGCCGTCATAGTAGACCTTTTCAACGGTCATCCGGTTTTGGGTCAAGGTCCCGGTCTTGTCGGACGCGATAATGTCGGTCGCGCCCAGGGTTTCAACGGCTGGCAGCTTCTTGACGATGGCCTTGTGGTCAGCCATGGTTTGGGTGCCCAGGGCCAAAATGATGGTCACGATGGCTGGCAGGCCTTCTGGGATAGCGGCAACGGCCAATGAGACAGCCGTCAGGAACATGTCGATGAGCAGGGCGTTCATCGGCTCATGGCCGGGATTGCGCCAAACCCCAAGGACGAAGACGACCAAGCAGATCCCGAGGATCATGTAGGTCAAGGTCTTGCCCAGCTGGTTCAGGTTCTGCTTCAGCGGCGTATCGGTTTCATCGGCATTGTTCAGCATCTTGGCGATGTTGCCGACTTCGGTGTCCATCCCCGTGGCCACGACCACCCCTTCACCGCGTCCGTAAGTGACGTTGGTGCTGGAGTAGGCCATGTTGATCCGGTCGCCTAAGGCAATATCGTCGCCTTGCAGGGTTTCGTTGCTCTTTTCAACTGGAACGGATTCACCGGTCAGGGCTGCTTCTTCGATCTTCAAGCTTTCAGCCACGACCAGGCGCAGGTCGGCCGGCACCACGTCCCCGGCTTCCAGCAAGACGACGTCGCCAGGAACGACTTCCGTTGACGGAATTTCCTGAACGGCCCCGTCCCGCCGGACTTTCGCGCTCGGCGTGGACATGTTCTTCAAGGCGTCAATAGCAGCCTCAGAACGGGCTTCTTGAATCACGCCCAAAATGGCGTTCAACAGGACGACAAACAAAATGATGCCCGCGTCAGTCCATTCCTGGGCGACGACCCCGGAAAGAACGGCGGCAACCAGCAAGACGACAATCATCAAGTCCTTGAACTGGTCAATGAAGCGGGCCCACATTGGACGCTTCTTCTTGCCGGCCAAAGCGTTGGCCCCGTGCTCAGCCAGGCGCTTGGCGGCCTCATCCCCAGAGATCCCGCGGTTGGCGTCGGTCTTGAAGTCTTCAATGACGCTCGGGATATCCTGGGTGTAATACTTCTTAGCCAAAGTATTTACCTCCTTAGATTAAAAAAGAGACTTACGTGCCTCTCAATTAAAGCACATAAGTCTCACGAATTAAGACAAGTCCAGAAGGTCAACGCAGCCTCCGGTTGTTGGACTTGTCGCAAGTCTAAGCTTGCTGTTACTCCCTTATGACAATTTCAATATACCAAAAAAAGCATTTTTAAACAAGCAAACCTGATTGGATAAATCCAAAATAGCCGTTATTTTTTGAAGAAGTTCAACAAAAATGGGTTAAAATCGCTAATTTTAAAGTATATCAAAGTCGCAATAAGACACCTTTAGTCCTGCTGCTTGTAAAAGTCGTCAAAGATCGTGACTGGCAGGTGGCGCTTGTGTTCGCTCTTCTTCCAGAGCTTCTCGATCTGGTCAGCGGCTTCATCGCTGACTTCCTTGCCTTCCAAGTAGGCGTCAACGTCCTTGTAGGTCACGCCCAAGGCCACTTCATCCGGCAAGTCTGGCCGGTCTTCTTCCAAGTCGGCCGTAGGCGCCTTGAGGTACAAGTGCTCCGGACAGCCCAATTCCTGCAAGAGCTGCTTGCCCTGACCCTTGTCCAACCGGAACAAAGGCGTCAGGTCAGCCGCGCCGTCGCCATATTTAGTGTAGAAGCCGGAGAAGTTTTCGGCAGCATGGTCGGTCCCAACCACCGCCCCAGCGTTGGCGCCGGCAATCGCGTATTGGACAACCATTCTTTCCCGGGCCTTGACGTTGCCCTTGTTAAAGTCGGTAATCTTGACGCCGCTGTCTTCCAAAGTCTTGACCAGGGCGTCAACTGCTGGCTTGATGTTTTCAATCAGGTCAACGTCTGGCTTGATGAAGTCAACCGCGTCCTGGGCATCGGCCGCGTCAGCCTGGACGCCGTATGGCAAACGGACGGCGATGAACTTGTAGGAAGCGTCGCCAGTTTCTTCGCGCATTTCTTCGATGGCCATCTGGGTCAGCTTCCCGGTCAAGGTTGAGTCTTGGCCGCCGGAAATCCCCAGGACGTAGGACTTCAAGAAGGGGTTGGCCTTCAGGTAGCCCTTCAGAAAGTCGATGGTCTTTCTGATCTCTGCTTTAGGATCGATTTCTGGCAAAACGTGCTCATAAGCAATAATTTTCTTTTGCAGTTCTCTCATCTGAGTGCCTCTTTCAAAATTCGTAATTACGTGCTTCGTTTTCAGCTTGCAGCTAAAAAGCTCTTATTTATTATAGCCAAAATGACCGGTCCATGTTTTGGAAACCGGTCATTTGGCATTTTTTCTTAAAAAAACTAACGTCTAAAGAGGCGATAGTAAATTTTCGCTTGTTTTTGCGTCTTGATGTGTAATTTAAGAAAGACGACCAGGTCGTGTTTCCAAGACTGGCGGCCATCGATCCAGGTCCCCGTAAAGAGGTGGATTGAACGGGATTCAGGCGAGGGGTTGCAGAGAATGCCATCGGGATAGACGTGGATGCCATCCCTTAAAGTCTGGTCAAAATTTCCCCGCTGCAGCCCGTACTTTTGCAGAATTTCGGTGACGGACAAGGAGTTGACCCCAGCCATCTGGTCCTTTTGGTCAAAAGTGAAGTCCAGGCCGTCATAGTAGTGGAGAATGTCTTTCATCAGCGGATGGTGGGCCTCTGAAGCGATGATCGCGGCGCTGAGATAATCCTGGTTTTCAAAGCCAATGAAGGCCCGGTCGCCAAGCAGGTCGTCAAAATCAGTCAGGACCATGACGTCGGTATCCAAATAAATCCCGCCTTGCTGCTCCAGGGCCTTGGCCCGGACGTAGTCAGAGACGAAGGCCCACTTCTTGGCCGCGTAGGCCTGCTCAATGTACTTGTTTTCATGCAGGTCAATGTTGCTTTCATTCCATTCGATGATCTGGTAGTCCGGCAAGCGCCGCTTCCAGGAAGCAAGGCAGGCTTGAATTTCTTTTGACTTGGGCTGCCCGCCGACCCATACGTAGTGAATAATTTTTGGAATCATTTATCATACCATGCTAGTGCCTTACAAGCTTTTGATAGACCGCCATGATGCTGGCCAGCTGCTTTTGCAGGGAAAAGCGGCCGGACAGGTAGGCTTTTTCCGAAAGTGCCATCTCTTCCAGCTCCGCTGGCGACTTCTGCAGGTACTGCTTCAAACCCTCCGCCAGAGAATTCACGCTGCCCACTTCCGCGATCAGGCCATGCTGTTTATCCGGGATCATTTCATGCATGTCCCCCACATCCGTGGCCAATAACGGCAGCAGGTTGTCGCTGGCCTCAAGCAAGACCAAGGGAAAGCTTTCCGAATACGATGACAAAACGGCCAAGTCCATCTGCGCGTACAGGGCCTGCAGGTCGCTTTGACTCATAAAGCCGTGGAAGAAGACCTGTCCGCCCATATCCAAGTCAGCCACCAGCTGACGCAATTGGTCCAGCTGACTGCCATCACCAGCAATATGCAGCTGCAAGCGCTGGTCGTCCACCTGCTTGACCGCCCTGATCAAGAGGTCCTGCCCCTTGACCTTCTCGCAGCGGCCAACATTGATCAAATTAAAGTGGTGGTGCGGCACCTTGGCTGGAATCTGGGCTTCCGTGTGGAAATTGATTCCGTTGTAGATGACGTGCAGCTTGCCTGGATCAACCCCGTCGCGCTCAGCCAGCATCTTGGCGAAGCGCTGGGTCACGGCAAAGACGCAGTCAGCCTGCTTGATGGCCCGCAGATTGAGCTTGGTGAAGATCCGGCCAGCCAGTCCTCGCCCCTCAAAGTCGATCATGGGGTCTGAATGGACGGTTACGGTCCACTTGGCCTTGAGCTTTCGGTGAACCAGGCTCATAAACAGGTTGGCCCGGGCACCATGGGTGTGGACCAAGTCATAGCCGCCTTCATTGATGAACTTCTTTAAGCGGCCTGGCAAAAACAGATCATAGCGGGAGCTGGCGCCCAAAACCGCGACCTTGATCCCCCGCTCGCGCGCGGCTTGGGCCACTGGCCCTTCCGCAAAGACCAGCAGCTCAAAGTCCTGGCCGGCCTGCTTGGCCTCCGCCAACAGATTCACAATATGAGTTAATCCGCCGCCCTTTTCCAGACCGGCATTGACATGAAGCACCTTCATTTTTGCTTGCGCTTGCTCCTTTTGACTTCTTGAACGAATTTTGGCAGGATCATCATTCTCCCCAAGCGCGTCGGCTCGCGCAGGAGGCGGTAGAACCACTCCAAGTGGGCATCGATAAACAGCTTTGGCGCCCGCTTGCTCATGCCGGAAAAGACGTCAAAGCTGCCGCCGACGCCCATCAAAATGGCCGGCACTTGCTCGCGCCTGAGAATGGCCAGCATTTTTTCCTGCTTTGGAAAGCCCAAGGCCGCAAAAACCATGTCCGGCTTGGTCTGCTTGATCCTGCCGGCGATCAGGTCCAGAGAATCCTTGGAATAGCCATCCTCGGCCCCTACCAGCTTGATGCCGGGGTAATTCTGCTTGACCTTGGCCTGCACGGCCTGGATGACCGCGGGCTTAGCCCCAATCAGGTAGACCCGGAGCCGCTTTTGGTCAGCCAGCTTCATGAACCAGGTAAACAGGTCATAGCCCGCTACCCGTTCCGGGATTTCCTTGTCCAGCATCTTCGCGGCCTTGACCACCCCGATTCCATCCGCCGTAACGTAATCGGCCACGTCGTTGATGATCTCGCGGTAGTCAGCGTCGTCTTTGGCCGTCATTACGATTTCCGGATTGGCGGTCACGATCATGGTTGGCTCGCGGCGGTCGATCCGGTCCAGGAATTCCTGCTGGTACTGCTGCATGGTCAGCTTGTCAAAGCTGACGCCCAGAATGTTTACTTTCGCTCTTTTGGCTCTATTGGCCATTTTATCACGCTTTCTTTTGGTATCGCTTGAGGACGCGGACAACGTCTTCATTGAGGTCAAACTTGAACAGGTACAGGCTGAAGGCATAAACGGCGATGATAACCACGGACTTGACTACCATGTCGACAAAGGCTGAGCCAATCCGCGGAATCGGCCACCATAATCCCAGGGCCAGACAGATCAGCATGGCGGCAAAGCACTTTGGCACTTCGCTGAACGTATAGCGGAAGTCGTAGCCGTCGCGGACGATCCAGCATCTGAGAAAGAGCACGACCAGTTCCGTGGTCAGGATGGCAATCATGGCCCCCAAGGCCCCAAAGGGCCGGTCCAGCAGCCAGCTCAAGGCCAGCTCCAAAACCGCCCCGATCGTGACGGGAATCGCGTAGTCCTTATCCCGCTTGTTGGCCAGGGCAAACTGGTTGGCAAAGACCCCGCCAGTCGGAATCAGGATGATGGTCAAGGTGAACCAGAACATGAGCGGCGTCATCGGAATGTACTTTTTGCCAAAGAAAAAGGGCACGAATTCCCGCGTATTGACCATGACCACGGCCGCGAACAAAGTTCCCAGCATCACCGTTGCCTCAAGGGACTTCTTTAAGACCGTCTTCTGGGTCTTTTTGTCCTGGATGGCCATTTGCGGCATGATTACCAGGGAAATGCTGGTGATCACCCCCAGCAGCATGTTGGAGATCCGCTGCGAGTTGTCGTAAAAGGAAACCTGTGCCGTTGACTGGAACAGGCCCAGGATTGGCTTGTCCAAAGAAGTATAGATCTGGGTAGCGATCTGCGGGATCATCAAGATCATGATCGCCTTGCGGGTCTCCGTCAACTTATAAAAATGCTTGGTCGGCTTGCCCACGTATTGGCGGATGCTGAACCAAAAGACGAAGGAGCCCAGCATGGTGGAAACGGACATGATCAAGAAGTACTTCCATAAGTCGCCCGGCGACTTGACCAATAGCAGGATAAAGACCACGCTGACCAGCTTGACGATCGTATTCCGCAGCACGACCCGGCCAAAGTCAGCCAGACCCTGGAAGAACCAGGAAATGTCAAACTGGGCCGCGACCAGGTAGGGAGTCATCAAGATGAAGTAAAACCAGTAGCGGACCTTAAAGATGACGCAAACCAAGATAGTGCCGGCCACCATGACCAGACCGCCCAAAAACTGGAAGTACCACAGGCCCCAAAAGGCCGCGGTCAGCTCCTGCCTTTGCCCCTTGGCCCTGGCCTTGGAGATGGTTCTAACCCCAATGTTGGACAAAGAGAGCACGCAGAAGATCATCAGAAACTGGACCGTGTTGTTGACGCTGGAATAAATCCCGTAGGTCGTTGGTCCCAAAACCCTGGACAGGTAAGGGACGGTGATCAGGGGCACCAGGACCAAAAAAATCTGGTAGACCGCGTTGTAGAAGATATTTAAAAGAGTTCTTTTCATCAAAACACCTAATTTAAATAGTCGTAGATTGCCTGGCAAGAGCGGCCCTGGTCGACCTGGTCAGTCAACTGCAGCCAGCGCTGGCGCTTGGCCTGGTAGCTGGCAGCCGCTTGGTCCAAGTCAGCCAGAAGCTGGACCAGCTCCGCCTGCTTCTTGGCCTGGGGGCCGGGCACGACTTCGCCGTAAGGCCCCAGCAGAAAGCCTCTGGTCTGCTGGTACTGGTCCAGGCAATTGGTGATAAAGATGACCGGCTTGTCCAGATGCAGGTAGTCGAAAAAGATTGACGAGAAGTCGGTCATCAAGAAGTCAGTGGCCGGGAGAAACTCATAGAGGTCCAAGTCCCGCTCAAACAGGTCATCATTGTTCAAAAAGGCGATATGGCTGGCCTGGACTTTAAAGCTGGCAAAAAGCTTCATTTCATATGGATGCAGCTTGACCAGGAGGTACTGGTGCTTTTTAGCCAAAGCCTGGTCCAGCTTGGCCAGGTCAAAGTCAGCAAAGGCCAGGAAGTTGCCCTGCTTGATCCTTTCCATGATCTTCTGGTCAGCCAGCTCATATCTGAAAGTCGGCAGATAGATGCCGACCTGGGCAGCTGGATCTTTCTTCAGGCTGCTTTGGAAGAATTCCGTCAACAGGAAATTTTTGTCATACTTTGCTTCCGGATTTAAGAGCGCGTCGATTCTTGGGAAACCCAGCTTCTGGTACTTATGCGTCTCAATCCCCATGCAGGCGCTCATCAGACTCTCATAGAGGTCTGAGCTGGAAGTTACCAGGTCGGCCGTCCGGTGCCAGAGCTTTTCGTTGCGCTGGTTGTCTGCCCGCTTGGTATTGTTGGCCATAGTACCCATTCTCTTTAAGGGAATCCCATGCCAGAAGGCTACATTGACCTGACTCCCCCTCACTTTGAAGGGCTGGTGGGTCGTAAAAAGGTACTTGGCCTGCCCGATTTTCTTCCAGGCACTGAAAGGCAAGTGGGAGGACGGCCAGGGCTCAATCAGGGATACGTCCAGTTCAGGATGTTCCCGTTTCAAATACTTGTAAAAAAGATAGCCGTTGGAGCCCCCGCGCCCGGCGCCATTCAAAATGACCCAGGCCTGGGGATTTTCCCGCTGAAAGCGGGCCAGCAGCTTCATGATTGCCAAATATAGGCGAAATAAAAGACTTTTCATTGCGTAAATTCCTGTTTTTTATCTTCCATTTTAACAGACATCCGAATCCAGCCCAAATTTCCCGGGAAATAATTCGCGCCTTTTACCCAAAAAAAGCGCGGGAGAAAGTCTCCCGCGCTTGCAGTCATTGTTGATGTTCTTTTTGCCTGACGGGCTACTTGCTGAAGGTGAACTCAAAGCGCTCGCCCACGTAGGAAGCCCGGGTATATTCAAATGGCCGCCCATCAGCCAGCTTGGTAATCTGCCGGCGCGTGATCAAGGCTTCCCCGCGCTTGCAGTCAAGCAGACGGGCTTCCTGCTCATTGGCCACGATCGCCGAAATGTATTCCATGGCATCCCCAATCTTATAGCCGCCCTTGTCTTCCAAGGTGTGGTACAAGTGGGCTGACACGTCATCTTTGGAAAAGCGCTCAATCAGCTGGTGGGGCACGGTCACGATTTCGTGGCAGATTGGCACGCCGTCCGCGTAGCGGATTCTTTCCATCCGCAAGACGCTTTCGCTGGCGTCAATCTTTAAGCGCTCTTTTTCAGACAGGGAGGGCTTGGTGATCTTGTAGGAAATCAGCTTGCTTGAAGGCGTCTGCCCGTTGGCCCGGGTAATTTCCGTAAAGGACATGATCCCGGACATCTTTTCCTGAACCTTCTGGTTGGCCACGTAAGTCCCGCTGCCCAAGCGCCGCTCCAGGATTCCCTCTTCTTCCAGGGTCTTGATTGCCTGGCGCAGGGTCATCCGGGACACCTTGAACTGCTCAGCCAATTGTCGCTCGGCTGGGATACGGTCACCCACCTTGTAGACATGGTTCTCAATATCGCGCCGCAGTTGATTGTGGATCTTGATATACATTGGTTCTTGCATGCTGCTTTCCCCCCAGAGTTGAATTAATCCTATTTTAAGACAAATTGGTCTAGATTTCATCTCAAATAAAGATGTCCCGGCAAAGAACTTATTATCTGAATAAAAAACTGACATTGGCTAAAAAAAGTAATGCTTAGACCAAGCGACTCTTAACTCCCTCAAGTTCAACCTGGGCTTCACCGGTCAGGGCCAATTCGATTTCCCGCTGACTGCTGGCCAAGACGCCAGCTTCCATGGCGGCTTGGTCCTTGGCCGCGATCCGGTGGCTTGGCCCTTGAAAGACCAGGTCCTTGCCGGTAACGGCCGCGCTGCCGCTCATTTCTACCAAAGCAGCCTCCCCGCTGGCCGCCAGCTTGACCTTGTTCAAATCAGCCAGGCTGACGTCCCTGAGCGCGATGCCGCGGCGGATTGCCCCGCCGGCTAAAATGGCATTGGCCCGGTCCTGCAGGGTCAGCTTGTCCATGACCACGTTTTGGGCCACCAAGAGGCAGACGCCGGCCAGGCTGACCGCCCCCTGCAGACTGCAGTTGAGCAAGTTGGCATAGCAGGTGTCCTGCACGCGCAGGCCATAGGTGTCATTGGTAAAATTGGCTTCAACGGCATCCAGGCTGCTGGTCCCCTGCAGATACAGCAACGGCAGGGTAACCTTGTTCAATTCCATTTCCACTTGGGCCGTTTCGTCCTTGACCATCACCGGGCCGCCAGCAAAGCGGCTCGTATTGATGGAGGCCGTGCCAGACCCGCTCAAGCTGATTGGGGTATAGGCAGCCCCCGCAAATTCGGAGTCAGCGATCTCCAAGCTGAAGTCGCTCCCCGCCTGCAGGCTCACGCTGGCCTGCCTGAAGATGGAGGAATAGATTTCCAGATTGACCTGCCCAGCGGCGTCGATCGCCGGTGCACTTGCTCTGCCGTTTCCTTCGACCAGGCAGTGGCGGAAGGTCAGATAGGCATTGCTGCTGGACGGCAGCCGGACAAGCGGCTCACCTGCCTGCATCAGGTGCACGTTTTCAAAAGTGCCGTAGCGCGTGCTGGCAGTCATCTTAAAATTGGCATAGATCACCGTGTCTTCCGGGCTTGCCCCAAGCCCCTTGAAGGTCAGATCGACCAAATCCAGGGGCTGGTCCAGGCGGTAGAAGCCAGGCTCCAGGAGCAGCACGTCATCAATTTTCGGATCAGCCAGGGCCTCGTTCCAAGCCGTTTCACCGGAAGCAGTCCCGACTTTGACCAGTCTTGCCATCTGCTCGCCCCCTTACTTTTTGATCAATGTCCACTTAATGCCCAGGATGGACACATTGTTTTTGTTGACACACTCCACTTCCAACGGCTGCTCGTTGCTGTATAAGGCATTCGCGGCCAGCTTGGCCTCATCCCCGACCAGCATTGGCGCGCCATTGGGCTTGAAGGTCAGATTGCGGCCCTTGAAGCGGGACTTGCCAATCATGTAGAAAAAGTACTGGTAGTCCCCGTTGCCGTAGAAGGTCACCCGGTTTGCATCCCCCTTTGCCCGGTCTTCAAAGTTGGCTGAAGCCCGGACCAGAGTGTTGGTGACCGTGATCTGGCTGTCGTCCTTCAGCTGCAGGCTGTAGACGTCGCTGCCATGCAAGAGGACTCTAGCTCGGTCGGCCAGGCAGAATGATGTTGGAAAAACGCTGTCCATAATGTTCAGCCAGCAGTCGCCCCGGGCATACAAGGAGTAGGAATTGTCCTGGCCGGTTTGGCCCTTGAACATGTTGAGCCAGGTCTTGCCCCCCATGTTCAAGTTGCCTACATATGAATTATGGATGTCCAGCTCAACGTTGCAGTAATCGAAGGTGTTCAAAGTCCCCGTGATCTTGGAGTTATTGATAATCGCCGTCCCGTGCCCTTCCAGAGACAAGGTTCCGAATTCTTCAGAAACGTAGTCGATGACCGAGTCAGCCATTTCCAGGCGGAAGTCCGCGGTCTTGAAGAAGGAGACGGTCCCGTTCAAGATCTTGGTGGCGATCAATTCCACCGTGGCCTTGCCGCTGATAGCCAGGGTAGTCGTCTTGTTCCCCGTTCCCCGCAGGACGCAGTTGCGGAAAATGACAAAGCTGTCGACGCCCTCCGGGATGTCAAGGGTGTTGCTGTCCTTATAAGGGATCAGGCATATATTTTCAAAAACGATTCTGGAACTGGCGTCATCAACTTGAAAGAAGCTGGTAATCCGCGTGTCTTCCGGGCTGGCGCCCAAGCCTTTGATAGTGACGTCCGCCAGCATCTTCCCTTGGGGCAGGGCGTAGAAGCCTGGCTCCAGCAGCAGCACGTCGCCGAGCCGCAGGTCCAGCATGGCCCTGTGCCAGGTCGTCTCGCCGCCGCCAGTGCCCACTTTGACAAATCTCGTCATTGGATACCTCCTAAAAAAGCTAAATACTATTGTACGCAAAAAAGCCGGTAATAGGAAAAATTTGCACCGAAAAGCAAGAGAAAAAGAGAGCCCCTCGACTCTCTTTTTCTTCTATATGTTATGCTTTCAGCCGGCTTACTTGAGCTTAACGTCCCAGTAGTAGGCAACCGTTCCGTAAGGAGACAGTCTGAAGCCCTGAACCTTGGAATTAAGCAGGTATGAGTAGCCTGCTTGATAGAGCGGAGCAACGAAGGCATCCTTGACCACCAGCTGCTTTTCAGCAGCAGCCAGGGCCTGCCAGCGCTTGGCTGGGCTGGTCGCGTAGGTCGTTTTGGCCAAGTTGATCTGCTTCCAGAAGCTGGCATTCTTGTAGTCGCTCTCCAAGTTGAACAAGCCGCCGATCGTCAGGAAGTCGATCGGGTCCTGGAAGCTTGGCTGCCAAGTCCCGTAGACCATATCGAACTTGTGGGCCGTGGTGTCCGCCAGGCGCGACTTCAGTGGAATTGACCGCAGCTTGACCGTCAAGCCAGGCAGGTTCTTCATCAGGTTGCTTTGCAGGTATTCCCCCACCCGCTTGGACGCATCCATGTCGCTGGTCAGCAGCTCCAAGGTGATCTTGGACTTGCCTAATTCCTTCTTCGCCTTGGCAAATTCCGTCTTGGCCTCAGCCGCGTCGTAGCCGGCCATCTTGCCGGCCACCTGGCGGTAGTCCTGATCCTTGTCATTGTAGATGAAACCGCTGGCCACTTGCCCGCTGGCGGCCTTGCCGGCGTGCAGGATGGTCTTGACCAGCTGCTGGCGGTTGACTGCCAGACTAATTGCCCGGCGCATGTGGACGTTGCTGGTCGTCTCGCGCTTTAAGTTGAAGACCATGTAGCCGTTGGTCGGCGTGACCTTGGAATGGTAGTCCTTGTTCTTTTCATACTGCTTGACGTAGTCGGCATCGACTGGCGCGTAGTCCAGCTGGCCGCTCTTGAACAGGTTCAGGCCAGTCGACGTGGTCTTAATGACCTGAACCTTGACCTCATCAACATGGACTTGCTTGGCATTCCAGTAGTTCTGGTTCTTGACCAGGTTCCACTTGATGCTGGACCCGTCCCAGCCGCTGACCTTGAAAGGGCCATTGTAGACCAGCTTGCTGGCGCTGGTCCCATAGCTTGACCCGTACTTCTTGACCATCTTGTGATCCTGCGGGTAGAACTGAGCCCCAGTCAAAAAGTCCGGCAGGTACTGCACCGGGTTTTCCAAGGTCACTTGCAGCTTGTACTTGCCCAAGGCCTTGATCCCTAAAGTGCTTACTTTCTTTTTGCCGGCGGCAATTTCCGTCCCGTTTTTGATGACCTGGTAGCTGTCGGAATCCAGAGAATTGTTCTTAGGGTCAACGGTCCGCTGCCAGCCAGTCACGTAGTCCTGGGCGGTTACCGGATCCCCGTTGGACCACTTGGCATTCTTGCGCAAGCTGAAGGTCCAAACCTTCTGGTCCTTGGAAATGGAAACCTTGCTGGCTCCGGCCAGCTTAGCCTGGTTCTTGGCATTGAAGCGGTAGAGCCCTTCCATTGAGTTCTGCAGGGTTTCCGAGCTGGTCGTATCCCCGTACTTGCTGGAGTCCAGAGTGGAAATTTCACTAGTCACGGCCGTATTCATGACGGCCTTTGAGCTTTTAGCCGGCTTTTGCCCGCAGGCTGCCAAAAGGGCAGCACTGGCCAGCATTACGGCAGAAATTTTAATCGTCTTCTTTTTCACTTTGCTTGGTCCTCTTTCATCACTTTTCCAAAAGCGCGCTAACACACAAGTTGCTTACAAAAAATAACCTACCTGTCTAGTATAAAGGCTAAGTTTACAAAAGTCACTTATTTCCGCCTGAATCGTATTTTTTCTTTGCATCCTAAGCTGGCAGGCCAACTTTAATCTCTCTTTAATGCATATCACGTAAAAAAAGAACTTCTGCTTGGCAGAAGTTCTTTTCCGGGTTGGGTGTTCGATTGAACAATTGCGTTAGCTGGATTCGAACCAGCGCATGACGGTACCAAAAACCGTTGCCTTACCACTTGGCTATAACGCAATCAATGGAGGAAAGTGGATTCGAACCACCGAACTCAGAGAGAGCGGTTTTACAGACCGCCGCGTTTAGCCACTTCGCTATTCCTCCGTTGAAGTACTCTATTATCTTAACGAAAAAACAGCTAAAGTGCAAGAATTTTTGGCAACTTTTTTTACTTTTTCAAGTTCTAGACGTCAAGGCGCAAGTCTTCCGCGCTGACAAAGTGCAGGCGGTCAATGAAGAGCCAGCGCATGAAGAAGCCCAAGGCCACTGGGTAGACGACGTAAAGCACCGTTAACAGGATGATGCTGCCCCAGCCTGGAGTCATCTTCGCGTAGGCAGCCAGTGGCCCGATCAGGCCGCTGAAGCCAAAGCCAGCAGAGCTTGGCGTTCCCTGCAGGTTGACGATGGCCGCCAAAAGCCCGGACAAACCTGAGGCGCAAAGCACGGGAACGAAGAGCTTAGGCTTCTCCAGCATGTTGGCCATTTGAATCTTAGGCGTCCCGATGAAGTGGGCCAAGGTGGTTCCCATCCCATTGACGCTGCTGCTCATGATCCCTAACGTGTAGCCAGCCCCGGCAATCCCCAGGTTGGCCGCCCCAGAAGCAACGCCGGTCAGGCCAATGGCGATCGCGATCCCCGCCGCGGACAGCGGCGACACGATCATGGCCGCGAAGGACATCCCGATCAAGATCCCCATCAGCAGCGGCTGCAGCTTGGTGAAGGCCATGACGATCGTGCCAATCAAGGTCGTCACGTTTTTGACGTAAGGCAGAAGCAAGAGCCCGATTCCGCCCCCGCCAACGACGATAATAATCGGCAAAAGCAAGGCCGTGTACGAGCCCAGCCGCTTCCCAATCAGCTTGACCAAGAAGATGGCAACGGTGATCGTCAAGCCGATGTTGATCACGTCGCCGGTCCCGGCAACCGTCATCAGGCCGTTTTTACAAGTGACCGCTCCGGACCCGATCATGGCCGCGGCGGCAACCGAGCTCATCTGCACCATGTTCAGCTGGAACAGGTAGGCCGCGCAAAAGCCAGCCATGGCGGCCAGCAGGCTCTGGGTGAAGGTGGTGATGTTGATGACGGTCTGTGCGAAGACCGGGGCCACGCCCAAGAGGGCCTTCATCAATTGACCCAAGATCGCGGCTGGAACCAGGGAGGCAATGACCCCCATCCCGATCCCATTCAAAATGTTCATCGCGGCTTGTTGAAGCCCTTGTTCTTCTTTACTTTGCGCCATGTTGCTGCTCCTCAATATATTTGCTGATTCGGTTTACGCCCTCTTTGATCTCGTCCAAGGCAGTTGCATAAGAGAAACGCAGCCAGCTTTGACCGCCTTTGGCAAACCAAGAACCGGCACAGACGCCGACATGTGCCTGGTCGGCCAAGTCATAGACAAACTTCACGTCGTCCTGGTCAAGCCCCGCCGGAATCTGGGCCCAGATGTAGAAGGCCCCCTGCGGCTTGATGACCTTAAAGCCAAGCTTGGTCAATTGATCATCGAGGTAGTCGCGCCGCTCCTTAAAAGCCGCCTTCATTTCCTGAGCGTCGGCATCCCCATTCCGGAAGGCTTCCTCGGCCGCGTCCTGCATTGGCCACGGCTCGGTCGTGGTGATGAACTGGTGCACCTTGGCCAATTGGTCGCTAATTTCCTGCGGGGCGGCCATAATCCCGATCCGGTAGCCAGTCATGGCCCAGGACTTGGAAACCCCGTTCAACAGAATCACCTGGTCGTGCAGGGATTTCTCCATTGAGGCATGCTCCTGGTCGTAGTTGAGCTCACTGTAGATTTCATCGCACAGGACAAAAGTTGGCCGGTCGCGCACGACGTCAGCCAAAGCGTCCAATTCCTCCTGGCTGTACATGACCCCGGTCGGGTTGGTCGGGTAGTTCATGACCAAGACCCGCAGGCGGTCCCCGTATTCATCAACCACTTTCTGCAAGGCTTCCGGAGTCAGCTTGAAATTGGTCGCGCTGGTATCGATTTGGACCACTTCTGCCCCTTCTAGAGCCGCATCGGCAATGTAGAGCGGGAACATGGGCGTTGGCATGGCCATCACGTCGCCGGGGTTCAATATCGCGGACATGACCGTGTAGATGGCTTCTGTCGCCCCATTAGTGGCAATAATCTCGCTTGGTTCATAGTGCTGGCCGTAGCGCCTTTCCAAGAAGGCAGCAGCGGCTTCGCGCAGGCCTGGCGTCCCGTTTGACGGCGCGTAGTGGGAATGGTTGTCGACGATCCCCTTGATTGCCGCGGTCTTGATGTGGTCTGGCGTGTTGAAGTCCGGCTCGCCAACCGTGAACTTGACGATGTCTGGATATTGGCTGCAATAGCGGGTAAAGTTCAAAATCGCGGAACTCTTTACGCCAGTAACGCCCTTATGCATGTGCTGAGTCAAATCAACCATAATAGATGCCTCCTGAAAAAACTGATTGCCAAAATTTAAAACAACAAACAAAAACCTGGAGATCTAATGATCCCCAGGTTGGTCTGGTATTGGCTAACAAATTCATCATTGGAACCTGCTGGATCATTTTCCTGCAAGTTCCAACTTCACGTTAAGAAAAGCCTTATTATTGAAACTGCAGATGCATGTTTTCTGTAAAACTTGCATCCACTGATGCAAGTCAAGCCCAATAATAAAAGCTAAAGAAGCTATTTTGCTGTGCGTTGGTAAGCTTCATCGTTCTGTTTCCTTTCTTAGCGTTCGTTGCCCTAACTATACTTTAGAAATAAATTAAAGTCAACCAATTCTTTCTAATTTTCCTCCCAATTTTCAGGATTTTCCAGCAAATCCTGGAGGGCCTTGATCAGGTCACGGCTGACCGTGATCGTGCCTGGCTTAAGGTAGTAGCTTAAAGAAATCTCCTCTTCCAGCTTGTCGGTCAGTTCTTTGATCTTGCTCGCTTCCACGTCTTTTTCTGCCATGCTTGTTCCTTTCATGCTTGCTTTGATTCCCTGCCGTCTTATTTTACCCGATTTACCCCCAGACGACAAAAAAGCCAGGCCGGCGGCCTGGCTTGCTTATTGCGTTAGCTGGATTCGAACCAGCGCATGACGGTACCAAAAACCGTTGCCTTACCACTTGGCTATAACGCAATCTTTTAAGCGTTGGCGACTTGCGTCACTCAACGTTTAATATCTTACCGAAAATTGCCCGCAAGGTCAATCTTTTTGGCAGAATTTTTTCTGCAAATCTGGACACAAGAAAAGCGCCGCGGTTGAGCAAGTCCGCGGCGCTTTCATCCCCGATTAGCCTTTTAGCGCTTTTTTGCTTTCTTCTGAGCCTTAGCAGCATTTTTTTCCAGGTAGTCGACCTTCTTTTCATAGTCGTCGATGACGGCTTTGACGTTTTGTTGGCCACGCCAGCCGGCATAGCCGAAGAGCAGCATTCCTAACGCGCCGACTGCCAGGAGCAAGATGCCCATAACATCCAAAAACAGATTTTTCGCGTGGAAGAAGTAGATCATCACGATCCCAATACCGCTGACGATGCTGCAAAGCTGAAACCAGTAGCCGAGGTTTTTGAGCATATGTTTTTGATAGGCGACTTCACCTTCGTAGCCCTTGCGCATTTCATTGAGAGTCATCATGGTCTTCCTTCCTAAGTTAAGTAAAAATGGGTATTTGTTTCCAAATCAATGTAAGAAATTGTTTGAGGAATAAGCTTAAAGATTTCATGGATACAAATCATCACTGATTTGTTGAGTAAAACGAAAAAGTGAAAAATGTAATATGTTTGAGAGTTTAATTTTTTTGAGTATGTGGGAAATGTCTTAAACGCTTTTCAAATACGATCAATGCAATCGCTTGTCAGGCATGTTTTCCGCCAGACTGCTTAGTATGACAGGCCTGGGTTGAAGAAGTTGACCAGAACGCCGACGAAGGAGATGGCAACCAGGATCAACATCGTCCAAATAGCGGAAACGTGCTTCTTAGCCATCAACCACCAGCAGAAGATCGTGATTAACACAGTCAACAGACCAGGGAAGATGGAGTCGAGTTGGTTTTGCAGGTTCAAGAAGACCTTGCCGTTGGAGTTGTACAGCTTCAATGAAGTTTGCACGTTAACCCATGATGCCAGAACACCACCAACAACCATGGAACCAACAGTCCCGATCGCGCGGCGAACGGCTGCGCCTTGCGCACCGACCAGGAATTCTACGGCGCGGTCACCAAGCTTGTAGCCACGGAAGTAAAGGAAGCGTTGGCCGAAGTATGCCAGCAGGACCCAAACGACGATGTAGAAGATGGCACCAACTGGTGAACCGCCTGAAGACATCCCCAAGGCAATCCCCAGCAGGATAGGAATCAAAGTACCGTCGATCAGTGAGTCACCGATACCAGCGATAGGCCCCATCAAACCGGCACGCATGTCGTTGATCGTTTCGCCATCAATCCCCTTGCCGTTGGCCCGGGCTTCTTCCATTGAAGCGGTGATCCCGACGATCACTGAACCCAGCATTGGGTTGGTGTTGAAGAAGGCCGTGTAGGCGTGAATTGCTTCAACTTGCTTGTCGTGATCAGGGTACAATTTTTGCAAAATTGGCAACATGGAGCACATGTAACCAAAAGTCTGCATGTGTTCTTGTGAGAAGCAGGTCAAAGCGCCCCAGAACCAGAGGTTGAAAGACTTGCTTAAAGTTTTCTTGTCAAGTTTCTTCGTTGCGTCCATGATTAGATATCCTCCTCATCATCGTCATCATCAAGGTCGTCGCTTGAGCCAGCAGCTACAGCAGGTCTCTTAGATTCAGCCATTTGAACTTCGTACATGATAGTCGCGAAGAGCAGTGAAATAACAGTTACTGAAACCAGGTTCAGGTGCAGTGAAGCACAGAAAGTGAAACCTACCAGGAATGGAACGAAGTCCATTGGCTTGTTGACGATTTGACGAAGCAGAATAGCGATACCAACACATGGAAGCATCCCACCGACCGTGAACAAAGTCTTCATTGGAATGCCGTCCATTGGCAAAGCGTTACGCAATGCAGTAACGGCAGTAGCACCGAAGTGAGTCAGCAGCATCGTTGGCAGGAATGAGAAGATAGCGTGTGAAACCCATGGCCAACCAAAGTTTACGGCGTACAGGTTGTGCAGCTTGCCATTTTCAACGTCCTTCCAACCGAATGACTGCCATACCAGGTTCATGGTAGCAACGGCGTAGTACAAAACAGTACCAACAGTACCAACCAAGGTACCAACTGACTTAGCCAGGTTAGCGGCTGAAGTACCCAATGGGTTCAGGCCACGTGATGAAATTGCGACCATGGCCAGTGGAATCCCGATGTAAGAAATCGCACGAACGTCAGCGGAAACAGTACCACCTGGAGTAACCAAGGCGATGTAAACCAATTGCATCGCAACCCCGCAGGCGATCCCGAGCTTCAGGTCGCCCAAGATAATGCCACAGACTAAACCACCGACCAATGGACGACCGATAGTGTAGTTACCAACTGCTTGACCAGCCATACATGAGTTTGAGCACAAGCAGGCAAACAAACCCAAGATGGCGGCTTGGAACCAACTGATTGTCATTTTAAAATCTCCCTCTTTTAAAAATCATTCAATATTAGTAGCCAAACTTAGACTTGAACTTGTCCCAGCTCCCGATTCTTTGGTCTGGCAACAAGGCGAAGTCGACCTTGTAGCCAGCCTTTTCGATGGCTTCAAAGGCGTCCCCTTCTTCCTGAGTGAAGGATTGGTTGTCGCCCAGCTTGATGGCGCCGGCCCGGTCATTGCCTGGCCCAACATTGACAGTCTTAACGTCGCTTGGCTTGAAGCCTTCGTCAACCAAGATCTTCTTCATGTCCAACGGACTCTTGGTAATCAAGAAGTAACGGGTGTCTGAGTTGAGAACCTTGTCTTGCACCTTCAGGAAGTGTTCCATGGTCCAAACGAAAGTCTTCTTGCC
This sequence comes from Faecalicatena absiana, assembly GCA_017309015.1. Taxonomy (GTDB): domain Bacteria; phylum Bacillota; class Bacilli; order Lactobacillales; family Lactobacillaceae; genus Lactobacillus; species Lactobacillus absianus. The sequence goes on from JAEDAG010000001.1 coordinate 354,531, forward strand.
TTCAGCAGCTGCCTTGTAAGCTTCCTTCAAGATCTTGTTGGTAGCTGCCTTGTCGTTAACCGCGATAATCCCGTCACATGGCATTTCCTTGCCCCAACGAGTAGTGATCAAGCCGTGAATCATCCGGTCGTCAATTCTTACAAATGATACTGACATTTTAATTTCCTCCTACTTGCTTAATTAAATGTCATCTTCATCATCGTCCGCATCAGAGGAAGGGACCTTATATTCTTGCAGAGCTTGCTTGGCTTCGCCTAAAGCAGTCTGGGCCAGCAGGTCGCGGTCCATCCCGTCCAGTGAAACGACAACGGTTAAAGCCATGGTAAAGTTCATCCCGCCCAGGATAGTGGCACGGTCAAGCAAACCATGTTCGTTGAAGACATTCATGAAGGTGGTCAAAGGACTGCCCCCGATCAAGTCGGCTAAAATCATGAATTCATCATCATCATTAAACTTGTGAGCATCAAGCAGTGCTTCGACTTCCTTCTTGAAGTCATCAGCGGATTTGCCATTGTGCAAGCCGATCGCAAAGACACGTTCAGCCGCGTCGCCCGCGAACATTTCCAGAGAGGTCTTCAGCCCCTCAGCAAACTTGCCATGCGATACCAAAAATACGTACTTCAATTTCTTACCTCCTTGCTAACTTTGATTAAAGTATAACAAGTCGCAAAACGCTTACATAGTGTCAGATGTAACCACTTCCAGCCAAAATTAGGTGGCATTTGTCACTCTCTTGGCGTGCCACATGTGACATTTGTCATCCGTCTTTCATTGTCTTTTATTCAACAAATCGGCTAAACTATAAGCGAGTGTTTTAAAGTGAAGCACAATTATAAGATAGGAAAGAAAATAGAAAATGGTGAAAAAGCATAATCGAGTTTGGATGAAGCGGCTGAGCTACGCGGCAATTTGGCTGACCGCCGTTGTCTGTGCCTTCTTGCTCGTTTTTTATCATCCTTGGTTCAACCAGCAGCGTCTCATCGGAACTACCTACATGACCATGAACAACAACTTTTACGTGGTCTTGAACGAGCAAATTGCCAACGCCGTCAACCGCCAAGGCGACCAGCTCCTGACGCGGGACCCGGCCCTCAAAATCTCCAAGCAGGTTGACCAGATCAATGATTTCATCAGACAAGGCGTGGCGGTCATCGTGATTGCCCCCGTTAACGGCAACTCGGTCAAGATCCATCATGCCCTCCAGCGGGCCCACCAGCGCGGGATCAAGATCATCGACGTCGATACGGAACTCAAGTGGAAGAGCGATGCTGACTGCATTATCACGTCCAACAACTACAAAGCGGGAGTCCTGGAAGCCAAGTACATGATGGCCCGCCAGAAGACGGCCAGGATTCTCTTGCTTGAGCAGTCGACGGCCTTCTCCGCGATTCAAAGAATCGATGGCTTTACTGATACCGTTCGGGCCTCAAAGAAGCACGGCAAGTACCAGATTGTTGGCAAGCTGGAAACTTATGGGCAATCGGAAATCACCCTGCCCAAAGTTGAAAAGTTCATCGACCAGGGGACGAAATTCGACACGGTCATGGCCTTAAACGACCAAGCCGCCGTTGGTGCCCTTTCCGCGATTGACGCCAAGAAAATCAAGCGCCAAATCTCCGTCTACAGCGTTGACGGTGCCCCCAACATGAAAGGCTTGATCGGCAAGAACGTCAACGCCGTCGCCACCTCGGCCCAGTCGCCTGTGGCCATTGGCACCTTGACGGGAAAGACGATCTACAAGCTGCTGAATGGAGAAAAGGTTGACAAGTGGCTGGTCACCCCAGTCAAGCTCATCGACCGCTACAATATTGCAAACTATAGTAGAACGGGGTGGCAATAATGAACGTGAAACTTAAGCGGCTGCTCTTGCTCCGCCGGGTCATGCTCTGGCTCAACGCCTGGATCGTCCTCTTTGACTCATCCCTCTTCTACTCAGCTTCCAACCTGATCGTGCTTCAAAAGAACAGCTACCAATTCCTGCTCCAGCTCAACCGCCTGCCGCTGGCCCCAGCCCGGATCTTCTGGTCAGCCAACCTCTTGATGCTGGCCTTGATTCTCCTGATGACCTACCGCCATCATGCCTCGCATTCAACGGGGATGGCCGTCTACTTCTTCACCGGTGAAACCATCTTGGCCGCCTTGATCTATCTCAGCCTGCAGATGACCTATAACGGGATCTTCTTGCTGATCTTGATCGATTACTTCCTTTATAGCCGCAACATGGACCACATCCACCACCTGCCTTTCTGGGCAGCGATTGCCGCGGTCTTCTTGCTCTTGTACTCAATCTCCTCATTCTCAATCATGGGCGACTACTTCAAGATGCCAAGCCTAGCGACCTATATCAGATTCCTGCCCTTTAAGTTCCGGTCATTTTTGACCTTGATTCAGAATTTCCAAGTGACCTTAAACCTGCTCCTGTTCATCAGCATCATCGTCTTCTACGGGATGTACCTGCTGGCAGAAGAGCGCGATATTCAAGAGGCATTGGAGAAGGCCGACCGGGCCAACAAAGAGCTGCAAAACTATGCCGCCCTGTCGGAAAAGATTGCCCAAAACCGGGAAAGAAAGCGGATCGCCCGCGACATTCACGACACGGTCGGCCATACCCTGACTGGGATCGCGGCCGGCGTTGATGCCGCCAAGGTCTTGATCGACATCAATCCGCAAGCGGCCAAGACCCAGCTGGACAAGATCTCGCAAGCCGTCAAAAGCGGGATCAAGGGAGTCCGCAAGACCCTGAACCAGATGCGGCCAGGCGCCTTGTCCAATTACACCCTGGAAACGTCTTTGCGCAAGATGCTGGAAGAATACAGCGATATTTCGCGGCTGAAGATCCAGTTCAACTATCAGTGGCAGAACCCTGACTTTGAGAAGACGACCGAGAACGTCATCTTCCACATCATTGAAGAATCTATCACCAATTCTTTGCGTCACGGGCATGCCAGTGCGGTCATGATCGACTGCTTGGAAAATGAGCATGTCTACCTGTTGCAAATTCAAGACAACGGAACCGGGGCCAAGAATTTCAAGCCGGGTTTCGGAATCACGCAAATGCGCGAGCGCGTCGCGATTATCAATGGTCAAATGACGATTGACAGCGAAAATGGGTTTAAAATAGTTGTTGAAATTCCCAAAGAGAAAGAAAAACTGAATTAATTGTCGATTTTGTAGATATAGAAAGTTGAGGCTGCAAACATGATTAAAGTTTTAATTGCCGATGACCAGACTTTGATCCGCGACTCCATCAAGATCATCCTGGAGGCAGCGGGCAAGTTTGAAGTTACTGGCACAGTCGGCAATGGAAAGGAAGTCCTGGAAGCAATCGAGCAAAACCAGCCGGATGTAATTCTGATGGATATCCGCATGCCGGAAATGGATGGCACCGTCTGCACCAAATACGTCAAACAGCGCCACCCTGAAATCAAAGTCATCATCCTGACAACTTTTGACGATGACGACTTTATCTTCAGTGCCTTGAAGTACGGGGCTTCCGGCTACCTGCTCAAGGGGGTTGAGCCTAAGGAGCTCTACAGCGCGATTGAAACGGTCTACCATGGCGGTGCCATGATCAACCCCAACATTGCCCAGAAGGTCTTCACCCTCTTCTCCAAAATGGCGCAATCCAACTATGCCATCCAGGTTAACGACAAGGATGCCCACGACTTCAGCAAGCACGAGTGGCAAGTCATCCAGCAGGTTGGCCTGGGCTTGTCCAACAAGGAGATTGCCGCCAAGCTCTACCTGAGCGAGGGAACCGTCAGAAACTATATTTCAAAGATTTTGGACAAATTGGACCTGCGCGACCGAACCCAGCTGGCCATCTGGGCCGTGCAGACCGGCGTAACGAGTGAGAATATTCCAGATGACGACCAGAAATAAGTACTACCTCATTTTCTTCATTGCAATCATCGCCGCCTCCCTGGCTACTGGCGTCTTTAGTCACTACCACCAGCAAAAGCAGGTCCTGACCCTGGGCGTCTATACCGGCAGCAGCTGGGACGTGCCCAATGGCAAGCCCTATCAGATGATCGATTATGCGATCAAAGAGTTTGAAAAGAAGCATCCGAACGTCGAGGTCAAATATGAGACTGGGGTGACCAAGAACGACTACCTAAACTGGCTCAGTGGCAAGATCGTTTCCGGGAAAATGCCTGACCTGGTCCTGGTTCCCGACTCAGCCTTCTCCACCCTGGCCAGCGAAGGAGCCTTCATGGACCTGAACCCCTTCTTGATCAGAGACGACATCAAACTTTCCGACTATTACCCAAGCCTGGTCAAAGCCACCCAGTATTATGGCAAGCAAGTTGCCCTGCCTTATGAGGCCAATCCTGAGCTGCTCTTGTACAACAAGAGCCTCCTGGCTAAGAAAGGCCTGCCGACCTCTTGGAAGCAGCTGACGCCTGAAAAGTTTGGCTACTTGTGCAGCAAGATTTCCTCAAGCAAGGAGCATACTTTCGGAACTACCGCCGACTATGACTGGTATCAGGCCACTTTGTCCTATGGCGCCCAGATCTTGAGCAATGACGGCAATGAGGTCAACTTAAACACGCCGAAGTTTTTGAAGGCTTTGAAACTGATGCAGCAAATCGACAATGCCTCACAGAACACCAACGTCACCAATGACATGTTTGACCGGGGGAAAGTGGCCTTTGAGCCGATGACGCTGGCCCAGTACCGAACCTATACTTCCTACCCCTACCACGTCACCCGCTCTTTCAATTTCAAGGTCAATTGCCGGCAAATGCCCGCCGAAAAAGGCGTCAGCAGTACCAGCGTTGAAAACACCAGCTGGGCGATTTCCAGCGCGAGCCACCACAGCGTGCTGGCTTGGGAATTCTTGAAATTGGTCTGCTGCAATCCCAAGATGCAGCAACGGGTGATGACCTACTCCAGCGCCAGCGCGGTCTTGAAGCAGGTCGTCAGAAGCGCTGCCACCAACAAGATTCTTCACCAGTACTCTTCCGACCAGCAGACCCTGACCAACAAGAAGCTAGACCAAATTCTGGCCAACGGCCACACGCATCCCCGAATCCGCAACTACAGCCAGCTCTATTCCAGGCTTGACTACATGCTTACCGAGGCCCTGGCGCATGGCGACAGCGATGCTGAGCTCGATGAGATTCAGTCCACGGTCAGCAACCTCTTGAAATAGGTGAAAACGCGAGTCAGACCAGAAGTTAGTCTGCCTACCAAAAAAGAGTTCTTTCTCGAAACGGAAAGAACTCTTTTTTAGATTATGCCCGTGCTGGAATGTCATAGCGGCTTTCTGCCAAGACCTTGCCCTTCAGGGCTCTTAAGAAGTCATTGTAGTAGTACGGTGCTGGCAGATTCAGCTTGTCACTGAGGGCATAGACGCGCAAGGTGTAGTCATGGTCCTTGTCTGGCGGCGTTGGCCCAATATAGCCCGCGTGCACCGCGGCTGGCTCATTTAAAAGCTTGGAGACCGTTGAGTTGTAGCCTTGTGGCCCCGCGTAAGTCCGGCTGAAATCTTCCGGAATCTCGCTGGCAACTGGAACGTCGCTCACCACCCAGTGAATCCAGGCAAAGCCGCAGACCGGAATTGAATCGTAGTCAACCAGTGACCAAGCCAGATACTTGGTGCCTTCCGGCAGGCCGCTCAACTCAAATGGAAAAGAGATGACCGCCGAGCCGGCTTCCTTGACCGTTGCCCGCTTGGCATATTTGTCCGGCAAAAAGCCATTTTCAAGATGAAGCTTGATTTCCATATAAATGCCTTCTTTCTTTTAAACTTCCCCCTTATTCTAGCAAAAAAGTCATGGTGAAATCTGATATTAATACAAGGGCTAAATTTTGCTAGACTAAGAGCTGAATGCTAGCTAATCTGTCGTAAACTATTTTAATTTTGAGGAAAAATGTCTAAATATCGAATTCAATCAATATTATTTGTATTCGTTGCCTTCATGCTTGGCTGCAACGAATACATGATCGTCGGCGTCCTGCCAGATATTTCCCGGGAAATAGGCGCCTCACTCTCCAGTCTGGGCTATCTGGTGACCGTCTTTGCCCTGGTCTATGCCCTATCCACGCCCCTGGTCACCTCGCTGACCCGCTATCTGAAGCGCCACCAGCTGCTCTACCTCTTGCTGGTCATTTTCTTGCTTGGCAACACCTGGACAGCCCTGTCAACCAGCTACCTGTCCCTGCTCTTGTCCAGAATCATGTCGGCCACGACGGCTGGAGCGATTATTTCCCTGGTTCTGGTCATTGCCAACTTCGTGGCGCCGCTGGACAAGCGGGCTTCACTCCTGTCCTGGATCTTCGCGGGCTTTTCGATTGCCTCAATCATCGGTCTGCCAATCGGCACTTTGATCTCTACGACCTGGTCCTGGCATGCCAGCTTCTGGCTGATCTCAGTCCTGACGGTTGTCGTCTTGATCCTGGTCTGCTTGTACGTGCCGAAAGATACTCCCCAAGCCGCGCCCCAGAAAGGCCAAAAGCAGCTTGCCATCTTCAAGGACCCCAACATCCGCTTGGTCATCTGCTTCGTCATTCTGACCTGTGCCGCCCAGTATACCTACTACACCTACATTCGCTCACTTATTACCGATTACATGCAATTGCCGGCCAGCTTGCTCAACCTGCTCCTGCTACTGCTAGGCGTGGCCTTCATCATTGGCAACAAGAGCGGAGGCTTATTAGCTGACCATGGCGGCCTGCAGCATCTGCCAATGGTCTACTTGCTCCAAACCCTCCTGCTCTTGCTGGTCAACCCCCTCTTCAAGTCTGCCTGGCTGGCCTTTGCGGCTGTCTTCCTGGTCTGTGTCTGCAACGCCAGTTATGGCGCCGCCCTGCAAGTCTACTTCCTGGATACCGCGTCCAAGAACTACCCGCAGTCCATGGACCTGGCTTCCAGCTTCAACTCGATTTTCGCCAATGTCGGCATTTCCTTGGGCTCTTTCACCGCTGCCCGGGTAGCCGGCCTGACTTCAATTGGCCAGACCACTTATTTTGGAGCAGTCTTCTCCTTTCTCGCCACCTGTTTGATCTGGCTGGCAGCCAGACGGCTTCGCGCCAAAGAAGCACATGAATGAACTAAGCCCGTTCGCTTGCAGTGAACGGGCTTTTGCTTAGTCAAACAAGGTCTTCCAGTTGGGAGTGCGGTAAGCGGCAAAGCACATCTTGATCTGCGCGGTTGAGTTCTTGTTCTCCGCCACGTTTGGCAGCTCATCCTCTCCAAACCAGCCAGACTGGACGGTTTCGATATTCGCCGCAAACTCTCCGCCAAGGGGCCGGCACAGGTAGTAGATATCGGTAATCCCGTAGGGGTGAATTGAACCGTGGTGCTTAAAGTGGTCCTGGACGGCAATCACGCTCATGACCTCAATGTCCAGACCCGACTCCTCTTTGGTCTCCTTGACCGCGTTGTCGGCTGGCGACTGATCCACGTCGCACCAGCCGCCTGGCAGGGACCAGTGCCCCTCCTTCTCCTGCACCATCAGGATCTTGCCATCCTTGAAGATCGCTGCCCTGGTGGCAATTTTGGGCGTTTGATAGCCGATTTCATTGCAAAAGAGCCCCTTAACCTGGTCATAGTCAAGCCCGCTCTTTTCCGCCAACATCTCGGCCGCGATCTCCCGGATCCGCTGGTAGCGCTCAGTATCGAAAACGTCTTTGGAATAAGCCTGGCCGGTTTGGCCAATGGCCTGCAGCTCCATCGCCCAATCGATCACCTGGTCTCCCTTCTTCATCAAAAATTCCTCCTTTTTTCCACAAATAGCTAGCTTAATCCAATTCTAGCACGCGCGAGAGACTTTTGCCTGTGGACAAAAGAAGAGCCCACAGGCATCAAAGTTGATGACTGTGAGCTTCAGCTTTAGCAAATGTAATGTTAGGTGTGTGCAGATTAGATCGAAAAGTTGTTTACGCGATAGGCTGTGTCCTCCTCTATCTATAACATAAATAACAATCGACCGTTTCCTGCCAAGCAATGCTGCTTCCCACGGCCATTTCTTGGCAGGGAGCGATCATTCTTAGGAGCTGTTTGAGCTTCTAATTTACGATTAATTGTATTTTAACATTGCTGAATATGCAAGCCATATCAGAAATATTTTTAATTTTAGTATTTGACCTGTCTTAGTTAACAAAATGAGGAATAACTGGAAACAACAATTAAGCCGCGAAGCTGCCGCCCGATTTTTCAGCTCAGGCCAGCACAATTGGCGTAAACTAGATAGTGAATCACTTTATTAGGAAAGGAAAGCGCCTTTTATGTACTTCATTATTGCCAATCCGGCAGCGCAATCAGGCCAGCAAGACAACCGCCTGCTCAAGCAACTGGAAGCCGCCCTTAGAGAACGGCAGCAACCCTATTTCACCTGCTTCAACGCCCGTCCCGACTACGTCAAGAAATTCATAAAAAGCATGGATCGCGGCGGTGAAATCAACCTGGTGGCCTTGGGCGGGGATGGAACCATCAACAACGTCATCAACGCGATTGAGGATTTCAGCCGCGTCAACTTTGCCTTTCTGCCCATCGGATCCAGCAATGACCTGGCCAGAGGATTGGGCATCAAAGATATCCACAAGGACAAGACACAAGCTGAAAACATCAAGAAAATCGCCGCCGGCAAGGTTGTCAGGCGGATCGATCTCGGGCTATTGACCGATGAGCGCACTGGGCTCAGCCGCCGCTTCGCGGTCTCATGTGGCCTGGGCTTTGACGCGGCGGTCTGCCACGAGGTAAATAAATCCAAGTTCAAGAACTTCTTCAATGCCTTCAACCAAGGCAAGCTGACCTATGGTGCAATTGCCCTGCGCGAGCTCGCAACGATCCCCAAGACCCAGGCCATGATCTTCTTGGATGGTCAACAAGCGATTCACATCAACCGCCTGATCTTCGCGGCTTGCATGAATACGCCCTATGAAGGCGGCGGCTTCAAATTTGCGCCAGACGCGTCAGCGGAAAATGGCGTCTTGAACCTGGCGGCAATTGGCGATCTAAGTCTGGCACAGATTCTGCCAAAGTTTCCAGCCGCCTACCTGGGCAAATACTACCATTTCAAGGGCGTTCACCACAGTCCTTTCACAAAGATCCAAATCAAGCTGGACCACCCCCTGTGGGTGCATACCGATGGTGAAGTCGCCCGCAAGAGCAGCGCGGTCAGCGTAAAATGCCTGCCGCGGGTGCTGAAAATGCTTATTTAGAAAAGGGAATACTTTTTTGGAAACAGGAGAAAGACAATGGCACTAATCGAACTCAAACAAGTTGCCTATCAGACAGACAAGCAAACCATCTTGCAAGAAGTCTCCTTTGCGCTTGAAGCAGGAGACTACGTTACTTTGACCGGTCCTTCCGGCAGCGGCAAAAGCACGACTTTAAAACTGATCGCGGGCTTGATCTCGCCAACCAACGGGCAGATTCTCTATAAGGGGCGGAATTTGGTGGATTTGGACCTGGTTCCCTACCGCCGTCAGGTCTCTTACTGCTTCCAGCAGCCTACCCTCTTCGATGAAACGGTCAAGGACAATCTGGCCTTTCCTTTCGCGATTCGGAAGCAGCCCTTTGATGAAGAGCGAGCCAAAGCAGCGCTGGAGCGCGTTGACTTGTCAGCTGATTACTTAGACAAGAAGATTACTGCCCTGTCTGGCGGTGAAAAGCAGCGCGTCGCCTTAATCCGCAACCTGCTCTTTCGCCCTGAGGTTCTGCTCTTGGACGAGGTCACGACTGGCCTTGATGAGACCAGCAAGGCGATCGTCCACCAACTGATTGCCCAAGTTCAACAAGAAGGCAGCACGATTCTGCAAGTGACCCACGACCAAGAAGAACTAGCCGCTTCCCACAAGCTGCTGCAAATGGAAAAAGGAGGAATTTTAAAATGAAAGCCATGGCGGTAAGCAATTTATCATTATTCTTGTCCTTTGCCTTAGTGCTAGTTTCCGTGGCAATTTCCTGGAAAGAGCGGCTGGGCTTGACCAAGGACATCTTTTACAGCGTGGCCAGAGCCGTAATTCAGCTGATTATCGTCGGCTACGTCTTAAAGTTCATCATGCACGTCAACAACGCGCTGCTGACCTTCTTGATGACCCTGTTCATCATCTTCAACGCCGCTTGGAACGCCAACAAACGCGACCCTAATCCCAACCGCCAATTCTGGCAGTCGATTGTCGCCTTGATCGTTGGTACTTACGTCACCTTGGGCGTCCTGCTCTTGACGAAAACGGTCAAGCTCAAGCCCATGCAGATTATTCCAATTACGGGGATGATTGCCGGCAATGAGATGGTGGCGATGGGGCTGTGCTATAAGGCCCTGGCCACTGGCTTTCACGATCAGCGCCAACAAGTATTGGAAAAGCTGGCTTTAGGAGCTGACGTAAAGCAGGCCAGCATGAGCATTTTGCGACGCAGCATCAAAACGGCCATGCAGCCAACGATTGATTCCGCCAAAACGGTCGGACTGGTTAGTCTGCCCGGCATGATGTCGGGCCTGATTTTCGCTGGGGTTGATCCCGTCTACGCGATCAAATACCAAATCATGGTGACCTTCATGTTGCTGTCAGCTACCGGACTTGGAGCCGTAATTGCCGGGTATCTGGCCTACCGCAACTACTTCAACCGGCAAAGCCAGCTGCGCGAGAATTAATACTCAGGTAAGCTTAGCAGTCAGGTGATTTACCTGCCATCCAAATTTTTGAATATCTGGTCATTAAAAATGCCCTGCAATCGTTAAACGTCTATGCTTAACAATTACAGGGCATTTTAATCTTTTGCAAAAGTTTCTAGACTGAACCTATTTTTTGGAAAAAGTTGAAGACATTTGGCAACTTTTTCCGTTATATTCAGTAGCAGGAGGAGGCGAAAGGAAATTAACGATCAAGAAAACCTGGCACGGCTTTTAAAGCTTTACCAAAAGCTGGTATTTTCTCTTTGCTTAAAAATCACGCATGACTACTTTGCGGCTGACGGTCTGACCCAGGAAACCTTTTTAACTGCCTATCAAAAATGGAGTCAATTTGACGGGCAAAACGAAAAGGCCTGGCTCTGCCGGATCGCCAGCAATAAGGCAATTGACTATCTCAGAAAGCAAAAGCCTGCTGCGGATCTTGACCAAGTGGCTGAGCCAGCAGACAGGCAAACGCCCCTAGACCAGGTCTTGAACCAGGAGCTAATGGAGGAGCTCCAGGAGGCGGTTAAAAAGTTGCCAGACTCGCTTAAAGGCGATGCTGAGCTCTACTTTTTAATGGGGAAAAAGACCAAGGAAATTGCCAAAGAGCTTGAAAAACCGCTTAAAACCGTCCAGACTCATATTTACCGGGCAAGAGAACTATTAAAAAATCAGCTGGAAAGGAGGTAGCCCTGATGAAAGAGAGTCAACTAGAAAAAAAGGAAGAGAAAGATAATGAAAAACAAGCAGAATTCGCCTATCTGACTGATAGTGAATTGGCCGAGTTGATTAACGCAGCCGAAAGGGATTTAGTCGCGCCGCCCCCTGACCTGGCTGATCAGGTCCTGGCCCAGATTAAAGAAATCGAAACTGAAAAGATAAAAGAAAAAACAGCCAAGAAGACCATCAGCTTAGCCCGCTATCAGCGGATCAAAGTCCAGGTCATCGCCGCCTGTGCGGCTGCCTGCCTCTTGCTCTTAGCTGGGCAGTTCCTGCCAAAGAACTGGCAAAATAGCCTTGAATTTTTGGAATCAGACAAGATCTCGCAGATTGCCAAGCAAAATCAGTTCACTAAAAAGCTGAACAGCACCCGCATCGATCTGCCAGATGAAAAAGTAAAAACAGAAAGAAGTAAGTAACAATGCACTTTAGTCACCGTAAAAAAAACGAAGTTTTAGAATTTTTCACCTCATTCATCCCCGGAGCCACTGAGATGTACATGGGCTTCATGAAGAGCGGCTTCAGCTTAATGCTGGTCTTCTTCACGGTCTTGATCATCCCAACCTTGATCAGCCTGCCCACCCTCTTCATGATCTTTGCCCTCTTGGTTTGGTTCTTTTCCTTCTTCCACGCCCGCAACCTGATTTCCTGCCCTGACGAGGAATTTGACAAGCAAGAAGACAAGTTCATCTGGGAAGAGCTTTTCCCAACCCTGACTCTCAACAAGCACGTCTTGACCTGGAGCGGGGCCTTCTTCATCCTGATGGGCCTTGACGCCATCCTTAATTCTGCTGGCGAAGACGGCTACTTTGGGGACTACTACAACGACACCGCCACCAACATTTTGGGTGCCATCATGGTCATCATCCTCGGCGTCTACTTGATCCGTCAAGCGAAAAAGCACGTCAAAAAATAATCAAGAAAACAAAATACGTTATAATAAATACATTGGATTAATTTTGCGTGAGGTTAAGAAGATGTATTTTATTATTGCCAATCCGGGCAAAACGACAACCTCATTATTAAAAAGCTGGAAACAGCCTTAGAAGCAGCCCACAAGCCCTACTTTACCTGTTTTTCGGCTAGGCCCGGCTGTATCCGCAACTTCATCAAGTAATTTGAGCAAAAAGAAGAAGTCACCCTGGTTGCCGCTGGCGGAGATGGCACCATCAGCGGCGTGGTCAACGCTATTGAGGATTTTAGTAAAGTAAAATTCGCCTTCTTACCGATTGGGTCCATACCGATGGCGAGGTAACACGGAAGAACCAGACGGTAACGATTAGCTGTCTCCCCCACTGCTTAAATTTGATCATGTAAAAAGACTATTCCCCAGGAAATAGTCTTTTTTCTTGCTATTCAATTTTTTGCAACAAAAAAAGCACATTCCTTGCGGAACATGCTTTTTGAATGCAAAACGCAATCGAAAGATTAACGCTTTGAGAATTGTGAAGCCTTGCGGGCCTTCTTCAGACCTGGCTTCTTTCTTTCCTTCATTCTTGGGTCACGAGTCAAGAAGCCAGCCTTCTTCAGTGGGCCACGGAAGTCTGGGTCTACTTCGAGAAGGGCACGTGCGATACCATGACGGATCGCGCCGGCTTGACCTGAGAAACCACCACCGTTAACGTTAACGATAACGTCGTATTGGCCTTCAGTTTCAGTCAGAGTCAAAGGTTGCTTAAGGTCCTTAACCAAGATTGGCAATGGAATGTAGTCAGCAACGTCCTTGTTGTTAACAGTGATCTTACCATCACCTGGTACTAAACGAACGCGAGCTACGGCGTCCTTACGACGACCAGTGCCTGCATATGCAGCTTGTTGTGCCATTTAAACTACCTCCTAGATTAAATCGTTAATGTCTAACTTTTCAGGCTTTTGTGCTTCGTGCTTGTGGTCTTCACCAGCGTATACGTGAAGCTTCAAGAATTCTTGGTGGCCAAGAGTGTTCTTTGGAAGCATGCCCTTAACTGACATTTCAACCAACTTAACAGGGTTGTTTGCAAGCAATTCGCCTGCTGACACAGCCTTCAGACCGCCACGCCATTCTGAGTGGTGGTAGTAGATCTTGTCAGTAGCCTTCTTACCGGTAAGCTTCAGCTTTGAAGCGTTAACGATGATGACGTTGTCACCAGTGTCAACGTTTGGGGTAAATTGAGCCTTGTTCTTACCTCTAAGAATGGTTGCTACGGCACTTGAAAGACGGCCCAATGCAACATCAGTAGCGTCGATCAGATACCACTTACGTTCAATTTCACTAGTTTTTGCTAATGGTGTAGTACGCAATTTAAATTCCTCCGTTTATTCGCAGTTTGAATACAATAAGATTACGGGGCCTATCGTGGACAAACATACTCTTATATCATATGACCTAAATATTGAAATGTCAATTAAAAATCAAGGTCCAGCCGATATTTTCTTGGAACCTCGTCATAAAAGACATGGTATAGGTACAGGCCGCTGGCCTGCGCGGTTTGTTGGACTTCCAACCGGTTCTTGGCCGCAATCACCCGTACCAGGTCATGTACAGGCCGGCGGCCGTTGCCGATTTCCAGCAGGGCTGCCACCAAGATGCGTACCATATTATACAGGAATCCGGTCGCGATGAAATCAAAAATTATCTCATTTTCTTTTTCGTCGTATTGGACATTCACGTAGTACATGTCCCTGACCTTGTCCTCGATCTGCCCGCCACTGGCCGCGAAACTGGTAAAGTCATGCCGTCCCAGCAGGTCCTTGGCTGCTTCCTGCATCCGCTGCAAGTCTACTTTGTAAGGGTAATGGCCTGTGTAAAAGCGCTTGAAGGGATTGACAAACCGGTCCAGCGACACCCGGTAGCGGTACCACTTGCCCTTCACCGAGAAGCGGGCATGGAAGTCCTGGTCCACAATCTCGCACTCAGTGAAAACCATGTCCATTGGCAATTGGGAGTTCAGCGCCTTGATCATGTTCTGCGGGGGAATTTTATTTCCCGGGTAATCAAAGTGAATTACCTGCCCGACCGAATGGACTCCGGCATCGGTTCTGCCCGATCCATAGACCGTAACCTCTTTGCCCTTGGTCATCCGTTTGAGAATTTCTTCAACCGTCCCTTGAATCGTCCGCTGATTGGGTTGGGACTGGAAGCCATGAAAAAGGTGACCGTCGTAGGTCAATTTCAGCTTATACCTGGTCGTCTGCACTTGTTCTTGCTTGTTCTTGCTATCTTTATTCGAACTATTCGTCATCAGTGGATTCTCACAATCACCATTAAGGCCGTCAAAATTACACAATATGCCAAAGGCACCAAGTCTGCCTTGGACCACTTCAGAACCCGGTAGCGGCTTCTGCCTTCGCTGCCCTTATAGCCGCGCGACTCCATCGCCGTAGACAGATCCAGAGCTACTTCCAGAGAATCGATGAACAGCGGCACCAGCATTGGAACGACCGACTTAGCCCTTTGCACCAAATTGCCGTCGTTAAAGTCGGCTCCCCGCGATCTCTGGGCATTCATGATCTTCATGGTCTGGTCAAACAAAGTTGGCACAAATCTCAAGGCAATCGAGATCACCAAGCTGATCATGCCCACGTTGACCTTAAACAGCTTGAGCGGGGTCATGATCCACTCCATCGCGTCCGCGATTTCCAGCGGCTTGGTCGTGACCGTCATCACCGTTGAAACGACAATGATCAAGGTAAAGCGGATAAAGACATACAGGCCGTTGATCAAGCCTTCGCTTGAGATCGCAAAGACCCACCAATGCCAGTAGATCTTGCCGCCAGCCATGAAGAAGGTCTGCAGAAGCGAGGTAAAGATGATCAGCCAGATCATTGGCTTGACCCCATCCCAGAAGACCTTGGGCTTCAAGCCCGTGGCGACAACCGTCATCAGACCAAAGACCGTGATGACCAGATAGCTTTGCCAGTTATTGGCCAAAAAGATCATCAAGATGAAGTAAAAAGTCACCAGCATCTTGGCCCGAGGATCAACCTTGTACATGAAGCTGGTCCCTGGCAGGTAGCGGCCGATAATTATCTTGCTCATTCTGCCGCCTCCTTCACCCGCTGGGCAATCGCATCCGCCAATTCCGTCATCGTCAAGGGGTTGCCCGCCAATTTGCAGCCAGAAGCCGCCAATTTGGCCGCAAAACGGCTTGGGTGCGGTTCGTCAAGGTGATGGTGCTTAAGCCAATCGCGGTCCTTAAAAACGGCCTGTGGGGCGTCATGGGCAATCAGTTTGCCGTGCTCCATCACCAGCACGTCATCGGCGTAATCAGCCACGTCATCCATGTTGTGGGTGACCAAAATTACGGTATGCCCCTGCCTTTGGTAATCTTTAAACAGCCGCATCATTTCAATGCGGCCCTTGGGATCCAGGCCAGCCGCGGGCTCATCCAGACAGATGATGTCGGGCTCATAGGCCATGACGCCCGCGATCGCGACCCGGCGCATCTGCCCGCCCGAAAGGTCAAATGGCGACTTCTCGGCCACATCTTCAGGCAGTCCGACTTGCTTGAGCCACTTTCTAGCCACCCGCTCAGCTTCTTCAGCTGAAAAACCGAAATTCTTAGGCCCAAATTCAACATCGCTCAACACGGTGTTCTCAAACAGCTGGGCTTCTGGAAACTGAAAGACCAGGCTGACCTTGCGGCGCAGCTCCTTCAGCCCCTTGTTGCCAGTCTCTGGCGTAATCTCATAACCAGCAATGGAGATTTTCCCATTGCTGGGCTTGAGCAGAGCATTAAAGTGCTGCATTAAGGTGGACTTTCCGCTCCCGGTATGGCCAATCAAGGCAATAAAATCACCTTCACGCAAGGTGAAGTTCACATCGTCCAGCCCCAGGGACTCCAAAGGCGAGCCGGGGTTGTAGACATAGCTTACATTTTCGAATTTAATTGACATATTTCTTGAACCAACTCGTCTTCTTTGTCCGCGTCCCGCGGCAGGTCAATTCCCCGCTCTTGCAGGAGCTGCTTTAATCTAAAAGTGAACGGAATATCCAAGCCAATCCGCTCCAAGAGGTCAACCTGGGCAAAAATATGCTCTG
Source organism: Faecalicatena absiana (assembly GCA_017309015.1). GTDB lineage: Bacteria > Bacillota > Bacilli > Lactobacillales > Lactobacillaceae > Lactobacillus > Lactobacillus absianus. The sequence goes on from JAEDAG010000001.1 coordinate 370,896, forward strand.
GCGTCCCCTGGTCAATCAGCTTGCCGTCATCCATAACCAGGACTTGGTCAGCCAAAGAGGCCTCATCGATATCATGGGTAATGGAAATCACCGTCAAATCGTTTTCGTCCTTGATCCGCTTGACCAAATCCAGAATCTGCTGCTTGCCTTCCGGGTCCAGCATGGAGGTCGCTTCATCCAAAATAATAACCTTGGGCTTGATGGCTAAGATGCCAGCGATCGCTACGCGCTGTTTCTGCCCCCCTGAGAGGTTGCTGGGCTCTGCTCCGGCATAATCAGCCATGCCGACGTCAGAAACCGCCTGAGCGACGATTTTGACCATTTCTGACCGAGGAGTGGCCCGGTTTTCCAAGCCAAAGGCCACGTCATCAGCCACGGTCGCCCCGACAAACTGGTTGTCAGGGTTCTGGAAGACAATCCCGACCTGTTCGCGCACGTCCCAGACCGTTTCCTGGGCCAGTTTGATCCCGTTAACGACAATCTTGGACCGGTCCATGTCGTCTGGTGCCAAAAGCCCGTTGATCAATTTCGACACCGTGGACTTGCCTGAGCCATTGTGGCCAATCAAAGCCGTCCAGGCCCCCTTCTTGATCGCAAAGCTGAGATCATCGACAGCCGGGCGCGGCGCGTCTGGATAGGTAAAAGTTACGTGTTCAAAAGCAATAATGTTGTCTTTCTCTGCACTCATGATGTCACCACCTGTATTTATAACGTTTACCCTCCATTGTATAAAAAAAGCAAAAAAAAATCATCCATGAAGAGGGATGATATTGAACCATCTAAGCTAGACTAAGGCCGAAGCCCATCATCATCGCGCTTATTCTCACTTTCATGAATAATTCTTAAAAAGTATTAAGTTTGGCAGTTATGTTTAACTAAATTAAACCAATTCCAAAACTACCATTGGAGCTGCGTCACCCTTGCGTGGCATAGCCAGCTTCAAGATACGGGTGTAACCACCGTTGCGGTCCTTGTAGCGAGGAGCAACATCAGTGAAAAGCTTTTGAAGAGCTGACTTAACAACTACTTCGTCGCCTTCTTCGTGGATATCAGCGATTTCGTTGCGTACGAATGCAGCAGCCTTTCTTCTAGCAGCCAGGTCACCGCGCTTGCCCAAAGTGATCATCTTTTCTGCAGTGCGACGTACTTCCTTAGCGCGAGCTTCGGTAGTGACGATGCGTTCGTTGATAATCAATTGGGTAGTCATTTCACGGAGCATAGCTTTTCTTTGACTACTGTCCCAACCTAATTTACGGTATGACATTAATTGTGCCTCCTTATTACAGACTAGTCTTCTTGACGAAGTGAAAGACCCAGGTCTGCTAATTTATTCTTAACTTCTTCCAATGATTTACGTCCCAAGTTACGTACGCGCATCATTTCTGCCTCTGACTTGCTGGTCAGGTCTTGCAGAGTGTTAATGCCGGCACGCTTCAAGCAGTTGTAAGAACGAACTGAGAGGTCAAGATCTTCGATCGTCATCTCGAGCTTCTTTTCCTTTTGGTCGTTCTCTTGTTCAACCATAACTTCGCCAATTTCTGAAGCAGCATCAGCTGATTCAAAGGCCTTGAAGTGTTCTACAAGGACACGAGCGGCAAAGTTGAGGGCGTCATTCGGAGCGATTGAACCATTTGTCCAAATTTCAAGAGTAAGCTTGTCAAAGTCTTCTCTCTTGCCAACCCGAGTTGATTCAACTTGGTAGTTGACCTTGTCGATTGGTGAGAAGAGTGAGTCAACTGCAATGTCACCGATTGACATGTCAGCAGTCTTGTTTTCACTTGCTGGAACGTAACCACGGCCGTTGCGCACGTCAATCCACATGTGCAGGTGGCCACCTTGAGCAATGGTACAAATGTATTGGTCTGGATTGAGAACGTCGACATCGGCGTCAGCCTTCAAATCCTCAGCAGTTACCGTTGCTGGACCTTCAACGTCAAGTTCGATCGTCTTGGTTTCATCAGTGTGAGCCTTCAATTCAAGCTTCTTCAGATTCAAGATGATCTTGGTTACGTCTTCCTTTACGCCAGGAACAGTAGTGAATTCGTGTAAAACACCATCAATCTTGACCTTCACTAAACCAGTCCCAGGAACAGAGGTCAACAAAACGCGACGGAGGGAATTCCCCAAAGTTGTACCGAACCCACGCTCCAGCGGTTCAACAACAAACTTACCGTAACTGTCTTCTTGATCCACGACGGTAATATTTGGCTTTTTAAATTCAATCATTACTGGGCCCCTTTCAAAACGCACGTCTCAAAGTAAGATTTTATTAAACACGACGACGCTTTGGTGGTCTAGAACCGTTGTGAGGAACTGGAGTAACGTCACGGATAGCAGTGATTTCCAGACCAGCGGCTTGCAGAGCACGGATTGCTGATTCACGACCAGAACCTGGACCCTTAACTGATACTTCTACGTGGTGCATGCCTTGAGCGATTGCGTTCTTAGCAGCAGCTTCAGCAGCCATTTGCGCTGCGAATGGAGTAGACTTACGGCTACCCTTGAAGCCCAAAGCACCAGCTGAAGACCAGGCAACGGCGTTACCTTGAACGTCAGTAATCATAACTAAAGTGTTGTTAAACGTTGAGTGAATGTGAGCAACGCCAGTTTCGACGTTCTTCTTCACGCGACGCTTACGAGCAGTTTTCTTTGCAGGCATCTATAAACCTCCTTATAGTAATTTTAATTAACGGCTCTTCTTGGAACCCTTGCGAGTACGTGCGTTGTTCTTAGTGTTTTGACCGCGAACAGGAAGACCACGACGGTGACGGATGCCACGGTATGAGCCAATATCAACAAGACGCTTGATGTTCATGTTGATTTCACGACGCAAGTCACCTTCAACACGGTACTTGTCTACTTCAGTACGCAGCTTTTCTTGTTGTTCTGGAGTAAGGTCCTTAGTCCGGACGTCTTCAGATACGCCTGCGTTTTCGCAAATTTCCTTTGCAGTGTGGTCGCCGATACCGAAAATGTAAGTCAAAGCGACAACGATTCTTTTATCTCTTGGTAAGTCAACACCAGCGATACGTGCCATTAGATGCACCTCCTATATCTTGAAAATTAACCTTGACGTTGCTTGTGCTTTGGATTTGCAGGGCAAATAACCATAACACGACCATGTCTCTTAATAATCTTGCAATGTTCGCACATTGGTTTAACAGATGGTCTAACCTTCATGTTTGCCTCCGTTATTATTTAATAAAACGATACGTAATTCTACCTTTAGTCAGATCGTATGGAGAAAGCTCCACAGTTACCCGGTCCCCAGGCAGAATCCGGATGTAGTGCATCCGGATCTTGCCTGAAACATGGGCCAGAATCGTGGCGCCATTTTCCAATTCGACCTTAAACATAGCATTAGGTAAGGTATCAACTACCTTACCTTCTACTTCAATGACATCATCTTTTGCCAAAGTTGCCCCTCCGCAATCAAAACAGTCATACTTCGAAATTATAACACGTTCGAAAAAATTTGCAAACTAACTAAGCAGCTTAGTTCTTTGAGAGAACCTCGTCAATGTCTGCAAATACTTTTTCAGGTGCTTGCTCACCGTTAACAGTGTAAAGCAAGCCCTTCTTGTCATAGAACTCCTTCAATGGAGCGTTCATCTTTTCGTTAACTTCCAGCCGGTTCTTAACAACTTCAGGCTTATCGTCTTCACGTTGATAGAACTCGTGACCACCACAGCGATCGCAGGTACCTTCGACCTTAGGCTTCTTTGAAAACTTATTGTAAGTTGCGCCACAATTCTTGCACATGAACCGGGCAGATAAACGATCGATTAAAGTTTCTTCCTTGACATCAATTGAAATGACGTTAGTCAAAGGCTTGTTCAAGCGAGCAGTAATCTCTTCAAGGAGCTCTGCCTGCTTGGTCGTTCTTGGGAAGCCGTCAAGAATGAAACCATTCTTAGTGTCGTCTTGACCAAGACGTTCTTCAACAAGCTTTGCGGTAACTTCGTCTGGAACCAAATTGCCTTTGTCGATGTAAGACTTGGCTTCCAAGCCTACTGGAGTCTTGTTGGCCATCGCCTCTCTAAACATATCACCTGTGGAAATGTGCGCAATGTGATACTTGTCAACAATTTGTTCAGAAGCAGTACCCTTGCCTGCACCTGGCAGACCGAGAAGAATTAAATTAATCATTTTTATTTTTCACCTATCTAATAAAACCGGTATATTCACGTTTCATCAACAAACCGTCGATTTGGCGTGACAATTCCAGAACGACCCCGACAACAATCAACAGGCTGGTCCCACCTAAGCCAATTGAACTTGGCAGGTCCCAGATGTTGGTAGCAAGCTGTGGAAGCAAAGCTACCAAACCCAGATAAACGGACCCAACTGTTGAAAGCTTGAGCAGCATCTGTGACATATATTTCTCAGTGTCCTTGCCTGGCCACACGCTAGGAATATATGCACCCTGTTTAGTTAAGTTTTCTGCTAGCTTCTCAGGATTTACCTGAACGAAGGCGTAAAAGAAAGTAAATAAGATAATGAGAAGGGTGTAGATGATTGCACCCGGAGTCGTCTGCAAGCTAAAGATAGTCGATAAGACGTGGTACCAATTGGCATCACCGTACTTGCCTTGGAAAGCCATCAGAATCGTGGCTGGCGTAACGATGAATGAACTGGCGAAGATAACTGGAATAACGCCAGAGACGTTAACCTTTAATGGTAGAAAACTTTCTGATCCGCTTTTCGTCGCTCTTCTCGTATATTGAATCGGAATCCGACGATCAGCTTGTTCAACCCAGGTAACGAATTTCGTTACCAATAAAATTGCGACAATAAGCGCAACGAAGAACGCAATCCCTTGCCAGCGATCACTCGCTGAGTTGTTGATCACTTGGTCTCTCCAGACTTCGTAAAGTCCGCCTGGCAGACGAGCAATAATCCCCGCGAAGATAATCACTGAAACGCCATTGCCTAAGCCTTTATCAGTGATTTCATCACCAAGCCAAGTCAACAGGAAGGTCCCGGCCGTCATGATAATCCCGATTTCAACATAGGTTTGCCAGTTTTGGGTCTTAACGAGCCCGAAACTAGACAGGGCGTTAAAGCCCAAGGTAATCCCGACACTTTGCACAAAGGCAACCACCAAGGTCAGGTAGCGGGTGACCTGGTTGGTCTTCCGCCGGCCGACTTCCCCTTGCTTGCCCCATTCAACCAGCGTCGGCACAATGTCCATTTGCAGCAGTTGAATGACGATTTGTGCGGTGATGTATGGCGAAACCCCCAATGAGAAGATTGAGTAGTTGTCCAAGCCACCACCAGAAACAGTATCAAGCACTGAAACAAGCCCCGTGTTGGCGACTTGCGTCAATGATTTGGCATTTATCCCCGGTACGGTGATGTTGGCACCGATGCGGTAAAGTACAAGGATAAACAAAGTATAGAAAAGCTTATTTCTAATTTCCTTATCCTTGAAGGCGTTCTTCAAGGTTGAAAACATTAGATCACCTCTACAGTGCCGCCAGCTGCTTCAATAGCCTTCTTAGCAGCTTCTGAAACCTTGTTAACCTTTACAGTCAACTTAACGTTCAATTCGCCCTTGCCCAGAACCTTAACGCCGGACAATTGCTTCTTAACCAAGCCCTTTTCCTTAAGAGCAGCAAAGTCAACTACGCTGCCTTCTTCGAACTTGTTCAAGTCTGCAAGGTTTACAACAGCGTATTCCTTGCGGTTGATGTTCTTGAAACCACGCTTAGGCATAGTTCTGAACAGTGGCATTTGACCACCTTCAAAGCCCAAGCGAGTGTTACCGCCTGAACGAGCGTGTTGACCCTTTTGACCACGACCTGAAGTCTTACCGAAGCCACTTGAAGTACCACGGCCGACACGCTTTCTAGCGCGACGTGAACCTTCGGATGGGTGTAATTCATTAAGTTTCATTAAATTGGACCCTCCTTGATTTAATCGTTAACTTCTTCTACAGAAATTAAGTGAGCAATTTTCATCAGCGCGCCACGAGTAGCAGCGTTGTCTGGTTGGACAACAGTACTGTTAACCTTGCCTAAGCCAAGAGCTTTAACAACCTTTTTTTGTTCAGGCAGACGGTGGGCAACACTTCTAGTTAAAGTAATCTTTAAATCTGTCATCTATAATCTCCCTAATCTTGCAAGCTCTTTGCGCTTTCGCGAAGCTTAAGAACATCTTCACGAGTCTTCAACTTCTTCAGGCCGTCAATAGTGGCACGAATTACGTTGATTGGAGTGTTTGAACCCAAAGACTTGGAAGTAACGTCGCCTACACCAGCCATGTCCATCACGATACGTACGGCACCACCAGCGGCAATACCTGAACCAGCTTCAGCAGGCTTAAGCAGAACGTTACCTGAGCCGTAGTGGCCAATTACTTCGTGAGGAATAGTAGTACCAACAGTTGGAACGAAGATCATGTTCTTCTTGCCGGCTTCTACTGCTTTGCGGATAGCTTCTGGAACTTCAGTAGCCTTACCAGTACCGAAGCCAACATGACCCTTCTTGTCACCAACGACAACTAAGGCAGCAAATCTTTGACGGCGACCACCCTTGACAACCTTGGTAATGCGGTTGATAGCAACCAATTGGTCTTCGATGTCGTCCTTGTTTCTACGATTTCTTGAATCGTTGCGGTTTGCCATGTGTTAATCTCCTTTCCTAGAATTCCAAGCCGTTTTCACGAGCTGCGTCAGCCAAAGCTTCTACACGACCGTGGTAGATGTAGCCACCTCTGTCGAATACAACTTCGCTGATGCCCTTGGCCTTACCAGCTTCAGCAATGGCCTTGCCGACTTGCTTAGCTTGTTCTACCTTGGTTGCATCCTTTGAAACTGACTTATCTAAAGTTGAGGCACTTGCAAGCGTGACACCCGCTACGTCATCAATCAATTGAGCGTAGATGTTAGTGTTTGAACGGAAAACACTCAAGCGTGGGCACTCAGCAGTACCAGAAATCTTACCGCGAACACGTCTGTGGCGCTTTAAGCGCAACTTGTTTTTATCTGGTTTTGAAATCACAATTTCACCTCAAAATTTTCTATTACTTACCAGTCTTACCTTCCTTGCGGCGAACGAATTCGTCAACGTAGCGGATACCCTTGCCCTTGTATGGTTCAGGTGAACGTACGGCACGAATTTCAGCTGCAAATTGGCCGACTACTTGCTTTGAAATGCCTTCTACGGAGACGTCAGTTGCTGATGATGCAGAAACAGTAACGCCTTCTGGGGCCTTCATTTCAACTGGGTGTGAGTAACCAACGTTAAGAGTCAAGACGTTGTTCTTGACAGTTGCACGGTAACCAACACCGATCAGCTTCAAGTCCTTCTTGTAGCCCTTAACGACACCTTCGATCATGTTAGCCAGGTTGGCTCTCATAGTACCGTGAAGTGCCTTGTCGTCTTCGTTTGAACGTGAGAAGTGAATTTCACCATCTACTTCTTCAAACTTGATACGTGGGTCGAATTCTCTAGTCAATTCACCCTTTGGGCCCTTAACAGTAATTTCATCACCATTCTTGGTAACAGTGACACCTTCAGGGACCTTAATTGCTTTTAAACCAATACGGCTCATCTAGTTTCTCCTTCCTGTCAAGAATTACCAAACGTAGGCGATTACTTCGCCACCGATATGCTTTTCTCTAGCTTCCTTGTCGGTAAGGATACCAGCTGAAGTTGAGACAATTGCAATACCCAAGCCGTTCAATACCTTTGGCAGATTGTCGGCTGATACGTAGTTTCTCAAGCCTGGCTTTGAGATACGCTTCAAACCGGAGATAACGCGTTCGCCGTTTGGACCGTACTTCAAGAAGACCTTGATCACACCTTGCTTGCCGTCTTCAGTTACTTCGTAATCCTTGATGAAGCCTTCTTGCTTAAGAATTTCCGCAAGTGACTTCTTAATGTTTGATGCAGGGATTTCTACTGAATCATGCTTAGCCATGTTGGCGTTTCTGATTCTAGTCAAAAAGTCTGCGATTGGGTCAGTCAATACCATCTATGCTATCCTCCTTACCGATTTACCAGCTAGCCTTCTTAAGACCAGGAATTTGGCCTTTGTGTCCCAATTCCTTCAAGCAAATGCGGCACAAACCAAACTTGCGGTAAACTGAGTGTGGACGACCACAACGTTCGCAGCGAGTGTATTCACGTGAAGAAAACTTTGCAGGACGGTGATTTCTTACCTTTTGTGATGTCTTAGCCATGTATGTCCTCCAAATTACTTAGCAAATGGCATGCCAAATTGAGTCAAAAGTTCACGAGCTTCTTCATCAGTTTGAGCAGTAGTTACGATAACGATATCCAAACCTCTGGTACGGTTAACCTTATCGAAGTCGATTTCTGGGAAGATCAATTGTTCCTTGATACCCAAAGTGTAGTTGCCACGGCCGTCAAATGAACGAGTTGAAACACCACGGAAGTCACGAACACGTGGAAGGGATACGTTGATCAGCTTGTTCAAGAAGTCGTACATTCTGTCGCCTCTAAGAGTTACCTTAGCACCGATAGACATGCCTTCACGCAAACGGAAGTTGGCGATTGACTTCTTAGCCTTAGTGATCAAAGGCTTTTGACCTGAGATCAAAGTCAATTCTTCAACAGCTTCGTCAAGGTTCTTAGCGTTGGCAACGGCGTCACCAACACCCATGTTCAAGACGATCTTGTCGATCTTTGGCACTTGCATGCTTGAAGTGTAGTTGAACTTCTTAGTCAATGCAGGAGCGATTTCTTCGTTGTATTTAGTTGCAAAACTATTAGCCATTAGTGTCCTCCTTCCCTAAATTAATCCTTGTTGCTTTCAGCTTTAGCAATAACTTTTACGTTGGAAGCGTGAATTGAACCTTCAGTTTCAACTACGCCACCGTTAGCGTTGGCAGCAGATGGCTTGGTAGCCTTCTTGATCATGTTAACGCCCTTAACGACAACGCGGTTCTTCTTAACGTTTACTGAAAGTACAGTACCTTCCTTGCCCTTTTCTGAGCCGGCAATTACCTTTACCTTGTCACCAGTTTTTACGAACATTCGCTTAACTCTCCTTTTACAATACTTCAGGGGCAAGTGAAACGATCTTCATGAAGTCCCCTTCACGGAGTTCACGTGCAACTGGCCCGAAAATACGAGTACCACGAGGGCTCTTGTCAGCGTTGATGATAACAGCTGCGTTTTCGTCAAACTTGATGTATGAACCATCAGCACGGCGAGCGCCTGACTTAGTTCTAACGATAACGGCCTTAACGACGTCACCCTTCTTTACAACACCACCTGGCGTTGCTTGTTTAACAGCTGCGACAACAATGTCACCGATGTTACCGGTCTTGCGCTTGGAACCGCCCATAACGCGGATAACCAGCAATTCACGTGCACCGGAGTTGTCAGCTACCTTCAAACGGCTTTCAGTTTGAATCACTATTAAATCCTCCCTTAGCTAATCCGCAAATTAAACAGATTTCTTTACAATATCAACCAAGCGGAAACGCTTAGTACGTGATAATGGACGGGTTTCCATGATACGAACAATGTCGCCTACCTTGGCTTCGTTGTTTTCGTCCATAGCGTAAAACTTCTTTGAGTAACGAGTACGCTTGCTGTAAACAGGGTGGTTCTTGTAGGTGTCAACTACAACAACGATAGTCTTGTCCATCTTGTCTGAAACAACGCGGCCTTGGTATACGTGGCGACGGTTTCTTTCGTTTGATTCGCTCAAGTTAGTATCTCCCTTCCACTAGTTTTGTTCTAATTCTTTTTCGCTCAATACAGTCTTGATACGAGCGATGTTCTTACGGACTTGGCTCAAGCGAGCGGTGTTTTCTAATTGACCGGTAGCTTGTTGGAAACGCAAGTTGAACAATTCTTCCTTGTATTGCTTTTCCTTTGCCAACAATTCATCAGCTGATAATGCTCTGATTTCCTTAGTCTTCATTAGATGCGCCACCTACTTCCTGGTCTTTCTTAACGAACTTGCACTTGATTGGAAGCTTGCTTGCTGCGAGGCGCATAGCTTCACGAGCAGTTTCTTCTGAAACGCCACCAATTTCGAACAAGATCTTTTCTCTCTTAACTACGGCTACCCAACCTGCTGGTGCACCTTTACCGGAACCCATACGTACACCAACACCCTTGGCAGTGTATGACTTTTGAGGGAAGATTCTGATCCAAACCTTACCGCCACGCTTCATGTAACGAGTCATAGCGACACGGGCAGCTTCGATTTGACGGTTGGTAATCCAGTGAGATTCTTGTGCTTGCAGACCGTATTCACCGAAAGCGACGGTCTTGCCACCCTTGGCAGCACCACGCATCTTACCACGGAATTCACGACGGTGTTTTACACGCTTTGGTACTAAAGGCATTACTTGTTACCTCCCTTTGAACGCTTAGCAGGTTGATTCTTGCGACCTGGCAAAATTTCGCCACGGTTGATCCAAACCTTAACACCGATTTCGCCGTAGGTAGTAAATGCGTTTACCCATGCGTAGTCGATGTCAGCTCTTAAAGTATGAAGTGGAACACTGCCTTCAGTGTGCCATTCACGACGAGCCATGTCGGCACCGTTCAGACGGCCGGCAGTTTGAATCTTCACACCCTTGGCACCAGCACGCATAGTACGTTGTGCAGCTTGACGGCTGGCACGACGGAATGCGATACGAGCTTCAAGTTGACGAGCGATGCTGTCAGCAACGAGCTTGGCGTCAAGATCAGGCTTCTTGATTTCAACGATGTTGATGTGAACTTGCTTGTTAGTCAAAGCGTTGATTTCCTTGTTCAAGGCTTCAACTTCAGCGCCGCCCTTACCGATAACCATACCAGGACGAGCGGTGTGGATAGCGATGTTAACGCGGTTTGCAGCACGTTCGATTTCTACAGTTGATACGGAGGCATCCTTCAACTTTTCATCGAGGAACTTTCTGATGCGAAGGTCTTCGTTTAAAGTTTCTTTGTAGCCTCTTGCAGCGTACCATTTAGCTTCCCAGTCGCGGTTGACACCCAGACGGAAACCAATTGGGTTAATCTTTGAACCCATTCAAATACCTCCCTAATTAATCGTTCAATTCTGAAACTACAACAACTACGTGGCTAGTTCTCTTGTTGATTGGAGAAGCTGAGCCCTTAGCCCGTGGACGGAATCTCTTCAAAGTAGCACCTTCGTTTACGTAAGCTTCTGATACGTAAAGGTTTGCACTTTCAAGATCGTAGTTGTGTTCTGCGTTGGCAACTGCTGAACGCAGAACCTTTTCAACGATTGGGGAAGCAGCTTTTGGCGTAAACTTCAAAATTGCCAATGCTTCAGCAACGCTCTTACCCCGGATCAAGTCGACAACGAGACGAGCCTTTCTTGGGGCGATGCGAACAGTTCTTGCTTCAGCTCTAGCTGAACTAATTTGTTCTGCCATTTATTGTTTCTCCTTCCTTTACTTAGTAGCCTTGTCGTCAGTCTTGTGACCGCGGAAGGTTCTAGTTGGTACGAATTCGCCCAGCTTGTGACCTACCATGTCTTCAGTAACGTAAACTGGAACGTGCTTTCTACCGTCGTAAACAGCGATAGTCAACCCTACAAAAGAAGGGAAAATAGTTGAACGACGTGACCAAGTCTTGATAACTTGCTTCTTTTCAGCAGCTTGTTGTTCGTCAACCTTCTTCAAAAGGTGGGCGTCTGCGAAAGGACCCTTTTTAATACTACGGCTCATTGATTTACCCCCTTCTCTTACTTGCGACCCTTACGGTGACGGATGATTAACTTCTCGCTAGCCTTCTTGGTGTCTCTAGTCTTGATACCACGTGACTTCTTGCCCCATGGAGTCATTGGTTGAGGACGACCAACAGGTGCCTTACCTTCACCACCACCGTGTGGGTGGTCGTTAGGGTTCATTACGGAACCACGAGATTGTGGACGCTTGCCCATCCAACGTGAACGACCAGCCTTACCGATGTTGATCAGTGAGTGTTGTTCGTTGCCGACTTCACCAACAGTTGCACGGCATTCTGAAAGAATTTCGCGAACTTCGCCGGATTGCAGACGAACTTGAGTGTACTTGCCGTCAACACCAACTACCAGAGCTGAAGTACCAGCACTACGAGCAACTTGGCCGCCCTTGCCTGGCTTCAATTCGATGTTGTGGATTGCCGTACCAGTTGGGATGTTCTTCAATGGAAGTGCGTTACCAACCTTGATGTCGGCGTTTTCGCCTGATTCTACGAAAGCACCTACTTCCAAGCCCTTAGGAGCCAGGATGTAAGCCTTGGTACCATCAGTGTAGTGGAGCAATGCGATGTTAGCTGAACGGTTTGGGTCGTATTCAATTGCGACAACCTTAGCCTTGGCGTTGTCCTTAACACGCTTGAAATCGATGATACGGTATTGTTGCTTGTGACCACCACCACGGTGTCTTACAGTAATGTGACCGTATGAGTTGCGACCTGCAGTCTTTGACTTAGAAGCAAGCAAAGTCTTTTCAGGCTTTGACTTAGTGATTTCTGCAAAGTCAGAAGAAGTCATATTACGACGACCGTTTGATGTTGGCTTGTAAACTTTAATAGCCAATTGACTGACCTCCTAATTACTTTTCTTCGTTTTCGTCTTTGAAAATCTTGATGTCGTTTGAGTCTTCAGTTAAAGCGACGATCGCCTTTCTGCGACGAGCGGTGTTGCCGAAGTAACGACCAACGCGCTTTTGCTTGCCGCGAACGTTCATGATGTTCACAGACTTAACCTTAACATCGAAGATTTCTTCGATAGCGTCACGTACTTGAGTCTTGGTAGCAGTTAAGGCCACGTCGAAAGTGTACTTCTTGCTGTCCATCAAGTCAGTTGACTTTTCAGTGATAACAGGTCTTAAGATAATGTCGCGTGCGTCCATTAAGCCAATACCTCCTCAATCTTCTTAACGTCGTCTTGAGTCATAACGAGCTTGTCGTAGTTAACAGCGTCTTCTACGTTCAAGCTGTTTACTGGAACAACCTTAACCTTTGGCAGGTTCTTAGCTGAAAGTTGAACGTTCTTGTCGTCTGAAACAACCAGAACCTTGCCTTCAAGCTTCAAGCCGTTCAAGATTGCAACGAAGTCCTTAGTCTTTGGAGCTGCCATAGTCAGCTTGTCCAAAACTACCAGGTTTTGGTCCAAAACCTTTTGGGACAGAACTGACTTGATAGCCAACCGGCGTTGCTTTCTTGGCATGCTGTAAGCGTAGGAACGTGGAGTAGGCCCAAAGACGATACCACCGCCGCGCCATTGTGGAGCACGGATAGAGCCTTGACGAGCACGGCCAGTACCCTTTTGTCTCCAAGGTTTCTTGCCACCGCCGCGAACAGCGGATCTGTTTCTCACCTTTGAGGTACCTTGACGCTTGCCAGCTCTTTGTCTGATGATTGCATCAAAAACAACAGCTTCGTTTGGTTCAACGCTGAATACGTTGTCGTTCAAAGCAACTTCGCCAGCTTGGTTGCCGTTTTGATCCATAAGTTTGAAATTAGTCATTCGAGTCCTCCTTCCTAGTCGTTAGCCTTTGAAGCTGACTTAACAACGATCAATGAGTTCTTAGCACCAGGTACGTTACCCTTGATCATCAAAACATTCTTGTCAGCTACAACCTTTTCTACTACTAAGTTTTCAATAGTAACAGTCTTCACGCCCATGTGACCTGGCAACTTCTTGCCCTTTGGCACGCGGTTGATGATTGAACCCATTGAACCTGGGATTCTGTGGTAGCGTGAACCGTGAGTTTCTGGGCCACGTGATTGGTGGTGGCGCTTGATGTTACCTTGGTAGCCATGACCTCTTGAAGTACCAGTAACGTTGACAACGTCACCTTCCTTGAACGTATCCACAGTAACTTCTGAGCCGACTTCATAGTCCTTAAGCTCAACACCGCGGATTTCCCGAATGAAGCGCTTAGGTGAAGTCTTTGCCTTTGCAGCATGACCTTGTTCTGGCTTGTTGCTCAAAACTTCACGCTTGTCTTGGTAGCCCAATTGAACTGCTTCGTAGCCGTCGTTTTCAACAGTCTTAACTTGCAAAACAACGTTAGGAGTTGCTTCAATAACAGTTACTGGAACAAGGATACCGTCTTTAGTGAAGATTTGAGTCATGCCAACTTTTCTTCCTAAGATTCCTTTGGTCATGATTACACCTCTTTCTATCTAAAAATTAAAGTTTGATTTCGATGTCTACGCCGCTTGGCAGATCGAGCTTCATCAATGAGTCAACCGTCTTAGGGGTTGGGTTCAAGATGTCGATCAAGCGCTTGTGGGTCCGCATTTCGAATTGTTCACGTGAGTCCTTGTTCATGTGTGGTGAACGCAGAACAGTGAACAAAGTTCTTTCAGTTGGAAGAGGAACTGGACCTGAGATTTCAGCACCGGTTCTCTTTGCAGTGTCCACGATCTTAGCAGCTGATTCATCGAGAATGCTGTGTTCGTAAGACTTTAATCTAATACGAATTTTTTCGTTTGCCATCTAATTACCTCCTATACGTCTTCTTTAAATAAGATGACTAGCTCGGCGAAAATTTCCTGCACAACCACTGTGGCAATGCAGCCTGGTGTGCCGCAACCTTCCGCGTCAAAGCTGACTACATATTGCCCATGACGGGGTCTCCCCCGTCAAAAGCACTTTATCTAGTATAAGGCCTCACGCCTTAAATAGCAAGGGTTTAGCCCAACTTTTTTGAAAAAAGTCTCGAAAATATCGTTAGACTTTAGAAATACAATTTTCTCTAAGTACTTATTCTACCATAGTGGTAAAATGTAAGCGTAAATAAAAAATCATGAAAAGAAGAAAGTTATTTATGTTACTTGGATTGATTGGGATGCTAGCTCAGTATTATCCCCAATCTAAAGTATTAGCAGCCGAGCAAAATATTTCTCAAGATAATCCGTCAAACTACCAAACTTTCACTCCAAGCACACAGCAAAATAGTACAACTGTAAATCCTAATTTGTTTACTACACAATTTAATACCGTAAAAGGAAATTTAGGTGTTGCCAAGGTTTGGATCTCGGGCGGAGAGATTTATCTTTTACTCAAAGTTACAAACCCAATTTTTCCAGTTTATCATGTGACTGGAACAATCAATGTTCACTACTATGCTACAGGTAAAAAGCGCGCTTATAATAGATACTTTGAATTTTCAGGGTTTGGTAGTCTAAATAAGAATTGGACCTATCATCATAAATATAACACCAAAAGACATGGTCAGGTTGTTGTGACAGGTGAGCTCAACGGTAATTTTGGTGAAATTAGTTTTCCACATACCGCTTTTTAATTCTGTTGGAGAGTTTTTTTATGAAAATAGATAAAGTAGCTGAGATAAAATGGATCCTAGATAGTATAAATAAACTGCCCCGCAACAATGCTAACAAACTATGTTTAAACAAATCTAAGTTGATTTCCTTTCGCGTCATAAAAAAGAGCTACCTAAAAGTTTATGTTCCAAATTGCGATCTTTTCATCGCAGTCATGCAGCGACTGGGTATGATGGGGACATACTTTTCAATCGATCTAGGTCCCTTCCAAGCCCCAGCATATAAAGACAAAATTGCTTATATACTCATTTCTGATTATGACGACAATGAAATTAATCACCCTTTTAATTTCTATGGTGGTGATGGCCAGATTGTCAGCCAAAAGCAGGTGAAAGAATTCGATTTGATTTTGCAGAATCTAAGAGAAACAATTTCTTCATTAATGTACCATCCAACCAAGAGCCACAAATTCATCATCTATCCCCAGTCAAAAGATGACTTCTTAACAACTATGAATGCCTTAGGTAAGGTTGGAGCCTATTTTTCCTTCGACTTTTTGAAATATCGCGCACCAGAACCAGGCTATGAGGATTCTTACGCCCGTATCATCGTCATCGACTACGATCAAAATTGGAGTGAGAACGCACAAGACTTTCAATAAATGCAAAAAGGTCACCCTCAATTAAGAGGCTGACCTTTTTGTAATATGATGATATACTTAAAGAAGAAATGTAACATATTTAATTTGTAATGAAGGAAAATATGAAAGTGGAAACTTTGGAAATATTGCTTTTCCACGTACCGCTTTTTAATTATGGATCAAACACAAATTAACGAGCTACAGTGGATGCTTCAATATATTAAGAATGGGATACCGTCTCTGAGGTATCAAGCATCTGATTGCAATGCAGCCTTTACCCTCAAATCACAACACGATCTAAAACTCTTCTTATCCTTTCTAGGATCAATCGGAGCCTACTTCACCTTCGATTTTGAAGTTGATCATCCCCTCGTATTCGAATCGAATAATGCGCTCGTAGTTCTTGATAATTTTGACAAAAATTGGCGTCAACATCCACGGAACTACTACTATGGACAAGGAAAGGCAATGAGTCAAGATCAGATTGCCGAGTTGCAAGCTCTCCTGGAATATGCCAAGTCTTTATCCCCATCGCTAACTTACGAGATTATTGAAGGCGATAAATTTGATCTTCGTCTTCAATCTGAAACAGATTTCCTTTACTGTATTTCCTTTTTAGGTCAGATTGGAGCCTACTTTGCTTTCGATTTTGACATTGACCATGACGACTATGATCTCGTTCCTGAGTCCGAACACCAAACCGACTACGCCCGCATCATCGTCATTGACTACGATCCAAACTGGCGTGAGCACGCACCAGACTTTCAATAAACACCAAAGCAGCCAGCTTCTCAATTGAAGCTGGCTGCTTTTTTCAAAAAAAGAGCCGCTAGATCAACTAGCGGCTCGATTAAAACTTGCGTTTTAACTACCTTTTAAATTTCGCCTCGAGTTCGAAATCAAAAGCATGTTTATTTTGATCTAAAATCTAGAAACTAAGCGTTGCCGCCGCGCTTCTTGATGATTTCAGCTTGGATTGACTTAGGACATGGTGAGTAGTGGTCCATAACCATAGTGAAAGTACCACGGCCTTGAGTTGATGAACGCAGGGTGGTTGCGTAGCCGAACATTTCGGACAATGGAACCATCGCGTTGATAACCTTGGCACCGGCACGGTCAGTCATACCTTCCATTTGACCACGACGGGCAGTAATTGAGCCCATAACGTCACCGAGGTATTCTTCTGGAGCGATGACTTGAACCTTCATGATTGGTTCAAGAACAACAGCACCAGCCTTTGAAGCAGCGTTCTTCAAAGCGAGTGATGCGGCAACTTTGAAGGCAGCTTCAGATGAGTCGACTTCGTGGTATGAACCGTCGTACAGCTTAGCCTTAACGTCGATCAATGGGTAACCAGCCAGAACGCCGTTCTTCATGGCTTCTTGCAGACCTGCGTCAACTGATGGGATGTATTCACGAGGAACGACACCACCGACGATTGCGTCTTCGAATTCGTAGCCTTCGCCTGGGTTTGGAGTAAATTCGATCCAAACGTCACCGTATTGACCCTTACCACCGGATTGACGAACGAACTTACCTTGAGCCTTAGCTGGTTGAGTGAAGGTTTCACGGTAGGCAACTTGTGGTTCACCGATAGTCGCTTCAACGTTGAATTCGCGCTTCATACGTTCAACCATGATGTCCAAGTGAAGTTCACCCATCCCGGAGATCAAAGTTTCACCAGTTTCTGGGTTGGTTTCAGCACGGAAGGTTGGGTCTTCTTCAGTCAGCTTTTGCAAAGCAACGTCCATCTTGTCACGGTCGGCCTTTGACTTAGGTTCAACTGAAACTTGGATAACTGGAGCAGGAATGTCCAGGCTTTCCAGAATCAATGGGTGGTCTGGGTCAGTCAAAGAGTCACCAGTAGTGGTGTTCTTCAAACCGATGGCACCAGCGATGTCACCTGAGAAGACTTCTGGAATTTCAGTCCGTGAGTTGGCGTGCATTTGCAACAGACGACCAACACGTTCACGTTGGTTCTTAGATGCGTTCAAAACGTATGAACCTGATTGCAATGAACCAGTGTAGACACGGATGAAGGTCAAACGACCAACGAATGGGTCAGTAGCGATCTTGAAGGCCAAAGCTGCGAATGGCTTGTTGTCGTCAGCCAGCAGTTCAACTTCGTTGCCGTCCTTGTCGTGAGCAACGTATGGCTTAACGTCAAGTGGTGATGGCAGGTAGTCGATCACGCCGTCAAGCATCATTTGCACACCCTTGTTCTTGAAGGCTGAACCAGCAAAGACTGGGAAGGCCTTCAGGTCCAAAGTTGCGCGGCGCAAAGCAGCCTTAAGTTCTTCGTTAGTGATTTCTTCACCGCCAAGGAACTTTTCCATGATGTCGTCGTCAACTTCAGCGATCTGTTCGATCATTTCTTCACGACGGCTTTCGGCTTCTTCCTTGTATTCGTCAGGAACTGGAATAGTGTCCCAGTTTGAGCCAAGCTTGTCTTCGTCGTAAACGTCGGCAACCATGTCGAACAGGTCGATAACGCCTTCGAATTGGTCTTCAGCACCGATAGGCATTTGAACGGCGATGGCGTTGGCGTTCAGACGTTCATGCAAAGTCTTGACTGAGTAGTCGAAGTTGGCACCGATCTTGTCCATTTTGTTAACGAAGACGATCCGTGGAACACCGTAGTTTTCAGCTTGACGCCAAACGTTTTCAGTTTGTGGTTCAACACCTGATTGAGCGTCCAGCACAGTAACGGCACCGTCAAGGACACGCAGTGAACGTTCAACTTCGATAGTGAAGTCAACGTGCCCTGGGGTGTCGATGATGTTGATCCGGTAGTTCTTCCATTGCGCAGTAGTGGCAGCGGAAGTGATCGTGATCCCACGTTCCTTTTCTTCGTCCATCCAGTCCATTTGTGAGTCACCTTCGTGAGTTTCACCAATCTTGTGGATCTTACCAGTGTAGTAAAGGATACGTTCAGTGGTAGTGGTCTTACCGGCGTCGATGTGCGCCATGATACCGATGTTGCGAGTCTTCTCTAATGAGAATTCACGTTTGTTAGCCATAATTATTTATCTCCTTAGATAACGAACACTAGATTAGAAACGGTAGTGAGCGAAGGCACGGTTGGCTTCTGCCATGCGGTGCACGTCTTCACGCTTCTTAACGGCTGAACCAGTGTTGTTTGAGGCATCGATCAATTCGTTTGCCAAACGTTCATCCATAGTGTGTTCGTTACGCAGGCGGGAGTATGAAACGAGCCAACGCAATGCCAGAGTAGTTTGTCTTTCTGGACGAACTTCTACAGGAACTTGGTAGTTAGAACCACCGATACGGCGAGCCTTAACTTCCAAAACTGGCTTAACGTTGTTCATAGCTTCTTCAAAGACTTCCATTGGTTCCTTGCCAGTCTTGTCCTTGATGATTTCAAAAGCATCGTACAAGATTGATGAAGCTTGAGCTCTCTTACCATCCTTCATCAAGTGGTTGATCAGCTTAGTAACCAGCTTTGAGTTGTAAACTGGGTCTGCTAAAACGTCTCTCTTTGAAACATGACCTTTTCTTGGCATTATTTAGTCCTCCTTTAACCCTTCTTAGCGCCGTACTTAGAACGACCTTGCTTTCTGCCGTCAACACCAGCAGTGTCGAGTGCGCCACGAACGATGTGGTAACGTACACCAGGAAGGTCCTTTACACGGCCCCCACGAATCAGAACAACTGAGTGTTCTTGCAGGTTGTGGCCTTCACCTGGGATGTAGGCAGTAACTTCAGTCAAGTTGGACAGACGTACACGAGCGTACTTACGCAAAGCTGAGTTAGGCTTCTTTGGCGTCATAGTACCGACACGGGTAGCAACCCCACGCATTTGTGGTGCTGGGTTGAAGACTTGTTCCTTCTTCATGCTGTTGTAGCTGTAGTTCAAAGCTGGTGACTTTGACTTAGTCGTCTTTGAGTGACGGCCTTTTCTAACCAATTGATTAATGGTTGGCATTAACTAGTTCCTCCTAAAATTAATTATCATTTTGTTCACATATCCGGGAGTTTCTTTTTATTCACGCTCCGGACTAATCTTCAAAACATACATCTGATATTGTACTCCAAATATCTGTCAAAGCAAAGCTTTTTCCAAAAACTTTTTCCGCGCTTTTTTCGGTAAAAAACAGTTAAAAATGCGTACTAGTAAGTGAGGTGATAAAAATGACAATTCTTTTAACATTTATGCTTGGCCTGTCGGCGGCGCTCGCGGCCGCGGCCTTTTATTGGAAGTACCTGGCTGATGAAGCTGACTTGGCGGATTTTTCCACTGCAAAAAAAATGCTGCAGCTGAGCCTTCCTTTTGGCCTGGCCATCAGCTGCTGCCTGGTCCGGCAGAATTATGTTTCCTGCTCCTTGCTGGCCTGCGATCTGGCTTTCTTTTCCTTTCTCAGCCTCCTGGCTACCAGCGATGCCTTTGAGAATTCCTACCTGACCGTGCTGCTGCTCCCGCCGCTAGTCCTGGCCTTCAGCCGGCACTTATTTCTGCCGCTGAATCCTGCCGGATCCCTCTCTGCCCTGCTGCTGCTCTTCCTCCTGGCCGGCTTGGCCTTTCTGGAAAAAATGGGCAGCGGCGACGTCTGGTTCTACGCGATCATCGCTGCTGCCCTTTCGCCGCTCGCAGCCACGAGAACCCTGCTGGCCGGCTGCCTGCTCTGTCTCTTGATCAACTTAACGGATTGGCGCTTGCATGAACCGCTGCCTTTTTTGCCCTATCTTTTCGTCGGCTTGGGCATTCAGGCGCTGATTTTCTGACAACAAAAAAGACGCCTTTCGGCGTCTTTTTGACTAATCACTAGCTTTTGAAACTGCAGCGCTTAGTTATTGCTTTCTTCTTTGTTGTCTTCGTCTTTCATTTGCTTTTCAAGATCAGCAATTGAGTAGACGGAATCAGGCTGTTGGACATCAGCTTGTGGTTCTTCGTTGCGGTAGATTGGCATGCCAGTCCCGGCAGGAATGATCTTACCGATGATGACGTTTTCCTTAAGCCCCAGCAATGGGTCGTTCTTGCCGCGGATTGAAGCGTCAGTCAGAACGCGGGTAGTTTCCTGGAATGATGCGGCTGACAGGAAACTGTTGGTTTCCAGGGCAGCCTTGGTGATCCCGAGGATGTCCGCTTGAGCAGTAGCTGGGATGCCACCGCTGATGATAACGTCACGGTTACGGTCACGGAATTCAGCGATATCCATGACTTCACCTGGCAGGATGTTGGTTTCGCCTGGGTCAAGCACGCGAACCTTTTGCAGCATTTGTCTGGTCAAGACTTCGGCATGCTTGTCGGCCAGGTCAACACCCTGAGTCCGGTATGACTTCTGAACTTCGGCCAAGATGTATTCTTCAGTGGTCAAAGTGTCGGTTACCTTGATCAATTCCTTAGGGTCGATAGAACCTGGGATCAGCTTGTCACCACGGTGGATGACATCGCCAACCTTAACGGCTGGCTTAGCCGTGTAAGGAATAGTGTAGCTTCTGGTATCGATCTTGCCCTTAACGGTGATTTCTTGCAAGTGTTCAGCCGCGTTGCTTTCGATTGAGTCAACAACGCCGTCAACTTCAGAGATGATCGCGCGACCCTTAGGGTTGCGGGCTTCAAACAATTCTTGAACACGAGGAAGACCCTGAGTGATGTCTTCTGCACCGGCAACACCACCGGAGTGGAAAGTCCGCAGAGTCAGCTGGGTACCTGGTTCACCGATTGATTGTGCGGCAACGGTCCCGACTGCTTCACCGATTTCAACTTCTTCGCCAGTAGCCAGGTTGCGGCCGTAGCACTTCCGGCAAACGCCGTGTGAAGTGTTGCAAGTCAGGATTGAACGGATTTGGACTTCCTTGACGCCAGCATCGCAAATCTTGTGGGCCATTTCTTCGTCCATCAAAACGCCCTTGCCGCAGATGATTTCCCCGGTGTTAGGGTCCTTGACTGAACGGTTGGTGAAACGACCAACCAAACGGTCGTAGAGAGATTCGATCAAGCCAGCATCCTTGTCCACGATTGTCCGGGCAGTGATGCCGCGGTCAGTGCCACAGTCATCTTCACGAATGATAACGTCCTGGGCAACGTCGACCAGACGACGGGTCAGATAACCAGACTGGGCGGTCTTCAAGGCCGTGTCAGTCATCCCCTTGCGGGCACCGTGAGTGGACATGAACAGTTCCAGAACGGTCAAGCCTTCCTTGAAGTTTGAAATAACTGGGATTTCAAACAGCTCACCTGATGGAGTAGCCATCAAGCCACGCATACCAGCCAGCTGGGTAAAGTTGGAGATGTTACCACGGGCACCAGACTGCTGCATGACTGAGATTGGGTTGCGAGGGTCGTTGAATTCAGCAATTTCTTTTTGAACTTCGTCCTTGCATTCAGTCCAGATTCTGATGACGTTGTCGTGACGTTCCTTGTCTGACAGCTGACCGTGACGGAACATCTTGGAAACCTGCTTAACCTGCTTGCGGGCCTTGGCAACCAAAGCATCCTTGGTCTTGGTTTCAGGAACGTCGGCCATACCGATGGTCAAGCCGGAGATGGTTGAAGCGGTGTAGCCCATTTCCTTCAAGTCGTCCAGGTATTCTGAAGTCCGCTGTACCCGGTAGCGCTTGTAGATTTCGGAAATCGTGTCGCCCAGGAAGCCCTTCTTGAATGGCGTGTTTACCAAGTCGTCAGCCACTTCGGCAATCTTTTCGTGGATGTCTTGGCCTGGTTCCAGGAAGTACTTGTCATCCATCGGACCAGTCAAATTGGCCTTGGTTGGCTCGTTCAAGTAGAAGTAGTCGTCTGGGTACAGTGAGTTGAAGACCAAACGGCCGTAAGTAGTTACGAAGACTGAGTCTTCGCGGCCTGCTGGCCAGCGCTTCTTAGGCATTGATGATGCTGAAATACCGATGATGGTGTGGTAGTGAATGTCGCCGTTAGCGTAAGCAACAGTTGCTTCGTTTGGAGTAGCGAAGATCATGCCTTCGCCTTCACGGCCCTTTTCAGCTTGGGTCAGCCAGTAGTTGCCCAAAACAATGTCCTGTGAAGGAGTAACGATTGGGGTACCGTCCTTTGGAGTCAAGATGTGGTGGGCAGCCAGCATCAGCAAGCGTGATTCGGCTACGGCTTCATCTGACAAAGGAACGTGGATGGCCATCTGGTCACCGTCGAAGTCGGCGTTGTAGGCTTCACAAGCCAGCGGGTGCAAGCGCAAAGCCTTGCCTGGCACCAGAACTGGCTCGAAGGCTTGAATTGACAGCCGGTGCAGGGTAGGTGCCCGGTTCAAAAGAACTGGACGTTCCTTAATAACGTATTCCAATACGTCCCAGATGTCATCGTCTTCACGGTCAATCTTGCGCTTGGCGTTCTTGATGTTGGAAGCAATGCCCCGGCGAACGAGTTCACGCATCACGAATGGCTTGAACAGTTCCAAAGCCATTGGCCGCGGAACGCCGCATTGGTAAAGCTTCAGCTTAGGTGAAACGTCGATAACTGAACGGCCTGAGTAGTCAACACGCTTACCAAGCAGGTTTTGACGGAAACGACCTTGCTTACCCTTCAGCATGTGTGAGATTGACTTCAGTGGCCGGTTGCCTGGGCCGACAACAGGACGGCCGCGGCGGCCGTTGTCGATCAAAGCGTCAACGGCTTCTTGCAGCATTCTCTCTTCGTTTTGGACGATCAAGCTTGGCGCGTGCATGTCCAAAAGCTTCTTCAGACGGTTGTTCCGGTTGATTACCCGGCGGTACAAGTCGTTCAAGTCGGAAGTAGCGAAACGGCCACCTTCCAATTGCACCATTGGCCGCAAGTCTGGTGGAATGACTGGGATAGCTTCCATGACCATCCATTCAGGCTTGTTGCCGCTGTTCTTGAAGGCATCCAGGATGTCCAAGCGGCGGATCGCGCGGGTCCGCTTTTGCCCCTTCAAGGTCTGCAGCTCGGTCTTGAGCTCAGCAACTTCCTTGTCCAGGTCAACTTGCTTGAGCAGGTCGCGGATGGCTTCCGCCCCCATCTTAGCCACGAAGCGGTTGCCGTACTTGGCCCGTTCTTCACGGTATTCAGCTTCAGTCAGCAATTGCTTGGCTTCCAGGCCAGTGTCGCCTGGATCAATGACAATGTAGGCCGCGAAGTAGATAACTTCTTCCAATTGCTTTGGAGATACGTCCAAAACCAGGCCCATTCTTGATGGAATCCCCTTGAAGTACCAAATGTGGGTTACTGGAGCGGCAAGTTCGATGTGGCCCATGCGTTCACGGCGAACGTGTGAAGAAGTAACTTCAACCCCGCAGCGGTCACAAACGATGCCCTTGTAGCGAACGCCCTTGTACTTGCCACAAGCACAGGCGTAGTCCTTGGTTGGCCCAAAGATGCGTTCATCAAACAAGCCATCTTTTTCTGGTTTTAAAGTACGGTAGTTGATGGTTTCTGGCTTCTTAACTTCACCATAAGACCAGCTTCTGATCTTGTTTGGTGATGCCAAACCAATCTGCATACTATCAAACTTATTTACGTCGATCAAAGTTTAACCTCCCAATTACTTAGAAGCTTTATCGTCAGCTTCATCTACCGGCTCTGCTTCCACGGCTGACGCGTCGTCAGCTGCGGCATCGTCGTCTGAATCTGCTGCCATTTCAGCTTCTTCTTCGGCTAACTTCTTCTTTTCTTGCGCTTCGGCAAGGCGAGATAAAGTATCGATGTTGACATGTTCATTTGAGTCTTCGTCCATGTCGCGCAATTCAACTTCCTTATGGTCAGCATCCAAAACGCGCAGGTCCAGGCCCAATGACTGCAGTTCCTTGACCAAAACTCTGAATGATTCAGGAACGCCTGGCTTAGGAATTCTTTCGCCCTTAACGATGGCTTCGTACGCCTTGACACGACCCACAACGTCGTCTGACTTGTAAGTCAGGATTTCCTGCAGGGTGTAAGCGGCACCGTAAGCTTCAAGAGCCCAAACTTCCATTTCACCGAAACGCTGGCCACCGAATTGCGCCTTACCACCCAAAGGCTGTTGGGTAACAAGTGAGTAAGGCCCGATTGACCGCGCGTGGATCTTGTCGTCAACCATGTGAGTCAGCTTCAAGTAGTACATCACGCCGACTGACACGCGGTCGTGGAATGGCTCACCAGTCCGGCCGTCGTAAAGAACAGTCTTCCCGTCTGAGTCCAAACCGGCCTTCTTGACGATGTCCCAAACGTCATCTTCGTCAGCCCCATCAAAGACTGGCGTAGCAACGTGGATCCCCAAGGCACGGGCTGCCCGGCCCAAGTGGAGTTCCAGCAGCTGCCCGATGTTCATACGTGATGGGACACCCATTGGGTTCAAGCAGATATCAACTGGCGTACCGTCTGGCAGGTAAGGCATATCTTCAACTGGTGCTACCAAGGCAACAGTACCCTTGTTACCGTGACGACCGGACATCTTGTCCCCAACTTGGATCTTTCTCTTTTGCACGATGTAGACCCGGACCAGGGTGTTGACGCCTGGAGCAAGCTCATCGCCGGCTTCGCGGGTAAAGACTTGTACGTCTTGTACGACACCGCCGCCGCCATGTGGCACCTTCAATGAAGTGTCGCGGACTTCACGGGCCTTTTCACCAAAGATGGCGTGGAGCAGTCTTTCTTCGGCGCTCAGTTCGGTAATCCCCTTTGGGGTAACCTTGCCGACCAGGATGTCGCCGTCGTGAACTTCAGCACCAATCCGGATAATCCCGTTTTCGTCCAAGTCCTTCAAAGCATCTTCACCGACGTTAGGAATTTCCCGGGTGATTTCTTCAGGCCCAAGCTTAGTATCACGGGCTTCTGAGTCATAGTCTTCAATGTGGATTGAAGTGTAGACGTCATCCTTAACCAAGCGTTCGCTCAGCATAACCGCGTCTTCGAAGTTGTACATGTTCCAAGTGGTGAAGGCGATGACTGGGTTTTGCCCCAAGGCCAGTTCGCCATCAGCCATTGATGGACCGTTGCCGATAACTTGACCGGCAACCACCTTTTCACCGCGCTTGACGTTTGGCGTTTGGTTGTAGTTCTTAGTGGCGTTTGACCGGCGGTACTTTTCAAGCTTGTAGACGTCCAAAGTGTCATCATCGCGGCGAACGCGGATTTCGTTGGCGTCAACGTATTCTACGGTACCAGCTGCTTCAGCAAGCAGGGCGTCGCCAGAGTCGTGGGCTGAACGGTATTCCATCCCAGTCCCAACCAGTGGGCCGTGCGGGTTGATCAAAGGAACCGCCTGACGTTGGTGGTTGGCCCCCATCAAGGCACGGTTGGAGTCGTCGTTTTCCAGGAATGGGATACATGCTGAAGTTACAGAAACGACTTGCTTAGGAATAACGTCCATGTAGTCGATCTTGTCTGGAGTAACTTCGACGTTGTCTTCGCGCTGACGGCAAAGGATCACGTCATCAACGAAGGAGCCATCTTCGTTCAAAGGAGTGTTGGCCCCAGCGATGATGTAGTTGTCTTCAACATCGGCAGTCAAGTAGTCGATCTTGTCGGTAACCTTGTGGGTCTTCCATGAAACCCGGCGGTATGGGGTTTCCAAGAAGCCGTACTTGTTGATGATGGCGTAAGTAGCCATTGAGTTGATCAAACCAATGTTAGGACCTTCTGGCGTTTCAATTGGGCACAGACGACCGTAGTGAGTGTAGTGAACGTCACGGACTTCGTAGCCGGCACGGTCACGTGACAAACCACCAGGCCCCAAGGCTGACATCCGGCGCTTGTGCGTCAATTCACCCAGTGGGTTGTTCTGGTCCATGAACTGGGACAGCTGTGATGAACCGAAGAATTCCTTGATTGAGCCGACGATTGGTCGAATGTTGATCAATTGTTGTGGCGTAACGGTTGCAGCGTCTTGAATTGACATCCGTTCGCGAACGACCCGTTCCATCCGGGCCAGACCGATGCGCATTTGGTTTTGCAGCAGCTCACCGACACGACGGATCCGGCGGTTGCCCAAGTGGTCGATGTCGTCAACGTCGCCAACGCCTTCTTGGAGTTCCAGGAAGTAGTTGACGGCAGCGATGATATCCGCAGGCTGGATGCACTTCACGTCTT
The DNA here is from genome assembly GCA_017309015.1 of Faecalicatena absiana. Taxonomy (GTDB): domain Bacteria; phylum Bacillota; class Bacilli; order Lactobacillales; family Lactobacillaceae; genus Lactobacillus; species Lactobacillus absianus. The sequence goes on from JAEDAG010000001.1 coordinate 397,771, forward strand.
CGCTGATGTGGCCGTTTGAAATCAGCTTGATTTCACGGTCAGGGATTTCACGTGAGAAGACCTTGACTTCTTGAACGGTGATTGGCTCAGGAATGGCCCCTTCTTCTGAAGGCGTGTAGGTAACAGTCTTGAAGTCGTCACGGTCCAGGTAGTCCTTGAGGACGTCCATGATTTCGTTGTTGACCACAGTCCCCTTGGCAGCCAGAACTTCCCCAGTATCCGGATCAGCCAGAGTTTCAGCCAGAGTGTAGCCCAGCAGACGGTTCTTCAGGCTCAGCTTCTTGTTGACCTTGTAGCGGCCAACGGCAGCGAGGTCGTAGCGGCGTGGGTCAAAGAAGCGTGATACCAAAAGACTGCGTGATGAGTCAGTCGTCTTTGGTTCGCCTGGGCGCAGGCGGTCGTAGATGTCCTTCAAGGCTTCAGCAACGCGGCTGTCAGCTGGGTTCTTGTGAACGTCCTTGTCCAAAGTCAGGTCCAGCGTGTCGCTGTCGCCAAACATCTGCTTGATTTCATCGTCTGAGCCAAAGCCCAAAGCCCGAACCAGGACAGTCAATGGCAGCTTACGGGTCCGGTCAACGCGGACGTAAGAAACGTTCTTGGCGTCAGTTTCAAATTCCAGCCATGCCCCACGGTTAGGAATGACAGTAGTGCCAAAGATTTGGCGGCCGTTCTTGTCAACTTCGCCGTTGTAGTAAACGCCTGGTGATCTAACCAATTGGGAAACGATAACTCTTTCAGCACCGTTGACGATGAAAGAGCCTGACTTGGTCATCAGCGGCAAGTCGCCGAAGAAAACGTCTTGAGTCTTGATTTCGCCAGTTTCGTGGTTGGTCAGCTTCAGGGTTACATGCATTGGAGCTGAGTAAGTAGCATCATGCTTACGTGCCTCATCTACAGTGTACTTAGGTTCTTGAAGCTTGTAGTCAACGTATTCCAAAGTCAAGCGGCCTGAAACGTCGCTGATTGGCAGAATATCGTCAAAGACTTCCTTAATGCCGTGGTCAAGGAACCACTTGTATGATTCAGTTTGGACGTCAGTCAGATTTGGCAGCGGCAGGATTTCTTTAATCCGTGAGAAGCTGCGTCTAGTCCGGTGTTGTCCGTAATTAACTACGTGTCCGTTTAGCAAGGAAAACATCCTTTCTATCCTGTTGAAGAAAGCAAATATTACATTTGTGTTACAATTTCAAAAAGCTGTGATTTTGAGCATAAAAAAGACAAAAACGAACCAGTCGTTTTTGTCTTTATCATTTTACTGGACAATATATCAGTAAAATCCTGAACTTCAGCCTTTTAAATCGCCCAATATTGTACCACTATTTTTAAAGAAGCGCAAGTCCTAGCGGCCGCTAAAAAGCATGGCTGCCTGGGTGGCCAGACCAACCCCGGTGAGCTGGTAGCCGCCAGCCGTAATATTCCAGAAAATCTGCTTGCCTTGCGGACTGAGCTGGGATTTGATCGCGACCGGCTCTAAAGCGATCCGCAAGTCCCGCATCACCTTGCCCAGGTAGACCTTCTGTTCCAGCTGCTGCTTAGCTTCCAGCAGGGCCTCCCGCTCTTCTCTTGGCATTTCGTCGTAAAGAGCGTCGATGATGTCGCTATAAAGTAGGATCCGCCCGTCAGTCTTCTTGCTTGCTTCTTGTTCTGCCTTAGCAGCTTCAGCTTTTTTCTTTTTGCCAAACATAGTCTGCCTTAAAAAATTATCTATCCTTTGATTTTTTCGTCACTTTTAGCCTTGACGATTGCAAATCTGAGCTTGCCGCCTCTGGCGCCAACCTTGATCGTGTCGCCGCTCTTCAGCTCTTCGCTGACGATGTATTCGGCGATTTGGTCTTCCACCTGGTCCTGGATGGTCCGGCGCAGCGGCCGCGCTCCCATTTCCGGGTTGTAGCCGTCCTTAGCCAGCTGGTCCAGGGCGGCTGGAGAAATCTTCAGCGTGATCTGCTGCTTAGCCAGACGGGTTACCAGCTTCTTGGTCAGGAGGCTGACGATTGCCCGCAATTGCTTTGGCTGCAGCGGCTCAAAGATGATTTTTTCATCGATTCTGTTCAAGAACTCAGGCCGGAAGAAATCCTTAGTGGCTTTCTTAACCTTGTCGGCAATGACCTTGGACTGGTCTTCCTGCACGCTGGCAAAGCCCACATGGCTGTCTGACTCCAGGCTTCTTGACCCCAGGTTGGACGTCATGATGATGATCGTGTTTCTGAAGTCGATCTTGCGGCCCAAAGAGTCAGTCATAAAGCCTTCGTCCAAGACCCGCAAAAGGACGTTGAAGATTTCCGGATTGGCCTTTTCAACTTCGTCAAGCAAGACAACTGAGTAAGGGTGCTCCCGGACCTTGTTGGACAGCTGGCCGCCTTCTTCATAGCCAACATAGCCTGGGGCTGAGCCGATCAGTTTGGATGAGGCTTCCTTATCCATGTATTCAGACATGTCAACGCGGACGATGCTGTCTTCTGAGCCAAAAACGGCTTCCGCGACGGCCTTGGCCAGTTCGGTCTTGCCGACCCCGGTTGGTCCTAGGAAGAGGAAGGAGCCGATTGGCCGGTTCTCATCCTTCAGACCGGACCGGGAACGGCGAATGGCCTTGGCCACGGCAGAAACTGCCGCGTCTTGGCCGATGACCCGCTCATGCAGAATCGTTTCCAGGTTGGCCAAGCGCTTGTTTTCGCTGGTCTTAAGCTGGGTAACCGGAACGCCGGTCCAAATTGAAACGACCTTGGCCACGTCTTCTGGGCCAACGACAGCCCGCTTGCTCATCTTGCCTTCCAGCTTGGCGGCAACGGCCGCCCGTTTCTGCCGCAACCGCTGCTCTTCATCGCGCAGGCTGGCGGCTTCATCGAAGTTCTGCTTAGCCGCGGCATCGTTCTTCTTCTTTAACGTCCGGTTGATTTCCAGATCCAATTCTGCCAGCTCCTTGTCTTCACCGGTGTCGTTCGCCAATTTCACGGCGGCACTGGCTTCATCGATCAGGTCGATGGACTTGTCTGGCTGGAAGCGGTCAGCAATGTAGCGGGTCGAAAGGTCAACCGCGGCCTTTAAGGCTTCTTCTGACAAGGCTACCCGGTGGTAGTCCTCGTACTTGTCTTTAATCCCTTCCAGGATCTTCAAGGTCTCCTCATCATTTGGCGCGTCCAGGCGAACAAGCTGGAAGCGGCGGACAAAGGCCTGGTCCTTTTCCATGTGCTTGCGGTATTCTTCATAAGTCGTCGCCCCAATCAGCTGGATGTCGCCTCTGGCCAAAGCTGGCTTTAAGGTGTTGGAGGCGCTCATTGCCCCTTCCGCATCCCCGGCCTTGACCAAGGAGTGGATTTCATCCACAAACAGGATTACGTTCTTGCTGGCAGAGACTTCCTTGATCAAGCGGTCCAGCCGCTCTTCAAATTCGCCCCGGTAGCGGGTTCCGGCCACCATGCTGTTGACATCCAATGAAACGACCCGCTTGCCCTGCAGATCCCGTGGCACCTGCTTGGCCACGATCTCACTGGCCAAAGCTTCCGCAACCGCCGTCTTGCCGACGCCAGGCTCCCCTACTAGCAGTGGGTTGTTCTTGGTCCGGCGGGACAGGATCTGGATGACGCGCTGGAGCTCACGCTCACGGCCAATGACCGGGTCAATTTGCCCCTCACGCGCCCGCTGGTTGAGGTCCGTTCCATACTTGTCCAGAGTCGGGGTGCTCGACTGGCCCCGGCTGCTGTCGCTGACGGCCTGTCCGCCTTCATTTGCAGCCTGGCCAACGTTGTTGGCATCATCGATCTCATCACGCAGGCTGTTCAAGTCCACGTCCAGGTTTCGCAGGATCATGGCTGACAGAACCTGCTCACTGGAAATCAAAGCCAGCAGAATGTCAGTCGTTTCAATCTCCTTGCTGTGACGCATTTCAGAATTGCGCTTGGCGTAATCCAGCGCCAGAGTCAAGCGCGGCGAAAATTCCATGTAGTTGGCACTGGCTGCTGATCCGTAGCCCGTGTAGCGCTCGATTTCCTCGCGTACCGCGGTTGGCGTCACGCTCATGGTCCGGAGAATCTTTCCGGCCTTTCCTTCGCTCTCAATCACCAAGGCCAGCAGGACGTGCTCGGTCCCGATCAGCCGGTGGTGGAAGCTCCTGGCTTGTTCCTCGGCAATTTCCAGCACTTGATTGCTGCTGTTGCTGTATGAATTTTGCATAAAAACACCGCCTTTAAAAATCAGTCCATCATGGACTTTTTTGCTTGTGATGACAAAGATTCAGACTTATTCGCCTAAAACGAAGCTGGCAATCTCTTCCAAATACTTCTGGTCAGTCTCGTCGAAATTGTCTTTGGCCGTAGAGTCAAAGTCGTAGACGCCCCAAAGACTCCCATCCTTGTGGAAGATTGGCACGACGATCTCAGAGTTAGAAGCGCTGTCGCAGGCAATATGGCCTGGGAAGGCGTGGACGTCTGGCACGATCTGAGTTGCTTCCTCCTCAGCCGCGGTCCCGCAGACGCCCTTGCCAATGGCAATATGCACGCAGGCCGGCTGCCCCTGGAAGGGCCCCAGGATCAGTTCGCCCTTTTCAAAGCGATAGACGCCGGCAAAGTTAACCTTCTTCAGAGCGTGAAAAAGCAGGGCGGAAACGTTGGCCACATTGGCAATCCAGTCGCTTTCACCGGCAGCCAGGGCTTCTGCCTGCTTAACTAGTAATTCATATTCTTCTTTGCTTGCTGCTGGCATGTTTATCTCCTTAGTAGATCAATTTCCACTTATTATAGCAAAACACTGACCAAAAGCCGCATAATAACTCTTCCCGTCTTCTTTCCTTAAATATAGAAGAAAACTCGAAAAAAGTGCAAAGAAAAAGACCCGCTCTCCAGCGAGTCTTGGCTATCGCAAGCGGAAGACGGGATTCGAACCCGCGACCCCCACCATGGCAAGGTGATGTTCTACCACTGAACTACTTCCGCGATACATTTTCTAGTTTACCAAAAAGTCGGCTTTTTGCAAGGAATTCAAGCGAAAAAGTTGAAAAAACAAAAGAAAAAAGCGGGGCAAGAATGCCGCGCTTTGATCACACATTGGCTATCGGGAATGCAGGATTTGAACCTGTGACCTCTACGTCCCGAACGTAGCGCTCTACCAAACTGAGCTAATTCCCGTAAAAGAAAAGGCCCGCCGCCAAGCAAGGCCTGATGCGGAAAGCGGAAGACGGGATTCGAACCCGCGACCCCCACCATGGCAAGGTGATGTTCTACCACTGAACTACTTCCGCAATACATCTATTAGGATAATCAAAGTCGGTCTGTTTGGCAAGGGCTTTTTTTATTTTTCTAAAAAAAGATGCGGTAAACTAGACGTAAAGATGTGATACCCGAGAAATGCAAAGCAGAGAAAGGAAAAATCATGAAGAAATTGCAAAAATTCCTGCCGCTCCTGGCCATCTTGGCCCTCGTCCCCTTACTGGCCGCTTGCTCCAAGATCAGCGACTACACCTTGGATCTGCGGTCACAATTGACCGGGATCCCCTTCACGGTATCAACCTATGACTTCAACGGCCAAAAGATTGACCAAATCAAGGCCAAGTCCGTCCATATTGAAACCTATAAGCCAATGAGCAAGAAGACCAGCGATGGCAGCGAGCAGTCCAAGGTCATCGACGTCGAATACGGCGGCCACCAAATGATCCACGTAGGCTCCAGCCTGATTGCCAACGAAGGTTTGAAGAACTACGAGGATACTTTTTCAAAGAAAGTGACGATCAAGGACAACCAGCGCTCCATCCCCGTCCTGTCCATCATGTACAACAACTTCCGCAATGACTGGGCCAGCAAGGGCAAGGTGATCATGGTCCGCTCCCAGGCAGGGATGCCAATCGCCGTATATGCCGGCAACAGCGTCCGCGTCAGCGCCACTGACATGCCGTCCACCACTAAGATCAACGTCGACGGCCACCGCCTGTTCATTTACCGCTGCGACTACTCTATTTACGACATGTCAACCGTAAAGACGATGTAGCTGATTATCCCCCCAAGGACTTTTGGGGGGATTTTTTATTAACCAAAAAACAGGCACCTCACGAGAGGTGCCTGACTGCAGGTTTTGAAAAAATGAATTAGTGTGTGTTATTATTGTGCGTTTAATGTGTGTTTGATGTGTGTTTGCTATATTTGTGAATTGCTAATTGATGATCTTGCTGCTAGTCAAGCTTGTCCAGGGCTTGGGTCAAGTCAGCAATTAAGTCGTTGACGTTTTCAACGCCGACGGAGATTCTGATCAGGTCTGAAGTGATCCCGACGCTGGCCAGTTCTTCCGCGTTCAGCTGCGCGTGCGTGGTTGAGGCTGGCTGAATGATCAATGACTTGGCATCGGCTACGTTGGCCAGCAAGGAGAACAGCTTCAAGTTGGCAATCAGTTCCTTGCCGGCTTCAACGCCGCCCTTCAAGCCGAAGGTGAAGATTGAGCCGACCCCCTTTGGGAAGTCGCGTTCAGCCAAGGCATGGTCCGGGCTGTCCTTGAGGCCTGGGTAGCGAACCCAGGCCACCTTTGGATGATCATTCAAGAATTCAGCGATCTTCTGTGCATTGTAGACGTGGCGTTCCACGCGCAAAGACAAGCTTTCAAGGCCCTGCAAGAGCAAGAAGGAGTTGAATGGGCTCAGCGTGGCCCCGGTGTCGCGCAAGACCGTGGCCCGGATCTTGGTCGTAAAGGCTTGGCCGCCCAAGTCGCCCCAAGTTACGCCCTTGTATGATGGGTCTGGGTTGACGAAGTTCGGGTAGCGGTCAGATGCCTTGTAGTCGAACTTGCCGCTTTCAACGACTACCCCGCCCATCGTGGTGCCGTGGCCGCCAAAGAACTTGGTAGCTGAGTGGACAACCACGTCCGCGCCATGTTCAAATGGCCGGTAAAGATATGGAGTCGCGAAGGTGTTGTCGATGATCAAAATGATCCCATGCTTGTGGGCAATTTCGGCCACGGCATCGATATCGATCAAGTTGGCGTTCGGGTTGCCAATGGTTTCGGCGTACAAGGCCTTGGTGTGCTCATTGATTTCCTTCTCAAAGTTTGCTGGATCGGCTGGATCAACGAAGTGGGTCTTAATGCCCAATGGCGGCAAGCTTTGCGCAAACAGGTCATAGGTCCCGCCGTAAATGGTTGAGGCCGCCACGATCTCGTCGCCAGCACCCGCAATGTTCAAAATCGCCGCCGTAATCGCAGCCGCGCCAGTTGCCAAGGCAACGCCGCCAGTCCCGCCTTCCAAGGCGGCCACTCTGCTTTCAAAGACAGCTGTAGTTGGGTTGGTCAAGCGGGTGTAGATGTTCCCCGCGTCAGTCAAGGCGAAGCGCCCCGCCGCTTGGTCCGCGTCATCGAAGACGTAAGAAGTGGTTTGGTAGATTGGCACTGCCCGGGCACCAGTCTCGTCGATTGGTTGTCCAGCGTGGACTTGGAGCGTTTCAAATGATAAACCTTCGTTGCTAATTGGAGCCTTGCTCATGATAAATACCTCGTTAATTTTCTAGTCATAATGACAAATCATCTTTCCGATGCTTCTTTGTGTTTTCGTCTATGAGTTCAAAAATTAACGACACATGGCCGTGCTGCCAATCGACGCGCCCCGCCAGAAAATCAACCAGCGCTTCGTTTGATGATATCGATTCCTGTTCATGCTTGTTCCTTTCAAATAAAAAAGCCGCCGAACCAGTTGCAATGGCTCAGCGGCTTAAGCGATCAGTATAATCCAGTTTACGATATTAGGATGGTGAACCATTGGTATTTGAATGTACGCTAAGAGGCATGCAGCACATCATCATGTTGCATGGCATGGTCATCATCATTTGCATGGCATTAGTCTTCTTAGCTGCAAATACCATTGTAGTTCTCCTTTCCTTTCATCAAATCTTAATTTAGCTTTAAGTATAAAGTCTTTTGGCAGAATGTCAAACCCTTTTTGACAAAAATTGCCGCAAAAAAGAAAAGCAGCCGCAACTGGCTGAAAACGGCCAGTGCACCAGGCAGATTCTTTCTTTTCTTAGTTTTCGTATTTGGCCAGTCGAGCCTGCAGGTCTTTGACTGACTGGGGCAACTGGCTGTCCGGGTAGTTGGACCGGATATTCACCGCCAAATTGGCGGCTACGCCCGCGACTGGCTCATTCATTCCGATCCGCTTGGCGGCCATTTGCAGCAGGTTCTCCAGGGCTGGGACCCTGCCAATGGCTGGATCAGCCAAGACTTGGTCCAGCATGGCTTTGAAGGACTCATTTTCTTTTGAAAGTTTCTTTTTGTGGAAAAGCATTTCTTTCCTCCTTATCATCAACTTTAATTTTAATGCCACGGCTGCCGCTTGTTAAGATTGCAAAGCAGAAGCTGCTTGATTAGCAATTTTTCCTGGGAAATATTGCCGGCAGGTTCCATCATTTCCTTCTTTTGCAAACATTTTCGCTAGTTGTGCTTGTTCTGGCTGCTTTTTTCCGGTTTCTTGCTAAAATTAGTCAAGAAGCTTGATTTGATTAGGAAAGAAAAAGTTGAAGAAAGCGGACCCATTCACCCAAGATTGCACTATAATTAATCTGAAACGATAGATTTTTTATAGAAAGATTGAGTGAATTACTATGGAACACGCACAACAAGGCAATGGCAAGGCCATTAAATATGCCATCAACGCTTTTGTGATTATTGCAATCTGTTGGATGAGCTTATTCAACTTTTTGGGCATGGCCATCGGCGGAAATTTCTACCTGAGCATGCCTGAACTTAAAGAAGAAATTCTGGCAAGCATTATCTACTTCAGTTGGATTTTTGGCCCAGTCTATGCCATTTTCCGTTTCACCCCTTGGTACAAGGGGCGCGCCGCGCAAGTGATGACCGCGATTGCCATCGTGGTAGCCATCCCTGCTGGCTTTTTGGCTGGCTACACTACCGGCTGGATTGCTTTCGCCTTTATTATGCCAGTCCTCTTCGCTGCAGCCCTGATCTATGATGAGCTGCAACGGGAGCACGGAAAGTATTAGTTTTTTAGAAGAAATTGGATGCAAATAAAAGGACGGTCGCCTGACCGTCCTTTTGTTTTAGCGGACATTGTAAGTTTTTTCATAATCATCAACAGAGCTGCGGATCGTCACTGACCACGTGTCAAAAAAATTAGTCTTGCTGAGAGAAACCGTGTAGTAGTACGGCAAGTTGGCATCCCGCTCGCTTTTAATGGAGCCAGCGTTCTTAAGGAGCTTATAGTTGCGTTTGCGGCAACTGGGAGTCGTAAATTTAGCCGTAAAAGTTGGCACCAGCTTCCAACCCGCGGTCGTCTGCACCGGCTCCACGAATTTGGCCTGGAAGCCGTGCTTGGGCAGGCTCTTTTGCAAAATAGCCGCCGCGCTCTTGTTTTCAAGCTGGACATACACATCATATACCGCATTAGCCACGCACAAAATCAAAATCAGTGATACCAAAAAAGTGCAGACCACGTGCAGAATGGATTTCTTCTGAGATGCCATAGATCTATCTTTCTTTTATTAAAGCTTTTGCTTGGAACATTACTATCAGTTTCATGATATCACGATTTCCTGAGCAGTGATCAGCACTGCCTATTCGGGCAAATGCTTCTGGTAAAAATCACGCTCGCTTTTTGAAAGCTGCAGGAGTGCCAAAGCCTGGTCTAAGCTGATGTGAAAAGCATCCATTATTTTTGGCACAGAATCCATGCGGCTATTAAACTCGCCAGACTGCTCCTGCACCGTTGCTTCTTCAAGCCGGGCTTTGTAAAAAGCACGGTCTGATTCAGGGATATGCAAGATATTCATTGCCTGGTCAGCCGTAACTTTGAGAGCTGACATTACTTTCTGAATAGCAGACAACGTGCTTTTTCTTTGGCCAAGTCTTTCGCCTTCTTTTCGGCCAATGTATCTTGCGTCATCCATTTTCATCTTTAAGTCCATGTTTGTGCGCCTCCATCCACTATCATTGCTGTACATCAGCATCTTATCCTTCAGCTGCTTGATATAGTTATCCCCGTCAACGACCTTGTCGTTCATCAGACCCAGAAAGTTTTGCATTTTTTTAGAGACCCTGCCCTTTTCACCGCGCGAGTTGACAAAAATCGTGGTCACGCCGGTGTCAATCACTTTTCCGGTATCCAAATTGTAATCAGCACATCTATAATTTTTAACGGCAGGCAAGCCCGGGATTCCACCTATTTCAATGGGTGGAGGGATAGGGCTTGCCTGCCTTCCTTCTTTCTTACTTATATTCGTAAAGCAAAAGCTTTTGCTCTGCTTTTTGCCAGTTGCCGTTATGAGTAATCAGCTTACAGAGCTTTGTACTGATGTAATTCTTGCCATCCTTGATTACGTAATTGCCTAAGCCATCTGAGAGGCGAACATAAGCGCCTTTTGACAGGTAGCTCTGCACATAGCCCCTGAGATTAGTCCCGATGACATGTACATAGTCATTGAGCCATAATCCTCTGGCATACTTTGTGTTCTTGGCATTGCGTTTTGATGTTCTGTTTGCTTCTTTTCGGCCTTTGCGGGCGGTTGCCTCATGAAGCGAACGCTTCTTTTTGCGGAGCTGGCTGATCATCGCTACCGTCTCCGGCATCTGACCAACTGACTTGATCCCGCTGATTGCGATTGCGTCCGTGAAGTGTCCCTTTGGCAGATTGTATTTTTTGCGCTCAAAGAAAGTCTGATAGCCATATTGGAAGCTTGCTTCTGGGAAAGCGGTCATGATCCGCTTGCGCAGAATGTTCATGAATGTTGCACCCTTCAGCTGCTTTGTTACTTTCTTCTTGGCCTTCATCCACTTGTAGAGCTTGCCGCCCAGCTGGTGGTTCTTCGTCGTATGACAATTCGTGCAAAGCGTTATCAGATTGTCCACCCGGTCTGTCCCGCCCTGTGAGCGGTAGACGATATGGTGGACGACAAGCTTTACGCCTTCGCCATGCTTATGGCAAAGCTGACAGGTATATTCGTCACGTGCCAGCACGTAGTACTCATAGTTCTTCCAGTCCTTTAGGCTTCCTTCTTGGTACTGCTTGCCCGAAATGGCCGGATTGACCATCTTGGCCATGTCAAACTTGCCCACCTCAATATGCAGATCTGGGTTCGGCAATACAGCCAAATAGCGCTTGATCCAGGCAATGTTGTGATTCACCTTGTCTTTTACTGACGGTGGAAGCCACAAGCCGTCACGCTTGCCGTGCACTCTGTTGAGAAAGCGGGCCTGACGATAGCGGGTCTTGCGATTTCTTCTGCCTCTGCGGTAGATCATGCGGGTGTACAGATTCGTGTGCACGTCCTGGCGAAGCTCTACCTCACTTTGGTGCAGCACCTTGTCCTGACTCGTTACGGCAAAGCCAATGTGTCTTTGCCCGGTGTCAACGCCAAGACTGACTTTCTGCTTATAGCCGTATGAGCCGTATTTCAGTTGAATGGTGAACGGATATTTCTTGACCACGAAGGCCTTACCGCTTTTCAGCAGCAGTCTGGCCTTTCTTGGACGGCATGGCATTAGCGGCTTGCCGTCCTTGTTGAGCAGAAATACCCGATTGGCATTCTCATATTCCATTTTTCCTCCTTTGCCGGCAATCATGTTGCCGGCCGCTATCCGCATTGGGAGACCCAACGCGGAGTTGCGTTGTTGCCCTTCGACAATGTTATCCATGCTTGCCACGGTTCCGAAGAACCATGACGACGCAGTTGACTGTCACGTTAACCTCATGACTGTTTACAGAGCTGCCACAGCGCATGGGACTAGAGCATCATCCCATGGTGTGATAACAAAGATAACGTAGTTTTTCTTTCCTGCCAGCCGAAGCCGACTGGAAAGCTTAGTCTAGACAATGATTCCGGATTTCTCCGGAACACCCCACAAAGATATTGAGGCTTGAAGCTTGCGCTCCAAGCCCCTCACTTCAGTGAGGGGTTACCATTGACATAGATCTTAGCCTAAGCCAAAATCCTCAGAATATTTTCTATTTCGTGCCGTTGCTAATTAAAATGATCGTGCAGATTGCAATGACCACGGCCATGATAATCAACGAAACAATCATTTTTTCACCCCGTTTGCTAAATCTCGTGCTATCAAAAAGAGCTTCCCGCTGGGAAGCTCTTTTAACTCGCCTGGACTACTTGTCCAGCTTAATGTTCTTTTCTTCGTCAACGATCTTTTCCGGACGCATGGTTGGGAACAGCAGGACGTCGCGGATTGATGGCGCGTCAGTCAGCAGCATGACCAAACGGTCAATCCCGATGCCCAGCCCACCCGTAGGCGGCATGCCGTATTCCATCGCCCGCAGGTAGTCTTCGTCGATGATGTCAGCTTCATCGTTGCCGGCATCGCGTTCAGCCATTTGAGCTTCAAAACGTTGGCGCTGGTCCAATGGGTCGTTCAATTCTGAGAAGGCGTTGCCGTATTCGTTGCCCAGAATGAAGACTTCGAAACGGTCAGTGAAGCGTGGGTCATCAGCATTCTTCTTAGCCAATGGTGAAACTTCAACTGGGTGCCCGTAAACGAAGGTTGGGTCAACGATGCTCTTTTCACCAAATTCTTCAAAGAAGGCGTTGATGATGTGGCCAACTTGCCAGTATGGCTCAACTTCAACATGGTGTTCAGCCGCCACGTTTCTAGCTTGTTCCAGAGTCATTGGCTTCCAGAAGTCAACGCCAGTCAATTCCTTAATCAAGTCAACCATGTGCACGCGGCGGAATGGCTTGCCCAAGTCGATGTCAGTGCCTTGGTAGTTGATCTTGCCGTCTGGTGAAACAACCTTGGCTGCGGCCCGGATGATGCCTTCAGTTTCGTCCATGACGTCGTGGAAGTCGAAGTAGGCTGCGTAAGTTTCAAGTTCAGTAAATTCAGGGTTGTGCTTCAAGTCCATCCCTTCGTTTCTGAAGACGCGGCCGATTTCGTAAACGCGTTCCATGTCACCAACGATCAACCGCTTCAAAGGCAATTCCAAAGCGATCCGCATGTACAAGTCGATGTCCAAAGCGTTGTGGTGGGTCACAAATGGACGGGCTTCCGCGCCGCCTGGAATGTTGTGCAAAACTGGAGTTTCAACTTCCAAGAAGTCATGGGCGTTCAGGTAGTCACGGATGGCTTGAATGATCTTGGTCCGGTTGACAAAGCGTTCGTAGCTCTTGCGGTTGGTCATCAAGTCCAGGTAGCGTTGACGGTAGATTGATTCAACGTCCTTCAAGCCGTGGTACTTGTCTGGAAGCGGACGCAGGGCCTTGGACAGGAAGGTCACGTGCTGGGCGCGCACTGACAGCTCGCCTGAATCAGTCTTGAAGACTTCACCTTCAATGCCCAGGAAGTCGCCCAAGTCAGCCTTCTTGAAAATTTGGTAGTTGTCTTCGCCAACAATGTCCTTGCGAACGTAGATCTGGATCTTGCCAGAACGGTCGTAAAGATCGGCAAAGCCTACCTTGCCCTTGCCACGCTTAGCCATCATTCGACCTGCAACCTTGGTCTTAGGCATATCAGCGTTCAGTTCGTCTTTATCAAAAGAACCGTACTTTTCATCCAAATCGCGAGCAAGCGCTTCACGGTCATACTTGCGACCAAATGGTTCAATCCCCATTTCCTTCAGTTCTTCGAGCTTTTGACGACGAACAAGCAATTGGTCGTTAACTTCATTCTTTGCCAACTTGTTTTCCTCCATTTACATTAAATTTCGCCGGCTGCGCGGGCAGCCTTTTGTCTTTCGCGCTTTTCATAGCTTTCCACGAATTCATCAAGCAGATCGCAGACTTCCTGGCGCGTCCAAACTTCATTTATTTTAGCACGAGTCCGGGCTGAACGGGGAATTCCCTTCAAATAATATGCGGCTTGTTGCCGGAATTCTGGAACCGCCCGCTTTTCGCCGTGCAGCTGGATCAAGCCGTCCAGCTGATGCTTGGCCGTTTCTACCTTTTCGCGCACCGTCTGCTCTGGCAATTTCTCGCCAGTTGCCAGATAGTGGGTCATGTCCTTGATCATCCAAGGATTGCCCAAGGCAGCCCGGCCAACCATGACGGCCGTGCAGCCAATTTCATCCAGGGCCTGCTTGGCCAGTTCTGGACTGGCGATATCCCCATTGGCCACAAATGGCACGTCAAGGACTTGCGCGACTTCATGCAGGGTTTCCCAGTCGGCTTCGCCCTGGTACATCTGCTTGCGCGTGCGTCCGTGCATGGCAATCATGGAAGCGCCGGCCTCTTGCGCGGCCAAGGCGTTTTCCACAGCGAAGATGTGCTTGCGGTCCCAGCCAATCCGCATTTTGACCGTTACCGGCTTTTCCACATTCTGGACAACAGTGTGCACCATTTGGTAGATCTTGTTGGCGTCAAGCAGCCACTTGGAGCCGGCATCAGTCTTAGTGACTTTCGGCACCGGACAGCCCATATTGATGTCGATGATGTCAGCATCAGTGTGCTGGTCGATGTATTGTGCTGCCTGCAGCAGCGTCTCTTCAGTGCCGCCGAAGATCTGGATGCTCATTGGATGTTCGTTTGGATCGACATCCAGCATGCTCAGGGTTTTCTTGTTGCCGTAAATGATCCCATGGTCGGAAATCATTTCGCAAACAACCATCCCCGCCCCGAACTCCTTGCAGACTTTTCTAAAAGCCATGTTGGAGACCCCGGCCATGGGAGCGACCACGACCCGGTTAGGGATTTCGATCTCACGAATCTTCCAAGTATTGTCCATTGCCATCTTCTTCCTTTCAAATGCTACAACTTTATATCATAGCAAGAAAGGCCGCAAAAAACAAACCGTAAGCCCGGCAAAAGAGCATCCCCCAAAAGGAGGATGCTCTAGTCTACCAGTATTTTTCCAGTGGCCGCTCATCGCGCCCAGTCTGGCTCTGGCGGGCATGTTCAGCCGCGATCGTCACCAGGACCTCGGTCAATTTGTCCATCTGCTCAACCGTCACGTACTCATAGCGGCCGTGGTAGTTGCCGCCGCCATTGAAGAGGTTGGGGGTCGGAATCCCCTTTTTGGTGATAAAGTTCCCGTCCGTGCCCCCTCTGAAGGTCTGCACGCGCGGGGTCAGGCCAGCTTTTTTATAGCTGTCCAGGGCCAGGTTGACCACGTAAGGCCGGTCCTTGACGCCGTTGTAGATGTTCTCGTATTGCCGGCGCAGCCGCAGGTCGAAACGGTCCGGGCCGTACTTTTGCCCTAAGCGGTTCACCAAGTTTTTAACCAGATCTTCCTTAGCCAAAAACTTGTCCCAGTCAAAATCGCGGATGATCAAGCCAACGTGAGCCCGGTCAACGCTGCTTTGGGCATCCGTCACCATGATAAAGCCATCATGACCACGGGATTTTTCCGGTACCTGGTCAGCTGGCAGCGCGGCCAAGAAGTCCGTCATAATCGTCGTCGCGTTGACCATCAAGCCATATGCCTCGCCCGGGTGCACCACCGTGCCCTTGATCGTCAAATCCGCCGCGGTGGCATTGAAGGTCTCGTATTCAAAGTCTCCTGGCCGGCCATTGTCCAAAGTATAGGCAAATTCCACTCCTGGGAAGTCAGCTGGGTCAAAGCGCTGGCCGCCCAGGCCAATTTCCTCGTCCGGGCCAAAAGCCACATAGAGGTCGCCGTGTGCTATTTCTGGATGCTCGTGCAGGTATTTCAAGGCAGCCAGCAGGCTGACCACCCCCGCCTTGTCATCAGTCCCCAGGACGGTCTTCCCGTCGCTGCTGATCAAGGTCTGCCCCTGCAAATTGCGCAAATCCGGAAATTCCGCTGGATCCAAAAAGACGCCATTTGCTTCATCCAAGATAATCTTTTCCCCCTGGTAGTTCCGGTGGACCTGCGGACGGATTGGGAAGCGGTCGTCATATTCGACCGTGTCGACATGAGCGAAAAAGCCAATTGGCGAAACGCCCGCCGTATTGGCCGGCAAGCAGCCGATCGCAAAGGCCGTCTTTTCGTTGTAACGAGACTTGACGCCGTAGTCTTGCACCTGCTTAGCCAGCTCCTGCATCATCTTGACCTGGCCCGGAGTGGTCGGGACCTGGTCCTTGTTGGCATAATTGGACTGGGTGTTTTCTTTAGCGTAATGAATAAAGTTTTCTTCTAAAAAATCAAGGTCAGAAAATGCCATGACTGCCTCCTACTTCTTGAGATAAACCAGCTTAAAGTCATAAGGGATGCCCAGCGGGTTGTAGGATACGTTCTTGACGTAGCTTTGCACCAGCTGCGGGTGGGCCGTCTGGATCAACTGGCCGCGGCAATTTTCTTCTTTAAAATCATGATTTCCTCCATTAAAAATTCAAACAACTCACGTGCCGCTTAAAAAGAAAAGCGCCCCTGAGATTAACTCTCAAGGACGCCTATAGCGTGTTACCACCCATCATTCAAAGCACAAATGCTTCCTCAACAGATGCTCTGCCAGAAAAAAGACGCCTCTTGGCCCAGAGGCCAAGGGACGTCTTCGCGCGTTACCACCCTTTGTTCAGCCCTGCCTCACGGCCAGGGCCCTTAAAGTCTTCCAGTCAGAAGATCTGAACGCGCTAACGGGCGTTAAGCGGACCCGGCTTATCTGCGACTCGCCGGAATCATGCCAGCACAAGACCATCTTCGCCAGCTGCCGCCTCCTGTTTCTCAGCACCAACAGTTCTCTGTAGAGGCTTTCCCTGATTACTCATCTTCTTAAGCTTTTATTAATTTAACTATAATAAAGCATAAAGGAGCTTTGCCCGTTCGTCAAGCTTCCGCGAAATTATTTTTGCTTCTTAGCCAGGATTTCCTGCAGCTCAGCTTCGCTGAACTGGTACTTGTCCCCGCAGAAGTTGCAGACCAATTCAGCTCCATGGTCTTCATTGATCATCTCGCTCAATTCATTGGCCTTCAGAGTTTCCAGCATCTTGGCGTACTTTTCCTTGGAACAGTCGCATTCGTACTTGACCGGGTCCTTTTCCAGGATCTTGCAGTCATCGCCCAAGATCTTCTTAGCCAGGTCTTCTGGGGTCATCCCGCCCAAAAAGGCTTCGGACAAAGGCGGCAGAGCCTTGATTCTCTCTTCGGTCTTCTGCAAGAGCTCGTCAGTTGCCCCCGGCAGAGCCTGGAGCAAGAAGCCGCTGGCTTCGCCAATCGTGTTGTTGGGGTTGACGAAAACCGACAGACCAACGGCTGAAGGAATCTGTTCAGACTTGGCCAGGTAGTAGGTCAAGTCTTCCGCGATTTCCCCGGAAACGATTTGGACTTCCCCAGTGTAAGGCTGCTTAAGGCCCAGATCCTTGGTCACCTGCAGCCAGCCTTGGCCAACGGCCTTCTTAACGTCAATGTGGCCATCGGCTCTGGCTGGAAGGGCAATATGATTGTTTTGCACGAAGCCCTTAACCGTCAAGTCAGACTTGGCCGTCACGACCGTGGCGCCAACTGGCCCGTTGCCCAAAAGGCGGACCGTCAGTTCCTGCTGGTCCTTCAGTTCCGCCCCGGCCAGCAGCAGGCCGCCCAACAGGGTCCGGCCCAAAACGGCTGAAGAGGCAGACCAGGTGTCATGGCGCTGCTGGGCTTCAGCTACCAGGTTCTTCCCGTTAATGACCAGCAAGCGCAAGTTCTTGCTGGCGTCGATTGCTTTGATTAAGTAGTCATTCATTTTATTTGTTCCTTATCTAGAAAAATAGAGCCGCGTTGACGGCTCTATTGCATCTTTATCTTATTGTTCGTCCTTGTCTGAATCATCCTGCTGGTCAGCAGCTTCATCGTGACTAGGAGCTTCATCGTGCTTGACGGCTTCAGCAGCCTTCTTCAAGTCTTCTTCGCTCGGCGTTGCCAATTCATGTGGCTTGTCAGCTGCTGGCTTGGCTGCCTCATCCTGGCTTTCAGCCTGCAAAGTGGCTTCCGTTTCCGGAGTTTCAGCAGTTTCAGCTGGCGTAGTCAAAGCATGGGCTTCTTCACGCTTGCCTTCTTCTGCCTTTTCCTCGGCCTTCTCTTCGGCCCGCTTTTGCGCGGCTTCCTTGGCTTCTTCGTAGCTCAAGGCCTTGGCTTCTGAAGGGAATTCGTCGCTGCCGTCTTCAGGCATCTTGCCCGTCTTGTACAAAGAGTTGATCTGCTTTTCATCCAGCGTCTCGTACTTCAGCAGAGCTTCAGCAATGATGCGGTGCTTTTCCCGATTGTTCTGCACGATCTCAACCGCCTTGGCGTGAGCTTCGTCCAAAATCTTCTTGACGGCTTCATCGATCTTGGCGGCAGTGGCTTCACTGTATGGCTTAAAGCCGTAAGGAGTGCCTTCGCCTTCCTTTTCCAGCTCAACCATCCCAAGCTCGTCAGTCATCCCGTAGTTGACTACCATGCTGTGGGCAATGGCAGTTGCCTGTTCAAAGTCGTTTGAGGCCCCAGTCGACTGGTCGCCGACTACGACTTCTTCACCAGCACGGCCGCCCATCAGACCAACGATTTGTTCAAACAATTGCTTCTTGGTCAAAATGAACTGGTCATCCTTAGGCAGCATGATGTTGTAGCCGCCTGCCCGGCCACGAGGCACGATCGTAACCTTGCGGACCGTTCTGGAGTCGCTCAGAACCAAGCCACAGATTGAGTGGCCGGCTTCGTGGAAGGCCACGCGCTCGCGCTCCTTCTGGGAGATCATCCGATCCTTCTTGGCTGGACCGGCAATTACCCGGTCTTCGGCTTCGTCAATGTCGGCCGCGGTGATCTTGGTCCCGTTGCGGCGGGCTGCCACCAGCGCGGCTTCGTTCAGGACGTTCTCCAAGTCAGCCCCGACAAAGCCAGGAGTCTGGCGGGCAACTTCCTTCAAGTCAACGTCGTCAGCCAGCGGCTTGTTCTTGGCGTGCACGCGCAGGATAGCTTCACGGCCCTTGACGTCTGGACGGCCAACCAAGACCTTCCGGTCAAAACGGCCTGGCCGGGTCAAGGCCGGGTCAAGCACGTCGGAGCGGTTGGTAGCAGCCATAACGATGACGCCTTCGTCGCCTTCAAAGCCGTCCATTTCAACCAGCAGCTGGTTCAAGGTCTGCTCGCGCTCATCATTGCCGCCGCCCTGGCCATTGCCACGCTGGCGGCCGATGGCGTCGATTTCGTCGATGAAGATGATGCTTGGCGCGTTCTTCTTGGCGTTGGTGAACAGGTCACGGACCCGGCTGGCCCCGACCCCGACGAACATTTCGACGAAGTCAGAACCAGAGATTGAGAAGAACGGCACGCCGGCTTCACCGGCTACGGCCTTGGCCAGCAAGGTCTTACCAGTACCAGGAGGCCCCTCAAGCAGGACGCCGGATGGAATTCTGGCCCCCAGCTTGGTGTATCTTGCTGGATTCTTCAGGAATTCAACGACTTCCACCAGTTCCTGCTTTTCTTCTTCTTCACCCGCGACATCGTCAAAGCGGACCTTGTTCTTCTTAGGGTCCTGCGGCTTGACGTTTGAGCGGCCGAAGTTCATGATCCCGCCGTTGCCGCCCCGGCTGCCGCCCTGGTTCATCATCATGAACATCATGACGATAAACAGGACCGTCGGAATCAGCATGACGATCGTTGAAATCCAGTTGCTTGACTGTGATTCCCCTTGAGTGCTCATCTTAGTGCTGTTTTCCTGCGCCAGGTCTTGAACCTTCTTGACGCTGGAATCATTCTCCAACATCGTGGTGGAGAAGCCAGTCACCTTTGACGTTGAGCTTCCGCCAAACCAGTCGTTGCTTGACGCCGTCTTGGTCCGGCTTTCCTTGTAGGTCCCGGTAACCGCGTAGACGCCGTTTGACGGCTGGACGTTGAAGCTCTTGACCTCACCGGCTTTCAGGTCCTTGACGAATTCAGAGTAGCTGATGTTCTCAGTTGCCCCTGAAGACGACTGACCGCCGAGGAGGAAATTGATGCCCCAAAGGAGAAGCAAAAATACGACTATGTAGAATAGACCATTGCTAAATAGTCGATTCCGATTATTTTTCATAAATGACCTCCGTCAGATCGAAGAATTACTTCTCAAATTTTAACATAAACAAGGGCGATTATCTAAAATTTGCCTCTTACTTTTCGCGTCGTGGCGCAATTTTCCGCAAATAAAGACAAACGCGCCGGTCTTGGCTGCTTCTGGGCCTTTTTTGGTAGGCATATTCGACATAGGCCGGCTCATCCCCAGCAAAAATGCTGAGGCAGCTGCCGCGCAGGGCCAAGGGAATGCCGCTGGCGGCAAACTCTTTCTTGCTTTTAGCGTGGTGGCCGCTGGCCAGGAGCAATTTCTGTCCGGCGGGCAAGGACCCGTAGCGGATTTGGCCAGGCGCCAGATAAAAGCTGGCAGTCAATGTCCACTGCTCTTGGTCAAGCTGGCCCGCCGGCTCATCCGTCAACAGGTATGTCCTGTCCTGAAAGGCGAACGGCTGGTTCAAGGCCAGCTGGCGCAAAGGCTGCGGCTTTGGCCGCCGGCTGGGATAGAGCCACCAGCGCTTCTGGTAGCACTGGACGGTCAGACCGCCCTTTTCCTGCGTTTTTCCTTGTTTTAGCAACTGTACATCTAATTGTACTCTTTTATGATATTTTTTCGCGATAAAGTTGCTTAAATGCAGCCCTAAAAGTTCCGGCGGCAAGCCGTCAGCGAGCCGCCACCCCAGACCAGGAACCAATTCCGGCTCAGGCAGCCCGGCCTGCGCACTGACCGTCAATTGCTTCATCCCCTGCCGGAAGCGGTTGGCATTTTCCACCAGCTTGGGATTTTCCTGTTTGAGCAGGGGCAGGACATGGTGGCGCAGCCGGTTGCGCAGGGTTTCATCCGCCAGGTTGGTCTGGTCAAGCACGTAAGGGATTTGCCTTTTCTGGACATAAGCCAGCAATTCTGCTTTTTCAAAATTCAAGAGCGGCCGCAAAAGCTTGATTCCGCCGCGCTCTGAGACGGCCTGCAGGCTGTCCATTTCCTGGGGAATACCTGACCGGAGAAATTTGATCAGGATGTTTTCAATCAAGTCGTCCCCGTGGTGGGCCGTCAGCAGGTAGTCCGCGCCAATTTCCCGGGCTGTCTTTTCCAAGAAAGCATAGCGCCAGTTCCGGGCCGCGGCTTCTATTCCCTTGCCGTTTTCCGGCTGCTGGTCTTTAGGCCACTTGGTCTCAAACAGGCTGATGGCCTTTTGCTGGCAGTATTCCTGGAGGACTTGGCTTTCTTGGAAGCTGTCCGCGCGCAGCTGGTGGTCCAGGTGGGCTGCGCAGATCGTGCAGCCTTCTGTTTTTGCCAGTTCAGTCAATAAATCCAGCAGGGCCATGGAATCCGGACCGCCGCTGGCAGCCACCAGCAGCTTCCTGCCTTTTAAAGGCAGCTGCTGCTGCTTGAAAAAGCTGGCCAGCTTCTTTGTTTCATCGTTTATCATCGTTGCTCGTCAATGCTTTCTACAAAAAAATGACCCATCCCTGGGTCATTTGCTAGTTTATGCTCTTATTCAGCTGCCGCCAAAACGGCTTCCAGCTGCTTGATTTCTGCCTGCGCCTTGGCGTCGACCTCATTCAGGGTCTGGGCGAACTGGCTTGGCGTCAGCTGGCTGAACTGGTTGGCCGGGTCAGGCAGGTCAGGATCATTGACCCGGCGGATTGACAGGTCATAGCGGCCCTTGCGGATCTGCTGGACGACCACCCGAACTTCCTGGCCGATTTGGTAGCGCTGGCGCTCTCTAAGCCATTCCTGGCCAAAGTCATTTCGGTGAACCAAGCCGCGGTGATGCTGCGGCAGGGTCACGAAGATCCCTAAGTCGGTGATGTTGTTGATCACCCCGTCAAAGCGCTGGCCAGTTTGAATTTTCATTGCTTGTCATCACCTTGTTCGTTAACGTTGTAGACCTTTTCGTTGGCCTTGGTGTACTTGTACTTGTAGCGGATCAGCTTGGCCACGTAGTCGCTGTCCTTCAAGTCGTCACGCTTTTCGCGCAATTTCTTGTTGTTGGACTTGACTTGCGCCAGACTGGTCTTGTTGGTGGCCACCTGCTGCTCAACCTTCTTGGTCCGGGCATGGGTAACCACCAGCTGAAAGCCAAGCAGGAGAAACAGCACTAAAAAGCCGGCAATAATCCGGTTGCGGCGCACCCGGTGCACCTCTTTAAACTTTCTCTGCCGTGACTTCAGCTTTCTGACCTGACTGTCAGGCCGCAGCTGCGTAATCTTCTCTGAGTTGTCGTTTCTACCCATCGTGCTGTCCTATTATCCTAAAAATACAGATTATCCTAATTATCCAAAATATCGGTAAATTTATACTTTAGTATAACAGCTTCCTGGGTAAAAGTCATCAGTCAACCAGTTCGTAAAGGTCGCTGGCTTCGGCTTTTTTCGTGGTTTCCCGGATGTCCAGGACCCGGGCCTTGACGACCCGCGTCCCATAAGCAACCGCGATGACGTCGCCAATGGCCACGTTGTAGCTGGACTTGACTGCCTTGCCGTTGACGCTGACGCGGCCCTGGTCGGCCATTTCCTTGGCGACGGTACGCCGCTTGACCAGGCGGGAAATCTTTAAAAACTTGTCAATTCGCATATTTTGCCTCTTTTCTTGCCTTTTTTATCTGATTTGCCTTATCTTTGAATAATCTTGGCCGCGGCCTGGATAAAGGTTCCCAGCTCTGAGAACATCGTCCGTCGCTTGGCCTGAGGCGGCACTTCCAGCAGGACGACCATTTTCTGGTCAGGCCGCATGCTGATCCGGGCCTTCCAGGAAACGTGCTCCAGGGCCTTGAAGATGTTCGGTCCGCTCAATTCCTTTGACGCTGACGCGGAGAAGACCACCTTGATCTTGGCTTCTTTGCGCCGCTTGTCGGTCTGCTTGGTCATCGTCAGCACCTGTGCCAGGTCGCAGGCTGCCTTCAAGCCGGCCATGCTGAGCAGGTTCTCGACTGCTTCCGGGTAGTCGCCAAAGCGATCCAGAAGCTCGTCTTCAATGTCCTGCAGCTCTTGCTCACTGGCAATGCCCTTGATCTTTTTGTAAAATTCGATTTTTTGCTCTTGGTCGGCAATATAGCTGGATGGAATATAGGCTTCCAAGCCCAGATCAAGCTCTGAATTGGACTTGACCGTCTGCTTTTGTCCCTTGCGCGCTTTAATGGCATCAGCCAACATTTGCGAATAGAGGTCATAGCCGACAGAGTCGATAAAGCCGTGCTGCTTGGCCCCAAGCATGTTTCCGGCCCCTCTGATTGACAGATCCCGCATGGCAATCTTGAAGCCGGCCCCTAGTTCCGTAAAGTCGCGGATGGCATCCAGACGTTTTTCGCCCACTTCCGTCAAAACCTTGTTGGGCTGGTACAAGAAGTAGGCATAGGCCAGACGGGCGCTGCGCCCAATCCGTCCCCGGAGCTGGTAAAGCTGGCTGAGTCCGTAGCGGTCAGCGTCCTCAATAATCATCGTGTTGACGTTTGGCATGTCGATCCCGGTTTCGATGATGGTCGTCGTCACCAGGATATCGAATTCTCTTTCCAAAAAGCGGTGCAGAATGTCTTCCAGCTGCCCCTCGCTCATCTGCCCGTGGGCATAGGCGATTCTGGCTTCCGGGAGCAGGGCTTCCAGCCTGGCCACCGTTTCCTCGATGTCGCCGACCCGGTTGTGCAGGTAAAAAATCTGCCCGTCTCTTTGCATTTCCCGCTCACAGGCTTCTTTAATGGTGCCCGGCAATTGCTCAAGCACGTAAGTCTGGATAGGATAGCGGTTTTGCGGCGGCGTTTCCATGACGGACAAATCGCGTACCCCCACCATGGACATGTGCAGGGTCCGGGGAATCGGCGTCGCGGTCAGGGTCAAAACGTCAATGTTGGTCTTCAGCTGCTTGAGCTTTTCCTTATGCTTGACCCCAAAGCGCTGCTCTTCATCGATCACCAGCAGTCCCAGGTCCTTAAAGCCAACGTCCTTGGACAGGATCCGGTGGGTGCCGACAACTAAGTCAATGCTGCCGTCCTTCAGGCCCGCGATGATCTTTTTGGACTCTGCTGGCGTTTGGAAGCGCGACAAACTGGCTACTTCCACGGGGAAGCCCTGGAAGCGGTCTTTAATCGTCTCATAGTGCTGCTGGGCCAGGATCGTGGTCGGCACTAAGAAGGCCACCTGCTTGCCATCCAGAATCGCCTTAAAGGCAGCTCTGAGGGCTACTTCCGTCTTCCCGAAGCCAACGTCCCCGACTACCAGCCGGTCCATTGGCCGGGGCGATTCCATGTCCGCCTTGATCTCGCGCAGGGTCTGCAGCTGGTCAGGCGTCTCCTGGTAAGGGAAGGCATCCTCAAAGGCCCGCTGGTCAGCATTGTCTTTTGAAAAAGCAAAGCCCTGTTCGGATTCGCGCTTGGCATAAAGGTCAATCAGGTCATCCGCGATGTCTTCCACCTTGGCTTGAACCTTGCGCTTGGTCTTGGCCCATTCGCTGCCGCCCAGCTTGTTGATGTGCGGGGCCTTGCCTTCAGAAGCGACGTATTTTTGCACCAAGCCCAGCTGGTCAGCTGGAACGAAGAGCTGGTCGCCCTTTTGGTAGGTGATCGTGATGTAGTCGCGCTTCTTGCCGTCAGTCTCCAGAGTCTTGATCCCTTCAAAGCGGCCAATCCCGTGGTTGACGTGCACCACGTAGTCGCCCGGCTTAAGCTCCGTATAGTTGCGCAGGCGCTGGGCATTTTCCAGGGTCTTGATCCGCCGCTTGGGCTGGCTGGTCTTGTTGAACAGCTCCTTTTGGGTCAAATAGACCAGCTTGCGGCTTGGCAACAGGAAGCCGCTGGGCATGGCGCCAACGATGATCTGAGCCCGCCCTTCAAGCAGGTCTTCGGCCCGGCACAAGGGATAGTGCATGTCGAAGTCGTTGAAGGTGATGCTCATC
The DNA here is from genome assembly GCA_017309015.1 of Faecalicatena absiana. GTDB lineage: Bacteria > Bacillota > Bacilli > Lactobacillales > Lactobacillaceae > Lactobacillus > Lactobacillus absianus. Next base: position 422,477 of record JAEDAG010000001.1, read on the forward strand.
TGCTTGGCCTGCTTCTCCGTAGCGGCCTGCAGGATGACGGTCTGTCCGCCCTTCAGGTATGAAGTCACTTCCGTGTGCAAAAGCGGCATTTGGCCAAAGAACTGCTGGGGCTCCCGACTGTCCCACTCCAAGTGCTGGCCAAAGCGCAGGCGGCCCATGGACCGCTTGAACAGGCTGGCAAAAATCCGGTGGTGGCGGTCCCTCTTTAAGACTGCCCCGAAATCCAGGCGCAAGGTCTGCCTTGGCAGCAATTCCCCGCTTTCCAGCTGGCTGTTGAGATAGTCCTGGTTGGCCGCGTCGATGGCTTCAACGCTGTCAGTGATCGGCTTCCAGTCATTAAAGAAGAGAAGCGCGTCCTTGGGCAGGTAGTCCAGCAGGCTGCTGGCCTTGGGGTTCAAGTAGTCCACATAGCTGGCACGATTTTCCGGCAGCTCCCCGCTGGCCAGGGCTTCTTGCGCCAAAGTCAGCTGGGTGGACAAGTCCTTGCCAGCTTTTTCAGCCGCTGCCAGGTCTTTGGCCAGCAAGTCTCCGGCCTGCAGGATGGCCTCTGGGGAATAGACCTGGTCGATTGCCGCGGAAATGGTCACTTGGTCCAAGTCCTCCTGGCTGCGCTGGCTCGCCAGGTCAAAAGTCTTGACCGTGTCCACTTCATCGCCGAAGAACTCAAGCCGGACCGGCTCTTCCCGGTCCAGCGGGTAGATATCGACGATATCCCCGCGCATGGCAAATTCCCCTGGCCGCTGGACCAGGGCTCCTTTCTTATAGCCTGACTGCCTGAGCCAGGCCGCCAGGTCGGCTAGTTCAACCTCATCTTCCGGCTGGAAAGTCCGCTTGGCCTTCTTAAAGGCGGCAGGATCCGAAAGCTTGTACTGCAAGCCCTGCGGGGTCGTGATAATGATCCCGCTCTGGCCGCTCAAGGCCAGGTTCAGCGCCTGAATCCGGCTTGAGAGCTCATCTGGCGAGCTGACGGCCGTCTGGGTGGCAATCGTTGGATCCAGGGTGAACAGCTGGACCTGTTCATCAGCAAACAGGCCGACCAGGTCGCTGTAGCGCTCCTGGGCCTTGTGTTCATTTTCTTCAACGATTAAGACCGTCCCCGGCCGCTGGGCCAGCAGGTACTGCAAAAAGAAGGCGAAAGCACCACGCTCGGCCCCCGTCAAAAGCGAGTTCTTGACCGCGGATGTTTTCGCGATGAAGTCATTGACCTGCTGGTCGTCTTTTAAGAAATCAATTAATTGCATACGCTAACAACATTTTTCCTTAATTGTACTTGTTCATCAAATATTGGGCACTCTTGCCGGCGATAAAGTCGTCAATGATCTTGGCGCTAGTCGCGAAGGCTTGATCCATGGCCTTCTGCTGGTCAGCATCAAAGGGCGTCAGCACCCAGGAAACCACGCTCTGCTTTTGCGGGTGGCGGATCCCGATCTTGAGGCGGTTGAATTTCTCAGTCCCCAAGTCGGCGATGATGCTCTTGATCCCATTGTGGCCGCCTGACTTGCCGCCGGCCCGGATTCTGATCTTGGCAATCGGCATGTCCATGTCGTCGTGGATAATCAAAATGTCTTCTGGCGCGATCTTGAAGAATTTGGCTATTTGGGCCACGGAGCGGCCCGACTCGTTCATGTAGGTCTGCGGCTCCAGCAGAATGACATCTTCGCCATTGATCTTCTGCTTGCTGTAAAGGCCATCAAACTTGTCCCGGTCTAAGGTCAGCCCGTTTTCCTTCAAGTAGTGGTCCAGGGCCATGAAGCCCGTATTGTGCTTGGTGCGGTCATACTTGGCACCTGGATTGCCTAAGCCTGCGATTAATTTCATTTTTGCTTGTATCTCCTCGTAATCTGTATCTTTTTTATTCTAGCACATCCCGGCAAATTCCTTATTTTAACGCTCTCTCAGTAATCTTTAATTTAAGCTTTTAGCATGATATAATGTGAAAGTACGAAAACATTTACATCTATTAGTATTTAGACAACTTTACCGGAGGTTCTCCTATGCTGATTAAATCATTGGTGATCAAGAAAGATTATTTGACGACGGTCAACGAACACGCCACCTTGGAAGAAGCCCTGAAGGTTCTGGAAAGCTCTGGCTACCGCTGCGTGCCAATTTTGGATGACAGCGGCAAGATCTTCCGCGGCAACATCTACAAGATGCACATCTACCGCCACAAGTCCCAAGGCGGCGACATGAGCCTGCCAGTTACCTACCTGCTCAAGAACGCCACCAAGACTATCAAGATCAACGCCCCATTCTTCCAAGTCTTCTTCACGATCAAGGACTTGCCTTACATTTCCGTTTTGGATACTGACGGCAGCTTCTATGGGATCTTGACCCACGCCCGCTTGCTGGACATGCTGTCATCCGCTTGGAACGTCAAGACTGGTGCTTACGTTTTGACCGTTTTGTCAACCAACGACAGCGGCAACCTGGCCAAGATGTGCAAGATCATCGCTAAGTTCGTCAACCTGGCCGGGGCGATGACTCTGGACGCGCCAACCGGCCAATACAACGGCAAGTACGTCCGCCGCACCTTGTTCACCCTGCCGCAAGGCACTTCAGAAATCCAGATGAAGGCTATCTGCAAGAAGCTCAAGTCCAAGGACTTCCCAGTCGTGGCCGTCGAAGACCTGGCTGCCGGCATGAACATCATGAGCGAAGAAAAGCCTGGCGTCTTCTTAAACGAAGAAATCAACAAGCACTAAAAAAGCCAGCAAAACAACAAAAGTTTCAGGATCAGCTGATCCTGAAACTTTTTTCTTTGAAATTCGTTATTTTCGCAACTTTTTCAGCCTACTTATTGTCGTAGACCCGGGCCAAGCGGTCGTTGAACAGGCAGGCCACTTCGTAGTGGATGGTGTCCAGCCAGTCCGCGGCCTTGCGCAGGCTGTTTGGCGCTGCCGGATCCTGGGAGATCAGTTCTACCTTGGTGCCAGCCGGCATTTCTTTTGGCAAAAGCACCATGAACTGGTCCATGCAGACCCGGCCCACGATTGGGCAGTAGACGTCGCCGACCTTGACCTTGAAGCCTTGGAACTTGCGGATCCAGCCGTCAGCGTAGCCAACTGGAACCGTCCCGATCCATTCATCGCCTTCGGCGATGTGGGTTGACCCGTAGCCAACCCCATAGCCCTTGTGAATCTGCTTGACGTAGGTCAGTTCACTGACAAAGGACATGGCTGGCTTGAGCTCAAAGGCAGGCTCAAGATCGGCTGAGCCGGGAGCTGAAGACGGGTTCAAGCCATAGAGGCCGATCCCGAAGCGGACCAGGTCACTGTCGATGTCCTTTTCAAACAAGCTGGCCGCCGTGTTGTCAACATGAATCCACTTTGGCTTGACCGTCAAGAGGCTTTGCAAGTGCTTGAAGCGCTTGACCTGGTAGTCAAAGTAGGCGTGGTCGGCGCTGTCGGCAGAAGCAAAGTGGGTAAACATCCCTTCAACGAAGAAAGCGTCATTGTCCTTCAGGTAGTCGTTGACCCGCTTGAAGTCCTCGTCTTCGCTGAAGCCGATCCGCCCCATGCCAGAATCGATGGCCAGGTGGATCTTCAGCTGCAGCCCCTCCTTGCGCAGGACCTGTTCGGCTTCCTTAAGCCATTCCAAGCTGGAAACCGGCAGGGAAATGTCATTGGCCGCGGCCAAGGCTGCCTCAGCTGCTGGCTGCAAGCCCAAGACCAAGATTGGCTTGACGACTTGTGCCCGGCGCAATTCCAGCCCCTCATCCAGCATGGCCACGCAGAAACCGTCAGCACCGGCCTCCTCCATCACTGGCGCTAAAGCCACGGCTCCATGCCCGTAGGCGTTGGCCTTGACCACGCAAAAGAGCTTCTGGCCCGGCTTTAAATGCTTCTTGGCATTGACGGTATTCTCTCTAATCGCGGCGACATCAATGTGGAGCGCTGCTGGTCTGTTAACTGCCGTAATCATCGTTATTTATCCCTCCAGGACAACAAATGTACTGATTTCATGATTATCATGCGCGATCGTGGAAAAAATCTTCCCCGGGTAGCCCTTGACCGTGGTCACTGGAGCGCCGTTTTCATCCCACAGGGTTTCAATGTCCTGCAGGGCTACGGCCTTGCCAATTCCGGTTCCAAGCGCCTTGGCAAAAGACTCCTTGATCCCCCAGCGCCCGCCCAGGTATTCAGCCTTGCGCTTGTCGCTAAGCTGCTGGTACTGGGCAAATTCAGCTGGCGTCAGGACCTTTTGGGCGAAGTCATCGCCCTTGGCCACCAGGGCCTGAAAACGGGCGATCTCGATGATGTCATTGCCGATTCCCTTGATCATTTTTTCCTCCTTGTGCGCTTTCTAAATTATATACCTACAAATTTCAAATGACATGCTCCCCCGACCAAGGTCGGGGGTTTCTTTATAGGCTAGTGCTCACGCGCAGCCTACAGCTTCTGAGAACGACCAACTTATTCTTGCAAGCAGGCTTGACCGAAGCCAAGCCTGCTTTTTTACTGGTTCTGTCCAGCAAGCTGAACAGCAGTGCAAAAACAGAGGTCAGTCTATTTATCACGGAAGTGCCCCCTCCGACGATTCCGCCAAGCCGCATTGACTGCTGTTTGACGGTACGATTTTTTGCTTGCCCAGCTCTCTCAGAGCTGGGCAAGTCCTTTAAGCAAAATATTGATTGATGCATTGACGTCACGGTCATGATGCGCCTTGCAGAATGGGCAGTCCCATTCCCGCACTGACAGTGGCTTCTTGCCCGTATCCTTGCCGCATTTTGAGCAGATTCGGCTGGTGTATGCTGGATTGACCTTGATGAGGATCTTTCCGTACTTCTTGCACTTGTATTCCAGCATGGCACGAAATCTGCCCCAGCTTTGACGCAGAATTGAGCGGGCAAGGTGGTGATTCTTCGTCATGTTCTTGATCTTGAGATCTTCAATGACAATGACGTCGTATTTCTTTACCAGCTGATCCGTGATCTTGTGCAGATAGTCATCGCGCTGATTCGTGATGCGGCTCATATAGCGGTTCTTGGCGACATTGGCTTTCTGCCAGTTGCGATAGTCAGACAGGCTTTTTGCGCCAAGAGCCTTCCTGTTGGCGTCCTGCTGCGACTTAACCAAAGCCAAATGACGGCGCTTGGATGACTTGCTCTGCCAGATTTCTGCTTGTTTCTCGCAGAAATCCGATGAGAACTTGTCAAACTTTCTGCCGTCTGACAGGATGGCCAAGTGCGTCAGCCCCACGTCAATGCCAACCGCCTTGCCAGTCTTTGGCAGGAAGGCGGTCTTTTCCTCCACAATGAGAGAAAGCCAGTAGCGCCCGCAAGCATCGACGCTGATCGTGTAGCGCTTGATCTTGCCGTCGATGACGCCGGTTTTCGATGATCTGACTCTTCTCAGCTTTGGCAGGAACATGTTTCTTTTGCCCATGATCCGGATGCCGGACGACTTGCCAGTATATGACTGCTTGGCGCTATGCTTTGAGTGGAAGCGGGGCTTGCGCCTCGTTCCGGCAAAGAACGCCTCCCAGGCATCGCTGATGTTCTTGGTCACAATTTGGAAGCTGGAGCTGTCACTTGCCTTGAGGAATGGATATTCGTTCTTCAAAGCGGGAAGCAGATTGTTAAGATCGAATTCCGTTAACAATTTTGATTTCTTGTTGTTCTTGTAGCGTTCCTGATAGAGGCTGACAAGCTGATTCCAGAGGAAGCGGTCATTGCCAAAGAACTGTCTAAGTTTGGCTTGTTGTACGAGAGTCGGGTACAATCTGATTTTTACTCCATATTCCGGCAGATCTGACTTGCGCTTGCGTATTGCCATGTCGCTTCCTCCTTTCTAGCGTTTAGTGAAACGGTCTATTCCATTGCGTCTCAATATATTTCTTGACGACAGCTTCGGTTGTCACTCCAATGCTTCCTGCGTAATAGCTCGGTGACCACCCCAGAAGTATTCCTTCATCGTTTCTGGGTACTTTTCAAAAAGCCACTTGGCCGTAATGCCTTTGAGCTTCCTGACGATATTTGTCACGCTCTCTTTGGGTTTGGCAGACAGCAGAATATGCACGTGAGTTGGCATTATTTCCAGGGCCTTGACCGTATACTCATTCTCACGGCAGATCTGCAGGATCTTGTCCTTGAGTGAATCGACAATAATCGGATTAGCCAAGGCTTGGTTGCGATACTTGGTACACCAGACGATGTGGTAATTGAGTTTGTATACGTAGCCTCGTCCATGGATGATATCTGGCTCATCATTCCTGAATTCGTATTTAACCACATGAGTCGCACCTTCTTCCAGCGATTTCAGTCCTTTGGCTATTTATATTATATCGCATACCGAACTAATGTTCACGCGTTAAAGCAAAAAAAGGGGGCGATTCAACTCGGCATTAAAATGCCAAGTTTTCTCGCCCTCAACGTAATAAAAAGACCAAGTCAAAAAGCTTGGTCTTTTTATAAAATTCATCTTTATTTCAGCCTTAGCCCTTGCGGTTCCGGATCTTGAAGCCCTGCTTGCTGCCGTGGCCTGACCGGCCCTTGCGGTCAAAATTGCGGCTGCGGCGGGCGTTCTTGCCATAGCGGCCGTGGTTGTCGCCCCGGTGGCTGCCATGGCCATTGCCGCCATGGCGGCGATTGCCGCGGTATGGCAACGGCTTTTCTGGCGTAATCTTGACTTGAACGTCAGCATCATTGGTCAATTCCTTCAACAAGGCCGCGGCCAGGTCTTCTGCCGTGTAGTTCTCCAGCAGCTGCTCAGCTGCTTCAGAGTACTTGGTCAAGTCGTTGGCAAGCAGCTCATCAACCTTGACTGCTGCCTGCTGCATCTGCCCTTCAAAGGCTTGTGCGGCTGTTGGCGGACGAAGCGGAGACATCTTCTTCTTGGTCAGGTCTTCGATGGTCCGCATGTAGCCGACTTCATTCGGCGTCACGAACGTCACGCTCATCCCGCTCTTGCCGGCCCGGCCGGTTCTGCCGATCCGGTGCACGTAAGAGTCAGGGTCTTGCGGAATGTCATAGTTATAGACGTGGGTCACGCCCGAAATGTCCAAGCCGCGGGCCGCAACGTCGGTGGCCACCAGGATGTCCAGCTTGCCTTCCTTGAAGCGCTTGAGCACCTGCATCCGGCGGGCCTGGGTCAAGTCGCCGTGGATGCCGGCAGCGTTGTAGCCGCGGGCCAAGAGCCCCCGGGTCAATTCGTCGACCCGGCGCTTGGTCCGGCCAAAGACAACGGCCAGATCAGGATTTTCCACGTCGATCAGCCGGCACATGGTGTCGAACTTTTCGCTTTCGCGCACGCGGACGAAGTATTGGTCGATCAGGTCAGCCGTCAGTTCCTTGGCCTTGATCTTGACGATCTTCGGGTCATTCATGAACTTTTCGCCCAGGCGCTGGATTGGCTTTGGCATGGTAGCACTGAACAGCAGGGTCTGGCTGCGACTGTCCGCGTAGGACAAAATGCTTTCGATATCTTGAATGAAGCCCATGTCCAGCATTTCGTCAGCTTCATCCAGAACGACTGTCTTGACCTGGTCCAGCTTGATCGTCTTGCGCTTCAAGTGGTCCAGCAGGCGGCCTGGAGTGCCGACCAAGATTTCCGGAACGTTCTTCAAGGCCCGGATCTGGCGGCCAATGTCTGCCCCGCCGTAAACGACCTGGACGCGGGCTTTTTCATCGCGCCCTAAGCGGAAAAGCTCTTCCTGGGTCTGGATGGCCAGTTCCCGGGTTGGCTCAATAATAATCGCCTGGATTGAATGCAGGTTCTTGTCCAGCTGCTGCAGGATCGGCAGGCCAAAAGCCGCCGTCTTCCCAGTCCCCGTCTGGGCCTGGCCAATTACGTCTTCGCCGGCCAAAGCCAAAGGGATGGTTTGGGCTTGAATTGGCGTAGCCTCTTCAAAGCCTGAGCGCTTAATCGCCTTTAACAAATCATCATTCAATCCTAATTCAGTAAATTTCAAATTGTTCTCCTATTTCAGTCTGTCGAGCACTTTTTCCAGGTGCATGCCGTGTGAGCCCTTGAGCAGGACGATATCGTTTTCGTGAATGTCGCTGCGCAGATCATCGATCAAGTGGTCCATCTCATCTTCTGGATAGTAGTGCAGGTCTTCTTCCGGGTACTTGTCTTTTACGGCTTCGTACAAGTACTTCATTTCTGATCCGAAAAGGTAAAGGACGTTGATCTTTTCCGGATCCAGGTCTTGGGCCAATTCCGCGTGCAGCTCATGGGATTTGGCGCCTAATTCCAGCATGTCGGCCAAAACGGCAATCCGCTTGCCGCCTTCCTTTGGCGCGACCTGACCGAAGCTGGCAACGACGGCCTTAACGGCCGTTGGGTTGGAGTTGTAGATGTCAGACATGATGTCTTCGCCGCAGTCGCCCTTTTCCCATTCCATCCGGTTGGCCGTTGGCACGAAGTGGGCCAGGCCAGCCGCGATTTCTTCATCGCTTTCGCCAAAGTGGCGGCCGACGCAGATGGCAGCCATGGCGTTAGATACGTTGTGGCGGCCGATCATTGGAATGCTGAATTCCTGGTCTGAGTCGTTGATGGTAAAAGTTGCGTGGTGCATGAAGCTGTGCATGCTGGTGGCGTGAACCGTGTCCTGGTCGCCGAAGCCAAAAGTAGCCTTGGCCTGGCTGAGCTTGCCGGCTCTTTCCACCAGCAGCGGCTCATCGCCGTTGTAGATAAACTCGCCGTCTTCCTGCAGGAAGTCGGTAATCTCCATCTTGGAGTCCGCGATCTTGTCGCGGCTGCCAAAGAATTCAATGTGGGCTTCGCCGATCATGGTAATGACGGCAACGTCTGGCCGGGCCAGCTTGCTCAGTTCGTGCAATTGTCCGGCCCGGTCCATGCCCATTTCCAGGACCAGGATTTCCGTAATTGGCTGCATTTCCAAAATCGTCATTGGCACGCCAATTTCGTTGTTAAAGTTGGCTTGGGTCTTGTAAACGTTGAAGCGCTTGGACAAAACAGCCGCGATCATATCCTTAGTCGTCGTCTTGCCGTTGGACCCAGTGATGCCCACGACCAGGGGATTGACCTTCTGCAGGTAGTAGCGTGCTAAATCCTGCATGGCCCGCAATGTGTCAGGCACTTCCAAAACCGCGATATTGTCCGGCTTGCCAGGGTGACCCGCCTCCCACAAAGTCGCGCTCGCCCCGGCGCTGACCGCACTTTCGACGAAGTCGTGGCCGTCGCGCTCACCCTTGATTGGGACGAACAGGCCACCCGCCGTAATCTTGCGCGAGTCAAAAGCGACCGAAGTGATTACCGTTTCTTCATTGCCTTCACAAGTTGTATTTAAAGCTTGGGCAATTTCTGCCAGCTGCATCTTCATTCCTAAAACTCCTTAAGTTAAGAATCTATTTACACTGTCACCTATTATACTTTGTTTGATACAAGACACTCAACACCTACAATAAAAAAAGCAACCCAGACGGGCTGCTTTTAAAGTGCAAAGAACGATTAGTTCTTCTTGTTGAAGCCGTACTTCTTGTTGAAACGTTCGATTCGACCATCTGCTGCAGCAAACTTTTGCTTGCCAGTGTAGAATGGGTGAGAATCTGATGAAACTTCAACACGAACCAGTGGGTAAGTCTCGCCTTCAAATTCGATAGTTTCTGACGGCTTCAAAGTTGAGCCGGCAACGAACTTAAAGCCAGTTGCTGAGTCCATGAAGCAAACTTCTTGATAATCTGGGTGAATACCTTGTTTCATAATTCTATAACTCCTTTGCCATAACCATTTTTCAGGCCATAGATTAATCGATTAACTCTAATATCATAACACCCTTCGCCGCCATTTACAAGGTCCTGGCGCAAAAGTGCCCTCGAAAAAGCCAAAAACTAGAACTTCAATTCTTGAATGATCCGCTGCTTTTCTTCTGGAGCCAGAACCGGGTAATCCAGGGGCAGCTGGCTGATTGCCTGGGAAATAATGTTGGAGACCAGGTAGCGGGAATACCACTTGTCGTCAGCCGGGATCACGTACCAAGGGTTGGCCGGCGTTGCCGTATTGTTGATGGCTCTTTCATAGGCATCTTGGTATTGCGGCCAGAAGTCGCGCTCCTTGACGTCATTGGCTGAAAGCTTGTAGTTCTTCTTTTCCACCGCCAGCCGGCCCTTGAAGCGGGAAGCCTGCTCTTCCTTGGAAATGTTCAAGAAGAACTTGAGAATCAGGTAGCCTTGCCGGTTCAGATATTCCTCCCAGTAGCGGATGTCGCTGTAGCGCTGCTGCCAAAAGGCCTCCGTCACGTCCGCGGTCTTGACGATGCCTGGCAATTCCTGCTTCAAGACCAGTTCCGGGTGCACGCGCTGAACCAATACGTCTTCATAGTGGGACCGGTTGAACACGCCCAAATAGCCGCGCGGCGGCAGCTGCTTTTCTACCCGCCACAGGTAGTCGTGGGTCAGTTCTTCACTGGTTGGCTGCTTGAAATTGGCCGTTTGAAAGCCGATCGGGTCTACCCCTTCAAAGACGTGGGTAATCATGCTGTCCTTGCCGCCGGCATCCATGGCCTGGAAGACGCACAAGACCGCGTACTTCTTGTCGGCATACATCTTTTTCTGGGCCTTGCGGATGACCTTGGCGTTGGCCTGAACAGTCTTCTTGATCGCGGCCAACTGGGCGCTGGAGTCGACCAAATGGGTCGGCAGGGTCTTCAAGCGCAGGTCAGGACCGGTAAACTTGACGTTTTCAGGCAATTCAAATGGCTTAAGCAACATCTATTTTTCCTCCTCATCTCGGCAAAAAGCGAAATATGCAATTAGTCTTCTTAATTTTAAAACAAAAGCCGGCAGCGGGAACAAAAAAAGCTGGATTTGCTCCAACTTTCCTTGTTTTATCGTTTTGCTTTTGTTCTTTTTACTTGTCAGGCACGTCGCGAATCTCGACGTCGGCCCCAATTTGGCGCAGCTTCTGCTCTACCCGGTCATAGCCCCGCAAAATGTTGCCGGCATTGTTGATGATGGTCTCGCCTTCAACCATCAAGCCCGTCAGCATCAAGCAGGCCCCGGCCCGGATTTCATCAGCATGCACAACTGCGGCGTGCAGCTGGCTGCCTGGATGAACCAAAATAATATTGTCCACGACGTTGATCGAGGCCCCCATCTTCTGCAGCTCAGGCACGTGCCGATTCCGCTTCGGGTAGATCGGGTCAATGATGACCCCTTCGCCCGTCTTCGCGGTCAGCAGCAGCGGCGTGATCGGCTGCTGCAGGTCAGTCGCGAAGCCTGGGTAAGTGCCGGTGCGGACCTGGACCATCTTCAGTTCGCCGGCTGGGTAGACAAAGAGCGAGTCTTCATCAGTATCGATAACGACGCCCATTTCTTCCACCTTGGCCAAAAAGGCATCCAAGTGTTCCGCGATAATGTTGTGGATGCGAATGCCATTGCCGATGCAGGCAGCCATGGAAATGTAGGTCCCAGCTTCAATCCGGTCAGGGATGATCGTGTGCGGCACTTTGGCTTCAAGACGCTCAACCCCGTCGATTCGGATGGTATCAGTCCCCGCCCCGCGGATCTTGGCCCCCATGTTGTTCAAGAAGGTTGCCAAGTCGATGATTTCCGGCTCCTTAGCGGCATTTTCAATCACCGTCCGGCCGCTGGCCGTTACGGAAGCCATGATGATGTTCATCGTGGCGCCAACTGAGGCCATCTTCAAATGGATATCGGCACCCTTCAGGCCTTCTTCAGGAGCCGTGATTACGATCTGTTCATTTTCATATCTAACGTCTGCACCCAGCGCTTGGAAACCCATAATGTGTTGGTCAATGGGACGCGGACCAATGTCGTCGCCGCCAGGGAAACCAACAATCGCTTTACCGAAACGACCAAGCAGAGCGCCCATAAAGTAGTATGAAGCGCGCAAACTCTTAATCTTCCCAGCAGGTAACGGGCTCATCTTGATCTCGGTTGGGTCGATGCGCAGCGTCATTTCGTGGAAGTCACAGTGGACGTCCATTTCACTCAGCAAGTCCATCAAGTTGTCCACGTCAGCAATTCTTGGAACGGATTCCAAGGTTACCGGGGTACGGGACAAGATTGAGGCTGGAATCAGCGCAACCGTGGAGTTCTTCGCCCCACCAATCCAGATATCGCCCTGCAGGGGTTTCCCTCCGTGAATTATCATTTGCTTCATTTGGGAAAATAAGTCCTTTTCTTTGTTTATTGTCAAATTATCATAATAATGTTAATGGATATTCATTAAAAAAACAAGAGAAGAGATTAGCTCTTCCCTTGCAATCCTTTATATTATTATCGTACAAAAATTAGAACTTGTCGACCTGCAAACCACTGGCTGCCCCAATAAAGCCCTTGAACAAGCCTTCTGGACGGTTAGGTCTGCTCAGGAATTCTGGGTGGTATTGGGCGGCGATGAAGAACTTCTTGTCGCTCAATTCGATAATTTCAACCAGGCGGTTGTCAGGTGAAACCCCGCTGAAGGTCATGCCGGCCTTTTCAAAGGCAGCCCGGTACTTGTTGTTGAACTCGTAGCGGTGACGGTGACGTTCTTGGATGACGTCCTGGTTGTCGTAGCAGGCGCGGGTCTTGCTGCCGGCCTTCAGCATGGCTGGGTAAAGGCCCAGACGCAAGGTGCCGCCGATCTTTTCCTGGTCGCGCTGGTCAGCCATCAAGTCAATGATGTTGTTTTCGCAGTCTGGCTCAGCTTCGGCAGAGTTGGCATCGTTGAGGTGCAGGACGTTGCGGGCGAATTCCACGCTGGCCATCTGCATCCCCAGGCAGATCCCAAAGAATGGCAGGTCATGCTCGCGCGCGTATTGGATGGCCAAAATCATGCCTTCAAGGCCGCGGGTCCCGAAACCGCCAGGCACGATCAAGCCTTGAGTGTCCTTGAGCAGGTCAGCAACATTGTCCTTGGTAATGTCTTCCGCCTGAATCTTTTCAACTTCGATCTTGGTGTTGTACAGGTAGCCGGCGTGCTGCAGGGCGTCAGTAACTGAGATGTAGGCATCTTCCAGTTCAACGTACTTGCCGACCAGGGTGATCTTGGTCTTGTGCTTCAGGTTCTTTGCCCGTTCATCCATCCGGCGCCATTCGTCCATGTCAGCAACTGGCTTAGGACTGTCGATGTGCAGGAAGTCGACGATCTTTTGGTCAACGCCTTGTTCCTGGTATGACAGCGGCACGTCAAACAATGATGGCGCGTCAAGCGATTCAACGATGTAGTCGACTGGCACGTCGGTGAAGGTTGAAATCTTGTCCTTCATTTCCTGTGGAACTTCCATCTCTGAACGCAGAACCAGCATGTTTGGCTGAATCCCGATTGACCGCAAAGTTGCTACTGACTGCTGGGTTGGCTTGGACTTCAGTTCCTTAGCCGCGCGCAGGTATGGCACGAAGGTCACGTGAACGTACATGACGTTTTCAGCACCGACTTCCCGGCGCATTTGCCGGATGGCTTCCATGAATGGAGTTGATTCCATGTCGCCAACCGTACCGCCGATTTCGGAAATAACGACGTCGGTGTCAGTCATTTGCGCTGCCCGCATCACCTTTTCCTTGATCATGTTGGTTACGTGCGGAATCACTTGCACAGTGCCGCCGTGGTAGTCGCCGCGGCGCTCGCGCATCAGGACCTCTTGGTAGATCTTACCGGTCGTGACGTTGGAGTACTTGCTGGTTCTAACGTCGACCAGTCTTTCATAGTGGCCCAAGTCAAGGTCAGCTTCAGTACCGTCATCGGTGACGAAGACTTCACCGTGCTGGTATGGGTTCATCGTCCCTGGGTCGATGTTGATGTATGGGTCAAACTTTTGCATGGTGACCTTCAGGCCCCGGTTTTTAAGCAACCGGCCAATGCTTGACGCCGTGATCCCCTTCCCCAGTGATGAAACAACGCCACCTGTCACAAAGATATATTTTGTCATTGAGCTCTCCTTTGAAAAAAATAAAAAGCTCCCTTGGTCAGGGAGCTAAACGCACATAGGGTGCCCAAGCAAAATATTAGCGGCTTTTGCCATTTAAGTCAAGGGCCAACCCCAATAATTAATTATTCGTCGCTGTCGTCGTCTTCGTCGTCCATGTCATCGTCAAGCTGGGACAATTGGCCTTCAATTCCGTCTGGCAGTGAGTCTTCGTCTTCATCATCGCTGTCATCGTCGTAATCACTGTAGTCGTCATCGTAATTGTCGTCGGAACTGTCGTCATCGTCGTCAGTGTCATCGTCATCGTCGACGCTGTCCATGTCTTCATCTTCAGGGTCGTCGTTTTCGTAGTCGATCACGTCGTCGCCTTCAGTCGTTGCTAAGAAGGCGTTGACCTTCTTGTGGTGCTTGCGGGTTGAGGCTTCATCGCCATCGTCTTCTGGGTGGTCGACTTCTTCGTCGATCGCCTCGTACTTGAACCAGGTCCGCAGCGCCCACACGTTTTCACCCATGGAAATAAAGCGGCCATCGGTGTTCATGTCCGTGTAAAATTGTGGCAAGCGTTCGCGAATTTCTTCATCACTCTTGTGCAAGTATTGTTGTACTTCGTTTACGATATCGGCAAAAGCCATTCTTTCGCCATGATCTTCCAAAATTGCGTGCGCAACTTCAATCATTGATAATTCGTTGCGATCTACGTCTTTAAAATCAGCTAATCCCACAGTTGAGCGTCCTCTCTATTTAATCTTATCTATTTTACACGTCATTTAAGCAAAAATCAACGAGACGGCATAACTACCAATTAAGTCTACACCACTAAACAGGTCATATTCAACTTCAAGTTGCTGGCCAGCGGCAATTTCTTTGAATTCCAGCCGCTTGGTCTCAGACACCAGATCCATTTGCCGGCCCTGGACGACGTACTTGCACTGACCTTTCTCGCCCAAGATAAAGTGCATCTGGGAGAAGTTGGCCCGGTCGCTCCCTCGGCGGATCAGCAGCTCCTGCTCCTTGACGAGCATCTTGACCGGTACGTTTTCCGTCTCATAAAAAATCCGCTTGATGGCCCCGTCTTCGCGCAGCTCCCCGTCTGCCTCCTGGCGGATAGTCTCAGTTTGGTCCGCTTGGGTAATCTTGCTGGTTAAGTTGATCTTGACTTTCTTACTCATATTTCACTAACTTTCGCGCTTTAATCAAATAGTCCCTTCAGCAGGCTGGAGGGTCTTTTGCTATAATTTTAGATAGCATATTCCTGAACATATTTTAATATGTTTTTGGAAAAATAAAAACAATTAAGAATGGAGGATCCTGTTTTGCCTAAATTTACCAGTCCAAAGTTGGCCCGTGAAGTCGTCGTCCGCGACCCGGTCCACGGCTACATCCATCTTGAAACCCAAGTGGTTCTGGACGTCGTCCGGTCCAAAGAATTCCAGCGGATGCGCCGGATCAAGCAGCTGGGGCCAACGGCGTTCGTTTTCCCCGGGGCAACCCATACCCGTTTTGAACACAATCTGGGCGTTTATGAATTAGCCCGCCGCATTTCCAACCTGTTTACGGACAAGTATCCGTCCCAGGTGCCTGGCGATGGGCTGTGGAACAGCGATGAGAACCTCCTGGTCCAATGTGCCGGCCTCTTGCATGACATCGGCCACGGCCCTTACTCTCACACCTTTGAGCACCTTTTTGGCACCAACCATGAAAAAATTGGCCAGATGATCATCACCGATCCCTCCACCGAGGTCAACCAAGCCCTGCGGCAGGTCTCGCCCAGCTTCCCTGAAGCCGTGGCCAGCGTAATCGCCAAGACCTACAACAACCCCCAGGTCGTCAAGATGATCTCCAGCCAGGCTGACGCCGACCGGATGGACTACCTGCTTAGAGACGCCTACTTCACCGGGGCCTCATACGGGGAATTCGACCTTGACCGGGTCTTCCGGGTCATTCGTCCATATAAGGACGGGATCTGCTTTACGGCTAACGGGATGCATGCCGTTGAAGACTATATCGTCTCCCGCTACCAAATGTACCAGCAGATTTACTACCACCGGGTCAACCGGTCCATGGAAGTCATCCTCCACCACCTTTTGGAAAGAGCCCAGCTGCTCTACCAAAAAGGCGAGCTGGAAGTCACTCCCAGCCTGGCGCATTTTTTGGCAGGCGACTGGACCTTGGACGACTACCTTAAAATGGACGACGGGGTCATGGAGACCAACTTCTCCATGTGGACCCAGTCCAAGGACCCGATTTTAGCCGACCTGGCCAGCCGCTACCTTTTCCGCAAGCCCCTGGCCAGCGTCAAAATCGACGAGGAAAGCAAGGGCCTGATCCCCAAGCTCAAGCGCCTGATCAAGCAGGCAGGCTTCAACCCGGACTATTACACCGACGTCAACTCCGCTTATGATGAGCCATATGACGCCTACAAGCCAACGGGCAAGAACGCCAACAGCCAGATTGAGATCATGCAGGACGACGGCTCCTTGATTGAGCTTTCCCACCTCAGCCCCCTGGTCAAGGCCTTAAACGGGACCTTGCAGGGCGACGAGCGCTTCTTCTTCCCGACGGCCATGCTCAGCCGCGGGGATGAGACCCAGCTTTTTGATGCGATCTACGAAGAATTCCAGAAGTACATCAAGAATGGCTCCCTGCACTACTTGCGCCGGCCAAGCAAGAAAAACAAATAAAAGAAAAACTACCAAGTTCTATGAAACTTTGATGTGACCCCCAAAATTGGGACAAATTAGTATTATGCCGTTAAGGTTGTTAAAACATGATTCCGATATTCAATCGGGGTCATGTTTTTTCGTCCTGTTTTGATTCTTACGTTGTTGTAGTAATCGATATATTTGTGAATAGCTTGTTCAAGCTCATCTAAGTCCTTGTATTTATGCTCTTGGCCGTAGAACATCTCCCGCTTAAGAATACCGAAGAAGCCCTCCATTAGGCCGTCGTCAAGAGAGTTGCCTAGCCTGGACATACTCTGATCGATCCCTCTGTTAGCCAGAGCGGATTGATATGCATAGTGCTGATATTGCCAGCCACGGTCTGAGTGGAAAATAAGCCCGTTAAGAGCCGGGTGCTTCTCAAATGCATCATCTAGCATAGTCATCACTTGCTTAAGGTCTGGGTGTCTAGAAATGTTGTAGGAGATGATTTCTTGGGTACAACCATCGATAATTGGAGAGAGGTAGAGCTTTTGATCTTTAAGATGGAATTCTGTCACGTCGGTAAACCAATGTCTGTCGGGAATAATTGCGTAGAAATTGCGTTTGATTAAGTCTGGCTTGATCTTGCCTTGAACGCCATAATAGCTGCTGTATTTGCGTTTCTTGCGGATTGAGATGGCGAATAAGCCCATCTTTTGCATGAGCCTCTGCACCTTCTTATGGTTGATCTCATAGCCTTCCCGGCGGAGTTGTCCGCAGATTCTCCGGTACCCATAGCGCCGGCTATGTTCAAGATAGATCTCTTTGATTCGATCCATCAGCTTCTGGTTACGAGAATCCTTGTCTGGCTTATGAGTCTGATAGTAGTAGTTACTTCTTGAAATATGAGGCAATCCAGGATTGGCATTGATAACGTCGATAATGTACTTAACGCTAAGCCGCAATTCTTGCCTTAATTCAGTGATTGCACGAGCTAATTCTTCTTTTCTTGGCTCTTCCGTTCTTGAATTAAGGCCTCCAATTTTTTTACGTATGCAAGCTCGACTGTAAGCCTCTTTACCTGCTCTTCCAGCTCTTTGATCCGTTGTTTGTCCTTGTTTTTGGGCATTCTTGGGTGGTCTACCTTTCTTCTTGGTAATGACAGTATACCCGTTTTCTTTGAAAGAGCGAAGCCAATTAGCAAGAATTCCTTGATTCGTAAGCCCTAAGTCTAAGGAAACCTGCCTAAGAGCTTCACCACCTAGCAGAACTCTATCAATGGCAGCGAGCTTGAAATCAGCAGTATATTTCTGTTGAGGGCGATCCAAAATGGCTTCGCCATGCTTTTGGATCAAGTCTACCAAATATTGGATTCCTCCACGCTCCATCCCATATTTTCGGCTGAGGTAGGTGCCTCTTCTATGATCGTCTACCCATTCGTGGTAGATAGCAAGTTTGATTTCTTTAGTGTATTTAGTCATGAAAATAACCCCCGAAATTAGTGTCCTAATTTCGGGGGTCATATCACTTGGTAGTTTTTTAGACTCTGAAAGCTGAAAGCTTATTGGTCCTTGTACTTGTTGGCGTCGTAACGCGTGTCGAACAACGGGCTCATTGCCTTGTGTTCCAGGATCAGCTTGATGGCATCGCCCATCAAAGGTCCAACTGAAACCAAAGTCATCTTGTCCAGGTTCTTTTCGGCTGGCTGCTGAATTGAGTCGGTCAAAACAAGGCGCTTGATTACTGAGTTGTTCAAGCGGTCGATCGCTGGGCCGGACAAAACGGCGTGAGTCGCGCAAGCGTAGACTTCGGTTGCACCGGCATCCTTCAAGGCTTGGGCAGCCAAGGTGATGGTGCCGGCAGTATCGATCATGTCGTCGATCAGGATCGCGCGCTTGCCCTTAACGTCACCGATGATGTTCATGACTTCAGCAACGTTGGCGCGTGGACGGCGCTTGTCAACGATGGCAATTGGCGTGCCAAGGAATTCAGCCAGCTTGCGGGCACGGGTAACGCCACCGTGGTCTGGTGAAACGACAACCGCGTCTTCTTCCAAGTGGTTGCTCAGGAAGTAGTCAGCCAAAAGCGGCGCGCCCATCAAGTTGTCGACAGGGATGTCGAAGAAGCCTTGAATTTGTGGAGCGTGCAGGTCCAATGACAGCACGCGGTCAGCCCCGGCGGTTTGAATCATGTCGGCAACGAGCTTGGCAGTGATTGGTTCACGGGCACGGGTCTTGCGGTCTTGACGAGCGTAGCCGTAGTATGGCAGCACGATGTTGACTGAAGCCGCGCTGGCCCGGCGAACGGCGTCGATCATGATCAAGAGTTCCATCAAGTTGTCGTTGACTGGAGCACTGGTTGATTGAATCAAGAATACATCCTTGCCACGAACTGAGTCGTCAATGTTGACTTGGATTTCGCCATCACTGAAGCGAACAACGCTTGAAGTTGACAGCTTCACACCCATGCGCTTGGCGATTCTTTCAGCCAATGGCTTGTTTGAATTAAGAGCAAAAAGCTTGATATTGTCCTTGTAAGACATAATTTCCTCCGAAAAAAACAGCATTTACCAACTTCTATTTTAACAAAGTCCAGCATTCTTTTGTTGGAAAAAAGCCATTTGTGTTCAGTTTTTAAGCAAAAAATTTCCCTCTTCCCACCTTTGCCATGGCCAAAAAGCAGGAAAGGCTTTTATTTTTGGCATGGATAGAATAAAACGTCTGTTTTCGGGCATCAAAAAAGCCTTGACTCGCGTCAAAGCTTTTCTTGGATTACTTAGTCTTGGTTACCGTAACGTCTGAAGCCTTCAAGTAAGCGTCGTTGCCGATGTAGTAGTACTTAGCGCCCTTGATAGTAACAGTCTTTACAACGTTGTAGCTAACGTTCTTGTAAGCTACAGTGCTGCTCGAGCCATTGTACTTGTAAGGCTTGGCCTTGGTGAACTTTGAACCGTTCTTGTGGTAGTAAGGAACAGTCTTCTTGGCTACCTTGACTGCTGCAACCGTCTTTGCTGCCTTCTTAGTAGAAGTCTTCTTTGATGAGGTAGTCTTCTTAGCTGCAGTCTTCTTGGTTGAGGTAGTCTTCTTAGCTGCAGTCTTCTTGGTTGAAGTAGTCTTTTTAGCTGCTGCCTTCTTTGATGAAGCTACCTTAACGTCTGAAGCCTTCAGGTAGGCGTTGTTGCCGATGTAGTAGTACTTGGCACCCTTGAGGGTCAATTCCTTGGAAACCTTGAAGGTAATGTTCTTGTAAGCTACAGTGCTAGTCCAGCCAGCGTACTTGTATGGGTTGGCCTTAGTGAACTTTGAGCCGTCTGCGTGATAGAAAGGAGTAGTCTTCTTAGTTACCGTAACGGAAGTAACATTGGTTGCGGTACCAGCTGGGACAGCAGCTTTCTTAGCAGTGGCCGCCTTCTTAGTTGAAGTCTTCTTGGCTGCAGTCTTCTTTGATGAAGTCTTCTTTGATGATGACTTAGTTGAAGTGGTCTTCTTAGCCGCAGTCTTAGTTGAGGTCTTCTTTGATGATGAAGCAGCCTTAACAGTCTTGCTTGCAGTTACCTTAACGTCTGAACCCTTCAAATAAGCATCGTTGCCGATGTAGTAATACTTAGCCCCCTTGATAGTAACGGTCTTGATTACCTTGTAGTTTGCGCCCTTGCCAGTAGTAGCGCTGGAGTACTTGCCGTACTTGTAAGGCTTAGCCTTGGTGAACTTTGAGCCGTCCTTGTGGTAGTAAGGAGCAGTCTTCTTAGTGACCGTAACGGCAGTTGCTTGAGTCGCAGCCAGAGTCACGCTAGCGTTTTCAGCAACCAAAACTGCTGGAGCAGCCATGCCCAAAGCCAGTGATGCAGAAACAAGTGCAATCTTCTTTGTAAGTTTCATTGAAAAATACCTCTCTTCGTATGTCTGAAATACAACACCCTTACTTCTGTTCGATTATACACCTCGAGACTAAAAAATAGTTGTTAAAGTTTAAAAAAGAAACACTAAATCTTTCTTAAGTGCTGTAAGCGAATACATTATCTTGAGAAAATTAGTTTTTCAACCCTTTTGTAATCGTTTTGCAACAAGCGCTTTTAACCCAAAATAGATTAATCGGACTTTGAACAAGTCGAAGCAGATTGCTCCTGAGTTTGTAAAAAATGATTTGGACCTTGGCTGCAGTAGTTTTGAAACGAAACGCGTAATTTTGGACCTGGTTGGGGACTTTTCGGAAGCGGATTTTGCGATTTTTAGCTTAGTTGGGGATTATTACGAAAAAAACGGTCTTCCGTGACTGTCAGTCACAAGAAGACCGTTATTGTATCGATCCATAAATTACTATGGATAATCATAAAAAAGATCAATTATTTCCAGTCGTCAGACTCAGAAAGCGGCAGCTTGTGCCAGTAGTCTTCCTTGTTGACTTGACGGCCGCGGGCGATGGCCATTTCATAGCGGCCAACGTCCTTGGTAATCGTTGAGTCAGCGGCCACGAAGGCGTGGTCAGCCACATTGATTGGCGCGATCAAAGTTGAGCCGGCACCGATGAAGGCCTTGTCGCCAACATTGGTGTGGAACTTCTTGACCCCGTCAAAGTTGGAGAAGATGGTCCCGCAGCCAACGTTGATGTCCTTGCCCAAGGTAGCGTCGCCAACGTAAGTCAGGTGGCCGACCTTGGTGTTTTCGCCGATTTCAGCCTTCTTGACTTCAACGAAGTTGCCCAGGTGCGCGCCCTTGCGGATCACTGCCTTTGGCCGCAGGTGGGAGTTAGGGCCAACGTCAGTGTTGTCGTCCATTTGGGCTTCTTCCAGAGTTGATGAGGTAACGGTTACCCCATTGCCAATCTTGCTGTCAATAATCCGGGAACCGGAAGTGATCAGGCAGTCTGAACCGATCTCGGTGTTGCCCTTGATGGTTACGCAGCCTTCAATCACCGTGTCGTTGCCAATCTTGACGCCAGCGTCAATGTAGGCCGTGGCTGGATCAATAAAGGTTACCCCGTCTTCCATGTGCTTCTTGTTGATGCGGGCTTGCATGATCCGCGTAGCTTCTGCCAAGGCTACCCGGTCGTTGACGCCAAGGCTTTCGCTGAAGTCCGGCATCTTGTAGGCACCAACCTTGTCACCTTGCTTGCGCAGGATTTCAATAACATCAGTAATGTAGTATTCGCCTTGGGCGTTGTCATTGCCGATCTGCTTCAGGGCTTCCCACAGTTTCTTGTTGTCAAAGCAGAAAACGCCAGTGTTGATTTCCTTGACCTTGAGCTCTTCAGGATTGCCGTCCTTTTGCTCAACGATCCGCAGCACGTTGCCTTGGTCGTCTCTGATGATTCTGCCATAGCCAAATGGGTTTGGCGCTTCAGCAGTCAAGACGGTCGCGGCGTTGCCTTCTTCTTCATGGTAGGCAAACAGCTTGGCAAAAGTCTCGCTGGTAAAAAGCGGCGTGTCGCCAGTTACGACCAGGGTTGCCCCATCCAGTCCTTCCAGTTGGGCTTGAGCCTGCATTACGGCATGCCCCGTCCCCAATTGCTGTTCCTGGAAGGCAAATTCAGACTTGCCTTTCAGCACCTTTTCCACGTCTTCAGCCCCATGGCCAACGATGGTCACGATCTTTTCCGGCTTCAAAGCGCTGGCCGCGCCAACGACATGTTCCACCATGGTCTTGCCGCAGACCTTGTGCAAAACCTTGTACAGCTTTGATTTCATTCTGGTGCCCTTGCCGGCAGCCAAAACTACAACGTATTTTTCCATGATAAATAACCTTCTAAATCAATAAACTTAACCTATTGTAACATTTAGAAGCGGTCAAAGTCAGTTCTGGTCAAAAAGTTCCCAGGTTCAGCGACGATTGATTCCTTTTCGCTGTCAATTTCGTCGATATTGATCAAAGAAACGTAGTCCTTGATCTTGCGGTCGGCTTCGTATTCAGTCTCGCAAAGCACGCAGACGCCGGCGACCTTGCAGTTGAATTCCTTAACCAATTGCCGCATCCCGTCCAAAGTGCCGCCGCCCTTCATGAAGTCGTCCACAATCAGAACGTTCGTATCTTTTTGCAAGGCCCGGGTTGGCAGCTCCATCTTGGCCACGCGTGAAGTTGAAGAAGACATGTAGTTGACGGAAACGGTTGCCCCTTCCGTAACCTTTGACCGCTTGCGGGCCGTTACGGCTGGGACGTTTAAGTAGGCAGCAACGGCATTGGCCAAAGAAATCCCCTTGGTTTCCACCGTCATGACCGCCTCAATGTCTGAGTAAGCGTAGCGGGAGGCAATCAGCTTCCCAATCATGCCCAAGTCCTGCGGGCCACCCAAGACGTCGGACAAGTACACGAAGCCGCCAGGCAGAATCCGGCTGGGGTCTTGAATCCGGCTGGCCAGGTCCTTTAAGTACTTCTCAGCTGGCTTGCGGCCCAGGAATGGAATGTAGCGCACCCCTCCTGCCGCGCCGGCGACCGTCTCCAAGATGCCGTCTTCGTTTGCCGCGAGGGTATGCTTCAAGATGGCCAGGTCTTCGGAGATTGAGGACTTGGCGGCCCCATAGCGCTTAGCAAAGAAAGGCAGAGCAATCAGAGTATGTGGCCGTTCCATCAAAAACTTGGTCATGTCTACTAATCTTTCTGAACGTTTCATTCTGTTTCCTTCCTAATGTCTGTTTTTGTACTTATACTAATATACTCTAAAGGGCAAAAAAAAGCACTAACATTTTTCAGAAATGTTAGTGCAAAAATTCGGCTTTTACTCAGCCGCTGCTTCATCATCGAATTCGATCAAGATATTCTTGGTCAAAACGTCCGTATAGCTGTATGAAGCATGCTCGAAGTTGTTGCTGTCCTGATCCAGTGCAACTACGAATACGGCTGGAAAGGTGTTTTTCAAAATGCCCCGTCTTCTGGTGACTTTCTTGCGGCCCGCTTGGGCAACAATCGTCAGTTCTTCACCAAGGTGGGCGTCCAACTTTTGCTTAATAGTTTGAATAGTTACTGGCAATTAATGACACTCCTTTGAGTCCATTAAAGCATATTTCACAAGCAAAAGCAAGACCATTAATACATTTATTTAGATAAACGGGAAATTTCCTCATTTATTTTTATAAAAGTCGCGATCGGCAGCTGCTCCGGCCGGGTCTTGGGATCCAAATCCAGGTCCGTGAACAGCTGGTCTCTTTGCCCCTTGTCTGGCAACAGGTTCTTCAAGTTGTTGTTTAAGGTCTTTCTTCTTTGAGAGAAGCACATCTTGACGACCCAGTTGAAGTGCTTGCGGTCGCCGACATCGGCCCGCTCGTCCTCTTTAAGCGGCGTCAAGACGACTACGGCTGAATCAACCTTCGGAGCCGGCATAAAGGAGCGGTGGTCCACTTCCAGGGCCAGGTCAACCCGCATTTGGGTTTGCACGGCAATGGTCAATGGACCGTAGGCCTTAGAGCCAGGCTCAGCTGCCAGCCGCTCAGCGACTTCCTTTTGCATCATCAGGGTCAAGCTGGTGAAGTTCAGGTCGGACTCGATCAAGTTGAAGATGATCGGAGTCGTGATGTAATAAGGCAGGTTGGCCACAACCTTGACCGGCTTGGCTGGGTCAAAGAAGCCGGCCAGATCTTCGGCAAAGTTGGCCTTCAAGACGTCCTTCAAGACGATCTTGAAGCGGTCAGCCAAAGCTTCCCCAGCAATCTTTTGCGGCAGCTCATTGTGGAGAATTTCCGGCAGGCTGTCGTCGACTTCATAGGCAAAAACCTTCCCGCCCGCCAAAAGCAGCTGCTCGGTCAAAGACCCGATCCCCGGTCCGATTTCAATCACCTGGTCGCCGGGCTCAATGCCAGCGGCTTCCACGATCCCCTGGACGGCATCCAGGTCGACCAGGAAGTTCTGACCAAGGTTCTTCTTGGCGTGGACGAAGTAGCGGTTGACGATCGCGGCCGTTCTAACGGGCGTCGCGATTGGAATCTGATTGGACATTTTCTGCCTCCTTTACTGCCCGCGCTAGTTGCTGGTAGCTGATGCCATAGGTCCGCAGGCGCTCATAAAACCTTTTTGAATTGGCATAGCCGATCCCGAGCTTGATCCCGACGGCTTCGCGGAGCTTGCGCGAAGTCTTGCCCAAAGCCAGGCCCAGGTCGATATAGTCGCTGTAGTCAAAATCAGGCTCAGCCGCCTCCACGGCATGAAGCTCAGTCAAAGCGCGCTCCAAGGCCTCCTTTGAGGCATGCTCCACGCCCAGGCTGCCAACCCCGGCCGGCTCCCCTTCCTTGCGGGTGATAAAGGCCTGCTTGGCATTAGGAACGGCTTCCGTGACGATCCGCCGGATCCGCTCCCCGTTGACGTCCGGGTCGGTAAAGACGATGATCTCCCGGGTCTGGGCCAATTTTTTCAGCTTTTCCAAAAAGACATCAGAAACGGCCGAGCCATTCGTCTCGACCGTCTCAATGCCTGGAAAAAACTGCTTCAAGCGAATTGTGTCGTCCTTGCCTTCCACGACAACGACGGCGTTAAAATTCTTCTGCATTTAATCCGTAAACCCTCATAGTATTTTCAAACGCAGCTTGGGCTGCTTCAGCCAGGCTGATCCCCTTGAGATCCGCAACGGCTTGGGCCACATAGCGGACGTAGCCTGGCTCGTTCTGGTGGCCGCGGTGCGGCACCGGCGTCAGGTATGGGGCGTCCGTTTCCACCATAAAGCGGTCCAGCGGCGCCATTTTGGCTGACTCATGCACTTCCTTGGCATTCTTGAAGGAAACCACCCCTGAGAAGGACAAGGTCACGTCGTCCAGGCCCAGGAACTTTTCCGTCCATTCGGGACCTCCGTTGTAGCTGTGCAAAACGGCCCCGTATTCCAGGTTGGCTTCCTTAAGAATCCGGTAGCAGTCCTCAAAGGCATCCCTGGTGTGGATGTTCACCGGCAAATGCAGGTCGCGGGCAACTTCAAGCTGCCGGGCAAAAACTGCCCGCTGCACGTCCCGGGGAGATTCATCCCAGTAATAGTCCAAGCCGATTTCGCCGATCGCGACCACCTGGTCATCCTGAGCCTGCTCAACCAGCAGGTCTTCGGCTGCCTGATCGTAGTCCTTGGCGACGTCCGGGCAGTAGCCGATGATGGCCTTGACGTTTGGGAACTGGTGGGCCAGCCGCAGGGCGCCCAGGTTCATTTCCGGATCTTGCCCCACGCAATTCATCCCCACGACCTCCAGGTCACGGGCGCGGGCGACATAGTCTGCCTCCTTGCCGGCAAACGGCTTATCGTTCAGGTGGGTATGGTTGTCGTAGATCTTCATTAGCCTAAGAGTGCCCCCAAAGGATGCTCATCGCCGACCAAAGCCAGCTTGATTTCCCCGTCCTTTTCACTGGACAAGAGCATGCCTTGGCTTTCATGGCCCAGCATCTTGCGTGGCTTCAGGTTGGTTACGGCCAACACCTTCTTGTCCAGCAATTCAGCTGCATCTGGATAGAACTTGCGGATGCCGGACAGGATCTGGCGGGTATTGCCGTCGCCAAAGTCCAGGTGGAAGAGCAGCAGCTTGCTTGACCCTTGAACTGGCTCAACTGACAGAATTTTGCCAACTTGGATCTTGACCTTGTCGAAGTCGTCGATGGTGATCAGCTTTTCGTCAGACTTCTGTTCTCTTCTGGATTGCTTCTTTGGCTTGGCCTTCTTCATTTCTTCCTTGATGTAGGCCACTTCTACTTCGTTCTTCAAGCGTGGGAAGATTGGGGTTGGCTTGGCAATAACGTTGCTGTCCCAAGCAAAATCACCAAATTCCAAAGTCTTTTGGCTGGCGTCATCCCAGTCCAGACCCAGCTGCGCGAACATCTTGGCCGGAGTTTCCGTCATGACTGGGGCAATCATGATCGCTACCAAACGCAGCGTTTCAGCCAGGTTGCTCATCACGCGTGACAATTCAGCGGCCTTGCCTTCCTTGTTCAGGACCCAAGGAGTGGTTTCGTCGATGTACTTGTTGGCACGTGAAATCAATTGCCAGACATTTTCCAAAGCGTTGGAGAAGTGCATGTGGTCCATGTTGTCGTAGTAGTCGCTGATTGCCTTGGCAGCTACGGCTTGCAGGTCAGCGCCAAACTTGTCCTGTTCTTGGTCTACAGGAGCCACGCGGCCGGCCTGGTATTGGTTGATCATTGACACCGTCCGGTTCAACAGGTTGCCCAGGTCGTTGGCCAGATCAAAGTTGGTCCGTTCAACGAAGTCTTCCGGAGTGAAGGAGCCGTCAGCGCCAAATGGGATGGCCCGCATCAAGTAGTAGCGGACTGGGTCCAGGCCGTAGCGGGAAATCAGTGATTCTGGGTAAACGGCATTGCCCTTTGACTTGGACATCTTGTCCTTGTAGATCAAAACCCAGCCGTGGCCAAAGACCTGCTTAGGAAGCGGCAGATCCAAAGCCATCAGCATGATCGGCCAGTAGATGGTGTGGAAGCGCACGATTTCCTTGCCGACCAGGTGGACGTCAGCTGGCCAGTACTTCTTGAACAGGGAGTCGTCTTCTGAGCCATAGCCCAAAGCGGTGATATAGTTGGCCAAAGCGTCAATCCAGACGTAGATGACGTGCTTTGGATCGCTAGGCACCGGAATCCCCCAGTCAACCGTGGTTCTGGTGACTGACAAGTCTTCCAGGCCCGGCTTGATGAAGTTGTTGATCATTTCCTTTTCACGGGAGTTAGGCTGGATGAATTCTGGGTGGTCCTTGTAGTATTGGAGAAGCCGGTCAGCATACTTGCTCATTCTGAAGAAGTAGGATGGCTCCTTGACCAGCTGCACTTCGTGGCCAGATGGGGCAATCCCGCCGACAACGTTGCCCTTGTCGTCCTTGAAGACTTCCTTCAATTGGGATTCAGTGAAGTATTCCTCGTCTTCAACCGAGTACCAGCCCGTGTATTCGCCAAGGTAGATGTCGCCTTGCTTCAAGAGCTTTTCGAAGATCTTTTGCACGGCCTTGACGTGCTGCTCATCAGTAGTCCGGATGAACTTGTCGTAGTTGATGTCCAGCTTGCTCCAAAGGGCCTTGATGTCGCTGACCATGCCGTCCAGGTATTCCTTTGGCTTCATGCCCAGCTTTTCAGCCTTTTGTTCAATCTTCAAGCCATGCTCGTCGGTCCCGGTCAAAAAGAAAGTGTCGTAGCCACGTGACTTCTTGTAGCGCGTCATCGTGTCTGCGGCTACCGTAGTATAAGCGTTACCGATCGTCAATCTGCCTGATGGGTAGTAAATTGGCGTAGTGATATAAAAAGTTTTCTTATTTTCTGCCATTGTGGTTCTCCTAAAAAATTCTTACTCTCTATCATACACCAAAAGCAGGCGCTTAATAAAGCTGATTAGCTGAGAAAAGCCTTAAAGCCCGGCATTCAAAAAGCCATCGCTCACTCAAGTCGCGAGTGCCGATGGCTTTTTGTTTTTAACTTAAACTTCCCACATCAAAAAAACTATGAAGCCTTGAAAACTCAATAGTTTAGCCAGTAAATATTCAATTAAGCTGCTAGTGATGGCGATATAGCCTCTTGCATGTACTTCGGAAGGCGAGAAATGAAAGCGTTGGTGAATCTTTCCATCTGCTCTTCTGTCGGTTGGAAGATCTCTTTCACGCTCTCGAACATGGCTTCTACCAGGATCTGAAGGGAGTGATTGAAAGTGATGTCCGCAAGCTCGTCTATCATGCAGTAAAATAGCTCGCCCATAGTCCTATCATCTTCATCATCTCGCTTCTCAACTGACATGAACATGTAGCGCAAAAAGACAAAAGCTGTATGGGCAGTCAATGCATCATATGAAAGACCATGGTATTCAGTGCCAAGCTTCAAGAAACTCTTGCAGGTCTTGAAGAAGACCTCGATGTCCCATCTTTTGCCGTAAATTCTGATGATCTCATTTTCATCGATCGTCATGTCCGTGCAAATAAGAGCGATCCAGTCTTTGCGGTTGGAGCGATTTCTTACGCAGACTATTCTGGCGTCAATCTGGGTACCATCTTTGGCAGGATCTCCAACCTTTACAGGGACGGACAGGAGATATCTTGAACGACCTCGACGCTTCTTGCATGCGTTGAAGATCTGCTTGACGTTCATCCGCTTTCCTTCGAACTCGTATGTGATCTTGGAGCTTTTCTTCACCATGGCGATTACGTTCAAACCACGTTGACTGATTTGGACAATCTGATGAGGATTGGAGAACCAAGTGTCAAACATGACGTACTTGGCAGTGAGCCCTGCTTTCAAGGCTTGATCGAGCAGCTGGATAACTACATCGGTCCCCTTTGATTGGGCCATAATCCGCCTCTTGGCCGCGATTGTGCGCTTGTCGATCTTCTTGGTTGTCCCGATGACATTCTGATCGTTCTTTGAGGACAAGAGTGATGAAGCGATTGGGACAAAGGAGGATCCATCAGTCCAACCCATGGTCATCATTCGAAAGCCCTTCTTGTAGGTCATCGAAACGTGGTCGAATACTTTGGCAGCCAGCTCAGTCTTCTTGTATCCAGTTCTAGAGTAGAGCGAATCGTCAAAGACGAAGCAATCCGCACGTTGGTCAGAGGTCAGATCTTTCAGATGCCCATTGACGATCCTCTCAGCTAGCAGAATAGTGAGGCGAAGCCAGTTGATATGTGGGTTCTGCATGAATCGATAGTAGGTGTTTTTGGAGAAGCCAGCAGTACACTTGCCAGACTTCTGTTGCATGTACATGCTTCTATCTCGAAACACATTACTGAAGATGTATGAAAGGATCGACCAAAGTGGGATTCCTTTGGACTTGCGGAGCCCACATCTACGGAGAAGCTCCATAACTTTGTAGTCCTTGAAGAACTTTTCAACAGAACGAGAAATTTGGGGTTCGTTTTTGGTATCGAATGATGGTAAACTAGACATAGCACAAGCCTTTCGTTTGATATTGATGATGTTGTAGTTGAATTATATCAAGCGAACAAAGGCCTTGTGCTTTTTTATTGGCTAAACTATTGAATTTTCAAGGTACAAGCCCACTTTTGTAAGTGGGAAGTTTAAGTTTTTAATAGGAAAATTATCTTCTATTTTAAATCAGGAACTTCTGCTTCTTCATGTAGAAGTACTTGACGACCGTGGTCAAAAGCAGGTAGCAGACCAAGAGGCCAAAGACGATCCACAGGAACTGGGTTGAGATCGGGCCAAACTTCATGGCTCTGGCCACGCTGGAGAATGGCAGGTAGGTGCCAAACAAGGCGGCTCCGAAAGTCCCAACCATGACCGGCAGCGAAGCCCGCTGCTGGATGAATGGCAGCTTTTCGTCACGCAGGGCGTGGATGACCATTTCCTGGGTCCACAGGGATTCAATGAACCAGCCCGTGTGGAAGATGGTGACGAAGGCCAGCTGACCGGCTGGTCCTAAGGAAGCGTAGCTGCCGCCGACGATGGCCGGGCAGACAATGAAGTAAAGCAAGGCGAAAGTAATGACGTCAAAAATTGATGACGTTGGGCCAAAGTAGAACATGAACTTCGGCATGTTCTTGGTCGTCCATTCCCGCGGCACGTGCAGGTAGTTCTCTGAAACCCGGTCAAATGGCAAGGTCAGGCAGCTGGTCCCGTAGAGCAGGTCCAAAATCAGCAGCTGCAGCGGCAGCATTGGCAGAAATGGCAGGAAAATTGAGGAAACCATGATCGACAAGATGTTCCCGAAGTTGGATGACAGGGTAATCTTGATGTACTTCATGGTGTTGGTCAAAGTCTTGCGGCCGATCCGGACGGCATGCTCCAAAACGGACAGGTCCTTTTGCAGCAGGATGATGTCGGCTGATTCCTTGGCAACATCGACCGCGGAATCAACTGAGATAGAGACGTCAGCCTGCTTCATGGCTGGCGCGTCGTTGATCCCGTCGCCCATATAGCCAACGGTATGCCCGTTCTTTTGCAGGGTGGCGATAATCTTGGTCTTCCACTCTGGCGACAGCTTGACAAAAATATCGCACTGCTCAACGATCTTGGCCAGCTCTTCATCGCTCTTGCCGACCAGGTCCTTTTGGCTGTAGACCGTATCAATGTTCAAGCCGACCTTGAGGGCAACCGTCCGGGTAACGGCTTCGTTGTCCCCCGTCAGAATCTTGACGGTGATCCCGTCCCGGTGCAGGCTGTTCAAGGCCGCCTTGGCGCTTTCCTTAGGCGGATCAAGGAAGGTCAGGAAACCGATGATGGTCAAGTTGCTTTCATCCTTGACCGTGAACTCGCCGACTGGCGATGGGTCAACCTTGTAGCCCAAGACAATCACCCGCATCCCGTCGTCGTTCATCTCATCGATGTCCTGCAGGATCTTCTGCTTGCGCTCATCAGTCAGCGGCAAGACTTTCCCGTCAAATTCCACGCTGCTTGAGCAGGCCAGCATTTCTTCCGCCGCCCCCTTGGTGACCAGGAGGTGCTCGCCGTGCTTTTGGTCGGAGTTGGCAACGACCACGCTCATCCGTCTTCTTCTGAAGTCAAATGGAATTTCATCAATCTTGTGGTAGTCGCGCTGGATTTCACTGACATCCAGCTCATTGTTGGCCGCGTCGATGACCGCGCTGTCGATCAAGTCCCGCATCCCCGTCTGGTAGTAGGCGTTCAGGTAGGCCATCTTCAACACGTGGCTGGTTTCGCGCATGTCCAGGTTGTAGTGGCGCTCCAGAATGACCTGCCCCTGGGTCAAGGTCCCGGTCTTGTCGGTACACAGAACGTCAGCAGAGCCGAAATTCTGGATGGAGTTCATCTTCTTGACGATCGTCTGGTGCTTGCCCATTTCCACGCTGCCCCGGACCAGGTTGGTGGTCACGATGACTGGCAGCATTTCCGGCGTCAAGCCCACGGCCGTAGCAATGGCAAAAATCAAGGCATCAGTCCAGTTGCCCTTGGTAAAGCCATTGATGATGAAAACCAAAGGCGCGATGATCGCAGTCATGGTGATCAAGAGCTTGGAGATGTCCTTGATCCCAGTGTCAAAAGTGGTTTCCTTCATTTCCGTGTTGGCAATGTCGGCCGCCATCTTCCCGAACATGGTCCGGTTGCCAGTAGCAAAGACTACCCCGCGGCCTGACCCGGACACGATCGTAGTCCCTTCAAACAAGATGTTTGGATAGTCCAGGTAGTTGTCCAGCTTGTCTGGGGTTGGCACCACGTTGGCAATCTTTTCAACTGGCGTTGATTCCCCGTTCAGTGAGCTTGATGAGCAAAACAGGTCAGTGCTGGACAGCAGCTTCATGTCGGCTGGAACCATGTCCCCGGCGGCAACGTTGATAATGTCGCCAACGACCACGTCCTTGGTCGGCAATTCCTGGTCCTTGCCATCCCGGCGGATATTGGTGGTCACGGAGACCATCTTCATCAAGGATTCAACCGCGTTTGAAGTCCGCACGTTCTGAACAAAGGAAGTAATTCCGGAAATGAGCACCATGACGATCATGATGATGACCGTGCTCAGGTCCTTCTGACTGGCTGGGACCAGGATATAGTTGGTGAACAGCGACATGGTGGCCAGCACCAGCAAGACCAGGGTAAATGGCGTCAGAAAGGCTTCAGCCAGGAATTTGAGCTTGCTGTTGCTGTTGCTGTGGGCAATTTCATTGGAACCCGTTCTCTCCCGGATTTCATTCGCCTGCTCGGTCGTCAGACCGCTGCTGCTGGTATGGAGTTGGGCCAGGGTGACCGTTCTTCTTTCCAAAGCAATTCTCGCGACTTGCTTTGCGTCTTCACTCGCTGCTTTTGTCCCCTTTACGGTGGACTTAGTCATGTTGAGCATCTTTCTCCCCTTTCAAATCGCTACCGCAAACGAACAAAAAAGCCCCACTTACACCAAACTGTAAGGGGGGCTTTGCCAAACAAGGCCTACGCGTTATCTACTAGTCGATCAGTTTTAACACTACGTGACGTAAGCACATGCTAGCTACCTGGAAAGTGCCTTATTTCGACAATTTCTATTTAACCCGTTGGCATCTCTGGATGTTTCTGGGCGATAGCGTGTGTTCACGTAGGAGTCTCACCTAACAGTTCATTTGCACTATATATTAATTTCTTCCACAGGAAACTATACACGCTCAAGCTAGCCTTGTAAACAGCTTTTTAAAAATAAGCGCTTTTATTTTTAATCTATCTGCGCAGGCGTCTTTTGACCGTGAAGTGCCAGAAGGTCACCAAGCCAATGATGACGACCAGCAGGCCGACCATGATCGGGACGCGGAGGTCCGCTGGCTTGATGACGCGGCTGATTTCATCCGCCGACAAGTCATACTCATCCTTTGGAAAATGAAAATGCTGGTCAACCAAGGTCACGCACATCTTGAACAGGTTCTGGATTCCCCGGTTGACGGTCAGCTTGCTGTCAGCCGCCAGGTCGCTTTCAACGCTGTGAAGCAAGTTGGCCCGCACCTGGGCAGTAAACTGGCTGTGCAAGTCGCTGCTCGAATAGATGTTGGCCTTCTTGGACCCGTCTTTTTGCACGTTGATGACGATATAGACGGTCTTTTGGGCATAGTTCAGCCCTGAAGGCTGGGTTTTCTTTGCATTGTCAAGCGTCTGCACGATCACGATCGGGTGCTGGCGGCTCTTTTGATACTTAGCATTCTTGCGGTTCACGATCTGCCGGGTGTCCTTGGTCAGGATGCCGGCATTGTCCTGGGCGAAAAAGCTGCTGGCGCCCGTCAGCAAAACCAGGGCCAAGACCAGGGGCAAGGCCAAGGCCAGCTTATTGATTGCCGTCTTCAAGCTTATGCGCCAGCTCTTCGACGAATTGGCGATCAATCTTAATCTGTTCATAAGGTACTCCACTGTCTTGCAACAACTGAATGGCAAGCGGACTGTCATGGTAATCATAGTAATAGTTGATCTTCTTGACTCCAGCCTGAACCAAGTGCTTGGTGCAGTTGTAGCAAGGAAAGTGGGTCACAAAGATTTCCGTGCCATTGGTGGAAACCCCATTTTTGGCGCAGGAAATCAAGCTGTTCATTTCCGAGTGGATGGTCCGGACGCAGTGACCGTCGACCAGCTGGTGGCCCACGTCATCGCAGTGGGGCTCACCGGACACGGAGCCGTTATAGCCCGTGCTCAGGATCCGCTTGTCCTTGACCAGGACTGAGCCGACCATCGCCCGGTCGCAGGTTGACCGCTGGGCAATCACCAGCGCCTGCATCATGAAGTATTGATTCCATGGAATTCGCTTGCGTGCCATTTTGTCTAGCCTCTGTTTTTAAAGTAATTGAAGCCGATCGCATCGCGGACTTCTTGCAAGGTCTCATTGGCCACGGCGTTGGCCTTCTGTGAGCCCGCGTAAAGCATGTCGTAAACCGCGTCGGTGTCTTGGGCGTACTTCTCCCGGCGCTCTCTGATCGGAGCCAGTTCAGCTTCCAAAACCTTGTTCAAGTAGCGCTTGATCTTGACGTCGCCCAGACCGCCCTTTTGGTAGTCTTCCTTGAGCTGGGCCACCTTGTCCTTGTCCGGGTCAAAAACGTCAAGGTAGGTGAAGACGGTATTGCCTTCAACCTTGCCTGGGTCTTCCACGTGGATGTGGTCAGGGTCAGTGTACATGGACATGACCTTCTTCTTGACCGTTTCCGCGTCATCTGCCAGGTAGATGCAGTTGCCCAAAGACTTGGACATCTTAGCGTTGCCATCAAGGCCAGGCAAGCGGCCTTGCCCCTTTGGCGGGAAGTAGCCCTTTGGCTCAACCAGGACATCGACATTGTAGGTCCGGTTGAAAGTGCGGACGATTTCGCGGGCTTGTTCCAGCATTGGTTCCTGGTCATCGCCAACCGGCACCAGCGAAGCCTTGAAGGCAGTAATGTCGGCTGCTTGGGCAATTGGGTAGGTTACAAAGCCAACTGGCACGGAGTCGCCAAAATTCTTCTGCTTGATTTCCGTCTTTACGGTTGGGTTTCTTTCAAGCCGGGCCAAAGTAACCAAGTCCATGTAGTCCATGCTCAGTTCAAACAGGGCTGGAATTTGGGACTGAACGAAAATGGTGGACTTTTCCGGGTCCAGGCCAACGGCCAGGTAGTCCAGGGCAACTTCGATCAAAGAATTGCGGATTTTTTCCGGATTTCTGGCATTGTCGGTCAAGGCCTGGGTGTCGGCGATCATGATGTATGGGTCGTACTTGCCGGTGTTCTGCAGCAAGACGCGGTTCTTCAAGGAGCCAATATAGTGACCGATGTGGAGCTTGCCGGTTGGCCGGTCGCCGGTCAAGATGATTTCTTTAGACATTGATATTTCCTTCCTTCACTCTTTTAACTTGCATTCATCGCTTAGCTTGTCTGTCGATGTTATTTTTATTTTTTCGTAGATATTATTTTTATTTTAGCAAAAAGCGCTAGCAGATTAAACAGTTCCAAGGCGCGGACAGGGGCAAATTCAAGTTTTTTTCACAGTTTCCGGAACTTTTTGGAATTATTTTTGCAAAAAGCCTTTGCCAAACTAAAAATTAATGGTATACTAAAACCATCTTGCGGGTATAGTTTAATGGTAGAACGCTAGCTTCCCAAGCTGGAGATGAGGGTTCGATTCACTCTATCCGCTTTTTTTATACCTAAATAAGCAAAATAAGAGACGGCTCACGGCCGTCTCTTATTTTTTGCTTTTTTCAATTAAACGGCAAGGGTGACCATTGTCAGCACCCCGTTAAGGGCAGCCAGGTAGATGGGCATCCAGATCGTCTGCGTGCTCAGGTAGCTCCAGGCAAAGAGCATCCCAAAGCCAAGGTTGCAGACCAAGGCTGCCGGGGCAAACTGGAAGCTGAGAACCGCGTAAAGCAAGCCGGAACACAAGATGCCCAGGTAGGCCACGCGCTTTCGCTCGGCACAAAACCAATAATTGAACAAGAATCCCGTGCACAAGTACTCTTCCAAGATCGGCATGACCAAGCCATTGGCCACCATCATGAACCAATAGAGCAAGGTCGAAGCATGCGCCAGGTAGGCGTTCTGCAAGGGCGATGCCGCCATGCCCCGGTACAGCTGCAGGTAGGAAATGCCAATCCTTCCCCCTGCCACCAGCAGGCTCAAAGTCACGGTCAGGCGGTAGCTGCTCAGCCAAGGCACGTTGAAGCGCGAGTCAAAGAAGCGCTGCTCACGGTTGTAGCGGTAGATGTAGAACAAGGTGCACATCGAAGCCACGATCACGAACAGGATGATGTTCCAAATGCTGATGGAGCTGCTCTTTATGGCCAGGTCGTCAACCAAGGCCGTAAAAATAAAAACTGCAAAATAGACCAGATAACGGATAATGTTACCCTCGCGTGATTGTGGCGTGTTCATCGTCTTCCGCTCTCCCTTCCGTGAAACATTTACAATTATTTTATTATACCAGAGAAAACGACCGCTTTTTGACCTTTTGATGTGACCCCCAAAATTGGGACAAATTAGTATTATGCCGTTAAGGTTGTTAAAACATGATTCCGATATTCAATCGGGGTCATGTTTTTTCGTCCTGTTTTGATTCTTACGTTGTTGTAGTAATCGATATATTTGTGAATAGCTTGTTCAAGCTCATCTAAGTCCTTGTATTTATGCTCTTGGCCGTAGAACATCTCCCGCTTAAGAATACCGAAGAAGCCCTCCATTAGGCCGTCGTCAAGAGAGTTGCCTAGCCTGGACATACTCTGATCGATCCCTCTGTTAGCCAGAGCGGATTGATATGCATAGTGCTGATATTGCCAGCCACGGTCTGAGTGGAAAATAAGCCCGTTAAGAGCCGGGTGCTTCTCAAATGCATCATCTAGCATAGTCATCACTTGCTTAAGGTCTGGGTGTCTAGAAATGTTGTAGGAGATGATTTCTTGGGTACAACCATCGATAATTGGAGAGAGGTAGAGCTTTTGATCTTTAAGATGGAATTCTGTCACGTCGGTAAACCAATGTCTGTCGGGAATAATTGCGTAGAAATTGCGTTTGATTAAGTCTGGCTTGATCTTGCCTTGAACGCCATAATAGCTGCTGTATTTGCGTTTCTTGCGGATTGAGATGGCGAATAAGCCCATCTTTTGCATGAGCCTCTGCACCTTCTTATGGTTGATCTCATAGCCTTCCCGGCGGAGTTGTCCGCAGATTCTCCGGTACCCATAGCGCCGGCTATGTTCAAGATAGATCTCTTTGATTCGATCCATCAGCTTCTGGTTACGAGAATCCTTGTCTGGCTTATGAGTCTGATAGTAGTAGTTACTTCTTGAAATATGAGGCAATCCAGGATTGGCATTGATAACGTCGATAATGTACTTAACGCTAAGCCGCAATTCTTGCCTTAATTCAGTGATTGCACGAGCTAATTCTTCTTTTCTTGGCTCTTCCGTTCTTGAATTAAGGCCTCCAATTTTTTTACGTATGCAAGCTCGACTGTAAGCCTCTTTACCTGCTCTTCCAGCTCTTTGATCCGTTGTTTGTCCTTGTTTTTGGGCATTCTTGGGTGGTCTACCTTTCTTCTTGGTAATGACAGTATACCCGTTTTCTTTGAAAGAGCGAAGCCAATTAGCAAGAATTCCTTGATTCGTAAGCCCTAAGTCTAAGGAAACCTGCCTAAGAGCTTCACCACCTAGCAGAACTCTATCAATGGCAGCGAGCTTGAAATCAGCAGTATATTTCTGTTGAGGGCGATCCAAAATGGCTTCGCCATGCTTTTGGATCAAGTCTACCAAATATTGGATTCCTCCACGCTCCATCCCATATTTTCGGCTGAGGTAGGTGCCTCTTCTATGATCGTCTACCCATTCGTGGTAGATAGCAAGTTTGATTTCTTTAGTGTATTTAGTCATGAAAATAACCCCCGAAATTAGTGTCCTAATTTCGGGGGTCATATCATTTGTATGAATCTTTTGGGTTACTTTTTCCTTACAATGTTTCATGCTTTTTACGCGAAAAAATGCCAAAATTACCGAAATTAGTGGCTAAAAAGTAGGTGATATTTGACAGTTTTCGTTTTTGTAAAGTTTGAAGGTGGGTGGTTGGTGCGGCTGGGGTGGCCGATGCAGCCCCCAAAGTATGTCAACCGATTGCAATTTGGCGTTTTTTCTCCCCCAAGTTGGCTCAACCGGTATGGGATTTGCCGTTTTTTGCCCCCAAGTTGACTCAACCGGGCTAGTATTTGGCGTTTTTCGCCCCCAAGTTGACTCAACCGGGCTGGTTTTTGATGTTTTTCGCCCCCAGATTGACTCAACCGGGCTGGTTTTTGATGTTTTTCGCCCCCAAGTTGACTCAACCGGGCTGTTTTTTGCCGTTTTTGGCCCCCAAGTTGACTCAACCGGGCTGGTTTTTGATGTTTTTCGCCCCCAGATTGACTCAACCGGTGTGAGATTTGCCGTTTTTTGCCCCCAAGTTGACTCAACCGGGCTAGTATTTGGCGTTTTTTGCCCCCAAGTTGACTCAACCAGATTTGGTTGACATACTTCGGGGGCTTTTTTCGGCCAAAATCAAACCGGTTGACATACTTTGGGGGCGATTTTTGGCCAAAATCAAACCGGTTGACATACTTCGGGGGGCGGTTTTCGACCGAATCCATGCCGGTTGACATACTTCGGGGGCTTTTTTCGGCCAAAATCAAACCGGTTGACATACTTCGGGGGCGGTTTTCGACCAAATCCACGCCGGTTGACATACTTTGGGGGCTTTTTTCGGCCAAAGTCAAAGCGGTTGACATACTTTGGGGGCAGTTTTCGACCAAATCCAAACCGGTTGACATACTTCGGGGGCAATTTTTGCCAAAATCCACGCCGGTTGACATACTTCGGGGGCGATTTCGGCCAAAAAACAAACCGGTTGACATACTTCGGGGGCGGTTTTCGACCAAATCCACGCCGGTTGACATACTTTGGGGGGCAACAGCAACGGCGCCCCCCAACCCCACCACGCCAACAAAAAAGGACCCTGTTACCAGGGTCCTTCTATCAAGGCGGCCGAATTGTCCAAAATCAGTACGGCATAGACGGCCGTGACTCCTTCTCGTTCACATCAAGGGTGTGTCAGCATCGACGCTTCCCGCGTCTGGCAGTTAAGCCGGATGCCCTCTATCTCAAAATACGCACCATGCGTTTTTCTCGACTCGTCAGCCAACATTATAGCCCCTCCGGGCCAAATTGTCAAAAAGCCTACCGCCGCAGCCGCGCGCGCCGACGCTTAATCAGCCTTCAGCCAGCGTCATGAAGGCATTTGACAAGCTTTGCGAGTTTTATGGATCCAAATTCTTTAAGTCTATCACAACCGATA
This sequence comes from Faecalicatena absiana, assembly GCA_017309015.1. Classification (GTDB taxonomy): domain Bacteria; phylum Bacillota; class Bacilli; order Lactobacillales; family Lactobacillaceae; genus Lactobacillus; species Lactobacillus absianus. The sequence goes on from JAEDAG010000001.1 coordinate 461,093, forward strand.
ACGGCTCCGAGGTCGCGGATCTATCAAATCTTGAGCAAGTTTCCAAGACGCTTGTGTACTATGCTCACCCTTATACATCCTGTGGTAAAGGTAGCATAGAAGGTCGCACTGGGCGTATCAGACGCTATATTCCTAAGGGAGATCGGATGGATAAATGCAGCGCGGAAGACATTGCTAAGATCGAAGTATGGTGCAACTCTCTTCCTCGAAAGATCTTAAACTACAAGACTCTAGAAGAATGCTTTGACGTAGAGCCTGACCATATTTATCGGCGCAGATAGCCAAAATCTACCAGGTGTTATTGGCAATTGTTCAATTTATTATTGCAATCGACATTTTGAATTAATTTTTGGAGTTCTATTGACATGTGTATGCCTTCTTTCTAAAATGTGTTTTGCATTAAATTTTCATGATGAAATATTATCATTTACTAAGTTTTTAATCAATCTAGCTTTACATAAAACTTGATTTAACATTAAAGGAAACAAACAATGATTAGTGCTAATAATTTGAACATTGGTTATAAACTTAAACTTCCCACTTACAAAAGTGGGCTTGTACCTTGAAAATTCAATAGTTTAGCCAATAAAAAAGCACAAGGCCTTTGTTCGCTTGATATAATTCAACTACAACATCATCAATATCAAACGAAAGGCTTGTGCTATGTCTAGTTTACCATCATTCGATACCAAAAACGAACCCCAAATTTCTCGTTCTGTTGAAAAGTTCTTCAAGGACTACAAAGTTATGGAGCTTCTCCGTAGATGTGGGCTCCGCAAGTCCAAAGGAATCCCACTTTGGTCGATCCTTTCATACATCTTCAGTAATGTGTTTCGAGACAGAAGCATGTACATGCAACAGAAGTCTGGCAAGTGTACTGCTGGCTTCTCCAAAAACACCTACTATCGATTCATGCAGAACCCACATATCAACTGGCTTCGCCTCACTATTCTGCTAGCTGAGAGGATCGTCAATGGGCACCTGAAAGATCTGACTTCTGACCAACGTGCCGATTGCTTCGTCTTTGACGATTCGCTCTACTCTAGAACTGGATACAAGAAGACTGAGCTGGCTGCCAAAGTATTCGACCACGTTTCGATGACCTACAAGAAGGGCTTTCGAATGATGACCATGGGTTGGACTGATGGATCCTCCTTTGTCCCAATCGCTTCATCACTCTTGTCCTCAAAGAACGATCAGAATGTCATCGGGACAACCAAGAAGATCGACAAGCGCACAATCGCGGCCAAGAGGCGGATTATGGCCCAATCAAAGGGGACCGATGTAGTTATCCAGCTGCTCGATCAAGCCTTGAAAGCAGGGCTCACTGCCAAGTACGTCATGTTTGACACTTGGTTCTCCAATCCTCATCAGATTGTCCAAATCAGTCAACGTGGTTTGAACGTAATCGCCATGGTGAAGAAAAGCTCCAAGATCACATACGAGTTCGAAGGAAAGCGGATGAACGTCAAGCAGATCTTCAACGCATGCAAGAAGCGTCGAGGTCGTTCAAGATATCTCCTGTCCGTCCCTGTAAAGGTTGGAGATCCTGCCAAAGATGGTACCCAGATTGACGCCAGAATAGTCTGCGTAAGAAATCGCTCCAACCGCAAAGACTGGATCGCTCTTATTTGCACGGACATGACGATCGATGAAAATGAGATCATCAGAATTTACGGCAAAAGATGGGACATCGAGGTCTTCTTCAAGACCTGCAAGAGTTTCTTGAAGCTTGGCACTGAATACCATGGTCTTTCATATGATGCATTGACTGCCCATACAGCTTTTGTCTTTTTGCGCTACATGTTCATGTCAGTTGAGAAGCGAGATGATGAAGATGATAGGACTATGGGCGAGCTATTTTACTGCATGATAGACGAGCTTGCGGACATCACTTTCAATCACTCCCTTCAGATCCTGGTAGAAGCCATGTTCGAGAGCGTGAAAGAGATCTTCCAACCGACAGAAGAGCAGATGGAAAGATTCACCAACGCTTTCATTTCTCGCCTTCCGAAGTACATGCAAGAGGCTATATCGCCATCACTAGCAGCTTAATTGAATATTTACTGGCTAAACTATTGAGTTTTCAAGGCTTCATAGTTTTTTTGATGTGGGAAGTTTAAGTTATAAAGATAAAGTCGTTGTTCACGATTTATCTTTCTCCCTGGATAAAGGAATGTTTATCGCTTTAATCGGAGCTAACGGTGCTGGGAAATCCACCTTGATTAACAGTTTGATTGGCGTCATTCCACCAGTGTCGGGTCAGATCTCATGGAAACTGAAAACTGACCGGGTTAATCCTTTCAACGATGTTGGCTTCAGTCCCCAAAGCCAGCTGATCGATTGGTATACCAGTGTCTATGACAATGTGTATCAAGGACCGCTTCTCGCTGGCTTTAAGCCTAAAGAAGCCCAAAAAACAACCAAGCAGGCATTAAGACTCTTGGATATTAGTGATTTGAGCGCTAAGCCGGTTGATCATATTTCTGGTGGCCAGCAGCAGCGAGTACAAATCGCCAGAGAAATTGCCCGTGAGCCACAAGTTTACATACTGGATGAGCCAACAACCGGGCTCGATGTGGAAACTTCGGAAAATCTATTTACCTACTTAAAGCAAAAAGTTGATGCTGGAAGTATTGTATTAACTTCTTCACATGACTTAACTCTGCTGGAAAGCTACGCAAGTCACGTCCTTTTCTTAGATGATCATGAACAAAAATACTTTGGTCCACTTACTGATTTTTTGGACAGTGGTACGAGCTTGCGAGAAAAATACCTTAACGAACGGAAGGCGATAGAAAAATGAACCCACAACATTTTAGAAATATCTCTTTAGGATTACGGTCGATTAGAATTGTTGCCAACAATGAGTGGCGGGCTTTCGTGCATAATAAAGGCTTGCTCTTATCAATGTTCATGGAGCCGCTTATTACTTATGGCTTGTTGGTCATGGCATTGAATCAAAATTTAGCTTCCGTTCACTACGAATCACTAATTTTGCCCTACAAGCAGTACGCATTGACCGGTGTTTTGACTTTTTTCATGACCACCCAGATGTCGCAAGCAATGTACCGGGCGACAGTTGATAAAGAATATGGTTTACTGGCTATTAAATTTACGAATGGTGTTCAACCATGGCACTACCTAACTGGAATGAGCCTCTTCCCAATTGCTGGTCTCTTATTTCAAAGCACGATATTGATTGTTCTTGGACTTGCTACAGGTGGTGTGTACAATTTAGGGTTATTGCTACTATCTCTGCTTGTATTAATCATCTCACTTGAATTTTGGTCCACGTTGGGAATCGTTCTTAGCACGCGGATTTCTTCTTACCAGCAACGAGACATTATCATGACCTTGATTTTCTCACCAGTTGCATATGCTGCGCCAACGCTTTATGTCTTCAGCAATAATTCTCCACTGATCATTAAAGTGTTGGCCTATATCAATCCGCTATCCTACCAATTAAAGGCGCTCAGAACTGTAGCCTTTGGCATATTTAACATTAACGATTTGTTAATTGCTCTAGCCCTCACAATTATAATGATTATTTTTGCCCAGATAATTTTACGTAGAATGCCATTAAGTCTTGCAGAAAGATAGTATGCGAAAAATAGTCGAAAATATTTTCTGCCGCGACTGTAAAAAAGTCGGTTCTGTATAAAAACGTGTGTAAATTAACTAAGGGACTTAAGGCTTCTTCCGAGATAATTCCATTAATCTCAAGAAGAAATATTCATCATCTGGATATCCATAACCCTTGCGTCTCTCAGTTTTGATCTTGTTGTTAATACCCTCTAATTTGCCCGTAGATATCCTGTACTTAGCGAATGAATAGATTCCTGACAGGTGGCGCTGTAAGAGTCTGGCAAACCACTTAAAGTGGCTATTCTCAGTCTCGATACAAATATCTATGATGTACTCGAGTTTGACGCACATCTCCACTTCATCATTTGAGCTATATGCCTGATCCAATAGGTCTTTGACGATGTCTATTGTGAAGAACAATCTGTTTTCCTCTAGTAGATCGTCATACCAGCTCTCATTATCACCATGAGCTCTAATCTCTGGCTTATTGAAGATTTCGCCAGGCACAGATACTAGCTTTCCTTGTCGAGCATCTCCATCCTTTTGAACTAGGGTAGATCGTTTAGACATCAAGATATAACGAGAGTTCTTAAGCAATTTGGCTGCTTCTGGGGTACCTTCTTCAGCTAGTCTCTTTTGTTCATCCTTACGGATTTCAGAAACAACTTTATCGTTGAAATTCTTGATGATGTGGAAGCGGTCATAGACAATGTCTAGCTTGGGATAGCGCTCTTTAAAGGCTTCTTCAAAGTCTGAGTTCATGTCACAAGCAACTGCTTCAACCTTAGACATCCACTCATCGCCAACATGATCCATAAACTCATAAACAACGGCCTTCTTCTTGCCATGGGCTAAGTAAAGAATGTGCCCAGTTTCCCAGTCAATGATTACAGTGGCGTATTTATAACCATCGTGCAGTTTGAATTCATCTATGGCTAAGTATCTTGCCTGTCTTTCAGGTTTAATGAGCGTCTTTCCATCGATTGTAAATTTAGATAATAGGAGTTCCTTGTGAATCGACTTAACTGTCATTTTATCAAGGCCAGTAATTTCAGCGACTTGTTTTAGAGTGCATCCATCGCTTAGTAGGCGCTCAGTGCATTCTTTTAAAGCCTTGGTAATTCGATAACCATTGGCTTTAAAGGGAATAGACTGACTTCTGGTATTAAATTTACAATCAGTATTGAGACAACGAAAACGTGCGTAAGATACCTTAATCTTAGTATGTTCTAGTCCCAGAGGAATATGCCTAAGGGTAGTGACAAGGGTTCCATTCTTGACTAGCTTCGTTGAGCAGTCGGGGCAGAAACCAGGTTCACACTCGGCTAATTTTCCAACAAAGATTTTTTCACCTTCATTTTGAATTGGCATACCCAATTGAATAAAGTCGGTTAAGCCAGATTCGAAAAATAAGATGCCTTTGTTAGATTCAAAGCCTTGAGTAGAAACTGTCTGTTCTGTATAATTCATAGTAAGAAGGGCCCCTCGTGTTTTTGTGGTTATTAACATTGTAAGGGACAACCCTTCTTTTTTGTTGTCTAATTTTTACTATTTACACACGAATTTATACTGAACCAAAAAGTCTATTTTTACCTGCATGGAGTTCCCTTCTTTTTTATTGCCTAATTTTCTATTTACACAAGAATTTATACTGAACCATTTTTATTCCGAATCCTACAAAAGTCAAAAGAACCGTACTACCCAAATTTTGGATAATACGGTTCTTTCTTGATGTCAATCCTTTAACTTAATGACATTGTTATTTGAGAGTGAAAAAATCTAAGTATTACACTAAGATGCATTAAAAAAGGTGGAGTAAAATATCCACCAATAATTTATATTTTTCTGCTAACTTCCATTGTTTTACAACGCGACGTTGAAAGATATAGATATTATAGTAGTTAAAACTCGGGTTTTAACTACTATAAAAAATGAAAAGTTGGTATACCAAGTGAAGGAATACTTTGAGAAGTAATTTAATGGAGAACTTGACTTTATATGACGTTGTCGATGTTATTAGCAAAAATCATCCAAGCCGGCTAATCGTCTTGTTTATGCTTGCCGGAATTAAACTTCCGGTCCCGCAGATAGTCTGCAATCGTCGCACCAATGAAGATCAAGTCAAAGGGAACCAAAAGGGCCAGGCCGGCAATATTCAGCATGCTATAGGCTGCCGCGTTGGTAACTACGATGATTCCGATAGGAATCAACATGTTCCAATAGCCGATCCGGTAACGGAAGAAGTCTCTAATTTCTTGCAGCTTTGGCGCGAAAGGTACAGCCAAAATAAAGCCCAACAGTAGCCCTGACGTAAAGATGCTGATTAATAAACTGTTTGGAACCATGATAATGCCTAAAAAAATTTACTTGTAAATGTGGAATGAAAATCCAGCAGTGTAATTGATGTCAGTATAGATCTTACTCTTTTTGTGTTTTTTACTTAAATTTCCCACTTACAAAAGTGGGAAGTTTAAGTAAATTAATCCATAATCGCGCAGCTCATGGCAAAGTAGACCAGACCCAGGCAACAACAGAAAATGACGACTGGCCAGACAGCTTTAGCGACATTTTTTTGCCGGATGCCACTGACAACCAGATAGATCACCAAGCCAAGCAAAGTTAAAAGGCCTAGAGCCACGATTAAGAGGTGGTGCCACAACCAGATAATCATGCTGTCACCGACAATATGGAAAACACGTTCCCAAAACGGAAGGCGTGAAGCTTGGTACATACGTAATCATCTTCCTTTCTTTAACGATACCAACAAGTCTTAGGCCAATTCTTGTGTTTTGGGCCACCAGACCACGAGGAGCAATCTTTAACGCCTTTTCCGCGTCTATCAAGCCCATCGCACTTAGTCATTGTCCCCAGATCTGAACAACCATATTTTCTCCAATGGTAGTAGCAGTCACTTCTATAGAAATCTGTCCAGGATCGCGGGTCTGTCTTCTTCCAATATCTATGGTCACTATTCGGCCCATTAAATCTATTACAATGCACATGTGCACCAGTTTTTACTCGATCACCATTATTTTGGCCCGAATATCCACCACCGCTCGAAGGAACAGCGATAAACATGGTTCCTGATCTGACAGAAGACTGACCATTATCCTTATCCATTGAGCCAATCCAAGACTTAAAGTCTATAACTTTTGGTTTAGGCTGTGATGGCAGTCTGATAAAAGAAGTTGTAAACGGTGTTTTTACCGTTGTCCCATCTTTTCTTATATCCTTGTCGTTCGGAAATAATATTTCGACAGTAACCGTATTCCCTTTTTGTATAAAATCAACAAGACTATCTTCTTTGGCGATTTCCTTCATTTCTTTTAAAGTATCTGCAGGAATCGAAGACAACTCATAGTTTGCAATAACCTCTGTGGAGCTATCAGCATTGGTAGCTGCATTCACTGTTTTACAATTAACTTAAACTTCCCACACCAAAAAGAACTATGAAGCCTTGAAAACTCAATAGTTTAGCCAGTAAATATTCAATTAAGCTGCTAGTGATGGCGATATAGCCTCTTGCATGTACTTCGGGAGGCGTGAAATGAAAGCGTTGGTGAACCTTTCCATCTGCTCTTCTGTCGGTTGGAAGATCTCTTTCACGCTCTCGAACATGGCTTCCACCAGGATCTGAAGGGAGTGATTGAAAGTGATGTCCGCAAGCTCGTCCACCATGCAATAAAAGAGCTCGCCTATTGTCCTATCATCTTCATCATCTCGCTTCTCAACTGACATGAACATGTAGCGCAGAAAGACGAAAGCTGTATGGGCAGTCAATGCATCATATGACAGGCCATGGTATTCAGTGCCAAGCTTCAAGAAACTCTTGCAGGTCTTGAAGAAGACCTCGATGTCCCATCTTTTGCCGTAAATTCTGATGATCTCATTCTCATCGATCGTCATGTCCGTGCAAATAAGAGCGATCCAGTCTTTGCGGTTGGAGCGATTTCTTACGCAGACTATTCTGGCGTCAATCTGGGCACCATCTTTGACAGGATCTCCAACCTTTACAGGGACGGACAGTAGATATCTTGAACGACCTCGACGCTTCTTGCATGCGTTGAAGATCTGCTTGACGTTCATCCGCTTTCCTTCGAACTCGTATGTGATCTTGGAGCTTTTCTTCACCATGGCGATTACGTTCAAACCACGTTGACTGATTTGGACAATCTGATGAGGATTGGAGAACCAAGTGTCAAACATGACGTACTTGGCAGTGAGCCCTGCTTTCAAGGCTTGATCGAGCAGCTGGATAACTACATCGGTCCCCTTTGATTGGGCCATAATCCGCCTCTTGGCCGCGATTGTGCGCTTGTCGATCTTCTTGGTTGTCCCGATGACATTCTGATCGTTCTTTGAGGACAAGAGTGATGAAGCGATTGGGACAAAGGAGGATCCATCAGTCCAACCCATGGTCATCATTCGAAAGCCCTTCTTATAGGTCATCGAAACGTGGTCGAATACTTTGGCAGCCAGCTCAGTCTTCTTGTATCCAGTTCTAGAGTAGAGCGAATCGTCAAAGACGAAGCAATCGGCACGTTGGTCAGAAGTCAGATCTTTCAGGTGCCCATTGACGATCCTCTCAGCTAGCAGAATAGTGAGGCGAAGCCAGTTGATATGTGGGTTCTGCATGAATCGATAGTAGGTGTTTTTGGAGAAGCCAGCAGTACACTTGCCAGACTTCTGTTGCATGTACATGCTTCTATCTCGAAACACATTACTGAAGATGTATGAAAGGATCGACCAAAGTGGGATTCCTTTGGACTTGCGGAGCCCACATCTACGGAGAAGCTCCGTAACTTTGTAGTCCTTGAAGAACTTTTCAACAGAACGGGCAATTTGGGGTTCGTTTTTGGTATCGAATGATGGTAAACTAGACATAGCACAAGCCTTTCGTTTGATACTGATGATGTTTTGGTCGACTTAATTATATCAAGCGAACAAAGGCCTTGTGCTTTTTTATTGGCTAAACTATTGAATTTTCAAGGTACGAGCCCACTTTTGTAAGTGGGAAGTTTAAGAATTAAGTAAAATGCCAATTAATCCAAAGCTAAATAGTAGTATTTTGCTTACCTTTTTTGTAATAGTCATATTACTTCTCCTCCCATAAGTCCATGAAAAAAGATTACTACAGCTAACACTACGCTGTGTCATTTGCGACGATTGTAGCACCAATCATGAGCAAAGTGTAGCGGTTTTTTCACTTTTTGTTCATAATAAATTAATAAGTGCTGTTGAAGAAGGAATACCAAGCTTCAGCAGCACTTATTTTAATATGATTAAGTTTTCAGTAGATTACTTCAGGACTACGCCATTAGCACCAACTGCAGAGTAGCGGGCCAGGTCCAGTTGCAAGCTGATAACAGCCTTTGGCAGTTCGTTTTCAGCGAAGTTGGACCGCAATTTGGTGTCCAGGTTAGACGCAATTGAGCGGATTGACTCTGACTTTTCAGCCTTCTTAACAGCACTAAGCATACTTAAGATATCAGTATGACATTACACTAGCGCTTCTAATTCACGTTTAAAGCGTACACCAAGCGGATAGACTTCTGGAACAGCATGCATGCCAATCCAATTTACGATATAAACCGTTGGTGCAGTTTCATCTGGTTCTAGGCTAATCTGACTAGCAATCTTGTGGAATTCATGTTGAAAATCCTTGACAGCCAATTTTTGCGGATCATCTGCCGTAGATATTAGTTCTTTGCTCTTTTTAATGAGCTTATCTTTAACCGCCGGATCCGTAATATCAAAGATCTGTAAGTACAGACTTAGTGAAATCGGAGTATCTAAGCCATTATCACAATACAGGGCAATTTCTTCCATTGCCTTTTTCAACATTTTCATTTCTTCAACATTTTCATCCATTGGAATCTCCTGCTAGAGGTTCATGGCTATTGGGTAGACTCTTGGAAAAAGATGCTGACCAATCCAAGTTACTATATAAATCGTCTGTTCTGTTTCATCCGGTGCGTCACTAATTTGACTGGCGATCTTGTGGAATTCATGTTGAAAATCCTCAACGGTCAGCTCCATTGGATCATCTGCCCCAAAGGCAATTTCAACCGTCTTTTTTATCAACTTGTCTTCCACGCCGGCATCCCTAATTCCTAATCTGAGTAGAAACAAGCTTAGGGAAACTGGATTTTCAGGATTGTCCTTAAGGAAATCAGCTATCTCAAAAGCGGATTTCCTCAACATGGTCAATTCTTCGAGACTTTTGTTCATGGATTAAACTAACCTTCACTCTAAAAATTCATCCCTCGATTATCTCCACCAAAGTCCATCCAAATTTACTTCAGAACTACGCCATTAGCACCAACTGCAGAGTAGCGGGCCAAGTCCAGTTGCAAGCTGATAACGGCCTTTGGCAGTTCGTTTTCAGCGAAGTTGGACCGCAATTGGGTGTCCAAGTTAGACGCAATTGAGCGGATTGACTCTGACTTTTCTGTCTTCTTAACAGCTGCTTCAATCAGCTTGCTCAAAGCCGCGTTTGCCTTGACTGCCGGGTCATTTGCGACAGTTTCCAATTGCTTCTTGAATGCTTCTTCTGCTTCATTTTCTTTCTTGTTAAACAACATCGTACAGCCTCCTAATAAATGAAAAATCAAACAATGTTTTTTCGCTTACATTCTAGCACTGTTTATATTTAGTGGAAGAACTTTTCCTATCAGCTCTTGCCATTGAATTTTTCATCCTAGCAAATTTTTGCACTTTCGTGAAAAAAAGACGAAATTCGTCAGAATCCGGACCGATTTTTCAACCGCCAACACCTTCCTGCTTTAATGCTATAATTGTAAGAAAACGCGAAAGGAGCTGATTGGATGCCTGAATTAGAGAAGATCGTCGAGCGCCCCTTGATCACCATCACCAACCTGATCTGGAGCTTCAACAAGGAGACCCACCGGGTTCAGCTGCTTCTGGTCAAGCGCAAGGACCAGCCTTTTGCTGACCGCTGGGCGTTGCCAGAAACCCTGCTGCGTGAGAATGAAAGTGCCGACCAGGCTGCCGTGCGCCTGATTAAGGAAAAGATCGGCCTGGATCTGCCTGAATCTTCTACCGAGCAGCTGGCCACTTTTACCGCTCCCCACCGGGCTCCCGGTGAGCGGGCTTTGGCTTTGACCTACATGACCTACCTGCCCGCCATGCCGGCGCTTCGCCCTGGCTATGGTGCAACCGCGGTTGCTTGGTTTGCCTTTGAGAATTTTGGCCATAAATATGAGTTGATCTCTAGCGACCAAACCTTTGAAATCGCCCAAAATTCCCACGCTCTGGCCTTTGACCATGACGAGATCATCGCCGTCGCTATCCAGCGAATCAGAAACAAGCTAGACTACCAGCCAACCATTTTGCAGATCCTGGGCCCGGAATTCACCCTGCGGGAAGCCCGCGAGGTCTATGCCCCCTTCTTCCAGACTACGGTCGACAAGATCGACAATTCCAACTTCCGCAAGACCCATGGCTTCTTCTTCACCGAAACGGGCGTGCAGAAGAATTACCATAAGAGCGGACGGCCACCCAAACTATATCGGCTAAAAGACTTGAAAAACAACATTTTATGGAGTAAAGTTGACCCTAAGTAAGTTTAAGTGAACTTTACTTTTATTTTTTGCCTGATTTTAGGTAAGTTATACTTTTAACTATTTAGGAGATAAATCTAAAGAGGAGTTATCAAATGACTGACGAAGCACTTCTGATCATTGACTACACCAACGATTTCGTTGACGACAATGGCGCTTTGACCTGTGGCAAGCCGGCCCAGGTCTTGGCTGATCAAATCGTCAAATTAGCTGATGAATTCTACGAAGCCGGCAAGTGGGTCATCCTGCCAACCGACAAGCACTTTAAGGGCAACCCTTATCACCCGGAAACCAAGCTCTTCCCGCCTCACAACCTGCCTGGCACCTGGGGCAGAAAGTTCTATGGTCCTTTGGAAGACTGGTACCAAGCCCACAAAGACAGCGATCATGTCGTCTTGCTGGACAAGGGGCGCTACTCCGCCTTCTGCGGTACGGGTCTGGACCTCTTCTTGCGCGAGCGCCACGTCGGCCGGGTTCACCTTACCGGGGTCTGCACCGACATCTGCGTTTTGCACACGGCCATGGACGCCTACAACCACGGCTATGACATCACCGTCCACGAAAAGGCCGTGGCCGCTTTAAACGACGCTGGGCAAAACTGGGCCCTGAACCACTTCAAGTCCTGCCTGGGCGCTGAAGTGGTCGACTAGCAGGAAAAATTAACGGGAAATCGTCCAAAAAGCGAGCAAGCTTCATTCAAAAAATATATAATACTTTTAAGTTCTTGGCTTCTTCGTTGAGAACGAAAGTTTGTTTTTTATATTGAGAAAGTAGATTTTTATACTATGTCTTTATCACACGCATTAATCACTGACCTTTACGAATTTTCAATGGCCAATGGGTACTTCGAGACCCTGCCGCACGATACTGAAGCCGTCTTCGACGTCTTCTACCGCAACGTTCCTGACAACGGCTCATTCGTGATCGCCGCGGGTCTGGAACAAGTCGTTGAACAACTCAGAGGTTTCCACTACACCAAGGAAGACATTGACTATCTCAAGAGTCTGCACCAATTCAGCGATGAATTCATTTCATACCTGGAAACCATGACTTTTGACTGCGTCGTTTACGCGATTCCAGAAGGCACGCCAGTCTTCCCGCGCGTACCAATCCTCACGGTCAAGGGGCCTTTGATCCAATGCCAATTGCTTGAAACCTTCGTTTTGAACCTGATCAACCACCAATCCTTGATTGCAACCAAGTCACGCCGGATCAACCTGGCTGCTGCCGGCCGGCCAGTCATGGAATTCGGTGCCCGCCGGGCTCAAGGTCCTGACGCTTCCGTATTGGGCGCTCGGGCTGCTGTTATCGGCGGCTGCGGCTCAACCAGCAACTGCCTGTCCGCCGCCAAGTTCAACATTCCTGTTGCCGGCACCATGGCCCACGCTTGGGTTCAAAGCTTCCCAACTGAGCTTGAAGCCTTCGAAAGATGGGCTGACGTTTACCCTGGCAATGCCCTGCTCCTGGTCGACACCTACGATGTCGTTAAGTCCGGCGTGCCAAACGCGATCAAGGTCTTCAAGCAATTGAAGAAGAAGGGCTACAAGAAGTTCGGGATCAGAATCGACTCCGGCGACATTGCCAAGCTGTCAAGAAAGGCCCGCAAGATGATGGACGACGCCGGCTTCCCAGAAGCAACCATCACCGCTTCAAACGCTCTGAACGAAAACGTCATCCACTCCCTCCTGCAAGAAGGCGCGCCGCTTGACAGCTTCGGCGTTGGCGAGCAATTGATCACCAGCTCCAGCTCTCCAGTCCTGTCCGGCGTCTTCAAGCTGGCAGCCTTGAAGATGGACGGCGGCGAATGGGAACCAAAAATCAAGCTGTCCAACTCCAAGGAAAAGGTGACCCTGCCTGGCGAAAAGAAGGCTTACCGCCTCTACCACAAGGGCACCAAGAACGCCTTCGCGGACGTCATTGCCCTGGCTGATGAAAAGCTGCCTGACGAATTTGTCGGCGTAAACATGGACCCAATGATGACTGAAACCGAAGCCGACTTGAAAGACTTCGACGCGGTCTTGCTGACCCAGGTTGTTGTTGGGCCAAAGGCCAAGTCAATCGAAACCGACACCTTCAAGATTCAAAAGCACATGTATGAAAAGCTGGCCGAACTGCCAGAAGAAACGCAAAGACTCTTGAACCCGGACCGCTACCCGGTCTACTTGACCCCAGCCTTGGCTGACCTGCAAGCCAAGATGATCAAGGACATCAAGGGCAAGTAAAGCTTTTGATCATTAAAACAGCACCTGGCTTTCAGGTGCTGTTTTTTAGTTATAAATAGGATAAAAATCGCCATGAACGCTTTCCTGCACGCCAGCATCATCAGCTTGAACCTGCTGGCCTTTGCCCTTTACGGGATCGATAAAGGCAAGGCCAAGCGGCATGCTTGGCGCATCCCCGAGCGCACCCTGCTGCTCTTCGCCCTGCTGGCGCCCGTTGGTGCCGGCCTGGGGATGATCTGTTTTCACCACAAGGTCCGCAAGGCCCGCTTTCATTTGGCCGTGGCTGCCGGCCTATGCTTATGGGCCGCGCTGGTTCACTTATTCATCTAAAAAGGCAAACCGAGTCCGGTTTGCCTTTTTTAGATCTATCCAACAATTCGGCGGTAAACGCGCGTCGTAATCGCGTAGGTTGCCAAGTAAAAGGCCAAAACGGCCAGCATTACCCAGAGGCCAACCTTAAGCATCAGGGCCGAGTTATAAATCGCGAATTCGTACAGCACCGATTTAACGGCTGGCGCGGCAATCAGCATATTGAGCCCGCCGCCAATCAGCGGAAAGGCGAAAATCATCAGCACTTGCTCGTGAATGGCCCGGGTTGTTTCTGCTTCGCTCAGCCCCACCTGCTGCATCGTCACGAATCTTGACCGGTCGGCATAAGCTTCCGAAACCTGCTTGAAGTAGATCACGACGGCCGTTGACAGGATCAGGGCCAGGCTGATCATCAAGCCAATCATGATGATCCCGCCCATCAAGCCGGTATAAGCCGCTTCATTCATCGCCATCCCCGAAAAGTCGATGTTGGCCAGCTGATAAGCGATGCTTTGCTCGTAGGCTACCCGCTGCTTGAGCGTCGCTGCCGGCATCTGATAGTTATAGGCATAAACATAAGCCGTTTTCGCCTGCTTGGGCAGCTGCTTGACGATAATCCAGATTGGCTCCAGGATCGAGTGACCCGGGTTGAAGGCATACTTAAACTTGGCCAGCTGCTTGACCTGGTAGCGATGGCCATCAATCGCCAAGCTTGACCCCAAGCGGCTTTGCTGGGTATAGACCAAGGCTTGCCCGCCTTGGAGATGAACCTTTTGCCCCGTAATCTTGTTATAGTTGGCCTGATCGACCATCATCACGCTGGCATTCACGCTATTGGAGAAATTAGGGCTCGTCTGCAGGCGGTCGTCAGTCAGCTTCGCGAACGCGGGCTCAGTCATTGTAAACTGCGTCACCCTCCCCAGCTTTGCCTTGGCCCGTTTGGACTGGTTATAAATCAAGGCCACTTCCTGCTTAGACAAGGGGGTGGTTCTTTTGATGATGACGTCTGTCGGATTCCAGGACTTTAAGGCCCCCTCTTTGCCGCTATAGGCTGAGATTGAGCCAAACAGGACCACCATCACGGCTGAAACCATCAAGCAGACCGAGGCCAGACCGGCTCCATTGGCACGCATTCTTTGCAGCATGCCCGACACGGCGATGAAGTGCTTGGGCTGGTAGTAGTAGTTCTGGCGGCTTTGGAGGAACTTGAGCAGGACCACGCTGGCCGCGATAAAGACGAAATAAGTCCCCACGATCACCAGACAGGCTGCTCCCAGGAAGCGCATCAAGGCACTAGCCGTTGGCTTGGTCGTCACTGCCAGGAAATACCCCCAGCCCAAAAGGCCCACGCCAAGCAGACCCGTGAAATACGGCGTCCGCTTCTTAAGCTTGACCTCGGTCTTGCCGGCATTCCACAACTGCCGCGGCGTCATGCGCTTAACCTTGCTTGCATCCAAGATAAAGAGGAAGGCAAACAAGACAAGCAGGAAGAGGGCCGTCTTGCCAACCGCCGGCACTGAGAGCCAGCCTTCTTTGGCCGTGGTCAATTTCAGCAGCTTGGCATAAGCTTGAAAGGCAATTTTTTCAAAAATCTGCCCGATGACGACGCTGCCCGCAAAGCCCGCGGCACCCAGAAAGCCCTTCTCCAAGCCGATCAGCGCGATCAAGTTCTTGGAGGTCATCCCCAGCATGCTGTAAAGGCCCAGCTCCTGTTCGCGGCGGCGGGCGATAAAGTTGTTCGCGTAGATCATAAAGGCCACGGTCAAGATGATGACGATCCCCGAGCCCAGGCCTAACAGGATGTTGGTCGCGAAACCCGACTCCAGGTCCTTCAGACTGGCATTGGCCATTAAAGCAAAAAAGATATAGTTCAAGGCACCCAGAATCATGACGGCAAAGAGGTAGGGCACATAGACCTGGCGGTTGCGCTTCAGGCTGGACAATACAAGCTTATTGAGCATCGATATCACCGCCCGTCAAAGCTACCATGGCATTGTTGATCTGTTCTTGGTAGGTCCGCTGGTCCAAGTCACCGCGGAAGATTTCATGATAGATCCGGCCATCTTTGATGAAGAGGGTCCGCTTGGCATAGCTGGCCGCGGCCGTGGAGTGGGTCACCATAATGATCGTTTGTCCCTTGGCATTGACTTCATCAAACAGGCGCAAGAGCTGCTTGGAGGTTGACGAATCCAGTGCCCCCGTGGGCTCATCCGCCAGCAGCAGGTCCGGCTGCACGATCAAGGCTCTGGCCACGGCCACGCGCTGCTGCTGGCCACCGGATGCCTCAACGGGATAACGGTCCAGAAGCTGGTCAATTCCCAGCTTTGGCGCCAAGCGCTTGAGTCTGGCTTCCATTTCCGCTGGCGGCGTCTTCGCCAAAACCAGCGGCAGGAAAATGTTGTCCTTATTGGACAGACTGTCCAAGAGGTTAAAGTTTTGGAAGACAAAGCCCAAGTGCTCCCGGCGAAAGCGCGCCGCGTCGTCAGGCTTGAGCTCATTTAAATTCTGCTCCCCCAGGATGGCTTGTCCACCCGTTGCCTTGTCCAAAGTCGCCATGATGTTGAGCAGGGTACTCTTCCCCGCGCCGGATTCCCCCATGATGGCAACGTACTCCCCCTTTTCAACCGTGAAGCTGATATCCTTCAAAGCCGCCACGGCATTGCTGGCTTTTTCGTTGTAGACTTTTTTAACGTGCTTGAGTTTTAAAAGTGGCATCTAATAAATCCTTTCTTGTTCCCTTTACTTGTTATTTATTATAAAAAGCCGCCGCCACTTTTCCTACTTACGAAAATGGCAAGAAGCTTACATTTTCGTAAGGTTCAAAACCCAACCAAAAAAGCCGGCCTGGTTGGCCAGCTTTTGCTTGTGGATTTATTTTGCTATTTGCCGTTTTTAACCGCGTCAGCGGGAAAAATGATCCGGGCAGCGACCCCCTTGTCCTCAGACAATACGGACACGGTCAAGTCCAGCTGGTCTGCCGCCTCTTTGACAAAGTACAGCCCCATCCCCGTTGACTGGACGTGATGGTGGCCATTCTGGCCCGTAAAGCCCTTCTCAAACAAGCGCGGCTGATCACTGGCCGCGATCTGGGGACCTTCATCGTAAATCGTCAAGGCTTGATCCTTAAAGTAGATTTTGATCGTTTCGCCAGTCGCGTACTTTAAGGCATTGCTCAAAAGCTGCTGGACGATAAAGCGCAGCCACTTGCGGTCGGTCAAAACCTCGCTTGCGCCTACGGCTACATCGGGAACGAGCCCCTTCTCCAAGAAGACGGCCATCTCCTGGGCCAGAATCTCGCCAATCAAGCCCGCCAGCTTGCACCACGTAAAGTCATAGTCATGCTGGTCAGCGGCCAGCCGCTGTCCCATGAGCAGGAGGTTCAGCTGGTAGTCAGCCTGGCGCAGGGGCTGTTCAAGCGCGTGGCTGGAAACCTGGTCGCCTTGACTGGCCAAGCCGCTGATTTCGGTCAAGGAGTTCTTGATCTCATGCGCCAGCAGCTCCATCTGCTCAACTTCTTCTTGAGCCCGCAAAGCCCAGGCCTGCTCACTTTGCCGCTTGTCTGCCTCAAAGGCTCTGGCCCGGTCAACCAAGGCCACCTGGCTGGGACTAGCCGCCTTTAAGGGAGTCTGCCCGCTCCAGCGGCGAATTTCCCGCGAGCGGCGCTTTTCAGCCAGAAAATCATAAACCAGCCAAGTCAGCAAGCAGGGCAAGGTGTAGCGCACGAGATCGCCCAGCAGTTCAAAGCTGACGCTGTAAAGGCTCAAGATCAGGGCCAAGAAGGCCATCATGATCGCGTACAGCAAGATGAGCGGCAGCTCTTTTCGCAAATATTTGCGTCCAAAATGCTTGTCCATCATCCCTCCTGGTCCGCCAGCAACCGATAGCCCAGCCCCCGCTCAGTCACCAGGTACTGGTCTAAGCCTAGCTGGTGGAGCTTGCCCCGCAGGCGCGACACATTCACGTTCAGGGTATTTTCGTTTAAATACTTTCCGCCTTGCCAGAGCAATTCCAGAATCTCTCGTTTAGACACAACCTGGCCTCTCTGCAAAAGCAGAATCTGGAGCATGGCCCCTTCAGTCGGGGTCAGCTGCACGACTCCGCCGCCCTTGGCCAATTCATTGGTCAGGCTGTTGAAGCTGGCCCCAGCCAAGGCCAGCGGCTGGCTTCTTTGGAGCTTGTTCCGGCGCAGGAGGGCCTGAATCTTGGCCAGCAAGACCGCTCCTGAGAAAGGCTTCATGATGTAATCGTCTGCCCCGGCGGAAACGGCATGCATCACGTTGGCATCAATATCCGCGGCCGAGATCACGATGATGGGCACCGGGCTCTTCTTTCTGACTTCTTGAATCCAGTAGAAGCCGTCAAAAGTTGGCAGCGTGATATCGCACAAGACCAAGTCCGGCTGGTTTTCAGTCACTTCCTCGGCAACCTTGGTCCAATCCTTGACCACGACTGGTTCATACTGCCACTTCTGTAAAGTCTGACTGACGTTGGCAATGATTTGCTGGTCATCTTCCACCAGCATGATTGTTTCCATAGCTCTTTAGCTCCTGTTACTGGCCGGCATATTGGGGCAAGACGAAGCGGTTGATCGCTTCCGCCACGCCGCCGTGCTGGTAGTCCCGCTCCGTAATGACATCGCAGTCAGCCTGCATTTCCGGGGTCGTATTGGCCATCCCCACGCCCAAGCCGGCGACCTTGATCATGGCGTCATCATTGAAGCTGTCTCCCAAAGCCATCGTCTCCTTGAGATCGATGCCAATTTCCGCGCACAGCGCCTTTAAGCCGCTGCCCTTGTTGACGCCGACGGGATTGAATTCCAAATAGCGGCTGGACGAGTAGCTGATTTCCGCCCGGCTTTCCAGGTCGCTCATTTCGCTTCTGATCTGCTTGAGATAGGCAAAATCCCGGTTCTCGTAAAGAATCTTCACGAAGTTCTCGCCGCTGGCGCGCAAGCGGTCCAGGGTCTGGTCGGCAAGTTCGACAAAGTCCAAGCGGCCCTTGCAGAAATTCCGCTCTTCTTCATTCAAATTATAGGCAAAAACCTTGTCTTCACTATAGATATGCATGCAGACATCATACTTTTGCCCACGCTCGTAGAGTTCCTCGATCAGGTCATAAGCCATCCCCGTAAACTTGATTAAGCGCGGGCCCTGATTCTCGTAAATTGCCCCGCCGTTGTAGCTGATGGTATATTGGCCGGCGGCTCCTTGAATGCCTAGTTCCGCAAGCGTGGCTTGAATTGAGCCAAAGCCGCGGCCCGTCGCGGGCACGAATTTGATTCCCAACTCTTGGCACTTGTGAATCGCGGCCAGATTCTCCGCGCTGATGTGGTGATCCGGGCCAAGAAGCGTCTCATCTAAGTCGCTGGCTATTAGTTTGTACATTTCTGCTCCTCATTCTTGTTCTTGCTTTGGTGCTTCCTACTGCAGGCTCTTGAGCATCTTAAAGGCCGTTTCCGTGCTGTGGGCCTTGAGCTGGTAAACGCTCGTCCCCTTGGCCCAGGCAATCACGGTATTCAAAGAGCCCAGGCTTTCGCCAACGTCAACCTGGACGCTGGCTTGCCGGCTGCTGGCCGGCAGGCCATACTGGCGATAGAGCTCAAGCAGGGTCTTGGCCGTGGGCTCGGGCTTTTGCCCCTGCACGTTGCTGGCGCGGACGACGAAGGACCACTTGTCTTGGTTGAACTGCAGGTAGGTTGAACCAGCAGCCCCTTCCTCAGTCCCAGTCACTCCGTCCTCCAGCTTGACCGTTGGCAGGCCGCTCTTGGGCGCTTGGTAGTTGATCAGGCTGCCTGGATCAGCCACGTTCTTGTATTCCGTCAAGACGGCATACGGCTTTTCGTTGGCAAGCTGGCTGTCGTTGAATTTCCGCGGACTGTTGCCGACGCTGTAGTAGACAACGTTCTTGTCGCTTGCGGCCGTATAGCGCACGTTCAGCTGCTCGCTGCCTTGTCCCAGGCCATCGGCCGTGGGCAGCAGCATCCCCGGCAATTGGCCGCGCAGCTGCTTGGTCAAGCTGCTCATCCGGTCCTGGCTGGTTGAAGAAGCCGAAGACTTAGAGCTGGCGCGGCTTGAAGCTGCTTTGCTTGAGCTGGTGGCTGAACTGGTGGCCGAACTAGCGGCGGACTTAGAACTGGCGCGGCTTGATGACGATTTGGCCTTTTGGCTGCTGGCTGGCGCCGACTGCGGCTGGCTTTGGCTCCCGCAGCCCGCGAGCAGAGCCGCGGACGCCAGGAGCAGGCCAAAGGTTTCTTTTCTATGTTTCATAATCCATGGACACGCGGAAAGCTTCGGCTTTAACCGAAGGATGAGCGTGCCGCTCCCCCTTTCTATTAACTGCTTTTGCTATCTTCAATTATAAGCTTTGGCAAGGCTTTCACAAAATGAAGCGGCCTTCATTCTTAACAATTTTCCAATCAAAAAGCTGTCCAGCCGAGGCTGGACAGCTTTGCTTTAAGGCAATTATTCTATTGACTAGCTTCTTGAGGCAATCGTAACCTCGCCGGCAATGTCCTTATTGAAGAAGGCACGGATTTCGTCCAGATCCATCTCCTGGCCCAAGGCCCACATCAGCTTGGTTACGGCACTTTCACTGGTCATGTCGCGGCCGCTGATGGCCCCTTCAAGCAAAGCAGCCCGGCCGACCTCGTACTTGGTCAGGTCAGTCCGCTCGTACAAGCACTGGCTGCAGGCGATAACCGGGATTCCCTGCTTGATGATCTCGCCCACGGCCTTGACCATGTTCCGGCGCATATAGTTCATCCCGCCCAAGCCATAAGCTTCGACGACGATCCCCTTGCATCCGGCGTCAACCATGGCTTTGAGCATGGCCGGATCAAAGCCTGGGAAAAGCTTGACCATCGCCACGTGGGGGTTGACCTTGGTGTTCAGGGTGCAGATGGCGTGCTCGCTTGGCACGTACTCATTCGCTGAGTGCTTGATGTCGATCCCGTCGGAAGTTACCTGAGCGACTGGATCCATGTTGATGGACTTGAAGGCGTCAAAACCGGTGGTTCTGATCTTCACGCAGCGGCATCCCCGCATGATCTGCCGGTTGAAGGCAATGTAGATCCCCGGCTTGCAGGTCGCCGCGGCAGCGAAGGCCACGCGGAGGTTGTCCGGGGCATCGCTCAAGATAGCCTGCATAGGCACCTGGCTCCCAGTAAGAACGACTGGCAGGTCAATCCCCTGAAGCATAAAGGTGAGCATTGAGGCCGTGTAGGCCATGGTATCCGTCCCGTGGGAGACGACGATGCCATCATAGCCCCGGCGGAGCTGGTAAATTTGTTCGGCGATGTAGGCCCATTCTTCTGGCTGGATATTGGATGAGTCCAGGGAAAGGATGTCCTTGGCCGTAATTTCATAAGGCTGCCCGCCCAAAGTATGGAGGAGCTCAGCACCGGATTGTCCGGGCACTAAGCCCTCTTCTGAAGCTACTGAGGCAATGGTACCTCCTGTTGACAAGAGCAGAATCTTTTTCTTGGTGTTAGTCATGGTGTCCCCGCTTAATAACTTGCATGTTTGCGAAAAAATACTTGCACATCTCCACTTTAACCGCTCGTTTTTCTATTTGCAAGCCGCTTCTTCTGTTCCTGTTCATCAGCCTGGACCAGGAACTGATAAAGGCGCTCCATGTACTCCTTGTACTGAGCCAGCTCCTGCTCGCTGTAGAGGCTTTCGATCTTATCGTGGAACTGGTGCACTGACGCCAAGGCCTCTTGACACTTTTCCTCGCCTTCTGGCGTCAGCTGGATAATCTTGACCCGCTTGTCCATTTCACAGACGCGGCTGATCACGTAGCCCTTGCCATCCAACCGGGCGACGATGCCGGCCATCGTTGCCTGGGCCACTTCAAAATGGGTTTCCAGCTTCTTTAACGGTGCCCGCTTGTCTGGACATTTCTTATACAGGTAAGCCAACACGTGAAATTGCGAGAAGGTCAGGCCCATTTTCTGCAAGGCGCGGTTGCCATGCTTGGCCATTAAGTCGTAGTTTCTCTTCAAGAGCAGGCCGAAATCTCTATCCATTCTTCAATCTATCCCCTTGTTAAATTATCCGCGTTTTCAGCCCAGCAGCTGAAAACAATAGCGTGCTTTCATTGTCGTTCTATAATTCTAACACTTTTTCCGCAAAAGCAAAAAGGACTGAGCCAGCCAGCTCATTCCTTTAATCCTATTTTTCAAGTTTCTTAGCCTCATCCATGATGGTCTGATAGACGGCCTTGACCGCGGCCGCGTATTCCGGCCGTCCCGCCAGCCTGGCCACCTTGTCCAAGACCTGCCCCTCGCGCTTGGGGTCATAAACGGCGATCCCCTGGGCCTGCTTGATCGTGCCGACCTGGCGGACAATGTCGTAGCGCTTGACCAGAGCCGCTACCAGCTCCCGGTCGGCCTCATCGATCTGCCCACGCAAGGCGGCTAATTCTCTGGTTTTCATTTTCACTTTTTTCCTTTCTTTTCTATCGAAGAATTTTATCTGTAAGTTCAGCTTATCACACCAGAGCTT
The DNA here is from genome assembly GCA_017309015.1 of Faecalicatena absiana. Taxonomy (GTDB): domain Bacteria; phylum Bacillota; class Bacilli; order Lactobacillales; family Lactobacillaceae; genus Lactobacillus; species Lactobacillus absianus. Next base: position 483,299 of record JAEDAG010000001.1, read on the forward strand.
TACACAGACTTTGCAAAAAAGTTGAGCTAGGCCGCTTTACGAAAGGAAATGAAAGTATTATCATATAAATGAGAAAATTACGATTGGGTTGAGCGTCCCACCAAGCGCTCGGCTTATCTTTTGGTAAACTATTGTTATCAGTGTAATTTTTCACATCACAGAGAACGCGAGCCACGTCCAAGGCTCGCGTTTTTTGTTTGCCGGCCTAGTTCTTGGTCACGTCGATCCAGGCTTCATAGCCCGAGTACTTTTCCAGGTCAGGAATTGATAATTTTACCGCTGAATTTGACGAGCCAGCTGCCGGGAAGACTTCCTCATGGCGCTTAAGCGACTCATCCAGGTAGACTTGGACCCCGTCTTTGACCGCGAAGGGGCAGACCCCGCCCGGCGCGTGGCCGACATAGTCCTCAACCTGGTCAAAGGGAATCATCTTGGCCTTCTTGTGGAAGACGCCCTTGTACTTGTGGTTGTCGATCCGGGCTTCGCCAGCCATAACGACTAAAACCGGCTCATCATTGACCAGGAAAGACAGGGTCTTGGCAATCTGGTCAGGCTCAGTGGACAAAGCCTCAGCCGCCAAATCAACCGTTGCCGATGATTCAGGCAATTCGATCACATCGACGCCCGTGCCCGCGAAAAATGCTTTTACTTTGTCTACTGCCATATTTCATGCCTCTTTCTTTGCAAATCAAAATCAGATTCTAGATTAATTTTAAATTAGAAAGTAGTATACCTCTTTTATTTGTCTTTCACAATAAGAAGGACCTGAAAAATTTGTCTTTCTTTCGCCTTCTGCAAAAAAATAAGCGTCAGCCTAGTGGTGACAAAGGCCGGCGCTTATTTCACTCAGGGAGCCACGATCAAAGGAATGAAGGAGTCGCGTGGCTCATCAAGCATCATGCATACGAAATTTTAGATATTGTGTTGAGTGTATATGAAAAAATATGCTGTTGCAATCACAAACAAAAATAAAGAAAAGGGCCAGGGAGGGATCGCGATGTCTTTGCCAACTCCCCAACTCAGCCTAAGTATAAGACAAGCAGGCAAAAGTCCCAGCAGTAAAGCAGGCGAAACGTCCGTTTTTGAGACACCTTTCAGTTTTTGTCTGATTAAGGTGCAAAAGCCTTTATTTTGCCAAAAGCTTTGTTATATTTGTCGCAGAGGATTATTAGAGTGATTGATTTCGGAGATGGACAGGAATGAGACAAAGCGAAAACAGGATGAGGCGCGATATCTTGCTGGCAATGAAGACAATGCTGAGCAGGAAGCGGTTTGAGGAGATTACGGTTGCCGACATCTGCAAGGAGGCCATGATTCACCGCAGCTCTTTCTACCGCTACTTTCGCGACAAATATGAAGTCGTGGATGAGCTTTTCATGACCTTGATCCGCCAGCTGCTGGCGGACACGAAGACGTCCACGGACGCCATTGAGCAGATCAAGGCCTTCATGCATGAGAACCTGACCCTCCTGCACAATCTCAGCCCGCAGAACCAGGGCCGGATCAATCTCTACCCGGACACCATGCACCTGATCCAGGACCTGCTCGCTGAATCCCTGCACATGACGGAAGCGGCAGGCACGACCGACCAGGACCCTCTCCTGCACCAGATCAAGATCGCCGATGATCCTGAAATGGCTCTCGCCTTCTACAGCGGCGGCATCATGGGCCTTTTTGAAAACTACGACATCTTTGACCACCCCGACCGGATCGACAAGTTGCTCAACCACTGGAAGGAAAAGCGGCTTTCCGCGCTAGTGGAAAATGACCAGCCAAAATAAGCACCGAACTATGATACGACTAGTTCGGTGCTTATTTTTCTCGTAAAAATGCTCTTATTCCAATTCCATTTCCAGCTTCTTGACGGCGGCGTTGACCTTGGCGATATCGCTTGGCATTGTCGTGCAGCATCCCCCAACGATCATGGCCCCGGCATCCAGCCAGTCCTTAGCCGCGGCCCCAAAGCTGGTGCCTTCAGCCGGATACTTCCACGCCTTGGCCTCTGGATCATATTCAGCGCCAGAATTTGGATAGATCACGACCGGCTTCTTGGCCACAGACTTGACCGTCTTGACGGCGGCTGAGCCCCATTCCAGCTTAAAGCAATTAATGCCGGCCGCGAAGACCTGCGGGTCATCCTGCACGGCCTGGATGGCCGCGGTCAAAGGCGTCCCCTCACTGATGGTTTCCGGGTCCTTTAACGAGAAGCTGACGTAGACGGGGATCTCCGGGTACTGGTCCTTGAGGTAGGCCAGAATGGCCTGCACCTCGTCCAGCCTCGGCTGGGTCTCAATGGCCAGACAGTCGACCCCGCTCTTGACCAGCTCTTCAATCCGCGGCGCGTGGAAGTCCACGTATTGGTCGCGGCTTAGCAGGTAGTCGCCCCGGTACTCGCTCCCATCGGCCAGGTAGGCCCCGTAAGGGCCCACGGACCCAGCCACGAAATTGTGGATGCCAGTCCGCTCCTCATAGTCGTCACGGGCCTTAAGCGCGATCTCCGCGGCCTTTTCCATCAAGCCCCGAGCTTCGCTGGCGCTTAAGCCATGCTTCTCAAAAGCTGGGATGCTGGTCTGGTAGGTATCCGTGATCGTCATCCGGGCTCCGGCCTTAAAATACTCGTAGTGGACCTTGTAGACCCATTCAGGATGGTCAAGCAAAGCCTCAGCCGTCCATAAGTCGGTATTGGTCTGCTCACCCCAAGCTTCCAAAGGGGTTGACATGGATCCGTCCAGCACGAGTGGTTCTTTTAACAACGATAATAAATCCGTCATTAGGAATCCCCTCCCTACTCACCTGTTTATTATGCTATTATAGTTATTATTTTAAATAGAATTTAGCGTAAATAAAAGAGGAATGCTTCATGACTCAAGAAAAAAACAAAGGAAAAGTCGAGCACCTGGAACGAAAAATGGAGGCCCGGCATATCCAAATGATCTCCCTGGGCGGAGTCATTGGGACGGGACTCTTCCTTAGTTCCGGCTATACCATCAGCCAGGCCGGGCCAATTGGGGCCATCCTGGCCTACTTCGTCGGAGCGGTATTGGTTTACGCCGTCATGCTCTGCCTAGGCGAATTGTCCGTGGCCATGCCTTACACTGGCTCTTTTCACGTCTATGCCAAAAACCTGCTCAACCCGGCAACGGGCTTCGTCGTTGCCATTCTCTATTGGCTGACCTGGGCCATTGCCTTGGGCAGCGAGTTCACGGCCTCGGGGATCATCATGCGCCACTGGTTCCCCAGCATCCCGGTCTGGGTCTGGAGCCTGGTCTTCATGATCCTGATCTTCCTGTCCAACTACTTCTCCGTCCGCGTCTTCGCGGAAAGCGAGTTCTGGTTCGCGGCCGTCAAGGTCTTTGCCATCGTTGCCTTTATTGTTTTGGGCGGGCTGGCAGTCGTTGGCCTCATCCCGGTCAAAGGCTACACTCATGCACCGCTTTTGACCAACCTGACCAAGGACGGATGGTTTCCGACCGGCTTTAAGGGCGTCTTTACGACCATGCTGACGGTCAACTTTGCCTTTTCAGGGACGGAATTGATCGGGATCACCGCCGGGGAGGCCAAGGATCCGGAAAAGACCCTGCCTAAGGCCATCCACACCACCCTGTGGCGCTTGATCATCTTCTTTATCGGCTCCATCTTCGTGATGGCCTGCCTGATCCCTTACAAGCAGGCTGGCGTCAGCGAAAGTCCCTTCGTCCACATCTTCAAGATGATGGGGATTCCTTTTGCCAGCGACCTGATGAACTTCGTCGTGCTCACGGCCATCATTTCCGCCGGCAACTCCGGCCTCTACGCCTCCACGCGAATGCTGTGGTCTTTAGGCAATGAAGGAACGATTCCGGTCGTCTTCGCCAAGACCAACAAGCGGGGCATCCCCGCCATCTCCCTGGTCGTAAGCATGCTGGGCGGGATTCTGTCCCTGCTGACCAGCATTTATGCCGCGGACACGATCTACCTGGTCCTGGTCTCCATCTCCGGCTTGGCGGTCGTCTTCGTCTGGATGGCCATCGCCCTTTGCGAGTTGAACTTCCGCAAAAAGTGGCTCAAGGATGGCCACCAGGTCAGCGAGTTGAAGTTCAAGACCCCGGGCTACCCCTTCACCCCTTGGTTCGCCTTCCTGGCCAGCCTGGCTTCCTGCCTCCTGATCTGGTTTGACCCCAACCAGCGGGTGGCCCTCTACGCGACCATCCCCTTCGTCATTCTCTGCTACCTGGCCTACTACTTCTACGCCAAGCACAAGCAGCACACTAACATCAATGATTAGCAAACAGCCAGAACCCGCGTGGGCTCTGGTTTATTTGTCTTTCGGGAATCGAATCAAATCACGTCAATCCAATCAAATCAAATCTAATCAAGTTGTTGACGGGATTGACGTGATTGGATTAGAATAGTTAGTAGGCCAACCAACTAAAAAATGGGGGAAAATCGTTATGTTCAATCCAAACGCCAGCGAAAATTTTGAAAACCAGCTCTCCTACCGGCAGGATTTGACTTTTAAGAGTCTGAACCAGGTCCTGGCCGACCACCAGCTGCCGGCTGCCCAAACGCCGGCCCAGCTTTTGGGCCTGGGCCAGTTCAGCAATCTGGACCTGCTTTTGTCAGACCAGTGCCCCTACTCGATCAAGTGCGGGGTCTTCAAAGGGGTGACCCAGGATGAGTTCCTGGACCGGCAGGAGTTTACCGGCTCTTTGGCCGCCCAGTTCGCGGCCGTCTACCGCTTCATTGACCAGCACAACCCGGTCAAGAGCCAGATCAAGGGCCTTTACCGGGAAGACCAGCGGACTTATCCACCGCAGGCTATCCGCGAGGCCTTGATGAACTGCATTATCCACAGGGACTATTCCAATCCAGCCAGCACCTTGATCAATGTCTACGCTGACCGGATTGAGTTCATCTCTTACGGCGGTCTCGCGGACGGAATTACCGAAGCTGACGTCAAGCTGGGCCTGTCAGTCTGCCGCAACCCGCACCTGGCCCAGTTCTTCTACCGGCTCAAGCTGGTAGAATCCTACGGCACGGGCTTGGCCCGGATCAAGAGTGCCTACGAGGGCGCGGCCGACCAGCCCATCATCATCCCCGCCCCTGCTTCTTTCAAGGTGGTCCTGCCAGCCTACCAGCTTAAGAGCATTAAGCTTAAGCCAAAGGCCAAGGCTAAGCCCCAGCCGGCAACGCGGCCAGCCCGCCCCAAAGCCGCCAAGAGCGCGGCCCCGGCTGGCAACGAGCAGGCCGTCCTGGCTTTTGGCCAAGGCCACACGGAATTCATCCGAAGCGACATCGAAAAATTGCTGGGAGTCAGTCCGGCCACGGCTACCCGCCTGCTCCGGCAAATGGAGGGCAAGGGCCTTATCACGAAGCGCGGCAAGGCCAAAGCCATCCGCTACCGGATCGCGGAATAAGAGCGGCAATTTTTTCTAAAAAAGCGCTTCCCCATTGAATCAGTCCGGCTCATAAATGCTAGTATATGTAAGGACCCAACCGGTCCAAACAATGAAGCAAATTAGAAAGAATCAAACAAGCAATGAAACCATTTACCCCAATTCTGCTGGGCAGCGACATCAACGTCTACGGGATGGCGCGCTCCTTCCATGAAGCTTACGGAATCAAGGTTCAAGCCTGGGGTGCTTCCACCCTGGCTCCGACCCGCTACTCCAACATCGTTGATATCGAGGTCCACCCCGGCTTTACCGAGGATCCAACCTTTATCGAAGTCATGCGGGAAAAGATCAAGGAATACCAAGACCATCCCGAGCCAGTCATCCTGATTTCCTGCGGGGACGGCTATTCCGAGCTTTTGGCCAAGCACAAGGCTGAATTGGAAAAGGCCTTTATCGTGCCTTACATCAACTACGACCTGCTGGAAAAGCTGATCTCCAAAGAGGGCTTCTATGAAGTCTGTGAAGAATACGGCCTGCCATATCCTAAGACCCACATCATCACCATGAAGGACTACCAGGATGGCTCTTATGAAAACGTACCGTTCCCCTTCCCGGTTGCCTTAAAGCCAGAAGACCCGGTGTCCTGGCTGGACGTGCAGTTTGAGGGCCGCAAGAAGGCCTTTGTCATCAAGGACTTTGCTGAATTCAAAGACATCGTGGGCAAGATTTACACCAACGGCTACAAGGAAGACCTGATCTTGCAGGACTTTATCCCAGGCGACGACTCCAACATGCGGGTTCTGAACGCTTATGTGGACAAAAATCATAAGGTCAAGATGATGTGCCTGGGCCACCCGCTTTTGGAAGATCCAGACCCAATCGCCATTGGCAACTACATGGTGATCGCGCCGGACTATGATGAGCAGCTCTACCAGACCGTTCAGGCCTTTTTGGAAAAGATCCACTACACGGGGATGGCCAACTTCGACATCAAGTACGACCGCCGCGACGGGATCTACAAGTTCTTTGAAATCAACCTCCGCCAAGGCCGCTCCAGCTTCTACGTGACCCTGAACGGCTACAACCTGGCCAAGTGGTACATCGACGACTACGTTGAGGACTCCCTCAAGGATCGGGCAACCGTCTACGGGAACAAGGACCGGGCTGGCCATATGCTCTGGCTCGGCGTGCCGCGGAAGCTTTTTGAAGAATACGCGGTTCCTTCCCCGGCCAAGGACGAGGCCATGGAGCTCCTTAAAGAAGGCAAGTACGGCACGACCGTCTTCTATGACAAAGACCGCAATTTTAAGCGCTGGCTGCTGATGAAGCACATGTACCACAACTACTTCAAGGACTACCAGACCTACTTCAAGGTCAACAAGGAACAGTACTTCAGCCAAAACAAGTAAGAAATTCAAGACTTATGCACAGCAAAAAGAGGAATCTCACGCGAGATTCCTCTTTTTGGGCTTATTTTTAGGCCTGGCTTGTTTAAAAAATGTGGATAATCCGCAGGCAGATGTGCATAGCCTGCTCTTGAGCAGCTTTTCCCCAGCTGCGGTCGTCATGGGCCGCCACGTTGGCCAGGGAATCGGCCGTGTAGAGCAGCTGGCCGAATTCAACGCCCCGCTTGGCGGCAACGGCGGCCATTGAGGCACATTCCATCTCCACCACCTGGCAGCCTTCTTCGCGCCGGTACTCGACCATGTCCTGGGTTTCACGGAAAAAGCCGTCCGTCGTCCAGGTCGTGCAGTGCTCATAGGGCAATCCCTGCTCTGCCAGTCCTTGGCCAATTTTTTCCACAGCAACCGGGTCAAGGTCCACATAGCGGCTGGCCGGCAGGTACTTGTAGGAGGTGCCCTCGTCTCTCAGAGCCCGGGTTGGGATCAAGAAGTCGTTCTCCTTGATGTCAACCAAGGTCCCGCAGGAGCCGACGGCCAGGAATTTCCGGCAGCCAAGGGCGATCAAAGCGTCCATGAACTGGGCCGCCGCTGGACCGCCCAATGGCGCCCGGCACAGGCACAAGCGCTCTCCCTGATCCTTGATGACATAGATCGGGCGCAGGCGGTCCACCGTAAGAAAGTGGTCAGCCACCGTGGCATTAACCTGCTCCGCGTATTCGTCGACTTCATCCCCTAAGAAGGCAAAGAGGCATTTTTCCGGCAGCTTGATGCCCTTGGCGTCATGGCCTGGCTTCAGGACTTCCTGGGAAGTTGGGTCGTATTCCAAAATGGGCAGTTCGTTTTTTTCGATCATAATCCAGCTCTTTCTGTCTCAAATAAGTCAAGTATAGCAAGTTTTTCCCGCTCTTGGCAAAAACGGCAATGCAGAATTCAAATATTATGATTATCAATTCTAAATTGACAATATCGAATGCAAGAAGCTTTACAACTTCTCTGCCCCTTATATCTACTGTCTCGGGGCCAACATCACCAAGAGCAATTAGTTCAATTGTAATTGGCTTAACAGTTTTTAAGATTGCGGAGCGCCAAACGGCGCTCTTTTTTTGGTCAAAAATAATAAAACGAGTCAGTTCCGTTTGGAACTGGCTCGTTTCTAGTTGCAAAGATTAATTAGTGGTGATTTCGATTAAGCGTGGTATTCGATTACGACGCAAACCATTGCGTTGGTGCCGCTGCCGTAGTGGCCAACCCCGATGTAAGCCGTGTGGTTGCCTGGGTCAACCATCATCTTGTAGTGGTCGTAAGTGCCGCTGATGTTGGTCAGGTTTTTTCTGGTCTTCTTAACGACGATTGCTACGTAGTCGTCCTTTTCAGCTTGCATGTTTTCCGTGAAGGTGCTGGTCAGGCAGGACTTCATTTCAGTCGTCGCGTCAGAGTTCAGACCGTTGTAGTAGCAAGCGTGCAGGGTTTCGCCGCCGTGGTAGATGATCTTGCCCTTAACGATTGGGTAGGTGTTAAGGTACTTTGGCAGAGCGTTGTAGCCGGAGTGGTCGTAAGTGCCGGTAGTTACGTATTGCTTAGCCTTTTCAGTAGCCCGCTTGTCAAGGATTGCGTTGTACTTGGAGTTCATCTTGACTGCCTTGACCCCAACCTTAGCCCGGAAGCTGTTGACAACGTTCAAGGCCGCTTGACGCAGTTGGTCTTGGCTGCTGTTAGCGGTGCTGGCCTTAACAGCAGCAGTCTTGACAGCCGTGTACTTGATCTTGACCGTTTGGTTCTTGGTCTTGTTGGTTACCTTGACTGCCTTAACCTTCTTGGTGTTGGCTGCGTAGCCAGCTGCCTTAGGAGCCTTGTAGGACTTCCAGGTAGCAGTCGTCCACTTGCGGCCCTTCTTCTTTAAGGTAGCGGTTTGCTTAACCTTGCCGTACTTGCCTGGCTTGTAAACCTTGATGGTCCGGGTAACTTTCTTGCTAGCTGCTTTTGCATATACTGGCTTTGGTGCTGAAGTTGCCAGCCCGAGGAGGGCTGCCAGAGCTGCCAGAACTGTTACTGTGCGTTTCATTGTAAATCACCTATACCTACTTAATCTTCACTATTACGCTTTTGTTATCTTTCAACTATGATTATAGACGCTGTTTAGCGAAAAAGCGATAGTTTTGCGCAGATTTTTATTAGTCTTTGCTTATTTCTACAGAGGATAGTTGCACTTGGCAGCTTTCAGCTGATAGCAAAATTTCTATAAGCATTTATTTATCACTCCTTTGCAGATTCATTAGTTCCGGCCAGTCTAATCGTTGATATATCAGCAATCATAAAAGCATTTGAAGACAACCTTTGTGTTTTTGTATTGTCACTAAATTATCAAAAATCATTTCACAAGAATTAGGGAGGTCTTGGTTCCAACTGCTTTTGCCCGTTTTTTTATAATCACCTTCTTAATATTTGCCCCAAAAGTCCATTATCGCTACGCTCCCCATTATTATTGCCAAACTGCAATACAAAAGAATGGCGTTGAGCGATAAAAGATTTTAAATAGATTATCATTAAAAACTGCCAACGCTTCCTTTTAGGCAAACGAAAAGCCGTTGCTTATTTTTCTAAGCAGCGGCCTAAAATTATCGGATTTTTCACTAAAATTGTCCCAAGTCTATCTGACTTTCTTACTTATATTCCCGCAAAATTTTCTCGTTTTCCCGTCCATACTCCGGCATCCCCAGCAAATAGCAGTTCTTGACCGCCAGCTGGCAGTATTTCATTTTTTCTTCCGGTTCTGCTTGATACGCCAGCAGGTTGTCAATAATCGCCTTAAAATTAGTGCTTAAAGGCCGTCCATTAACTTGGGTGCCTTATTATTCCTAAAAGAATAATATTTCTCATTCCTTCAACTATTAATTCATATATTGCAAATAATTTTGCTAAAATAAAAAATTTTGGCGTTTTTTCGTGTACTAGTTATTGGAGGGAAAATTCCCTTTCTAGAAACGGAGGAAAAATGTCAAAAGCAAATTCAGCCGTCCGCGGCAACAAGGACGTCATCCAAAAGATCCTGCTGGACAAGAACGAGGTTTTTGCCGACGTATTGAACGGCTTCATCTTCAATGGCAAACGGGTCATCAAGCCAGAGATGCTGGCAGACACAAACACCAGCAGCTACTACAAGGCTAATGGAGAGATTCACGGGCAAGACCGGGACGTGGCCAAGCTACTGACGATCGACAAGACGAAAGTCGTCATTTCGCTGGTCGGAATTGAAAATCAGACCAGGCCAGACAAGCACATGCCGGCGCGGGTGATGAACTATGATGCCGCGGCCTACCGCTACCAGCTCACCAAGAGCAAAACGCTCTACCCCGTGCTTACGCTGGTGGTATACTACGGGAAAGAAGCGTGGAACTACAGCCGGAACCTGCTGGGAAACATCAATATGCAGAAGTTGCCCAAAGAAATGCGGCCGTTGATCAGCGATTACGAGATCAAGGCTTTTTACCGGATCAGCGACTTGTCGGCACAAGAGCTGGATAAGCGCTTCAGGAGCGCTTTTTTCTGCTTGGCAGAGTATTTCATCCAAACCAACGCGGGTGAAGAATACCACCCCAGCGCCAAGAAACTGTCGATCGAAGATATCCTGCTTCTTTTGGATATGATGAATGCTCTGTCGGGCACCCATGCTTATGACGAGTTAATCAAAGAATTAGGAAAAAGAAACAAGAACGAGGTGACTACCATGACTGAAGTACTGCCAGAATTCATGCAGGTCAAGATTGACCGGGCAAGGAAAGAAACAACCGAAAAGGTGACTAAAGAAACGACCGAGAAGGTAACTAAAGACTACTTGATCAACATCCTTAGCACCACCAACTTAACTCCAGACGGAGCCATGGACCTCCTAGGCATCCCCAAGGATGACCGGCCTATGTACAAGGACTTGCTCAAGAAAAAGTAAGCAGCAAAAAGAGTCTGGGAAAAACTCTAACGAATAAAAAAAGGTTTCTAGAAGTGAAAAAACTTCTGGAAGCCTTTTTATGTATCTCAAATCACAACAGAGAGCTGCTGAAGCTCATAAGTCCCCAACTGCCACGTTATTCAAATGGATTTCCCGGTCAAATAACTGCCACATTTCTTCAATCAAGTTGTACACGATGAAAATCAGCTGACTGTCATAGATTTGTGCTCTGGCCAAAACTACCTTTTGCCTTTGTCCACCAGACAGAGCATGCTTGCCTTGATCGTACCTGGAAAAAGAACTGGATCTTGCGGAACATAGCCGATTTGCGACAGGTCTGGCTGTTTAATTTCCTGGCCAGCTTCGTTTTTGAAGCAAATCTTTCCAGTCGCCAACGGCAATTCCTGCAAGATCAGCTTGAAAAGCGTTGACTTGCCAGTTCCGCTGTCTCCCGACAGCAAGATCTTTTCTCCACGATTGATTTGAAAATCTGGATAGCCAATTTTTCCTTATTGCTAAAAGTCACCGATAAGCCATGTGCGGATAAGGATTGAAAGTGATCCAGGCTTTCTCTTTGTTCTACCTGGCCAGTCTGCTTCGCAAGCCGCTTTCTAAGCTTAGCGTTCAGTGTCTTGCTTGACTGCAGAACGGTATATTGGTTGACCACGACCCCAAGTTCCGTAAAAATCGTGCTGGCAAAGTTGCCAATGCTGAAGAAAACGCCGAAATTTATCCGGCCAGTAATAATCAGGATGCCTGAAACAAGCAAAATCAAGACCTGTGAGAACATGTTCATGGCATGTTGACGCCATTAACAAATTGAAGACGGCCAGACTGTCTGACATTGGCATCTTCCAGCCGCTTGCCTTGGCCTGTGGCTACATCAAGCAACTTCTGCTTAACCTTGTAGCGCTGGAGAACGCGCAAGCCAGCCGAAGCTTCCTTAAACAACAGTTGTCATTATCCCAGCAGAACGTCATTGCCGCCCTGCTTCTTTACCTGCTTGACTTCGTTGACGATCCGCACAGAAATCTTTTGCAGAACATCCCATGGAATTTGGGCAAAGTCGGCGGTCATCCCGTCAATTGACGTCACGGCCCGGATGCCCAGGCCAAGGTCTGGGAATGGCTTTCACTCTTTTTTAAGCAGCAGCCGCAAAATTTGATCGCTAGAATTCAATGTCGATATGAATCTTAATTCTACCTTTAGCGTTCATGAACCTCACCCCCTAAGCTAATTACTAATTAGTGTCGTCAAACTTCTTAGTGTCGCCAAACTTCATCGCCAAATACAATTCGATTTTTCATGAATATGTGGCGCGCGGAAACCTTCGATTTCAATCGAGGGGGGAGCGCGCCTTTCTTCTTTCTAAATTCTCTAGATAATTAGTATTCCAGTGGTTATTTTCACCAGTTTAGTATTATAATATATTTAGTGAAAGGAGGCATGACCAATGGAAATTTCTTTGACCATTAAAGCTCACATCAAAGTGGCCAGTTCCGACAATGCCAAATCGCTGGCAGACAGCATGGAAATTTACAGACAGGGCTGCAACTTCGTATCCCAATATGTTTTTGAGCATGACTTTGAACTCCGCCAGGCAAAGCTGAACAAAGCACTCTACTCCGACTTGCGACAGAAGTTCAGCCTCAGATCCCAAATGGCTCAGTCTGTTTTGAAGACCGTTATTGCCAGATACAAGTCTGTTCAAACTCAGCTTGGTCAAAAGCCGTATAAAATCCACGACATCAATGCGCCCCAAGGCGAGGGCTGCTATTCTGTTCAGCGCGATCTTGACTGGCTTTGGGAGCCAATCTTCTTTAAGCGACCGCAGCTGGATGAGGTCAGAGGCCGGGACTATTCCTTTAAGCAGAACGGCAAGATCGTGTCCGTCAACACCCTTGACGGGCGGATTGAATGCGAGATTGCCATGCCCGGCTTTGAGCAGTATCTGAATGACGAATGGACTTTTGGCACTGCCAGGATTCTTAAATCCGGCAAGCACTGGTTTATGCACATCAGCGCAACCAAGTCCTTCCCTGATTATGAGATTGGGCAGACTCGCCATGTTGTCGGAATTGACCGTGGCCTGCGGCAGATCGCTGCCTGCTATGACGAAAAGGGCAAAACCCTCTTCAGAAGCGGCAAGGCTATTGCCCGCAAGCGTCAGCACTATAAGGAGCTGCGCAGCCATCTGCAGGCTAAGAACACCAGAAGCTCAAAGAGACGCATCCGCAAGATTGGCAATCGAGAGAACCGCTGGATGAGCGACTGCAATCACCGCTTGTCTAAGACACTCGTTAGCCACTACGGACCAGACACTCTCTTTGTCCTTGAAGACTTAACTGACGTGACCTTTGATACGGTCTACAATCGCAAGAAGGAAAACAGATATGAGCACCATTCCTGGTCTTTCTATGATCTTGAGCAAAAGCTCAAGTACAAGGCGCGTCTGAATGGCAGTGAAGTCGTCAAGGTAGATGCTCACTATACCAGTCAGCGCTGTCCTAAGTGTGGCCGGATCTTCAAAGAAAACCGTGACCATGGACTGCACATGTACGTCTGTGACAGATGCGGCTACCGCTCCAATGACGACCGCATCGCCGCGATGAACATTCAGATGCTGGGAACGATGTACGTCAGTGGCGTGCCTAATCCATCGTATCAGAGCAAACGCGGCACAAGCGAAGCCAAGAAAGCCAAAGTCAAGAAATCAAAGAAACAAACAAATTAGAGCAGTGCGTACACGTGCTGTTCTGCCGTAGTTAATCAATCTGCGGAAGCATCTAAGGTCCGCCAAGGATGCTTGAGAAGCGACAGCGTAAGCCTTCGGGCTTGGCTATGGGAGAACTCTCTTCGGGGAGTTTGTTTGGACCACGCTAGTTAGTCGCAAACCTCCGACCTCGGTCGGGGGTAGTTGATGCACGAATCATCCCCTTTTTTGAAAGATTTCGCGTTTTAGTATAATCTGATAAAAAAATAGATAAATAAAAAGTCATACCTGCAAGCAAAATTGCAGATATGACTTTTTTACATATGCTCATCTAAAAACTTTTGAACCTCTTGTCCGTATTCCGCCATCCCTAACAACTGATAATTCTGAACCGCCAGACGGCAATATTTCATTTTATCCGCGCTTGGTTCGGCTTGATAGGCTAGCAAATTTTCAAAAAACAACAGCGAGTTCTTGTAGAAAAACAGCTCTGGCCTGGTTGGGATCTGCTTGCCTGCCTCGATAAAATACTCTGTTCCATTCACTTCTCTCTTCTCAGCAAAATCAGTCAGCAGATTATCAATAATCGCCAGCAGGGCAACTTGAATATCTACATCTGTCGTCTGCCTGTATTTTTCTACAATTTGCCGGCTTAGATAACGGTTGCTTTCCAAATCATAGAAGTCCATGAAGTTACAGTACAGCATTAACCGCTTTTTATCAAAAACGTCAATATTAAATATCTTGTCCTTAATCTTCTGCCTAAGAACTTCATTTGCCTCTTGATTATCTTTAATTGTCTCCATCCAACCCTCAATGATCAAGAGCTGCTCTTCCTTGTCTGGAAAGCTGCTGGCTTGAACTTCTTTAGACAATTGCTGAAAATCTGCTTGATTTCCGTGGTAATATGCCTGCATCAACCGCGCCCGTAAATTCTTTTCCCACTTCTTCCGCTGACCAGCCTCCCCTTCCAAGTGACTGAAAAATTCCCACAAAGGGATGTGGTTAGCCTCCAGCAGCCTCAGCAAATCTTCAGCGCTTATCCGGTTTAACCCTTTTTCAACTTTCGAATAGAATGAAGGGCTGATCACGTTGCCCGCCCATGACTTTTGCGTTTTTCCCTGCTCTATGCGGTATTTTTGAAGTAATTCGCCAATTTCCATCTCTAGCTCCTCCACAGTCAAATATGACATTTTTCGCTAACCGGTTCATGAAGTCCTATCTTAAAGTAAAAATCTTTTTACGAAAGCTGGTTCAACAATGAATTCTTTTCTCAATAACAAAAACTTCCGCCGCTTTGCCACCGGTGGACTCCTGTCAGCCGCAGGCGATGTCTTCTTCTATCTGGCATTTATGACTTATGCCAGCCAAATGCACAACTATTCTTTAGCTATCTCTTTAATCGCAATCTCTGAAGCCGTACCAAAATTTCTAGAGATATTTGCTGGCTACTTAGCTGACAAAAGCAATCACAAATTTCGCAGTATCGTGCTGACCGCGCTTTTACGCTGTCTCTTATACGCCTTGGCGGCTCTGCTTCTAGCCTCTAAGGTTGACCAATGGAAACTCCTGCTGGCCATCATCACCATCAACTTCTTATCCGATCTCTGTGGCTCCTACTCCTCGGGGCTGATAGTTCCGCTCGTGGTCGACCTAGTTGGACAAGATAATTTCGGTGAAGCAGAAGGATTCGTTAGCGGTACTAAACAGATTATCGACGTTCTGGCCCAATTTACCGGAGCTGGATTAATCCTGGTTCTTTCCTATGCTGCTCTGGCCTGGATCAATTCTCTGACTTTTCTGATCGCCGCGATTCTTTTCGCCTTGGTTAGCCGGAAGACTGGTCCTGTTCACGCAACTACCAACAAAACTCCAGCTTTTTGGCAAACCATGCGGCAGGCTTATCAGCAAACACAGAAACAGTCTGGGCTCTTAACCATCATACTTGTTTTAGCAGTAATTAACGCCTCACTAACCGCAATTGAGCCCTTGTTTTCAATTACTCTGGCCGCTCACAAAAATAGCATGGTCATTTTAAGCTACAGTTTTACCCTGGCGCTGACCAACGTAGCAGCCGCAATTGGGGCAGCCGTCGGCAGTATTTTTGGTCAAAAGATTTTCCGTTCAGTCAACATTTTTCATCTAGCCAGCTTGACCGCCTTATCCAGCCTATTGACCACGCTGAGTCTTTTTTGTCATAACGGCTGGCTAACTGCAGCTTGGTTCAGTCTCTTAGCAGCTTTGGCCAGTGCTGTTTCCATCAAAATGACCCAATGGCTGGTAACTAGCGTTGATCGGCAAATTTTGGCTTCAACTGTTGGCCTGCTAAATACCATTTTGATGGCCGCCAGTCCTTTGATTACAACTTTGGTCACCACTATTTCTAGTTTTAGCTTGACCTGGGCAATCATCAGCTTACTTGCCTTAGAAGTCGCCGCTTTGGCAGTATTAATTGCCCTCAACCAGCGGCTTCGACTATCTCAGCCTAACAAGTAGATAGTCATGAGTCAAATGCGGCAGATCAATACCACTTTGACATCAATTCGACTTTTTCTGCTGGCAACGCCCTTATAATTTTGAAAAAAGAAAAAATTTTGGCATCTTTTCGTGTATTACTTATTGAAGGGGAAAAATCCCTTCTAGAATGGAGGAAAAATGTCAAAATCAACCCTAACAGTCCGCGGCAGCAAGGATATCGTTCAAAAGGTCATGCTGGATAAGAACGAGATCTTTGCTGACGTGTTGAACGGCTTTATCTTTAATGGCCAGCAGGTTATCAAGCCGGACATGCTGACGGATACGAACACGACCAGCTACTACAAGGCCAACGGAGAAATTCATGGCCAGGACCGGGACGTGGCCAAGCTGCTGACAATTGGCGATAAGAAGATCGTCATCTTGCTGGTCGGAATTGAGAACCAGACCAGGCCGGACAAGCATATGCCGGCGCGGGTGATGAACTATGATGCCGCGGCCTACCGCTACCAGCTCACCAAGAGCAAAACGCTCTACCCCGTGCTTACGCTGGTGGTATACTACGGGAAAGAAGCGTGGAACTACAGCCGGAACCTGCTGGGAAACATTGAACTGCAGAAGTTGCCCAGGGAAATGCGGCAGCTGATCAGTGATTATGAGATCAAGGCCTTTTACCGGATCAGCGACTTGTCAGCACCAGAACTGGATCAACGGTTCAAGAGCGCCTTCTTCTGTCTGGCGGAATATTTCATCCAGACCAATGCTGGTGAAGAATACCACCCGAGCGCCAAGAAGCTGTCGATCGAAGATATCATGCTTCTTTTGGATATGATGAATTCCTTGTCAGGCACTCATGCTTATGACGAGTTGATCAAAGAATTAGAAGAAAAAGATAAGAACGAGGTGACTACCATGACTGAAGTACTGCCACAATTTATCCAGGTCAAGATTGACCGGGCAAAGAAGGAAAACACTAAAAACGTGACTAGAGAGCACTTGCTCAACATTCTAAATACTACCAATCTAACTCCGGACAAAGCTATGGACCTCCTGGGCATCCCCGAGGCAGACCGGCCTATGTACAAGGAGCTGCTCAAGAAAACAGGTGACTACCATGACTGAAGTACTGCCACAATTTATTCAGGTCAAGATTGACCGGGCAAAGAAGGAAAACACTGAAGAAGTGACTGCGAAAGTGACCAATGAAGTGACTAAGAAAGTGACTAAAGACTACTTGTTCAACATTCTGAACACTACCAATCTAACTCCGGACAAAGCTATGGACCTCCTGGGCATCCCCGAGGCAGACCGGCCTATGTACAAGGAACTGCTCAAGAAAAAATAAGCAACGCAAAAGCGGACAAGCCAAGCTTGCCCGCTTTTTCTTCGTTTAACTACAAGCCTGCAGTATTGCTTAAATCAACTACCCCCGACCGAGGTCGGAGGTTTGCGACTAACTAGCGTGGTCCAAACAAACTCCTCGAAGAGAGTTCTCCCATAGCCAAGCCCGAAGGCTTACGCTGTCGCTTCTCAAGCATCCTTGGCGGACCTCAGATGCTTCCGCAGATTGATTAACTACGGCAGAACAGCACGTGTACGCACTGCTCTAATTTGTTTGTTTCTTTGATTTCTTGACTTTCTTAGCTTCGTTTGTACCGCGTTTGCTCTGATACGATGGATTAGGCACGCCACTGACGTACATCGTTCCCAGCATCTGAATGTTCATCGCGGCGATGCGGTCGTCATTGGAGCGGTAGCCGCATCTGTCACAGACGTACATGTGCAGTCCATGGTCACGGTTTTCTTTGAAGATCCGGCCACACTTAGGACAGCGCTGACTGGTATAGTGAGCATCTACCTTGACGACTTCACTGCCATTCAGATGCGCCTTGTACTTGAGCTTTTGCTCAAGATCATAGAAAGACCAGGAATGGTGCTCATATCTGTTTTCCCTCTTGCGGTTGTAGACCGTATCAAAGGTCACGTCAGTTAAGTCTTCAAGGACAAAGAGAGTGTCTGGTCCGTAGTGGCTAACGAGTGTCTTAGACAAGCAGTGATTGCAGTCGCTCATCCAGCGGTTCTCTCGATTGCCAATCTTGCGGATGCGTCTCTTTGAGCTTCTGGTGTTCTTAGCCTGCAGATGGCTGCGCAGCTCCTTATAGTGCTGACGCTTGCGGGCAATAGCCTTGCCGCTTATGAAGAGGGTTTTGCCCTTTTCGTCATAGCAGGCAGCGATCTGCCGCAGGCCACGGTCAATTCCGACAACATGGCGAGTCTGCTCAATCTCATAATCAGGGAAGGACTTGGTTGCGCTGATGTGCATAAGCCAGTGCTTGTCGGATTTAAGAATCCTGGCAGTGCCAAAAGTCCATTCGTCATTCAGATACTGCTCAAATCCGGGCATGGCAATCTCGCATTCAATCCGCCCGTCAAGGGTGTTGACGGACACGATCTTGCCGTTCTGCTTAAAGGAATAGTCCCGGCCCCTGACCTCATCCAGCTGCGGTCTCTTAAAGAAAATTGGCTTCCAAAGCCAGTCAAGATCGCGCTGAACAGCATAGCAGCCCTCACCTTGGGGCGCATTGATGTCGTGGATTTTATACGGCTTTTGACCAAGCTGAGTTTGAACAGACTTGTATCTAGCAATAACGGTCTTCAAAACAGACTGAGCCATTTGGGATCTGAGGCTGAACTTCTGTCGCAAGTCGGAGTAGAGTGCTTTGTTCAGCTTTGCCTGGCGGAGTTCAAAGTCATGCTCAAAAACATATTGGGATGCGAAGTTGCAGCCCCGTCTGTAAATTTCCATGCTGTCTGCTAAGGCTTTAGCAGCATCAGGGCTAGGCACTTTGATGTGAGCTTTAATGGTCAAAGAAATTTCCATTGGTCATGCCTCCTTTCACTAAACATATTATAACACAAAGGTAGTGAAAACAGCCAATAGAATACTAATTATCTAGAGAATTTAGAAAGGAGAAAGGCGCGCTCCCCCCTCGATTGAAATCGAAGGTTTCCGCGCGCTACATATTCATGAATCTCCCGGTCAAATAACTGCCGCATCTCTTCAGTCAAGTTGTGCGCGATAAAAACAATCGTTGCATCGGTTTGAAGCAAATTCTGCAGAATCTCAAAACCATTGTGTGCATCAATGGCTGAGGTGCCTTCATCAATGAAAATCAACTGACTGTCATGGATTTGTGCTCTGGCCAAAACCACTTTTTGCCGCTGGCCACCAGACAGGGCATGCTTGCCTTGATCGAGCTCCGTATCTACTCCTGCCGGAAATTTAGCCAGATCTTTTTCCAAATTAACCTGCTTAACAAAGTGCATTACCCGGTCATTCAGCTTGGAGTTAAACATCGTAATATTTTCCTTGATTGTACCTGGAAAGAGAACTGGATCTTGCGGAACATAGCCGATTTGAGACAGGTCTGGCTGTTTGATTTCCTGGCCAGCTTCGTTTTTAAAAGAAATCTTTCCAGTCGTCAATGGCAGCTCCTGCAGGATCAGCTTAAAAAGCGTAGATTTTCCAGTCCCGCTGTCCCCTGACAGTAAAATTTTTTCTCCCCGCTTGATTTGAAAATCTGGATAAGTGATTTTTTCCTCATTGCTAAAAGCCACAGACAAGGCTTGAACTGACAATGACTGAAAATGATCCAAACTTTCTGTCTTTTCTGAGTGGTCAGTCTGAACCGCAAGCTGCTTTCTAAGCTTGACGTTTAAAGTTTTGCTTGATTGCAAGACAGTATATTGGTTGATCACAACTCCCAGTTCAGTAAAAATCGTGCTGGCAAAGTTGCCAATGCTAAAGAAGACACCAAAATTCATCCGGCCAGTAATAATCAAGACACCTGAAACCAGCAAGATTAAGGCCTGGGAGAGCATGTTTGCGGCATTGTTGACGCCGCTGGCAAATTGCATCCGGCCAGACCGGCTGACATTGGCATCTTCAAGTCGCTTTCCTTGAGCAGTCGTCACAGCCAGCAGTTTTTGCTTGGCGTGATATCTCTGCAAAACGCTCAAACCGCTAAACCATTTTTCCAGCATATCAAGATAGCGCTTGTTTTCATTAGAAATATCATCCGTAGCCTTTTGGAAAGCTGGAGATAAAAATCGTGGCATGAAAAACATCAACACTGAAAGGAACAGAATTACCAGCAATAAAAGCCAGTTATAGGTAAAGACAATGATTGAGGAAAGGACTACATCCAATCCACAAGCGGAAATTTTCAGCCATGGAGCCAGGAAATTTTCACCCAGCATGTTTAAATCTTGGGTCAAGCTGTTTTGAACGCTGGAAACTTTCGGTGCCTTGTTACCACTGCTGTAAATTTTTTCCACTTCAGCAGATCGAAGCTTGTGGAAATACTCTTGCGTCTGTTTATCATACAGATAATTAGCTCTATAAGACAGACCGCTGCCAATGGAATCAACCACAAAATTGATACCAATAATTGCCACGAAAAGCAACAAATTGCCCTTGCGCAAGCTGTCCCCCAGCAGTGTCAGCAAGGCGTTGTTGCCAGCTAGAAATGCGCTGCCGCTAACAACCAACAAGATGATCGTGATAAACCTAACTCGATTGTTTTTGATAAAATCCGAATAATACAAAATACTCACGACCTTTTTAAAACTATAAAATTCCCATTTGCTTAGCTTGTTCTATCAAAATTTCATCATTGGAAAAGCCAAAATTTAAGAAAACGCTTTTCTCTATCTCTTGCATTTTTTCATAATCTTCCAATTGAAAATTTCGCGGAAGAAGCGATTTATACGATAAATTTTACATTAAAAAACATAAAATGAACCCTTGAATTTTAATTTCATTAGATATTTACTGTAATAAACAATTTTAGGAGGTAACAAAATGAAAGAATTACATAAGTTACAAATGTTAGCACAAAAGAAAGTTCATTCTGATGTTAGACGAGTAACTTTTTATTGCAAGACAAATACAGTTAGTTGCGTTAAGTAATATGTTACTATTAAAAACAGATTCACTTATATATGCAAGAAGAGCAAAGCGTTTTGCTTTGCTCTTCTTTGTAATTAAGACATTACTCAACTTTCGATAGGCATTTCTACCCTATTTTTGCGACAAAAAACTACCCAGTCAGCTAACCAGGTAGTTTCCCCAACGGACAAAATCCGCTTATCTTTTATTCATATTCAATCGTTGCCGGCGGCTTGCTCGTCACGTCGTACAGTACGCGGTTAACCTGCTTGACTTCGTTGACGATCCGCACGGAGATCTTCTGCAAGACGTCCCATGGAATCTGGGCAAAGTCAGCAGTCATCCCGTCAATTGACGTCACGGCCCGGATGCAAACGGCGTAGTCGTAAGTCCGGCCGTCGCCCATGACGCCGACGCTCCGCATCCCTGGCAGAGCAACAAAGTATTGCCAGATGCTTTCTTGCAGGCCAGCATTCTTGATTTCTTCCCGCAGGATCGCGTCCGCGTCACGAACAATGCGCAGCTTTTCTTCAGTAATTTCGCCGATCACGCGAATTGCCAGACCTGGGCCTGGGAATGGCTGCCGCCATACCAGGTCATGTGGCAGACCCAGCTTTTCACCCAAGACCCGGACTTCATCCTTGAACAATTGCCGCAGGGGTTCGATCAGCTTGAACTGCATGTCCTTTGGCAAGCCCCCGACATTGTGGTGGCTCTTGATCGTGTGGGCCGTGTCGGTCCCTGATTCAATGACGTCAGTGTACAGCGTCCCTTGTGCCAGGAACTTGGCGTCCTTGATCTTCTTGGCTTCATCGTTGAAGACCTGCACGAACTCGTTGCCGATGATCTTCCGCTTCTTTTCTGGGTCGGTTACTCCAGCCAGCTTGGACATGAAGCGTTCCTTGGCGTCGACTCTGACGATGTTCACGCCCAGCCCTTCCTTAAGGGCAGCCATGACTTCTTCGCTTTCATTCTTTCTAAGCAGGCCATGGTCAACGAAGATCGCCGTCAATTGGCTGCCAATTGCCTTGTGGAGCAGGGTTGCCGTAACGCTGGAGTCAACCCCGCCAGAGATCCCCAAGATGACGTTGGCATCGCCGACTTCTTCTCTGATTGAGTCAACGGACAGCTTGATGAAGTCATCCATGGTCCAGTTGTCCTTAGCCCCGCAGACGTCAAAAGCAAAGCGGCGCAGGATGTCCAGACCGTATTCTGAGTTGCGGACTTCCGCGTGGAATTGGATGGCGTAGAACTTGCGGGCTGGATCAGCCATTGAGGCGATTGGGCAGTTCTTGCTTGAAGCCAAGACCTTGAAGCCTTCCGGCACCTTGGTTACCAAGTCGCCGTGACTCATCCAGACGACTTGCTTGTCCGGCAGCCCCTTGTACAAAGGACTTTCTGGCTCCTTGACTTCAATGTGGGCTGAGCCGTATTCAGCTTCGCCAGCCTTTTCGACCTTCCCGCCCAATTCCTTGGTCATCAGCTGCATCCCGTAGCAGATGCCCAGGATTGGAATCCCCAGCTTGAAGATTTCCGGATCAACGTCCAAGGCGTTTTCATCGTAGACGGAGTTTGGACCGCCAGAGAAGATGATCCCCTTAGGCGCGATTTGCTTCACTTCTTCAGCCGTAATCGTGTGCGGCAACAGTTCAGAGTAAATGCCAAAATCGCGGATCCGGCGGGTAATCAGTTGGTTGTACTGGCTGCCGAAGTCCAGAACGATGATCTTGTCAAAATTGCTTAAGTCGATTTTTGCCATTAGAAGTCAATGCCTCCGTAGTTAGGAGCAGGCTTGCTCATCATAACGTCGTGTGGGTGGGATTCACGCAGGCCAGCGTTGGAAATGCGGACAAACTGCGCGGTGTCGATCAGCTTTTGGATGTTTTCAGCCCCGCAGTAGCCCATGCCTGAGCGCAGGCCGCCAAGGATTTGGTAGACCACGTTGCGGACGGTCCCCTTGTATGAAACTACGGCTTCGATCCCCTCTGGGACCAGCTTGTTGGCTTCGTTGACCCCGCCTTGGAAGTAGCGGTCGCTTGACCCGTGCTGCTGAGCCATGGCACCAACTGAGCCCATCCCGCGGTAGGACTTGACCAGACGGCCATCGCTGCCTTGTTGAACGTCGCCAGGAGCTTCTTCAGTCCCTGACAGCATTGAGCCCAGCATTACGGCGTTGCCGCCGGCTGCCAAAGCCTTGACCACGTCGCCGGAGTACTTGATCCCGCCGTCAGCGATGATTGGCTTGCCAAATTCCCGAGCTACGTTAGCCGCGTCGTAAACGGCCGTCAATTGCGGAACGCCAACGCCGGCAACGACACGGGTGGTGCAGATTGAGCCAGGCCCAATCCCAACCTTGACCACGTCAACGCCGGCTTCAAACAAGGCCCGGGTGCCTTCAGCGGTCGCAACGTTGCCGGCAATCAAAGTCTTTTCTGGGAAGTGGTCGCGGATTTCCTTAATCTTGCGCAAAACGCCGGCTGAGTGACCGTGAGCCGTGTCGATGACGATGGCATCGGCACCAGCTTCAAACAAAGCTTCAGCCCGTTCAAAAGTGTCGCTGGTTACGCCGACAGCGGCAGCCACGAGCAGCTTGCCGTTGGCGTCAACGGCCGCGTGCTTGTCTTCTGGCGTGATTTCAGTGTTCTTGGCCAGTCTTACTTCGTCAGCCTGGGCCTTAATTGAAAGGTTCTTGTGGATTACGCCCAAGCCGCCCATCTTAGCCATGGCCGCTGCCATCTTGCCTTCCGTTACCGTGTCCATCCCAGCTGAGATCAGCGGAATGTTCAGCTTCAGATTTGGAGCAAGTTGGGTTGACAAGTCGACTTCGTTTGGCAAAACGTGACTTTCAGCCGGAATCAGCAATACGTCGTCGAAAGTGATACCTTGTTTAGCAAATTTGGTTTCCCACAAAGACATGATTTCTTCCTTTCAAAATAAAATGTCGATAGGTTACTTTTTAATTAAACCACTTTACACGTTTTTTCCCACTCGGTCAACAAAAAGCGAATCTTTCTCGGGATTTTTTAATTGATCGTTTATTTTTGCGTTTTTTCATGACCTTTTTCCTATTTTTCATTGAATTAATTCGGCTTTTGCTGTATGCTATTTATTAATCATCATTAATAATTCTTACTTATATATCGTCATAATCAGGTTGACAGTCTCTACCCGGAACCGTAAATTCCGGACTATAGGTACAAGAAGCAAACAGAAAAGCCTAAGTGCTTTTCATGATCTTCTTTTGCCTATCGTTGGCAGAAGAAGTTTTTTTATTTTCAGAGGAGTTTCATACGAAATGAAAATTTTGGAAGAACGCATCAAGAAAGATGGCATCGTTTTGCCTGGCGACGTGCTGAAGGTCAACTCCTTCCTCAACCACCAAATCGATCCCCAGCTGATGATGACCCTGGGCCAGGAATTTGCCCGCCTGTTCAAGGATGACCAGGTCACCCGCGTTTTGACTGCTGAAGCCAGCGGGATCGCGCCGGGCATCATGGCGGCTTACTGCCTCAAAGTGCCAATGGTCTTCGCCAGAAAGAAGAAGCCTTCAACGGTGACTGACGACGTCTACACGGCTGAAGTCTACTCCTACACCAAGCACGTGACCAACACGATTTCCGTGGAAGCCAAGTTCCTCCACAAGGGCGACCGCGTCCTGATTATCGACGACTTCCTGGCCAACGGCGAAGCCGCCAAGGGGCTGATCTCCTTAGCTGAGCAAGCCGGGGCTGAGGTCGTTGGGGTCGGCGTCGTCGTGGAAAAGGCCTTCCAAGGCGGCCACGACTGGCTGCTGGACCACGGCTACCGGCTTGAGGCTCTGGCCAGCGTCAAGAGCCTCAAGGACGGCAAAGTCGAGTTTTAAAGCGAAATAAGCTATTCAAATTTAGATATTAGTTTTTAGGTTGATTTTGTTTTAGGGAGTATTGACAAAATTATGAATCAAGCCAAAAATACCGAACCTTCGCAAGCCCGTTCCTTTGTCCTGGGCTTGCAGCACCTGCTGGCCATGTACTCAGGGGCCGTGGCGGTGCCGATCCTGATTGGGAACGCCCTCCACTTTAGCTCCGAGCAGATGACCTACCTGGTCTCCATCGACATCTTCATGTGTGGGCTGGCCACTTTAGTCCAGCTGCTTAAGAACCGCTACTTCGGAATCGGCCTGCCGGTCGTTCTGGGCTGCGCCATCCAGGCGGTTGCTCCCCTGATCTTGATCGGGCAGAAGTACTCAATCGGCACCATGTACGGTGCCATCATCGTTGCCGGGATTTTCGTCTTCCTGATCGCCGGAGTCTTCTCCAAGATCAAGAAGCTCTTCCCGCCAGTCGTAACCGGGACCTTGATCACCACGATCGGCTTGACCCTGATCCCAGTCGGCATCCAGAACCTGGGCGGCGGGTCAGCCACGGCCAAAGACTTTGGGGATCCCAAGAACCTGATCGTCGGCTTCGTCACCATTTTGGCGATCGTGGCCTTGCAAGCCTTTGCCAAGGGCTTCATTTCCTCAATTTCCGTCTTGATCGGCCTGATCGTCGGCACGGTGCTGGCGGCCTGCATGGGGATGGTTTCCTTCACGCCCGTCGCTCAGGCATCCTGGTTCCACTTCCCGCAATTCTTCTACTTTGGCACGCCAAAGTTTGAATGGTCATCCTGCCTGACGATGATGATCATCG
This sequence comes from Faecalicatena absiana, assembly GCA_017309015.1. Classification (GTDB taxonomy): domain Bacteria; phylum Bacillota; class Bacilli; order Lactobacillales; family Lactobacillaceae; genus Lactobacillus; species Lactobacillus absianus. Next base: position 508,829 of record JAEDAG010000001.1, read on the forward strand.
CCCTGGTTTCCATGGTTGAATCCACCGGCGTCTTCTTCGCCCTGGGCGACCTCCTGGGCAAGGAGATCACTGAAGATGACTTGAAGCGAGGCTACCGGGCTGAAGGTCTGGCCCAAATCCTGGGCGGCTTGTTCAACACCTTCCCTTACACCACCTTCTCCCAAAACGTCGGCCTGCTCCAGCTGTCAGGCATCCGCTCCAAGCGCCCGATCTACTGGGCAGCCGGTCTCTTGATGGCCATGGGCCTTTTGCCTAAGGTCGGGGCCTTGGTTACGATCATGCCAACGGCCGTCTTAGGCGGGGCCATGGTAGTCATGTTCTCATCCATCGCCGTACAAGGGATCAAGATGCTGCTGAAGGTTGACTTCAGTGACAACCACAACCTCTTGATCGTCGCTATTTCCATGGGCTTGGGCCTGGGCGTGTCAGTTTACCCAAACATCTTCCAAGCCCTGCCGCAATCCTTGCAGCTGTTCCTGGAAAACGGGATCGTGATCGCCAGCCTGTCCTCAGTCCTTTTGAACCTGATCTTCAAAGGCAAAAAGGGGCTGGATGAGGATTAAAAACCATTTCCGTATCACCCGCTTTTGCTTCTAATCCGTTAGCCTCAGCTGTCTTGCTCAACATCTCAAATCTATCTCTTAAATCTCAATTTAAAGCTATCTTTAACATCTATTGCACTCTTTTAATTCAGCTGAGTACAAAAAGCCCCTCTTCCGTTCCGGAAGGGGGACTTTCTTTCACCGTTAGTTCTATTGCTGTTTTAATGTCCTTCCAGTCCCGTCAGCAGCTCCACGTGCCGCAGGTTGGCTAAGTCGATGGCCTGACCGCCAATAATGATCTGGTCTTCCGTATAGCCGGCAACGAAGCCCGCGATTTCCTGGGGCCGGGCCCCGTTCGCGTCCAATTCCTTGAGCTGGACGGTCACGGGCTGGTGGCGGCTGAAAGCCAGGCAAAGCACTTGGTCGCACTCTTCCCGCGTCATCTCCGTCCGCTCCGGTGCCGTCCATTGGCTCTTGGCCGCTGCTTGCTTGAGCCGGGCCGTATGATCGCTTAAAAAGAAGCCCGCCCACTTCTTCATCCCCCGGTCCTGATAATGAGCAAAGAAATCGGTCACCCGCCGGTCGAACTCCTTACTCATAGGCGTTGCCCCCGTTATGGCCGCCAACCAGCCGGCTGCGGGCCAGCGCCGTCGCGCCTGGCAGCAGGCTGGACGCCCGCACGACGCTGGCAAAGCCGTACTTCTTCCGCAATTTGTCGACCACCCGGTCCCGCTGCTTGCGCTTGAGCTGCTGGTCTGGGGAAAGGAAGAAGGTCAGCTGCTGGCCAGTGTCGGGAACCAAGCAGCTGTAGGTCACGCCCAGGCGCCGCACGGCCTGGCCACCCCACTTCTTCCGGAACAGGGCCCACAATTCCGCCACCAATTCGCTGGAAACGTCAGTTGGCGTGATCTTTTCCTGGATGCTGAAGCCCGCCGGATCGGCCTCAAAATCAGCATAGCCGACATACAGACCCACCCGGCCAGCAAGCAGGTGGTGGGCCCGAATTCTGGCCGCCACTTGGTCGCCGATCTCCTGAATGACGATCTCAATCTGCCGCTGGTCCTCATAGTCCCGGTTCAGAATCTGGGAGTTCCCGTAGCTCTTGCTTTTGGGCTGATACTTGTGACGGATGATGCTCCGGTCCACCCCCCAGCTCATGGCGAAAAGCTGGTCGCCAATCAACCCGAACTCCCGCTCCAAAAGTGCCGGATCGCTGTGGGCCAGGTCATACATGTTGTTGATCCCCAGCCGGCGCAGGCGATTGGCCGTCCGGACATTGATCCCCCAAACATCCTCCAGCTTGGGGATCTTCCAAATGGTGTCGGGCACGTCGATGTAATGCCAGCAGGCAATCATCGAGGTCCGGTGCTTGGCTGAAATGTCCATCGCCAGCTTGGCCAAAAGCGGGTTCTCCCCGATCCCGCAGGTCGTGTACAGGCCCAGGTGGTCATGAATGTCCTTCTGAATCTTGCGGGCCACCAAATATGGATCATCCCCAAACAAGTGCCAGGACTCGGTCATGTCGATCATGCTTTCATCAATCGAATAGACGTGAATATCCTCATCGGCCGCGTACTTGCGGAAAATCTGCAGCACCTCCATGCTGCGCTTGATATAGAGGTTCATGTGGGGCTCAACCAGCAGCAGATCCGGTGCCTGCCTTCTTGTTGGCATCTCCCGGGCCCGCATGACATTGCGCAGGCCATACTTCTGTTTGGCCAGGGGCGAAGCGGCCATGATCAAACCAGAGCCCCACTTGGCTCCCGGCTGGCTGGACATGACGGCCAAGACGGCTTCCATCGGATTCAATCCCAGGCGCAGCGCTTCGCATGAGGCAAAGAAAGACTTGTTGTCGATCATGAAAATGACCCGGTGCGGCTCATAGCGGTAGTCATACATTTGAATCCACTTCTTTCTTGAACGTTTGTTCGAAATCATTATACCGAACCTTTGTTCGAAAAAGCAAGCGAACATGGCCAAAAAGACAAAAAAGAAATCTTCCCAGGAAAATTCCCGAGAAGACCTCTGGCGATACTTACTTTCTGGCCGCGTTTAAAGGCCCGCGGCCGGGCCTGAAAGAAGATGAGTACAACGAACGATGTGCTTCTCATCCTTCCCCCAAGGTGTAACCCTTTACATTCCTATTATAACCCATCTTCGGATCAAAAGCTTTGTCCAGGGCCCATGGCGGCTTGCATTTTTTCAAGGCAGCTTTTCAAGCCTTTTAGTAGTCGCCGTCCATGATCGTGTTCTTGACGATGACGTAGTCGACGCGCTTGATGGCTTCCAGATCCCGGCCGCCGGCGTAGGAGATTGAAGACTGCAGGTCCTGCTTCATCTCGTCCAAGGTGTCGGCGATGTGGCCACGGTAAGGAACCAGCATCTGCTTGCCTTCAACGTTGCGGTAGGCACCCTTTTGCACTTCTGAAGCTGAGCCCCAGTACTGCTTGTAGGTCTTGCCGTCGATCTTGATGACGTTGCCTGGAGATTCTTCATGTCCGGCCAGCATTGAGCCGATCATGACCATGCTTGCGCCAAAGCGGACTGACTTGGCGATGTCGCCGTTGTGGCGGATCCCGCCGTCAGCGATCAGCGGCTTTCTGGCAACCTTGCTGCACATGCGCAGGGCCGCCAGCTGCCAGCCGCCAGTCCCAAAGCCGGTCTTCAGCTTGGTGATGCAGGCCTTGCCCGGGCCAACGCCAACCTTGGTCGCATCCGCGCCGGCATTTTCCAGCTCACGGACAGCTTCTGGCGTAGCCACATTGCCGACCGTCAAGAAGGTTTCCGGCATCTTTTCCTTAATGTACTTGATCATCTTGATGACGTAGACTGAGTGCCCATGGGCCACGTCGATGGTGGTGTATTCCGGGATCAGCCCCTTTTCCACCAGCTCATCGATGAACTTGTACTCATCATCCTTGATGCCGACGGAGATTGAGGCAAAAAGGCCCTTGTCATGCATCATCTTGATGAAGCCGGCCCGCTTTTCCGGTTCAAAGCGGTGCATGACATAGTAGTAGCCATTTTCCGCCAGCCAAACGGCCAGCTTCTCATCAATAACGCTTTCCATGTTGGCCGGCACCACTGGGATCTTAAAAGTTCGGTTTCCAAATTTAACGCTGGTGTCGCATTCCTTGCGGCTCTTGACGATTGCCTTGTTGGGCACAAGTTGGATATCGTCGTAGTCAAACGCTTCCATGCTAAAGTAGTTGCTCATCTATTGCTTGCTCCTTTTTCGAATTACCTTTGATACTTTACTTACATTCCGCTCAAAAGTCAAGCATATTCGAACCATTCACGAACGTTCAGAAAACATTATTCGGATTTTTTATTGACTAATCCACAGGTAAATGCTAATCTTTCTTAGGTACAGTTAAAGATTATTTTGAGGTGAAAATATGACATCAATCGCAGTTGTCGGCAGCCAATGGGGCGACGAAGGCAAGGGTAAGATTACGGACTTCCTGGGGACTACAGCAGACCTCTCAGTCCGCGCTAACGGTGGCAACAATGCAGGCCACACCATCGACTTTGATGGCCAGGAATTCAAGATGCGCCTGATCCCATCCGGCATCTTCGCTGCCAAGCACGGGGCCGTAATTGGCAACGGGGTCGTAATCAACCCTGAAGTGCTGCTCGGCGAATTGGACAACTTGGAAAAGCATGGCATCGACACCAGCAGCTTGAAGATCTCAAACCGCGCGCACATCATCATGCCATACCACGTAATGCAAGACACTTACGAAGAAGAAGCCAAGGGCAGCCTGAAGGTTGGGACCACCAAGAACGGGATCGGGCCAACTTACATGGACAAGGCTTCAAGAATCGGCATCAGAGTTTGCGACCTGATCGATCCAGAAACTTTGGCTGAAAAGCTGCACTTCAATTTGGAAGCCAAGAACGCCTTGTTCACCAAGGTTTACGGCAAGCCAGCCATGGACTACGATGAAATCTACAGCAAGTACGTTGAATACGGCAAGCGGATCAAGAAGTACGTCGTTGACACTTCAGTCTACGTCAACGACGCCCTGGACAAGAACGAAAAGGTTCTGTTTGAAGGCGCCCAAGGCATCATGCTGGACATCGACCAAGGGACCTACCCATTCGTCAGCTCATCAAACTCAGTTTCCGGCGGGATTGCCTCAGGCTCCGGCATCGGTGCCAACCGTCTGGACACTGTCCTGGGCATCTGCAAGGCCTACACGACCCGTGTCGGTGCTGGTCCATTCCCAACCGAACTGACCAATGCTACCGGTGACAAGATCCGTGACATCGCCCACGAATACGGCACGGTTACTGGCCGTCCACGCCGGGTTGGCTGGTTTGACTCAGTTGCCCTGCGTCACGCCAAGCGCGTTGCCGGCATCAATGCTTTGAGCTTGAACCTGCTCGATGTCTTCAGCGGCTTCGACAAGATCAAGATCTGCGTGGCCTACGACTTAAACGGCAAGGAAATCGACTACTACCCAGCCAACTTGAAGGAAGTTGAGGCATGCAAGCCAGTCTACGAAGATCTGCCTGCCTGGGAAGAAGACATTACCGGCGCCAAGAGCTGGGAAGACCTTCCAGAAAACGCCCAAAAGTTCGTCAAGCGCATCAGCGAATTGACTGGCGTTCCAGTCGTAACTGTTTCAGTTGGTCCTGACCGTGAACAGACGATCGTTCTGCAAGACCCATGGACTTTATAATTAAACGAAATTAAATTTCTTAGAGCAGCTCCAAGCAGGAGTTGCTCTTTTTTGGTGCCCCGCGGGGGTTTGGTTGGCTTTTTTAATAGCAAAAGCAGTATAATAATCCCTGGGGAGGCAGATAATTATGGCTACCTTAAAAGACTATAAAGCAACTATTGACTCTGTCACTGAGACAGAAATGTCCATTCTTGACAGCCTCGCCTACCTGCACGCCGAGCGGCTGCGCCGCGGCATCACGCAAAAGGAGCTGGCCAACCGGATCGGCATGAGCCAGCCCCAATTGGCCAAGATCGAAAAGGGGACCTCGCTGCCCAGCTTGAAGACCATGGCCCGCTATGCCGCTGGCCTGGGGCTAGTGGTTCACCTCAGCTTCACTCCCGCCGGCAAGCGGCAATCATCTAAATAGCCTGATATTCAATAAGTTATCCACAAAAAGGGTCCAAGCAGCTGCTTGGACCCTTTTTCCGTTAATTTAACTTTTTCCCATTACTCATCCACGTCAATGATCGTGATCTTGTAGTCGCCAATTGGCGCTTCCACGGTTACGGTGTCGCCGGCCTTGTGATGCATCAAGGCCCGGCCCATCGGACAATCAAAGGGCAGCTTCCCGTCCAGGACGGCCTCTTCCATCCGGCCGACGATCTTGTAGCTCTCCTCTTCCCCGTCCTCTTCATAGCGGATGGTGACCGTCTTGCCCAAGTTGACCTTTCCGTCCTTCTTGGTCTGGATCACTTCCGCGTACTTAAGCTGCTTGTTAAGGTAGCGCACCCGGCTGTCCAGGTGGCGCAGCTCCCGCTTGGCGGTTGAATATTCCGTATTCTCTGACAAGTCGCCCAGCGCCCGGGCCTCCTTGAGGTTCTGAACCCGGCGGGGCCGGTCAGCCTTAAGCGCGGCGATCTCGTCTTCAATCTGCTTGTAGCCTTCTGGCGTCATCTTCTGAAAGTAAACCATGTCGTACTTGCCTTTCTTAATTTTTCATGGTCTAGTATAGCCCGTTTAGCCGCTTTTTTCAGGATTTTGCTTAATTTTATAAATTCTTTTGTTAGCACTCAAAAAAGTCGAGTGCTAACCCTTTATTTTTTGGAAAAAGGAACTACAATATAATTTGAACAGAGAAAGAGGAAGCGGAAACATAAGCAATCGTTGTTGCTCGTCTTTCCCTGTCAGCTTTCTGTTTTGATCAACGAATATTTTGTTGAAGGGAGTTTTATATTATGGCTAATGACTTAATGAACCGTTACAATGACTTATTCGATCACATGGGTGGCTGGCTTGACAACTCAAGAGACTTTCTGGACACCCACGCATTCAGAAACATTTTACAAGCCGACGTCGCTGAAGATGACAAGGAATACACCGTCAAGATCGATGTTCCAGGCATGAGCAAAGATGACATCCACCTGGCATACAGCGACGGCGTTTTGACCATCTCAGGCAACCGCAGCACTTTCAAGGACGACAGTGACAAGAAGAAGAACTTGGTCCGCCAAGAACGCAGCGAAGGCTCAGTCTCCAGAAGCTTTGCCTTGCCAAACGTTGACAAGAGCGGGATCAATGCCAAATTGACCGACGGGGTCTTGACCGTAGTTTTGCCAAAAATTGCCCCTGAAGCAGACGACAGCACAATTACGATTGAATAACCGAGTGCTAAGCACTTTATCAACCACAAGGCAGCAGCCGAACAGCTGCTGCCTTTTTATGTTCCTCTGTTGGTGTTTTCGCTGCGGGAAGCTTAATTAAGATCAAAATTTGTGTTATCACCTATTTCAAGGTAAGATAGCAGTATCATCATTAAAAGGAGAATAAAACAATATGAGTCATGAATTAACTCTGCAAGAAATCGCGGAATTCAGCCGCGACTTCAACGCTGATCCAAAGAATCAAGTCATCGCCCGCGCTGCTGGCCGCAGCGGCGTTTTGGAGGCATCATACAACGAGCGCGTTGCCGGTCGCTTGACCCGCGTCTTCTCCACTGAGCTGGACACGGACAACGTTACCAACCAGAAGCAGTCCGGTCGCTGCTGGCTGTTCTCAACCTTGAACGTCTTGCGGCACGACTTTGGTGCCAAGCACAAGGCCAAGAACTTCACCTTGTCCCAAGCTTACAACTTCTTCTGGGACAAGATCGAACGGGCCAACAACTTCTACGAAAAGATCATCGAAACTGCCGACAAGCCGCTTGATGACCGGGAAGTCCGCGCCTACCTGGACTTTGCCGGAGGCGACGGTGGCCAATGGGCCATGGCAGTCTCCCTGGTCAAGAAGTACGGGGTCGTGCCAAGCTACGCGATGCCAGAAAGCTTCAACACCAATGCCACTAGCGGCTTCGCGACTGCCCTGGCTGACAAGGAAAGAAAGGATGCCTTGGCCCTGCGGCGCTTGGCACAAGCTGGCGACAAGGAAGGCTTGGAAAAGGCCCGCAAGCAATTCCTGAACGAAGTCTACCGTATGACGGCAATCGCTGTTGGCGAGCCGCCAAAGACCTTTGACCTGGAATACAAGGACGACGACAAGAACTACCACCTGGAGAAGAACCTGACCCCAGTTGAATTCTTCAACAAGTACTTCGATGTCGACTTGGACGACTACGTAGTCTTGACCAACGCGCCAGACCATGAATATAACACCCTCTACCACTTGAGCTCTCAAGAAAACGTGGACGGGGGCTCCCCAATCCTCTTCTTGAACGTGCCAATGGAATTCCTGGGCCAGGCAGCCATTGCCCAGCTCAAGGACGGGGAAGCCGTTTGGTTCGGCAACGACGTTCTGCGGCAAATGGACCGCAAGACCGGCTACCTGGACACTGAGCTCTACCAATTGGACGAACTCTTCGGCATCAACAGCCAGCTGACCAAGGCTGAGCGCCTGGCTACCGGCGTTGGCACCGTTTCCCACGCCATGACCCTGGTTGGCGTTGACGAAGACCACGGCGACATCCGCCAGTGGAAGGTCGAAAACTCATGGGGCGACAAGATTGGCGCCAAGGGCTTCTTTGTGATGAGCCAGGACTGGTTCAACGACTATGTTTACGAAGTCGTAGTTCACAAGAAGTATCTGACCAAGGACCAACAAGCCCTGCTGACCTCTACGCCAGTTGAACTTGACCCATGGGACTCACTCTACTAAAAGAATGATCAAACGGCTCAGAAGGCCGCTTAAAGCCAATAAAAGAGGCATCGCGCGCGATGCCTCTTTTATTTTGATTCTGCCGCTAGTTCTTGAACTGGTCGCCGGCTAAAGCACGGTAGTAGTCCGCGTGGACAGCGTTGTAGTAAGGCACTACCCAAAGCAAGCCAATTCCCAAAGTCACGAAGCCCAACAGGTACCAGCCAATAAAGCTCAATTCCAAAACGAACAGTTCCCACTTGTGCCCGTTCATCAGCTCCTTGCTCTTGCTGATGGCCTCAGTCGGCGCCGGCTCCTTGCCCGCGTCCAGCAGGTCCTTGAGAATATATGGCGCCATGGCATAGCTGTAGTACTTGATGATTCCAGGAATGATCAAGAGCAAGGTCCACAGGGCCGCAAAGAGGGCAGTCAGGAAAGTGGTCAGGAAGGTCGGGATGAAGCGGCCCTTGGTAAAGCCGGCAAAGACCCCGGAAAAGACGTTGGCCTTCTCTTTGCGATCAACGAACTTCAAGTAGGTATAAGCGATCCCAGCGGTAATCAATCCGCCCAGAATCCCGCCAAACACGTCTAAAACCACAGCCACATTATTGATCGAATTGTCGCCTGAGTCCATGAAAAAGGCCGGCCAGCCGTTAAGGACTCCCAAGATCACGGCGCTGACCAAAGTCAGGCAGACCGCCCAACCCCAGTTGCCCTTCAACTGGCCTTTGGCCATTTTCTTCAAGGCCGCCCGGTCGATTTTCTTAGCTGCTTCCATCTTTAAACACCTCCATTGGATTAATTGTTTAGCTGGCTTCGCCTACTCGCGTAAGCCTTTTCTTCTTTTACTATTATACCAAATTTGCTATTAAGTATACAAAAAGGGCGAACCCTGCTGGGTTCGCTCTTTAACTTTTGGCCTGCTTTCCAGACTACTTTTCGTAGCTTTGTGCAACCTTTTCGTAGTAGGCAACTTCATCGTCAGTACACTTCACGAAGTGGCCTGGACGGATCTCGTGCATGGAGCGTTGGTCGTCCTTGCCGTCGCCTTCGAACTTGCCGTATTCGTAGTCAATCCGGTGACGGTTGCGTTCGATTTCTGGGTCTGGTTGTGGTACGGCGGAAATCAAACTCTTGGTGTAGTCGTGCAATGGGTGGTCGTAGACTTCATCCGCGTCGCCGACTTCCAGCAGCTTGCCGTAGTGCATAACGCCGATCCGGTCAGAGATGAACTTAACCATTGACAAGTCGTGGGCGATGAACAAGTAAGTCAGGTTGCGCTGCTTCTTCAGTTCGATCATCAAGTTGACGACTTGGGCTTGAATGGAAACGTCCAAGGCAGAAATTGGTTCGTCGGCTACGATAAACTTCGGTTCAACGGCCAGAGCCCGGGCAATCCCGATTCTTTGCCGCTGACCACCGGAGAATTCGTGTGGGAAACGGGAAGCGTGGTTTCTGTTCAGCCCAACCGTTTCCAGCAGGTCTTCAACGCGCTTGCGGCGTTCTTCCTTGCTCTTGACCAAGTGGTGGATGTCCAGCCCTTCAGCAATGATGTCTTCAACGGTCATTCTTGGGTTCAAGGAAGCGTATGGGTCCTGGAAGATCATCTGGGCGTCCCGGCGGAAGGCCAAGTTTTCTTCCCGGCCATGCAGCTTAGTCACGTCCTTGCCTTCAAAGAGGACCTCACCAGCCGTTGGCTTGTACAATTGCAAAATCGCGCGGCCAGTGGTGGTCTTGCCTGAACCGGATTCACCAACAAGGCCGAAGACTTCACCTTCATAGATGTCAAAGCTGACGTCGTCGACACCCTTGGTGACGTTGCGGCCGTTCTTGAAGTATTGCTTCAGGTGCTTGACCTCTAAAATCTTTTTTCTTTCTTCTGGCATATTATGGCTCTCCTTTAGTCCTTCTTTTCAGCTTGGATCTCTTTGTAGTGCGCCCAGCGGCGTTGAATTTCAGCTGGCGGGGTAACCTTTGGAGCGTCTGGGTGCAGCAACCAGGTTGCAGCCCAGTGGGTTTCTGAAACCTTGAAGAATGGCGGCTTCAGTTCCGTGTCGATCTTCAGCGCGTACTTGTTTCTTGGCGCGAATGGGTCACCCTTTGGTGGATCCAGCAAGTCTGGCGGAGTACCTGGAATTGATTCCAGGCGTTCACTGGTCAAGGTTGGCATTGAGTTGATCAAGCCCCAAGTGTAAGGGTGTTGTGGGTTGTAGAAGATTTCGTCAACCGTCCCCTTTTCCAGGAATTCACCAGCGTACATGACGTTGACGCGGTCAGCCATGCCGGCTACGACGCCCAGGTCGTGAGTGATGAAGATAATGGAAGTCTTGACTCTCTTTTGCAAGTCCTTCATCAAGTCCAGGATTTCTGCCTGAACGGTTACGTCCAAAGCAGTCGTTGGTTCGTCAGCCAGCAGGATTTCCGGCTCACAGATCAAGGCAATGGCGATCACGATTCTTTGTCGCATCCCACCTGAGAATTGGTGCGGGTATTCGTTGATCCGCTCTTCAGCGTTAGGAATCCCAACGGCCTTCATCATTTCCAAAGCCTTGGCCCAGGCTTCCTTCTTGGAAGCCCCCTTGTGCTTGATCAATGGTTCAGCGATTTGCTGGCCGATCTTCATGGTTGGGTCCAAGGAAGTCATTGGGTCCTGGAAGATCATCGCGATCTGGTTGCCCCGAATTTCTTGCCATTCCTTTTCAGAAATCTTCAGCAGGTCCTTGCCGTGGAACAAGATCTGTCCGCTCATGATTTGCGCGTTCTTGGCCAAAAGGCCGATGATGGAACGGGTCGTAACTGACTTGCCTGAACCGGATTCGCCAACGATCGCTAAAGTTTCCCCTTCATCCAGGTGGAAGGATACGTCACGAATGGCCTTAACTTCACCGGCATAAGTGTGGAAGTCAATTGCTAAGTTTTTAACGTCTAAAATTCTTTTTGCCATGTTCGTCTCCCTTATCTTTGGCCCTTAGGGTCGAAGGCATCACGCAAACCGTCGCCAAGCAGGTTGAAGGCAATCATCAGTACACAAAGAACCGTTGCTGGGTACCACATTTGGTATGGCAGGAACTGGAAGTTCTTCTGACCTTCGTTCAAGAGCACACCCAGGGAAGTTTCAGGAGCAGAAATACCGATACCGATGAAGCTCAGGAAGGCTTCGAAGAAGATGGCACTTGGAATCGTGTACATAGTTTGAATGATAATGATACTTGAAAGGTTTGGAATCAAGTGCTTAGTGGCAATCTTGAAGGTTGATTCACCAAGCGAACGTGCTGCCAAAACATACTCTTCATTCTTCAGTGACAAGGTCTCGGCCCGAATCTGCCGGGCCATGGTCGTCCATGAGGAAATGGCCAGGGCCAGGATGATGGAAGTGATGCCGGGCTTCAAGACAACCAGCATCAGCACCACGATAACCAGGGTAGGAACTGAAGAAATGATTTCGATGATCCGTTGCATGATGTTGTCAGTCATGCCGCCCTTCCAACCGGAGATGATCCCGTAGGTAACCCCGATGGCTAAATCGAAGAAGGCTGCGACAATGGCAACGATCAATGAAATCTTGGTACCATAGATAATTCTTTGGGCAAGTGAACGGCCCAGGTAGTCGGTCCCAGCCACGAAGTACTTGCCGGCAGGAATTGAAGCATAAGCGTCAGTCCAAACGCCGTTTTGCTTGATCTTCCCGTTGACGCCGTTGAGCCAGTCAAAGCCTTTCCACTTGGCTGGCAGGTTGGCATATTGCGGAGCTGACTTAACCAGACTGGAGTTGTTGATCCAGAAGCTGGAGCCAAAGGCAATCACCACCATCACGATGATGATCACCGCGGAAATCATCGCAGCCTTGTTCTGCTTAAATCTGATCCAGACATTTTGCATGAAGGAAAGTGAAGGGCCAGAGATGTGTTCAGCACTTTGCGTATCGCCTTTTTGGGCAGGTTCGAAAGCGTCTGCCGTGATCTTCACGTCGTTTGCGTTTTGATCCATTCTATTTGTCCTCTCTTTCTATTAATCAGTCAGTCTGATCCGTGGGTCGATCAAGCTGTAGACAATGTCGGTAATCAGCAGGATGACAACCAGGCCGAAGCAGTAGACCATACTTACGCCCATGATGGTTGGGTAGTCGTTGGTCAGAATTGACTTGGTGAATTGTTCACCGATCCCAGGAATGTTGAAGATGTTTTCGATAACCATGGAACCAGTCATCAAGGCAACAGCGTAAGGCCCGATCAGGGTAACCAATGGAATCATTGAGTTGCGCAGGGTGTGCTTGCGGATGACTTCGATCCGGCTCAAGCCCTTGGCCTTGCCCAATTCAACGTAGTCAGAACTCAAAGTGTCGACCATTTCCGTTCTGATGAATCTGGCCGTTTCCGCCAGCGGCCCGACGGACAAGGCGATGGTTGGCATGACCGTTTCGCCCGCCGTGCCCCAGCCGGCGATTGGGAACCAGCCCAGCTTCAGGCCAATGTAGTATTGCAGCAGCACGGCCAAAACAAAGTTAGGAACAGACTTGCCGATGATGGAAAGAATAGTGGCCGTTGAGTCGATCCAAGTCCCTTGGTTCATAGCGGCGATAGAACCGATGATGATCCCGAGGATAACGCCGACGATCAAGGCTTGCAGACCCAATTGGGCTGAAGCACCCAAACGGGCGCCGATCAGGCTTGAAACCGGCTGGTTGCTGTATTGGAAGGAAATCCCAAAGTCACCATGAGCCGCGCCTGCCAAATAGGTTATATATTGTTGAATGACAGGCTTATCCAAGCCGTATTGCTTGTTCATGATAGCCTTTTGTGTTGCCGTCATCTTTGCTTCGTTTGCGTATGGTGAACCAGGCATCATCTTCATTAAGAAGAAGGTGATCGTCGCAACGAGGAACAAAGTGAGGATCATGTAGAAAATACGTTTAAGTAAGTATTTAGCCATATTATTGCTCCCTTACACTTTTGTTTTAATCAACATTACATTTTTAATGTTTTTCTTATTATACCAAATATTGAAGAAATTACCATAAGATGATATCGGACCAATCCCCTTCAGGTCAAGTCTGTCAAGGCTTTTGCCCTATAAAAAATCTTTGTCAAAACTATCATACTTGTAGTTTTAATCTTTTTAACCCAAATTAAACTTAGTTTTTTAGCTTTTTACCCCATTTGGCCTTTTTTCGTTTAAAGCTTGCGATGACAAGCGGCCAGCTAAAAAACAAATTCTTTAATAATTTAAGCGGACTAATTGCTGTTGCTGCCCTTTTCCGGACGATTGACCACATCCTCCCTAAAATTATCGCTAAAAAACCTAAAAAACAAAAAGCCGAGTGCTATAGAAACAGCATCTCGACTTTATATTATAGCACGGTCTGTGCCTATATCCCTAGTTCTTCACCGCATATGTGTGCTTAAAGTCAGGATATTCGCCATTGAAGACCAGATTCTTGATATTTGGTCGGATCATCCAAGCCTGCCCCATGTGGTAGAGCGGGCTGATTGGCTGCTGGTTGATGATGATCTGCTCAGCCTTCAGCAGGGCCGCCTTGCGCTTTTGCTTATTCATGGTCAATGAGGCCTTGACTGCCTTGTCGTAGGACTTGTTGGTCCACTTGCCGAAGTTGTAGGCCTGGCCACTGGTCATGTATGACAGGAAGTGGTATGGGTCTGGGAAATCGGAAGTCAGCCCGCCCAGAACCACTTGGTACTTGCCAGCCAGCTGGCGGGCAACTCTGGTGGTCTTTGGCAGGTTGGAAACGGAGACGGAGATCTGGTCGCCAAAGGCTTCAGTCAGGGCACTTTGGATGAATTCCGTCTGCTTCTTGTAGGAATCATCGTCGTCAGCCATCAAAGTGAAGGAGATCTTCTTGGTCTTGAGCTCCTTCAGCGCCTTCTTGAAGTACTTCTGGGCTTCAGTCTTGTCGTATTCGACGTACTTGTTGTTGTCCGTGTCGTGCTTTTCCACGTAGTCCGCGAAGTTTTCGTCGTCAAGCACGACGTTGGTAGCTGAGAAGGTCGTGGCCTGGGTGTTATAGTCCCCGATCGTGGCCAGAAGCTGCTTGCGGTTGATGGCCATTGACAGGGCACGGCGCAAGTTGGCGTTTCTGAACATCTTTTCCTTCTTGTAGTTGTAGCTCAGGTAGGTGGTGTTGCCCAAAGTCAGCACCGTGTAGCCCTTCTTCCCCTTCATGGACTTGGCGGCCTGGGTGTCGAGGATCGCTGCATCCAGCTTGCCGGTCTGGTAAAGGTTGTAGTCGGTTGAAGGCGTCTTTTGGACTGAGTAGTTGACGGAGTCCAGCTTGACGTTCTTGGCATCCCAGTAGTACTTGTTCTTGGCCAGCTTCCAGGTCAGGCTTGACCCAGTCCAGCCGGCAGACGTGAAGGGTCCGTTGTAGACGGCGTATTCCGACTTGGTCCCGTACTTCTTGCCATACTTGTTGACAGCCTTGGAGTCCAATGGCTTCAAGCTGATGGCGGTCACGACCTTGAAGTAAGGCACTGGCGTTTCAAACTGCACGACCAGCTTGTACTTGCCTTCGGCCTTGACGCCCAAGGTCTTTACCTTCTTCTTGCCTTCGGAGATCTTGATGGCGTTCTTGATCCCCTGGTAGTTGTTGACCTGGCTTGAAGCCGTCTTCGGGTCAACTTGCCGCCTCCAGGCATAGACGAAGTCGTCAGCGGTAACTGGATCGCCGTTGGACCACTTGGCGTTCTTGCGCAGGTTGAAGGTCCAGGTCAAGCCATCCTTGGAAACGGATGAGCTTACTGCCACGCCCGGCTCAACCTTGGAGTTCTTGCCCAAGCGGTAAAGCCCTTCATAGGTGTTGGCAATTTGCTCTTCACTGGCCGTGTCGTCCGCCTTGGCCGGGTCCAGGCTTTCCAATTCGGAAGTCGTCATCCAGTTGATCGACTTTTCATAGCTCGTCCCAACCGGGGCCTTGGAATTGGATGAACTGGAATTGGAGCTGGACTTGGCGCAAGCCCCCAGCAGCAAGGCACTAGCGGCGATCATGGTTCCAGAAATGATTTTCTTAAAATTGCTCATGGCATGTATTCCTCTTATTAAACTAAATTAACCGAAAAATGACACAACAAGCTCAAAGCTAACAAATAATCCACATTAAATAATAATTAAAACCTAATAAGTCGATTATACCGAAGACCTTCCCTATTTACAAGCAAGCAAAAAGACGGCAGGTCAGCCTGCCGCCTTTTGTACTTCATTTTTTGCTTTAGCTTTTTGGACAATATTTCCCAGGAAATACGCTAGTTCTTCACGGCATAAGCATGCTTGAAGTCCGGGTACTCGCCATTAAAGACCACGCCTTTAACGTTAGCGCGGATCATCCAAGCCTGCCCCAGGTGAAAGAGGGTGGTGATCGGCTGCTGGTCCGCGATGATCCGTTCCGCCTTGAGCAAGGCTGCCTGGCGCTTGTCCTTGTCCATCGTCAATGAAGCCTTGATGGCCTGGTCATAGGACGCGTTGGACCACTTGCCGAAGTTGTAAGGCTGGTCCGTGGTCAGGTAGGACAGGAAGTGGTATGGGTCTGGGAAGTCGGAGGTCAGCCCGCCCAAGAAGACCTGGAAGTTGCCGGCACTCTGCCGGGACAGGCGCGTCTCTTTTGGCAGATTGGTGACCGACACAGAAAGCTTGCTGCCAAAGGTTTGGGACAGAGCGCTTTGAATGAACTCCGTTTCCTTCTTGTAGACGTCGTCATCGTCGCCAAGCAGGTTAAAGGAGAGCTTCTTGACGCCCAGTTCCTTTAAGGCCTTGGCAAAGTACTTCTTGGCCGCGGCCTTGTTCACGTCCAGGTACTTGTTCCCCGCCGCGTCGTGGCTTTCCACGTACTTGGCGAAATTCCGTCCTTCCAAGACCGCATTGGTAGCTGAGAAGCTCTTGGCCTGGGTGTTGTAGTCCCCGATCGTGGAGATCAGCTGCTTGCGGTTCAGGGCCAGGGAAATGGCCCGGCGCAAGTTGACGTTTCTGAACATCTTGTACTTGAAGTTGTAGGTCAAGTAGGTCGTGTTGCCCATGGTCAAGACCGTGTAGCCCGTCTTCCCCTTCAGCTGCTTGGCCGCCTGGGTATCAAGCAGGGCCGCGTCCAGCTTGCCGCTTTGGTAGAGGTTGTAGTCGGTTGACGGGGTCTTTTGGACTGAGTAGCCGATCTCATCCAGCTTAACCTGTTTCTTGTCCCAGTAATCCGGATTTTTAACCAGCTTCCAGGTCAGGTTGGCCCCGGTCCAGCCAACGGACTTGAATGGCCCGTTGTAGACCGCGTAAGCTGACTTGGTCCCGTAGCGCTTGCCATACTTGGCCACCGCCTTGGAGTCAACCGGCTTCAAGCTGATGGCGGTCACGACCTTGAAGTACGGGACCTGGTAATCAAAGCGGACGACCAGCTTATACTTGCCAGCTGCCTTGACGCCCAAGGAGCTGACCTTTTTCTTGCCTTCCGAGATCGCGATCGCGTTCTTGATCCCCTGGTAGTTGTTGACCTGGCCTGAAGCCGTCTTGGGGTCAACCTGCCGCTTCCAGGCATAGACGAAATCCTGGGCGGTTACCGGATCGCCATTGGACCACTTGGCATTCTTGCGCAGATAAAAGGTCCAGGTCAGCCCGTCTATGGCAGCTACAGCCTTTTTAGCCACGCCTGGCTCTAGCTTGGAATTCTTGCCCAGCCGGAAGAGCCCTTCATAGGTATTGGCGATCTGTTCTTCGCTGGCCGTGTCCCCGGCGGTTGGCAACACATCCAGCAAACATTTCTTTTCGCGAAACGACACAGCTGCAAAAAATGTGTGCAGATGTGTATTTTAGTTTGGACTAATGGAATCACAGAGGTCTAATGATATTGACCCTACACACCAGCTTTGACGCTTTACTCGCAAACATTTTTCTTATTGCCGTCATCACTGGTATTCCGATCTCTCAACTAGGAGGCAATCGCATTGACCAGCGCAGGCACTTGCGTGCCACTCTTGCAACTTCTTGGAAAGACTCTCGCCAATCCTCGGGTACAGCTAACCCGCATGACTAAGGCCGAAGCCAAAGCCTTAACTTCGCTTTTTTTGAATTTACAGTGCCTTATTCAATTCTGGATGCTCAGCCAGCGCTAAAAGGCTTAGCATCGCATTCTTGTCCCGATCTACGACTTTGTTGTAGTTCGGGCATTTTTTGTTGTAGCAGACGTACTCATTGTGCTTTGTGCCGTGCTTCTTGTTTCCGTAAAGGGTGATCTTTTCATCGCCCTTTTTAACATTGCCACAGGCTGCACAGCGCTGAGTAGACGGGTACAGCTTGTTTGCCAGAATAAGCTCCTTGCCGTACCAATCGCACTTGTAGGTCAAGATCTGCTTGAACTTGCCAAACATTGACCGATGCACGCCTTTAGAGGCTACATGGCTCATCAACATGCCCTTGACAGACAGATTTTCGATTACGATCTTGTCATAGTTTCTAACCAGTTCAGTCGTAAACTTCTGGATCAGATCGTTTTGGATATTGCCAGCCTTCCGATAGCAGGCTTGAAGCTTGGCTCTCGTCTTCAAGTAGTTCTTGCTGTTGTAGGCCGCTTTTCCATTTTGGATTCGTTTTCTGGCAAGTTGTCTTTGATAGTGCTTGATCTTCTTGTAAATCTTGTCAAGACGCTTAGGCAAGACGTTTACACGACCTTCCGTGTAATCGAAGTGGCCAACGTTCACGTCAACGGCTGTTGCCTTGCCTGTCTTAGCTGGCTGCTTAATGTCTTCAACCTGGAAAGGAATGGATGCGTAATAATTGCCTGCTTCTGTGAAATAGCTGATTACGCCGAAGTCATCAGAAAGCACAGGCTCATTTAAGCGAATCCGGCCAAGTGGCCAATCCTTGCGCCTCTGCGGGCATTCCAGCTTCAGAATCTGTCCTTCGATTTTGCTTTGGTCGCTCTTAAAGCCTTGGCGGGAGGCTTTGCGGGACTTGTACTTCGGCTTGCCCCAGTCTGGCTGGGCTTTGTCAAAGAAGTTCTTCCAAGCATTGCCAAGATCCCGCACTGCAAGATTGGCAAGATGAGCTGGATATGCCAGTCTCCAAGCATCAGTTTCCTTGTCAGAATTAAGCTCATTGCGAACTCTCTGCCAGCTTGGAGAGGGGTTTGCTTTAGCTCCAGGGCTGTTTCTGTCAATCTCGCGAATCACCCTGCGGACTTCATCATGGGTTTTCGCAGCTTCTTTGACTATTTTTACTTTTTCAGTGTAGTCAGCCATCAACCGTCTGACCTCGTACATCTCGTTCCAGATATCCAGAGCATGATTCCATGCCCAGCGCCGATAGCCGCACAGCTCGATAAAGAGCTGCTTTTGTTCTTCATTAAGCTGAAGCTTGTAGACTCTGGTCTGCGTTCGCATCTTTAGTCACCTTCTTCCTTGTGTGGCAGCTTTGGATCTTCTGCTATCTCTTTCTTGTATCTTCTCAATCCATCCAGACGACAGGAGAAGACATGAATAACGCTCATCAGATCCTCAACCAGTTCTTGATCCGGACTGGTATCTGGATTGTTAAGAACAACAATCTCAGTGCCGTGTCTTTGACAGAAGTCTTCGAACCAGTCAAAACCAAAACGAATGAAGCGGTCTTTGTACGTGATAAAGATTTTGGCAATTTTCTTGTCTTCCACGTCCTGCAGAAGCTTATTCCATTTAGGGCGGCGATAATTGAGGCCACTCCCAATGTCGCTGATTCGCTCATCGAGGATGATGCCTTTGGCATTGCAGTACTGAGTAATAAAATCCATCTGATTTTTCAGATTGTTCTTCTGCCCCTGCGAAGAGACACGTGCATACGCAACGTTCTTCCGTTGCTCTGGCACTCCGAGAAGTCTGTTGAGCTGTTCCTCAGTATAGTAGCGTCTGTTGGCTACGTTTCTGAATGCATGAAGCTTTCCTTCACGATCCCAGCGCTGCAGCGTGCTTACTGAAACGCCCAAGACTTTAGCAGCTTCATGGGGCTTGTAGACTTTAGACATAAAAAATAGACTCGTCCTTTCTATTAGGATAAGTCTATTATACCACCATCTAAATACGTTAGCACATTTTAGCTACGTATTTTGAGACTAGTAGTTAGCACTTATTAATTTTTGCTTAAAACCTGTATGCTCCAATTATAGAGGACTTTTTCAGGCAGACAAGGGGCGTTTTCATACTTTGCAATATTTGATATTTTCATCAGCCTTACTGGAAATTGACCTAAATAAAGCGAGAAAATCCGGTAAAATGCTTAACAATCATTCGGCAAAAGAGCCTCAAGCAGAGCATGAAAAAGAGGACCCGCGGGTCCTCTTTTCATGATGAGTTTTTTATTTACAATGTTTTCAATTTTCAGCTTCTGGCTACTTGATGTAGGCTTCCTTGAAGTTGTAAGGAGCGCCGGCACCGTTGAAGACGACGCCCTTAACTGAAGGCTTAACCAGGGTAGCTTCGTTGCTGTAGTACAGCGGCGTTACGCCTTGGTCTTCAACAAGGGCCTGGTCAGCGGCAACAAGGGCCTTCCAGCGGTCAGCAGTTGAGCTGGTCGTCTTTGAAGTCGTCAGGTTCTTGTTGTAGCTGCTGCTTTGCCACTTCCCGTAGTTGTAGGCGTTGCCCTTGGCAAGCAGGTCCAGGAAGGAGATTGGGTCTGAGAAGTCAGCAGTCCAGCCAGTTGCGACCACGTCAAAGTTCAGCGCGGAAACGCGGGACAGCCGGGTCTTGAATGGCACGTTGGAAACTTCAACCTTCATCCCCAGGTTGGTTTCCAGGGCTGATTGGATGAATTCGGTAACCTTCTTGGCATCATCAGTATCATCCCCCAAAAGCTGGATGGTGATTGACTTCTTGCCAAGTTCCTTCAAAGCCTTCTTGTAGTATTCCTTGGCCTTGGCCTTGTCGTAGCCTTGAACGGCCTTGGTTGCGGCAGTTTCAACTTCGCTTGAGAAGTCCTTGCCAGTCGCGCCGTCGGTGATGCCAGCTGCTGTGAATGAAACGGCTGGAGCGTTGGCGGCACCAACAGTAGTTGCCAATTGGGACTTGTTGATTGAAAGTGAGATCGCCTTGCGCAGGTTGGCATTAGCCAGGTTCTTGTCCTTGGCGATGTTGTATTGCAGGTATCTAGTCGAAGCAAACTTCCGGATGGTCCAGCCCTTGGTGCCCTTCAGCTGCTTGCTTTGCTGAGCGTTCAGGTTGGTTTCGTCCAGCTTGCCGCTTTGGTAGAGGTTGTAGCTGGTCGTTTGGGTCTTTTGAACGCTCATGCTTACTTCATCAAGCTTGACGTTCTTCTTGTCCCAGTAAGTGTTGCTCTTCTTCAGCTTCCAGCTCAAGTTGGTGCCAGTCCAGCCGGTCATCTTGAACGGGCCGTTGGACAGAACGTACTTGGCCGCGGTGCCGTACTTGGAGCCGCACTTTTCCACGAATTTCTGGTTTTGCGGGAAGAAGATGTAGAAGCCCATCAGCAGCTTGAAGTATGGGATTCTCCGGTCCAGGGTAACGACCAGCTTGTACTTGCCATCAGCCTTGACGCCCAAAGCGGTGGCCTTCTTCTTGCCGGCTACGATGGCATCAGCGTTCTTGATGCCTGAGAACAGGTAGGCATATTCTGAAGCCGTCTTCGGGTCAACCGTTCTCCTCCAAGAGTAGACGAAGTCGTTGGCCGTAACTTCATCGCCGTTGGACCACTTAGCCCCCTTGCGCAGGTTGAAGGTCCAGGTCTTGCCGTCCGCGCTTTCCTTCCAGGACTTGGCCATCCCTGGGGTAGCCTTGGCCTTGTTGCTCAAGCGGATCAAGCCTTCCATGACGTTGTTGAACTGGTCGGCGTCATAACGGTCAGTGGCCTTTGACGGGTCCATCGTGGTCAATTCGGCCGCTTCAGTCCAGGCAAGCTTTTGGGGCTTGCTGGACGAAGAGGATGACTTGCTTCCGCAAGCTGCCAAAAGCGCCGCGGAGGCCAAAAGGACTGAGCTGGCTGCAAATAATCTGCTCTTTCTCATTTTAAATACCTCACTCATTGCACACACGAAACTGGAAACATCGTTCCAGCTGTCTTTCTTCAGGTCTTACATTAACTAAAGATTAAATTACTTAAGTTGTGTTTAATTATAGCAAAAGTTTGCCTTTTGAGAAGACCTTTTTGGCAAAAAAATGAGAAAAATTACAATTTTAGCCCGCGCTTTCTCATTTTTCTTCAACAGAACTAAAAAAGGCCTTTTTTTGGCAAATATCAATCGCCACAAAAAAGAAGAGAAGCAAGCTTGCTTCTCTTCTTTATTTAAATCTAGCTTTTAATTAGGCTGCGGTCAGACTACTTGATGTAGGCATCCTTGAAGTTCCAAGTCCCACGGTTTTGGTAAACGTCCTTGACGTTGGTGCGTACCAGAACTGATGAGCTTTGGTAGTAAAGTGGGGAGATGCCGGAGTCCTTAAGCAGGATTTCTTCGGCCTTGGTCAGATCGTCCCAACGCTTGGATGATGATGAAGTAGTCTTTGAGTCAGCAACCAGCTTGTCGTATTCGCTGTTCTTCCACTTCCCGTTGTTTTCTGGGTTCTTTGAAGTGAACAGGTCCAGGAAGGAGATTGGGTCAGCGAAGTCGGCGCTCCAGCCGGAAACGACGATGTCGAAGTTGCCGGCAGTTGACCGTGACAGACGGGTCTTGAATGGCAGGTTTTGAACTGAAACGCTGACTCTCTTGCCGAAGGTTGATTCAAAGTTTGATTGCAGGGCTTCAGTCGTCTTGTTGCCGGCGTCAGTGTCGTCAGACAGGATCTTGAAGCTGAAGCTCTTGACGCCAAGTTCCTTGAGCCCCTTGTCCATGTACTTGACGGCTTCACTCTTCTTGGTGCTGGTTGGGTAGTTGGCTTCAGCTGATGAAGCAATGCCCTTGGTGTAGTCTTCGCCGTTGACGTTGGTCAATTGCGGTGGAGTCAAAGTGTTGGCAGGGGTGCTTGAGCCACCGAGAGTTGAGCACAGGCCCTTCCGGTTGACGGCCAGTGACAAAGCCTTGCGGACGTTGGCGTTAGCCAGGTACTTGTTCTTGGCAACGTTGAATTGCAGGTAGAAGGTTGCACCTTGGTTCAAGCTGCGGTAAGCTGGGTCGTTCTTCAATTGCTTGGTTTGTGAAGCATCCAGGCTAGTGTAGTCAAGCTTCTTTGATTGGTACAGGTTGTATGAGGTTGATGGTGACTTCTGTACGCTGTACTTGATGGCGTCAAGCTTAACGTCCTTGGCATCCCAGTAGTTCTTGTTCTTAACCAGCTTCCAGGTCAGGTTTGAACCAGTCCAGCCAGTCTGCTTGTAAGGACCGTTGTAGGCCATGTACTTGGAAGCAGTACCGTACTTGGAGCCATACTTCTTAACAGCCTTTTCTTGTTGCGGGAAGAAGACCGCGAAGCCCATCAGCTTGTCGAAGTAAGCGATCCGGCGGTCAAGCGTTACGACCAGCTTGTACTTGCCTTCGGCCTTGACGCCCAAGGAGCTGACTGGCTTCTTGCTGGCAACGATGGCATCAGCGTTCTTGATGCCTGAGAACAGGTATGAGTATTGGGAAGCAGTCTTAGGGTTGACCGTTCTTTGCCATGAGTAGACGAAGTCCTTGGCTGTTACAGGAGTACCATCGTCCCACTTTGACTTTCTCAAGGTATAGGTATAAGTCTTGCCGTCCTTTGAAACCTTTTCACTGGTTGCCAAGCCCTTTTCCAGCTTGGAGTTAGGGCCCAAACGGTAAAGACCTTCCAAGGTGTTGGTCAATTGGTTGAATGAGGTAACGTCAGTTGCCTTTGACAAGTCCATTGTTGGGATTTCAGCCGCGTCCATCCACTTCAGGGTCTTGCTTGATGATGACGACGAGGAATCGTTATTGCCGCAGGCAGCCAACAAGGCAGCTGATGCCAAGACGGTTGCGCTTAAACTTAAAGTCTTGCTAAGCTTCATTGTACTTTTCTCCTTTATCTTCTTAGACACACGAGTATTAAGTGAGATTAAGAAAGTTGGCCAACTAATTAATCTTTAATGTTAAATTCATATTACTCCTATTTTTAGAATTGCACAAGCCTGTATTAATTGTTTTTTCATTTTTATTAAATTCTGGCAAAAAGAAAAAGAGAAGCAGAAATTGCTTCTCTTTTTCAGCTTTAAAGCTGCTTGCCTTTACTTAACGTAAGCGTCCTTGAAGTTCCAAGTACCACGGTTTTGGATAACGCCCTTAACGCTTGGACGGATCATCCAGACATTGGTGTTGTAGTACAGAGGTGCCACGCCAGTGTTTTCAAGCAGGATGTTTTCGGCCTTGGTCAAGTCGTCCCAACGCTTGGAAGCTGAGGCAGTAACCTTGGAGTCGGCGATCAGCTTGTCGTATTCCTTGTTTGACCACTTACCGTTGTTTTCAGCATTGCCAGTCGTGAACAGGTCCAGGAAGGAGATTGGGTCGGCAAAGTCGGCGCTCCAGCCTGAGATGACCACGTCAAAGTTGCCGGCAGTTGACCGTGACAGACGGGTCTTGAATGGCAGGTTTTGAACTGAAACTGAAACCTTGCCGCCGAAGGTTGATTCGATGTTTGATTGCAGCAGTTCAGTCGTCTTCTTGCCCGCGTCAGTGTCGTCTGACAGGATCTTGAAGCTGAACTTGCTTACGCCAAGTTCCTTAAGCCCCTTGTTCAGGTACTTAACGGCTTCGCTCTTCTTGGTAGTCGTTGGGTAGTAGACTTCAGCTGACTTAGCGATCCGGGTCGTGTAGTCCTTGCCGTTGACGCTGGTCAATTGCGTTGGCGTCAAAGTGTTGGCAGGAACGCTGTTGCCGCCCAGTGATGAAGTCAGGCCCTTCCGGTTGACAGCCAGTGAGATGGCCTTGCGGATGTTGGCGTTAGCCAGGTACTTGTTCTTGGCAACGTTGAATTGCATGTAGAAGGTTGCACCTTGGTTAAGTGAAGTGTAGCCCTTTTGGTTCTTTAATTGCTTGGTTTGTGATGAGTCCAGAGCAGTAGCGTCCAGCTTGTTTGATTGGTACAGATTGTAGCCGGTTGATGGCGTCTTTTGCACTGACCAGTTGATGGCGTCAAGCTTGACGTCCTTCTTGTCCCAGTAGTTTTGGTTCTTGACCATCTTCCAGGACAGGTTTGAGCCAGTCCAGCCGGTTTGCTTGAATGGACCGTTGTACAGCATGTACTTGGAAGCAGTACCGTACTTGGAGCCGTACTTCTTAACAGTCTTTTCTGATTGTGGGAAGAAGACCGCGAAGCCCATCAGCTTGTCGAAGTAGGCGATCCGGCGGTCAAGCGTTACGACCAGCTTGTACTTGCCAACGGCCTTGATGCCCAAAGAGCTGACTGGCTTCTTACCGGCAACGATGGCGTCGGCGTTCTTGATGCCTGAAAACAGGTATGAGTATTGGGAAGCAGTCTTAGGGTCAACGGTTCTTTGCCATGAGTAGACAAAGTCCTTGGCAGTTACTTCGCTGCCGTCGCTCCACTTTGACTTTCTCAAGGTATAAGTATAAGTCTTACCATCCTTTGAAACCTTTTCGCTGGTTGCCAAAGCCTTTTCCAACTTAGAGTTTGGCCCCAAACGGTACAAGCCTTCCATGGTGTTGGAAATTTGGTTGAATGAAGTCGCGTCCGTTGCCTTGGAAAGGTCCATGGTTGGGATTTCTGAAGCAACCATCCAGTTGATGGACTTCTTGGATGATGAGCTTGATGATGAGTTGCCGCCACATGCTGCCAGCATTGCTGCTGAAGCGAGGACAGTGGCACCCACGCCTAACGCTTTGCTAAATTTCATGATCTTTTCTCCTTAGCTTTACTATGAGATTTTCTGCACACACGAATTAAAACCTCACGATATCTAACAGAAATTTTATCGTATTTTATTAATCTTGGCAATCTTTTTTCATCTTCAATTAAGAAAAAATGCTTTTAAGTTAGTCCAAATTCCACTCGTGCAGGAATTCGTCCACGAAAGCGCGCATATACTCGCTTCGGCGGTGGGCTTCCACTTTGGCGGCCTTGGTGTTCATCAAGCCTTCCAGTTTAAACAGCTTCTCATAAAAGTGATTGATGGTCGTTTCCGTATGGCTTCGGTACTGGTCATGACTGACCAATTCAGCCGGCTTGATCGCTGGATCGTAGATCTTGTTGTCATGCTTGCCGCCGTAGACGAAGGCCCGGGCAATCCCAATCGCGCCCAAGGACTCGATCCGGTCGGCATCTTGGACGTACTCCCCTTCCAGAGACAGCTGGTAGCGGTGCTCGATATTCTTGGAAAAAGACATGTGCTGGATGGTAAAAAAGACATTCTCCTTGGCTTCCCGGCTCATGCCTGCCTGGTCAAGCAGCATGGCCAATTCCCCCAGAACCCGGCTTGGGTCAGCGCAGACCTTTTCATCGATCGCGTCATGGATAAAACCCGCCGCAAAAGCGATGTCACGGCTTTCCTGCCCGCTCTCCGGGTGATCGGCCACCAGCATGCGCTCGGCCAGTCTAGCGACCCGCTGGCCGTGATAGAAATCATGCCCAGTCATTTCATCGCCTAATTGCTTCTCTATGTAATCTGCCACTAATTGTCTGTCCAATCTTGCTCCTCGTTTCTTGCAATTTTCGTTTTTTGAGACTGTCTTTTTTCAGACCTAAGGTATTTCACCAATATATAACAAAGACCCCAGCCAATCAATAGCCGGAGTCTGCTTTACTAATTCTAATCTTTTGATGCAGCTGCTTGATCTAGCAGCAAATCAGTTGCCACGTCAAGAATCGTGACGTAGAAGACCAGGCCGTCGCGCGGGTCCCGAACCAGCCGTCCCTTGGCCAGAACCTTCAAGGGACAGCCATCCTTGGTCAAAAGACGAAAGGTCATGATTTCCGGGCGCTGGCTCTTGCGGTTGACATTAGCCACTGCCTGAGCCACGATCATGTTAACCTTTGGGCGGTCAGGTAGATGACGTGGTCCATTTTCCGGTCCGTGTTCTTTAATACCACTGCTTTTAATTATAACTGATTTCATATCGCATCTTGTGTTCTTTTAGTTGAAAAATCTTGAAGAAACCATAGATATTGTACGAAAAAGCGGCCTAACTTCAGCGGGGATTGCTATTCAGCAATTAGCTAACGTACGTTTTTTATTTATATTTCAACATTTTTTAGCCTTCTTTATGCTGTTATAAGCAAAACAGCAGGCCGAGTAGCCTGCTGTCAAGCCGCTTGTCAGATTTGAACTGACGACCTCCTCCTTACCACGGCGGTGCTCTACCTGCTGAGCTAAAGCGGCGTATCTATTGTAGCAGATTTGCCCGCTTTTTCATAACGAGAAAAACGCGTCCCCCCTAAAGGAGACGCGTCTTGCATACTAAAAGATTATTGCTTATTTTACGTGAACCAGGGTGTACTTCTTCTTCCCCTTGCGGACGATCACGAACTTGCCGTCAAAGGCAGCCGCCGGGTCAACAACGAAGTCAACGTCCTGCACGCGGTCGCCGTTGATGTAAATGGCGCCGTTCTTGATGTCTTCACGGGCCTGGCGCTTGGATGATTCGATCTTGGCGTCAACCAGGAAATCAACCAGCTTCTTTGGCTCACTCGTGCTGTCGGCGCTTGGCGCCTTAGCCAGGGCGTTTTCAACCTGCTTGGTGGTCAGGCTCTTCACGTTGCCGGAGAACAGGGCCTTGGTGATGGTCTTGGCTTCATCCAGGCCGGCTTCGCCGTGAACGAACTTGGTTACTTCTTCAGCCAGCCGCTTTTGGGCTTCCCGCTTCCAAGGCTCAGTCTTGACCTTTTCTGCCAGCTCATCGATTTCCTCGTGGCTGAGGAAGGTGAAGTATTTCAGGTACTTCACGACGTCACGGTCGTCTTGGTTGATCCAGAACTGGTAGAACTCGTAAGGGCTGGTCTTTTCCGGATCCAGCCAAACGGCACCGCCGGCTGACTTGCCAAACTTGGTCCCGTCGGCCTTCAGCATCAACGGAATGGTCAGGCCAAAGGCTGGGCGTTCTTGCCCTTCCAGGCGGTGGATCAGGTCAATCCCGGCCGTGATGTTGCCCCATTGGTCAGCACCGCCAATCTGCATCTGCACCCCATGGTCCCGGTTCAGAATGTAGAAGTCGATGGCTTGCAGGATCTGGTAGGAGAATTCGGTAAAGGAAATCCCGTTTTCCAGGCGGCTGGCCACGACTTCCTTGTTCAGCATGTTGTTGATCTGGAAGAGCTTGCCGTAGTCGCGCAGGAAGGCGAGCAGGCTCATCTTGCCCAGCCATTCGCGGTTATTGACGATCTTGAAGTTCTCAGTGCCAAACAGCTTGACCATTTGGGCAGTCAGCTTTTCCTCGTTTTCGTGAATGGTTGCTTCTGACTGCAGCACCCGTTCAGTTGAACGGCCGGATGGGTCGCCGATTGAGCCCGTGCCCCCGCCGATGATAATGACTGGCTTGTAGCCGGCCAGCTGGAATCTCTTCAAAATCATGAACGGGATCAAGTGGCCGATGTGCAGGGAATCGCCGGTTGGGTCGGTCCCGCAGTAAAGAGCAAAGTCATCATGCTCTTTCAGGTACTTGCGCAAGCCTTCAGGGTCAGTTTCCTGGTTGATGGCCCCGCGCCACTTCAAATCTTCCAAAATGTCAAAATTAGCCATTTCTGCCTCCAATAAAAAAGTCCCTGGATCCAATGATCCAGGGACGACTAAACTCATTCTTAGCCGTGGTACCACCCACGTTCGCACATTTGTGCCTTTAACTGGAAGTTGTTAACGAGGACTTCCGCCCCGCGCTGTATTTCGCTGCCCTTGACCTGTCTAGCTCACACCACCCGCTAGTTCTCTGACCGCTGAATCAAGGCGCTACTTCGCTGTCGCGTTTTTATAAAAATAACATGATTTTGCCCCAGGGTCAAGCCTATGAAAGCCAGCGGGCCAAAAAACGGCTTCTTCGCAAAAGCCAAACGATGACCAAGCTGCTGGCGAAAACCAAGGCAGCCAGGACCGGCAGCCAAGCCGCGTTCCCTGCCGCCAGCTGCCAGACCGGGCTTTTCCCCCAGTAGTAGATCAAGAGGGGGTGGATCAGGTAGATGCCCATGACTGAGGCAGCCAGCTCCCCTAATTTTTCTCTAGACCAGGCCTGCGGCTTCAAGGTCTGCAGGCTGAGAAAAATCGCGCTGCTCTCCAGCAGGACAAAAAAGGAATTGTAGCTGTATAAAGCCAGCCGCAAATGGCCGCTCTTTGCCGTCATCCAGCCAGTCAAACCAATCGTTGCTCCTGCCCCAGCCAAGCCCAGAACTTGGACAAGGGGCAATTTCCGCTTATCCAGATGCGCCTGGCTGAGGTAATAGCCAGCCATGTAGTAGCCCCCGTAGCCCATCACGATTTTAACGTTCAGCTTGCCCAGCAGGCGGCTCAGCGCGGCTGTCGCCAATGCCAGGTGCTTGGGCGCGTTGGGCCAGAGCCGGGCCAAAGCCAGGCAGGTCGGCAAAATCCAGGCCAAAAGCAAGGCCAGCAGCAGGTAGTATTCCAAGAGCGGCCGTCTTCTGGCCAGCGGACGCAAAAGCGGCGTCACCAGGTAAAGGCCGGCAATCATCGGCAGATACCACAGGTGGTCATAGCTGCCGATCAGGAACTTAGCCACGGTCACCAGGTCGCCCCCCTTGGCGAAATAGTACCAGCCACAATAAATCAACTGCCAGATTATGTAGCTGACTACGATCCTGCGCAGGTATTTTTTAAAAAGCTTTTCCATGCTTAAGTCAAAATCCGTATTCAGAAAAATGGCCCCGGAAATCATGATAAAAACCGGCACGCAAAAACGGCTCAAGCCGTCCCAGAAATTGAGGATCTGCCAGTTTAAGCTCGCGTAATCCTGCCGGTAGAAGCTGAGAGACGTGGCCACATGGATGGTAATTACCCCGAAAATCGCCAGCAGGCGGAGGTAATCGAGATAGGCGATGCGCTGCTTCTGAGCCATCATTGTCCCCCTTTTTACTTCAAAAGGCAAAAACAGGGGCCAAGCCTCCTTGGTCCCTGTTTTTTGCTAAAAATCACAACATTATTTCTTCATGGTGTAGAAGCCGTTGATCTTCAAGGCATAGGCTGAACCAGCCGTCATGTCGTATTGGATCATTTCGTAGTCTTTCAAGAGGGCTTGCTGTGAGCTGGTCAAAGTCTTTGGATCGACTTCCTTGCCCTTCTGGTCAACCAGAGTGAAGCCAGCATCATCAGTGTAGCTGATAGTCAAGGCTGGCAGCTTCTTGTGCACTTCAGTCAGCAATGCCTGGTAGGCCGTAACCTTCGAATTGGTCTGTTCCAGCATCATCGCGATGAAGTCACTAGTGTTGACGTAGTTGGTCTTGGAAGCCAGCTTAGCCTTAGCCCCGTGCTGACGCGCGTACTTGTTGGAGTAGATGAAGTAGCGGGTTGAGTGCATCTGAATCGGGTACTTGGAAGTGTATGACTGGGAAACGACTGATGGGTAGTGGTCCCCGTAGAAGACCAAAGTGATTGGCTTCTTGATCTTGTCGATCTGCTTCAGGAACTTCTTGACTGCTTCGTCAGTGTAGTGGGTCCCCATGATGTAGGTCGCCGCTTGCGTTCTGACGTCACCATCGCTGAACAGGTCGCCGGAGATCTTGCCAGCGTAAGGGTTGTTTGGATACCAGTTGTTGTATGGCATGTGGTTCTGAATGGAAATCAGATTGATGAACTGGCCGCCCTTGCGGGAGTTGATCTGCCGCAAGCCGTTAGCATAAGTCGTGAAGTCGGAGTTGTATGAGTTAGTCCCCAGCTTCTTTTGGTCAACGATCTTGTACTTAGAGCCGATGTAGACGAACTTGTTGAACTTGAAGCGCTTGTAGTCTTCAATTCTTGAGTAGTAGGTCCCGATGAACGGGTGAACGGCTGATGAGTAGCTGAAGTTGGCCCCAATGGTTGGGTAGTACTTGTATTGCGGCACGACTTGCACGTAAGGCGTCAAAGAAGTACTGAAGGCCCCCATGTTGAAGCCGGTCAGGGATTCCCATTCCATGTTGGCCGTACCGCCGCCGTAGCCAGCGCTGAGCATGGTCCCGTAAGTCGTTGTCTTCTTCAAGGAGTGGATGTAAGGGATTGGGTCCTTGGCCCCCTTGGCGAACTTGATCGTTGGGAAGGTGGTTGGATCCATGAAGGATTCACTCAGGTTGAAGACGATCGTCTGCTTGGACAGGTCGTTGGTCCGAGTCTTGTTGATCGTTTGGGCAAGCTTCGCATACTTTTGGTAGATCTTGTTGATCTGGCTCTTAGAGTAATTCTCCGGCTTATCCATGATCTGCAGGTCAATGTAGTTGAGGAAGTTCAAAATTGGCCCGTTAACCTGGATGTCTCTTTCCGGATTTCTGAAGGACTGCTTATCGTCAAAAGCCCGGTTGAGGCGGTAGATGATTGTGCCTTGGTGATTAAACCATAAAGGCGTGATGAACAAGCCCAGGGAGGCCAAGGCCCACAAGCCCCGGCGCTTCCAGTTGCCCCGCTTCTTGACCTTGAACTTGATTTCCAAAAAGACGATCAAGGCAATCACCAGGGCCAGAGCAACCAAGATCAAAATCAAAGTCTTGGTCCCGCCGATCATGTCCAGCAGACTGCCGGCGTTGGCCGCTTCAGACAATTCGCTTGGATAAATTGGCTCCCCGCGCAGATTCAGCTTGATCTTGTTGGCAATTGCCCAGCCAAGCACGAAGACCGTCGTGGTAACCATTGAAAGCCAGTAGCGGGTCGTCACGAAGTAAAGAATCGTGAACAATGCATCGATAAAAATCGTCGTCAGGATCAAAGTCCCAAACTTAGTTCCCAGAATCCAGACGATCGCGTTGACGTCAGCCGCTGTAGAGATCTGAATCCGCAGCTTGTCGGATTCAATCAGGAATGACGCGAAGGAAACCACGAAAAAGAAAGCCCAAGTGGACAGGTTGGTCCGGTGGTACTTGATCCAGCTCCACAAGTGGTCAAATAAGCCTTCAGCAACTTCCCCGAAGCTCTTGGTCCGGTACAAGAAGGCGTTGCAGCGCTTGATTGGCTTCCATCTGAACAGGTAGCGCTCGTAGAACCAGTGCCACAGAGTGGCAATCCCAAGCATGATCAGCATCGTAATCAGGCGGTTGGCCTGCCGGCTGCCCGTGCCGTACTTAAATGAAGTCACGAACTGGGAGGTAATTGGCGCCTGCATGAAGACGATCAGCGGAATCAGGAAGTCAAGGTCTTTTTCCTCCAAAACGGCGATCGCCTTGCGCGTTACTGCAAAGCCAGCCAGGGCAATCACAAAGATGAGCGGCGAGGTCACGTTGATCAGGAACTGGTAGTTCCAGGAAGTAGTTATGGCGTGGCCGGCCAAAATCTGTGACCAATAGACGGCATTAAAGCCCGGCACCCCGACCAGGATAAAGGCAAAAGTGAACAGGCCGGCCAAGACCGACCACACCGTCATTTTTGTCGTAAAGTGGATCTTGCCCAGGAACATCCCCCACGCGAATGGCAGAATCAGGTACAAGCCATACAGGGAGTAATTGATCTGGTAAGTCCCAGCCGTCAGGGTAAAGCCCAGGAAAGTCAAGGCTGACAGAATAATCAAGCTTTGCTTGTAGCTGAACTTCTCCTGCCAGTCAAAAATGACTGGCTGCACCAACAGGGCAAAGATGATCCCCGTCATCATGACGACCGTTGACGTCAGGACCGGGAACAGCATCCCCCATAAGCGCCACGCGTTCAAGTGCCATGGCTCCATCGCGAAGAAGGCGATGTAGTACAGAAGCAGGGTCGCTTCCATAATGCACCATGCGCGGAAGCCCTCATTGAAGCGCAGCTTGCGCTTGCTGTAGACCGCCCCAAAGACCATTGGCACGAACCAGTAGGTCACGCTTTCCGCCGTAGCTGGCAGATAGCGCAGGTAGGTCACCGGACTTTTCAGCATAGAGTGCTTAAAATTGAACATCTGCAGCAGAATGACCAAGCCCAATAGGACCAGGAATCCAATTTTAAGCAAATTATGAGCTCTAGTTGCTTTTTTATTTTCACTCATAGCTATAAAACTGTCCTCTTTCTCTAATTTCGTTAGCTCTCAACTGTTTATTATAGTAGTCTCTTCTAAAAAATAGTTTAAGAACTTATTTTTTTATTCCTAATTTCTTTTTGATGGAGTATAGGATATCCACCCGCTTGCCATGGCCCGTAAAGAAGTCATAAATGTCCTTGCGGAACTTAAAGGCCATAATGGCGGCAATCACGAAGAAGACGATCCCGGCTTCCTGTGACTTGGTCAGCTCATAGCCGCTGAACAAGATCATAAAGACCAAAGGCGGAATCGTCAGGTTCTGCATGATGGCAGTCAAAAACAGGGCCACCAGCAGGGTGAGCAGGCCGGCCCGCCAGTCGTAGGCGACTGACAAAAGCGCCGCGACCGCGACCGCCTTCCCGCCCCTGAAATGGTTCATGACCGGGAAGCAGTGACCCAAGACCACGCCCAAGCCCGTGTAGGCAATGAGCAAGCGGCTGTGGTAGATGGCATAGACGACCACAATCGCCAGCAAAGTCTTCAGCAAGTCGCCGACGCAGGTCATGATGCCGGCTTTCTTGCCAAAAACCGCCCCGACATTAGCTGTCCCGGGGTTGTGAGACCCGTATTGGGTCGGATCCTTATGCAGGTAGTACTTCCCCACGAACATGGCACTGATAAAATTGCCAAAGAAATATCCAATTACGAGCGCAACACATTTCCCAGTCACGGCTAATAACCTCCTGAAGAGAACGGATTCGTATCATAGCTGCTGATTGAATTGTTGGAATTAGAGTATGAATACGTCCCTGCATTCGTGCCGGTCCCAGACTGGGCAGCAGCTGAAGAACTGGCTGCCGTCTTCTTGCTGCTTGACTTGCTGTCCTTCTTCTCTTTGACTTCATTGACCGTTGTTGAGCTGGAGTAGATCTTGTAGGTCTGGGTCTGGCCGCTGGTAAAGTCAAAGCCATTGGCCTCGTTGAGCTTGTTCAACTCCGTTTCCCGGTTGGAAACCGTAGCCGTCTTCAAGCCCAATTCCTTGCGGATCTTGTTTGACAGGCGCTGCAGCTCGCTGGTTGGCGCGATCTGGTAGGCAGCGTCATCAATGTAGGCGCTGTAGCCTTGCAAGTAGTCGCTTGAAGCGTTGGAAGTACAGTTGGAGTAGTTGGCCAGGATCGACTTCAGGACTTGGAAGCTTAAGTTGGTCTTCACGTTGGAAGACAGGTTGTCCGCGATCTTGGTAAAGTTCTTCAAGGAAGCGGTGGTGGCCAGCTTGGCTACCAATTTGGTAATCACTTCCCGCTGCCGCAATTGCCGGCCGTAGTCGCCCTTAGGGTCATCATAGCGCATCCGGCTGTAAGCCAGGGCCGCTTGCCCATTCAAGTGCTGCTTGACTCCCTTTTTGAAAGGAAAGCCGCTGTAAGTAAAGGTTAAAGGCGGCGTAACATAGATCCCGCCCACGTAGTTGACCAGCTTCATCAAGCCGCCCATGTTGACCAGGGCATAGTACTTGACTGGCACGTTAAGCAAGTCGGAAACGGTCTGCATGGTCATCTTGGCCCCGCCTCTGGCATAAGCCGAGTTGATCTTGGCCACGTCGCCAGAATTGTCGCCGACCATGTCGGCCATGGTGTCGCGGGGAATGGAGTACATCGTGTACCCCTTCTTCTTCGGGTTGACCACCACGATGATGAGCGTGTCGGTATTCCCCATCTTGTCGGTTCGGTCCAAGGCCCCCGTGTCCGTCCCTAAAAGCAGAACCGCGAACGGCTTCTTACCGTTGAATTCACCGTATGTGGTCTTTACGGCGTTTTCTTGGTCATAGGCCTTGTTGGCCGCTTGTTCAGCCGTGCTGTACAGGTGGCGGGCATATAAGCCAACGCCCACCGCGACCATGCAAATGACGCCCAGGATGCCGATGATCCAGTTGCGGATCACTTTATTGCGCCGGCGATGCTGAGCACCCACGCGGGTGCTTCGGATTTTGTTTCTGTCTTCATTGTTCATAATTCGACACCTTAACTAAACTTGCACATTAGTGAGTATTATAGCAAAAAAACATGCCAAATTTCGTTCGGCGTTCTTTCTTATATAAATTGTAAAAAAAGCAAACGCTTCATTTATCAGCCAATCATGATTGCTTGTTATTGACTGATTAACAGGTCTGTCTATTAAAAGCTACCATCTTCTGGCCGTCCATGTCAATCTTCAACGGCATTTTAGCGAACGACTGTTATTTTATTTTTGCAGTTTTTACAGCACAAAAAAAGCGCGGGATCGAAATCCTGCGCTTTCTTGCAGCTGAGAAGCAGACTTAAATTAGTCCAGCTTTTCCTTGCTTACAACGTTCAGCTTGTCATCGAAGGTGTAAACAACTGGTTCACCGGTCTTCATTTCGACGTTCATGATGTCTTCGTCAGAAATGTTTTCGATGTACTTAGTCAAAGCACGGAGTGAGTTGCCGTGAGCTGCGATGATAACGTTCTTGCCAGCCAAAAGGTCTGGAGCAATCCGGTCTTCCCAGAATGGCATAACTCTGTCCAAAGTTACCTTAAGGTTTTCGGCCTTAGGAACGATGTGTGGGTCAAGGTTTGCGTAACGACGGTCATGTGCTTGGCTGAATTCTGAGTCGTCTGACAGAACAGGTGGCAAAACGTCGTATGAACGACGCCAAATGTGAACTTGTTCGTCACCGTACTTTTCAGCAGTGGCCTTCTTGTTCAAGCCTTGCAAAGCACCGTAGTGGCGTTCGTTAAGTCTCCAGGTCTTAACTTCTGGAACCCAAAGTTGGCCACTTTCTTCCAAGGCAAAGTGCAAAGTCTTGATGGCACGGGTCAATACTGAAGTGTAAGCTTGGTCGAATTCCAAACCAGCTTCCTTGATCAGCTTACCAGCCTTCTTGGCTTCTTCAACACCCTTGTCTGAAAGGTTAACGTCAACCCAACCAGTAAATTGGTTTGAAAGGTTCCATTGGCTTTGGCCGTGACGGATTAAAACTAATTTAGACATTAATAAATCTCCTTTAGCAAATTAAACGTTTCACTAAATATTATACGGCCTCTTGCCCACTTTTCAAAGACCCCGAACAAAAAAAGCTGGCTTTTCAAAGTTCAGTTCCAAGCAAATCACCGAACTTTTGCTAAAATGAAGAAAGATAGGATGTGATTGACCATGAAGTGCCGCCAAAATTTGCATTATTTACTGGCCGGCTTCCTCCTGCTGGCCTGCTTGACCCTGGCAGCCTGCAGCACGCCGGACAGCAGCACGATCCTGCGCAAGGCCGAAAAAACCAAGATCAGCAATTTCCAGCTGCAAGTCGACGACCGCTACTATGACAAAAATGGCCGGCCGGTTGCGTTCTACGGCACGATCCGCTGCCAGAAGCAGCCTTTCGTGCTATGGACCGATCTCACGCAGACCGGCGACCAGCACGTCAAGATGTGGGTCGCCAGCCGCTATGCCTACGTAAGCCTTTATAAGGACCAGCACCAAGCCTGGTACAAGGCCAAGGCCAGCCAGTATACCAGCGCCAGCCAGTTCCAGAAGATCGTCAATGATTTGAATCTCCTGACCCTCTCCGCCAAGTCGCGCGGGCTTTTTCAAGTCGCCAGACATGGCAAGACCGGCTATGTCCTTACCTACTCGGGCAAAAGCAAGTCCCTTTGGCGCGACATCAATAAAAGCGGCGGGCTGGCCACCGTCTCCGGCGATGAAAACGTGAATGGCTCTAAGCTGACCAAGATCAACATGCAAATCTACGTTAATCGGCAATACCAGCTGACCGGCTTCAAGATCGTGGCTAAGTACAAGACAGCTGGCAAAAGCGGTCAGGCCAAGGTGACCATGAGCGACGTCAACAGTTCAAAGAAGCTGGCCATTCCCAAAGCGGTCCTGGAAAACTCCGTCGACGTCACCCAGGCCAACAAATAGCAATCAAGCAACACAGATAGGGAGAAGCAAAATGAAGCTAGGAATCATCGGCAGCGGGAAGATCGTCAAGGACTTCCTCACCTGCGCCAATGCCATCACCGGCCTGGAACTGGCCGCGATCGCCACGACCAAGCGGTCAGCCCAAGTTGGCCGGGAACTGGCCGCCAAATACGGGATCAAGGCCGCCTTCAGCGACTACCGGCAAATGTTAATGGAGGCAAGCGTGGACACGGTCTACGTGGCGACCCCCTCCTCCATGCACTACCAGATGAGCAAGGATGCCCTGGCGGCCGGCAAGAACGTGATTTGCGAGAAGCCTTTCGTCCTCACCGCGGCTGAGGCCAGCGAGCTGAAGCAGATCGCCGACGCGCGCGGCGTCATGATCGTTGAAGCCATCACCAACATCTACCTGCCAAACTTCAAGGCACTTAAAGCAGACGTCCAAAAGCTGGGTCCCGTCCACAACGCCATCTTCAACTATACCCAATACTCCTCCCGCTACGATGCCTTCCTGCGCGGGGAGATCGCGCCGGCCTTTGACCCTAAGCTGGGCGGCGGGGCCTTGCTGGACCTGAACGTCTACAACGTTCACTTGGCCGTGGCCTTGTTCGGCGAGCCGGAATCTCTGGTCTACTACCCTAACCTGCAAAAGGGCGTTGACACTTCCGGCTCCCTGCACCTGACCTACCCAGACAAGCAGGCGGACCTGATCGCGGCGAAGGACGCTGACGCGGGCTTTCGCAACCAGTCCATCATTTCCGGGGAAAAGGGGGCCGTTGCCTTCACCGGCAGCAGCGGCGAATTGGCTGGCTACCAGTTCATCCCGCGGGGGCAGACGCCCGTAGCCAAGAACCTGAACCTGGCTCCCCACCGGATGATTCCAGAATTTACGGAATTCGTCCGCATGGAAGCTGAACGCGACTTCAAGGCCAGCGACCAGGCCTTCGCGCACAGCCTGGCCGTCTTGCGGATCCTGGAGGCCGCCCGGAAGTTCTGCCTTTAAGCAATACAAAAAGGCTGATGCCATTCGGCATCAGCCTTTTTTGCTGTTTGCTTGTCATTAATTCCGGCTCAGGATCTCATGGATCTTGTCCGCTTCCCGCCAAGGGCCACTGTAGATCAGCTCATCCCCCGGTTCCACGACCGTTGAGCCGTGCGGGGAGATCCACTTGTTGCCGCGCTTGATCCGCGAAACGGTGATCTGGTCGATAAAGTCCCAGTCCATCAGCTGGCGGCCAGTATAGGCCGAGTTCTTGACCACCACGTCATACAGGGCGTTGTTGACGTCGGTGATGATGTGGTAGACGGCTGGCGATTCGATCAAGGCCGCCAGCAAGGCCCCGCGCAGGTTGTTGACCGAGAAGCTCTCAATCCCCGCTTCAGCCAGCCGCGCCATGACTTCGGCATTTGGCTGCCGCTGGCGGACGATGACCCGCTTGACCCCAGCCTTTTTGGCGGCCAGGCCCAGCTCGAAATTGAGCTGGTCGTCATGGTGGCCGGCGACAAAGATATCAGCGTCAAAAGCACCAGCTGCCTCCAAGACGGCTGGCTCTACTTTGTCCAACAGCTTCAGCCCCGGCACCTTGGACTGGTAGGTGCGGTACTTTTCCGGATCGCAGGTCAGCATCTGGACGGAATACCAAGAGTCATGCAGGTCTTGGAAGACCGTAGAAGTCAACGCGTTCATGCCAAAAATCGTGACCTTGTCCTTCAGCTTGTCAGCTGGCGAGAGCTCGAAGGTGGCGTTGAAGACGATCGGGCAGACGATGCAGACGATGACAGCCGCCAGGATGAAGGCACTGGACTGGGTCGCCGTGATGGCTTTCAAGTCCCGCGCGACCTGCAAGGCCGGCAAGACGATGGTGATCGTCGTCGCGGTCAGGAAGCCGCCGGCAAAGGCGTTGCGCTTGTTGAACAAGCGCATGTAGACCAGGGAGACTGGTGCTTTGGCCAGGAAGAAGCAGATCACCAATACCGGCAGGAGCATCAAGGCTTGCGGGTTGGCAAAAAGCAACTTCAGGTTCAGATTGACCCCGGTCTTAATAAAGAAGAAGGGGATAAAAAAGCCATAGCCGATCGAGGTCAGCTTATCCTTGGTTGCCTCGGTAGGCTCTAAGAGCTTCATGACCATCCCCGCCAAGAAGGCCCCCAGGATGTTTTCGGCCCCAACGCTTTCCGCCACCGTCACTAAAGCAAAGATCAAGAAGAAGGCCAGCCGGATGTCCAGCTGAGTCGTTGCCTTGGTCACCTTGGCAAACCACAGGTATGGCCGCTTGAAGCGTTTGAGCAGGATGATCGCGGCCACAAAGAGCAGGATGATCAGCCACAGTTTCTTGGCATCCCCGCCATTGATCGTGGAGTAGATCGTCAGCAGCAGCAAGGGGATGACTTCCCCCAGAACCGCCGTCAGCAGGATCGTCTGCCCGATTGGCCGGCCCAGGATCTCTTTTTCCTTCAAAGTAGCGATGACCACGCCCAAGGCTACCGTCATAAAAATGATCGCGGCCAAGGCAACGTCGCCAAACAAGCCGGCCGCCTTCATGGCGTAAGCCAGGGCCAAAGACATGACCACCACGCCGGAAAAGGCGGCGATAGCGGCGGGCAGCGGCTTGACCTGCTTGCCGCTCTCTGACTTTCTGGCCTTGCTCTGCTTCTTGGGATTCAATAAATCAAAGTTGATTTCCATCCCAGAGAGGAACATCAAGATGATGACCCCCAAGTTGGACAAGAAGGTCAAATGGTCACTGGGGGTGATGACATTGAAGCAGCTCTTCCCCATCACGATCCCCACAATGATTTCCGCGACCGCGGTCGGGACGGTGGTCACCTGCAGGCGGGCCATGACGATGGGAATCACCAGGGCCAGCAGGACCACCAAGAATAGTGAAAATCCTTCCATAATAAAATTTGTCTCCTTATTTCAACTGCATTTACTATAACAAAAAAAGGACGTGAGATGAATTCTCACGTCCCGAAGCAGAGCAAGCATTTTTCCTGCTTCTGCCCCATTCTTATTTAAAGTTGACAGCCTTCACGTATTGCGGCGCGTTGCTGCTGGTGTAGCCGATCAGGTAGTAGACCTTGGTCTTCTTGTTGGCCTTGATCTTGACCTGGCTGCCGTAAGTGGTCAGCTTGCGGCCCTTCAGCTGCTTAGGCATAGTCTGGTCGCGCGCGCCAGTCCGGGTGTAGACCCAGGCATTGTGCTTCAGCTTGCGGCCATAGCCGGTGATGTTCCCGGCTCTGACGTACTTGTTGTTGCCGTACTTGTAGTACTTCACTTTCTTGATCGTGACGATCCCGCCGTAGATCTTCAAGTAGCTGGTGGCCTTGATCGTCTTGATCTTGGCGTTGCGCTTGCCGGCTGCGGTGTAGGTGTAGGCATTGCGCATCACCTTCATGGTCTTCACGGTCGCGGCCTGAGAAGCCGGCTTGTTTGATGATGAACTTGAGCTCTTGGATGAAGCACTCTTTTGGCTTGCAGAAGAGCTGGATGAACTTGATGATGAGCTGGCACTCTTGGACGAAGCCTTAGAAGATGAACTAGAACTTGAAGATGAACTAGAACTAGAACTTGAAGATGAACTAGAACTTGAAGATGAACTAGAACTTGAAGATGAAGCTTTGGCAGCCGCATTGGTTGAGGTCCCCATCTTGTTGTAGTAGTAGACGATCAGGCTGTAAAAGTCGTTCATGGAGTAGCCCCACTTGGCAAAGTAGCCGATTGGGTCCCCGTGGTCGGTCCCGCCGAGGTAGTTGGAGACGTCAGCGTGGGACCAGATCGTTCCCGTCCCATTGCTGCTGGCCCGGGATGGGGTCAGATTGTAAGCATGCAGCAGGGAGGCAATGTAGTAGGCGTCGTTGGCGACGCTTTGCACGAACTGCTTGCGGGTGCTGACTTCGCACAGTTCAATCTGGATAAAGCGCTTGTTGGCGATCGCGCCGGCGCCCCACACCCCGTAGTCCGGAGTCATCAATTGGATGACCTGTTTTTGGTCAACTATCGCGTGCACGTAAGTGTAGGCGCTCGTCCAGTTGTTGTTGAAGTAGCGGCCTTCATCCCAAGCGCTGGCACCAGGGTCGGCCGTTTCGTGAACGACGATCCCTTCTGGCTTGCCAACGCCGTTGCGGTAGCCAAAGCGGCTGCCGTACTTCTTGCCGTTGGCCACGCTGTTGAACTGGTTGTAGACCAGGCCCGCGGCCTTGAGCAGCTGATCCAGGTACTTGGTGCCGCTGTACTTGGTCTTCTTGGCCTCACTGTTGATTGAAGCGTAGACCTGGCTGGCGCCAATGTTTTGGCTGACTCCGCCAGCAAAGGCCGTCAAAGCCCCGGCAGCGACAATGGTTGACAATAAGCGTTTGATTTTCATTTAATGTCCTTTCGCTTTACTTATTTATGATTCGAGGCTATGACTTAAAAGTTGCCTTTTCTGACGTATTGGTTCAAGCCAACCACGTAGTAATACTTGCCCTTGATCTTAACCTGCCAGCCGTAAGTCTGGTGCTTGGTCCCCTTCTTCCACTTCTTGGCTGGGGTGTAGCGCTTGCCAGTGCTGTTGTATAGGTAGGCGTTCTTCTTCAAAGTCCGCTTGGTCCCGTCAAAATTAGTGGCGTTGACGAACTGGTTGGCGCTGGCGGAATTGATCCGGTAGTAGGTCGCACCATTCAAAGTTACCGTCCCGTAAGTCACGACCGTCTTGCCGGCCTTCAGGCGCTTGTCCTTGGTCTTTTGGCCATTGCTGTCGTAGACATAGCTGTCGTGCATCAGGATCTTGGCTTGGCCAGCGGACGTTTGGGCGTCAGCTGCGTTGCCCGCTGGAGCTTGGGAGCTGCCAGTCGTCAAGGCATCCCCGTTAACCCAGCCCAGACCCTTGAGGTACATTCTCTTGGCCCCGTTATAGTAGGTAATGGTCTTGGAAACCGTTACGAACCGGCCGGCATTGACGTAGGACTTCTTTGGTGAAAGCGCGTGGTCAGTTGGGTACAAGTAGGTGGCGCCGGACTTGGCCACTTTGGCCTTGTAGGTCAAAGTCGAGATCATTGGATCGTACTTGGTCAAATTGTAGTTATTGATGTGGCTGATCAGCTTGCTGGCGTAATTGACGTCAGTCGCGTAGCCGGCAGCCTTGATCGCCTTGGCCGCGGCTGCTGGGCTTGACGCGTTTTCAATCCAGGTCTTGCGGTAGCGCAGGCCGCCATTGCCAATCGTGTTCCGCATCTTGCGGCCGTAATCATCAAATGAGCCAGTGTAGCTGGAGTACTTTCTAAATGGCGCGTAGATGTAGTAAACCGCGCCATTTTTGGTCTGTTCCGCGGTCCGGACCGTGTAGCTCGCGCCGCTCCAAGTGCTGTCAGCCTTCATGCCAAACAGGTTGTGGGCCTGAGTGGCCAGAGTCGAGCCTCCCCAGGCTGATTCCAAGGCTGCTTGCGCCAGCATCAAAGACGGGTAGACTCCATACTTCTTGCCGGACTTTTCCGCCTGCAAAGCAGTCGCGTTTAAAAAAGCAGTGGTCGTCGTTGAAGCTTGCACTGCTTTGGTTTGCGCGTTATTTGAGAAAGACAGGTTGTTGGCAACTGGAACAGCGATGGAGGCAAGCATCGCAGCGGTAGCAATTCCAGTGAAAAATCTTCTCTTCATTAACTTCCTCCTACACTTTTTTCGATAACATATTTATTGTATTGGGAATGACTCTTAGATACAATCGAACGCGCATTCTGTAAAAGAAAAGTAATAATAATTGACTGAAATGCCTAAATTCCAGCGTTTTCACCCCCTTTTAGGTTTAATAAATTAGCCTCTGTTATGAGAACTGAAAACGGCGCTGGCTGGTCAAGATCATTAAGTTAAGTCAGCGGATAAATTAAGCCAAAAACACTCATCTAAGTTAGATGGGTGTCCTAAGGCGTTGTGTCTTAACTTAATCTGGCGTTCTTTTTGCCTGA
This sequence comes from Faecalicatena absiana, assembly GCA_017309015.1. Lineage (GTDB taxonomy): Bacteria > Bacillota > Bacilli > Lactobacillales > Lactobacillaceae > Lactobacillus > Lactobacillus absianus. The sequence continues at coordinate 551,002 of JAEDAG010000001.1, forward strand.
TCATTTACTGGCGCTTGCTAGTCTCAAATGACCAGGCAGCCCAGGATCTGCTTAACGAGCAGAATCATCAAACACAGTTGCGACGTTGCGTTCAATGTACTTTGCAGCCACTGGCTCATGATAGAGGCTCACTCCTTTTTTGACGAAGACGTCTTCCTTGGCAATGTCAGCCATTGCCCCGCGCACCACGTCTTCGGCAAGATCCTTGACCGCGTTGGGGAAGCTGATGCTCTTAGTCTTGCCTTCGCTGTTCTTGAAAGTCAGCTGCAGTTCAGTCGTCGTTGTCATGATTTTTCTCTCCTTTAAATAAATTGCTTAATCTGGCTTGTTCCTTATTCACCCTTGTCCACGATCAGGTTCTTCTTTTGAATCAAGGTCAGCATGCCCAGGGAATCGTCCTGCAGCTTGCTGATGGCCTGACCCACCTTGACCAGGCTTTCTGGGGTGGCGTCAGTCTTCACGTTGGGCAGGGTCCGGGCGAGCTTGCCGTCCTTGTACTTTTCGGAATTGAAGGTGTATTGGATGCTTTGGTCAGCTAATTCAAAATTCATTTTTTTGCTCCTTTTTCTAGCCTGACTGGCAGTGATATGCTTGGTAAGAGGTCTCGCGCGCTTTGTCTTACACCCTTAATAACGCTGGATCTGGCCCAAGTGTGCCAGGCTGCCGGGAAAAATTTTCACGCTTTGGCCACTGAAGTTTAAAGATCTATTACAAGATCGCGGAGTGCCGGCATTAGCTTGGAATCTTTGGTATAATTGACCCAACTATTTCAGGAGGAACACAATGAAACGTAAGACACTTTGGACGATCATTGGGATCGTAGCCGTCGCTGTTTTGGGCGGGGGCTTCTTCTATGCCCAGCATCAATCGTCTCAAAACCATTCCGCGGCTGAAAGCTACCTGACCTACATGAATGAAGGCAAGCAAGCAGCCAAGTCCAAGAAGTACGCCGCGGCCGCCAGCAAGTTTGCCAGCGCCTATAAGGTCAAGGCCACCAGCGAGGCCAAGCATTGCCAAAGCCAGGCTGAGAGCCTGCGCGACAGCGTCCACCTGGCCAAGACCAGCACCAAGTACGCCAGCGCCATCTTTTTGGCCCAAAAGGCCAAGAACGAGACTGCCGGCTATTCAGTCATGACCACCCAGGCCGGCAAGCTGGTCAAGACCTTGAAGAGGGTCAAAGACAACTACGACAGCGAAATCAAGCCGCTGATAAAGAAGGCTGACTCATCCATGAGCCGCGGCGCCTACTCCGCGGCCGTCTCCACCTACGCCAGCATTCTGGACCTCCCTTACATCAACGAGGTCTACTACGCGAAAGTCCGCGCTGACGTCAAGGAAGACTTAAAGGAAGCCAAGGAGAAGGCCAAGGACAAAGACCAAGATGAAGACAGCAGCTCCAGCTCTTCCACAAGCTCCAGCAAAGAATCATCTGCCTCATCTTCCAGCAAGGCTGCTTCCTCAAGCAAGGAAAGCAGCAAGTCCAGCAGCTCCAGCTCTTCCAGCCAGGTTGAAGGGGCCGGCCAAAGCGTCAACGACCAAGTCGGCGGCCAAACCGTCACTGCCCGCGACGTGCAGCAGATCCGCAACCAGTTGGCAAACCTGGGTGAAGACAGCTCCGGCTGGAGTCCGCAGGACCTGATCAACCTCTTCCGCTACGCCAACGAGCAAGGGCACACGACGATCGACTCCATCACCAAGGACGACGTCAAGGGCTACTTGTCGCCAAAGAAATAAATAAGCAAGCAAGGCAAGCGCCAAAAACAGCACATCCACAGGCTGTGGCGCTTGCTTTCTTTTGGCAAAGTAGTTAAAATTATCATTGACTTTATAGACTTTAATTGAAAAAAGGAGTTACAACTTTGGCTGAAGAAGAAAAGAAAAACCAAGAAATTGACGACATGTACAAGATTGTCATGCCTGAACCAGAACGGGTAACCATGCCTGCACGCGAAATTCCTGACCAACCTGACTACTTGGTAAACTTTGCCAACTTCTATATCGCTTCTTTCGAACGTGACGACTTGGAAATCATCAGCGAATACGATGGTGACGGCCACAACATGGTCAACATCAACCACTACCTGCTGGCTAACCAGCCATTCTCACGCAAGAACCTGGTTAAGCACGTTTTGATCGACCACGCGCAGAACTTCCAGGCAATCCTTGATGAAATGACCAAGGCCACTGGCGTGGTTCCAGAAGACATGATGACCTACGAAGACTGGGAAAACTGGTACGAAGGCCAACGCGCCAAGATTCAAAGCAGCTTGTCCTAAGCCAGAGGATCAGACTGATTTGTCTGAATGGCTCTTGCAAGTTGCCATCAAATATAAGAAAATAAGAGAAAAGAAAGAATGTCAGCTGGCATTCTTTTTTTACTTAGTTAAATTTAAACACTGTCTTTAAATTTATCTGTGCCTGGCACAGGCTTTTTTTAAGTTTGAGGAGTATTCGATTACTATGGAAGTAGAAAACAAACGCAATCGCATGACGGCCGCTGGCCTCTTGATTGCGATCGGGATTGTCTATGGCGACATCGGGACCAGTCCCCTGTACGTCATGAAATCCGTAATTGCCGGCAACGGCGGGATCAGCACGGTCGGCCGGGACTTGATCATTGGGACCATTTCCCTCATCCTATGGACCGTGACCCTGCTGACGACGGTTCAAACCGTGATCATCGCCCTTAAGGCAACCAACCATGGCGAAGGTGGGATCTTCGCCCTCTACGCTTTGATCAGAAAGCGGGCCGCCTGGCTGGTCTGGCCAGCCTTGATTGGTGGGGCGGCCATCTTGGCCGATGGGACCCTGACCCCGGCCGTGACGGTTACGACCGCCATTGAAGGTCTGAAAGGGCTGGAATTTGGCAAGGGCAACGTCCCGGTCAGCAACCAGACCATGGTCCTGGTCATCACTATTATCATTCTGCTGGTCCTGTTCTCCATTCAGCGGATGGGGACCAGCATTATCGGGAAGACTTTTGGCCCAGTCATGTTCGTCTGGTTCACCTTCCTGGGCGTCATGGGGGTCATCAACATCGGCAGCAACTGGTGGATTTTGCAGGCCCTAAACCCTTACTACGCGATCAAGTTGCTCTTTAGTCCTTACAACAAGGCCGGCTTCGCGATCCTGGGCTCCATCTTCCTGGCTACTACCGGGGCTGAAGCCCTCTACTCCGACGTTGGCCACGTCGGCAAAGGCAACATCATTGGCTCTTGGCCATTTGTCTTTGTCTGCCTCTCCCTGAACTACTTCGGGCAAGGGGTTTGGATTCTGAACAACACCCACATGCACTCAGTCAATGAAATCAACCCCTTCTATGCCATGATTCCGGAAAACATCCGTCTGGCCGCGATCGTCCTGGCTACCTTAGCCGCGATCATCGCTTCCCAGGCCCTGATCACCGGGTCCTTTACCCTGGTGGCGGAATCAATCAACCTGAAGTTCCTGCCGCGGATGAACATCCTCTACCCATCTGATGAAAGAGGGCAGATCTACATTCCGGCCATTAACAAGATGCTGGGGATCACGACCATTGCCCTGGTGCTCTTCTTCAGAACTTCCGCCCACATGGAAGCAGCCTATGGTCTGTCAATTACCATCTCCATGCTGACGACCACCATCCTGCTGTACGAATGGCTGGTGCTCAAGCAAGGCCACAACTTGGCCAACCTGATCTTCATGATCTTCTTCAGCACCATCAACATTCTCTTCATGGGGTCAAGTCTGAGCAAGTTCACTCATGGCGGTTACGTTTCCCTGCTGATCACCCTGCTGATCGCTTCCGTCATGGTCGTTTGGTACTTCGGCAACAAGGTCCGCGACAAGAACGAATTAGGCAATGCCTACGTCCGCTTGGATGAATACACCGACATGCTGACTGACCTCAGCCATGACGACAACTACCCAACTTACGCTGACAACCTGGTTTACATGGCCAAGGTGCAATACAACAAGTTCATCAAGCGGGAGATCATGTACTCCATCCTGGACAAGCGGCCTAAGCGGGCCCGGGCCTACTGGTTCGTGACGGTCAACGTCACCAACGAGCCATTTACCGCGGAATACGCGATCAACACTTACGGCACCAAGAACGTGATCAACATTCAGCTCTACCTGGGCTTTAAGAAGCAGACCAGCGTCAACGTTTACTTGCGGCAAATCGTCCACGACCTGATCAAGGACAACACGATTGAACCGCAGCCACAAGAATACACGACCACGCCAGGCCGTGACGTCGGCGACTTCAAGTTCGTCATCGTCAACGACGTCATCTCTCCTTCAACCACCTTGACCTCTTACGAGAAGTGGCTGGTTGAAGCCCGCGTCCGCCTGCAGAACCTGTCGCCAAACCCGGCCCAATGGTTCGGTCTGGAATTCGCGGACACGGTCGTTGAGCGCGTGCCATTGATCCTGGGCAAGCAGAAGACCAGCCGCATCAAGCGCGTTGCTCCCCGCGACTACAGCAAGACGGCTATCAATACCAACAAGACCGCCAAGCCTAAGAAGCACGGCTTTCTCAAGAAGAAATAGCTAAAACGCGAATAAGCAAGAGTCTGAGAAAAAAGACTCTAACGAATAAAAAAGGCTTCTAGAAGTGAAAAACTTCTGGAAGCCTTTTTTATTCACAGCAGAGAGCTGCTGCAGCGCAAAAGTACCCAACTGAGGCCGTTTTTCCCAGACTCTTTTCTGCCATCATTTAAGAATTTTTGGCAATTTCTTCACCAAACTCCACAATTATATTCACAATTTCGCCATATAATTTGCGTACTATATAACCATAGACAGAAGCAAGAAAGCTTCTCCTCTATATCTAAATTTCTTTTTTATTTTTCTTTCCTCTTACACACAACACACATAACACAAAAAAGCCGTCAGCTCAATTCGAGCTGGCGGCTTTTGCTTGTCGCTGATTCTTTTTCCAGTCTTACCAGATCTTGACGCGCTTGTCAGCTTCCAGGTACATCCCGTCGCCTGGCTTGACGTCAAAGGCCTCGTAGAATTGGTCCTGGCATTGGGCTTGGACGTTGGCCCGCAGTGGACCTGGGGCGTGAACGTCGACGGAAACGATCATCTTGATGGCCGCTTCCAGGGACTTTTGCGCCCAAACGCGGGCCCAGTTGGCGTAGAATTCCTTCAAATCGTTGCCGCCTTCTTGCTCGCAGGCAGTTACGGCCGCGGTCAAGCCGCCCTGGTCGGCAATGTTTTCAGAGACGATCTGCTTGCCCTTCAAGGTGGTCGGACCAAACTTCAGGCCATCGAACAAGTCAACTTCGGCCTGGGTCCGCTTGGCGAATTCTTTGTAGTCCGCGTCAGTCCACCAGTTCTTCAGGTTGCCGTATTCATCGAACTTGGCCCCGTTGTTGTCAAAAGCGTGGGAGACTTCATGGGCAATTACGGCCCCGATCCCGCCGTAGTTGGCAGCCCGGCTTTGGTCGGCGCTGTAGAACGGCGCCTGCAGAATGGCTGCCGGGAAGGTGATGTCGTTTCTCTGCGGGTCGTAGCAGGCGTTGACCATGTTCCCTGGCATCAGCCAGACCGTCCGGTCAACTGGCTTATGCAGCTTCTCCAGGCTGTACTTGATGCTTTCCTTGGTCATTTCGCGCTCATTGGAGTAGAGGCTGCCGCCTTGGTCAGCCGGCACAACCTGCAGACGGTTGTAGATGTCTTCGATCTTGTCTGGGTAGCCGACTTTAAGGATCAAGGCCTGCAGCTTGACGATAGCCTGCTGCTTAGTAGCTTTGGACAGCCAGTCGTTCTTGGCCAGCCGGTCCTCGTAAACGGCCAGCATCTTGTGGATCATGTCGATGATGTCCGCCTTGGCTTCATCCCCGAGGTACTTCTTCCCGTAGTAAATGCCCACGACTTCGCTAAAGGCACTGTCAGCCAGACGGTAGGCCTGCTTGACCCCGCTGGCCAGTTCTGGCTGGCCGGACAGGGCCTGGCTGAATGGGAAGGCGGCTTCTCTGAAGGCCTGAGACAGGTAGGAAGCAACGCCGTTGATGAACTTGGTCAGGATCCAGCCCTTGATTTCCGTGAAGCTGTCCGCGTTAAGCAGCTGCTCTGCCCCATCCAGATAGCGGGGCTCAGTGTTGATGATGACATCTGGCACTTCACCCAGGTACCCTTCCAAGTAGCCCTTCATGTCAAAGGAGCTGAACTTCTCCAAGAAGTCCGCGCTCTTCATCGGATTGTACATGGCTGGGTAGTCAGCCCATTCTTCGCTGGACTTGACGATCTTGGACAGCTTCTTGTCGTAGGCCAAGGCGCCGGCAACGTATTCCGCGGCTTGGTCATCTTCAACGCCAGCCATCTTGAACAGCTGCAGGCTTTGCTTCTTTAACACGTCCAGCAGCTTTTCCGCGTCAGGGCTCTGGTAAGTAGTCGTGTCTGGCAAAAAGGTTGACGGGCCGCCAAAGTAGACCGCATTAACCTTGGTATTCTTCATGTCCGCGTCGATAGAAACGGAGAACGGTACGGCAAAGCCAGCCTTAGCCAAGGCTGGAGCCTGCCGGTTCAAGTCACTCCAGTCCTTGATGCCTTCCAAGGCCTTTAAGTCAGCTTGAATCGGCTCCGCGCCATCGCTGTCGCGCTTGTCGAAGTCCCGGGCCAGCTTGTAGAGCTCAACGGCCTTATCCATGTTGGCCAGGTCTGGAACGGCTTTTTTGCCATCGGCAAAGTCAGCAAAGTCGGCCATCAGCCATTTTTCCACGTTGTCAGCAATCTTGACGAAACTCCCCATGCTGGAGCGGTCAGCTGGGATTTCCAGCTTGTCCAGATATTCTGAGTTTACGGCCAAGTACAAGTTGTCTTGCGGACGGGCTTGCAGATCTGGGACAGTCGTGTCGCCTGCGCCTCCGCGTACGTTTTGTTTAATCATTATGCCTCCTGAATTGCAATTATCATTATTTAACTAGCAGCCTTGCTGGCCGACGCCACAAGCCGCGCCGGCCGCTGCCTTTTCCTGCTTGATCTTCTCCATGGCTTCATCGGCTTCCGCCGGCCAGATTGGCTCAAAGCCCTGTTTCCGCAGGTAGCCTTCCCAGTCAGTGAAAACCGTCCCGTCTTCCTTGACGCAGGCGGGAATGCCCAAGTCATGGACCGCCTTTAGATGATCAAAGACCGGGTTTGTGTCGCGCAGCTGGATGAAAGCTTTCATCTTTGGCATTGACGCGAAAATGTTCACGAACCGGTAGCCGATCCCGTACTTCTTAAAGCTTGCCTCGCAAGCAATGCAGTCCGGACAGATCTTGGTGCCATATACTGTCAGCATAGTTTTTCCTCCGTTTCATCATTTTGTTATCTATTTTACATTTTTGCGGCAAAGAGTGATACCAAAGTGCTTGATCAAGAAAAAAAGAATCCATTGCTGGATTCTTTTGCGGCTTTGCCGGGGGCAAAGCTTTGCTTTTTAAGCTGCTGGCTTTTTCCTACTTATACAGCTGCAGCTTATCCTTCATCTTGGACCGCAACGGAATCAAGAAGAACAGACAGAGGAAAATGCCGACACTGGCGACGATGAACATAGCCTTGTAGCCAAAGAGGTCGATCAAGGTCCCGCCAAACAGCGGCCCCAGGGCCCGGCCCACCCCGCTGGCCACCAAGGTCAAGCCTTGGTACTTGCCCTTGCTGGTGTATGGCGACATATCGTTGACCAGGGCGGGAATGGCGGAGAAGGCCGTCGATTCGCCCAAGGTCAGGATTGACATGGAGAGCACGAAGCCCGGGTAGGTCTTGGCAAAAATCAGAGTCAGCCAGGAAATGGCAAACATGAAGACGCCAAAGAAGATTTGGTGGTAGATCGTCTTGAAGATTCCCGGGAAGCGGGCCAGGATCAGCTGGACGATCACGATGATGCTGGCATTGATGGTCCACAAGGTTGAGTACAGGTGGAAGGGAATGCCCAGGCTGACCATGTAGACCGACAGGTTGGACTCCCAGTTCATGTACATCAGCCAGGTCACGCCCAAGGTAATGTAGAAGCCCATCGTCATCATGAAGTTGGCCTTTGGCATTGGCTCCGTCTTTGACGGGGCCTGGCCGGCGGCCTTACGGGCCTTGCGGCGGTCATGGTAGGCAATGATCGGTCTGAACTTGAAGATCGCGATCACACCGCCAATCGCGTACAGCACGCTGGCAATAATGAACAAGAGCTCGATCGAATAGTCATACAGGTAGCCCACGATCAAAGTCCCGATTACCACGCCCAGGTTTTGGGCAAAATACAAGATGTTGAAGACGTAGCGGCCCGGGTACTTGCGCAGGCTGGTCGCGATCGAATTGATCACGGCCCCATCCCAGCCGCCTAGGAAGCCAGTACAGATCAGCCAGAACCAGTAGATGGGCCAACCGTGGAAGAAAGCCATCAAAAGCAAAATGAAGGCATCCGTCAGCATCCCGCCCACGATCAATGGATACGGATTCAAGCGGTCAAATAGGCGTCCGCCCAAGGTCGAGCCAACCATGTTGGCGGCACAGTTGCAGAAAAGGACGATCCCGATTACCGACAGGCTGATGCCCAAGCGATTGTTCAAGTAGACCGAAGTCAGCGGCCAAATAAAGCTGGCCCCGATCCAAGTGGCCAGTTCAGCCAGCAGCAGCCAAGGCAAGCCGATTTCTTTGCCGCCCTTTTCACCATGTTGCAGTCTCATTTTTTCTCATCATCCCCCTTTTTACGCATTGCTAAAACTGACAAGTTCTCAAGCTTAGTTTATCAATTAAAAAAACGACTTGCAAAAACAAGTTATTTTAAGTTAACAGCCGCGGGGGGACTTTTGAGCTTCAGCAGCTCTCTGCTGCGAATAAAAAGGCTTCCAGAAGTTTTATCACTTCTAGAAGCCTTTTATATTCGTTAGAATCTTGTTTTCTCCCAAAACCAATGTCTTACATTGCCTTTTATGCTTCCGGCTTCCGTTCTTCCTTCAGCAGGTCAACGATTTCCGCCAAGTATTCAGCTTCTGGCGAAACCTTTGGCGCTTCCTCTTTCTCCTTCTTCGGCGTCAGCTTGTTGATCGCCTTGACCAACAGGAAGATCACGAAAGAAATGATCAGGAAGTTGACCACGGAGTTGATGAATTCCCCGTATTTGAACTTGGTATCACCGATCTGCAGGATCAGGTTGGACATGTCAATCTTGCCCACGAACAGCCCGATCAAGGGGTTGATCAGGTTCTTGACCAGCGAGTTGACGATGGCCGTAAAGGCAGACCCCATGATCACGCCGACTGCCAAATCAATAACGTTGCCTCTGGCAATAAAAGCTTTAAACTCTTTAATCATGATAATACTCCCAAAAATTTGCGCTTTTCAGCATTAATTCCTGTCAAGTATATCATATTTTCTTTAGAGCTCCTTTTTATTGCCCTGCAGGCCGCGGACATGGGTGGCATCCTGAAGGACTTCCAAGACGCCCATGTATTGGCCTTGCTGATCGCGGACGGCAATGTACTGGATGTACACGAAGCGGCCCCGGAGCTCAAACCAGAATTCATGCTTGTCCTTTTTGCCGCTGCGCAGGTCAGCCACGATCTGCTTGACCTTGGCTACGCTCTTGGGCATGTGGATGCTGAAAAGGTTCATCCCCAAGTCATTGGCTGAGTGCGGATAGAAGCCGCAATTGCCGCCAAAATAGCGGATGATGTCGTCCTTATCGACAAACGCCAGGTCAAAGGGCAGCAGATCCAAAATTGCGGACAGTTGGTCAAAATTCAGTCCTCCCTGGGCAAACTGCAAAAAGACCTGGCCTAGAGCCGCCGGCCCCTTGCTGGAGGAAGCTGCCGGAGCGACCGACAATTGAGCATCATAATTGGCTTTTTCATTGCCGCCCAGCTGGCCGGCAAAGGCACTGATCTGCTCATTCCAGTTCTTGGCCAGCTGGTCCAGGTCGCGCGGCTTTTTGGCAAAATCCGCCAGCTCCTGCTGGCTCGGCCGCCAGTTGACCGGCGGATTGATCAGGGTATAGCCAAACTGCGGCTCATCCTCTTTAACCTTGCGCCAGTCATCCGGACTAGCCACGTCAGCCAGCAAAGGCACCATGATGGCCTCTTCCTTGAAGATCATTTCCGTGACCTCCTTGGCCGCCCGCTTGACCTTCCGGCTGAGCTCTTCTAGATCAGGTGCTTCTTCCTCGGCACAGGCCGCCGCCTCCCTGATCCAGCCACGGATGTCGTCATCTACGCCCCACATGACTTGCGGCGGGGCGGTAATCCCGTACTTGGTCATCAAGGGGAAAATCGAAATCTCTTTCCGGGCATAGTGCTTGCCAATCGTCCGCAAGTCCGCCAGCTCCTGGCGGATCCTGGCCAAAACCGCGGTCCGCGGGTCTTGGACGTACTTGTCCAGGTCCGGCAAAAGAGCATCATTCACCAAGCTGGCAATAACCATGTTCTCCAGCTTGAGCGTGTGCACGGGGTGACCGGGCCGGGCAAAGGCCGGGCTCTCCTTGCTTTGCCCAATCGCTCCCCTAAATACTTCCGCGTGCACGGTGCACAGGTTCTGGATCTCAGCCGGATTCAAGCCGCCGGCAATCAAGGCCCGCTCGGCCTCAGTGATTTCACGGACGGAAACTTGGTCAAAAGCTGCCTTAAATCTGGCCTTGGCCTGGTCAAAGTCCCCATCTTCCTGCAAAATGCGGAGGATTTCGGCCAGCTTGGCCTTCCGCTCCTCCAGACTCATTTGTTCAGTCATCAGTCTTGCACCTGGTATCCTTTCGCTTGCAGCTGCTGCTTTACTTCTTCCAAGTCAAAACCCATGGCCTGGCAACCCAGGCGCAGGTTCATCACCCGGCCGACTGTCTGCAGCATCCCCGGCTGCTTGATCCGGTCAAAGCCAATCGCCGCCATGTCATCCACAAAGCTGGGATACCGGTCCGCCAAAGTCTTGATCGGCGTCCGCGTATCAAGCTTTTTCGCGGCTGCAGGCGCTGGCGCTGGCTGTTCCTGCCCGCTGATCCCCAGGGCCGCTTTGGCACTGGCTGACAGGCGGGCTGGTGACCAAACAGGGTACCAGACCAGCTTGACGGCTGCCTCCGTAATTCCTGGCACCTGGCACACGGCCGCTTTGATCTGCTGGTCCAAATAATCGCTTAAGGGGCATCCCATGGTCGTCAGCGTCATCGTGACCGTGCAACGGCCAGCTTCTGTGATGTCAACTCCATAGATCAGGCCCAGGTTGACCACGTCCACCAAGAGTTCGGGATCTTCTACTTCCTGGAGCTTTTCGATGACCTGGTCGGCCAGGCTGAGCTTGTCTGCAATCATGCTTGCCTCCTTTTTAGCGAATCAGCTTGTCCCAGATGACCGGGTGCTGGTCCGGCGTCGCGAAGGACTTCTGCACGTCAATGATCCGCTGGTTGCTGGATCCTCTAAACTGCAGGGTCAAGTCCTTCAAGTTGTCCATAAAGCGGCCATCGACCAAAATATCGATGTTGTGCAGCATCTTCAGCTTGTCAGGCGTCTCCTGGAGCAACTCCTCCCAGGTGTAGCCGGACCAGGACCAGATGTCCTTGTCATGGCCGAATTCCTTTCTGACCCGGTCGATGATCCGGTTGCAGACCCAGGTGTTCAAAAATGGCTCTCCGCCCAGCAGGGTCAGCCCCTGCACGTAAGGCTGGCTGATGTCGTTGATGATCTGGTCTTCCAATTCCTGGGTGTAAGGGCGGCCGTAGTTGAAATTCTGGGCAGCCAGGTTGTAGCAGCCTGGGCAGTCAAACAGGCAGCCTGACACGTATAAGGAGCAGCGGACCCCTTCCCCGTCAACGAAGTTGAAGGGCTTGTAATCGGCAATCTTGTGCTTGCTGTGGTCCTCGGAAATCCATTCGCCCGGCTTGGGATTCTTGGGCATCCGCTTCATCTTCTTGACCCGCTTGCCTTCCTGGCCGGCCTTCGGCTTGTATTGGTCCGGGTTGACGAAGACCGTTTCCCCGTCAACGCTGATTCTGATCAGGTTGTCGCGGACGTCTGGTCCTTCTTGCTGGTTTTTGTCTTTTTCTGGCATCTTTGTTTCCTCTTTTCAAAAAGCAAAATAGGCAATGGAACAAATCCCATTGCCTATCTCATGCTTGCCTTTTAGTATTGGCTGTTCTTCAGCTTTTCCGCGTTGGCTTCCTCGTCAACCATGCCCAGGCTCATGTGCTTTGCCCGGTGGGCAATTTCTTCATGACGGCCGTGAACCATTGGCCGCTTCAGCGGGTTGCCCAAGTAGCCGCAGGTCCGCTTGACGCAGTCGCAGGTTTCTGGGTTGTGGTTGCCGCATTGCGGGCATTCAAAGCCTTTGGCCGTAGCCTTGAATTCACCGGCAAAGCCGCATTCGTAGCACTTGTCGATTGGCGTGTTGGTCCCCAAGTAGCCGACCTTGTCGTAGGCCCAGTCCCAAACGGCTTCCAGGGCTGCTGGGTTCTGCTTCAGGTTCGGGTACTCGCAGTAGTGGATGAAGCCACCAGCCGCGTATGGCGGGTAGTCCTTTTCAAAGTCCAGCTTTTCAAATGGGGTTGGGTGCTTGCGGACATCGTAGTGGAAGCTGTTGGTGTAGTATTCCTTGTCCGTGATGTCCTTGACCTTGCCGAACTTTTCCGTGTCCAGACGGCAGAAGCGGTCAGTCAAGCTTTCGCTTGGCGTGGAGTAGACGCTGTAGTGGTAGTGGTTTGGATCTTCCTTTTCCCACTTGGCGCAGGCATCGTGCAGCTTCTTGACCACTTCCAGGGTGAACTGCTTGGCTTCTGGGTTATGTTCCCAGTTTGGCCCGTAGAAGACCGTGCCGACCTCGTAAAGGCCAATGTAGCCCAGGGAAACCGTGGCCCGGCCGTTCTTGAAGAAGTCGTTGACGTCGCCGTCATCGCCGACCCCCTTGCCGAAGGCGCCGTATTCATACAGGGTTGGAGCGTTGACCGGCTTAGCTTCAGTAACCCGGTGGGCCTTGAATTCAACGGCTTGCCGGCACAGGTGCAGGCGGTCGTTGAAGATCTCCCAGAAGCGTTCCATGTCCCCTTCGCTCTCCATTGCGATTCTTGGCAGGTTCAGGGTCACGACGCCCAGGTTCATTCTCCCGGAGTTGACTTCCTGGCCGTTTTCGTCCTTCCACCCTTGCAGGAATGACCGGCAACCCATTGGGGCCTTGAAGGAGCCAGTGATGTCGATGATCTTGTCGTAGCTCAAGATATCTGGGTACATCCGCTTAGTCGCGCATTCCAAGGCCAGCTTCTTGATGTCGTAGTTTGGGTCGCCTGGGTGCAGGTTCAAGCCCTTCTTGATCGTGAAGACCAGCTTAGGGAAGATGGCGGTTCTGTGCTCAACGCCCAAGCCTTCGATGCGGACTCTCAGGATGTCCTTTTGGATTTCGCGCTCAAGCCAGTTGGTGCCCAGGCCAAAGCCCAAGGTCGTGAACGGCGTCTGGCCTTGGCTGGAGAACATGGTGTTGATCTCGTATTCCAGGCTTTGCATTGCGTCGTAGATGTCCTTCTTGGTCCGCTTCTTGGCAAAAGCCTTGACCTTTTCTTCATCGTCGATGAATTCGCGCCCTTCTTCCAGGTGCTTCTTGTAGTTCTTCTCGGCGAAAGGCGCCAGAACTTGGTCGCAGCGGTCAAATGAGCAGCCGCCGTATTGGCTTGAGGCCACGCTGGTGATGATTTGGGCCACTTGGCTGGTTGCCACCCGGATTGAGTTAGGAACGTCCATGAAGGCGTTGCCGATCTTGAAGCCATGGTTGAGCATGTACTTGAAGTCGATCAGGCAGCAGTTGGACATTGGTGACAAAGGCGTGTAGTCCAAGTCATGCCAGTGGATGTCCCCGCGCAGGTGAGCCTTGGCGATGTGCTTGGGCATCATGGTCAGGCCGACCGTCTTGCCAACCGTCCCAGCCGTCAGGTCTCTTTGGGTCGCGAAGACGTCTGAGTCCTTGTTGGCATTCTCATGGACGATCGTTGGGTCCTTGCGGACCAGCTTGGACAGGCGCTGCTTGGTGTCGGTCTGCTGGCGCCATTCTTCCTCGTCTTCCTGGCGCTTCTTTTCATATTCTTGAGCCTGGCTGCGGTAGCCAAGTTCATTCAGGCTTTCCTTGAAGGCCCGGTGCACTTCTTCGGCAGTGGCCGTGTCAGCGCCCAGCTTGTCGTAAACCTTGCTTAAAACGTCAGCCTTGATGTCTGAGTCGCCTAGACCCAGTTCTTCCAAGACGATTTCCAGCTTGAATTGTTCAAACTTAAAAGTCGCACCATCACGCTTGATAAAAGTTTTGGGTTCGTTGGCGAAGACAAGACTCTTCACTTCTGGAGCTGGCTTTAACATGACAATCATCCTCTTCTTAAAAAATATCTTCTTTGTAAACTGAATACGTGCTTGGCAGCTTTGGCAGCTGCTCCCCTTGCTCTTGGCAAGTTAGCCACAAGATAAAGCAGGTCTTGTGGATTATTTGTGGATAACCCCTATATCTTGGTTATCTGATGGATCTAGCATACCATAAAATACAAGATGTTGTGGTCTATACAAAGCCACAAAGGACCCAATTCTCAAGTAAAAAATCAGTGCTGACGCCCCTTTGAGCCCGTATAGTTATTAAAAAAGAATATTTTTTATTTTTTGCTTTTTGTAAAGTGGCTTGGACTTTTTTAAATCCAGGTAAAAAGAAAGGCGCCGGCCTTAGGCCAGCGTCTAAACAGCAGTTGCTTGCAATTTGCTTTTACTCAGCTACTCAACTTTTTCGCCCACGATCTGCCGGCGGCCGCCTTCCTTGCCCTGGTACAAGTAGCGGTCGGCCTTGGTCAGCAGGTCGCGCAGGTCCTGGTTGTTTCGCGGGTGACCGAAGCAGTAGCCAATGGTCAGGGTCACGCAGCGCGGCGCCCCGTCGATATAGGCGCTGGCCACGCTGTCGGCCATCCGGCCCAATTCCTTGACAAACTGTTTACGCGTCATGTGATTGGTGACGATCAAGAACTCATCGCCCCCATAGCGGTAAATGTCATTGCCAAAAAAGAGCCGGCCGGTCTGACCCACGATCCGGATGACCTCATCGCCGCACTTATGCCCAGCCAGGTCGTTGAAGTCCTTGAAGTGGTCCACGTCCAGCATGGCCACGCAGAGGTCCTTGTCCACGAAATAGCGGAAGTCGTGTCGGAAGCCGTAGCGGTTCTTGATCTCAGACAATTCATCGATCACGCTCTGCTCGCGCCAGCCGCGGATGTCAAAGTCCCCAATGAACAAGGTTAAAGTCAGCAAAGACATGGTCAGCAGAAAGTTGCTCATCCGCAGATAGATGAATTTGGCGTTCATGCCTCTGGCCAGCAGGTAGATGACTTCAAAAGACACGGTCCACCAGAAGCGCTCCCCTAGTTCCCGCCAGCGGTGCCAAACGGCTCTGAGAGCGCCGTAGAGATAGAGGCAGGCTGCCAGATCCAGGATCCAGTGCCAGGGGCCGTGGACAAAATAGCTGCTTGCGACCAACCGGTAGATCTTGTTCCGGCTGAAAGGAAGCAGCAACGCGGCAATGGCCAGCGCGTACGGCAGGCAGTAGATCAGCCAGCGGTCTTTTTTTAGCGGGCGTTCGCCAATGGTCAAAAACAAGGCAAACAAAAAGAACAAAAAAGAGATTGATGCAAAACTGATCTTCTGCACAATGCCGCAGAAAAACGGCTGCCATGAATTAGCATAAATATCGTGGTTGGCCATGTAAGTCCAACAAAAGCCGAAAAATGCCGAAAATAAGACATTGACGTCCAAAAGCAGCAGGGCAATCGAGCTCCTGCGCTCCAAAGTCCAGGTAAAGCCTCGGCTCAAGCGAACGACGATCAATACCAGCAAAATAATGCAGGCGCATAAGTCAAAGGTCTCGTTGAACTTTCCCGGCGTGTAAATCACTTTCGTCCTCCTTCCGCGATCGCTTACACTAGATATTTTACTATATGCCCAGGAATATTTTACTATTTTTTTCCGCAAAAAAACGCTAGCGATCATCACTAGCGTTTTAATGATCTTTACTTTTTTGAAAAGATTACTTGTTCTTTTCGAAGTACTGGCCCTTATTGACTTCAAAGTAGGTCTTGAAGCGCTTGTAGTAGTTGTGGAACATGTACTTCATCAAAAGCCAGCGCTTGAAGGAGCTGTCCTTGTCGTAGAAGACGGTCGTGCCCACCTTGCCGGCTTCAATCAATTTCAAAGCCTCGTCCTTGGCTGGATTTTCCACGGCGTATTCCTTGAAGATCTTCTCCGGAACGCCAAGCCAAAGCATGTGGGTGCTTTCCAGCTTGTTGCCGTAAACGGTCTCCTTGCCCTTCAGGGAGTCTTCCACGTAGTCGTCGATGTACCACTTGGCCAGGTTGTAGCCGTTCAGGGTCACGTAGAAGCTGGAGCGGCCTTGGCGGAGGTTGATTTCAAAGAACTTGTACTGGCCGTCGCGCTCGTCGAACTTGATGTCGAAGTTGGCCATCCCGGTGTAGTTGATCTTTTCCAGGAAGCTTTGCACCGTTTCGTAGAGCTTTTCATCGTATGCCGGCAGAATCGCCATGTAGTTGCCGATTGACTGCGGGGTCGGGTCTTCCAGCATTGGGTGGCCCAGGCACATCATCTTGACCTGATGATCCTTATCCACGTAAGCGTTCAGGACCCGCATGTGGGAGTCGTCGCCTGGGATAAAGTCCTGCAGGATCAGGTCTTCCTTGTAGCCGTTGGTGTAGATCTTGCCCACGATATCTTTGAACTCGGCAAAGTCCTTGATGACAAAGGCCTTCTTGCGGCCTTCAAACTGCACGTCCAGCCAGGAAACCGGGTCTTCTGGCTTCAAGGCCACTGGAAACTGGAACGGCACCTCTTCATAAGAGCCGTCTTGGTAGTCCTTCATGGTGATGATGTGGGTCTTTGGATATGGCAGACCGTATTCCTCACAGACTTCGTAGAAACCTTCCTTGGAAATCAGCTTTTCCAGCATGTCGTAATCGATGTAAGGCACGATGAAGGTTCCTTCCAGCTCCGCCTTGTGCTTGGCCAAAAGCTCAGCGTAGCCGTCCCCGCAGGCGATCAGGATAACTGGCTCTGGGTGGTTCTGGTATTCCTTGATTTTTTCATTCATGACCTGCATAAAGCCAGGGTCTTCCGCAAAGCCCGGGTGGACTTCCACGTCGACGATCTTAGAATAGCGGGTAGCAGCCAGCTGGGTGGCAGCCCAAGCCTGCACCTTGATGCCATATGCTTCATTGAATGAGCGCGCCATGCCGTACACGTTGATGTCGCTGCCCAACAGAATTGGTGTAAATTTAGCCATTGGAAATAACTTGTTCTCTTTCTCTTTTTTGCTTTTTCTTCTCTGCTCGCTTTTTGACTACAGCAGCTTGCCTTGCGCGATCAAGGCTGCTACTTCTGGCTGCACGTGCTGGTACTTCTTCACGGTTTCATCGTAGTCAATGAAGAAAAGCTTGTACCAGACCAGGAAGGTGTAGATGGTCCAGATCTGCCGGCGGTGGGACCCGTCGCCCTCGTAGTTTTCGTCCAAGAGGTCCAGGATCTTCTTTTGATCAAAGATGTCGTTCACGAAGTCTTCGCTGAAGAGCTCTCTAACCTGCTTGTAGAAGCGCTCGTCCTGCAGCCACTGCTTGATTGGGGTTGGGAAGCCCAGCTTTGGCCGCTTGGCCCATTCGTCTGGCAGGACCTTTTCTGACGCCTTGCGCAGGGCGTATTTGGTGTCGTACTTGTTGACCAAGTACTTGGTTGGAATGGAGTTGGCCAATTCGGCGATCTTCACGTCCAGGTAAGGCACCCGGAGCTCCAGGGAGTGGGCCATGGAAATCTTGTCCGCCTTCTGTTCAATGTCATTGAGCATGAAGTGGTGCAGGTCGATGTACTGCATCTGCTTGACGTTGTCCAGGTCCTTGACCTTCTTGAAGTCTTCCTGGTAGATGCCGTTGACCGTCAAATTGTTGCGGTAGCTTGGCTGCAAGATGGCGTTGGCGTCCTTAGACGTAAAGATGGTCGGGTAGTCCATGTCGTAGATGACTGACTGGCCCACGTAGAATTCGCTTGGCTCAGCCAGGTTGGTGTACAAGTGGACCTTGCCTGGGAAGTTCGGCATCTTCTTGATCTTGTGGGCCAATTTGATCCGCTTGTTCTTTGGCAGCTGCTTCAGCTTGGAAGTAAAGACCTTGATGACGTTGTTGTGGGTGTGCATCCCATAGTTCACGTAGCCGGCAAACAATTCGTCAGCCCCTTCGCCGGACAAGGCAACCGTAACGTGCTTTCTGGCCAGCTTGCACAGGTACCACAAAGGAATGATTGACGGGTTGGCGTCTGGCTCGTCCATGTGGTACTGCATTTCCGGGAAGTCGCGCATGGCTTCTTCTGAGTCGACCTTGTCAGCGTAAAAATGCCAGCCGTTGATGTCGGACAAGGCCTTGGCCTTGGAAGCTTCATCATAGGTGCTGTCGTCAAAGCCAATTGAGAAGACTTCGTCAGGGTCCAGCAGGGAGGTCAAGAAGCTTGAGTCCACCCCTTCGCTCAAAAAGGCCCCAACCTTAACGTCAGCGTTGCGGTAAAGGTCAACGGTTTCCTTCAAGTCTTCGTTGATCTTCTTGACCGTTTCCTCAAAGGACAGGCTGTTTTCCTTGTATTCCGCGTCCCAGTACTGGTGGGTCTTCATCTTGCCGTCCTTGTATTCAAACCAGTGACCTGGCTGGAAGCGGTAGACGCCCTTGAAGAAGGTTTCCTTCAAGTCGTTGTACTGGTTCATCAGGTAAGGCTTGACGGCTTCAGTGTTCAATTGCTTCTTGAAGTGCGGGAATTCCAAAAAGCTCTTCAATTCTGAGCCGACGACCAGGTGACCATCCACGTCTTGGTAGTACATTGGCTTAATCCCAAAGAAGTCGCGGGCCCCGTACATGGTTTGGGTGTTGTTGTCCCAGATGATGAAGGCAAACATCCCCCGCATCCGCTTCAAGATGCCGTCCATGCCCCACTCTTCGTAGCCGTGCAGGATGACTTCCGTGTCCGCCTTGGTGGTGAAAGTGTGGCCGGCCTTGATCAATTCTTCCCGGAGTGGCTTAAAGTTGTAGATTTCCCCGTTGAAGATGATGGCCCGGCTGCGGTCTTCGTTGTAGATTGGCTGGCTACCGCCGCGCAAGTCGATGATGGACAGTCTCCGGAAGCCCAAGGCTACCTTGTCGTTGGTGTACATCCCATCGCTGCTTGGTCCGCGGTGCTTGATGGTAGCCATCATCTTGCCGATGGCCGCTTGCTTGTCATTAATTTCTGGATCATAAAAGGCGACAATTCCGCACATATCTGTTCTCTTCCTTAATTTGTTCTCGTTCTTATCTTTTGCTTGCTTTTATTGCCGGCTTTCGCCGTTTAAAGTCAACTCTATATTATAAAACAAGGACTCTAATGTTCAAAGAGTCCTTGCCAATTCTTAACCTTATATCAAAAACATTCGTCTTCTGGAAGCGGCTCCATAGCCAAAGACTTTGATCCGCCGCTTCTTCAAGTCGATATTGACGATATAGCCGGCAAATTCGTTCTGGTGGTCAATCTCCCGGTTGAGGTTCTTGTTGTACTTGGTGGTCAGCTGGTGGTTTGGCCCCATCAAGGCTGAGCAGTTGAACAAGATGTACTGGATCCCGTTGATCCGGTACTGGTCCTCCACGTGCCGGTGCCCGCAGAAGTAGGCGATGATCCGGGCATCTTCCACGCCGGTAAAGTCAAAGTCGTTGGTCAGGCGGAATTCCGGCGGCACGTCCTTGCTCGAGTGCATCCGCCCCTTTTCCTTCTGGTTAAAGGCCACCAGCAGCTCGTGCAGGGAGCGCCCATTGTACTTGAGGGCATTGCCGCCCTTGCGGTTGATCGGGTTGGCATGGCTCATCAAGACGATCTGTTTGCCGCTGGACTGCTGAAGGATTTCGATCAATTCCTGGATCTGGTCCTCTCTCACGCCCAAAGTAATCTTGACGTCGTGCTTCTTTTGCCCCTTCTCATCCAAGCGGTAAGGGATGTCAGAGGTGTTCAGGCTGATGACCCGCACGTGCCCGAAGTCAAACCAAGCTACCCCGTGCTGGCGGGAAATGTAGTGGATCCGCGGCTGCTTGTACATGTCCGGCCACATGATCTTTTCAAACTCCTTCTCCGGGAAGGAGGCCTTGAGGTCATGGTGCTCGTCGAACTTGTCGTTTTCATCGTGGTTGCCCTTGATCATCAAGTAAGGCACGCGAGCCGAGCGGAAGGAGTCGCGCAATTTCATCAGCTCGCTTTCGCTGATCAGGCCCGCGTCAGACCCGTCAATCCAGTCGCCTAGGTGGCACTTGAGGTCAAGCAGGCCCAGCTCATCCAGGTAGGAAAACTCGCGCACGTGCATCAAGCCGTTCCAGCCATAGAAGTCCAGGCTGTCCACGTTCTTGAAGTGGGTGTCGGTAATCACGCTGATGTTGACTGAATCCTCGCCTTCCCGGATCTCCCGCTTGACGTCAGCGACAAAGCGGCGCAGGTAGTCTTCCACGACATAGCGTCGGCCCGTCTTGCGACTGCGGAAGGCCTTGAAGCGGTTCAGTTCTGGAATGAACTTCCGGTCGTATTCCGGCGCCAAAATGTCGGTCGACTCGGGACTGAGGGCCTGGTGCAGCACGCCCTGGTCGTCCTTGTACACCGTCAAAGTGAAGGGACGGTCGTCTGGCGTGGCGTCGCGGGCATCGACGTGATACTCGCCCACCGTCAGGTATTTCTGCATTGGATCCAGCAATTCGCCGCCATTCTTGCGCACGGTCCGCGTCTTGGAGGCTCCGATTGCCTTATCGATCATTCCCATTGTGTATTTAAACAAGTCCATTTTTATCCCTTACAGCCTAAAATCACAAAAAGCCGGACCTCAACACTCCGGCTCCTTATTCGTTAAAGATTTTCTGCCAACGCGTGGGCGGCCAAGCCCAAAGACAAAACCGCATCCTTTGACAAAACGCTCTTCAGATCAGCGTCGGCAATGGCGTCAACCGCGCCGATCACCTTCAAGCCGTAAACCAGGACATGCAGGTCAGTCCGTGGCACGTAGTTGCCTTCGACGTAAGCATTTTCGTGGTTGTAGGTCAGGTTGATCACGTCCTTGTCGACGAAGCCGTCAACGTGGTTGGTCAGAATCCGGTCCTGCAGATCACCCAGCTTTTGCGTGAGGTTGGTCAGGGTCAGCAGGTGGTCGCTTTCGCTTTCATAGTATTCGTCTTCAGTGCGGTCGAAGTAGCTCGCTACCGGGTAGTTCAAAACGCCCAAAGCGTCGATCGTCTTGTAGACGCGGTCAGTATCCAGCTTTTCTTCGCCGTTAAGAATCTTTTCTTGCGCGTTGGCCAGCTCGTCAGCCAGCTTCATGGTTGCTAATTTGTCCATGTCATCCTCCTTGCAATACTAAACTAATTATAGCAAAAACTTCAGGCCGGTCAGCTAAATTTACCTCGAAAGACGTGATTTCCCCGTCTTCTTCTACCTTGCCTTTGCTATTTGTGCATCGTTTTTCCGCCAATCAAATCGGGAACTTTCCAATTTCAATTTTAGCATGTATGACAGGCAACATCAGATATTCAGCTAATTTTTCTGCTGCTGGCCAAGTTGCCGCCAAAAGAGGTTAGATTAAATTGAAATTAATTTTCTCTGGTAATTTTTATTTTTGTGGTTATAATGGAGTCATACATTCAAAAAAGCAATAAAGTGATTATTGCTCTTGTTTTCAATTTATCTCGTTATTATTTACTGTGTTGTTTCGTATCAGCAGGAGGATTATTAAAATGAAGAAAGGTAAATTCTTTGCTGGCGGAGCGGTTGCTTTAGCTTGCGCAGCCGTTTTGTCCGCTTGTGGCTCTAATAAGTCTGCTTCCAGTTCCAAGCCCCAATCAATTACCTGGATGAATACCGCCGAAATGACGACCTTGGATGCATCCAAGGCAACCGACCAGGCATCATATGAACAAATCAACAACGTTGAAGAAGGGCTTTACCTTCTGGGCAAGAACGCCAAGGTCAAAAATGCTTTGGCCACTTCCACCAAGAACAGTGCCGACGGCAAGACCTGGACTTTCACCATCAGAAAGGACGCCAAGTGGTCCAACGGGGATCCAGTAACCGCCAAGGACTTCGTCTATTCATGGCGCAGAACCATCGACCCGAAGACCGCCTCTGAATATGCCTATTTGTTCAGCGGCATCAAGAATGCTGACGCGATCGTTTCCGGCAAGAAGAAGCCAGCCGCTTTGGGCATCAAGGCTGACGGCAAGTACAAGCTGACCGTTACTTTGGAAAAGCGGATCCCATACTTCAAGCTGTTGATGGCCTTCCCGCTCTTCTTCCCGCAAAACGAACATGCCGTCAAGAAGTTCGGCTCCAAGTACGCGACCTCATCCAAGTACATGGTTTACAACGGTCCATTCAAGCAAGTTGGCTGGACTGGCTCCAACCTGACCTGGAAGCTGGTCAAGAACCCAACCTACTGGGACAAGAAGAGCGTCAAGCTGGACACGGTCAAGTTCAGCGTTCAAAAGACCCCTTCAACCGACTACAACCTGTATCAATCAGGCAAGCTGGACGCGGCCTTTCTGGACGCCCAAGCCACCAAGTCTTTGAAGGGCAAGACCGGCTACACCCAGCGCAAGATGTCCACGACCCAATACCTGTCCTACAACCTCAAGAAGCACCCAGAATTCAAGAACAAGAACCTGCGTCTCGCCATCTCCATGGCCATCAACCGCAAGGAACTGGCTTCAACTTTGGGCGGGGCAGCTACTCCGGCAACGACTTTTGACCCAGAAGGCATGACGACTGTCGGCGGCAAGGACTACGCGGACACGGTCAAGAATGCCGCAACTGAAAAGGCCACGACTTACAACGTTAAGGAAGCCAAGAAGCTTTACAAGCAAGCATTGAAAGAAACCGGCAAGAAGAAGATCTCCTTCACCCTGCTGGGCGATGACGATGACACGGCCAAGAAGGCAGCTGAATTCGTTCAAAGCCAACTGGAAAACAACTTGGGCATCGACGTTCAAGTTCAAAGCATCCCGAAGAAGACCCGGCTGACCAGAATGATGAACGGCAATTTTGACGTCGTTTCAACCGGCTGGAACGCCGACTTCTCCGACCCAATTTCCTTCCTTGACCTGCAGACTACCGGGGCTTCATACAACTACGGCGACTGGTCAAACAAGGAATACGACAAGTACGTTGCCGCTTCTAAGACGACCAGTTCAACCAGCGACCGCTTCAAGGATCTGGCCAAGGCTGAACAAGTCCTGCTGGCAGAACAAGGGGTTACTCCACTGTACCACCCAATCGAAGCCTGGATGATCAAGCCTAGCGTTAAGGGCGTCATCTACAACGGTGCCGGGGCTAACTACAGCTTCAAGTACGCTTACGTAAAATAATAGGAAAGCATTAGCAGCTAACAAAAGAGACTCGCGGCTTACGCGAGTCTCTTTCTTTTGCCTAAAGAAGGCAGTAAAAGCAAAAAGCAAGTAATGATGATTGTTATTGTCAAAGTAATGACGCCATGATTAAAGTCAATGGCTTGATTGTTGACCTGCTGGGCCAGACTGTTTGAGCTGACGCTCAAGCAGTTAAGATAAGTGCTTGGCAGCCACTGGGCAACTTTAGTCACAGGTACAATAACATATACGCACAGGTTCAAGCCGACCGTCAACAAGAACACGATCAGTAAAGTCGGAAACTTGTCGCGGATGATTTTGGCAATAAGTTCCGTCAAGCTGGCCAGCTGAAGGAGCAGCAAGAGCTGCAGGCAATGTAAGCTGGATAGCTTTTTCCTCCAAGAAGGCAATGTGAATATTGTATTTTGATAAAAAAAGCCACGGCAGCTGCCGTGGCTTTTAAAAGAGTTATCATTCAAATCAGCTTAGACCAGCTTCTTCCGAATTGCACCGGAGATCCAGTCGATCAAAACAACCATAACGATGATCCCGAGCAGGATAATCCCGACCCGGCTCCATTGCCGGTAGTTCAAGGCAATGATCAATGGGTAGCCGATACCACCGGCCCCAACCAAACCCAAAACGGAAGCTGAACGCAGTGACACGTCAAAGCGGTAAAGGGTGTTGGAGATGATGGCTGGCATCAAGTCTGGCATCGTCGCGAAGACGGCCACGTTGAACTTAGAGCCACCAACAGACGTAATGGCTTCGCTTGGACCATCATCCAAGCTTTCAATTGCTTCTGAGAAAAGCATGGCCAGCATCCCAACTGAGTGGAAGCCCAAGGCCAATACACCGGCTGGGGCACCTGGCCCTACAGCCTTAATGAACATTAAGGCCAGCACGATTTCTGGGAAAGAACGGATGAAAGTCAAAACGATCTTGCCAGTTTCTGAAACCCAGAACTTCTTGTGCCGGGTGTTGGCAGCCCAGAAAGCAAAAGGAATAGAGATGACGGCAGAAATGAAGGTCCCTAAAAAGGCAATGCACAGGGTTTCCCACAATTGTGAAACCAGATCTTCGCCTGAGCCATTGTAAACGTATGACCAGTCTGGGTGGAACAAGCCGTAGAAGATGGCCCCACTGATTTCAGCAGCAGTGTCCTTGATCCCCCCAAAGTCAATCCCAGTACAGGACCAAATCACAATGGCGATCGAAAGGATCCAAGTTCCCCACTTCACCACGCGCTGCTTGGTCGTGACTGGCTTTGGCGGCAGTTTTTTCATTGTAGTAGTATTCATTAGCGCATCAACGCCTCCCGTGCCTTAGTTGAAACGAAGTCGATGATCAAAACGACGATGAAGACAACCAAAATGATCATCCCAGTTTGGTTGTATTGGAACATGTCCAAAGTGTTCTTCAGTTGCAGACCAATCCCGCCGGCACCAATGTAGCCCAGGACGGTTGAGGCCCGGACATTGATTTCAAAGGCGTAGAGGGCGTAGCTGACGAAGTAAGGCAGGATTTGCGGCATAACGGCAAACATGACGTTGTTCATGTTGTTGCCGCCAACTGCCTTAATTGCTTCACTTGGACCTGGATCGATGGTTTCGATGGCTTCGTAGAACAGCTTGACGACAACGCCGAAGGTGAAGACCGTCAAAGCGCAGATACCAGCAACTGGCCCGATGCCCACGATGGCAACGAAGATTGAACCCAGCAGCAGGTCGGGAATCGTTCTGATGATGTTCATGATGAAGCGCAAAACGCCAGTCACAACCTTGTTGTGAATGATGTTTCTCGCGATCAAAAGCGAATAGACGAAAGCCAGGGCAGAACCGATAACCGTACTGATGATGGCCATCTTAATGGTTTCAACCAAGTACGGGATGGCCGTACCAGCGTATGACCAGTCAGGCTGGGCCATCGCAACGAAGATTTCGCCGAATTGACCAAAGTTGGCGAAAAATTGGCTCAAGCTGGTATTGGTTTCCTGAACAGAGAGGATCAGGCCGACAACCATAAAGATTGCCCAAGCCCAGTTCCACATGCTGAACTTCTTCTTAGGAAGCTTTAACATGTCGCGATCAGTTGCAGACATCTTTTATTCTTCCCCCTTACCATTGCCGCCGTTGTAGATATCGTTAAAGACGCTTTCTGGAGTGTCTTCCATCTTCCCGTCGTAAACGATCTGCCCGGCACGGACGCCGATGACCCGGTGACCGAATTCCTTGGCCAGGTCAATTGAGTGCAGGTTGGCTACAACCGTCATGCCGTATTTTTCATTCAGCATCTTCAAGTCTTCCATTACTTGGTGGGAAGTCTTGGGGTCCAAAGACGCGGTTGGCTCATCGGCCAGAATGATTTCTGGGTCTTGGGTCAGCACGCGGGCAATCGCTACCCGCTGCTGCTGACCACCTGACAGCTGGTCGGCACGGGTGTAGACCTTGTCAGCCATGTCAACGCTTTGCAGGGCTTCGTACGCGCGCTGCTTGTCTTCAGCAGTGAACATGTTGAAGGTCGTCTTCCAAGTTGGGTAGTAAGCCAAGCGGCCAGCCAGAACGTTGCGCAGGACGCTTGAGCGCTTAACCAGGTTGAAGCTTTGGAAGATCATCCCGATCTTGCGCCGCATTAAGCGCAGCTGCTTGCCCTTGGCCTTGGTAATTGATTCGCCATCAATCAAGATGTCGCCTTCAGAAATATCATGCAGGCGGTTGATGGCCCGCAGCAGAGTTGATTTGCCGGCCCCAGAAAGCCCAACAATAACAACGAATTCACCCTTGTTGATCTTGAGGTTGATGTCCTTCAAGCCCACAGTTCCGTTCGGGTAAACCTTGGTCACATTCTTTAACTCGATCATCGGCTGTTCTGCCATGAATAATAACTCCTTAAAAAACTGATTATATAAACTGAAATTCTTGTTTGGCCCGCTAAAGGCTGATCATTGAAAATCGTGTCCTACAAAGACTGTGGGGCACGATTTTCACAATTATATTCGATTGAATCTGGATTACTTGTCAGTAGCCATCTTGTCGTACTTGCGGACAATGTTGAAGTCTGAGTCCTTGGCAGGAGTGTAGCCTTCGTGGCTGTAGATGCTTTCGATGATCTTCAGACTCTTCTTGTCCTTGCGCAGTGATTCAAAGGCCTTGGTAAGCTTCTTCCGGAATGACTTGCTCATGTCAGAACGAACTGAGATGGTGTCGTTAGGAATGGCCTTAGTGAAGTAGATTGGCACAACCTTGCTCATGATGTCAGGCTTGTCGGCCTTAACAGTGTTACGTGCGTCTTCGAAGACAAAGGCTGCGTCTACGTCACCGCTCAAAACGTCAAGTACGGCTTGGTCGTGGCCGGTAACCGTAACCAGGTTGGCGTTGCCCTTCTTGGTAAGGTCCAGGCCCTTTTCCTTCAATTCAGCGATTGGGAAAATGTAGCCGGCTGATGAAGTTGATGATTGAACGGCAATCTTCTTGCCCTTCAAGTCCTTCCAGCTCTTGATCTTTGAGCCCTTCTTAACCAGGATTTCTGAGCGGTATGATCTAACCAGCTTGTTGGTCAGCTTGCCGCCTGGTTGCTTGATGCCGTAACGCAAAGCTTGCAGCAGAACGTCAGCGGCCTTTTGCTTGTGGGCCAGGACGTAGCCATCAGGTGGCAGGAAGCCAACGTCAACCTTCTTTGACTTCATGGCTTCAACAACCGTGTTGTAGTCAGTTGACATTGAGATCTTAACTGGCACGCCCAGCTTCTTGGAAAGGATCTTTTCCAATGGCTTAGCCTTGGCTTCCAAAGTTGAAGCGGCTTGGCTAGGTACGAATTGGATCGTCAATGGGTGGCTCTTTGATGGAGTGTAGCCATTGGCTGATGATGATGATGACTTGCTTGATGAGCAGGCGGTTGCCAAAACGGCAGCAGCTACAGTCACGGCACCAAGCAAAACCTTCTTAAACTTTTTCATGTTTCCCCCTGAAAAAAGTTAAAAGTACAAAGTAACAACAGCGACATAACATATGAGGACAGATACTAAAAACTAGCCTATGTCAGTAGGTGACAGAGACACCCATTCACATAGACTAGTCGCACGTACATATCTTCATAAATTGAACTACAGCAAGGCCCTCCAAAGAGAGAGCCGATGGCACAAGCAACATGTTTGAAATTGAATGGCGCATCTTGAGTCTCCCTCCTTGTCGGCTTCTGCGTTCACCGAGTATTCTACCAGAAACATTCGGTTTTTAGCAAGACATTTCGCACTTTTTTCCTGGATTTGTTAAGATATTAACTCCCGTTAACTTATTAAATATCAAGTCAGCGAATTATATAGGAACGAGCTTCATCCACCCCCTGCTCCGCCACAAAAATCCGAACATTGTTAAAAAGAAATAAAATTAATTACAAAAATAAAAGAACGTTTGGATTTTACTCCAAACGTTCCCGATCCAGGGTATACTATTTATTGGATTTGGCAGGCATGTTGTCGATATCGGTTCTGACGATCAAGACATCGGCCATCGCGTGCTGGTTGACGTATTCAGTGACAGACCCCATCAGCATCCGTTCAACGGCGTTCAAGCCAGTGGCGCCCATCACGATCAAGTTGTTGTGGTGGTCCTTGATGAAGTCGTAAGAAATAATTCTCTTTGGGCTGCCATAGCGGATGTGGTAGTCCAGGTCATCAAAGGCCAGGTTGTCGTGGGCCCATTGCTTCAAGCTCTTCAAGTATTCTTCAGAGTCTTGGGTCATTTGGTAGATCGTGTCGCCGGAAATCAGGGTGTCTTGCATTTCGCCCATGAACTGGCGGGTGTCGATAACGTTCAAAACGTCGACATGGTAGCCATTGTTGGCCGCGATCTTGACTGCCTTGTCAAACGCGCGCTCAGCTGATTCTGAGCCGTCAACGGGTACCAAAATTTTGATTGTGTCTTCAGTCATAGTGCTCATCTCCTGTTATTTAACACGTATTTCCTTGTACCCTTATTTTAGCATAAACTCCATTTTTTATATAAAAGCATCAAAAAATTGTTAATCGCTTTAAAGCTTGATACAATACTGTCTTAAGCAAGTTTTAGAAAGGACGATTCCATGCAAAACCAACTCTACCGCCACCTGCTCGACGTCAAGGATGGCCGCAATTTCCGCGAACTAGGCGGCTACCGGACCAACTCCGGCCGCAAGATCAAGACCCATAAACTGATTAGAAGCGGGCATCTGGCCGACTTAACCAAGAGCGACGAGCGCTACCTGGCCGGCTATGGCCTTAAGTACGACGTAGACCTGCGGACCAGCTATGAGCGCGAGCACCAGCCAGACAAGGTCTGGAGCGGGCTGAACTACTTTGCGGATCCCGTCTTTGACGAAGACTTGACCGATTCCACGATGAGCATCTCCGACATGGCCAGGGCTGGCGGCGAGAACGCCTCCTGGGGCTTCAACCGTATGCTCGGCGCCTACGAGAACATGGCCACCGGCCAAAATGCCAGCAAGGCATACCGCCACTTGTTTGAGCTCCTGCTCCAAAATGAAAAGGATCATGAAGCAGTCCTCTTCCACTGTACGGCTGGCAAGGACCGGACCGGATTTGGCGCGATCTTGATCTTGAGTGCCCTGGGCGTGCCCATGAAAACCATCGAGCGGGACTACCTGTTTACCAATGAAGTCGTTGCTGACTTCGTCAAGGAAAAGCTGGCCCGCGAGCAAGCCAAGGGAGCCGGACCGGATCTCTTGAACACCTTCCGCGACTTGCAGACGGTCAAGCCCGCCTACTTCAAGCACTTGTTCAAGACCATCAATGCAAGCTACGGCTCAATCAACTCCTACCTGCACCAGCAGATTGGCCTCTCCAGCAGCGACCTGCTGGATTTGCGGGCGATCTATTTGGAAGACTAGGCTAAAAATCCCCTGCAATCCGACAAACGATTGCAGGGGATTTTTGTGCTGTGGTTGGAGAAAAAACTTCTGCTTTTTCGGCTTGTTCAAAAGCTGAACCCCCCACCTGGACATCGACAGTTTAATTTAAATTCGTTGCTAAAATTGCTAATTATTTTAGCGCTTCACGTTTGTTTCTTTATTTGCTAATTTCCCAGGATTTTACAACTCAATGTCTAAGGAGCCTACTATTACGGCCTTTTTCAAAGTTTAAGATATTATTTTTTGAGTTGTAACTTAAACTCAGCGAAATCCTCTATCAGTTGATATATCAACTGATAGAGCACTTTGAGTAGTAATTTATGGGAAATGAGCATTTAGAAAAAGTGCAAAATAAAAGCCTAGCTTCCAAAATAAGGAAGCTAGGCTTTTTGTCAGCTGTAGTCTTTTTTAGTATACGGCACCTTCGTAGAAGTCGAAGCGCAGCTTGTTGAAGTTGAAGTCCTTCAGCTGGCTCATCTTGATCACGTTGTCGCTGACGCCCCAGCTCATGAGGTTGATCGGCTTGCCGTAGTCTTCGTCTGGGATGACCAAAAGGACGTACTTGCCTTGGCTCAAGGCGTAGCCCAATTCCATGCCCAGACCGACGTCTTCTTCATCAGGAATATAGACGCCCAGCATGACGTCGTTGGTCTTGATCCCGTTCAAGTCGTTGTTGTAGGTGGCCGTAGCCCAAACCTTGTCGTGCAGGTATTCCGGATGTTCGTCAACCCGGATGCCCTTGTACTGGTTGTCCAGGGGGACGTAGCTGTTTTCCATGTCAACCGTTGGGTTGTCCTTAAGGGCTTCCATGGCTTCCTTGTAGGCCTTGTTTTGGCGGTCAGTGAACCAGCCGGCCCCGAAGTAGATGGTCTTCTTTGGCATATCTTGTATTCCTTTCATATCTGTCGCCAGATATTGTATTATTTTTTTCTAGAATAACTTTACCATTTTGCTGGACTGCTGGCTAGCAAATGCGGCAAGAAAAATTAAAAATCGCTTGTTTCTTGCTTTGACCACTTACAGAAAGCTTATAATATAAATGATTACCATCTTTTTGACTAGAGAGGAACGGAAAATGACTGAACGCGTTCTGGATCCAGCAACTTGCTTTGTCGTCCAAGCCACCGACCGGACGGAAATGTTTACGAAAGTTTACCAGCAGCTCTTTGAGCAAGGACTGGTTGCCAATGGCTTCTTAGAAGAAGTTATTCAAAGGGAGGAAGACTATCCAACCGGCTTGGACAGCCGCAATTTGGGTGCCGGCCTGCCTAACTTGGCTTTTTCGCATACAGAAGGCTGTTTCGTCAAAAAGCAGCGCATCGTACCGATTAGACTGCTTGAGCCGATTGTTTTCAAAAGCATGGTCAATCCTGAGCAAGAGCTGCCAGTCGGTTTTTGCTTCATGCTTTTAGATGATAAGGCCGACGGCCAGGCAAAGCTCTTGTCGCAAACCATGACATACCTTAGTCAGGCTGGAGTCAGTGAATTAAAGGAGCTCTTTGCCCTGACTAAACCACAGGAAATCTACGATTTCTTGGCTGGCCGGCTAAGCTTCTAAGCCGCCGTCGACTAAGTGGTAGCAACGATCCGGCAGCTGGCTCAAGAGCTGTGGGTCGTGAGTCGTGAAGAGAGTCGTGGTGCCCGCTTTTTGCAATTGCTTGATTAAATTAATGAAAGTTCCAACTGCTTTTGCATCCAGTGCATTGGTTGGCTCATCGAGGACCAGCAGATCCGGTTTTTCCATGAAGGCTTGTACAATTGCCAATTTTTGGCGCATGCCCAATGAAAAGTCACGGACCTTTTGGTCTTTTTTCTTGTCTAAGCCAAAGACCTGCATGGCTTCAATGATTTCAGCTTCACCGATTTGGTGTCTAATTGCCGCGAGGTACTTTAGATTGTCCAAAGCCGTGTAGTTGGGAATAAAGTTGGGCGTTTCAATAATCGTTCCCGCGGAAACCGGCAATTGTTCATTGAAGACAACCTTTTTTCCATCTAAGGTGATGGTGCCGCTAGTCTTGATGAAGGCCAATACAGCACGGCACAGCATGGTCTTGCCTGAGCCATTTTCTCCAGCCAAGGCAACGATTTCGCCTTTTTCAACATCAAGGTTGATCTCGTGCAGGACAGGCTGATGTTTGATGATTTTAGAAACGTTTTTTAAACTGAGATAAGCCATAATTTTTCCCTTTCTTGATTGTCAGCGCAATTCCGTCCGTCTATTAAGGGCGAAATCTATGAATACCAGTAAGACGCAACATATAACTTCATATAGGTAAGGAAAGCTTGTAAGATTCGTGATCATCAAGAGGTAGTTGCTCTTGGAAAATAATGCAATAATTGCCCAAATAAAGCCAAAGGCCCAGGCAAAGCCACAATCCCGGCTGATCAAGGAAATTGCCAGCAAGAACAGGGTGAGCGTAAACAGGCTGAAAGCAGCTGGAAGAAGGATTTTACCGATTGTGGACAAGCTGCTGGCGAAATTGAACAGGCTGCTCAAAATGGCTAACAGTCCAGTATAAAGCAGCAAGAATAGGGCCAGCCAGCCGAGTGCTGTGAGGAAAAGCCGGTCCCTAGAAGGGCGCCGAATGTATACCATTGGATTGACTTTGAGCAAAAGATCTTGCATCAGCGGCAGAATTAGATATTGTGCCAAAAAGTAATACCAAAGCCAGGCAAAGTTGAACCAAAGGATTGAAAAGTCGTTCAGCTGCAGCGTATTGAACGGATTTTGCTGCCAAGAGCAAGGACGCATCAGCCAAGCCAGCCAAACAAGTCCTATCAGGGCCAAGCCCCCTCGTTTGGCTAAGCGAGCGTTAGCAATGAATTTCATAACAGTTCCTTTTCTCTGATAAGTTGACTTGCTAATAGCCAGAGCAATAAAATGCTTCCCCAAGCGATTAGCAGGTAGCAAGCCAGTTTTAGCGGCGAATTGACGAAGGCCCAGCCTGTCAAAATTTCAAGGTAGTTTTTGGAGAAAGCCGACATGAAATACAGCCAAGCCAGGATGCAGGCCAAGCAATTGATCAGGCGAAAGCTAAGCATTGGCAAAAGCAAGCTGATCAAAAAGATGACGGTCTGGATCGCCATGATTGCCTGAAACAAGAGCAAAGCAGTCAAAAAATAGGTTGATAGAGGATTGACCTGGCCTTGCAGAGCAAACAATATTTCTCCTAATAAAGAAAAAATGCCGCTAGCAGCAACTGCCGTCAACGCAAGCCAATAGAAACGGTCAATAAGCCATTTATCGCGGGTGATTCTCGTTCGCAAGCAGGGATTGGCAAAAGAAGGAAAGAAAGCTGCCAGAAAGCCAGCGGATAAAGCGAAAACTGGCAGCAATAAGTTTGCTTCCAGCAGCTGCAGCAGGCCACTCGCGCTGCTGGTATAGTTGCCAGTCCAAATAATCAAGCTCGCGGCTGCAAGCGCCAAGAAAAAGACAAGGCAGATCATTTTGCGGTTGAGCTGCCAAATTTTCCTAAAGAAGATCATGGTGAACCCTCCAGTGGTCAACCAAGATCACGCCGAGCAAGATCAAAGCTGGATAAATGAACAGGCTTGGAAATGTACTGCGGTAATTATTGCTAAAAGTAGGAGTGATAATGCTCGGAATCGATAAACCTTCGAAGCCGGTTAAGTCGCGCGCGAGGCTAGAAGCAATTGAAATTAAAAACGGAATGACAATTTCCATGCCGTAAGGGATGCGGAAGGCAGCTGATGCTGTGGCAATTAAGCTGAAAAGGCCAGAAAAGACGAAAATGATTAAAAGACACAGCAGCCAGAACAAAAATGGATGGGAGAAGAAAAGGCCCGCGCCCCAACCGTTAGAAGCGATGGGAGAGAGTTCGTAGTGCTTAGGCAAGGGCCTAAGTGAATATTTGCTGAAATAATAGCAACCTTCCAAGATTAAAGGGATAATTCCAAGCAATCCGCCGGCGATGAAGGCGCTAAGATTGATATCAGCTAAATATTTTTGTGGCGTTTCGCGACTCAGTTGCATGCTAAGGAAACGCTGCTTTTTGTCTTCGGAATTAGTGCTGCCGGCCGCTAGGGCAGATAAGAGCGGCAGGATCACGAAATAGCTCCTGCTTCCCATGCCGGTATAGTCAAAGCCGGTGAGATGAACATAGGCACTGTTGATAAAGCTGGTATTCGCTTTTGAAATCGTCATTGCTTGAATAACGATCATTGCCAGGCCAATCAGCAAGGCGATCCAAGTCTGCCAACGCCTGCTGATCCTGATGAGCTGCTGCCGGATCATTGTCAAATTCCTCCTGTATACAACGAAAATATCTTTTTATTACTTTACGGAATCCGGACTCCATTTACCGTTTGCGTGGACGTGAACAAAATAGCCTTCCTGACTTTCAATCGCAAGACGAATTTTAACTCTGCCATAAATTTCCTCCTAAAGAATCAATATAATTCTTTAACTCAATATTATAGTTGCAAGCGAAAGGCAGTCAAGCGCCTTCATTAGCAAACGGATGTTATTTATTTATAATAATGATGATTTACCATAAATTACTACTCAAAGTGCTCTATCACTTGATATATCAACCTTTTAGAGGATTTCGTTGAATTTAAGTTACAACTCAAAAAATATTATCTTAAACTTCGAAAAAGGCCGTAATAGTAGGCTTCTTAGACATTGAGTTGTAAAATCCTGGGAAATTAGCACTAAAACTGCCGGGGTGCTGACAAGGCATTCGGCACCAAGACCTCTGCTCTGAATTCTCCCCCGCCGCTGGCCAGCGCGGTTTTCGGACTAAAAGTTAACCGCAGGCGGCCATGGTAAGGCTCAAGAAAGGATTTGACCTTGCCTAAGCCAATCCCTACCCGGCCGTTTGCTACAACATTATCTCCTTCTGACCCGATCTTGACCCTCTTCTCTGTTTGGTTAAGCACGGTCAAAAGCATGGTTTTCCCAGAAAACTTCAGCACCGCCTTAACCTGGTGATCCGTGGCCAGTGAGGCTGCCTGGCAGGCATTTTTCAAAAGATTGCCGGCAATGATGCACAGATCCAGCTGCCGCAAGGCTAAGTTGCCAGGAATCACCCCGGTCCAGCTGATTTCAACCTGCGGATACCGGGCGGCCAGGTCACCAATCACGGCATTGATTCCGCTGTTGCCAGTATCAGTCAATTGCCGGGTTATCTGGCTGTTTCCAACCAGGTCGTCGATATAGGCGGTCAGTTCCTGGTACTGGCCAGCATGAGCCAGGCCCTGCAGGCTGACCAGGTGCTGGCGGGCATCATGGCGAAACTTCTTGGTTTCCTTCTCTCGGGCCAAAAGCGATTCATAGTAGTTTTCCTCAGCCTGGAGCAGCTGCTCTTGTTCACTCATCTCGCCTTTTAATTCCCAAACCTGGAACTGGTCTTGCAAAAGAGCCATGTCCAGCCAGACGGCGGCCCCGGCCAGGCAAGCCTCTAGCACTGGCAGTTGCTTTTGCAGGCGAAGATAGGCTTGAAAGCGGCCTGCTGTCAGACTCGCCGCGCCCAAAGCCAGAATTTCCAGGAAAACAAGCAGCCACTTGGCCTTGTCCGGCCAGCTGGCAAAAACATTTTTGACCTTAGGCGCCAAAAATAGGTAAACGAAGGTCAAGGCTATGGCAGCTTCAAAAACAAGATCAGCCGCGCCCACTTCTTGCCGGCGGATCAGCTGCTTTAGACTCAGATCCAGCAGGCTTAAAATCGCATAGCTGCCCAGCTGGCTGAGGTCTTCTTCTTTCAACGGCCCCAGCAAAGTCCGGCCCAAAGCAAGCAAGGCATAGACCAAAGCTTCATTCAACAAGCCCAGCTGGGGACCGGCCAGGCAGTAGGCCACCAGACCAAAAACGTAAATCCCCAGCAGCCAGACCGGCCTGATTTTCTCAGCAAAGAGATAGGCAAAAGCCAGATAGAGCTTGCTGAACTGCAGCAGGATAAAAGCCGTGTTCAAAAGCGTCACGGAATCGATAAACAAATTCATATTTCCTCCAAAATCACAGCGGCTGGGCATAAAAGCGCAGGTAGTCAAGCCAGGCAGCTTCTACAGCCTTGACCTGGCGGCGGGGAAGCAGGATTGGCTGCTTTAGGCCGGCAAGGTAGAGCTGATTATGCTTTAGATCACTGATATGCTGATAAGCCACGATGTATTGCCGGCTCACCCGGCCAAACAAGGCACTGTCCAGTTGTTTTTCCCAATACTTCAAGGGTTCTGGGCTGATTACTTTTTGGTCAGCCGTATAGATGCAGCTCTGGTCTCCCAAACTTTCCAGCAGACGGATTTCATTTAAGGGCAGAGCGGTCATTGCCTTGTCCGGCAAAGGAACTGCCAGCAGCTGCCTGGCCAGGATTTCTTGGTAAGCAGCCCGCAAAACCAAGGCAATATTCTCCTTCTTCCAGGGCTTGAGCAGGTAGCGGAAGGCCTTGACTTCGAAGGCGGAAGGCATATAGCGGTCATAAGCAGTTAAAAAGACCAGCAAATCGCCGCGCTTGTCACGGCGCAGGCGGCGGGCCGTCTCCATGCCGCTTGTACCAGGCATTTCAATGTCCAGGAAGATCAAGTTGTACTTTTTCCCTGCTTCAAGGAGGTCATCCCCGCTCGCGTAGCAGTCGACATGTGCGGCGTTTAACTCCATGACCAGCAACTGCCGCAAACTCGCGCGTTCTTTTTCCTCATCGTCGCAAACCGCTATCCGCAGGCCCAGCTCCTCTTTCATCCCTCATCTATCCTTTCCGGCCAATCATCCGTTTAACTTCAGTTTTGCTCTTTTTGCTCAAGAGCTTTCCATATACCAAAGTATACAGCAGGATAAAGGAAAACTGGCAGATCAGCAGGCCGGCAGGACTTGCAGCGTAAAGAACAAGCAAGATGGCCGTGACCAGAAAACAAACAAGCAGCGCTAAGGCAGCCGCCACCGCGGCATGCGGAAAAATTATTCTCCACTTATGCCCGCTGGTAAACAAGGCGAAAACCTTGGACCGGTTGAGCTGAACCCAGGCTCCAGCTTGATAGTTCAAAATGCTGGCCAGCAAAAGCAAGAGCAAGGTGCAGTTTAGCAGCTCCCACAAGCAGCTCTTTAAGTAGAGCTTGGCCAGCTCCAGCTTGCTTTGGGCGATCTGCTTCAAACGGAAGGACTCTGGCGAGTAAATTTTTGTCAAGCCGCTCCGCTTTAAGGCAGGAATAAGCTTATCTGACTGGATAAAGAAGAGATTGCCTGTCGACAAAGCTGGATATAAAAAGCCATGCATGTCATAAATCTGGCTGGGCCGTTTGCTGTAGATGAGCAAGGGCTTGCGGCAAATTTGAAAATCTTGCGTTTCATTTAAAGCGGCCAGCTTTTTCCGGCTGGTCAACAAGTGCATCCCTTTCGGCACGGTTTGCCGCTTTGCGGTATTAAGTGGCAAGATTCTACGCAAAAAATTTCGGCTTTCTGCTGGCAAATCGGCTAGGGCAACTTCCTTTAGGTCCTGGTGGCTGATACCGGCCAGTTTTAAAGCCTGGTCATTGACGAAAACAATGTGGTCATATCCCCCTAATTCAGCTTTTGACGTTTGCATCTGGTCATCCATGATTAAGGACAAAACAGCGTTGCCTTGCCGCTCTTCATCTTTGATGAGCGCGAGTTCAGCCGGGTAATGATCTCTTTGGTCCAAGCGGCCGTCATCATCAAAACTGACTGCGGCTGGAACTTGCTGCCATTTTTCCTTTGACTGGTAATTTTCATAGGCACTCTTGGCCAGCAAGGCCGCTTGCGGCAGGGACCAGGCTAACAGCAGCAAGACTGAGACCTGCAGGCAGCGCAAGGCGATTTTTCCTTGCTTTTTTACAGAACCGCGGCTGACACGAAATTTGCCCGGCAGCTTCATCAGCAGAAGCGAACAGAAAATCAAGACCAGTTCAATCAACAGTAAAAGAGCAGAATTGCCTAAAATACTTTTTTTACGAAAAATCAGACCAAACAGCAAAATGCCAAGCAGGCTGCCAGAAAGGCTCCAAACAAAGAGACAGGTAAAATTATCCAGGCAGATTTCCAACCTGCTGATTCCGGCCAGCAGGCGAATGGCATCTTTACGATAGCCAAGCTGCAAAGGCAAAAGCAGGCTTGTAACGTATAAAAGTAGACTGCAGATCAAGGGCAGCCGGTCTACTGCATCGCGGCCGGGGCCAAGAGAATACAGAAAAACAAGGGAGAGGAGCAAACTGGAAGCAGCAATACTTATTTTATTACGCATGGTCATTCCCCCAAGCAAATTCGCGCGTCACACTTTTGCGCCAGTTTTTCATCGTGGGTGGCGATAAAGACGAGCGCGCCTGCCTGGGCCTGCTTCAAAAGCAAGTCAGTGACCAGCTGGCGGTTGGCCGCGTCCAAAGAAGCGGTCGGCTCATCCGCGTAGACCACCTGACCCTGTTTGTATAAAAGGCGGGCCAAACCCAGACGCCGCTTTTCCCCGCCAGACAGCACGGCTGCTTTTTCATGAGCTTGCGCTAAACCAAGCATTTTTAAGTAATGCAAGGCTTGATCCTGACTCTTTTTTGCCTTAGTCAGCGAGACATTGTACAGCAGGCTTTCTTCATTGATGATTCCAGCATCTTGGTAGAGAAAGGCTGCCTTTTCCCGCCAAAATTTCTCCCTTTTTCTTGCTGGCCAGCTGCTGGCATTCTCGCCATTGATCAGAATTTTTCCCTTGCTTGGCAGGCTTAACAAGCCGAGCAGGTTGAGCAGAGTGGTCTTGCCAGCGCCGGACTGGCCAATTAGGGCAACTGCTTGCCCACCATTGGCTTGAAAAGACAAATCTTGAAACAGCAGCTTGTCTCCTGCTTGTGCTGTAATCTGATCGGCATAAACGCTTATTTCTCTCATTGCGCTACTTCCTCCTAAATAAAAACTGGAAACATCTAGTTACTTTAAGAAGATGCTTCCAGACTTTTACTATTTGACTATTCGGTAATAGTATCGGTCAACAGTCTTTGGCAGATTAATTGCCCAAACTTCGGCAATGGATGTTTTGCCAGCAGCTGTAGTAATTGACCGCTGTTCGTGCTTTTTTCCTTTTCTATCAATATACACAACTGTTGACCCATGCTTCTTGTTTACCTTGTATTCAGAGTGCACTTTTGCATTCCAAAATCCATACGTCCACTTACCCCCTTCAGCAGGATAGCGAACATGCTTACCAATAGACAAATAAAGCGCTGGAAACAATGGTGATGAATGGGTTGCTGTCCATTGCTCTTCAACCATTCCTTGAGTCCAATTCTCATTGTCAACTGAAATATTCTCCTTGATCACATCACTGTCAACAGCCGTAGCCGCGAATACCGGTGATACTGACATAAAGGAAATCGCACTGACCAACACAGTGCTTACTAAAAACTTTTTCTTCATTATATTGAATCCTCCTTTGTTTCAACACCACAATTCTATCCCCAAAAGTAGTTTCAAAAGTGCAAATGCCGATGAATGGTCGTCTGCGCCGACGAATGGCAACAAAAAAGCCCGCTGACTAGCAGCGAGCTTCAAGTTTATTCTTCCCAGCGGATTTCCCCGTTCAAGTAGGTCTTCGCCAGGGACATGTCATCTCTCAAGATCAAAAAGTCAGCTGGCAGGCCCGGACGAATTGCCCCGCACTTGTCCAGGAGCCCTTGGCTGCGGGCCGGGTTATAGCT
Source organism: Faecalicatena absiana (assembly GCA_017309015.1). Classification (GTDB taxonomy): domain Bacteria; phylum Bacillota; class Bacilli; order Lactobacillales; family Lactobacillaceae; genus Lactobacillus; species Lactobacillus absianus. Next base: position 589,907 of record JAEDAG010000001.1, read on the forward strand.
GGCCATCAAAACAGCCTCTTCCTTGCCGGCCAAGCCCCAGTCAACCAGGTTCTTTACCCCATCCTTCAGCTGTAAGACGCTGCCGGCCAGGTTGTCGCCCTTCTTCAAGCGGGCCATCCCATCTTTGACGTATACGGGCAGTTCACCCAGCATGTAGTCGCCATCCGGCATCATCCCAGCTTCCATGCAGTCAGTGATCAAAACGATATGGTCCTTGCCTTTAGCCGCCAGCAAAGCCTTGATGGCGCTAGGCGTGACGTGGTGACCATCAGCAATCAGTTCGTTGTCCATGTTCTCCAGTGCCATGGCTGCGTTAGCGATGTTTGGCCGGTTGTGGGAGAAGTCCGGCATCCCGTTAAAGGTGTGGGTAAAAATCGTTGCCCCAGCCTGCGCGGCTGCCTTAGTCTGGTCGTAGCTGGCACTAGAGTGGCCCAAGGCTACCTTGACTCCCCGGCTGACAGCGTAGCTTACGAAAGCTGGCGTTCCTGGACGTTCTGGCGCAAGAGAAATTTTCTTCAGCATCCCCTTTGACGCTTCCAGCCACTTGTCCAGTTCTGCCGGGCTTGGATCCATCATGTATTTTGGATTTTCCGCCCCCGCGTGTTCTTCCGTGAAAAATGGGCCTTCAAAGTGGATTCCCTGAATCTTAGCTCCGCTTTCTTCTCCCTGGTGAGCAGCCAGCATTCGGCAAACCTCAGTCAATTGTTCACTGGACGCGGTCACCGTCGTTGGCAGCCAGCTGGTTACCCCGGCGCTCAGCAGGGCTTCAGACAGGCGGTTGATCCCCTCCCAGTCGCTCTTCATCACGTCTTCCTTAACAGAACCGTGGATGTGGGTGTCGACATAGCCCGGTGCCACACTGAAGCCAGTGTAGTCCACCGCGTCCGGCACTTGGCTTCCTTCTGGCAGGTAGGCCCCGAATTTACCATCAACAATCTCTAAATAGCCGCCTTTTTCCCGGCCATTTGGCAGGTAAAACTGATCAGCATGAATGTAATAGCGCATTTTTTCTCCTTAGTAAAACAATCTTTTCCTTCTATTATTCTTAACTCTGTAAGCCTTTTAGTCAATGCTTTGCTAAAAAATGAGCAAAAATAAAACTGCCCGTTTCAGGCAGTTAAAGATCAGCTATTGGATTCTTTGAAGAAAAAGCCCTGCGACCGGACCAGGTCTTCAGCAACTCTCTTCTGCTCATCCGTCAAATTGTAAAAACTTAGCCGCAAACCGCCTTCAAAGAGCATCAATGCTAAATTGTCATGATCCTGCAAGGCAATTTTTAAACCAAGTGTTTCGTTCACGCAAAAGCGCTTGATGAGCTTGCTCAAGTCTGGGTATTCTAATTGGCTTAGAAGATCTTGATGACGCAAGGAGTTCAGCCGGTCATCACCGTAATCCACATCATACAAATAGATTTCTGCGTCATAATAGCTGACCAAGCCCAAAATAATGAAAGAAAGCTTTTTAGAAAAAGATTTATAGTACTTTTCTTGGATAAATGACTCAAACTCATCGAATCTATCATTTCCAGCTTGAAAGGTTACGGGGAAAAAATCAAGGTAATACCATTTGCCTTCATTCTCTTCGTCATCTTTCGCCAAAATATTATCTAGTTTATTTTCCAACAATTCGGCCATCTCCTGCTAAGCTATCAGGCAGAACGAGTCTCCATAAGTATAGAGTTACCGAAAAGAAGATAGTTGTTATTAAATGTGGAAACTAACTTTTTCTCATAGTATGTCCACCCTGTGAATGTTTTTCCTATATTGTTGGCTCAAAGCCCCCGCTTGTCAATATTAATAAAGCATTAGCTTATATTAATTAAAAGAAACATATTTAAGCTTCCGTTCCAATCTGCTTGCTTTCGGCACCCAAACTGGTATTGGCTATTTTTTCCAATTTACCGCCTTTTTGGCTATAATTAGATTAGATATTTCATGATATAAAGGAAAAGAATTATGACTGCAGACCTGCAAAATTCAAGACATCAATTAGGGCGACTGGTTGGCGTCAATAAGCGCGAAAATTATTATGAGCTTCACTACGCGACCGGCGAAATTGCCCGCGTTTACCTGATCGCCAACGGCATCTTCCGCTACTGGTTGGATCCAAGTCAAGAATTTGCCGAGACTGACGACATGCTTGTCCACGGGATTCAGCCCGACCCGCAATGCTTTGCCCGGGCTACGGCCCACGCGACCAGCGACATGTTCATCATTAACGCTGGCAGCTGCAAGTTGATTTTCCAGCAGAAGACGTCTCTCTTCAGCATTTTTGACGAAGCGGTCCACCGGACCCGGCTAGCCCAGGCGGCCCCGCTGGAACTGAGCGGCAAGCATGCCATTGAAGTGCTCAAGCAGAATCAAAATGAATATTATTACGGTGGCGGGGTACAAAATGGCCACTTCTGCCACAAGGGCGACAAGCTGCTGGTCAAGACCGATGGGATCACTGGAAAAGACGGCGTCTTAGCCGGCGTGCCTTTCTTCTGGACCAACGCGGGCTTTGGGGAATTGCGCAACACCAAGTCCAAGGGGATCTATGACTTCAGCGCCAGTCATGGACAAGCTGCCCTCCTGCGCCACCGGTCGCCGGTCTTTGACGCTTTTTACATCATTGGCAATTCTCCACAAGAAATTCTGAACAAGTACTACTCTTTGACGGGCAAGCCACTGATGCTGCCAAAATATGCCCTGGGACTCGGTCACCTCGGCAACTTCATCGACCCAATCTGGACGGCTGCTAAAGGCAAGAAGCACGACGCGATCCGCTTTGAGGACAACAGCTACTACTCCCGCGGCGATGCTGATGGAAAAGAGCTGACCTACCACGCTTCCCTCAACGGGGAAGACAAGTACCAGTTCTCCGCCAGAGCCATGATCGACCGCTATCATCGCTGGGATTTTCCGCTGGACTGGCTGATCCCCAACTATGAAGCCAAGCAGGAGGCTGACCATGACAGCTATGCCGCTTTTGCCAGCTATGCTAAGGAACAAGGCGTTCACCCTGGCTTTTGGACTGAAGACGACCTAACTCCGCCTAACCATAGCGAAAGCCTGGCTATCGACAATCCGGAAGCTGACCTGAATGAAGCCCGGGAAAACCTGGTCAAGGGAAACCCCAAGCAAAAGCCCCTGGTCCTGGTCAGAGACAGCCTGCGCCCCTTCCAAAGCGAGGCCGTGCTGGCTTACGGCGACATTGGCGGCGACTGGACGGCCATCAAGACCCAAGTAGCCACCCTTTTGGGGGCTGGCCTGTCTGGCCTGCCCTTCTTAGGCGCGGCCGTTAATGGCAAGATTGGCGGCGACAATGCCCAAATGGCCATCCGCGATCTGGAATGGAAGGTCTTTACCCCCCTGCTCTTCGTCATGGATGACCAAAGCCGCTTCAGCAAGACCCCATTTGCCTATAACAATAAGATAAGCAAAATCATGCAGGCTTACCTGCGCCTGAGAAAGCGGCTCCTGCCTTACCTCTATAACCTGGCTAGACAAGCTCAGGACGGCGAAAGCCTGGTCCGGCCCCTCTTCATGGAATTCCCGCACGAGCAGATCTGCTACGGATCCAGCTTTGGCGATGAATTCATGCTGGGGCCGCAAATCCTGGTTGCCCCAATCGTCAGCGGCAAGGCTGACAGCCAAGGGGTCTCCGTCCGCGACCACATCTACCTGCCAGACAAGCAGACGATCTGGATCGATCTCTTCACGGGCGAACGCCTGATGGGCGGCCGGGTCTACAACCGGCGCAAGTACCCGCTCTGGCAGCTGCCGGTCTTCGTCCGCGGCGGATCCATTTTTGACCTGGGCGACCGCAACTTCGTCTTCTACCCGCAAGGCGACTCCACTTACGTCTCCTACAATGACGATGACCTGCAAGACTACCGCCACAACTGGGCCACGACGACCATCCGCACCCACTTGGCGGAAAGCAGCCTGAAGATCATCATTGAGCCAACTACCGGCTATTACCCAGACCTGGCCATCAAGCAGGGGGCCACGCTCAAGGTCTTCTGCGACCACCACCCGGAGGAAATCCACCTCAGCGTTGACGGTGAAAGCAGCAAGCTGGAAGAATACGGCACCCCTGAAACTTTGGCCAGAGCCAAGGAAGGCTACTACTACGACAACAAGTTCTCTTGGACGCCGGAATTCACCAACCTTGGCGCTGGTCCGCGCAAGGCTCTGATCATCAAGCTGGCTGAGCGCGACATCAAGCAGTCCAAGATCGAGCTCAGCATCAGCAACTTCCACTTTGCCAATGAGCAGCTGGTCCACCAGATCACTGACGCGGCCCTGCGCCTGCCCGGCCGCTTTGAGCTGGACTCCAGCAAGACCAGCGCCCATTCGCTGACGGTCAAGTGGAACCAAAGAACGCCAATGGTGCAGATCGAAGTGAACGGCCTGCTCTACACGGGCATCCCTGGCAATATCTTCACCTTCACCGACCTGGCCGCCAACAAGGACTACAAGTTGCGCCTGCGCTATGAGTCCGGCTACAAGGTTTCTGAATGGTCCGACTTCATCCAGGCCAAGACCAAGCGGGACCCAAGCGACTACATCATTACTGGCGTAAAGGCGGCCGCCAGTGCTGCCAGCCGCCCGGGACACCCGGTCAAGTACCTCTTGGACAAGCGCGAGGCTACCGACTGGCAGACCGCCCAAACGCCGACGGCCGAAGAACCGGTCACCTTGACCTTCGCCTTCCCGCAGCAGGTGGAGCTGAGCAAGCTGATCTATGTTCCAAGAGCCTTGGACAAGGAGGGACGGCCGCTGAAGATGCGGGTTGAAGTCTCTACCGATGGCCTGACCTTCAATCCATACGGCGGCGATTATGAGTTCAACGCCGACTGCAAGAACAAGGTCATCGGCCTGCGCGGCGTCAGTGCCCAAGCCATCCGCCTGTCAGTCCTGGAAGCGACGGGGACGGGCCTTGGCGCAAGCAGCATCAACTTCTACCGGCCAATCCAAAATTAAGCCAAAAACCGGAAGCATCAGCACGATGCTTCCGGTTTTATTTTTCCAAAATTTACATTTTCGGCTTGCGCTTTATTTTACGCGGATGCTGACCGGTGCTTACAAACCGGCTTGTCATTCACGTGATCCGCGTACAAGGCCAAAAGCGGGTAGACCAAGTACCAAATAAACACTGCCCAAGCGTGCGGAGCCCGGATCCAGCCAATGATGACGGTGACTTCCAAAAGGCCAGCGCAGACCCAGGTAACCCGCTCATTGATCTTAGTGACTGGCAAAGTGCTTAAAGCCAGACACAGGATCAGCTTGCAGCTCATGTTGATCAAGGGGATGGCTACCAAGTCCGGCGGGCCGCCGGCCAGAAAAATAATTTGAATCAGCACCCTCATGGCCAAGCCAATCCCGGCCAGTAAATTGACGAAATGAATGATTTCCGCCTTTTTCATTTTTCTACCTCTATACTATTTCTTTCTCGATTTTTCTTTTACCAAACTTTTTTGACAAATATACAGCTGTAAAAAATGTGTGCAGATGTGTATTTTAGTTTGGACTAATGGAATCACAGAGGTCTAATGCTATTGACCCTACACACCAGCTTTGACGCTTTACTCGCAAACATTTTTCTTATTGCCGTCATCACTGGTATTCCGATATCTCAATTAGGAGGTAATCGCATTGACCAGCGCAGGCACTTGCGTGCCACTCTTGCAACTTCTTGGAAAGTCTCTCGCCAATCCTCGGGTACAGCTAACCCGCATGACTAAGGCCGAAGCCACAGCCTTAACTTCGTTTTTTTGAATTTACAGTGCCTTATTCAATTCTGGATGCTCAGCCAGCGCTAAAAGGCTAAGCATTGCATTCTTGTCCCGATCTACAACCTTGTTGTAGTTCGGGCATTTTTTGTTGTAGCAGACGTACTCATTGTGCTTTGTGCCGTGCTTCTTGTTTCCGTAAAGGGTGATCTTTTCATCGCCCTTTTTAACATTGCCACAGGCTGCACAGCGCTGAGTAGACGGGTACAGCTTGCTTGCCAAAATAAGCTCCTTGCCGTACCAATCGCACTTGTAGGTCAAGATCTGCTTGAACTTGCCAAACATTGACCGATGCACGCCTTTAGAGGCTACATGGCTCATCAACATGCCCTTGACAGACAGATTTTCGATTACGATCTTGTCATAGTCTCTAACCAGTTCAGTCGTAAACTTCTGGATCAGGTCGTTTTGGATATTGCCAGCCTTCCGATAGCATGCTTGAAGCTTGGCTCTCGTCTTCAAGTAGTTCTTGCTATTGTAGGCCGCTTTTCCATTTTGGATTCGTTTTCTGGCAAGTTGTCTTTGATAGTGCTTGATCTTCTTGTAAATCTTGTCAAGACGCTTAGGCAGGACGTTTACCCGACCTTCCGTGTAATCGAAGTGGCCAACGTTGACGTCAACGGCTGTTGCCTTGCCTGTCTTAGCTGGCTGCTTAATGTCTTCAACCTGGAAAGGAATGGATGCGTAATAATTGCCCGCTTCTGTGAAATAGCTGATTACGCCGAAGTCATCAGAAAGCACAGGCTCATTTAAGCGAATCCGGCCAAGTGGCCAATCCTTGCGCCCCTGCGGGCATTCCAGCTTCAGAATCTGTCCTTCGATTTTGCTTTGGTCGCTCTTAAATCCTTGGCGAGGGGCTTTGCGGGACTTGTACTTCGGCTTGCCCCAGTTTGGCTGGGCTTTGTCAAAGAAGTTCTTCCAAGCATTGCCAAGATCCTGCACTGCAAGATTGGCAAGATGAGCTGGATAGGCCAGTCTCCAAGCATCAGTTTCCTTGTCAGAATTGAGCTCATTGCGAACTCTCTGCCAGCTTGGAGAGGGGTTTGCTTTAGCTCCAGGGCTGTTTCTGTCGATCTCGCGAATCACTCTGCAGACTTCATCATGGGTCTTCGCAGCTTCTTTGACTATTTTTACTTTTTCAGTGTAGTCAGCCATCAACCGTCTGATCTCGTACATATCGTTCCAGATATCCAGAGCATGATTCCATGCCCAGCGCCGATAGCCGCACAGCTCGATAAAGAGCTGCTTTTGTTCTTCATTAAGCTGAATCTTGTAGACTCTGGTCTGCGTTCGCATCTTTAGTCACCTTCTTCCTTGTGTGGCAGCTTTGGATCTTCTGCTATCTCTTTCTTGTATCTTCTCAATCCATCCAGACGACAGGAGAAGACATGAATAACGCTCATCAGATCCTCAACCAGTTCTTGATCCGGACTGGTATCTGGATTGTTAAGAACAACAATCTCAGTGCCGTGTCTTTGACAGAAGTCTTCGAACCAGTCAAAGCCAAAACGAGTGAAGCGGTCTTTGTACGTGATAAAGATTTTGGCAATTTTCTTGTCTTCCACGTCCTGCAGAAGCTTATTCCATTTAGGGCGGCGATAATTGAGGCCACTCCCAATGTCGCTGATTCGCTCATCGAGGATGATGCCTTTGGCATTGCAGTACTGAGTAATAAAATCCATCTGATTTTTCAGATTGTTCTTCTGCCCCTGCGAAGAGACACGTGCATACGCAACGTTCTTCCGTTGCTCTGGCACTCCGAGAAGTCTGTTGAGCTGTTCCTCAGTATAGTAGCGTCTGTTGGCTACGTTTCTGAATGCATGAAGCTTTCCTTCACGATCCCAGCGCTGCAGCGTGCTTACTGAAACGCCCAAGACTTTAGCAGCCTCATTGGGCTTGTAGACTTTAGACATAAAAAATAGACTCATCCTTTCTATTAGGATGAGTCTATTATACCACCATCTAAATACGTTAGCACATTTTAACTACGTATTTTGAGACTAGTAGTTAACACTATCTGTAATACTTAGATTTAGTATATTGCTTTTTCCGATTTCTGGCCAATCTTTTCTTTCCTTATTATTTATTTTCGTTTTTTATGCTTTATGAGTACAGCAAAAATCGCTTTGGAAGAATCCAAAGCGATTTCTTTGTGCTGAGAAGGCGAATGATAAAAGTTTAACCCTTGTCCGCACCAGCGGTAATCCCACTGACGTAGAACTTCTGCATGATGATAAAGAGGATCGTGATTGGGATGGCAATGATGACACACCCAGCCACGAATTGTGCAAAGTAGGTCGTCGCGCTGCCTTTTGCTGAGGAAAGCATGTTGTACAAACCATAAGCAATGGTGTAGGTCTTGGCATTCCCGGAGGTAGAAAGGATAATCCCGGAGAAGATGAAGTCGACCCATGGAGCCATGAAAGTGGTCAAAGCCGTGTAAACGATCATTGGCTTGGAAAGTGGCAAACCAATCTGGGTGAAGACCTGCCATTTAGTCGCGCCGTCCAGTTCAGCGGCTTCGTCAAGCGACCGGGGAATGGTGTCGAAGAAGCCCTTGGCAACGTAGAAGCCTAAGCCCGCGCCACCAACGTAAACCAGGATCAAGCCGCCCAGGTTCAGCATATTGAAGCCCTTCAGGATGTAGTAGAGGGCGATCATTGACATGAAGCCCGGGAACATCCCCAAGACCAAGGCGATTTGCAGGAATGGCTTCCGGAATTTGAAGCGAAGCCGTGAAAGCACGTAAGCTACGGAGATTTGAATAAAGGTTGACAAAGTTGCGGAAATAATCGCGACGATCAAGGTATTGATGATCCAGTTCAAATATGGATATTCAGGGTTGGTAAAGATCCCAATGTAGTTCGCGAAAGTCCATTTTTCAGGGAAGAAAGTTGAGATAAACCCAGTATCGTTATAGGAGAAACTGGCCAAAACGATCCACACGATTGGGATCAGCCACAGAATTGCCAAAATCGTCAGCAAGAGATATCTGAAGAAAAGCGATAGCTTTCTTTGATGTGCGTAAGATTTCAATTCTAACCCTCCTTAAAGGCAGTCGTGTGCCGGTAAGCGATCAAGGAGACTGTTGCACTCAAGATGAAGATCAAGATGCCCAGAACCGCTGATGCGTTGTAGCGCTGCTGCTGACCGAAGGTCAAGTTGTACAGCCAGTTGACCAGCAAGTCGGTTGAACCAGCACCGTTGTAGTTGTTGTTCATTGGCTTACCGCCAGTCAGCAGGAAGATGACATTGAAGTTGTTGATGTTCCCGATAAACTGCTGGATCAGGGATGGACCCATCACGAACAGGATCTGCGGGAAAGTAATGTTGTGGAAGACCTGGAAGGCATTGGCCCCGTCGATCTTCGCCGCTTCAATTTGGTCTTGCGGCAGGTTCTGAATAATGGCCATGGAAACCAGCATGGAAACTGGAATCCCGATCCACATGTTGACGATGATGACCGTCAAGCGGGCCATCCATGGGGAAGCTTCGTTGTCGATGAAGTGAATTGGCGAACTGATCCAGCCCCAATGTTGGAGCAGGGTGTTCAGTGGGCCTTGCGCGTCCAGGAATTGGGCGATCAGCAGCAAGGAAACGAATTGTGGGATGGCATAAGCGATGACGAAGATCGTCCGCCAAATCTTCTTGTGCTTGATCCCCTTGGATTCAATCAAGAGCGCCAAGAGAACGCCGCCCAGGAAGGTGGTTGCCGTCGCGGCAACGGCCCAGATCAGGGTCCAGCCCAGAACTGGGAAGAAAGTACCTGACAAGTCACCGCTCAAGACATTGCCAAAGGCCTTGAAGCCGATCCATGAGAAGCCGATTGGGTGCTGGCGGTCATAGTTGGTGAAGGCCAGCAGGGTCATGAAGACCGTTGGCAAAACCGTAAAGAGGATGATCCCCAGAATAGGAATGAACATCAAGGTCGCGTGCAGGCGCTGGTCAAGCAGGCTGTGCAGCTCTTCCTTGTTGCTTGCCAGCCGCTTGCCTTCCCGCTTAAGCACGTAGTTGTAGCGTACTGACCGCAAGTTGATGACATAGAGGTAGATAAAGCCAATCACCAGGAAGACGGCCAGGACCCCGAAAAGCAGGATCAAGACTGAGTTGTCTGGCTGCTTGGTGACATAAACCCCTTGACTAGAATCAAAGACGACCTTCTTGGTCTTAACCGCGCCTAAGCTTGGCAATTGGCCCAGGGCATGCAGACCGCTGGTGAACAGCCATACAAAGAAGACGATTTCCGTTGCCAGCAGACTGATCCCCTTTGCCCATTGCTTGTGCTTGAGGGCACTGGCCCCCATCACGAAGAAGGACAGTTTGTCAGCAGCATCCCCCTTGGACCACACCTCTCGATACGTGGCTGCAGGAGGAATGTGTCCTTTTCTCTTAAACATTTTCTATACTCTCCTTCTCAACCATTGGATTGATGATTGCTGTAAAAATTGACTAAAAACGCTAACTAAAACTAATTCAAGCTAACTTATTTCTTAGAAATCTTCTTGTCAAACTTAGCAAGCTGAGCCTTGTATTGTGAAGCCTTGATCTTGCCGTCGTAAGCACCACTGATCAAAGGAGCTGCGCCATCCCAGAAGGTTGCCATTTGTGGCAGCTTTGGCTGCAGAACTGAGTTGCCGCTCTTGGACATTTCGATTACGGCTTCAGCAACTGGGTCGCTCTTAACCGCGCTTGAGGCAACCGCGCTCTTCAGAACTGGGATTTGACCAGCTTCCTTGTGGGCGATCAGTTGTGACTTCTTGTTGGTGATGTAGGCAGCCAATTGTGAAGCGGCCTTAGCGTTAGAGGTGTGTGAGTTGACAGCGAAGCCTTCGATCCCCAAGAACGCTTCGAGTTGGGCCTTCTTGCCACCGACAGTTACCATTGGGTACTTGGCAACGCCGAAGTTCTTGCCCAAGATCTTCTTGATGTTGGCAGCGTTCCAAGGACCATCCATGATGGCGTCAGCGTTGCCCTTCTTCAATTGGTTCAAAGCGTTGGAAGTCTGCATTACGCCCTTGTTGCTCTTTTGCTTGGCAATCCAGGTCAAAGCGTTGACACCGTTTTGGCTGTTGAAGGTTGAGCCCTTAAGGTCTTCGCCGTTGTCGCCGTAAAGCTTGGTGCCGGCTGAGAAGAAGATTGGCCACATGGTGTAGGCGTTGGTAAAGTCAGTGGCAACCACGCCCTTAGAGGTCAAAGTGTTCCAGTCCTTGACGTCATTAGCTGACAGCTTGGACTTGTTGTAGTAGATCGTGTCGGCTTGTTGAGCGTATGGGTAAGCGTAGACCTTGCCCTTCCAAGTTACGCCCTTGTAAGCTTGGGCAACATAGTCGCTCTTGATCTTCTTGGTGTCGCTTGGTGACAGTGGGTTGATGTAGCCCGCGTTGGCCATTTGCCCCAATTGGTCGTTAGGAACTTCGAAGACGTCCGCAGCCTTGGATGCGTCTTTGCCGACGTCAGTCTTGGCGTTGGCTGAACCGTTAGGACTTTGGGTAACCTTAACGGAAATGTTTGGATACTTCTTGTGGAAGTCCTTCACGATTGACTTGTAGTAGCCGACTTGTTCGGTGTCAACCCACAAAGTCAATGAAGCCTTCTTGTTAGAATTATTTGATGAACTGCTGCTGCTGCTCCCATTTGAGCAAGCTGATAAACTCAACGCAGCCAATACTGCGGCACTGCTCATGGCAGCTTTCTTCCATAAACTCATTTTTTTTCCTCCTAAAATAACATTTGTTAGTTTTCATACCGCCTGCGGCCTTTGCCGCAAGTCTTGGTAAGCTTGATTAAATTAGTTTCCAGCAATTCTTCTTAATTGCTGATCGTTACGTGCGTGTCCTTGTCGAAGAAGTGGGCACTGTTCAGGTTGAAGCCCGCCTTGACGTTGTCGCCAGGGTGGTGGAAGTCGCGGGCGTTTACCACGCCGACGAATTCAGTTCCATCGACGTTCATGTAAAGCTGGCTTGTTGCCCCCAGCAATTCCGAAACGACGACTTCCGCGTCAACCGTTGATTCTGGCCAAGTGTCCAGGAAGGCTTGTTCCATGTGGATGTCTTCAGGACGCAAGCCCATCACCAGCTTCTTGTCCTTGTAGCCCTTCTCGTTCAATTCCTTGGCCCGGCCTTCTGGCAGACGCATCTTTACGCCCTTGCCATCGGAAATGTAGGCCCCGTCAAAGGAAATATCGAAAAAGTTCATTTGCGGTGACCCGATGAAGCCAGCCACGAATTGGTTGACAGGCTTGTTATAGACTTCCTTTGGCGTCCCGATCTGCTGGATCCGCCCGTTGTTCATGACGACGATCCGGCTGGCCAAAGTCATGGCTTCGGTTTGGTCGTGAGTAACGTAAATCGTGGTCGTCTTCAGCTTTTGGTGAATCTTGGCGATCTCCGCTCTCATGGAGACCCGCAGCTTGGCGTCCAGGTTGGACAGCGGTTCGTCCATCAGGAAGATTGGCGCATCACGTACGATCGCTCTCCCTAAGGCAACCCGCTGTCTTTGGCCACCAGACAGGTCGGCTGGCCGCCGTTCTAGCAGGTGGGCTAACCCCAAGGATTGGGCCGCGCTCTTGACCCGCTTGTCGATTTCACCCTTGTCATAGTGACGCAGCTTCAGGCTGAAGGCCATGTTGTCGTAAACGGACATGTGCGGGTACAGGGCGTAGTTCTGGAAGACCATAGCGATGTTCCGGTCACGTGGGCCAACATCGTTCATGACCTTGCCGTCGATGGCCAAGGTCCCCTTGGAAATGTCTTCCAAGCCAGCGATCATCCGCAGGGTCGTGGACTTGCCGCAGCCAGATGGCCCAACAAAGACGATGAATTCTTGATCGTCGATGTGGAGGTCAAAGTCAGACACGGAGTAGTCGGTGGCATTTGGGTATTTCTTATAGATGTGATTTAAGTCAATTTTTACCATTGCTCTTCTACCTAGTCCTCTTCTGTCTATTTTTCAGTCTTTTCAAACACTTTTTCGATTTCGCTCAATTCAAGGGCGCTCGTGGAGCCAACCACGTAGTCCGCTCCCTTGAGCACGACCGGATCCCCGATTCCGACCGCGAATTGGCCAGCAGCCTTGATTGACTGGATGCCAGCCGGCGCGTCTTCAAAGGAAATTACCTCGTCAGCCTTCAAGCCTAGCAACTCTTGGGCCTTGACGTAGATTTCCGGATCCGGCTTCCCATGCTTCAGGGTCGCTGGGTCAACTCGGGCTTCGAAGGCATCCTCCAAGCCCAGCTGGTGCAGAATCAGCGGCGCGTTCTTGGAGGCTGAGGCCAGGGCCAGCTTTAAGCCTTGCTGCTTGGCTTCGGCAAGAAGCTTGTCCATGTTTGGCAAAATGTCTGCCCGGGTCATCTGCTTGACCGCATTCACGTAAGCCGCGTTCTTCTTGGCGGCCAGGGCTTCCTTCTCTGCTTCCGTGTATTGGTCTTGCTTGTGGCCAAATTCCAGAATCAGCTCCAGGGAGTCCATTCTTGATCTGCCGCGGAGCTTATCGCCAAACTCTTCCGGAAGATCAATACCAATGCTCTTGGCCAGGTCTTGCCAAGCTTTCAAGTGGTAGACGGCTGAGTCGGTGATTACCCCGTCCAGATCAAAGATTAATCCTTTAAGCATTTAGTCTGTCCTTCTTTCAATGCAACTTCTTGATCCCAAACCTTGACCGTCAGGTCAGCACCTGACAGAAGGCTGATCTTGACCTCGTCGGCAACTTCCACGGCCAGGATACGACCCCGGTAGTTGATCTTGAAGCTGTAGCGCGTCCAGCCCTTTGGCAGGAATGGCGCGAAGCTTACGCCGTCTTCGTTGTAGCGCATGCCGGCAAAGCCTTGCACGATGGCCAGCCAGCTGCCGGACATTGAAGTGATGTGCAGGCCGTCGCTGGTGTCGTTGTTGTAGTTGTCCAAGTCCAGGCGGGCTGTCCGCTTGTACAGGTCCATGGCCTTTTCCTGCTTGCCCAGTTCCGCGGCCAGGATGGCGTGGATTGAAGCACTCAGGGAGCTTTCGTGAACCGTCATTGGTTCGTAGAAGTCGAAGTTCTTTTCCTTTTGTTCCTTGGTGTAGCGGTCATTCAAGAAGTAGATCCCTTGCAAAACGTCGGCTTGCTTGATGAATGGGGAACGCAGGATCTTGTCCCATGACCAGTGCTGGTTCAACGGCAATTGGTCGGCAGGGATGCTGGAGACTGGACGCAGGTCCTTGTCCAGGTAGGTATCGTTTTGCACGAAGATGCCTAATTCCTTGTCTTCTGGGAGGTACATGCGGTCAACGATGTCTTGCCACTTGGCCAGTTCATCGTCGCTTACCTGCAGGCGCTTCTTAGCCGCTTCATCAGCCAGTGGCCAACGTTCCAGGGTGTAGCTGAGCAGCCATCTGGCCATCGTGTTGGTAAACCAGTTGTTGTTGACGTTGTTTTCGTACTCGTTAGGACCGGTTACCCCGTGGATCATGTACTTGCCCTTGCGCTTGGAGAAGTGGACCCGGTCAGCCCAGAAGCGGGCGGTCGATACCAAGACGTCCATCCCTTCGTCCTTAACGTAGGAGTCATCGCCCGTGTAACGGGTGTATTGGTAGATGGCAAATGGAATGTCCGCGTTTCTGTGGATTTCTTCGAAGGTGATTTCCCATTCGTTGTGGCATTCAATCCCGTTGAAGGTCACCATTGGGAACAGGGCCCCCTTCAAGCCTTGCTGGCGGGCGTTGTGGAAGGCGCCTGGCAATTGCTCGTGCCGGTATTCCAGTAACGCGTGGGTAACTTCCTTAGGAGCAACGGCCAAGTACATTGGGATAATGAAGGCTTCCGTATCCCAGTAAGTGGCACCGCCGTACTTTTCACCGGTGAAGCCCTTTGGCCCGATGTTCAAGCGAGGGTCTTGACCATAGTAGGTCATGAACAATTGCAGGATGTTGAAGCGGATCCCTTGTTGGGCATCTGGGTCGCCGTCAATGGCAACGTCACAGGATTCCCAGCGCTTAGCCCAAACCGCCTCGTGGTCAGCCAGGTTTTGGTCAAATGACTTAGCCTGCAGCTGCTCCATCAGCTTTTGCGCTTCGGCTGCCTGCTCCGCGTCAGCCACGTCCCGGCTGGTAACGACGATGACGTCCTTTTCCAGTTCGAAGCTTTCGCCTTCGCCCAAATCATAGGTGAAGCTTTCGCTCAATTGCCCTGCGGCTGTCTTGACCGTGCCTTCGACTTTTTCGTTGTTTTCCCGCATTGATTCCTTAAGGAGGACGGTGAATTGTGGGGTGCCGAAGTTGTTGGCCTTGGTCCGCAGCTGAATGCTTCTAGCGCCGGCGTCTTCGCCTAAGGCATCCCAGAAGCCTTCTTCATAGTTGGAGTCTTCATTGTAGACCCGGCCGTTCAAGCCGCTGGCTACCGCAATCTTGGCGCTGCCGCTTAAAACGGTGGCCTTGACCTTGATCAAGGCAGCCTGGCGGATGACCACGCTCAAGAAGCGGGTAAACTCAAACTTGACGCGGACGTCGCCGCCTTCATAGATGAAGGAGCGGGTCAGCAGGCCTTGATGCATGTCCAGGGTAAGCTCGAAGTCGCTGATCTTGTTGACGGCCAGGTCCAGCTTGGTGCCGTTGATCGTGATGCCCAAGTCAATGAAGCTTGGCGCGTTCAAGGTCTTGCCGAAGTAGTCCGGGTAGCCGTTCTTCCACCAGCCGACCCGAGTCTTGTCTGGGAACCAGACGCCCGCGTAGTAGGTGCCTTTCAGGCTGTCGCCGCTGTAGCCTTCTTCAAAGTTGCCGCGCAAACCCATATATTCATTGCCGATTGAGGTCATGCTTTCTTGCAGCCGCTTGTCTTCTTTATTGAAGGTGTGGCTGGTTAATTTCCAGGGATCGATTTCAAAAATGCGTTTCATGTTTCTTTTTTCCTCGCTCAATTGATTCTGACTCAATTATGCCGTTACTTGCAAACGCTAACAAGGACTGATTTGATGTTACCGTTAACAGCTTTTTTACATCGTTTCAATCACGTAGCCTTTTGGCGCTAATTTCCCGTCAGCGTACTTTTGGCTCAAAGCCGCGTCAGCCTTGACTTCCACCGGCTGGTCAGTCGTGTTGAACCAGGCTTCGACCTTTTCAGCGCCGGCGCGCTTGACGTGGACCAAACCGTTTTCAGCGACTTCCAAAAGGGTCGTCCCCTGACTCAGGGTCTTGGCGTGGGCCAAGCGGAACTTGATCAGGCGGCTGACGGCCTCCCAAACGGGGCTGCCCGCCTTGGACCAATCCATTGGCTTGCGGCAGTCCGGATCAGCACCGCCGCTCATCCCCATTTCGGTCCCATAGTAGATGCATGGAGTCCCGGTTTGGAGGAAGGTGAAGGCCAAAGCCTGCAGGGCCTTGTCTTCATCTTCGCCGGCAACGGTCTTGATTCTTGGCGTGTCGTGCGAGTCCAGGACGTTCAGCATGACTGAATTGGTCTGGTCCCGGTACAAGAAGAGCTGGTCGGTCAGCAGCTCGGTCATGGTCTTGGCGTCTTGCGTCCCCTTCAGGAAGTGGTCGGAAATCAAGCCGGTGAACGGATAGTTCATGACCCCGGAGAATTCGCCGCCATTAAGCCAGGACTGGCTGGAGTGCCAGGATTCGCCCAAGATGTAGAAGTCGGGCTTGATAGCCACGACCGCGTCATGGAAGGCTTTCCAGAAGTGGTGGTCCACTTCGTCCGCCACATCCAGGCGCCAGGCATCGATATCGAATTCCTTGACCCAATAGGTCGCGATCGTCAGCAGGTAGTCCTGAACTTCCGGGTTGGCGGTGTTCAGTTTTGGCATGTGCTTTTCAAAGGCAAAAGTCTCGTAGCTTGGATCTTCCGGATCATATGGCTCAACCGGAAAGCGGTTGATGTGGAACCAGCCGGCGAAGCGGGACTTGGCCCCATTTTTGACTACGTCCTGCCATTGCAGGGAGTGGTCGCCCATGTGGTTGAAGACGGCGTCAAGCATGACGTGCATCCCCCGCTCATGCGCCGCGTTGACCAGCTGGGCAAACAGCTTCTTGTCGCCAAAGTCAGGGTCGATCTCCAAGTAGTCGATGGTGTCGTACTTGTGATTGGAGCTGGCCTTGAAGATCGGGCAGAAGTAGAGTCCGTTGACTCCCAGCTGCTTCAGGTAGTCCAAATGGTCCAGCACCCCTTGCAGGTCACCGCCGTAGAAGTCTTCTCTAGTCGGGTGGTCTTCAGGATTCCAGGCCTTGGTGCCGGGGCGGTCGTTTTGCTTGTCCCCATTGGCGAAGCGCTCAGGGAAGATTTGGTACCAGACCGTGTGCTTGACCCAGTCCGGGGTCTTGACCATGTCGATTTCGTGGAAGTAAGGCAGCTTGAAGTAATTGTTTGGATCCTCGTAGGCTGCTTCTTCGTCTTCCCGCAGGCCGCGGTCGCCATAGACGCACTTGCTGCCGTCAAGGCCAATGACCTCAAACAGGTATTGGGCCCGGTGCAAAGGCAGGGTCAGGGTGCCTTCCCAATAGTCCTGGACCTGGCCATGCCCGGCCAGGGTCAAAGACAATTCCCGCTTCTTTTCCAGCGGCTCATGCACGTCAGCGTAGTAGACGCGGACTTCCTTGACGTCTTTGCCCGTGTGGAGACGAACCTTCATTTGTTCTTTGTTGATCAGGAAACAGTCTTCGCTTTCTGGTCTGTGTCTCAATGCTGCAGTTTGCATTTGCTTATGCTCCTTAGGTATTTTTTGCTTGCTGTTCGTTCTTTACTGTGTTTACCTTTTCGTCTAACTTATTCGGCTTTTAAAACGAGGCCGGCAAACGGCATCAGGGTCACTTCCTGGCCCGTGGCCGTCCAATTGCCGGCTTGCAGGACCGGCCGCGGCTTGGCAAATTCAGCCGGCAAGGTGACCTGCTGCTTCTTGGCGCTGAGGGAGACGATCACCAGAGCGTGCTCTTGGCCCAAGTCCCGCTGGTAGGCCACGATTTCCGGGGCCGTGTCAAGCAGGTAGTAGCTCCCGTCAGTAAAGAGGGCTTCCTGCTTGAGCTTCAGCAAGGCCTTGTAGAAGGCCAGCATGCTGTCTGGATCTGCTTCCTCGCTCTTGACGCTCACCTGGTCTTGGCTTTCGCCAGTCAGCCACGGGGTGACGGTGCTGAAGTCATTGAACCGGCTGTCATCCCAAGGCATGGGGCCTCTAGCTGGCAGCTTGTGGGTGGCATTGACCATTTCAAGAGCCGCGACTGGTGACTTGCCGGCTTTTTTGGCGCTGGCCATGAAGGCGTCAACCGTCATGTCCTTGAAGTCGGCCGCTTTCTCAAAATGCAGGTTGTGCAGGCCAAGTTCTTCACCGTAGTAGATGATCGGCAGCCCGTGCTCCAGATACATCAGCATGGCCAAAGACTTCTGCTGAACCGCGGTCTTGGCAAATCTGGTGCCCAGGCGGGCCATGTCATGGTTGCTCCAGTACAGGGTCGGCAGGCCGTCCTTTAAAGTCTGCTGCCAAACCGCCTGCGTCTGCTTAAATGCCAACCAGTCCATGCCCTTTGGCTGGTACTGGTCGCTGTAGGACTCGTCAACCGTGGACTGGTCCTCTGCAAAATATCTGAAAGTGACGACGGAGTCCATCAGGCCGCGATCCTTGGCCGTGTAGTCGTAAGCCAGGTTGACGTTGGCGCTGGCCGCCTCGCCAAGCAGCAGGGTGCCTGGGAAGTCCCGGCGGATGGCCGCGCAGAACGGCCGCAGTCTTTCCTGCACTTCCGGCAGGTTGGCGAAGAAGGGTTCGGCTACCACTGGCTCTTTGCCGGTTGATGGGTAGCTCTGGCGCAGGTCAGCCTTGGCAATGTGAATGAAGGCATCCACCCGCAGACCATCGACCCCCTTGGCCAGCCAGAATTCCGCGGCCTTGAGCATCTCTTGGGCAACCTTGGGATTTTCCCAGTTCAGGTCCGGCATCCGCTTGTCAAACAAATGGAAGTAGGACTGGCCAGTCCCCGCCGGGTCAGGTTCCCAGACGCTGCCGCCAAAGAAGCTGCCCCAGTTGTTGGGCCGCTTGCCCTGCTTGCCGGCAAAAATATAGTAGTCCCGGTAAGGGCTGTGGGGATCGCTGACGGCTTCCTTAAACCACGGGTGCTGGATGGACGTATGGTTGAGGACGAAGTCCATGATGACCTTGATCCCTGCCTGATGCAGGTCAGCCACCATGTCTTCAAAGTCAGCCATGCTTCCCAGCTTGCCGTCGATTTGGTAGTAGTCGCTGACATCATAGCCGTTGTCGACACCCGGGGACTGGTAGATCGGATTCAGCCAAACGGCGTTGATCCCCAAGTCCCGCAGGTAGGGGATGCGCTGGCGAATCCCGTTCAAGTCACCGATGCCATCCCCATTGCTGTCCTGGAAGGACTTGGGGTAGATCTGATAGATTATTGCATTTTTAAACCATTCGTCATGTTTGCTCATGTTCTGAATCCTCCGCCTCTAATTAAAGCAGACACCAGGGAACGCTTACAACGAAGAGATGCGTGTTAGCGCTAACAAAAGAGCATTCCTGCTTCAGGAATGCTCTTTTAGGTTGATTTAACGCGCTTTCGCGTATTTTTCAAGTACTGGCGTTGTTACAAAATATTACAAATTCAATGTGCTTTTTTAAAATGATAAGTCCTACTTGGTCGACTCCGCCACGTCCAAGGTCGGCTCGATGAACATTTCCCCTTGCGGGGCACCGTCTTGGCGGATCTTGCGCAGGATCAGGTAGGCCAGCTTCTCGCCGATCTCCCAGAGGGCCTGCTTGACGGTGGTAATCGTTGGCGAAGCGACCCGGTTGAGCAGAACCCCGTCAAAGCCGATCACGCCAAAGTCAGCCGGAACGCTGGCCTCGCGGGCTTCCAGTCCCTGCAGCACGCCCATGGCGATCCGGTCGCTGGCACAGACGAAACAGGTGTTCTTTGGAAATTCGTCCAGGTGCTCCTCGATGAACTGGCGTCCGTCATGGCTACTGTTTGGCAGACGGAAGACCCGGGGGATCTTCTTGTTCTGCTGCATGGTATTGACGTAGCCGGCTTCTCTTGAGAATTCAAAAGCCTCCTTGACATCGAGCCCGATGAAGACGATGTTGCTGTAGCCGCGCTTTAAGGCGTACTCAGCCGCCATCGTCTCCCCTTGCAGGTTGTTGGTGTCCACGAAGTCGTAGCCGCCGCCGTTTTCGCCAAACAGGACAAAAGGCATCTTGATCTGGTTCAGCATTGGATACTCACCGGTTCTGGCCCCGGTGATGATTACCCCATCTGCCGCGCCCTGGTTGATCTGCTTGCCATCCAGCAGAAGCTGGAGCGTGTAGTTTTCCTTTTTCAGGCCGGTGGCCACGCCAAACAACACGTTGGTGAAGTAGGGGTCCGTGCCGTCAACGTCTTCCAAGATAACAAACTTGACGACATTGGTCTGGTTGGTTGCCAGGGCCCGGGCCGCATGGTTGGGGTGGTAGTTGAGCTTGTGCATGGCATCCTCGACTACCAGCTGCAATTCCGGGGCTACCAGTTCCGGATGATTGATAACCCGGGAAACGGTCATCTTGGAGACGTGGGCCTTGCGGGCAACGTCCTCAAGGGTTGTAGTTCTTTTCACGCCGTGATCCTCCTCTGATCTATCTGCTTACGCGATCCGCGCGACAAAGGCCTGGTACGGGCTTAAGACCGCCTTAGTCAAGGACTTGGGCACGGGAGCGTTGGCTACCAGGACTGACGCGATTTGGTCCGGCAGATCCAAGACCTGCTCCTGGTCTGTCAGGTTGCCGACGACTAAAAGCTGCTCATCGCCTAGGATCCGCTTATAGGCCATCACGCCAGCGCTGGTGTCCAGCAGGCTGAAGTCACCGTCAACCAGGATTCGGTCGTGATGCCGCAAGGCGATCAGCTTTTGGTAGACATAGAAAATGGAGTCCGGGTCGGCCAGGGCGGCTTTGACGTTGATCGCGGCATAGTTGGGGTTGACCGCCAGCCAAGGCTTAGCGCTGCTGAAGCCGGCGTTCTGGCTGTCATCCCACTGCATCGGAGTCCGGGCATTGTCGCGGCCCTGGGAGTTGATGGACGCGATCACTTGCTTGGGATCGGCCCCAGCGGCCACCCGCTCATTGTACATGCGGACTGATTCAATGTCGGCAACCTCATCAATGGTATCCACGTGCCGGTTGGTCATGCCGATCTCTTCGCCTTCATAGATATAAGGCGTTCCGCGCAGGCAGTGCAGGATCATGGCCAGCATCTTGGCGCTTTCGACCCGGTATTTGCCGTCGTTGCCAAAGCGGGACACGATTCTTGGCAGGTCATGGTTGTCCCAGAAGAGGCTGTTCCAGGCATGCTTGAAGTCCAGGCGCTGCCACTTGGCCAAAACCTGCTTCAATTCGCCAGGATCGACTGGCCGGGTGTCCCATTTTTCCTTGCCCGCCTGCTTGTCCAGGTTGGTGAATTCAAATTGGAAGACCATGGACAGTTCCTTGCGGTCCGGGTCACTGTAAAGCGGCGCGTTGTCCAGCGTTGCCCCCCAGGTCTCGCCAACCGTCAGGAAGTCTTCTTCGCCAAAAGTCTCCCGGTGCATTTCCTGCAAGTAGTCGTGCAGCTTGGGACCGTTGGCCGTAACTCCCGCGTCCGGCTGCTTGCCGATCAGCTCGATGACGTCCATGCGGAAGCCTCCGATCCCCTTGGCGATCCAGAAATTCATCATCTTATAGATCTTGTCCCGCAGGGCGGGGTTAGTCCAGTTCAGATCCGGCTGCTGCTTGGCAAAGAGGTGAAGGTAGTATTGCCCGACTTGCTCATCGTATTCCCAGGCACTGCCGGAAAAAGCGGACTTCAAGTCATTTGGCCGCTCACGCCAGACGTAGTAGTCGTGCTCTGGAGAATCAGGATGCTTTCTGGCTTCCACGAACCAAGGGTGCTGGTCAGACGTGTGGTTAACCACCAGGTCCATTACGATCCGGATTCCCCGCTTTTTGCCTTTCGCGATCAATTCTTCCATATCGGCCATGGTTCCGTACTTCGGATCGATCTGCTCATAATCGGCGATATCGTAGCCATTGTCGATGCCTGGAGACTTGTAGACCGGGCAGAGCCAGATGGCGTCAACGCCAAGCTGCTGCAGGTAGTCCAGGCGGCTGATGATCCCTTGCAGGTCGCCAACCCCATCCCCGTTGCTGTCTTGGAAAGACTTTGGGTAGATTTGGTAAATGACCGCGTCCTTCCACCACGGCTCCTTTACTTTAGAAACGCTGTTTCTTTCGTTCATGTTAATTGCACCTAATCATATTAAATAACTTTTTCCTACACGCTTTTCTAAAACGCTCACATATTAAGGCTAGTATAACCAAGCACAAGCCCGAATTCAAGCGACGACAAGCTTCACTGTTTTTTAATCTTCAAAAAAGCCGCCGCGGACTTTCCCGCAGCGGCTTAAAGTAATGATCAATAGTCTTCTTCGTCAGCGTCTTTGCCATAGCCTTCCGGCTCGTACTTGGCAGCCAGTTCCTTCAGGTTCTTGTCAAAGTTCTTGCCTGAGAAGCGGTGGGCCAGCCATTCCAGACTGAGTTCAAGCCACTTGGCCGTATGCCGGCTGCCCTGCCAGCTGTTGTCCTCGGTGGCCAGTTCCGGCGTGGCCAAAGAGTAGCCGTGCAGGCCAATGTCAAACATGTGGGCCTCGCACTGGACATGGTTGGCATACAGGGCGGACTCGTAGGCCATGGTGTTGGTTGGCAGAACGATCGGGTCATTCCATGACTGGAAAATAAAGGTAGCTGGCGTCTTCTCCGTCACGCCCAAAGAAGTGTCGATCAGCTTCTCGTCTTTTGGCAGGGCGCTTTCAGCTTGGCTGCCCAGTTCAAAAGCCACCTTGTGGACGTCAGTCAAAGGATAGCCCAAAATCGTCGCGTTCGGCCGGACTTCGTCCCCTTGATAGCCATACTTTTCCTGGTACTTGGCCTCATCAGCCATGTAATTGGCGCCGGTCGCGATGTGGCCGCCGGCGGAAAAACCGATCGTCACGATCCGCTGCGGATCAATCTGGTATTCCGCGGCATGGTTCCGGTAGTACTTGATCGTTGACAGGACGTCAAGACCAGCATCTGGATAGATCTGCCCTTCATCTTGCAGCAGGTTGTAGTTGACGATGCAGGCATTGTAGCCGCGCGCCATGTAGGCCATCGCGATTGGCTCGCTTTCCCGGGCTGACAGGTGGGTAAAGCTGCCGCCGGGAATGACGACCATCAAAGGCCGCTTTTTGTCCAAAGGCGGCCGGTCCGACTTGATCGTGTAGGTTTCGACCGTATATACGCGGTCGTTAAAGTTCTTTAATTGAATCTTCTTGGTTTCCATCGTTCTTTTTCGCCTCGTCTTTTCTCCTGGACATCCCCCTGGACAAGAGCAAGGTCGCCAAAGGGACGGTCATCAAGACGCCCATCAGGGAGTACATGATGATCAATGCCTCGTTTACGAAAAGTTTATCATTAATTACCTCGCCAAAGGAGTAATGAAGCCTGTAATACCAAAGAAAAAGCGACAAAAAGCTGCCGAACATCCCGAAGATGATGGTGTTCATGGCTGTCCCCAGGACGTCGTAACCAATGGCACTCCCACTCTTGAGCAATTCTTCCTCAGTAATGCCCGGCTTGGCCTTCTTGATCTCCAAAATCCCGGAACTCATGGAGACCGCCGCTTCCGCGACCGCCCCTAAGGCTGAGAAGACCGCGACGGTGATGGCGATCATTTCATAGCTGATCCCCGGCATCTGAGAGTGGCCCAGGAGAATTTCCCCCGCTTCTGGGCCTAAGCCGGCCGCCTGGGCCAGGTACTGGATGCCCGTGATAAAGAGACTGACCAGGGCCAAGACGCCGACAGAGGCGTAAAAAGAGTTCTTAGCCACCGTATAGTCGTGGGTTCCCAGAAAGATGATCGTCACCAGTTTTAAAGGCACGAAAATCAGGGTAATGATGGGAATATTCAAGCCCCAGGAAATCAGGAGGGCGACCAGGATCAGCAGCAGGGTATTGATCAGGACGCTGAAAAAGCTGCGGATCCCGGTTTCCCCGCCGATGATGGTCATCAAGACCGCCAATAATAAAATCAAGGCTCCTAAGCTGCTCATGACGCTTTCCCTCCTTTCCGGCTAAAGCCCAGCTTGATGTGCGCGCGCTGCTCCTTATTCAGGAACAAGAGGCAGCAGGCCGTCGCGATTGGCACCGTCAAGACGATCCCGATCGCTGAGACCGCGCTCTGGGTAGCCCCCAGGTTCATCGTAAAGCTGAACATGGTGCTGATCGTATTGTTGTCCCGCAGGTAAAGGATGCTTTCCGGCAAAGCCTCAGAGATAAAAAGCAGGACCAGGACGTTGATCAAGGGCCCCATGATCTCCTGGCCCATGGTCCGGCCAGCAATCAGCAGCTCTTTCACCGTGATCTCTGGCTTGTGCTGGATCAGCTCGTGCAGACTCGATACGATGTCCGTGGCTTCGTCCATAACGGCCCCCAGCACCCCTAAAAGGGTCTGGGCCATAAAGATTCCCCGCACGTCCTGGGTGGCATAGTCGCCCATTTCATAGTTGAGGTAGCTTTCGCCCGTCAGCTTAATGATCAAGTAGCAGAGGCCAAAGGAGACAAAGACTCCCAAAAGCGTCGCCAGCCAGGTCACCAGCATTTTTTTGCCAAAACCCTGCACCAGCCACAGGCTGAAGAAGGAGAAGACGATATCAGCCAGGGAGAACATCAAGACGATATAGGCCCCGTTGACTTGGACGTCCCACAGAATCAGCAGGTAGAACAGGATCCAGCTGACCGCCATCGACAGGATCAAATGCCAGCTCTTGACCCCCACGACCAGGATCATCAAGGTCAAGGTGACGGTCAAAGTCAGCATTAAGGTCCAGTCCCGCTTAGGCGAGATGATCGCCAAAGTTCCCTTGTGGATCTGGACAAAAATTCGCTGCCGCGGTCGGTACTTCTGGGTGACCAGCTGGGAGGGATAATAGGTATTGACCGTTTTGAAGACCTGTCCCCGGTGCTTGCCCGAGAGGAGCTTGACGTGCAGGTACTGGCGTCGCTCCTCGTCTTTGTTGTTGTAAATGTCGGTTTCCTTCTTGAGCAGCTTGTCCTTGATCTGGCGGTCCGTAATCACGGCCACATCGTTGGCATAGCTGGCGGTCTTGAAGTAGGTGATCCCCGTTGCCAGCAAGCCCGCCAGCAGGACCAAGGCTGCCCAAAGCAGGCGCCGCTTCTTTAAGCTCATGCTTTCATCCTTTCCAGTTTTCTTTTTGCGCTTTCATTGTAAAACAAACAGGCGGCCGCGTGCGGTCGCCTGTGTTTTTTTAGGAATTAGTTAAGCAATTCCTTAGCTTGAGCCAAAAACTCAATCAGTCTGATTAAAAAATTCGCTTCCACCAAGGACGCTTCTTGGGCTTAAGCTGCATGTCCGCCAGAGTCCGGTGGGTTGGCGCGGCCTTTTGGGCATGTTCTTGAACCTTGTCCATCAAGGCCCGGTGCACCTCTTCATCCGACCGGTGCATGTCCGCGACCACCCGCTCGCGCTTTTGCTCAGGGGTCAGGGGCAGGTCGACCTCTTCATCCGCGTCATCAGCCGGCAGGTCGGGAATGTCATCCCAGCCAAGCACGTCGTCAGCTGGCGCGGCTGGCTTCTGGGCTTCTTTTAAAGACGACAGCTCCTCTTTCAAGGAGTCGATCACCTGGTTCTGGCTTTCGATGGTCTTTTGCAAAGACGCCACCACCTGGGCTATTTTCTCAGGATTCTCCTTGGCAAAAAGACCCGAGGCCGCCTGCAGCAGGGTCTGGCCAGGCTCTTTTGACCTGGCCACCAGCTGGCGCAGCTTCTCCAGGTCCTCTGGACTGTAGAGACGGGCGTTTTTCTGGTGAGCAAAGTAAGCCGGGTTGCCAGTCACTTCTTCCACGATCTTGGAATACTTGCGCAGGGTGTTTTCACTAATGCCAAGCTCCTTCGCCGCTTCACTGGTCTTTTTCCGCTCACTGGTCTCACTCATTTTTATTTCCCGTTTCCCAAAAAATCAATCCTAATCGTGCTTGTGCAGCAAGGTCTTCTTGTGCGCGTAGCGTTCTTCAGCAAAGTCGATCAAGCGCGTAATCAAGTCCCCGTACGCGATGCCGGCTTCTTCGAACAATTTTGGATACATGCTGATGCTGGTAAAGCCTGGCAGCGAGTTCAGCTCGTTGAAGATGACTTCCCCGTCGCTTTCGCGCAGCATGGAGTCGATCCGGGCCATGCCGCTGCATTCAGTGACTTGGTAGATCTTCAAGGCGTTTTGCCGGACCTTTTCTGCCGTTTCTGCCGGAATCTTGGCTGGAATCTGCAGGGTCGTGGTTGAGTCGTCGCTGTACTTGTTTTCGTAGCTGTACCAAGTGTTCTTGGCGTTGATGATTTGGCCGACGCCAGAAACGATTGGGTGGTCGTTGCCCAAAACGGCCGTTTCCACTTCAGTCCCGACGATGCCTTCTTCAACTAAGACCTTGTCGTCGTACTTGAAGGCTTCCGCCAAAGCATCAGCGTAGTTGGAGTCGTCAACCACGTGGGTAATGCCGACTGATGAGCCTTGGTTTGATGGCTTAACGAAGAGGTTGGTCGTGCCCAGCTTCTTTGCTACCCAGTCGTAGCTCAGCTTTTCATTGTCTGGATCATCGTATTCGTAGCGCTTGATGGATACCCACTTAGCGACTGGCACGCCGGCCGTTTCCGCCAGAATCTTAGTGAATTCCTTGTCCATCGTCACGGCAGCCGCCAAGACGTCCACGCCAACGAATGGCTTGTCGATCAAGCGGAAGAGCCCTTGCAAAACGCCGTCCTCGCCCAGGTTCCCGTGAACGATTGGAAACAGGACGTCCAATTCCGGACGGTTGGCCAATTCAGCAATGTTGGCCAGGTTGGCTGGCTTGTCGCCCTTGGCGACCGTGTAGCCGTGGTCTTCCAGAACCTTGAATGAGTCTTCTTCACTGGTCAGGTACCCTTCATTGGTGATCCAAATTGGGTGCACGTCGAACTTGTCTTTGTCAATTGCCTTGTAGATGTTGCTTGCCGAGATGATTGAGACTTCATATTCTGAAGAACTACCACCAAAAATCAAGCCAACTTGTTTCTTGTTTGTCATGTTTGATTGTCTCCTTTTTGTCAACTCTATATTATACGTAAAACTAGCCTATTGTGGGCAAGAAAATGGACAATTCTTACCATTATTTAAGAGTTTCGTCATTGAAAGCGCTTAGTGACAAAAAAGGCTCATAATCGGCTATAATATAAGCTAGAAGGGGGTTGATGATTATGCGCCGCAAGCCAATTTTGCTTACCATTCCGCTCTTGCTGGGCTTCGCCTTGGCCACGCCGGTCAAGGCGGCTGCTTTCACGCCCCAAGAGCTGGCCGAAGTCAGACGCTTCCAGACCGAATACGCGGCTCTGGACAAGACTGCCTACTCCGCGCAGAACCTTTACGCCGTTAAACCATCGCTCAAACAGAACTTCAAGGCTGGGACCCTAAATCAAGCTTACGTTGCCTCCCAGCTGGCTTATATCAACTACTACCGCGACCTGTTTGGCCTGAAGGCCGTCAAGGCCACGGCCTCCGGCAACAAGAACGCGCAGACGACCGCGGCGGTCATGGCCGCCATCAATGCCAACCCGTTCGTCAACCAGCACGGCTTGCCAACGGACAAGCGGCCGGCCTTCATCAGCAAGAAGACCTGGCTGCTGGCCCAGGACGTCTCCAGCGCCGCCAACTTGAACTTCAACGCGTCAAACCAAAGCGCCGGCGACGTGATCACGGACCTATTGACCGACCGCTACAACCTTTCCGGTTCTGACACCGGCCACCGGGCCTGGCTCCTGTCCACCCGCCTGAGCAAGATCTCAGTCGGGGCGGCTTACGGGACCAACGGCTACCGCTACTCGGTCAACCAGGTCCTGAACCTGGGCGACGCCTACACCAGCCCTAGCCGGGAAATGGTGGCCTACCCCAACGCCGGGGTCTTTCCAATTGAGCTTTTGAACGGGAAGAACATCGCCTGGTCCCTGTACTTCTCCACCAAGTTCTGCAGCAAGACCCCAAAGATCACGGTGACTGACGATGACACCCACAAGACCTACGCGGCCAAGACGGTTGCCAACTACAGCAGCTATGGCTTCGGGAACTTCCAAACGGTGCTCACCTACTACCCGGCCAACTTAAAATTGACGGACGGCCACCAATACACCGTCCGGGCCGGCAAGCTGGCCACTTACAGCTTCAAGCTCTTCAAGCAAAGTGACGCCACCCGGTCCTACGCCACTTCCGGGAAGGTTGCCTCCTCAAGCACCAGCAAGTCCAAGAAGGTCTCCCAGAAGGTCTTGAACGATAAGGGCCTGGCCAAGTACCTCTACAAGGTCGGCAAGAACATCTCCACGATCAAGTCCAGCAAGATCACGACGACCAAGTCCGTGACCAAGAAGGCCGCCAAGAAGACCAGCGCCAAGAAAAAGACCAAGAAAAGCAAGAAGCCAGCTGCCAAGAAAAAGACCAAGAGCAGCAAGAAAAAGGCTTCCAGCAAGAAGAAAGCCAAGGCCAGCAAAAAAGCCAAGAAAAGCAAGAAGACCAGCAAGAAAGCGAAAAAATAGCCATTGCCGCTATTGCAGACAGAAAAGAAAGAAAGTTCATGACTCACGATAAGCTAAATTGCATCAGCCACGTGCCGATTTTTAAGAACCTCCCCCTGGACCTGCGCCAGGAGCTGGTCAAGATTTCCACCCACCAGGAGCGCTTCAAGAAGGGCAGCCTGCTCCACTACCCGGGCGACGGGCGCCTGTCAGTCATGTCCCTGGATTCGGGCAAGGCCAAGATCTACAGCCTTAACGCCGACGGCGATGAGCAAATCATCGACGTCATGCAGAAGGGCGACATCAAAGGCGAGGAAAGCCTTTTTGACAGCCACGGCGATGACTTTTTCATTGAGGCCCTGGAAGACAGCACGGCCTGCTCAATCAACAGCCGGGACTTCCAGAACCTGCTCAAGCGATCCCCGGAAATGTCCCTGCATATGCTTAATGAATTTGGCAAGCGACTGGTCACTGCCCAAAGAAATGCCGTCCGCCGCAATTCCCTGGAAGCCGGCCCCCGTCTCTTCGCGACCCTGTGCGACTACGCGGACGAAGCTGGCAGCGCCACCTTCACCCTGCCCCTGAAGAAGAAGGACCTGGCCAGCCTCTTAGGCATCACCCCTGAAACCTTGAGCCGGGAATTCGCCAAGCTCAAGCACGAAGGCACCATCGACCTGCACGGCAAGGTCGTGACGATCCTGAAACAGGACTAACCCCCCTTCAATCAGCAGTCAAACAAGGGCATACGAAAATAGTTACATACATAAAACCAGCTCCCCGCCATAGCAGAGAGCTGGTTTTTATTTTCTTTATTTCTGTCTTGCTTCTTTTTTCTGCCTTTTTGGCCGCTGACTCCCCTTAGCTATTGCGTGCTGAAGCCTGCCATGGAATGGCGCTGATCACGAAGATGATGGCGCCGGCGATAACGAAGTCCAAGAAGACCCCGCTGGCAATTTCCAGCCAGTAGCCAAAGTCCGCGAAGGCAATCACGGAGGTATCCATCAAAATCGGAATCATGGCCAAAAGTCCATAGACCAGCATCATGAAGAAACCAGCCCACATCAAGCCGGCCATTGCCTCGTGCAGGGCCGACTTAAAGATGATCCGCCCGAAGGCATCGCTCAAAAGCGACTGCAGGGCGATCAAGCAGACCGCGATGGCCAGCAGGTTGATGATGCGGACGATCGTGACGATATTGGCTTCAAGCATGACGCCCGCCAGGTCAAAAGCATTGGCCACAATGTAGGTGGCGGAAGACTTCTGCTTGCCCAGCTTCTTTCTGACGCTGGCCACTTGCGAGGAGTCGGTCTTTTCACTGACCAGGATCACCTTCTTGATGCTGTTGGCCAGGCGCGTATCATCCGTATGCAAAAAGTGCCAGCCATACTTGTAGTCGATAATCAGGTCTTCGACCGCTCTGGCTTGCTCATCAGAGATCAGGTTCTCGTCATCGCTGCTGCCGCCAACGATCGTGGCCAGGCGGTTGAAATGGCTGTTGACCATCTTGCTGACGACGACCGTGTTGCTCTCAGACTTGATTGCCCCCTTCATAAAGGCCGGATTGAGAAAAGTCCCCATCGCCATGGCCAGGCTGACCAGTAGGAAGACCAGGAAGGCCATGGGCCGCTTGTATGGTGCCCAGTCGTCTTTATATCGCTGGCTGCTTTCCCTGCGTCTGATCATTCTGGAACTTTCTGCCATCTAAACTACCCCTTAACTGTAAATGTTTTTTCCTTCGTCAAACATGGTGTCGATGGCATGGTGCACATCTTCCGTGCTTGCGTCGTTGATGATGCCATGGCCTTCGGCCAGGACTTCGTCAATCGTGTCCTTGTCAGCGTGCACGAAGCTGAACATCAAAGAGCTGGTCGCGTAGTCCGCCATCTGCTCCGCGGTCAGGTGGTGCTTGCCGCGGTCACGGTAAAGGCGGCCAACTCCGGTAACGATAAACGCGATGCCAGTCCGGATTTCCTGGTAGTTGCTGTATTCCGCGAAGGCATCATGCGACTTCATCCATTCATCCAGCATTTTGCTCCAGTTGTCCAAAGAAGACTGGTTGGTGAAGGCCTCGGAAATCACGCGGTCCAGCCCCTTATCTTCCATCCCCAATGAGGCAATGGTGTAGATCAAAGCCTTGACCCGGGCAAAAGGGTTCTTGGTGGTCGCGTGATAGTTGACGTCGACTTGGTCCCACATCGTGTTGAACAGGTTTCTGACGATGTCGCTCATCAAGCGGGCCTTATGTGGATAATAAGACTGCAACAATGATTTGGAAATGCCTGACTTTTCCGCGATCATCTGCAATGATACGTGATCAAAGCCTTGAATTCTGATTAAGCGGAAGGTGTTGTCTAAAATTTCACGCCGCCGCTGCATATTTTTTCTTCTAGCCATCTAAAATTGTCCTTCCTTCAAAAGTTATTTAAAATTATAGCAATCTTTCCGGCCGATAATACATATACTTTAACCTTATTTAAGGAAATAGACAAAGAAAAAGCAAAAAGGGGAATGCCCTGACAAGCCTCCCCTTTAGTTGCTAAATTTGCTTTAGTCTTTGGTGAATCTGTTTTGTTCGTCAAAGATTTCGTGGATTGAACGGTCGTTGTAGATGTGATCAATCCCCTTGGCCAGCAAGCGGTCAACTGACAGACGGACGATCCGGTCCGGATACTTGCTGTGCTTGATGGTGTCGGTTACCACGATCTGTTCCAGCGGCAAGCCGTTCAGAACCTTAGTCGCGTCTTGAGACAGCAAGGCGTGAGTGGCAGCGGCATAGACTTTAGTCGCGCCGGCCGCGAAGACGGATCTGGTTGATGAAGCCAGACGGGTGCCAGTATCGATCAAGTCATCAATAATAATGCACTTCTTGCCTTGAACGTCGCCGATCATGTCGTGGACGCTGTCGTCATATCTTGCCCCGCGCTGGTCAACGATCGCGATTGGCGCGTTGAAGTACTGGGCAAAGTTCCGGGCCAGCTTGGTGCCGCTGTGGTCTGGTGAAACGACAACGACGTCTTCTTCATCCTTGGAAACGATCCCGTTGTCCAGGAAGTATTGAGCCAAAATTGGAATGGCATGCAGGTCGTCGACTGGCAGGTCGTAGAAGCCTTGGATTTGGGACGCGTGCAGGTCGATGGTCAGCAGGCGGTCAATGCCGGTCAATTGCAACAGGTTGGCAATCAGCTTGGCCGTGATTGGCTCACGCGAGCGGGTCTTGGTGTCGGACCGGGAGTAGGCCAGGTAAGGAACGACACAGTTGACTGAGTGGGCTGAAGCCCGGTGCAGGGCGTCCAGCACGATTTCCAATTCCATGAAGTTTTCGTTGACTGGGTCTTGGACTGATTGAATGACGAAGACGTCGCAGCCACGGACGGTTTCAGCAATGTTGACTTGAATTTCCCCGTCACTGAAGTGGTGAACGGAAGTTTCCAGCAACGGCACGCCCAAAATGTTGGCGACCTTTTCATTCAGTTGCGGGTTGCCGCCCAGGCCGATCAGCTTCATTGGATGCAGCAAACTATGGATTTCTTCTTTTGATAATGATGTCATCATGAGCCCCTTAGAATCATTCACTAAACTCGTGCTAATTTTATGTCTACGTAAGTATTATATCAAAGGTTCGCCTTTAAGCAGTATTTCTTTGACTAATCCTTGCAAAAATCTTTTATCAGGTCCAAAATCTTCAGGCTGCCAACCGCGTAAGAATCGTGCGTCTGTCGCGGCATCAAGACCAGGCGGCCGTTTGGCACCAGGCTGCTGTACCAGCGGACATGTTCGACTTTTACCCAGTCGTTCTCCCCAACCACGCACAAGAGCGGGATCGTGATCTTTTCCAGGGATTCCGGCGTCATGTAGGATTCGGTCAGCTCCACCCGGCTGTCGCGGTCAAACTTGAGAAAGCGTCTGACCCCTTCCGTCAGGTAGTGATACTTGTGGATCCCATGCCCGTCGATAAAGACCCCGGCCACGATCGCCTTGCCCAACAGGTCGGGCTCCTGGCTGGCCAACATCATGGTGACCAGACCACCGGAGTCGTAGCCAAAGACGTAAGGCTTCTCCAGGCCCAGCTGCTTGATGAAGGCCGCCAGGTCTTCCACTTCAGTCTGGTAGTGCTCGGCGATTTCCCCGCTGCTCAAGCCATGCCCCCGCATGTCCAGGGCATAGACCGTGTAGTACAGGGACAGCGGCGCCATGACCTTGCTGTACATCCCCCCGTCCAGGTGGTGGCCATGCAGCAGGATTAGCGGGCGGCCTTGGCCCAGCTTTTGATAGTAGAGGTCAACTCCATTAACTTTGATGATCATCTTTGATTCCCTCGCTTAAAAATTTGCGCGAATACTCGCGCTTTGGGTGGATCTGGCAGATTTCGTGGTTCTTTCTCCAATTGTGCCAGCTGTTCTTGGCCACGATGGAGAGCATCAGGCAGTTGGCCCGGACGATGCTCATTGAGTGCGACCAGCTGACCGTGTGGACGGCGCTGTCCGGTCTTTGCCAGTAGTGGTAGAGCGGGATGGTATTAAAGTAGAAGTTCCGCACCTTGGTCAAATAGTCCACGTTGAAGACCTGGTCCTCCATCAAGTCCAGCTCCTCGTTGAAACGGATATCGTACTGGCGCACCAGGCTGGTCTTGTAGCACTTGTTCCAGGAGTAGCCGCGCACGGAGGAAGTGATGGTTCCCAGGATCTTGCGCAGCCCCTGCAGCTTGGTCAGCATCCCCGCGGCTGCTTTTGGCGCGATCGGCTTGGCCGTGATCTTCTCAGAATCCAGGTAGTAGCCGCAAGCGATATAGTCCCATTCCGGATGCTCGCTGAACTGCTTGATAAAGTAGTCGGTATAGGCCGGATCAACCCAGTCATCGCCATCATGAAAGATAAAGTAAGGCGTGTCGACCAGGTCCAGACCCAGGTTGCGGGCCGCGGCCACCCCTTTGTTCTCCTTGACCACCAGCTTAAAGCAGCGAAAGCGGGCCGCGTACTTTTGGGCAATGGCCACGGTTTGGTCCGTGGAGCCGTCGTCGATGATCAGGAGCTTAAAATTCCGGTTGCTCTGTGCCAGCAGGTGATCCAAGGCTCTGGCAATGTATTTTTCCTGGTTGTAGACCGTCATGATCACGGTCAATTCAGGTTCACCAGTTTGGCTCAAGCGTCTCCCTCCTTCTTGTTCAGCTCATTCATACAATTAAATCAGATCTTCAGCAATTGAATCCATTATAACATCTATGCCAGAATTTTTTCGCCAGCCAGGGCAAACATGACAAAGATCACGGCGGGCGCGACTGTTAATTTTTTCTAAACGTCAGGGCAAAAATAGCCGGATCTAGTATAATAATTGGCGTAAAGGAGAACCAATCATGAAAAAACTAATTACGGCCTTGACTGCCGTCTTGGCCTGCTTCAGCCTTATTGGCTTTGCTGCCGGCCATGCCAGCGCCGCTGCTGACGATGCCGCGCCGGTAATTACCTTAGGGACGTCATTGACTTCTTCACAAGAGAAAGGGACTTTAAACGTATTAAAGGGCGCCTTGAGCGACTCTTCCAGCTACAACACGCTGACCGTCACCGGCAGCGACCTGGTGACCTACCTGAACCCGTCCGGCTCCAGCTTCACCAGCGCTTCCGGCGTCTGGTCCAGCGCGGCCATTGAAAAGACCACCTCCGGCTCTGGGATCAACGTCAAGATTCTGGATTACAATGGAAGCAATAATATTACGACTATCACTGCTGACCAGTACAAGAACGCGGCCGTGACTGCCGGGATCACCGACGCCAACATTTATGTTACTTCCGCCGTGCCGATCGACGGGTCTGGTGCCTTGGCCGGAATCTACAAGGCCTATGCCAAGGCCGGCAACAAGCTCAGCCAAAGCCAGATCAATGCCGCTCAGAACGAAATGGACACCCTGAGCGGGATCACCAAGGAAAACAAGGGCAAGGATGGCTATTCCGACGCGCAATTAAACAATGCCGTTGCCGGAGCCAAGAAGGAAATGGCCGAAAAGGGCTCTGACCTTTCCAAGCAGGACATCATTAATATCGTCAACAACGAAATTAAAGACAACAACCTGGGCAATGTCATCACCAATGAACAGAAGAACCAGATCGTCAATATCTTGATCCAAATCCGCGACTCAGGCGCCCTGAAGTCCGATTCCTTTAAACAGCAGGCCGCCAAGGCTATGGATTCCATCCAGAAAAATGCCCAAGGCATCTTTTCTAAATTGAATACTCAAGAGAACCGCAATGCTTTGCAAAAGCTTTGGGATGCCATCGTGGAATTCTTCACCAGCCTGTTTAACTCGAATAAGTAATTACCAATCCCGCCAGCTTTACTTGGCGGCAAGCAAAGAGTCTGGTAAAAAATCTAACGAATATAAAAGGCTTCTAGAAGTGTAAAACTTCTGAAAGCCTTTTTATGTATCTCAAATCACGGCAGAGAGCTGCAGAAGCTCAAAAGTGCCCGGCGTCAATGTCTTAACATAATGACATTGACTTTTTCCCAGACTCTTTATTATTTTTGCCCAGCTTCCATCTTGTCCATGGTGCGGTTGAGCAGGTGGTCAACATAGATATTGCCGGCATTAACGTCATGCCCCTTAACCCATTTATAATGCAAGTTTGAGAATTTGGCCACTTCGGCATCAATTGCCTTCCACAGGTCCAGATTGGCAATCTCCCCCTTGGCCTTGCGCCAGCCTTTAGCCTTCCAGCCAGCCATCCAGTGCTGGACGCCATTCAAGACGTATTGCGAATCCAGAGAATAAAGGACTGCCTGCTCCTGCAGCCCTAATTCCTCTAATTTCCGCAGACTTTCCAAAAAAGCCGTCATTTCCATCTTATTGTTGGTCGCCTGAAATTCGCCATCTGTCCCATCGAACTTCTGCCCGTCCGGCAAGACGATCAGGTAGCCCCAAGCCCCTGGGTCGGTTTCCTTGACGTGGCCGCCTTTATGAACCCCATGGTTGCGGCAGCCGCCATCGGTATAGACGTAAGCCGCGTATGGACCGTCCACCGGCACCGTGACTGCCGGATCACCTGGGTTGACCCTGATTTGGGCCGACCCGGCAGAATTTTTGGCTAATTGGGCCGATTTGCGCTGGATCTTGGCCATGGCATTTTCAAAGGTATTTTCAGCCTTTTTCAGCCCATCCAGGGCTTCATCCGCGCTAAAATCCATGAATTCAATGGCATCCATGGGATTGGCAAAGGACTTGAACTCTGCCCCCGGAAAGCCATCGACCTGGGCCTTGGCCTCCTCCCATGAGTGGTAGATGCCCGGCTCGCGGCCCTTGCGTACTGCGTAAAATTTCATGATAAAAATCCTTTCTCTGCTGCTTTTCGAGCAATCTGTCTTGCTGGTCTTGTTCGAGAACATGTTATCATAGTTAGGTATCAAGATGGCATTAGTGGTTTAGGAGGAAACATGCTTTTTTTCAATTCTAGAAAATACGCTGAAGAAACTGAAAAGAAACGGCGCAAGAACCAGGCCGGCCACTCCGTCAACCAAATGATTGCCCTAGGCCTGCTGGCCACCTTTCCGCCCTGCCGGATCTTCCTCAAGCTGCACCGCCCCAAGATTGCCGACCAGGCCACGGTTGAAGGGCGGCCTGCCGCGGCCGGCGAGCAGGTGCCCATTATCTACATCCATGGCTTCCGCGGCGGGGACTACACGACCAACGTCATGGTCCAGGCAGCCGGTCAAGCCAAGGGGGACAGCCGCTTTTTAAAGGTAGAGGCTGACCTTTTGGGCAACATCCGCTTGACCGGGACCTATACCGGTGACTCTCAGCCAATCATCCAGCTGGCCATGAAGGACCGCTTCGTTGGCTACCAGGGCATCAACTACTATCTCAGCTTCGTGCTGCCTTTTTTAGCCCACAAATACGGCTTCAGCCACTACAGCGCCGTCGCCCACTCCCTGGGCTCGCCCTGCGTGGTCGCCACGGAGATGCGCTTTGCCCAAAAGCCTGGCTTCCCGCGCCTGGCCAGCTGCGCCTTGATTGCCGGCCCTTTCAACGGGGTCATGTACCTGGGCGACATCCCCAACGTCAACCAGCTGACCGAAAGCGGGCGGCCATCAATGATGACGCCCCACTACTCTTACATGCTCCGCCACCGCAAGGACTTCAGTCCCAGCATCCGCGTCCTGAACATCTACGGGAACGTCCTGGACGCGACTAATTCCGACCGCTTCATCTCGGTCGTTTCCGCCAAGAGCATCCGCTACGTCCTGGCTCCCAATGCCCGCTTCTACCAGGAAGTCGAGGTCCGGGGCGAGACGGCCGAACACTCACAGATGCACGATGAGCCCTTCGTCATCGGCATCCTGGATAAGTTTTTAGGCTTGCAATAATTCACGGGCAAGCGCAAAAATAGAAAGGCCATAGCAAGACCAAAATCACGCGAAATTATAGAAAGGAGCAGATATGACAGCTTTCTCTTGGATCGACGTCTGGCACATCATTTTCTTTGCCAATGCGATTCTAGCCCTCTGGACCGTCTTCCACCGCAAGCGGTCGGTTGCTACTTCCTGGGCCTGGCTGATCGTTCTCCTGATCTTCCCCATCGGCGGCTTCATTGCCTACGGCTTCCTCGGCCGGGGAATTTCCCAGGAAAACCTTTTTGCCATCAACCGCCAGAAGCACATTGGCCTCTCCAATGTCCAGAAGATGATCACCAAGGCCCCAGCCAAGATCGACCGGGCCGACAGCTCCCCCAGCGCCAAGATCCTGATCAAGTACCTGGACAAGGATGGGGAGTCGCCCATCACCAAGAACAACAAGCTCAAGCTCTATACGGACGGTCACGACAAGTTCCGCGACTTGTTCAAGGACATCAAGGCCGCCAAGTCTTCCATCAACGTCGAGTACTACACCATCTATAACGACCAGATCGGCAATGACTTTTTACACCTGCTGATCCAAAAGGCCAAAGAAGGGGTCCAGGTCCGCCTTCTTTACGATGCCTGGGGCTCCTTTGGGGCTTCCAAGGCCTGGTTCAACCAGCTGACCGAGGCTGGCGGGGACGTCCTGCAGTTCATCACTTCCAGGAACATGATCTCCAGAAACCGGATGAACTACCACCTGCACCGGAAGATCGTCGTCATCGACGGGGTCACCGCCTGGACCGGCGGCTTCAACGTCGGCGACCAGTACCTGGGCCGCAAGAAGAAGTTTGGCTACTGGCGCGACACCCACCTGCGCCTGGTCGGCTCAGCCTCCCTCCTGCTGCAGGAACGCTTCGTCATGGACTGGAATGCCTCGGCCGCGAGAGAAGCGGAACTGATCTCTTTTGACGAGAAACTGTTCCCGGATCTGGACGAGCAGGATATCGATGAAGACGACATGGCCGTCCAGGTCGTCTCCGACGGGCCGGACAACGACGAGCCCTATATGCGCAACGGCCTGGTCCGCTTGATGATGCTGGCCCGCAAGCGGGTCTGGATCCAGACTCCCTACCTGATTCCGGATGAGGCCATGGTGGCCGCCTGGCAGATCCTGACCGCCTCGGGCGTTGACCTGCGGATCATGATCCCCTGCATGCCGGACCACCCCTTCATCTACCGGGCAACCCAGTGGTACGCCCGCCAGCTGTCCAAGATCGGGGTCAAGATCTATACCTACAACAACGGCTTTTTGCACGCCAAGACGATCATCGTCGATGACAAATACGCCACGGTTGGCAGCGTCAACCAGGACTACCGCTCCTATGACCTGAACTTTGAGGACAACGTCTTCGTCTACGACCGCGGCTTCAATAAAGAGATGGCCGACCAGTTCGAAAAGGACCTGGAAGCCTGCACCCACATGACGCCAGA
Organism: Faecalicatena absiana; assembly: GCA_017309015.1. GTDB lineage: Bacteria > Bacillota > Bacilli > Lactobacillales > Lactobacillaceae > Lactobacillus > Lactobacillus absianus. The sequence continues at coordinate 628,061 of JAEDAG010000001.1, forward strand.
GATGTTCGACCAGCAGTCCCACTTCATGCATGCCCTGCAGAGCTTCTCCCGCCTCCTGTCGCCGATTTTGTGAAAAAGTCTGAAAACATGAAACTACTTTCATAGCATTTTGAAAAATGCCCATTTTTTTGATCCGTTTTCAAGAAAACACTTTCTTTTTACCGGGTCCTTATGATAGAATTGACAAATCAGCATTTTAGCCGCGACCAGCGCTAAGCAATAGTACCCCACGGTTAAAATGTTTTTTTATGTGTTTGTCGTGTTTTTATTGATGTCAATTCACAAGATTATAAGGAGCAAATAGTAAATATGGGTATTTTTGTCGGACTGGTCCCAGCCTTTGCCTGGGGCGTCCAATCAATCGTAATGCAGAAAATCGGCGGCAAGTTCACCAACAAGGTCGTGGGCATGACCATGGGGACCTTCCTTTTCGCGGTGGTCGTCAGCTTGATCAAGACCCCGCAGCACCTGACAGGCAACCTGCTTCTGGGTTCCGTGCTTTGCGGGATCTCCTGGACTATCGGCCAGCTGCTGCAGGTCAAGTCCTTCGACATCTTTGACGTGTCCCAGGCCATGCCGATCAGCACCGGCCAGCAGCTGGTAGGGACGGCCCTCTTCGCCATCTTCTACTTCCATGAATGGACCAAGACCTGGCAGCTGGTCCTGGGCGCGGCCGCGATCGCTTTGATCATCTTCGGGATCATCTCCCTGTCCTACTCTGAAAATAAGGACGCGGCTGGCAGCAGCCTGCAGGGCTTGATCTTGCTGACCATTTCTTCCGTTGGCTTCGTGGGCTACGCCGTCTTGCCGCGGATCTTCAACCTGAACGGGTGGGAGATGCTGCTGCCGCAAAGTCTGGCCATGTTCCTCTGCAGCCTGATCTACTCCCTGACCGTTGACCGCAAGGACACCTTCAACAAGGAATCCTTCGCCAACATCCTGACCGGGCTCTGCTTCGCGGTGGCCAACCTGGCCCTCCTGTTCTCCAACCAGTTCAACGGGGTGGCTGTCGGCTTTACCCTGTCCCAGCTGAACGTGGTCATTGCCACCCTTGGCGGCATGTGGATCCTGCATGAAATGAAGACCCACAAGGAAATGCGCCACACCCTGCTCGGCCTCTTGCTGGTCGTGGCTGGGGCCATCATGATCGGCCTGACCAAATTCTAAGAAAAAACAACGCCTTCCAAAGTTATTCTTTGGGAGGCGTTTTCATATTCCATAAATTTATCTTTTATATTAAAATCATCATTATCTTTAGACAATTTTAACCATTTGCAAGGAGACGGTTGCCATGCCCCACAACAAGGCCCCGTGTGCTTTGGCCAAATTTTGGAATCAGCAATGCATTTGATTAAACTATTTTGGAGAAAAAGCACAAACAATGATCGAAGAAAAAGATGACATGCTCCCCCGACCAAGGTCGGGGGTTTCTTTATAGGCTAGTGCTCACGCGCAGCCTACAGCTTCTGAGAACGACCAACTTATTCTTGCAAGCAGGCTTGACCGAAGCCAAGCCTGCTTTTTTACTGGTTCTGTCCAGCAAGCTGAACAGCAGTGCAAAAACAGAGGTCAGTCTATTTATCACGGAAGTGCCCCCTCCGACGATTCCGCCAAGCCGCATTGACTGCTGCTTGACGGTACGATTTTTTGCTTGCCCAGCTCTCTCAGAGCTGGGCAAGTCCTTTAAGCAAAATATTGATTGATGCATTGATGTCACGGTCATGATGTGCCTTGCAGAATGGGCAGTCCCATTCCCGCACTGACAGTGGTTTCTTGCCCGTATCCTTGCCGCATTTTGAGCAGATTCGGCTGGTGTATGCTGGATTGACCTTGATGAGGATCTTTCCGTACTTCTTGCACTTGTATTCCAGCATGGCACGAAATCTGCCCCAACTTTGGCGCAGAATTGAGCGGGCAATGTGGTGATTCTTCGTCATGTTCTTGATCTTGAGATCTTCAATGACGATAACATCGTATTCCCTCACAAGCTGATCCGTGATCTTGTGCAGATAGTCATCGCGCTGATTCGTGATGCGGCTCATATAGCGGTTCTTGGCGACATTGGCTTTCTGCCAGTTGCGATAGTCAAACAGGCTTTTTGCGTCAAGAGCCTTCCTGTTGGCGTCCTGCTGCGACTTAACCAAAGCCAAATGACGGCGCTTGGATGACTTGCTCTGCCAGATTTCTGCTTGTTTCTCGCAGTAATCTGATGAGAACTTGTCAAACTTTCTGCCGTCTGACAGGATGGCCAAGTGCGTCAGCCCCACGTCAATGCCAACCGCCTTGCCAGTCTTTGGCAGGAAGGCGGTCTTTTTCTCCACAATGATAGAAAGCCAGTAGCGCCCGCAAGCATCGACGCTGATCGTGTAGCGCTTGATCTTGCCGTCGATGACGCCGGTTTTCGATGATCTGACTCTTCTCAGCTTCGGCAGGAACATGTTTCTTTTGCCCATGATCCGGATGCCGGACGACTTGCCAGTATATGACTGCTTGGCGCTGTGCTTTGAGTGGAAGCGGGGCTTGCGCCTCGTTCCGGCAAAGAATGCCTCCCAGGCATCGCTGATGTTCTTGGTCACGATTTGGAAGCTGGAGCTGTCGCTTGCCTTGAGGAATGGATATTCGTTCTTTAAAACGGGAAGCAGATTGTTAAGATCGAATTCCGTTAACAATTTTGATTTCTTGTTGTTCTTGTAGCGTTCCTGATAGAGGCTGACAAGCTGATTCCAGAGGAAGCGGTCATTGCCAAAGAACTGTCTAAGTTTGGCTTGTTGTACGAGAGTCGGGTACAGTCTGATTTTTACTCCATATTCCGGCAGATCTGACTTGCGCTTGCGTATTGCCATGTCGCTTCCTCCTTTCTAGCGTTTAGTGAAACGGTCTATTCCATTGCGTCTCAATGTATTTCTTGACGGCAGCTTCGGTTGTCGCTCCAATGCTTCCTGCGTAATAGCTCGGTGACCACCCCAGAAGTATTCCTTCATCGTTTCCGGATACTTTTCACAAAGCCACTTGGCCGTAATGGCTTTGAGCTTCTTGACGATATTTGTCACGCTCTCTTTGGGTTTGGCAGACAGCAGAATATGCACGTGAGTTGGCATTATTTCCAAAGCCTTGACCGTATACTCATTCTCACGGCAAATCTGAAGGATCTTGTCCTTGAGTGAATCGACAATAATCGGATTAGCCAAGGCTTGGTTGCAATACTTGGTACACCAGACGATGTGGTAATTGAGGTTGTATACGTAGCCTCGTCCATGGATGATATCTGGCTCATCATTCCTGAATTCGTATTTAACTATATGAGTTGCACCTTCTTTCAACATTTGCAGTTCTTTAGTTGCTTATATTATATCGCATGCCGAACTAGCGTTCACGTGCTAAAGCAAAAAAAGAGGGCGATTCAACTCGGCATTGAAATGCCAAGTTGAATCGCCCTCAACGTAATAAACAGCAATATTTTAATCAACAGTAAATGTGCCAAAAAGGACATGACCTACGCGAAAGCGTTCTGGGTCATGTCCTTTTCTTCTGTATTGCTTTTTTGTCTAGCCTATCTGGCGGAGGTCGATGCTGACACCGCTGTTCAAGTGGCGGAGCAGGAACTCGTGTACCTCGCTGGCCTGCTTGTCAAAGCGCATGTAGTAGATCTGGTGCTTGGCCGTTTCCAAGGCCGCCAGGGAAATATCGCCCACGCCGGCCGGCGGCGCGGTCAAGACCACGTGAATGATCTCATTGTAGCGCAGGGTCCGGCGGAAGTAGCCGCTGAGCACTACCCGCTTGCTTCCCAGGCCTGAAACGGCATCAACCAGGCAGGTCAGGATGAACAGGGCCAAGAAGACGTTGAAGCCCGGCTCCCCAATGTCCAGGTAGTCCCAAGCATAGCCGATCCAGATCAGCAGCACTGGAAAAACAATCGCGGACCAGCGGTAGCGGGCTTTCAATTCCAGCGTTGCCTGCCAGTACCAGCTGTAGCCAGCGTAGGCAGCCAAAAGGACGTCTATCACTATGTAAAACATCGAATCAACTGTCATTTTTGCCACCTCTTTTGCTTTTGTTAAGCACATTATAGCAAACTCGGGGTTTATAATTGAGTTAACCGCTCAGTAACTAGTTTAAGAAAGGATAAAACATGGACCAACAACTTTTGCAAGAATTCAAAGCAGACTTAAGTGCCTCCCGCCATCCGGTCTTCCTGACCGGTGCCGGCGTCTCAACCCACTCCGGCATCCCCGACTACCGGTCCAAGACCGGGATCTATAACGGCGTCAGCGAGCCGCCGGAAACGATTTTAAGCGAAGATACCCTCTTCAACCGGCCGGAGCTCTTCTACAGCTTCGTCATGCAGAACATGTACTTCCCTGAAGCCAAGCCCAACCTGATCCATGAAAAAATAGCCGCGATCTGCAACGAAAAAGGCTACCTGGTCACCCAGAACATCGATACCCTGGACGCTAAGGCCGGCAACCGCCACGTCACCGAATTCCATGGCAACCTCTACGACATCTACTGCAGCAAGTGCCACAAGCAGCTGACCTACGAGGATTATGCCAAGGGCTACCGGCATGAATGCGGCGGGATCATCCGGCCAGGCATCGTCCTTTACGGGGAAGGGATCAACCCTGACAACATCAGCAATTCCGTCAATCACATTGCCAACAGCGACATGGTGATCATCGTCGGCACCAGCTTCGTGGTCTACCCCTTCGCTGGCCTGCTCAATTACGCGCCAGCCAGCGCCAAGCTGTGGGCCCTTAACCTGACTGAGATTCCGGCCGCCGGCATCAAGCAGCTCACCGGCGACGCCTTGGACGTTTTCAAGCAGCTTTAGCTTTTCTGCCTGCCGTTTTCAGCTTCAAGATATTCCTTCAGGGCGACGGCCTGGTTGTGGTCAAGATTCTTGGCCGCGAACAGGAACAAGACGTCGCCCTGTTTCAATTGCTCTTTGAGCAAGTCCCTGAAGTCAGCCACGGCCGGATTCTGGTCCAGCTCCGCGAAGTACTTCCGCTTGAATTCCGGGTACTTCGCATCTTCATGGCCAAACCACTTGCGCAGGTCATTGTTTGGCCCCAGCTCCTTGGCCCACAGGTCCAGCTTGGCCCGCTCCTTGCTCATGCCCCTGGGCCACAGGCGGTCAACGAGGATCCGGAAGCCCGCTGGCTGCTCTGGATCATAGATTCTGACTAATTTGATTTCTCCCATCTTGTTGCCTTCTTTGCTTTGGATTCTAGACTCTTTATTTACTTTTTTACCAATTTGGTCGAAAATAATATCGACTAAAATAAATTATATTCCTAATGGAGTCTAACATGAACTACCAAGACTATTTTTCCAGCATGCCCACAGCGAACCTGGCCAAAGACCTGCTCGGCCGCCCTTTCAGCTACTTTGACGGGCAAGAGCGCCTGGGCGGCTATATCGTGGAAGCTGAAGCCTACCTGGGCAAGCAAGACCGGGCGGCCCACTCTTATGCCGGCCGCCGCAGCCAGGCCAACGAAGGCCTTTATGGACCGCCAGGCACCATCTATATCTACTCCCAGCGCCAGTACTTCTTCTTTGACGTGGCCACCCAAGCCAAAGACGAGCCCCAGGGCATCCTGATCCGGGCAATCGAGCCAGCCTTTGGCCTGGAGCGGATGATCCAGAACCGGGGCAAGGACGGCGTCCTCCTGACCAATGGCCCGGCTAAGCTGATGCTGGCCTTGGGGGTCAATTCCCGGGCCTGGGACTGCCAGCCCCTGGACCAGTCGCCCTTTGCCATTGACCTGGACCCGCGTAAGCGCAAGGCCGCCAAGCAACTCATTGCCGCGCCCCGGATCGGGATCAACCAGTCGGACCCCTTCTGGGCTAGCCAGCCCCTGCGCTTTTTTGTCGCCGGCAATCCTTACGTTTCCGACATGAAAAAGCGCGACTATGATCCAAACCGCGGCTGGCTGTGAAGGATATGGCTTTCTATTATCCACTTATCACTTTTTGTCAAAGTAAGCGTTATCTTAGCTTGACAGATTATTAAAAATATTTTAGTCTTTTCCTAGTTAGAAATTATTATCCAATACAATAGAGGTCGCGATTGTTCACGAACACGGGCTGAATCCACGAATCGATGCAGAAGCCTGGCAGTAAGGGATATCGCCGAAACCAACGGCTTGGTCGTGCAAGACGCTGGTTGGGCTGCGGGAGAAGATCCCGTAGACTGTCCTGGCCCTGCCAGGGAGTGCTATGATTTTTGGTATTAAATACTGAATTTTACCACCCTCATTGTTCAAGCAGTGAGGGTGTTTTGCTTTCGCTTTTATTGTATTTCATATCTGTGTATATTATGGAGGTTTTATACAGATGAAGTTAAAGAAAAGCTGGATCAGCGCGATCCTGGCCTTGGTCCTGACCCTGGCCACGGGCATCGCCCTTTCACGGCCAGCCAAGGCCGACAGCGACACGCTGAAGATCGGTATGGAAGCCAACTATGCTCCATACAACTGGACCCAAACGACCAAGGCCAACGGCGCCGTTAAGATCGACGGGACCAGCTCATACGCCAACGGCTACGACGTCAAGATCGCCAAGATCATCGGCAAGAAGCTGGGCAAGAAGGTCATCGTGGAAAAGACCCAATGGGACGGGCTTTTGCCAGCCCTGACCAGTGGCAAGATCGACCTGATCATCGCCGGGATGAGCCCAACGGCAGAACGCCGCAAGGCCATCAACTTTACCAGCCCTTACCGGACGACCAACTTCGTGGTCATCATGAACAAGAACAGCAAGTACGCTGACGCCAAGTACCTGACTGACTTCAAGGGGGCCAAGCTGACCGCCCAGCAAGGGACCTTGCACTATGACCTGATCAAGCAGCTGCCAGGCGCCAAGCGCGAGCCAGCTTCCAAGGACTTCTCCGCCATGCGCGAATCTCTGGAAGCTGGGACCATCGACGGCTACGTGGCTGAAGACACGGAACTGACTTCCTTCAAGATGGTCGACCCCAACATCGTCGGGGTCAACCTGTCCAAGATGAAGGGGCTGAAGGTTTCCGCCAGCGACGCTGAAGTTTCCATCGGGGTCAAGAAGGGCAACGACAAGCTTTTGAATGACGTCAACAAGATTCTGGCCAGCATCCCTGAAAGCAAGCGCCAGGCCTTGATGAAGGACGCCGTGCACCAGCAGCCGCAGACCAACACCAAGAAGGAAAACTGGCTGGTTTCCATGATCAAGAACTACGGGAACATGATCCTCGAAGGGATTGGCATGACCTTGCTGATCTCCCTGGTCGGCACCATCGTCGGCTTCTTCATCGGCCTATTGGTCGGGATCGTCCGGACCATTCCAGAACCGAAGAAGAAATTCAAGCGCGGCCTGCTGGCCTTCTGCAAGTGGCTGCTGTCAGTTTACGTTGAAGTCTTCCGGGGCACGCCAATGATGGTACAGGCCGCGGTTATCTACTACGGGGTAGCCCAATTCTGGCACTTGAACATGAACAGAACCTTTGCGGCCTTGGTCATCGTCTCCATCAACACTGGGGCCTACCTGGCCGAAGTCATCCGCGGGGGGATCATCTCTACCCCAGAAGGCCAGTTCGAAGCCGCCAGTGCCTTGGGGATGACCCACAACCAGAGAATGTGGCACATCATCCTGCCGCAAGCGATCAGAAACTGCCTGCCATCAATCACCAACGAGTTCATCGTCAACATCAAGGATACTTCCGTCCTGAGCATCATCTCAGTTTCAGAACTGTTCTTTGTTGGGTCAACCATCGCCAGTCAAAGCTTCCAATTCTTCCAGACTTACCTGGTCATCTCAGCAATCTACCTGTTCCTGACCTTTACGATCACCCGCATCTTCAACCTGATCGAAAAGAACATCGAAGGTCCGGAAAACTACAACATGATGGCAAACCAAGTGCAAGTAGGAGGAGACAAGTAACATGGCTGACTACGAAAACAATGAAATTATCTTGAGCGTCCAGCACTTAAAGAAGAGCTACGGCCAGCATGAAGTCCTGCGCGACATTTCTTTTGACGTCCACAAGGGCGAAGTCATGACCATCATCGGCCCTTCCGGCGGCGGCAAGTCCACCATGCTGCGCTGCATCAACCTGCTGGAAGATCCAACCGGCGGGAAGATCCTCTTCCACAAGGACAACATCCTGGACGAAGACTACAACATTCCAAAGTACCGCTCCAAGGTTGGCATGGTCTTCCAGCAGTTCGAGCTGTTCAACAACAAGAACGTCCTGCAAAACTGCATGGTCGGCCAGGAACTAGTCTTAAAGCGGTCCAAGGAAGAAGCCCGGAAGATCGCTATGGAGAACCTGAAGCGCGTCGGCATGGACCCTTACATTGACGCTAAGCCAAGACAACTGTCTGGTGGCCAGCAGCAACGGGTTGCCATTGCCCGGGCCGTCTCCATGAACCCGGAGATCCTGCTCTTCGACGAACCGACTTCAGCCCTTGACCCGGAAATGGTCGGGGAAGTCCTGGACACGATGAAGAAGCTGGCTAAGACTGGCTTGACCATGATCGTGGTCACCCACGAAATGGCCTTTGCCAAGGAAGTCTCTGACCAAGTCATCTTCATGAGCGACGGCCTGGTTACCGAAAAGGGGACGCCAGATCAGATCTTCAACCATCCGCAAAACGACAAGACCCAGAAGTTCCTGGCCAACTTCCGTGGTCCGCAAATCTAAGGCATGCAAAAAGCGTCTTGGAAAAACTCTAACGAATAAAAAGGCTTCTAGAAGTGAAAAAACTTCTAGAAGCCTTTTTTATTGTTATCTGCTTAGAGCTTTTCGAAGGTGTAGACATAGGCCTGTTTCTGCTTCAGCTGGTCGGTGGCCAAATAGCGGATCTCCAAGAGGTAGCTGACCCCGTTAAAGACGTAAACCTGGGACGCTTCAGCCCCATTGGCCGCTTTGCTTTCATCCATCAGCTTCAGCATGACTGACTGAAAGAGGTGGTTGCTCCCAGCTTCCTGGTTCCACCGGTCAGGGTGGTAGCCACTGTCCACCAGCACCTGTTGGTAGCTGTGGTTCATGAAGACAAAGTCCAGCTCATCGCCCTCCCGCTCGATCAAGCCGATCGGCAGCTTGATGCCTGGGTCCTGCTTTTGGCCATTGTCAATCATCGGATCAAACAGAACATTGACGTGGCTCAGGCGGTCATAGTAGTCATTTTCAGCCGGGTTTTCAACCTTGCTTTGGGCATAGTGGGTCAGCTGGCTTTCAAACTCTTCCTGGGGAACTGGCTTTGACAAAATGTAGCCCTGCAGCCGCTCGCAGCCAATCTCCCGGAGGAAGTCGGCCTGCTCTTGGGTCTCCACCCCTTCGCAAACCGTGTGCATCCCCATCTTTTTGGCCATATCAACGATCATGGACAGAATGGTCTTGATATGCGGCCGGACGTCAAAGCTGTGCAAGAAGACCATGTCGATCTTCAGCAGGTCAAAATTGTATTCATCCAGGTTGTTGAAGTTGGAGTAGCCAGAACCGAAGTCGTCCATCCAGACCTCATAGCCGGCCTCATGGAACTTGCCGATAGCCCGCTTCAGCTCCTTCGGGTTGGTGGCAATCGTGGATTCCAGGATCTCGATCTTCAGCATCTTGGCCTCCAGGCCATAGTGCCGGCGCAATTGGTCTACTTCGGCAAAAATGTCGCAGACCTGGAAGTCAACCCGGGACAGGTTGACGGAAATCGGCACCACTGGTTGCCCCTCCTTGAGGCGTCTAGCCAGCATCTCGCAGACCTGGCGGATGATCTCCAGGTCCAGCTTGTGGACCAGGTGGGCGTCTTCCAGAGTCTCCACGAAGAAGAAGGGGGTCAAGACCCCGTACTTCGGGTCATCCCAGCGGGCCAGGGCTTCAGCTGAGCAGACGGCGCCCGTCAGGCTGCGGACGTCAATCTGGTAGTAAGGCCGGATCCAGCCTGAGTCCAAGGCTTCTTGGAAGTGCTCCAGGACATAGGCCTGGCGCTCAAAGCTTTTGCTGACTTCCTGGTCATAGACCCGGTAGACGACGCTGCGGTCGTCCTTGATATAGCGCATGGCCAGCTTGGCCTTGTCGACCGCGATGGCCACTGAGTCCTGGTCACTTTCGCAGTAGTAGATCCCGGCCCGCAGGCCAACGGCCTCCTTATGGTTGATTTCAGCGGCTGCTTCGGTCAACAGCCGCTCCACGTCAGGATCAGCCGTCGCGATCACAAAATTGTCTTCCGCGAAGCGGACCAGGATTCCCTTGGCAAAGCGCTTGTGCAATTCCTGGGCGATCCGCTTCAAGAGCGCGTCCCCCTGCTCATAGCCATAATGGTTGTTATAGGCCTGCATCCCCCGGATGTTGACCAAGACCACGGCCGGCTTATCGTAGATATGTTCTCTGACGTAGTTGCCGGCAAAGCTGTTGAAGTAGTTGGCGTTAGGCAATCCAGTCACCTTGTCGACGAAGAAGTTGCCTTCCTGGTCGCCCTTCTTGAACTCACGCTTTTGCTCATAGATCTGCGATTCCGCGATCCGCAGCTGCATCTTCAAGTCCCCGTCAGCCGTGTTCGCCCGAACGAAGCCAACCACGACCTGCGGAATGGTGGCCAGTTTTTCCGCCAGGGCCGACTGCTTGATCGCGCTTTTCAGATTGTCAATAGTCAGGGCAACCGCGTTCTCATCTGCCAAGCGCAGGACAGCTAAAAATTCATCCCCGCCATAGTGGCAGCTGACCCCAAGAGCCGACTCCTCCAGGGCTTCGACTTTTTCGCCGACCAAGTAGACCGCCCGGTCGCCTTCCTCCCGGCCATAGATGTCATTGATGGACTTCAAGCCGTCCATGTCGATCAAAAGGATGTAGTATTCGCCCATCTCACCCTTTTTCTGAATATCTTCCAAGAAGCTCTTGAAGCGCTCGCGCCCCTTCAAATTGCTGAGGCTGCTCAAGGACAAGGTGTCGACGAAAACGCCAAACTGGTAAAGGTACAGGAAGATCAAGCAAAGCGTTGCCGCGAAGGCATAGAAGGGAATCTCGCCAAAGTAAATGTCGAGGGCGCCAAAAAAGACCATGACCAACGGATAGGTCCCCGTGACCAAGTAGAAGTTCCTGACCGTCTTGGTTGGGCTCTGACTGGCCCCGTGAACGGCCAAGGCAACCGTCGCCAAGGCATAAAAGGCTGGCACGCCAACCAACAGGCAGTCCAACAGGCTGGTCAGCTTCATGTTCACCGACATAAACAAGGTTGGACTGGTAATGGAGACGAGGACCTCAAAGACAGCGGCTAAAATTGCCGGCAGGCAGACCAGCCAGCGCTTCTTCTTCGTGTCCGACATAGTCAGCTGCCCGCAACTGTCGATACAAAAGAAAACCGCCACGCTGACGACGTCCAGCATCAAGGCCTTGTAAAGGTTTAGCAGGATCATCAGCGGCCCCGCGACCGGCACGCAATGCCCAGGAATCACGGTGCTCAGCCCATCGCCAAGCAAATACATCCCTTGGGTAATAAAGACCCGGGAGAGCCATTTTTCGCGTTTTCCATAGTTGGTGACCGCCTTCAGCGATGCATTCAGGCCAAACATGATGATGGCACAGAAGAATTCACTGATCGCGTATACTACCGTCACTTTGATCATAAAAATTACCTATTCTTTAAAAATACCCTAGGATAATTGTACTCTATTTTAAGCAGGCTTAATAACAATTATCTTATATTTCAAAGAAAGCGGCGCCCTTTTGACAAGGCGGTGCAAAACATTATACTAAAGGTGACAAGAGCCAGTCCCTGAACTTTTCGGGGACTTTTCAAAAGCAAAAGAAACACAAAATAAGGAGACTACACATTATGGCTAAAGTTGAAAGCTTTGAATTGGATCATACTAAGGTTAAGGCACCTTACGTCCGCTTGATTACCGTTGAGGAAGGTCCTAAGGGCGACAAGATCTCCAACTTCGATCTGCGTCTGGTGCAACCAAACAAGAACGCCATCCCAACCGGCGGCCTGCACACCATTGAGCACCTCTTGGCCAGCCTGCTGCGCGACCGCATGGACGGGGTCATTGACTGCTCCCCATTTGGCTGCCGGACTGGCTTCCACTTGATTATGTGGGGCGAGCACTCAACGACCGAAGTCGCCCGGGCTCTGCGCGACTCGCTTAAAGAGATTCGCGACGACATCACCTGGGACGACGTGCCAGGCACGACTATCAAGACCTGCGGCAACTACCGCGACCACTCCCTCTTCACTGCCAAGGAATGGTGCCGGGACATTTTGGCTGAAGGCATCAGCGATGACCCATTCGAACGCCACGTGGTTGCAGACTAACAGAAAACATTGAAAGCGCATAAAAGATCCCGGATTTTCCGGGATCTTTTCATGACCGTTACGGTTCTTTTACAAGTGCCGAAAAGGCCCATTTTGCCCTTGATTTTTATGATAATCGGACTAAAGTAGACTCAGAAATGAAAAAGTCAGCGTCGAGTGTTGTAAAAGAAAAAATGAGAATCAGAGATCTAGGTCCAAAAACGATTAGTAAGAATCTTTTGTCATTTATTATGTGGGGAGTTATTTTAACTGCCATTCTTTGCTTTGTGCAGCGAAGCATGAACCGGCCAAATGACTGGCTCAACTTTATTCCAGTCTATATTTCCGGCTGTGGCACGGCAGAAGCGGTCGTGTGCGACTTGCGGAATTCATCCAAGCTGATCATGGCCGCGGCGGCCACGATCGTTGGCATCATTTTGGCGGTTGTTTTTGCTACTTTGGCCGCTTAATTCAGATATAACGTTAAAAGCCCTGGGCAACGATGTCCAGGGCTTTTAACGTGTCCTATTCAGCGACGAAGACCACGTCCATTTTTTCCAATTCAGCATTGATATCTGGCTTGTTCAGGTAGTTGAGCAGGTCCTTGGCCCCATCAGAGAGCTCTTGGTTCATTCTCAAAGCAGTCAAGGCAAAAGCGAGCCCGTGCAAGACCTTGAACTTGTTTTCCCCGCGGTTGATGGCACTAACCGCGTCGATCACCAGCGCTTTTTCCTCGCTGTCAGTCAGATTGTACTTTTCCAAAAGGTTTAACTTTGCTTTTTCTTCCATAGCTTTGCCATAGCCTCCTTAAATTTCTGACTCCAATTATAGCCCTATTTGCCAAAAAAGCACAAAGTGGCCCCTCCTGGGACTTGGCTGCGGCGTTTTATTGCCCAAAAAAACTCATCTAAGTTAGATGAGTCTTTTTAGGCGTTCTACATTTAATGATACTTTTTACAGGACGCGAACGGCAAAGCTTGGAGTGTATGAGCTGACGCTGCCGACCATGACGCTTTGCCCTGGGGCTGGCGCCATGACGTATTGACCGCCGCCAAGGGCGATGGCTACGTGGTAAGCTGAGCCGTATGAACCCCAGAAGTAGAGGTCGCCCGCTTGAGCGTCAGCCATGTTGATCTTGGTGCCAGCGTATTGCTGGGTGTAGGTCGTCCGGCCAAGGTTGACGCCAAAGTGGCTGTAAACGTATTGCACAAAGCCTGAGCAGTCAAAGCCCGCTGGAGTAGTACCGCCCCAAACATATGGCACGCCAAGGTAGTTCATCGCGTATGAAGTGATGCTGCCAGCAGTAGCGGAAGCAGTGGTGCTTGCAGCAGCCTTTGGAGTGGCCGTTTTCTTGGCCGTCTTCTTAGCCGCGGACTGCACGCTCGTGGTCTTGCTGCTTTGGCTGGCAGTGCTGGTTGGCGCTTGGCTTACGGCTGCTTGACTGCCTGCATTAGTTGCAGCACTGGTCGTGTTGGATGCAGTTGACGTATTTGCAACGTTTGAGTTAGTTGCAGTGCTGGTCGTGTTTGAGCTAGTTGCAGTGTTAGCAGCGTTTGCACTGTAATCAGTCGTAGTGTTGGCACTAGTTGACTTGCTTGCGGTGTTAGCGTTAGTTGCAGTACTGGTCGTATTTGCGGTATTTGAGCTAGTTGCAGCGTTAGCGGCATTTGCACTGTAATCAGTCGTAGTGTTGGCACTAGTTGACTTGCTTGCGGTGTTAGCGTTAGTTGCAGCACTGGTCGTATTTGCAGTGTTTGAGCTAGTTGCAGTGTTAGTAGCGTTTGCACTGTAGTCAGTTGTTGCATTAGTGTTAGCTGACGTGTCAGCAGTATTTGCGTTATAGTCAGTCGTTGCACTAGTGTTAGCTGACGTGTCAGCAGTGTTGGCGCTGTAGTCAGTCGTTGCACTAGTGTTAGCTGACGTATCAGCAGTATTTGCGCTGTAGTCAGTCGTTGCACTAGTGTTAGCTGACGTATCAGCAGTGTTGGCACTGTAGTCAGTCGTTGCGTTGGCGCTGGTTGAGGCATCAGTCTTAGTGCTGTCTGTACTTTCAGCATTCTTCTTTGCACTGGTATCAGTGTCTGCACTAGCCTTTGCCTTTGGTTCAGCCTTCTTGGCTGGCGCTGGCTTAGCTGACTTTTCAGGCTGCTTTGTCGTCACTGACGCGGTAGTCGTGCTTGATACGGCGCCGTAGCCGGCATTATCGTTAGCGGCCTTGCTGCTGTTGCTACTGATCGTCGCGCCGCCAACCCCGTAGGTGTTCAGGTTGGCATGCAGAATCAGGGTCTGGCCAATATAGATGGTGTCGCTGGTCAGGTTGTTGAGCTTCTTCAAAGCGCTGACCGTAGTGCCATACTTCTTAGCAAGTGACCATAAGGTATCGCCCTTAACTACTCGGTGGGTCTTGGCGGTAGCCAGCGCAGCTTCTGCCTTGGTTGGCACCTTCAAGGTGTCGCCAACGTAGATGGTGTCACTAGACAGCTTGTTGTACTTCTTCAAGGCATCAATCGTCACATTGTACTTCTTTGACAGGCCCCACAGGGTGTCGTTAAGCACGATCTTGTGATCCATTGCCGCATTCGCGTTCGCGCTGGTTGCAAAAAGGGCTCCAGAGGCAGAAATCGTTGCCAGAGTAGCCATAAACAGACTTTTCTTCTTCATTTAACGCAATTTCTCCTTAAACTCTTAATTAATTGTTATACTTTCTCACATCTTAAAGTATAACTTTGAGATGTTACAAATGGGTATTGCTAATGTTACAAAATGAAAAATAGCCTAGAACCCAACAGTTGAACTTATTTTACTACATTTTTTAATGGCGTGTGTTACAAAATTTACAAGTCAATTGCAAATCGATAACTTTTTATTTACTTTTCAAAAAAGTTCCTGCCTGCCGCGGGAGATCCAGCCACATTTTTCCACAAACGCCCAAAAAGGACCCATCTGGGTCCTTTTGGCCTTGCCGCGTGCTGGAAGTCTCAAAATTAAAGAACACGAACGGCAAAGCTTGGCGCGTAGTAGCTTACGCTGCCTACGGATACGTTTTGACCTGGGGCAGGTGCCTGAATGTACTGACCATTGCCAAGGGCAATCGCCACGTGGTAGGCTGAGCCGTATGAGCCCCAGAAATAAAGATCACCTGGCTGGGCTTGGGATACGCTGATCTTGGTGCCGGCGTTTTCTTGGGCATAAGTCGTGCGGCCCAAGCTGATGCCAAAGTGGTTGTATACGTACTGCACAAGGCCTGAGCAGTCAAAGCCAGCTGGCGTGCTGCCGCCCCAGACGTAAGGCACGCCGATGAAGCTCATCGCGTACGAAGCGATTGCGCTTGCACTGGCGCTGGTTGAGGCAGAGCTTGCAGAGCCGCTTGGCGCTTGATTGACGGCTGCCTGGCTGGCAGCGCTAGCTGAGCTGCTGCCACTGGTACTACTGGTGGTTGAATTAGTTGTTGCGGAAGCCGCTGGCTTGTTGGAGTCGTTATTCGTTCGCGCGGCTTGACTTGTACCAGCGGCAGTCGTTTGACTGCTCGTCGCATTAGAGTCGGTAGTCTTGCTTGTATTGTTGTTATTGCCAGCAGCATTAGTCGGACTGGTCGAATTGTTGGCAGTGCTGCTTGACGCGCCCGAAGCGCTGTTAGCCGTAGTAGAAGTGCTGGTGCTTGACGCGTTTGCGGTATCCGCGCTAGCAGTGACAGTATTTGCGGCAGAAGCATAAAGACGCAGCTTTTGACCAACGTCGATCGCGTCGCTGGTCAAGTTATTGGCCTTCTTCAAGCTGGCGACGGTGACGCCGTACTTCTTGGCGATTGACCACAACGTGTCGCCCTTGACCACCTTGTGGGTAGTGGCCGTGGCCAGCTTGGCTTCCGCCTTGCTTGGAACCTTCAGGGTCTGGCCCGCGATGATCAGGTCGCTGGACAGCTTGTTGACCTTCTTCAAGGCCTTCACTGACACGCCATATTTTTGTGATAATGACCACAAAGTGTCATTTTGCGCGATTTCATGCGTCGTTGCGGCCATTGCCGTGGATGATGCCGCAAAAAGCGCGCCGCTGGCACTCAAAGTCGCCATGGTCGTCATTAACAGATTTCTTTTCTTCATGTTGATCGCTTATCTCCTTAAACTATTGTTTATCGTGGTTTGCCTGTGAGCATTTACAAGTATAACTTTAGGATGTTACAAACCGGTATACTTAAGGTTACAATTAAAAAAACAGCGCTCAGGCTAGTCCTGGCGCTGTTTTTCACATGCTTTGCGTTTTCACTTTGTTACATTCAGTTACAAAGCATTCTTTCATTGTTACATAATTTACAAGTCAATAGCAAAGAGATAACTTTTTGTTTACCATTTTTAAATGATGTCTGTTTTTTTGCTAGCAATGGCCAGCTTCCAGCCGTTGGCAAAGTGTTCCTCCCTTGCCAGGCGCAAGGCATCGTAGTCGGCTTCCAGGCTGTCGATGGCATCCTGCAGGCGCTTGTTGCTCTTGCGGATGGCATTGAGCTCAGGATCATTGACGACGCCCTTTAAGTGGACCTTGGCCGCCAGCATCCTCCGCCGCTGCTGGAATTCCTCTTTTAAGGGACCCAGGGCGTTTTCATACTTGACCAGCTGCTGGTTGATGGCGGGAATCTCGTCGTTGAGCTTGACAAAAAGATCATAAGGCATGTTCGACTTGATCCGGTTGCATTCCTGGCAGGACAGGATCAAGTTGTCCAGGCGGTTGTTCTGGGACAGGGACACGGGATCCTTGTGGTCCACGCTCCTCCCCCGGCGGCCGCAGTACTGGCAGCGGTACTTGTACTTGGCGCGGATCCGCTCGCGGTCGATATAGTCGACCTCATTGAGCTGGAAGTTGACCTTGAGCCCCATTTTTTCCAAATTCATGGCAAAAGTCAGGCCCGGGTCGGGCACGAAGCCGCTCACGCCCGTTTCACAGGCCACCAGCGCCCGGTTGACCTCTTCCCGGCTGATCTGCTGCTGAACCAGCGAATTGCCGTCAAAGTCCTGCAAAAAGCCCTCATAGCGCTTGCGCAGCTTGGCTGACCCCAGCAGAAAATTCTGTTCGTCCACTTCCTGCCCGGTCCCCACGTAAGTAAAGAGCAGGTTGGCGGCAAAGACCTTGACCACCGGATTGCCATAGTCTTCCGCGGCCAGCCCCCGCTGGCGGCAGATGTCACAGATGCTGGTCAGCTTTGGGTTCATCAGGCCCTTTTGCTTAAAGTGCAGGGAATCGACCCTGAGCCCGCAGGCACTGCATTGAAATTTCATGAAATATACCTCCCGCGCGTGCAAAAGTCAGCACAAACAGAAAAAGACCAAGGCAAAGCCCTGGTCTTTTATCATCTGAGTCAAAAACAATTACTTGTTTTCGTCCTTAGCAGCTTGGTTCAAGTATGAAACAACAGCAGCTGCGTGAGCAACGCGCTTCTTAGCGTTAGAAGCGTTGCGTGGACGACGGTGTGGGTTGATACCCGTGTGGATATTTCTTGACATGTCTCTTCATCCTTTCATCGATTTTCGAAAATCAGTAGTTATTATACTACTCTTTCTTGCTCTTGTGCAAGTCTTCATCCAACTTACTATAGCGGAAGACAAAGGCCACTGCAACCGCGTATAAGAGGTAAAGGCAGCCAGCGATCCACAGCTTGGGCACCTTGTTCCAGAAAAAGACGGCCACCACTGCCTGGGCAAAAGGAAAAATCCAGAAGTATTTGGCGGAAATCCTGGTCAGGGGCAGAACCGCCAGCAGCAAGGATAAAATGCCCAGGCCGATCATCAGCTTGATCGCGGTAATGTAGCGGGCACTGTTGGCGTCCAAAGCCCGGTAGGCCTGGCTGCCCATAAACGCGGCCAGCAGCAGGCCCAGCAGCAGGTTGGCAATTTTGATGACTTTGCTCAGTGTTTGCTTCATTTTGACAAAATTCTCTCTTTAATATTTGAACTTGGCGCGGCGCTTTGGGCCGCATGTCAAATTATAGCCTTTTTCCAGCTCATTGGCTTTATTAATAATTCTTAACAAAGCTCCCACTCAATGTAAGCGCTATTTCTTTTCAGAAAGTGGTCCGCTCCTTGAGACCAATTTTTGGCCGTTGGTAAAAGTCGGTCACTTTTGTTCAGTTAAAAAAGGTAGCAATTGCCCATTTTTGCTGATCGGTGTAAAAAGGCGATATACCGGCATTCACAGCTATTTTTGTTAGTTATTCATTTGCGAATGTTCGGATTTTTATTGGGACTTTTTGCCTTTTGCGATTCGTCAAACTCTTTTCAATAACATCTGTTCGTTAATTTTGAACTATTGAGAATTTTAGAAAAATAGCACACAATAGAAATATTGAAAGTAAAGTAATAGTTTCAGTTTCGTTAATTTTGCGTTAAGCATCAAAGCCAATGCTTTTAGCCAGTTCTAGAAATTAGGAGTTTAATATGGACGCTGCCAAAAAAGACAATTCAACAAACTTCTTAGCCTTTTTCAAGAAGATGTTCGGGGACCGCATCTTGCAGATCACCATCATCATCACCATCATCAGCCTCTTCTTCGCGCGGCCTAGAAGCGGCGACATGAACTGGCACACGATCGAATCCGTGGCCACGATGCTGATCTTGATCCAAATCTACAGCTACCTGCACGTTTTGGACATCATTGCCTACAAGCTGACGGCGATTGCTGACTCCACCCGCAAGCTGAACCTCCTGTTCACCCTGCTGGCCATCCTGTCCGGCATGTTCCTGGGCAACGACATTACCTGCCTGACCCTGATTCCGCTCTACTTGAACATTGCCAAGAAGTACAAGCTGCCGCAGATCCTTCCAACCACCTTGATCGGGATGGGGGCCAACATCGGGGCGGCCTTCACGCCATGGGGGAACCCGCACAACATCTTCGTGGTCTCCAACTACCACCTGATGCCAGCCACCTTCTTCAAGTGGACCCTGCCTTACCTGATCGCGGCCATGGCCGTCTTCTTGTGCGTCTTCTTCTTCGTCCCGAAGGATGCGGTGCCAACCCAAGAAGTCGTGGAAATTGAGATCTCCTGGCCAATGACTATCGTCACGACCGTGATCTTCCTCTTCTTCTTCGTCGGCGTCTTCAAGTTCGTGCCGATCTGGATGCCATTAGTCGCTTCCATCATCTGGGCCCTGATCTTAAACTGGAAGATCCTTGTCAACATCGACTACGCCTTGCTCTTGACTTTTACCCTGTTCTTCGTCTTCATCAGTGACATCCAGCAGATTCCGTTTGTTGTCACCCTGATTCACGGCTTCGTTGGGACTGAGATGAGCACCTACTGGACGGCGATCATCTCCAGCCAGTTCATGAGCAACGTTCCTTCAACCATCTTGATCGGGAAGTTCTCTAAGTACGCTGAAGCCCTGACTTTGGGCTCCAACATCGGCGGCTTCGGGTCACCAATCGGCTCCATGGCCAACATGCTGGTCATGCGGACCTTCTACGCCCACGCTTCCAAGGACCAGAAGCAGCAGTTCTTCCCTAAGTGGTTCACTTACCAAATGATTGGCCTGGTCATCCTGTCCGCGATCGGCTGGGTGATCGTCAAACTGGCCCTGTAAATCAGCAAAATGAAAACGTCCAAAGGCTTTTGGGCGTTTTCATTTTGCCAGAAATATGCCATAAGCTATAATTAAATGAAGAGCGCGTTAATGAAACAAAAACGTGAAAATGCAATATGCAGATAAGGAGGCATGAACTATGACCCTTTGGATCGTGCTCCTGATCCTCGTCATCTTGATCGCGATTTTTTACATCTCTGCCTACAACGGCATGCAAAAAGCCAAGATCAACACCGAAGAGGCCTGGAGTCAAATCACCGTACAATTGAAGCGACGCAATGACCTGATCCCCAACCTGGTGGAAACGGTCAAGGGCTACGCCAAGCACGAAAAGGAAACCCTGTCCGCTGTCGTTGCCCTGCGCAACCAGCTGGTGCAAGTGCCAGCCGATGACCACGAACAGGCCATGCAGCTGTCCAACCAGATCACTGACAGCCTGAAGAGCATTTTTGCCCTGGCTGAAAGCTACCCAGACCTGAAGGCCAACCAGAACTTCGGCCAGCTGCAGGAAGAACTGACCAACACGGAAAACAAGATTGCCTACTCCCGCCAGCTGTACAACTCCTGCGCGGCCAGCTACAACAAGCTGCTGGTGACCTTCCCGTCCAACATCGTGGCCAACATCCACCACTTCAGCAAGGTTGACTACCTGTCAATTCCTGAAGAAGAGACCAAGGCTCCGAAAGTTTCATTTTAAGCAATTCATTTGGCACAATATTAAGGAGGATCAATGCTTTACGAGCAAATTGCGCGCAATAAGCGCAAAACCTTCTTGGTCATGTTCCTCTTTGCCGTGATTTTTGCCCTGGTTGGAGCAGGCCTGGGGCAGCTGCTCTGGGACAAGCCCCTGCCGGGCATCCTGACCGCCCTGGTCGTGGCCTTGGTCTACAGCTTCCTGGTCTTCCAGGACCCAGTCAATGTCGTCATGTCCATGAACCATGGACAAGAATTGCGCGAGGAAGACAATCCCCAGCTCTTTCATATCGTTGAAGACATGGCCATGGTGGGCCAGATCCCCATGCCCAAGGTCTACCTGATCCCTGACCAAAGCCCCAATGCCTTCGCGACGGGCCTGTCGCCGGACAAGTCGGCCGTAGCCGTGACCCAGGGGCTTTTGGACATGATGGACCGCGAAGAACTGGAAGGCGTCCTGGGCCATGAAATCTCCCACATCCGCAACTACGACATCCGCTTGTCCATGGTTGCCCTGGTTCTGGTTTCAGCCATCAGCTTCATCTCCCAGTTTGCCCAGCGCTGGATCTGGTATGGCTTCGGCGGGGGCGACCGCGATGACGATGACCGCGACAGCGGCGGCGCGCTCGGGATGATCATCGGCGTGATCGGCGTCGTTTTCGTCCTGATCCTGGGCCCATTAGCTGCGGCCCTGGCCCAGATGGCCCTGTCCCGAAACCGGGAATACCTGGCCGACGCGGGTTCCGTGGAGCTGACCCGGAATCCCCAGGGACTGATCAGCGCCCTGACCAAGATCGAAAACAGCCAGCCCATGAAGGCGGCCAACTCCGCCAGCGCCTCGCTCTATATTGAAGACCCGATCCGCCGGCCCAGCCTGAGTCACTTATTTGACACCCACCCGCCAACCAGCGAGCGGATCAAGCGGCTACAAGAAATGTAAAAAGAGTCTGAAAAAAACTCTAGCTAATAAAAAAGGCTTCTAGAAGTGAAAAACTTCTAGAAGCCTTTTTATGTATCTCAAATCACAGCAGAAAGCTGCTGAAGCTCAAAGGTACCCAACTGAGTTGCTTTTTCGAAAACTGGTTCCCGAAAAGTACTCAACTGAACCGTTTTTTCCCAGACTCTTTTTCGCGTCCAGCAGGCTTATTTCAAATTGATCTTTTGCTGCCGGAACAGCTCATCGCGCTTTTCATTGGGGGACATCCCATAGACTTCCTTGAACTTCTTGTAGAAGAAGGACTTGCCGTTGTAGCCCAGCTGGTGGATGATCTGCATGATCGACAGGTCCGTCCTGGCTAAAAGGACGCAGGCCTCATCCATCTTCCGCTCATTGACCAGGTCGATAAAGCTCTTGCCGGTACGCTTCTTGACCAGGTTGGAGAAGTAGTTGGCATTTAAGCCAAAAGCCTGGGCCGCCGTCTTCAAGCTGGTGTCCATGTAGTTGGCGTCAATATAGCGGTTGATCTCCCGGGCGCCCAAGTGGCCGGGCTCCTTTTTGGCAGCCTTAACCTGGCTGCCGAAGCGCTCTGAGCGCAGGCTCAAAGCCGCGGCCTTGGCCAGGTTAGCCTTGATCAAGGCCGACGCGAAGACATCCCCATCCAGGTACTCATCCACCGCGTTTAGCAGGCATCTGGAGGCTGGCATCAGCGGAATGTTCCTGACCCACAAGAAGCCATCCTGCTTGAGCCGTTTGAGCCAAGCCGTGCAGACTTGGGCGTCTTTATCCGTCTTGGCGAATTCCTGCTCAAAAAGGGGCTGCAGGCCCAGGCTTGGCCGGAACTTGAACTTCAAGAGCAGAGTCCCGCGGCTGGGGTCCAGGAGCTCATAAGCTGCCCCCTTGTCCAAGAGGACAAAGTTGCCCGCGCCAAAGTCCAGCTCCTTTTTTTCAAGGCGCAAGGTCTCATGCCCTGCCGCCAAAAAGAGCAAAGTCACCACATCAGTCAAGTACCTGTGAATCCCCAGATTGGTATTTTCCAAATAAATGGTGCAGAGGTCAAGATCGCTGCTCCCCGCGGGCAGGGTCAATTCATTATGATCGCGCCCCTGCTTGCGCAGCAGCGTCTGCAAGTATTCATCTAAGGCTACGGTTGCCAAGCCAGATCCCCCCTATCGTTTAAACTATTTATATTTTACAACAATTGGAACCTGTCAACGGGCTTTAGCGCTTTTGACCCCGTTTTTCCTGCCTTCTGGCCCAAATCGCGATCAATAATGCCGCGGCAACAAGGATGAAGCCGGCCCAGAAAATCGCGTGAATCGCCCCATAGAGGATCTGCTCCATCTCCGGCAGCAGCTGGCGCGGCAGGCGGGCTCTGGTTTCAAAGTCGGACAGGTGGTTCAGCATCTTGATCGTGATCCGGCCGTGGCTTTGGGCCACGCCCTTGGCCAGGTGCTGGTTGAGGATCACGCCAAAAATTGAGGACGAGATGGCCATGGCCAGCATTCTGATCAGGTAGGAGAAAGAAGTCGCCACGGGCACGTCCTTGGGGTCAGCATCCTCTTGGACCTTGACCTGGAGCTGGTTGAACATGATCCCGTTGCCAACCCCCTGCAGCATCCCCGCCACCAGGATGGCCCAGTAAGGGAAAGAGCGCGGGGCCACGGCCATCAGCAGGTAGCCAAAGAAGATCACCCAAGTGGTGTAGAGGATCACCTGGTACTCGCTCCAGCGGTGGCGCAGGCGCTCAACGGACAAGGAGCCCAGCATGTCGGTAAAGGCTCCGGGAATCTGGGTCATCCCCCCGACCAGGGCGGTTGAGGCCATCAGCCCTTCCGCCCACATTGGCGCGTAGACGCTGAAAGACGACATCGCGGCCCAGATCAAGACAAAGAGGGCAAAGTCAATCACCAAAGGCCGGTTCTTGAACAAGCGGCCCGGAATGATTGGGTCGTCCGCCCGGTGTTCCACCAGCAGCAGCATGCCCACGAAGATAAAGGCCGCCGCGAAGACCAGGAGCGCCGTGGCCAGGTTGACCGCGCCCAAAAGCTGGGTTCCCAGCAGCAGGGCCACCACCCCTAAGGACAAGAAGACAGCCCCGCCCAGGTCGATCTTGCGAACGCTTTTTTCCTTATGTTCTTCCTTAAAGAAGAGCTGGACCAAGACGATGGAGACCAAGGCCACCGGAATATTGATGTAGAAGACCCAGCGCCAGGACAAAATATCGACGATCCAGCCCCCGAACAAGGGCCCCAGAATGGTCGCGGTCGTGAAAAAGGCCGACACCATGCCCAAAACTTTCAAGCGCTTGTAAGGATTCGGATACAGGTCAGAATAGATGATATACGGCAAGGAGACCATCCCGCCGTTGCCGATCCCCGCGATCAGGCGGAAAAAGAGCAGAAACGGCATCGAATTAGCCAGCCCCTGCAGCAGCGCCCCCAAGAGAAACATGGCCGCGGACAGCTGGTAGGCCAGCTTGTTGCCGCGCCGCTCGCCCAATTTGGACCACAAGGGCGTGGACACCGCGGTGCCCAGCAAGAAGATGGCGACCAGCCAGCCCGTATATTCGATCCCGTGCAGGTCAGCAATGATGCGCGGCAGCGCCGTGTTGATGATCGTGTTGTCCAGCCCCGACATCACGTTGGACAGCATCAGGGCTGACGTGACGATCTGGGCCCTTCGTTTTTGATTAGGCATTTTTCCTCCCAGACAGCAAGCAAAAGTACAAAAATTACAGCTTCAAAAGCTAATCATTATTAGCATACAACGAATTAGAAAATAATTAAATATAATACTTGCGCAGAAAAGCGCAAAATGGACACAAATTAAGTCTTTTTATATAATTAGGCCGTAAAGTAAGCGATTTAATCACGGGGTGCCTAACGGCTGAGATCAGACCCATTGAACCTGTTGGACAATGCCAGCGCAGGGAGCAGATGCCTTCTTTGGTCACCCCATTCATTTTGAGGTGACCTTTTTGAATGCCGAAATTTCCATCCAGCACTTAAGTTTTGAATATGACGAGCACAAGCCGCTCCTGGCCGACCTGTCCCTGACTTTCACCCCTGGCGCCTTCTCCCTCTTGATCGGACCCACGGGCTGCGGAAAGTCGACCTTATTGAAGATCATGGCCGGACTCTACCCCAAGTACGGGGGCAAGCTCACCCAAGGGCAGGTTGACCTGGGCGGGCTCAGCCAAGCCATGATGTTCCAGGACGCTGGCGAGCAGTTTACGATGGCCACTCCTAGAGAAGAGATCATCTTCAGCCTGGAAAACCTGGGCATGAAGCAAGAGCAATATGAGACGCGGCTCCAGCGGGCTACGGAATTTGCCCAGATCGGCCCGCTCTTGGATCAAAAGATCGCGACCATGTCTGGCGGCGAGCAGCAGCGGGTTGCTTTAGCCGTCTTAGTGGCCATGGACGTCGACCTGCTTTTGCTAGATGAGCCTTTTGCCAGCGTGGACCCCAAGGCCCGGACCTTCTTGGTGGAAAAGCTGGTCCAGCTGAAAGAGCAAGGCAAGACCATCATCCTGACCGACCACGTCTTTACGGACTACCTGGGCAAGGTCGACCAGCTCTACCGCTTTGCGGGGCAGACGGTCACCAGGCTTTCAGCCAAAGAAAGGGACGCGGTCTTGGCTGAAGAAGCTAGGTTTCCTTTGACTTTTGCCTTGCCGCAAACCAATGCCCCAGCGGCTTTCGTTTTGAACGACGTGCTGCTGAAGACCAGCCGCCTGCTGTTAAAGCAAGACGAGCTTAAGCTCTACAAGGGCAAGGTCACCCTTTTGACGGGACCAAATGGGGTTGGCAAGACCTCCCTCTTCCGGGCCTTAACCCAGCTTTTGCCCTACTCCGGCTCCATCTGCTGGGAAGGACGGGAAGTGGCCAAGCAGCCGGCCCGGACCTACTTTTTGCATGTAGCCCAAGTCTTCCAGAAAGCCACTGACCAGTTCATCCAGATCACGGTCAAAGACGAGCTGGCCATCAGCAAGAAGCTGCGCAAGAACGACTACTTCAGCGATGAGCGGATCAAGCAGGCCTTAGCGGACCTGGACCTGGACAGCCACTTGGACCAGGTCGTCTACTCCCTCTCCGGCGGGCAGAAGAAGAAGCTGCAGATTCTGCTGATGCTGATCTCCGGCCATGAAGTTCTGCTCATCGACGAGCCGCTCAGCGGCCTGGACCGCCAGTCCATCAAGCAGGTCGTCAAGCTCATGAAGGACAGCCAGGCCGCCATGGGACAAACTATTATCGTCATCAGTCACCAGTTCCACGGCTTGAGCGACTGGTGCGACTACCACCTGCGCCTGGACCAGCAGCGGCTCCAGTACGTCACGAATTAAGGAGGCATTATGAATCCAAGTCTTAAAGTCCTGCTGGCCCTGATCGTCTCTTTGGAGCTTTCATTCAAGGTCAGCCTCTATACCAACCTGCTCGTCATGGCCCTGTGCCTTTGCTGGCTTTTGGTCAAAAAAATGCGGCCCAAGGCCATCTTGACCATGCTCTTTTTCGCGACCCTGGCCGCCTTCACGGTCTTCTCCTCGGCCTACCTTTTTTCCGACCGCAAGCAGCTCTGGTACGCCTTGGACATCACCACCCGGGTCTACGTCTACACCTTGACCACGGCCTGCCTGACGGTCTCCACGACGGCTGAGGAAATGGCCCGCTCGCTTGAGCAGAACCTGCACCTGCCAAGCCACTTTGCCTACGGGACCCTCGCGGCCTTGAACATCATTCCCCGCATGGCCCAGGCCGTCAAGCAGATCCGCGTGGCCGGCCTCATGCGCGGGGTCAATCTGTCCTTCTGGTCGCCGGTCCTCTACTTCAAGGCCATCCTGGTTGCCCTGAACTCCGCCGACAACCTGGCCCAGGGGATGGAGGCCCATGGCTTCCGCGAAGGCGCCAAGCGGTCCGCGATTGTGAAGATCCCCCTGACCGGCAAGGACTGGGCGCTCTTTTTCGGCGGCTTGGCCCTGCTCAACGTCTGTGCCTTCCTGCTTCCTTAACTTTTTCCAAAAAAATCTTAAAATCATGGTCAAAATTGACCTACATCAATTTTTTCCTGGCGAATTGCTATAAAATAGTAAGCAGGTAAGAGATCAATCAAGAAAAAATAAACTGAATTTAAGAAGGAGACGTCATTATGAAGAAGTTAGACACTGCTGTTTTGACTGCTGAACAAGAAAAGTTCTTCAACGAAGCTTTGGCCTTCATCGCCACTGTTGACAAGGACGGCAACCCGCAAGTCGGCCCTAAGGGCTCATTGCGCGTAATCGACGACAAGCACCTGGCCTGGTCAGAAGTAACCTTCGCCCACGCCTTTGAAAACATCAAGGCTGGCAGCCGCGTGGCCGTAGTCGTTGCTGACGTGCCAAGCCACACCAACGTCCGGGCCGTAGGGACCGCGACGATCCACGAAGGCGACGACTTCGCCAAGAAGCTGGCCAAGGAAACCGGCAAGCCAGAAACCGCGGCTGCCGTAGTCGTTGAAATCGAAGAGCTGTTCGCTTAAGCTCAGCGGCATAATATTTACTTAAATTTCTATATTCCCACACACCAAAAATCCATCCCGCGAGGGATGGATTTTTATTTGCTATTTTTTCACCAAGCACCTTTAATGATGCCGACCGTAGCCGCGGCCAGGGCCAGGATGAACAAGGCAATTTCCGCCCACGTGGTCCAGGGCGCGGCGTTTTTCCAAGTAAAGGCATTAAAGGACAAATTGACCGCCAGCAAGCCGGCCTGGAAGATCCAGTACCAGAACAGGTCGTCTTGGCGGACCAGCAGCAGGTAGGCAAGCAGATAGAGGCTGACGAGCAAGGCCGCGTACTTCAAGAAGCCGGCGTGATCCGCGATCCACCCGCCCAGCCACTGGCCGATTGCCGCCACGAAGATGGCCGCGATAAAGGCGAGCCGCAGGCCGTTATGAGCCTTAGGCCCTTCTGAGACTAAGTTGAGGACCAGATCAAAAAGCGTAAAGCTGAGCAGCAGGTTGGTAACGAAACGGGCAACTTGTTTGACTGACATATTCTCTCCTATCGCTTCTATTCGGCCAAGTCATAGATCTTCTGGGCAACCGCCGCGATCTGGTCATTGGACCAGCCGTTGGTGAAGATGGCCAGGACAAAGGGCTTCTTGGCGTAGACGTAGCCCACGTCGTTGTTGATGGCGCCGTTGATCCCGATCTTATGGTCAACGCGGACCGGCAGGGTGCCGATTTTTTCCGACTTCCAGTCCGTGGCGCTCAAGTATTGGTTAACCGGACCGTTTTGCGAGTGGAGATAGGCCATCACGCGCGCGGCTTGCAGGGTCGTCATGGTCTTGCTGTAGGAAGGGATGCCCGCGATTTTGTTCAAAAAGGCATTGAAGCTGGCTTGGTCTTTATTGCAAAGGTGGTAGAGCAGCTGGTTGCTGGCGGCATTGTCTGAATGGACCATCGCGTCTTCCAGCAGGGTTTGCACGCTGTACTGCTTGCCTTCGGGATTCTGGTTCTGCAGGACCCCGGTTCCACCTTTAACCATGTGGTTGGGCGTATCGTCCGCTGCTGATGTGTAGGTCAGCTTGCTTGAATAGGACAGCTTCCCGCTTTGCACCAGGTATTGGGTGTAGGCCGCGACTGGCAATTTAGCACAAGAGGCCGCGTACATTCCCGTATTTTCGTTGACTCCGACGGACTGGCGGCGGTTGTTTGAAAGGTCGATGAATTCCACGCTGACCGCGCTGTTACCCGCGTACTTGGTCAGGTAGGCGCGGATTTTCTTGATCACCGGCTCCATCTTCACCGACTTTGAGCTGGCAGCCGCCCCTTTGCCGCGCTGCCCGGACTGGCGGCTAGTCTTTTGGGGACTGGCCGGCTTTTGACTGGTTTGCTTTTGCCGGGCGGACTGGTGACTGGACTGGCTTTTGGCCTTCTTTGATTGCTTGACTGAGCTCTCGACCGGGCTGGACGTGGCCGGGCGCGCTTTCTGGCTGCCGCAGCCAACCAGCAGCAGGGATGCGGCTAACAGACCGGTCCAGGCCAAGAGATGTTTTATATTTTTCAAGAATTCCCCTCCCAATTATCACGAATAATTAACATAAATACTTTATCATGTTTTGCCACTAAAACTAAAGATAATCGGTTAAAATGAGTATAGTTGTAATTAGTGTCAACTACCGCAAGGAGGAAATCGCAAATGGATGAAACTGCAAATCTGGTAATCTTGGAGCAAAACGCTATCCGCGAGCAGTCCTTAACTGGCAAGACGGTCTGGTGGCTTGGCCGGCGGGTGCCTGGCCGCCAGGTGGACGTGGCCCTGTCTTCCCCATTAGCCAGCCGAACCCACGGTGAATTTCACCTGGAACAAGGCCAATGGTTCTACCAAGATCTGGGCAGCCTCAACGGAACTTTCCTAAACGGGGACAAGCTCCCCGTCAAAACAGACGCCTACCTGCAAAACGGCGACATTCTGCGCGTTGATACCGGTGACTTAGAAGCTCCTGATGAAAACGGGATTCTGATCTTATTTGAAAGCCAGCCGCAAGAAAGCCAGTGGCAGGAATACGACCTGACTGGCCTATCCACGACAATTGGCCGGGAAAGAGCCTGCGATCTCGTAATCGATCGGCCTTATGTCGCTGACCAGCAGCTGACGATCTCCCAGGTCGGCAACAGTTTCTACGCGGCTGCCGCCAATTCCGCCGGCGGCACCAAGATCAACAACCACTACATTTCCGGTCAGGTCCCGCTGCATGAGAAGGACGTGATCACCTTCAGCAACTGCCGCCTAATCTTTACCAATGGGCGGATCTTCTATAGCCTGCCAGCCAAGCAGGAGGTCTTCACCGATAATTCCGCCGCCTATCTGGCGAACAAATTGCGGCGGCTGCAGGTCAAGATCACTGACGGCTTGGATGAAAAAGTCCGCTTTGCCGCCGAAGCCGGCGCGCTGGTCGGCCTTCTGGGCCCGTCCATTGCCAAATTGGAGCTAATCAAGGCCTTAGCCGGGCAAAACGCCAGCGCCAAGGGGGAGATTCGCTGCCAGGGAGTTGACTGCCTGCAAGATCCAAGCAAGGCAACAGACCAGCTGGCTTTCATCAGCAGCTATTCCTTGGACGAAAGTGAAGAAAACCTGCCGCTTGGCTACTATTTAAGCGAGACGGCCAAGCAGGTTCTGCCTGGGGCCAGCAGCCGGCAGCAGGCCGAGCAAACCGAGCAGATCTTGCAGCTGCTCGACTTGGAGTCAAGCAAGGAAAAACGGCTGAACGCCTGCAGCGAAAGTGAAAAGCGGCTGGTGCTCTTGGGCAAGGACCTGCTCAAGGGCAAGCTGGTTTTCATCTTGGATGAGCCAGACGCCGGCTTGAGTCCGCAGGACCGGAACTTCATGTTCAACGCCCTGCGAAAACTGGCCCACAACGGAAATAAGACGGTCGTGGCTTCAATCAGCCAAATTCAGGATATCGACTGCTTTGACAAGGTCGTGGTGCTTAAGGAAAAGGCCTACGACGAATGGGCCGCGGTCGGGACGCCGGAGATCATCGCTGACCGGGCTGGAATCAGTACCAGCAGCTTTGACCACCTGCTTAGTTTGTGAACGCTAAATTTTAGATAAGTACACCCAAAGGAGCTGGCACTGCCAGCTTCTTTTTCTTGGGAATCAAGAACCGTTGTGAAAAACGCAAGCACGAAAAAAGCGTTGGGCGACTGCTCTATCGAGCAATCATCCAACGCGATCATGCTTGTCAAACTAATTCAGCTTACCCCCGCAGTAAGGGCAGAAGGCATCCTCACCATGAACCTGCTTGCCGCAGCTAGGACAGCTGCGATCCTGTTTAGGCGCGGGCTTGTCGTCCGCGATCTTGGTGCCGCAATTCGTGCAGAACAGGTCATCCGCCTCAAGCGCCTCCCCGCAGTTCGGGCAGACCGTTGGCGCGGCTGCAGGCGGTACGGATTCAACTGGCGCTGCCGGATTTTGATTTCCGATGGAAATCGGCTCAGAATCTTCGGCGTAAAACGGAGAGTGTCCTTCATCGGCTGCCGCTGGCTTATCGAAGTCTTCGACAGCCGCGACCGTCTCAAAGGCTGACGTTGGCGCTGGGGATGCTTCCGGTTCCGCCGGCTGGGACAAATCTGGTTCCGGAACTGCTTCAGGCACTGCAGCATCTGCCTCCGCGGCCTCTGGCGCTTCGGATTCCGCGACCGGCGCTGAGGATGACGATTCACTCGTTGACTCGCTTGATGCCACTGGCACGGCTGTTGGAGCGGATTCTGGCAGCTTTTGGCCACAATTCATGCAGAACAAATCGCCGGCTTTGATTGGAGCACCGCACGCCGGGCAAACCGGGGCTTCTACTGCTGGAGCTTCAGATTCAGCGACCGGTGCTGGAGATGACGACTCACTCGTTGACTCGCTTGGAGCTACTGGCACGGCTGCTGGAGCGGATTCCGGCAGCTTTTGGCCACAATTCATGCAGAACAGGTCGCCGGCTTTGATTGGAGCGCCGCACGCCGGGCAAACCGGGGCTGCTGGGGCTTCAGATTCAGCGGCCGTGGCTGGAGCGGATTCCGGCACCTTTTGGCCACAGTTCATGCAGAACAAGTCGCCGGCTTTGACTGGAGCGCCGCACGCTGGACAAACCGGGGCTGCTGGCGCTTCAGATTCAGCGACCGGCGCTGGGGATGACGATTCGCTCGTTGACTCACTCGACACTGTTTTTGCGAAAGTGGCTTCAGGCGCCGAGACAGCGGCCTCCGCGGCTGCTGGCGCTTCAGATTCAGCGACCGGCGCTGGGGATGACGATTCGCTCGTTGACTCACTTGACGCTGTTTTCGCGAAAGTGGCTTCAGGCGTTGAGACAGCGGCCTCCGCGGCTTTTGGCGCTTCAGATTCAGCGACTGGCGCTGGGGATGACGATTCGCTCGTTGACTCACTTGACGCTGTTTTCGCGAAAGTGGCTTCAGGCGTTGAGACAGCAGACTCCGCGGCTTTTGGCGCTTCGGATTCAGCGACCGGCGCCGGGGATGATGATTCGCTCGTTGACTCACTTGACGCTGTTTTCGCGAAAGTGGCTTCAGGCGTTGAGACAGCAGACTCCGCGGCTTCGGCTACGGATTCAGCGACAGGCGCTGGAGATGACGATTCACTCGTTGACTCACTTGACGCTGCCGAATTAGCTGCTTCTGGATCAGCTGCTGGCCCATCTGCTTGCGCGACTTCTTCAACCAGGTCCGGAATCAATGACAAGTCAAAGCCACATGTCGTGCAAAAGTTGTCGCCTCTGGCCGCAATAGTCTGGCAGTTTGGACACTCCTTTCCGACGTGATCAACCGGAATTTTCTCCAAATTCGTCCCACAGTCAATGCAGAATTTCAGCTTGCCGGACATCAAAGCGTGACAGTTGGGACACTCTTTGGCGTTTGCCAGACCTTCCTGGCACTTCGGACATTCTTTCATACGCAACCTCCCATTTTTTACATTTAATGACTGCTTCAGTGCTCAGTATTTTCGAATTTGTATTTCATGCTGTACTTTAAGCAGAATTTGCTTGCCATTTATACTTAATTAATATGATATCACGCGGCAAACACGTATTTCTATTTTTCCTCAAAAAACGTGGCCCAGTTCGCTCTGCATTAAGATGAGAAGTTTTCTCGCCCACATCTAATAAAATGCGCTAAAATTATCTTATATTTGTATGTGTTTTCCAACTATTTTCTTATCAAAAACAAAAGAGGAAAGAAGAATGAATGAACAAGGCAGAGGCTTCTTTAGTGCTATCAAAGAAGCCTTGACCGGCAGCAGCTCCTGCAATACGGCCGCGCTAAGCGACGTGGGCTGCGTGCGCGACAACAATGAAGACAACTTCCTGCTTCGTGGCTCAATCAACGACAGTTCCAGCAGCCATGCTCACGCCAATGCTAACTTAAGCCCTGACGAATGGCACTGCCTGGGCCTGTTCGATGGGATGGGCGGGATCGCCGGCGGGGAAATCGCCTCTAAGGAAACGGCCCAGGTCTTCCGAGCCAGCGCTGACCAGTTTCCCGGCAAAAGTCCCTCAGAAATCCAAGAGCTCATGCGGCAGGCTTTCTCCAAGGCCAATGAGCAGATCAACGCTGCCCGAAGCGCAAACAAAGTCGGCGGAACCACGGCCACGATCGCGCTCTTGCGCGACAAGACGCTCAAGCTCTTTCATGTTGGCGACAGCCGGGCCTACCTGATTACTCGCCACAGCATCCAGCAATTGTCTGAAGACCAGACTTTGGCCCAGATGGAAGCCAAAATGAACGTCAAGAACATCCCCG
Source organism: Faecalicatena absiana (assembly GCA_017309015.1). Taxonomy (GTDB): domain Bacteria; phylum Bacillota; class Bacilli; order Lactobacillales; family Lactobacillaceae; genus Lactobacillus; species Lactobacillus absianus. Next base: position 660,802 of record JAEDAG010000001.1, read on the forward strand.
AAGAAGACAAGCACAAACTGACCTGCTTTGTCGGGATGGACAGCCGCTACAAGATGACCATTTTCGAAACCGACCTGCTGCAGGTCAAGAGCGGCAACTACCTGCTCTTATGCAGCGATGGCCTAAGCGACCTGTGCACCAACAAGGAAATCTTCAAAATCGTCCACGCCGCCGCCACGCCCGCGGCTGGCGCCCAGGCTTTAGTAAAGCAAGCCAAGCAGAATGGCGGCTATGACAACGTGACGGTGGTCCTCCACCAATTTCACTAAACAGGAAAGGATTGACCATGAAAAAAGAAACCGGCAGATACACTGACCAAGTCCTAAAAGACAAATGGGTGGTTGGCCCCCTGATTGGCGAAGGCTCCAACGGGAAAACCGAAGTCTATGAGATCAGTCACCATGAACCCGGCCTAGATGAACAGCGTGCCCTCAAGATCACGGAGGTCGCGCGCGGGTTCAATAACGGCAAGAGCGAAGACGACCTGCGCCGTGACGCCAACCGCGAATTGGATTTGATGAACAAGCTCGAAAGCATCCATACCATGTCCTACCTGGACCACTGGTACGACCATGACAAGGATGACCCGCGCCGCTTGGACCTGTTCGTTGTCATGAAAGAGCTCGATACCCTGACCAATTACCGCGGAAAGAAGTTCAGCGAAAAGGAAATCGCCAAGATCGGAATCGATATCTGCGATGCCCTTGAAGAATGTGAGCGCAAAAACGTGGTTCACCGGGACATCAAGCCAGCCAACATCTACATCAGCGGCGAAGGCAAGCACAAGCTCCAGTATATTCTGGGAGACTTCGGGATTTCCCGGATCATCGCCAACAATTCCAGCAGCTATGAAACTTCCAGTTTCCTGACCCCTGGCTTCGCGGCTCCTGAACAATATGATCCTTACCCTAACCTGGACAAGGAAGTCGACATCTACAGCCTGGGACTGACTCTCTACTACCTGGCCAATGGCTGGAAGAGCCCCTTCATGGAGCAGCCCGGACCGCTTGACCAAGCCGCTGACCAAAAGCGGATCCAAACCGACCAGCTGCCAGAAATTCCCGGCATCAGCCAGGCCTTGAACGCTATCCTGCTCAAAGCTACCCGCCGCAAGAAAGAAGAACGCTACCAAAGTGCCAGAGATATGGAGCAGGCGCTGAAAGGCGTTTTTAACACTAACCCGAGCTATGAAACGATTCCAGCCAAGTCAGGCTATGAAACGGCTGCGGCCAATCCAAGCCCCTTTGCGACCGCGCCAGCTGGCGCGGTCAGCAGCTATGAAACCCAAGCAGCAAACGGTGGCGAGAGCCAGACGGCTGGCAGCTATGAAACCCAAGCAGCAAACGGTGGCGAGAGCCAGATGGCTGGCAGCTATGAAACCCAAGCAGCAAACGGTGGCGAGAGCCAGACGGCTGGCAGCTATGAAACCCAAGCGGTAAACGGCGCTGAAACAGCTGAGCGGCCAGTCTATTCCACTGACACGATGACGGCCACCAGAAATGCCGGACAATCGCGAACCGTCCACTCAGACGTTGACGCTCACGGCCTCTACTTAAGTCAGAAGCGGGAGCTGATGGAAATCGCGATTGATGGCCCGCAAGTAGGCAACCTTACTTTTGAGAATTTGCATCTGGAAATCGCGGAAGGCGCCCTGGCCGTGGTCTTTGGGACCGACTTCTCAACCATCAGCACCTTCTCCCAGGTCATCAGCAACTGCATCGCTGGCCGCGGCGATCCAGGTTGTACGATCAGCATCTACCGCAGCGGAAAGCCGGCCAAAGCCTGGATCGCGCAAAACAGCTATGGAACCTTAAACCGGAATACCAGCTCCGGCATTGATCCCGAACTCCTGAAGCTCCTGCGGCTAACCAAGCTCAAAGGCAAAAACTACTTTGACATGACGCCGCTTGAACAGGTGCTTTTGGCCATTGCCCGGACTCTGACGACCGAGCTGCCGATCTTCCTTTATATCGACTGCTATGACTTGGGAATTGACAAGCTGAGCGTCGATATGAAGACCGAACTGTTCCAGATTCTGGAAGACGTGGCTCACAAGCTCAACCTCACCATCTTAGTTATCAATTATGGGGTGCCAAACTCCAAAAGCATCGATTTCTTTGACCAAGTCATGGTCTTGCGCCACCAGCAGCAGATTATCAAGCGCGGCCTGTTTGGTCACAAGAAGATTCCCGTGTCCACGGTCGACCTGGCCTTCTCCGGGACGCCGAAGTCCGTCGCTGCCGATGCTGGCATCAGCAATTTTGAAGACATCATGAGCCTGATCTGATTTCAAGGAAACCGGAAAACGACACGAAAAAGCAAGAAGGGAGCAAATAAAGAACAACAATGGAAACAATGGAGACGATGCCTTTTCACAGCCAGCCTGCGCCCGCCAGCCTGGTTGTCCTGGAAGCTGGCCAGGCACGAGAATATTCCTTAACCAGCAAGTACGTCTGGGATCTGGGCCGGCAGACGCCGGATTCCAAACCTGACATCTCCTTAACGTCCCACCTGGCCAGCCGCAAGCACGGGAAAATCACCTGTCTCAAGGATCAGTGGTTCTACCAGGACCTTGGCAGCCTGAATGGGACCTACCACAACGGGGAAAAGGTTGCCGCCAAGCAGGCCGTTTTCCTGCAAAACGGTGACGTCCTGCGGATTGACACCGCTAATCTTGCCCACCCTGACCGGCGGGGCGTCTGGATCCTGTTTACGACTGACGCCCTGGGACAAAAGTGGCAGCCCTTCCACTTCACCCGCAAGGTCACGGTCTTTGGCCGCGACCCAAGTCAGTGCGACTTCGTCCTTGAGCGCCCTTACGTCTCAGCCAGGCACATGACCATTACCCAGGAAGGCAGCGATTATTACATTGCCGACTGCGGCTCAACGGCCGGCACCAAGGTCAACGGCCGCTACCTGCATGGCAAGCGCAAGCTTCAAGAGAAAGACTTTATCACCCTGTGCGACTGCAAGCTGGTCTTCACCAACGGTCAGCTTCTTTACAATCTGCCCAAAATCAAAAGCCCAGCCAGCCAAGCAGCTGACGAGCACGCCCAATATCTCGCGGGCAGGCAAAAGCTGCTCTGCGTCAACATCAAGGCAAAGTACGCCGGGCCAAAGCAGCTGCTCAAAGACGTCCGCTTTGACGTGGAAGCTGGGGCTTTGGTCGCGATTCTGGGAACGTCAGGGGCCGGCAAGACCACCCTGCTCACGGCCATCAATGGGATGAACGTGGCCGGCGTGGACGGCAGCATCACCTATCAAGGAGAGGAGCTGCTGAACAGCCGGGCCGGCGCGGACTTGATCCGGCAGAAATTCGGCTACGTGCCCCAGCAGAACATCGGCGAGGACCGGCAGGTCCTGACGGTTGAATACTACCTGTCCTTCAGCGTCAAAGCAAAATTGCCGCACAGGTCCCACAAGGAGTACCAGCAACGGGTCAACCAGACCCTGCAGATGCTGGACCTGACTGCCTGCCGGAAGAAGCAGATCCGCCAGTGCTCTGGCGGCGAGCAGCGCCGGGTCATGATCGGAACCGAGCTGGTGGCCGACAAGGAAGTCCTCTTTCTGGATGAGCCGGACGCGGGACTGGATCCGGGGATGAAAGATTCCCTCTTCAAAAATCTGCAGCGCCTGGCCCATGACCACGGCAAGACCATTTTGGCCATCGTCCACGACGTTGAAAAGATCGACTGCTTTGACAAAGTCGTCTTCCTGCAAAAGCGCGGCGGCGTAGGCCGCCTGGCCTACCTGGGCACGCCTGAGGCCGTCGCGGATGAAGCCGGCGTGGGCCTTGAAAACTTCAGCCGGATCTACCAGAACCTGGAACAAGAAAAATAGACTTTTTGGAGAAAAATGGAAACAATCTAAAATGCTGAATCAACTTAATCTTTACACCCATATGTGGTTCGGCCGCAAAAAGACCGTACTGCTGTCCCTGCTCTTTCCCGTAGCGACGATGGCCGTCGTGGTCTGGATCGCCGGTAAGAACATGTTCGTCAACTTTGAGGATACCAAGTCGGCCAGCTTCATCATCGTCTGTGCCGCCATCTGGTGCGGCCTGTTCAACTCGATCCAAACCATCGTCTCCGACCGCCACGACACGGTTCTGGACCTGCGCAGCACCAACGCCTTTTGCTACACCGGCGCCAGAGCCATCCTGCAAACTGGCCTGGTCTTGGTCCAAAGTCTGATCATTACCCTGAGCTACACCCTGGTCAAGCTCAATTACGGTCACGACCTGCCTAAAAGCGGGATCATCTTCGGGTCCGTCTGGTTCGAATTCTTCGTCAGCATCTTTTTGATCATGTGGTCCTCTGACATGATGGGTCTCATGGTCTCAGGACTGGTGAAGGACAAGTCCGCGGCCAATACCCTGGCTCCTTACATCCTGATCTTTGAACTGATCTTCTCAGGCCTGTTCTTCGACATGAGCGGCCTGGCTGACAAGTTTTCCTACTTGATGATCAGCAGGTGGGGGATGCAGGCCGTGGGGAGCACTTCCCGCCTTAACAGCCTGGAAAGCAAGCTCCAGCTGGAACATTCCCACCTCTTGCCAGAAGTAATCAAGCTGGTCAAGCACAAGCCGGAAGCCGCCTATAAGTCTACTGCCGCCCACTTGCAGCAGACTTGGCTGATCCTCTTTGCCTTTGGCCTGGCCTTCTTCTTAGTCACCCTGCTCCTGGTCAGCCGCATCAAGAAAGCCGCCAAGGCTTAAACGGCAAAAAATCCAAGCAACGCAAGCAAAGCAAACAAAAGAGCTAGAATCCGCATGGATTCTAGCTCTTTTTTCGGCTTAATCGCTGGTCTTCAGCTGGCTCACGTAGTCGTCAACTTCGCCGCGCTGATCCTTGTTCCGGTAATAATTATGCTTGAGGCGGGCAACCGACACGGTTTTAAGCGGGTCCGACTTGCCCTTTTCGCGCCACAAATAGGTCACCTGCTGGCCCTGTACCCGGTAGAGCAGGCCGGTTTGCCGGTCTTTGGCCAATAAGGCGTTGTAGCCCAGCAACGGCTTGCCGGCAATCTTCTCGGAGCGGACAAGCTCATAGTAGATTGGCTGGCCCTGCTTCAAGCTTCCTTTAAGCCAGTTTGCCGACTTTTTCTGCAGGAGGGCAACCATTACCCCCAGCGTCTCCGTTGGCACGTCTGACGTGTTGTTAGACCGGTTCTGGGCCATGATCCTGGCCTTTTCCTGGCCGCTGCTTTCCTTGGCCGAAGCCGGCAGCTTGACTGGATCGTCAGTGAGCAGATCGACCGTCTTTTGAGCCTGCTGCTTCTGGCCAACAGCTTTAAAGGCATAGCGCCCCTCAATCAGCGGCTCACCGTATTTTTGGGCCTTCTTGTCCATCGTCTTGCTGTTGAAGCCATTAATGAACAGGCTGTACGGCGCGAAGCTGGTCTGAAAGACCGGGTTATGGGTCTTTACAGTCAACTGATAGCGCGGAAAGATGAAAAAGTACTTCCCTTCCTGCTTCAAGGAAACCAGATCCTGGGGATCCGGCTGGTAGCCAGCCTGGCGCAGCTCCAGGTTCAATTCGCCTAGCTGCTTTTGATAGTGCTGGTAGTAGACCTGCAGGGGCCGGACGGTACTGGGAATGACGTCAAACTCCGGGTCATCGCAGTGAATATATGGCGACAGGTCTTTTTGCGGATCGCGCAAGGCCAAGACCATCCGCGTGACCTGCTGATCCCGGCTGTAGTAGAAGCAACCCCAGCCCAAGGATCCGCCAAGCAGCAAGACCAGCAAAAACAGGCAGACAAGCAGCTTCTTCAACCGCTTATTGTGAATTCCCGCGGCCGCCTTGGCCTCATGATCCAGCCGGGCGCCGCATTTGGTGCAGTAAGCGTAGGCTGGATCATTGGCCTTGCCGCATTTCGTACAATAAACGCGTTTCATAGGCTATTTGGAAATCGTGGAGCCGTGGCCCATACTAATGATTTTATAGTCATCATTAAGCGTCGCGCCCACGTATTGATCAACAACATTGGTTGTCGGCTTGTTAGTCCAAACGACGTGGTGGGTAACGCGCAGGTCACATACGATATTGTCGCCCTTTTTGTGAGCTTTGCTGATGGTGACGGTCTCCCCATAAGAGCTGATATTGTCAGCGTTATCCCAGGAATCATGCATCCGCTTGATGCTCTGGTAGGAGCTGTTGCCTTCGCCGCCAACATAGTAGTCCGCGGCATCGTCATCGCCATTGCCCCAAGCGCCGTCAACGGCCTCCTGAAGATCATCTTGGTCGATGCGATTGGACTCATCCGCGTCATCTGACTCGCTGTCTGCATCGTCATCTTCGTCGCTGTCATCATTGCTGTCTTCTGAGGATGAATCCGAGCTTGCGTCCGCGTCAGCATCGTCATCGTTCCATTCCGGCTTCAAGACCCAGCGGCCGTTGACGGCCACGATTTCGTCATCATCGCTGCGGGCTTTTTTAGGATCCTGGCTGATAATTCTGCCGAAATCGCTGATCGTTTCCGATCTGCTGCCATCCGTCTTCTTGACGTAGAGGCTCATGTTCTTGGTCAAAAGGTAGTTGGTAAAAGTCTCGTTCCCATCGCCGTCCAAAGTCCCGACCTTCTCGCCATTGATGTAGATGCTGCCATTTGGCGCGTCAGGCGCGGACACTTGGAAGCTGGCCGTATGGATGGACAAGTCGATGGCCGCGTCAGAAAAGACGTTGACGCTGGCACTGCTGGTGCCCACCGAGGATGAGATGACGAACGCGTGCGTGCCGGCGATCACTGGCGCCAGCCGTTGAACATATTGCTTGCCGCTGGTCTTGACGGTTCCAGTGCTGTGGCCGTCAACCGTGATCTTCGCGTCGGCATGGTTGGTTACAACCGTTGGCTTGTAGGTCGCAACCTGCAACTTGTATCTTGGAAGGAACAAGAGCCAGTGGCCGGACTTCTGCAGGCTGACCGCGTCCTTGCCGGCTTGTTCGCCGCTTTCGCTCTTCCACTTGCTTGCCAGCTCGTTGGCCACGCTTGGGTGGTCATGGTAGTACTTCTGCAAGGGCTCAACGCTATCCTTGGTGACCTGGAAGCTGGCCGTCTTGGTAAAGACGTCCTTGGACAGGTCCTTGGTTGGCTCCTTCATCTTGACCACGATCCGGTCAATCTGCTTGTCCTTACTGTAATAGAAGCTGCCCCAGCCGTAAAAGGCAGCGAGCAGGACCACCAGCAGCGCCAACGCCAATACCAGCTTGTTCTGCTTTTTGGGCACGGCACGGCCGCTGGTCATTTGGGCGACCGGCTTGGGCTTTTGCTGGGTCAGCGGCGAGCCGCAGTTCTTGCAGAACTTGGCCCCAGCCTTGTTCATGCTTCCGCACTTTGGACACTTCATTTTTCTTTCCTCCCTGATTTCTTACTTGTGATACGGACTGCCGGAGTTGATCATGAAAGCCCGGTAGATCTGCTCAATTAAGACCAGCCGCATCAATTGGTGGGGCATGGTCAGCTTGCCAAAGCTGAGCAGGTCGTCAGCCCGTTGGTTGACAGCCTTGCTGGTGCCTAGGCTGCCCCCGATGACAAACGTGATGTCTGAATGCCCATAGGTGCCCAGGTCCTTGATTTCCTTGGCAAATTCCTCGCTTGGCCGCTCTTTCCCTTTGATGGCCAGCACGTAGACGTATTCCTTGTCCTTGATCTTGCTCAGAATCCGCTCGCCTTCCTTGTCCTTGACCTCTTCCATTTGGGCCGGACTAAGGCTCTCAGGTGCCTTTTCATCTGGCACCTGCACGATCTGCACCTTGACAAAGCGGCTCAGGCGCTTTTGATATTCAGCGATTCCGTCTTTAAAATATTTTTCTTTTAGCTTTCCAACGCAAACAATCTTAATATTCATAATGCTTCTATTTTACCACGGGAAAAGTTCTCCCCACAATCAACAGTTAATCAACCGCCCTTGTCCACACCTGTGGAAAGACTTGTCCTACATTTAGTGGAACAAACACAGATTCCCGCAAGCCATTGACTAATTAAAAAAAATTGGCAAAAACCGTGTAACCATTCCACATTTCTCTTGTGGATGGGGATTTTTCACAAACAATCACCAATTCTCCCCGATCTTAAGCCATGAACACCTGTTTTAACATAGAATAAACGCGTGAAACTTACACACAATTCACAGCTTATCCACAGAAAATCACCCCAATTAGCCCCCACTTTTTGCACAATCCACAGTCTTTTCCACAGAAATGGGGAAAAGTCTCTTTTTAAGCTTGTCCTTGACAGGATTCAAAGACGAACTTTATTTTTATATTCCGGGCGTATCGTTAACAAAAGAGCGAGCAAAAAGCTTAATCTGCTTCTTGCTCGCTCTAAATGTTTATTTATCGCCATTTATTTGGCTATTTCTAGCTATTTGCTACTTGCTGGCTTCCAGGGCAACCGTGATCGTGATGGTCTTGCTGCCGCGCTGAACCGTCAGGCTTACCTTGTCGCCAACCTTGTGGTTGTACAAGATGTTGTGCAGGGTTGCCACGTCGTTGACCGTCTTGCCGTCGGCCTTCAAGATGACGTCGCCCTTCTTCATGCCGGCCTTGTCCGCGGCACCGCCCTTGGTTACCTTAGCAACGTAAAGGCCCTTCTTCAGGCTGGATGAGATGCCCATCTGCTTCTTGTAGTAGCTGTTGAGCTCATCTAAGGCGGCCACCATCACGCCCAGCTGCGGCCGGGTAATCTTCCCGTTCTTGACCAGCTGGTTGATGATGGTCACGACTTCATTTGAAGGAATGGCAAAGCCCATGCCTTCAACTGAGTCGCCGCTGGTAGAGCTGGACAGCTTCATTGAGTTGATCCCGATGACCTGACCGTCTGAGTTGACCAATGGACCGCCAGAGTTGCCGGAGTTGATGGCCGCGTCAGTTTGGATGACCGTCATCTGGTTGCCGTTGTAGGTCAAAGTCCGGCTAGGCGAGGAAACGATCCCTTGAGTTACCGTAGAGGCGTACTCTGACCCTTCTGGTGAGCCAACGGCGATTACCGTCTGGCCTGACTGCAAAGCGCTGGAGTCGCCAAATGAGGCCGTTTGGGTAACGTACTTGGAGTCGATTGACAAAACGGCCAAGTCACTGGTGGCGTCCTTGCCGACTACCGTCGCGGCGATCGTCTTGCCTGAAGCCAAGATCACCTTGACCTTGGCCGCGCCTGAAATGACGTGGTTGTTGGTTACGATGTAGCCCTTGCCGCTGGCCGTGGTGTAGATGACGCCAGAGCCTTCAGAATACAGGGTCAGGGACTTCTTTGAAGAGCTTGAGGATGATGAGTCGCTGTCATCCCCGTAGCCGAACATGCTGTACAGGTCGGAATTGCTGGATGAGCTTGACGTGTATTTGTAGTTCAAGACGGAAACGACCGCGTTTTGCACCTTCTTATAGGCCGCGGTCATCGTGCCGCTGCTGGCCGCTGACTTGTTGACGCTGGTCGTGCCCTTGCTTGAGCTGGTCACGCTGCCGGTTTCGCCGGTGTTTGAGCTGGTGGATGATGAGGTCGTCGCCGACGAGCCAGCGCTTGAATTATTATTGGCCACGTTGGCCGCGTTCAAGCCAGCATAGGAAACCCCGCCGCCGAGCAGGCCGGCCACGACCCCAATAATCGCTGCCTTGGCCAGCAAGCCATTGTCTTTCTTGTTCTTTTGTTTTCTCTGTTCTTCAGTCATTTTTATCACTCCTTATTGATGTCTCCATCATAGCCAAAGTTTTTGAAATAAATATGAACAAATAGTATACAAAGTTTTAAACGTTTGCTACTTTTTCGCTAACTACAGGTCAAACACGCGGGTCGGGAGAACCGGCTCCGTGTCAATCAGCTGCAGGTCGCTGGAGACATCCGCGTCCCGCTCCTGGAGGATCTTTTCCGCCGTGTCCCGGGCCAGGAAGTCGATGTTGTTCTGCTGGCTGCGGTGGGCCAAAAAGACATGCTTGGTCCGGCTGGTGATCACGTCAGCCAGGGCCTGCCCGGCTTGGTCATTGGATAAATGGCCCACGTCAGAAGCCACCCGCTGCTTAAGGCTCCACGGGTAGGGACCGTCGCGCAGCATCAGGCTGTCATAGTTGAATTCGAGCAGGTAGGCATCAGCATCGCGGATCACGTCTTCAGTCTTCTCTGAAACATAGCCCGTGTCTGTCAAAAAGGCCATCCGCTTGCCGCCGCTGGTGAAGACGTAGTACTGGGGCTGCGCGGCATCATGGCTGGTAGCAAAAGCAGTCACGTCCAAGTCGCCGAAGGTCTTGGTCTGGCCCGGCTCAATGACGTTGATCTGCTCTTCTGGCAGCTTGCCGATCTTGCTGGTGTCCATCAGGTATCTCCAGGTGCCCGTGTTGGAAAAAGCCGCCAAATTTGGGTAGCGGCGCATCAAAACGCCCATTCCTCCGCTGTGGTCGGTATGGTCATGGCTCAAAAAGACCATGTCGATATCCATAATGTCGACGCCCACCTTGGCCAAGAGCTCCTTGGTTTTCTTGCCGGACAAGCCGGCGTCCATCAGGATCTTGTGCTGTCCGGTCATCAGCAGGCTGCAATTGCCGGCTGAGCCACTGGATAATACTGCGAACTTCACTAAGCTTCTTCCTTCCTTTTTCTGCGCAAATCAGTCGCCTTATATTCTAAGGCATTTTTGGCGTGCTTTCTGCCTTTTTGCCTAATCGTCAACCGCGGTCGTCTGCAAAAGCTGCCCGTTGAAGGCGTTGACCCGCTTGACGGTCGTGCTCTTGCTTGACTTGTTTTCGATCCAGACCATCCAGGTTGGAACAAAAATCACGCTCCCGCGGACCTCGGTCAGTCTGGTATAGCCCAGCTTGACCTGCATGACCTTGGAGTTGTCAGACAATTCCCGGTTGGTATACAGGCTGCTGACGGCCCGCCAAGGGCTGATCGTGGACTGGAGCTCCCGGACGCTGGTCAGGTCGCTCAGGTAGGTCTCATAGTAGCCCGTGATCTTCTTGTCCTTGACCGTAATGACCAATTGGCCCAGGTTGGAGTAAAGATTGCCATATTGGCTGTGCTGCACGTAAACGTAGCTGGAATTGCTGGACAGATAGCTGGCATAGGTGAATTCCTTGCCGTGAGGCACGTAGTTCTTGTCATTCTTGAACTGCTCAAGGCTCATCCGTTCCAAAGAGATCGGCTTTTTCAGGGTTCCGTACAGGGTCTTGTCATTTTGGGCGTAATCAACCTGTACGTCGCTGCTGATCTTGCCAGCAGCTTTCTTCAAGTCGGTCTTTCCTCTTGAAGCCAGGTAGTAGCCGGAATCAGCATTACGGGAGAGCTTTGGCACCGTAATGTTGTCTGAGCGCATCTCCTCGCGCAGATTATTGCTGCTGGTGACGGAACTGGTGGAAGAGCTCAAGGAGATTGGCGGCCGCCACAGCTCGATAATCAGGTAAATGTCAACCAGGCAGAACAGGATCAAAAACAGCCATTCAATTTTCCGATGGTCCATCTATTTTCCCCCTTCCGCAGAACTGCTGGAGCTGGCAGATGAGCTCCTGGAGCTGGATGCTGCTGCCCCAGTGTCAGGCTTTTGCTCGTATTCGCTGCTGGTGCTTGCTGATGCCGATGATGACGACGATGATGCTGGAGCAGACTCCGTCTTAGCCGCTTCTGAAGACGAAGAGCTGGCAGATGAGCTATCAGCCGCTGATTCAGCCGAAGAGTCGTCGCTGCTTGCGTAGCTGTAGCTGTTTGACGGCGTTTCATTATCATGCGGCGCGTCATCGTTTACGCGGGCATCGCGCCAGCCGCTTAGCGTGTTCCACTCGCCGGCAACCTTGATATAGTAGGTTGGCACCAAGGTTACCAGATCATCGCGCTTCTTGTCCTGGACGACTTTATAGCCGATGACGATCTTGCGGATCTCGCTTTCCTTGATCCCGATCTGGTCCAGCTCCTTGAGCAGGTCCGCCGTCTTTGGCAGAGTCGTCTTCCGTCCATCATACGGGATCGGGATCTGCAGGTTCATGCTGTTGAAGCCAACGCTGACCAAATCTTTTTCACAGGTCACGCTGGCCTGAACCTGGTTGCCGTTGACGAAGACCGGGTAGCCTTCAATGTAGTTGACGTACTTGACCAGCTGGCCGTCAGCCTCAAAGAAGCGCAGATCCTGCTCTGACAAGCCTAGCCGCTTGACATAGGAGGCACTTTCCAGCAATTGCCGGCTAAAGCTCATCTTCCCCATCTTCCGGTAGACCCGGTAGACGTACTGGTGGTCATTCTGCTTGCCGCTCGGCGGCACCTGCAGACGCAGGGAGTAGCCCGAGCTGTAGGTCGTGACACCCTGCTTGGAGACGCTCTTGCGGTAGTCGCTGCCCAAAAGCTTGGCCGCGAAGTAGGTCCGGGAAGAATAATTGATCAAATAGCTGTATTCCTTGATCTTCAGCGGTTTGGCGTAAAACGGCACGTAAAGATTGGTCAGATGCAGGAAGCTGACTTTTTCCCTTTCCTTAGCCGCGGTCACGTACTTGACTAACTGGGCAAAATTCCCCTTCTTGATCTTGGTCCGGTAAATCTTGTTACCCTGGTCGTTGGCAAAGTAGAGATAACGGTAGCTGGACTTCACGGGGACAAAGACCCGGTTGAAGTTCCGGCTGGCATTCTTCTTGGTTGAACCGACCAAAACGGCAAAATTGACCTGATCTGGGTAGGCAAAGTTCAGGTAGTGCTGGTTGTTCAGCAGCTTGCGGTAAGCAGCCGCGTCTGTGCTGACTTTTTCAATCGTTCCCAGTTCGGCATCCTCCACGTTCTGGACAAACTTCAAGGAAAGGTTGCGCTTGGGGTCATGGGCCTGGTAGCGCTCGCCTTTAACATAGACGTAGACCTGACTTGGCGCGTAAAAGCCCCGCATGCTGCGGTAACGGGTCTTGACCGCCGGCGAATCCTGCGCGGCGGTTTCGTCGCTGATCTTGCTGAAGCGCTCATCACTGGTCATGACCATGACCCAAAGGATGACGGACGCGGCAATGACAACCGTCGTGACCAGGTGCAGGAGAAAGTCGCCAAATTTAAACTTGAATTTAAACTTCATCCCATTCATCCTCCTCATCCATTGGCTCATAAGGCAGGGAAATGTAGAAGGTTGAACCATGCCCTTCGCGGCTGTCAGCCCAAATCCGCCCGCCGTGGGCCGTGACGATCTCTTTGGCAATGGCCAGGCCAAGGCCAGTCCCGCCTTGAGCCCGGGACCGGGCCTTGTCCGCTCTGTAGAAGCGGTCGAAGATCTTGCCCAGGTCCTTGCGCGGAATCCCCAAGCCCTGGTCGCTGATGCTCAACAGGACCCAGTTCTGGTTCTGCTTTAATCTGACCGTAATCGTCCCGCCATCTGGCGAGTACTTGATGGCGTTGTTCATGATGTTGTCGATCACCCGCATCATCTGGTCAGTATCGATTTCAATCCACAAGGCCTGGTTGCCGAGCTCGCGCTTGATCTCGTACTTCTTTTCGTTGGTCTTTGGATCCTTCTTGTCGTGTTCCACGATCATGTCAAAGCGGTTGAGCAGGTGGGAGACAAAGTCGGTAAAGTTGACCCATTCCAGGTCCGGCTTGGTAGTCCCCCGGTCCATTCTGGACAGGACCAGAAGGTCGTTGACCATCCGGATCATTCTTTCCGTTTCCTCCTGCGTGACCTGCAGGAACTTCGGGGCAATCTCCGGATCCTTCCAGGCCCCTTCGCTCAAGGCCTCGATATAGGCCCGGACACTGGTCAGCGGCGTCCGCAGCTCGTGAGAGACATTGGAGACGAACTGCCGCTGCTCATCTTCGTTCTTGATCTGCTCAGTCACGTCATGCAGGACGCAGACAGCTCCGGAAACGAAGCCCGTCACCCGCTTGATCAGAGTAAAGCTGGCATGCAGGATCATTTCATCTGGCGTCCCCTTGTTGACCGTGACCTGCATGTCGCTTTGGCTGGAGATCAGGTCCTGGCTGGTGTAGTCATCGCCCAGGCCCAGGACCTGGGAAATCGGCTTGTTGATGGCCTCATCAGCTGACAGGTTCAAAAAGTCCTGGGCCATCTGGTTGATGATCGAGACGTTTCCATGCCGGTCGGTCGCGATCACCCCATCAGTCATGTGGGACAGAACCGAGTCCAGGCGCCGTCTTTCTGATTCAGACTGCTCCTGGGACCGCTCGATTCTGGCCGACAGGGTGTTGAAGGCACTGCCCAGCTGGCCAAGTTCGTCGTTTGAGTAGATCTTGACCTGGGTTGAGTAGTCCCCGTTGGCCACCTGCATGGCCTGCTGGCGCAATTCCGCGATTGGCTGGGTAATTGCCCGGGAAATAAAGAGCGAGGCCACGGCCGCCACCAGGACGGCCAAAAGCGTGGCCGTCAGGAACATCAAAGAGATGTTGCGCAGGTTGGCAAAGACGGTGGCCATGCTGGCCCGGACATATACGGCCCCAACAATATTGGTTCCACTGGTCAGCGGAACGATCTGGACCATATAGTTGCCCTTTTTGCTGTTGATCACCATGGTTTTGGGCTGGCCGACATTGATGACTTCCCGCACGTCGCTGTTGCTGGACAGCTGGCCCACCCGGTCCTTGTCGTTTAAATTGGACACGGCTCGGATGACGTTCTTGTTGTCGATGACCTGGATCTCGCTGATGGCATCATTGTTGTAGTCAGTGATGATCTGGTTCATCTTGCGGTCGGCCGTCTTGCCGTTTTTGACCAATTGGTTGGTCAGCTGGTCGGTCACGATCGTCTGCAGCTGAATCGTCGTCTGGAAGTTCTCAATGCTGGTCTGTTCCATCTGCCGCGTGAAATAGGCCCCGATGATTTCGATCGTGGCCAGGAGCAGCAGCATGAAGATCAACGTGATCTTCATCTGGATTGAACTAAAAATGCGTTTGAGTCTGATCCTAATTTTCTTCATAATTCCTATACATAAAGAAAGCCACCGGTTCCAGTGGCTTCAAGATTATTCTTCTGTCTGCGACTTGACGAAGTAGCCCACGCCCCGGCGGGTAACCAGGATCTTTGGTCTGACTGGGTTGTCTTCGATCTTTTCGCGCAGGCGGTGGACCGTCACGTCGACCGTCCGCACGTCCCCAAAGTAGTCATAGCCCCAGACCGTCTGCAGGAGGTGCTCCCGGGTCATGACTTGGTCCATGTGCTGGGCCAGATAGTAGAGCAGCTCGAATTCCCGGTGGGTCAATTCAATCTTCTCCCCGTTCTTTTCAACGATGTAGGCATCCGGTTTGATGACCAGGTTGCCGATGGTGATATCGTTGTTCTGCTTCTCTTGCTCTTGCTTTTGGCTGACTTCAACCGCCTTCTTGACAATGTCGCGCCGGCGCAGGTTGGCCTTGACGCGGGCTACCAGTTCCCGGTTGGAGAAAGGCTTGGTAACGTAGTCATCCGCCCCCATTTCCAGGCCAAGGACCTTGTCGATTTCCCCGCCCTTGGCGGTAACCATGATAATCGGCATGTCGTGGGTCTGCCGGACCTCGCGGGCCACTTCCAGCCCGTCTTTCTTGGGGAGCATTAAGTCTAAAATCATTAAGTCAGGATTGTATTCGTCGACCTTCTTGACGGCTTCTTCACCGTCATAGGCAGTTTCAACGTCAAAACCCTCTTTGTTCAAGTTAAACTTGATAATATCTGAAATTGGTTTTTCGTCATCAACGACGAGGATCTTTTTAGGCATCGCGTACCTCCTTCACCTTGATTATTATACTTGATTTACGGCCATTTTAAAAAATATTACAATTTCTGTAAAAATTAACGTTGATTTTATCTGGATTTATGGCATAATAGTGTTTGTTGACAAACACATGGGTCGTTAGCTCAGCTGGCAGAGCACCGGACTCTTAATCCGGGTGTCCAGGGTTCGATCCCCTGACGACCCATCGCCTAAAGCACTGCGCAAGCAGTGCTTTTTTATTTTTCCGGCTGCCTTATCAGGCTAAAATAACGGCTAAGCAGCCGATGGGAGGAAGAAATTGGCCAAGAAGCAGATCTACTACACGAGCATCACTGACGACGTCATCGACTCCGCCAACCAGGACTTGGAGCTGGCAGACGACTACCGGGTCTTCCGGCCGGGATGGGCCTTTAAGGTTTGGAACGCGGTCGCGCGGACTTTGGCCGCCGGCTTTGCCTGGATCTACTGCCGGGGGATTTTGGGCATCCGGGTCTACGGCAAGGAAAAGCTGGCCCCTTTTAAAAAGCAAAACCAAGGCTACTTTATTTTTGGCAACCACACCCAGATGCTGGGCGACCCCTTCAATCCTCTGACTATCGTCAACCCTTACCGCTTCTACACCCTGGCGGCCCAGTCCAACTGGGGCATCCCCATCCTGGGCAAGTTCGTCATTCCAGTCGCCGGCCTGCCCGTCGGCAAGACGGTCAAGCAGTCCATCCGCCTCTTAAAGGACGTCAAGACTGCCTTTCAAAACAAGCACGCGGCCATCATCATCTACCCCGAAGCCCATCTTTGGCCCTACTATACCAAGATCCGCCCCTTCCCGGCCACCAGTTTGAACTTCCCGGTTTCCTTGAAGGCCCCCAGCTTTACCATGACCACGACCTACCAAAAGCCTGCCATTGGCCGCCGGCCTAAAATCCGCGTCTACATCGACGGTCCATTTTTCCCGGACCAGTCCTTGGGCAAGAAAGCCGCGCAGGAGCAGCTGCATGCTGAAATCTACCAGGCCATGTGCCAGCGGGCCAAGCTGAGCGACTATGCTTATTGGAATTATGTTAAAATCAATAGTGAACACGAGCACAAGTAACATTGCCTACGAAGAGGAGGGATTAGCATGAATATTATGTTTTGCGGTGACCACAATGCTGAGCGCGGAGTCTTGATCGCGGTCCTGTCCCTGCTGAAAGCGGAGCAGGGCAAGGAGCTCCACGTCTATATCCTGACCATGCGGGCCAAGTCAAAGACCAAGCACTACCGGCCTTTTTCCAAGCACGCGGCAGCCTTGATCCGGTCCCTTTTGACCGCGGCCAATCCAAATAGCAGCCTGGACTTGATCGACTGCACGCTCAACTTCATCCAGGAGCCGCCGACAGCCAACATGGGGACCCGCTTTACCCCTTATGCCATGCTGCGGCTATACGCGGACCAACTGGAGGCAATTCCTGACCGCGTCCTCTATCTGGACGATGACGTCATCATCCGCCGGCCGCTCGACGACTTTTACCAGCAAGACCTGACTGGTACCGAACTGGTAGGGGTTCTGGACTACTTTGGCCGCTTCTTCTTCCACAACCAAAAGAAGGCCTTTGACTACATCAACTCTGGCGTTCTGCTCCTGAACATGCCGGAAATCAAGCGGACCCGCCTCTTTGCCCGCGTCCGCCGGCTGATGGAATTCAAGAAGATGTTCCTGCCAGACCAAACCGCCATCAACAAGCTGGCCAAGGAGAAGCGCTTTGCCCCGCGGCGCTACAATGAGCAGTACCGCCTGCAGGAGGACACGGTGATCCAGCACTTCACGACCACCTTCCGCTTCTTCCCCTACTTCCGCACCCAAACCGTCAAGCCTTGGGACGTGGACCGGGTCCACAGCGTCTTGGGCCTGCACGAGTATGACGACATCTTGAACCAGTTCCTGGAACTGGAGCCGCAGCTGTAAGCAAGCCAGTTTAAGCTTCCTCGACAGAGGAGGCTTTTTCTACTCTAAGTCAAGTGTTATCAACGATTTTAAGCAATTTTATTTTGAAATACAGGCCTAATCGGGAAATGGCTCCCGGAGAATCGAGTTAAATATCTGATTTAGGGCATGATAAATACAGCCACCTTCTGTAATTTCAAAAAAGAGGCTGTTATAATATCTATTGGATCAATTTTTATGACAAAAGTCTTTGGTTATGTTTGGCTACGTCATAGCTATATAATTGATCATTCTTAATTAAAGCGAAGATCGTCCGTAATAATTTATGGATCGATGCGATAGCGGCCTTCTTGTGACTTGCAGTCTCAGAAGACCGTTTTCGTTTCTCGTAATAATCCGCAATATGAGAAGGGTTTCCCGCTTTCTTAGCCGACTGAATTTGGTTGATTGCCAAGTACAGCACCTTTCTGCCGATAGCTGTCCCACGCTTTGAAATTGACAGGTGGGCCGTGAGGTTGCCAGATTCATAAACTTGAGGGTCAACGCCAACGAAGGCATTTAATTGGCTAGGGTTGTTAAAACGTCTGATATCCCCAAGCTCACTAATGATTCTTAGAGCGGTATTTTCGCCGATGCCTGGAATGCTTGTGAGGATCTCCAGATCCCGCTTGGGAGCGAGCTTGGTCATCTCCTTTAAAGCTGTCTGGCACGCCTCTTCAGCGCTCAGAATATTGTTAATGGCCATTTCGAGGCCACGAATATGTGCACTGTCCTTTTTGACAGCTGGGCATGCGACTTTAGCCAAACGAATAAGACTTTGCATTATGTCGTTAGCGCGCTTTTTACCAATACCAGATAAGCCTTTTAAGAAGTCGATGATATCGGCTTCTTTTGTTTCTAATACGATATCAGGGTGTGGGAATCTGAGAACAATACTCCAGTAGTTTTTCCCTCTCGGGTTAACCATTAAGTGCTCAATCTCTGGGAAAGTGAGCTGAATGGCTTTGTGCAGTCTATTCCTGTTGGTTATCAGATCGTGCGAAGCCTGCTCATAGATGCGGTTATTGGCCATCAATTCTTGATATTCTTTGCTTTGAACGTAGGCCAGCCGTTGCGGGTGCTCAGACTGCAGCTTGGCAAGGTACAAGGCATCAAGCTTATCGGTCTTGTTCTGGTGCAGGTCATCCTTTGTCTTTCTTTTGGCTTCCAGCGGGTTCATCATGACATAGCGCAATTCGTGCATGTCCAAAAACGCCTGGAGTCTTCTGGAATAGACACCAGTTGCTTCAAAGATAATCTGCGGTTTAGTAACCTGCTTAAGGTCATCTAGCAACTGATTGAAGCCTACCATATCGTTGGAGATGGCATAGTCATCAACTTTTTGGCCATTGACCATAATGCATACGTTAGACTTCCGGCTGCTAACATCAATACCAAAAACAGTTTTCAATAAATCCATAAGAATAAACCTCCGCTTTACTTGGAGATGAGCTGCCTCCATCTAATCCAATCAGATCTAATTTTCTCAACAGGACTTTAACAGCCAACATACTTAGACGAGATTCACAATTGAATGGTGAAGCTGCCAGTTTTGTTTACGACATCATGTGTCCAAAGCAGTCACGGCATTGGCTTCATCTCCACTTTACATAGTAAAAGAAAAAGTGTTGAACGACTACTCCGTCGAGTAATCATCCAACACTAGATTAGTATGTTTTGTTTTTTCCAAAAAATCAGATAGATAGTATAATGTACTTATCTGTGAAACGAGTTTAGTGAGTTATTAAAAACAAAAAGTTAATGCAATTAAATATTGCTAGATTAGGAGCCACAACGTGACTATTCCAGTATTTTACTCAATCAGCGACGACTTCACGCCTTACGCGGCAGTATCCTTGAATTCCTTGGTCAAATTCAGCGACCCGGCCAAGGACTACACGGTCGTCTTCCTGCACCAGGGCCTCTCTGCCGACCACCGCGCCGCTCTGGCCGCCTACAGCCGCAGCAATGTCCATATCGAGTTCCATGAAATGAGCGAAGACCAGCTGGCCCCGATCCAGAACCGGAAGGAAAACTTCCTGCGGGCCGAATTCTTCACCCTGTCCATCTTCTACCGCCTGTTCATTCCAGACCTCTTCCCGCAATACGACAAGCTGGTCTACATTGACAGCGACACGGTCTTGAACGCCGACATTGCCGGCTTGTACGAGCAGGACCTGGACGGCAAGCTGATCGGGGCCTGCCGTGACGGCTCAATTCAATACGTCAAGCCGCTGCAGGTCTACATCAAAGACGTGCTGGGCCTGCCAAACGACAGCTACATCAACTCCGGCATGCTGGTCATGGACGCCAAGCAGCTGCGGGAAAAGAAATTCCTGGACAAGTTCTTCTACCTTTTGGGCAAATACCACTTCAATTCCATTGCCCCGGACCAGGACTACATCAATGAAATCTGCTCAGGCCAGATCCAGTACCTGGACCCAAGATGGGACGCCATGCCAAATGACGTTGACCCGGAAATGGCTGACCCTTGCATGATTCACTACAATCTTTTCTACAAGCCGTGGCACTTCGAGCATACCAAGTATGAGCGCTACTTCTGGGACAGCGCCAAGGAAACCGTCTTTTATGACGAGCTGAAGCAGGAACTGGCCGCTTTCAGCGATGAAGACCGGCAAAAAGAAGTGGGCAAGATGGACTTTATGGTTGCCCGGGTCAAGGACATGCTGGCTGACCCCAACAATTGGTTACACGTGAAACAATCCGAAACAGTTACCCTGTAGATTAACCGGCAAAACTAGAAAGACAGAAAGGAACAGGCAAGATATGATCATTGGCGACAATCGCCTGGCCGTCATTCAAAACATCAAGAAGAACGCCAACGAGCGCGACTTTACGGCCAAAGCCGAAATCGGCGACCCGGAAATGACTGCCCAAGAGCAGCTGCAGCTGGTTCAGGACTTCTGGCAAGACCGCGGCAAGCTTTCTTCCAAGCTCAACGGCCTGCTTGGCCGGGGCATCATCAACGCGATCACCAAGACCGTTTTAGCCTCAACCAAAGTTGAAGGCATCGACAAGCTCAAGGGCATGCCCAAGGGCGGGGCCATCATCACGGCCAACCACTTCAACCAGATCGACGCGCTGGCAGTCAACCGCGTGGCCAACCAAGCCCACAAAAAGATGGAGATCGTGATCGAAGACACCAACCTGAAGCTGCCGGGATTTTTTGGCTACATTATGAACAACATGGGGTCCATTCCCCTGGTGCAGAGTCCCAACTACCTGGGCCGGGACTTTGTCCACCATCTCAGCCACGCTTTCAACCGCAACCACTGGGTCCTGATCTTCCCTGAGCAGGAAATGTGGTGGAACTACCGCAAGCCGCGCAAGACCCAGCGCGGGGCCTACTATTTCGCGGCCAAGTGCAACGTGCCGGTGATCGCGACCTTTATCGAGATCCAGGAGCTGCCAAAGCTGGAAAAAAAGGATCCAAACTTCTATCAGACCCGCTACGTGGTCCACGTGCTTGGCGTCATCTATCCTGACCCAACCAAGAGCGTCAATGCCAACGCCACGGAAATGATGGAAAAGGACTACGCCCTCAAGGTAGCCTGCTATGAAAAGGTCTACGGCAAGAAGCTCGACTACGACTTCACCGACTGGGACATTGCCGGCTGGCGCGGGGAAGCCGCTGACAAATAAGGCAGCAAGAAAATCAGCATAGCAAAATGAGGCTGGGAAAAAACTCTAACGAATAAAAAGGCTTCTAGAAGTAAAAAAACTTCTGGAGGCCTTTTTATGTATCTCAATCCTAAGTCAATGTCTTAACTTAATGACATTGCTTTTTTCCTAGACTCATTTTGGGGCTGCTTTTTCATGCTTAATCCAGGTCTTCGCCGTTAGACGCGATGACCTTCTTGTACCAGTCGAAGGAGTCCTTCTTCATCCGCTTCAAAGTCCCCTTGCCTTCATCGTCGCGGTCAACGTAGATGAAGCCGTAGCGCTTGGACATTTGGCCCGTGCCCGCGGAAACTTCGTCGATGCAGCCCCAGGTCGTGTAGGCCCGGACGTCAACGCCGTTCGCGATCGCCTTATCCATGGCTTCGATGTGCTGACGGAGGTAGTCGATCCGGTATTCATCGTGGATCTTGCCGTCTTCGATCTTGTCCTTGGCACCCAAGCCGTTTTCAACGACCATCATTGGCAGTTCGTAGCGGTCGTACATCATTTCCAGGAAGTACTGCAGGCCAGTTGGGTCAGTTGCCCAGCCCCATTCGGAGTACTTCAGGTAAGGGTTGCGGACGCCGGCCGCGAAGTTGCCGCCAACCTTGTCATCCGCGTCGTGGGTCGTGACCACGTTGGACATGTAGTAAGAGAAGGTGTACATGTCCACCTTGTCCGCCAGCAAGTCCTGCTTGTCCTGGTCAGTGATGTCCAGGTGGACGTCATGTTCAGCCCACAGGCGCTTAGCGTAGGTTGGGTACTTACCCTTGCACTGCACGTCTGAGCAGTAGAAGATGTCCTGTTCCCAAGTGTGCCGGTTCAAAAGAATGTCCTTCGGGTCTGGAGTATATGGGTAGTCGACGATGCCGCAGATCATGTTCCCGATTTGGAAGTCAGGGTTGATTTCATGACCGATCTTGACCGCGCGGGCGCTGGCCACGAATTGGTAGTGCAGCTTTTGGTAAGCGTGGCGGAACTGCTCGTCAGTGCCATTGCCGCCAAAAGCGTTCAGCATTAAGAGGCTGGAGTTGATTTCATTGAAAGTCAACCAGTACTTGACCAGGTCCTTGTATTCCTTGAACAAGGCCGTCGCGTAGCGGACGTAAAGGTCGATCATCTTGCGGTCTGACCAGTCATGGTATTTCACTGAAAGATGCAACGGGTCATCGTAGTGGGAGATGGTGACCATTGGCTCAATGCCGTACTTGTGCAGCTCTTCAAAAACGCTGCGGTAGAAGTCCAGGCCAGCGCGGCTTGGCTCTTCTTCTTCGCCGGTTGGGAAGATTCTGGACCAGGAGATGGACATTCTGAAGACCTTGAAGCCCATTTCAGCAAATAACTTGATGTCTTCCTTGTAGTGGTGGTAGAAGTCGATCGCGATTTGGTTAGGGTAGTAGCGGTCTGGCAGAACGGCTGGAGTTGACCCTTCCGGGAAGTCGGTCGCGCCTGGCATTGAAACGAATTCGCCTGGCTTGCCGTCCTTGTCGATGTAGGTCACCATTCTTGGGTGATCCAAGCCGCCTTCGGTCGTTACGTCGCTGATTGAGAGGCCTCGGTCAGCCTCGTCATAGCCGCCTTCGATCTGGTTGGCCGCGGTTGCCCCGCCCCACAAAAAGTCCTTGCTAAAATGTGCCATAGATTTTCTCCTTTATCTAAATAACGTTTCTTCGATTTGCTTTTCTTCTTTCTTGCGCCTCTTATTATAGCGTTTTCAGCCAGGCGGCTTTGTTAGAAAATGCTTTATTTTGTCAAAAAGTCAGATTTTTTACCTTGGCCAAAGAACAAAAAGCCATGGACCCTATCCAATGGTCCATGGCTTTCGCCGCAAAAATTCTATCAACAAATCCTTGCTTACATTACAAACTAAAACTTACTTGGCATACTTTTCAGCTACCTTAGATCCCAGCCAAACGGCGGCAAATGATGCGATGTAGGAGACCACAAAGCATGGAAGCCAAGCCTTCTTGCAGCCATCCAGGTAGACGCTCACGCGGGCTGCCTTTGGAATGGCTTCATTGTAGAAGATGCTTGCCGCCGTACAAATGAAGGTGTTGGATGAATTCAAGACGACAGATGGAATGATGCCTTGAACCAGCTTGAAAGCCAGACTGCCCTCTTTCAGGTGGAACAAGCCCGCGAACCAGTCACCCCACGCGTTGTAAGGGATGAACAGACTGAAGACGAACACGATCAAACTGATTTCCGCGGTCAGTTCAAACAGGTTGACCCAGTTGAATGGCAGATGGTTCTGAAGCAGGCCATGACCACGCCCATGAACATGGACAAAACCGTGGTCAAAATGGTGCCGAAGTGACTCTCGTAAAACATGACTTTTCCCCTAGCTAATTTTCACTATATTTCCTTTTTTATCAAAAATTAGTGCTGGGAGGCACCGCTGGCCGCGTCAACGGCTGGGTGTTCAGCGTTGGCCGTGTCAGCCGCGATCCGGCCGAAGGTGAAGATGTCAGCCAGTGAGTTGCCGCCCAAACGGTTGCCGGCATGCAAGCCGCCGGCGTTTTCACCAGCACTGTACAAACCAGAGATCACGTGCCCTTCCTTGTCCAAGACATGTGCCTTGGTGTCAATCACCAGACCGCCCATCGTGTGGTGGATGGCTGGCTTGCGTGGAGTAGCGTAGAACGGTGCCTTTTCGCACTTGAAGTGGAAGGCGCTCTTGTGGAATTCAGGGTCGTTGCCGGCATCAACATATGAGTTGTACTTCTTGATGGTGTCGGTCAAGACTTCTGGGTCCATGCCAACTTGCTTTGCCAAGCCGGCAAGCGTGTCGTCGCGAAACAGTGTCCCGGCTTCAACTTGGGCATCGATTGATTCTTGCGTGGTGTTGTAGGCAGTAGCCTTGATGTTGTCGTCAGCGATCAGGTAGAACAAACCGCCGTTGGCAATTGCAGCCTTGGCCAAAGTGTCACGTTCAGCGAATTCGTTGACGAAACGCTTGCCCTTTTGGTTGACCATGATGAAGTTTTCAGGTGGCGTCTGCAGGCCAGTGAACAATTCACCAGTTACTGGGTCTGAAACAGGCATCAATTGGATGAAGCCCATGCCAGTCACGTCAGCGCCAGCTTCTTCACCCAAGGCAATCCCGTCGCCAGTGATGGCTGGAGAATTGGTCGTCGCGATGTCGTCGTCGATGTGTTCCCAGTAAGTGTTGTACTTCTGCACCATCTTAGTGTTGGCGCCAAAGCCGCCGGCCGTAAGGATGACGCTCTTAGCGTGAACGGTCACCTTGGAGCCGTCAGTCTTCTCAGCGATTACGCCAGTAACCTTGCCGTCTTCAATGATCAGGTGCTTTGCCCGGGTTTCAGTCAAAATGGTTGCCCCATGTGCCTTAACCCAGTCGCCAAGGACGTGAATGTAGGCAAAACCCATTGGCTCAACTGGCTTGTGGCCTCTGCGCCACAGAGCCCCAACCGGCATGGTCACGTCCGTGCGGTCGAACTTGACGCCCAGGTCAGTCAACCACTTGACTGAGTCCAGAACGTTGTTGACCAAAGTCGTTACCAATTCGTACTTGCCGTGAATTTCGTTGCCGTTCAAGTCAACCCGCTTGCCGCCCAGATAAGTTTGGATTTCGTGCAGCAAAACTGAGTCAAAGAGGCAGTCTTCACCTGATTCCAGGTAAGCCTTGATTTGGTCGCGCAGCTTTTCGAAGTCGGCAACGTATTCTGGGTCGATTTCGCTGGTTGGGGTTTCAGCCAGTTCCTTCAGGGTTTCCTTTTCCCCTGGCAGAGCCTTGAAGCCCTTTTGCCAGTCAGGTTCAGCCGCGTTCATTGGACCGCCGGCACGGGCAGTGTTGCCGCCCAGTTGTGGGAACTTTTCAAGGATAACAACTTTCTTATCGTGTTGGATTGACCGGGTAGCGGCTGCCAGACCAGCACCGCCGGCACCGATGACAACCACGTCAGTGTCGTATTCTTCGTCCTTAGCGGCTGCTGAAGCAGGCTTAGCGCGCTGCTTCCATTCTTCTGCATCCCCGCCGGCTTCGGTGATCGCTTCCGCAACCCCGTCGATAACCCCCTTGGAAGAGATTGAGGCGCCGGAAACAGCATCAACGTTCAAAGTTTGGCCGTCAACGATGGCCTTTGGCAGACGCTTGAAGACTTCGTCCGCGATCCCGCTGGTTTCGCCAGCTGAGTCAACCGTGATGTCAGCTACCTTGTCGTCTTTGATAGTAACTTCCATTGGCATGAATGATGAGCCGTGGCCCTTGGCCTTAACCTTGTAAATACCTGATTTCATTAACATGTTGATGTCTCCTTTTTGCTTACGTGCTCTTAATGTTATCGCTTTCTTTTTACATGCTAATTGTACTAGACCGGCTATTTTTTGCAAAAGACTTTTACTATTATCAAGCGATAACATTTATGTTATCGTTAAGAGCACAGTGAAAAAATAAGGAGAAAAAATCATGAACGATCCTGACACCATGCTCAACTGCCTGGAAACCCTGCTCAAGGCCAGCAACTTCACCAAAGCCGCGGAGTCCCTGTACATTTCCCAGCCCTACCTGACCCAGCTGATCAAGCGGGTGGAAAAGAAGCTGGGCACGACGATCATCAACCGGGACAAGGTGCCCTTCACGCTGACTGAATCCGGACAGATCTACTACCAGTATTTAGAAAACATTTCCGCCCAGCGCCACCACTTAAGAAATGAGCTGGAGCGTTTTGCTAGCGGCGGGCAGGAAGTCATCCGTATCGCGATCTTGGAAAGCTTAGGCACCTTCCTTTTGCCGAAGATCCTGCCAGCTTTTCTGGAAAAGCATCCCCAGGTCAAAATCCAGATCTCTGAAGGCTTCCCGCATGCCAGCGAGGAGCGCCTGCTTAACGAGCAAGTCGACTGCTACATGGGACAGACGCCGGAAACCTTGGCCCAAGGGCTCGATGCCCGAATCAACGGCGGCGAGGTCTACTACATCGTCATCCCGCAAAATTCCAAGTACTACATTAAGGATCAGTTTATTTTGGAGCCAGGCAGCTATGACTTGAAGGAATTGCTGATGCAACCGTTCGTACTGAGCAATGGGGAGTCGGCCATCCGCCACCAGGTTAACGGGCTCTTCCAGCACTTCCGCGTCGTGCCTGAGGTGCGGATGTCGTCCAACAGCATCATCACGGCAACCAATCTGGCTGTCAACGGGGTTGGCTTCACGGTTTCTTCAGCCAGCATCCTGAAGCGGCTCCAGCACCTGCCGATCAACCTGTATCCTCTAGACCCCCGCCAATTGCGAATTACCTACTTTATCGCGACCAAGCAAGGGGTCAAGATCACCCCAGCCCTGCAGGACTTGATCACCGCCTTCCAAAAAGCTGAACTGCAGGAGGAAATTCGGTAAGCTTTTAACCGACAATCGCAAAAATTTTAGCAATTTTCCAAAAAATTTTCGGCATTTTTTTCGTATTAGTAAGTGAAGGGACTTTCTTCTCTTCTAGAAACGGAGAAACCATGCCGAAACGAAATCTACATGCTAGGCGCGGCCAAAGAGCCAAGTCTGGTTATTCAACTTACCAAAGAGGCCGCACTCATGGCAGCAACGATATGGCCCAAAAGACTTTGCTAGGCAAAAATGAAATTTTTGCCGACGTGCTGAACGGGTTCATTTTTAAGGGAAAGCAGGTCATCAAGGCGGAAATGCTGCAGGACACGAATACGACCAGCATCTACAAGGCTGATGGCAAGATCCACAGCCAGGATCGCGATGTTGCCAAACTGTTGACGATTGGGTCCAAAAAAGTCGTAATCCTGCTCGTTGGCATTGAAAACCAGACCCGGCCGGACAAGAACATGGCCGCGCGGGTAATGAGCTACGATGCCGCGGCTTACCGCTACCAACTTACCAAAAGCAAAGAACTCTATCCCGTGCTCACAGTGGTGGTATACTACGGGAAAGAAGCCTGGAACTACAGCCGAAGCTTGCGGGAAAACATCAATATGCAAGTTTTGCCTAAAGAAATGCGGCCACTGATCAGTGACTACGAAATCAAGGCTTTTTTCAGAATCAGCGACCTGTCTAAGCAGGAAATCAACAACCGGTTCAAGAGCGCTTTTTTCTACGTCGCGGAATATTTCGTGCAAACCAATGCTGGTGAAGAATATCATCCAAGCGCTAAAGATGTAACGGTTGAGGATCTGCAGCTGGTCTTGGACATGATGAATGCCATGTCCGGCAGTCAAGTTTTTGAAGAAGCAGCTAACACGCTAAACGAACGCAAAGAAGATGAGGTGACCAACATGACCAAAGTACTTAACCCTTACACCCAAGTCAGAGTCGACCGGGCAATCAAAGAGACGACCGAAAGAGTCACTAGGGAGACGACCGAAAGAGTCGCCAGAGAGACGACTGAAAGAGTCACTAGGGAAGTGACCAAGGAAGTTTCAAAAGAAACCACTGAAAAGGTGACTACGCACAATCTTATCAGCCTGATTAAATCTGCGAGCCTGACTCCCGACAAGGCGATGGATCTACTGGGCATCCCCGAAGCCGAACGGCCACTTTACCGGAAGCTGTTGCAAAAAAATAGTCATTAATAAAAGAGGCGGGGAAAAACTCAATGTCATTAAGCTAAGACATTGACTTTGGGCAAGGCCTTAGGACGCTCATCTAATTTAGATGAGCGTTTTTGGTATTTGGGCAATCGATGTACGAAAAAACGTGGCAGTTGAGGACTTTTGGGCTTCAGCAGCTCTCCGCTGTGATTCGAGATACAAAAACCATCCAGATTGGTATTTCTTCAATCCAGATGGTTGAGCAGCATCATTAAAGGTTGAGCGCGAGCCAGGCTGGATTGAGGTGGAATCCAGCGGGCACGGCAAATCACGGCTAGCTGAATTCCTAAACGAAATAAGCATAGCCGGCAAAATATTCACGCGCAGTGTTCTGGGACAGGTTCATGTTGTCTTCCTCCCATGTGCTAAATGATATTTAAAAAAAGATTAAAGAGCGTTTGTTACTGAATGTCAAGCTGAGATTGCAAGTTATTTACTGCGCAAAGGCCCGTCTGCAAAGGCTTTCTCCGCTCGTGACAAAAGCATCAAACTTGCGAAGCAGATTAAACTATTCTATTATTTCCATCATTAGAGATTAACATTTGAACGATACGGACCCACATGGAGGACCACCATGAATATTAGACACCTGCGCTTTTTTGTAGAACTGGCCAAGACTGAGCACATGGCCAAGGCGGCTGAGACCCTGGGCATCTCCCAGCCTTCCCTTTCCTACGCCATCAGCAGCATTGAAAACGAGCTGGGCGTGCCTTTATTTGAAAAAGAAGGCCGAAATATCCGCCTGACCAATTACGGAAAGATCTATCTTAAGTACGTCAAATCCAGCTTAGACGAGCTGGACCGGGGCGGAGAGTTTATTTCTGAGCTTTTGGACGTCAACCGCGGCCACATCCGGATTGGCTTTACCTTCACCATGGGCCAGGACCTGATTCCCGAACTGATCTCCCAATTCCGCAAGGAAGACTCCTCAGCCGGCATTACTTTTGACTACAGCCAAGACACCACCGAAGAATTGGTCAAGCGGCTGCTTAACGACGATCTGGACCTGGTAATTTCATCAATGCCAACCACCCCAGGCGAGATAGAAAAAATCTCCGCGGCCCACCTGGTTGACCAGGAAATGTTCGCGGCCGTGCCAAACTCCCATCCCCTGGCGCAAAAATCTGCCGTCTCCCTGGCTGACCTGGCCAAGTACCCGATGATCTACTACTCAAAGCAAAGCGGCCTGCGCCAGCGCCTGGACGACATGTTCCAGTCCGCGGGCGTGACGCCGCAGATCGCCATGGAAGCCGTTGAAGACCATACCATTATTGGCTTCGTCCATTGGGGCTTCGGCGTCGCGGTTATTCCCCACCTGCCGCAGCTTGATCCAAGGGTGGTCACCGTCTTGCCAATCAAAGACGAGGTCAACACCCACCCAATCTATGTCCTCAAGAAGGTTGACCACTTCCTGACGCCAGCCGTCACCAAGTTTGAGCAATTCATTTCATCTTACTGCCACAAGCATTACATCAGTGAAGACAAGATGGTCTGACAAAAAATACCCAACGCGAAGGCGTTGGGTATTTTTATGGGCAATAGTTCTAGTGAACTCTATCACATGTGATAGAAAATGCTAAAAACTTACTTTTGTGAAATTATCACTTACATTACTTTGGCGCGGTTTCGGGATCGACGCGCCGATTCTCGTGCTTCCCTTTTAGAATTGCACTTATTTAAGTGTATACCTGTTAAGCGCTCTCGCAAGGGAAAAATGAGCATTATTTTAATAGGCTCTGTCTATCAACCAGCGCTAAAGCGCGCCACTATGCCTTTTTCACCACTTGCTGCAGCAAGATTTCATTTGTGAAGAATTTTAACGGACTTAAATTTGTAAAAAATGCCCTTAAAACTTCTTCAACCCCTCATCAACGAGGATCGTCCTGGCCACCAGGGTTGTCATGGCCTTGATCCCGTCTTCAGTCGGGTGGATGCCGTCAGCGAACCACTCGTCGTGGTCCATGGACGCGTTCTTCCAGTCAATCATGTGGACGTTCTTGTACTTCTTGGCAGCTTCCGCGATCAGCTCGTTGTTGCTTTCCTCCCAGTCACGGTCGACATTGTTGTTGATCCAGTAGATTTCCCGGCCCTTGAGCTCCTTGACGGTTTGGGTGATGGTCGACTTTTCCAAGTAGCCGTTGGTTCCCAGGCCAATCAAGACCAGCTTCTTGCTGGCTGGCAGCCCTGCAGCCAAGCCAGGCAAGGCCGAGGCCTGGCGGGATTCCTGCGCGTCGATCGAAATCTTTGGAAATAGCTGCTGGTAGGCTGGCGCGCAGCCCTTCATCACTGAGTCTCCAAAAGCGGCCACGTCCAGCTTATCCAGCTGCTTCTGGTCACTGGTGCTGATCTTTCCCTTATAGATGTAGATCCGGGCCTTCTGGGCCGCTAATTTCCGCTTCTTGGCCGCTTTTTGGGCCGCCGTCTCCCTTGGCCTTTGCTGGCTGCTGACGTTTCTTTGCTGGCAGCCGGTCAGCAGCAGTGCTGCCAGCAGGACGGTTCCTTGCCAAAATCTTTTCATTTTTTCTTTCCTCCGAAATGCCGTTTCCTTTAATTTTACCATGCTGGCCAACTGATTTACTATTTTCTGACCAAGCCAGCAGCTGATCACAACTTTTAATTAATTGGTCCGTTCCACTTTAAAAACTTTTACCCACTAGATGAATAAACCGGTTGCAATTCAGCCCGCTTTTATTTTTTTAAAAAAGTCATGAATTTTTTTGATTTTCTAGATAAACCAGCGTACTATGATACTCGAAAGTTATGCGACTAAATTATTTTTCTCATTTTTTCTCCTTCAGTCGTCATAATTTTCCGTATCTTTGTCCATGAGGCAGACCCATCAATCATCTCCTGATTACGGGCCGGACTTATGAGCAAGACTCTTAACTACCAGAAGCCAGGCGGCCGCTTGCCCCTTTTGCTTTTCGATTATGTTACTTGTTTATTTCGGCAAGCAGCACGTCTGGTGAATGGCCTAGCATATAGAATATGTATTTCAACATTTTTTCGGTTCCTGTCTGAAAAATGACAGAATTTATTTTTTCCTTACTCATCACATTTGCGGTTGGCGCGAACCTTCCTATCACTCGTGCCATAAACCCGCTTAAGTCGCTTTAAGCGAACTTAGTTTTATCACATCACATTAAACGCAGCTCTCCTGGCTGCGTTTTTTTGTGGTCCTGGGCGCAATTAAGCTTACACTACGTTATAATTTGAGTAAGCAATTTCACCAATGCACCATGCCTAACGAAGGGAGAAAAAATATGAGTAAAAAAGTCTTGCTAGTTGGCGATGGAGCCGTTGGCTCCAACTTTGCCAACGACCTGTTGCAAACTACTCAAGTCGACGAACTGGTCATCTGCGATATCGCCAAGGACCGGGCAGTTGGCGACAGTCTGGATCTGGAGGACGTGACCTGCTTTACGGGCCACACCAATATCTACGCTGGCGAGTACAGCGATGCCGCGGACGCGGACGTGGTCGTGATCACTGCCGGCGTGCCCCGCAAGCCAGGTGAAAGTCGGCTGGATCTGGTACAAAAGAACGTCGGAATCTTGAAGAGCATCGTAGATCCAATCGTCAAGTCCGGCTTCAGCGGCGTCTTCGTTGTTTCCGCCAACCCGGTCGATATTTTGACGACCCTGACCCAAAAGCTGTCCGGCTTCCCGAAGAACCGCGTTTTGGGGACTGGGACTTCTCTGGACTCCGCCCGCCTGCGGGTCGAGATCTCCAACCGCCTGAACCTGCCCGTTGAAAAAATCAACGCCTGGGTCCTGGGCGAGCATGGGGACACCAGCTTTGAAAACTTCTCTGGCGCCAACGCCGACGGCAAGCGGCTCTTGGACTACCCGCAAATCACTCCGGAAACCTTGGACGAGATTGAAGGAATCGTCCGCCAAAAGGGCAGCGAAATCATCGCCAAGAAGGGGGCAACTTACTACGGCGTAGCAATGATGCTGGCCAAGATCGTCGCTGCCATCCTGGAAAACCAAGACCTGGTTTTGCCGCTGTCCGCGCCAATCAATGGAGAATATGGGATTGCTGAAGAGCTTTACCTGGGCACCCTCTGCATCGTCAACGGCTCAGGGATCAGTCATGTGCTGGAACTGGAATTGTCGGACGACGAAAAGCAGAAAATGCTTGCTTCTGCCGCCAAGATGAGTGAAACCTTGGCGCAGGTTCAACTGTAAATCGGGAGCCAGCTTTCTGCTGTGATTCAAGATACATAAAAAGGCTTCCAGAAGTTTTACACTTCTAGAAGCCTTTTTTATTCGTTAAAGTTTTTCCAAAACCCTTTTTTGTCAGCTTAATCCTTGATAACCATCTTGACCGCGCCGTACATGCCGGCATCGTTGCCCAGTTCCGCCAAGGCAAATTCCGTGCCTTCTGAAGCGTGGAAAGCGTACTTGACGAAGTACTTCTTCACGGCATCAGTCAAAATCTCGCCGGCCTTGGACACGCCGCCGCCGATAACGTAGACTTCTGGGTCAACCACGCAGGAGATGGTTGCCAGGGCTAAGCCCAAAGTCCGGCCGACAAAGTCCACGATTTCCAAAGCCAGCTCATCGCCCTCCTTGGCCGCGTCAAAGACTGCCTTGGCGTCTGGATTTTCGATCTCACGCAATTTGGATGGCTTGTCGCTGGCGGCCAGGACTTCCTTGGCTCTGCGGGCAATCCCAGTTGCTGAAGCATATTGCTCCAAGTGGCCCTTCTTGCCGCAGCCGCAGGCTTGGTCTTCATCCAGGTTCATGGTCATGTGGCCGATTTCACCGGCAGCCCCGAAGTTGCCTGGCAAAATCTTCCCATTGAGGATGATCCCGCCGCCAACGCCAGTGCCCAGGGTCACCATGACGACGTTCTTGTGGCTTTCGCCGCCGCCCTTCCACATTTCGCCCAAAGCGGCCGCGTTGGCGTCGTTGGCTACCTTGACTTCATCGATGCCGGTCAGCTTCTTGACTTCGGCAGCCACGTTGAGCACGCCCCAGCCAAGGTTGACGCACTTGTTCACGATTTCATCCTGCAGGATTGGACCAGGAACGTCAATCCCGATCCCTTCAACTTCATCCTTGCTGATGCCGCGGCCTGACAGCTTGCCCGCCAGGGAAGCAGCGATGTCCGGCAGAATTTGTGACCCATTGTCCTCTTTTCTGGTTGGGATTTCCCATTTTTCAACTAATTGACCGTTGGTTTCAAACAAGCCGATCTTTACGGTCGTACCGCCAATGTCTACACCGAATGCGTATTTCTTCAATCTAATTGCCTCGTTTCCTCTAAATCTATCAATAAAACTTAATCACAAGCTTTTCACAGTTCATATTATAGATTAGCAAAGCCTTTTCTGGAAACGTTTTTATAAATTTTGCTTTTTTCAAGCAAAAAACGCCCTTTTCTTGCGAAAAGGACGCTAATTACTTTTATTCAAATTATTTTTGAGTCTTTTCTTACCAAAAATTAGCCCCAGACTTCCTTGGCCGTGTCGATGACCAGCTTGATCTTGGCCCATTGCTGGTCTTCAGTCAGGTGGTTCCCTTCTTCAGTTGAGGCAAAGCCGCATTGGGTGCTCAAGGCAGACGCAGCTGTCGGGTGAAATTCGCCGGCTTCCTTGATTCTTTCCTTCAAGCGCTCTGGGTCTTCCAAGTCCGGCTTCTTGCTGGTAACCAGGCCCAAAACGACTTCCTTGTCGGCTGGGACTTCCTTAAGCGGTTCAAAGCCACCTGAACGGTCGTCGTCAAATTCCAGGTAGAAGGCGTCGATGCCCTTTTCCTTGAAGACGTATGGCGCGGCTGGAGCGTAGCCGCCTTGGGCTGCCCAGTGAGAGTCGTAGTTCCCGCGGCAGATGTGCGTTGAAACGCGGAGGTCAGCCGGCAGGCCAACCAAGGCATTTTCGTTGATCTCCTTGTAGAGCTGGAGAATTTCTTCCCGCTTCAGGCGGCCACCTTCTGAGAAGGCCGGCCAGAATTCGTCGTCGCACAAGACGCCCCAGGTACAGTCGTCCAGCTTGACGTCGCGGGCACCGTGGTCATACAGGTCTTGAATGAGGTCGTGGCAGACCTTGGAGACGTCCTTGGCCAATTCCGCGTGGTCTGGGTAAACGGCGTCAGTCGCGGCAATCAGTTCATCATTGCGGCAGATCAATTCGCAGTACAGCTGGGCAGGCGCTGGAATGCTTTGCCGGACAGCGACCCCGCCGACTTCGTCAGCCACTTCCTTTAAGAACTTAAAGGCTTCAACGTCTGGGTGGCCTGGCTCGTAAGTCAGCTTGCCAACGACCTTGGCCGCGTCCCGGCGGGTTTCTTCCCCATGGAAAAAGTAGCCGTGCTCAGCTTGGACATGGTCCACGCCGCCAAAGCCCCAGAAAGTGTCCAGGTGCCAGTATGAGCGGCGGAATTCCCCATCAGTGACCACCTTGAGGCCAGCGGCCTTTTCCTTTGGTACCAGCTTGCGGATTTCTTCATCTTCTACCCGCTTCAATTCAGCCTGGTCAATTTTACCAGCCGCGAACTTGGCGCGGGCCTCCTTCAATTCTGCTGGACGCAAGAAGCTGCCAACGATGTCGTAGCGCAATAAGTTCTTTTCTGACATAAT
This sequence comes from Faecalicatena absiana, assembly GCA_017309015.1. Taxonomy (GTDB): domain Bacteria; phylum Bacillota; class Bacilli; order Lactobacillales; family Lactobacillaceae; genus Lactobacillus; species Lactobacillus absianus. The sequence continues at coordinate 695,242 of JAEDAG010000001.1, forward strand.
CAATTCCTCCTGAGATGCTCTCAATGCTGATTTCGCTTCGCTGTAAAAGCTTTAATTTTTTCTTAATGACTTGTTGCTTGCAAGTATATGCCAGATTCAGCTATATTTGAAATAGCTATTTATAGCGGTACTTGATAGATTTTAGCTATGGGAGGACAAAAATGCGAATTCAGCAATTGCGTTATTTGGAAAAAGTCGTCGAAAGCGGCAGCATGACCCAGGCCGCCAAGGAGCTCTTTATTGCCCAGCCGACCCTTTCCAATGCCATCAAGCAGCTGGAAAAGGACGTGGGCATCACCATCCTGGCCCGCTCCAGCAAGGGCGTGGTTCTAACTGACGACGGGCAGGAATTCATGCAGTACGCCCGGCAGATCCTGGACCAGGTTGACCTGCTGGACCGGCGCTACCATGAGGATGCTTCCGCCCCAAAGATCTTTAGCGTCTCGGCCCAGCACTATGCCTTTGCCGTTGACGCTTTCGTCCATCTGCTCCGGGAGATCGGCAAGGACGACTACCAGGCCACCTTCAAGGAGACCAAGACTTACGATGCCATCGATGACGTGGCCAACCTTCGCAGCGAGGTCGGCATTGTCTATCTGAGCGAGTACAACCACCAGGTCCTGCAAGGGGTCTTCAGTGAAAAAGACCTGCTCTTTTTCCCGCTCTACAAGACCAGCCCTTACGTCTTCCTCTGCAAGAGCCACCCTTTGGCCAAAAAGAAGCTCATCCGCTTAAAAGACCTCCTTCCCTACCCCAAGCTGGCCTATGACCAGGGCAAGCACAACTCTTTCTACTACTGGGAGGAGACCCTGGCCGACCGCAAGTCGCCAAAGTCAATCATGGTCAGTGACCGCGCCACCCTGTTCAACCTCTTGATCGGCCTGAACGGCTACACGATCAGCTCCGGGATCATCAATGCCGACTTAAACGGGGACCAGATCATCGCCCGTCCCCTGGCCTATGATGAATACATCCAGATCGGCTATATCATCAACCGCCACCACCACCTGTCGCCGACTGCCGAAAAATACATCGCGCTTCTGAAAGAGAGCATTTCCAAGCACCACAACTAGCAATCGCGGGCCGGAAACCAACTTTTAGCGTTAAAAGTCCAACTTTTCTTTAGAAACGAAGCCAGGCCTCCGGACAGGCTTAAAAATATGTGAATTTTATCCTGCCACCCTTGCCCCGAAGCCGGGCAAACATTGCCAAATATCGGATTTGTAGTAAAATTAAATGATAAACATGACATCTACTCTTGCAAAGTAAGGGAGAAAAGTTTTAACATATTACTCATAAAAGCATCTTTTCATGTGCGGAAAAGGTGACAACAACTGGAGGTTTAGACAACTATGGGTTTGATACTTTTACTGATCATCATTGTCGCGGGGATCATCATCTTCATCAATTCCCGCAATGAAAAGAAGAAGCAACGGGCTTTGTGGAAGGAACGCCAGCACGAAGGCTACATTCCGCCAATGCCTGTCATTAAGTTGGACTCCGTTGACGGAAACAACCACTTGGTAGTCAAGAACGACAGCAGCGTCTTCTTTACCCCTTACGAAAAGGGCAAGGCTGCTTGGCCAGGCGGCGTTGAGAACTTCAGCGTCTACTATGACCACGACAACAACCACCTGCTCGTTTTGTCACTGGTGCAAGAAAACGCCGCTAACATTGACTTCGGCGAAGTTGACCCGGACAAGGCCAAGAAATTCCTGGACATTTACCAGCGCATGGGCGGCCACATTGCTGACCACTACGAATTGCTGACTTTGAACAAGGTTGACAGCAGCGACTTGAACTTGGACGTTAAGACTAACCCGGCACAAGTCTATGTCTACACTGAAACCTCAGTCAATGACGGCAAGAAGCGCATTTACTTCTCACCAGACCCAACTTCAACGCCTTACAAGCTGCTCGGCTTGGCCTTGAGCGACGCCGCCAACGGCGAAAAGAGCGTTGACATGAGCTTGGAAGATTCCAAGGGCATCAAGGGGTCAGTCTACACCATTTTGCCAGAAGCCAGCGTCAAGGACCTGCAAGACAACTTTGCCTAGTCTGCACGAAGATGATCTGCCAAACGGTCTCCATTCTTGGAGACCGTTTTTTTATTTCCTGGGCAATTTTCACCCCTAAAAACAGCAAAAATGCTATTCTTGAGGCAAAAAGGAGGCAAACGCGATGGAAACCGGAAGCAATCTGACCACTTATCTTGAATGGCTGCAAACTCATGACCTGCCACGTCTCACGGTCACCGTGCCTGACGGCATGGTCTTTTCTGAACTTTGCTACCTGGACTTCTCCCCAAGCGGCAAAATCGCCGGCCGGACTTTGGGCAGCGTCTGCCAGGAACTCCTTGCCCAGGATCAGATCAAGACGATGGGCTTAGGCGATCCGGCCGCCTTTTATCCATTCATCAAGGCTTTGGCCACAAACCGCCGCTTTGCCCCGCTGATCATCCTCCGGGCCATTTCCGTGGTCAACGCTGCCGCGCAAACCCAGTTTGCCGGCATGACCTTCCTGCTGCCGGGCGGAGACCGCTATATTGCCTTCCGCGGCACCGACACCAGCTTGGTTGGCTGGAAGGAGAACTTCATCACGGCCTTCGACCGGACCAGCGGACAAGAAGCCGCGCTGGCCTACGTCCGCGCGGAGATCCGCGACTGCACCGGCATGGTCTACGTTGGCGGCCACTCAAAGGGCGGCAACCTGGCTCTCTACGCTTGTGAGCTTCTGCCCGAAAATGAGCGCGAGCGCGTCCTGCGCCTGGATGATTTTGATGGTCCGGGCCTTTGCCCCGACCTCTTCCCCGAATTGACCTTTCCCAAAGCCAAAGTGCGCCGCTTCATCCCCGAATACGATATCGTCGGCCAGATCTTTGAGCCCCGGCAATATCCAGCCACCATCGTCAAGAGCACGGCCAAGGGCATCTGGCAGCACGACCTGCTGTCTTGGCAGATCAAGGATGGCCAAGTCGTTGAAGCCGCGGACACGACCCCAGACTCCAAGTCCTTCCATCGCTGGCTGGACCGGAGTCTCAGCGGCATCTCCCTGGCCAGCCGGGCCAAGATCGTCGACGGCATCTTCGACTCCTTCCAAAAGCAGGGCTACGAGACCCTGCAAGACCTGGCCCCGCACCCGCGGACGGCCTTCAAGAAAGCACTTAAGCATAAGGACCAGCGCAAGCAGCCAAAATAATTTTTTAACTTTTTGGGCGATTTCTCTTTACAGGCTCACTCAATTATTATATTATGATTAAAAAATGAAAGAACGAGAGACGAAGATAAGATAAGTAACCGGTCAGACTCTTCCCCAGAGAGGCGCGTTAGGTGGGAGGCGCTGAAGAGGCCCCGGTGAAAATGGTCTTTGAGTCTGCCAAGAGGCGAGCCACCGGCAAGCTTCTTGCGCTTGATGCCCGATAGCGCATCCGAGTATAATCCGCTTTTCAGCGGCCGTACTTAGCAAGGCTGCTTGCGCGAGCAAGTGGTGAACAAAGGGTGGTAGCACGCTGACGGCGTCCCTGGATGAACATTCATCCAGGGACTTTTTTATTGCCGGAATCCCCGTTCAATCATTGGCCATTCAGCAAAAAAATTTTTTCGAGACAAAGGAGAGATTATCATGGCTAAAGTTGAAAGTTTTGAATTGGATCACACTAAGGTTAAGGCCCCATACGTCAGACTGATCACGGTTGAAGAAGGCCCGAAGGGAGACAAGATCTCCAACTTCGACCTGCGCCTGGTGCAGCCGAACGAAAACGCGATTCCAACCGGCGGCCTCCATACCATTGAGCACCTCTTGGCCAGCCTCTTGCGCGACCGTTTGGACGGGGTCATCGACTGTTCCCCGTTTGGCTGCCGGACGGGCTTTCACCTGATCACCTGGGGCGAGCACTCAAGCACTGACGTTGCCCGGGCCCTGCGCGATTCCCTCAAGGAAATCCGCGACGAGATCAAGTGGGAAGACGTGCCCGGCACTACCATCAAGACTTGCGGCAACTACCGCGACCACTCCCTCTTCACTGCCAAAGAATGGTGCAACGACATCCTGAAGCAAGGCATCAGCGACGACCCATTCGCGCGCCACGTGGTCAAAGATTAGCCAAGTATTAGAAAGGCAGGCAGCTCCATGAGAAAGAAAAAGAGAAATCGCTTGATCGCGGCCATCGCCGTAGTCGCTTTGGTCATCATTGCTTTTATCAGCTTCCGCCCTGGCAGCAAGCCAAGCGGCAAGTCCAGCACCACCATCACCATTGGCTCGATCGGCCCAGACGTCAACGTTTGGCGGCACATTGCCAAGACCAAGGAGGCCAAGCAGCTGGGCTTAAAAATCAATGTCAAGTCCTTCACGGACGGCCCTAGCCTCCTCCGGGCCACTTCGGACGGCAGCATTGACGTTTCCGCTTTTGCCTCATGGGCCTACCTGCAGGCCTACAACAAATCCAAGGACAATGCCGGCACCCAGGTGGCTTTAGGCACGACCTACCTTGAGCCAATGGGGATCTACTCTTCCAAGTACAAGAGCGTTAAAGACCTGCCTAAGGGCGCGACGATCGCCCTGGCCAACAACGCCGCCAATGAAGCCCGCGGCCTCCTGCTTTTGCAAAGCGCGGGACTGATCAAGCTAAAAAAGGACTTTAACGACGCCAATGGCAACGTGAACGACATCTCCGCCAATCCAAAGCAGTTCAAGTTCAAGCTGATCGACGACACGACTGGCCCACGCGTCATCAAGTCCGTTGACGCCGTGCTGATCGGGAACACCATTGCCCTGACCGGCCACCTGAACGTTTTGAACGATTCCATTTACCATGAAAAGATCGACCAGAGCACCAAGAACAACATCAACGTTTTGGCTACCGCCAAGAAGAACCAAAACAAGCAGGAATACAAGAAACTGGTTAAGCTCTACCACAACAAGAACATCCAAAAATGGATCAACAAGAAGTATTCCGGCACCAAAGTCGAAGTCCAAAAGCCGATCTCTTACTTGTCAGGCAAATAGTGCACTGCCCCTCCAGATAATTTTTCAAAAAAGCCAGACCCGCTTCCCTCGCGTGGTCTGGCTTTTTATCGGCAATTTTCAAATTAAATTAAGATTCCCTGGCAGTGATCGACTTCATGCTGAATGGTTTCCGCGATAAAGCCGGTAAAGTTCTGCGTATGCGCCTGCAGCCGCATATCCTGATAGGATACGGTGATTTCTTCAAAGCGGCGGACCGGCCGTTCCCCGCTCAAAGACAGGCAGCCCTCAGTTGCCAAATAAGGCCGGCTTTGCTTAACGATTTTCGGATTGATCATGACCATTGGCAAAAAGCCCGCGTAGACGGCGATAATTGCCTTGCTTTGGCCAATCATGTTGGCCGCCAGGCCCGCGGCGGCCGGCAGGCCATCCCGCTCTACATGGTGGTAGACCAAAGTATCCAGCAAGTCTTGTGCCGCCGGCAAGTCCGCTTTGCCTGCCAGAGCAGACGAGCGGGCCAAAGTCATGGGGTCATGAATAATTTTTTGTGCTGTCATCGCTTTTCCTCGATTTCATTTTTTGTAATTTAGTCTAGCAGTTCATCGGGCTTTTGGGTAAAAAAGCTTTTTTGTTAACAATCATGATTAAAATTTGCAATTGCCGGTCACGGGTGTATACTAGCTTTACTTGCTAATTGTAAGTAATAAAGCAACAAGCTGCGCAATCGCGGCACCGCCAGCTGCTTCCACCTGCCAGTCGTTTCCCAGAACCGCTTCACCAGCACCGTTGTTGGCGCTGATGCCGTTGAACACGCCATCATTCTTTCAACCGCCAAGATGAACAAGATTCTGGAATTGAACGCTGACGATGCCTATCCCGTCGTTCAGCCAGGTGTCATCAACAATGACCTTGACCAATGAATCTGCTCAACCCTAAGCGCAAGATCGATTAAGCCGCTTAACGGCAAAGGAAAATTTCCTGAACTGTTAAAATTATCTTATGAATGATTAGCTTTCTGAAAATTTCGCATTTTTTCAAAGGCGCCTGTATCCGAAAAAGGATTTTTACCTTTGTGAAAGATAATTCTTTCACTTCAAAAAAACATCTTGTCTCCCTTGCTGTTTAGCGCTTTCAAGCGAATTATCTTGTTCACGCAGTCGGTTTTTAGTGTTGTCCTTCACATTTTTGTGTTATTATTATCAGTGACAAAGCAAGAATAATGGAGGGAAAATAATGACTAAGATTTTTGCTTATGCAATTCGTGAAGATGAAAAGCCATTCTTGAAGGAATGGGAAGACGCTCACAAGGACGTTGAAGTTGAATACACTGACAAGCTGTTGACCCCTGAAACTGCAGCTTTGGCTAAGGGTGCTGACGGTGTTGTTGTTTACCAACAACTCGACTACACTGCTGAAACTTTGCAAGCTTTGGCAGACAACGGCATCACTAAGATGAGCCTTCGTAACGTTGGTGTTGACAACATCGACATGGCTAAGGCTAAGGAACTTGGCTTCCAAATCACTAACGTTCCTGTTTACTCACCAGACGCCATCGCAGAACACGCTGCTATTCAAGCTGCCCGCATTCTTCGTCAAGACAAGCGCATGGACGAAAAGGTTGCTCGTCACGACTTGCGTTGGGCACCAACCATCGGCCGTGAAGTTCGCGACCAAGTTGTTGGTGTTGTAGGTACTGGCCACATCGGTCAAGTCTTCATGAAGATCATGGAAGGCTTTGGCGCTAAGGTTATCGCTTACGACATCTTCAAGAACCCAGAACTGGAAAAGAAGGGCTACTACGTAGACTCACTTGACGACTTGTACAAGCAAGCTGACGTCATTTCTCTGCACGTTCCAGACGTTCCAGCTAACGTTCACATGATCAACGACAAGTCAATCGCTGAAATGAAGCAAGATGTCGTTATCGTTAACGTATCACGTGGTCCACTGGTAGACACTGACGCTATCATCCGTGGTTTGGACTCAGGCAAGGTCTTCGGTTACGTAATGGACGTTTACGAAGGCGAAGTTGGCGTCTTCAACGAAGACTGGGAAGGCAAGGAATTCCCAGACGCACGTTTGGCTGACCTGATCGCTCGTCCAAACGTTCTGGTAACTCCACACACTGCCTTCTACACTACTCACGCTGTTCGCAACATGGTAGTTAAGGCCTTCGACAACAACCTTGAATTGGTTGAAGGCAAGGAAGCTGAAACTCCTGTAAAGGTTGAAGGCTAAGCCTGAATCACTTTTAAGGAATCCCTTTTAGAACTTACAGATTTTCTTACAACGAATCTACTTAAAAATTACTTACATTACTTTACAAACTTACACTTTTATACTTTTAAACTTATCCATTAAAAGCTAAAACTGAAATTCCAGAAAGCCAGCTGGCGTTATGCCAGCTGGCTTTTTGCATGCGGCAGAAAGAATATGCTAAGATAGACCGCGACAGATTAGCAAGATGCAAGATACAAGATAGAGGAAAGCAAGCATGAACATTCAGATTTTTGGCAGCAAGAAAAACGCGGACACCAGAAAGGCCCAGCGCTTCTTCAAAGAACGCGGGATCAAGTTTCAATTTATCGATGCTAAGCAAAAAGGTCTCTCCAAAGGCGAGCTGGCCAGCGTCGTCAACGCCGTTGGCGGCCTGGACCGGCTGATTGACGACCAAGCCCGGGACCAAAAGACTTTGACCCTGCTCAAGTACCTGGTTGAAGAACAAAAATTTGCTAAAGTCCTGGACCAGCAGCAAGTCCTCAAACAGCCGATCGTCAGAAACGGCAAAAAGGCCGCCGCCGGCTATGCCCCTGACGTCTGGCAGGCCTGGATTGCTGAAGAACAATAATATTTCCCAGGAAATATGTAGCCAAAGCGGCAAATAAAGCGTAAGATAGTAGCAATAATCATTAACTGTACACAAAGAAAGACGCTCCCGAATAATCAGGGAACGCCTTTCTTTTTGGATTTATGGATTTTGTATAGTAAATGGATTAGTAATAGTTTAGGATTTTAGGATATAAATTTTAGATATTAGGATTTAGATTCTTTGGACCAGCGGTCCAGATATTCGCTCATCTCTCACTCCTTCCAAGCACCTGGGCAAGTTCTTGCCGCGGACGCCTGTTTGTTACCTGCTTATATAGTAGCATTGCTGGTGTGAAACACAATATCTAGTATTGTGGAACGAACTGGATTCATGGCCAGTTTTGTCTGGCTAAAGCCACTAGGCACGGGCTTTCATCACCCCTGCTTTTGACAAAGCTTATTTTCCAAGCTTTTAAGCCTGGCCATTAGTCTGCCCGGATAGCTATTTTTTTCTAGAAATTAGTCGTGTCTGGATCAGTTGCCAGGCCGCTGACTCCGTGGAGGCCGTCCAAGGTCTTCATTTCAGCCGCCGTCAGGGCAAAGTCAAAGACGTCAGCGTTGGCCTTGATGTATTCCGGGTGGACTGACTTTGGCAGCGGCAGGAAGCCGTGCTGCAGCGACCAGCGGATCAGGACCTGGGCTGGAGACTTCGCGTGAGCCGCGGCCACCTGCTTGACCGTCTCATTGCCCAGCATGCCGCCAGTCCCCAGCGGACTGTAGGCCTCGCTCAAGATGCCCAGCCGGTCGTTCATGGCCACGACCTCGGCTTGCAGGTCGCTTGGGTTCAAATAGATCTGGTTGACGGCTGGCTTGATTTCTGCCGTCTTCAGCAGTTCGTCCAAATGCTTTTGACGGAAGTTGGATACGCCGATTGCCCGGATCTTACCGGCCTTGACCGCTTCTTCCATGGCCCGCCAGCTTTCAGCATTGGCCTGGGCCCAGTTGGCGCGGAAGCCGACTGGATTTGGCCAGTGAATCAGGTAGAGATCAACGTAGTCCAGACCCAGCCGGGTCAAACTGGCATCGATCGCCTTTTTAGCGGCCTCATAGCCATGATCATCGTTCCACAGCTTGGTCGTCACGAACAAGTCGTGGCGGTTGACGCCACTGGCCTTGATCCCCTCGCCGACGCTGTCTTCATTGCCATAGGCAGCAGCCGTGTCAATATGGCGGTAGCCGGCGTTGATCGCCGCTTCAACGGATGTCTTGGCAACTTCACCATCTGGCGTCTGCCAGGTCCCAAAACCGACAACAGGAATCTTAACCCCGTTGTTCAACACATAGGTATCAGTCAAGCTCTTCGCGCTCATTTTTTTTTGCTTTAACACGTGAACATTAGTTCGGTATGCGATATAATATAAATAGCTAAAGAACTGCAAATGCTGAAAGAAGGTACGACTCATATAGTTAAATACGAATTCAGGAATGATGAGCCAGATATCACCCATGGACGAGGCTACGCATACAACCTCAATTACCACATCGTCTGGTGTACCAAGCATCGCAACCAAGCATTGGCTAATCCGATTATTGTCGATTCACTCAAGGACAAGATCCTGCAGATCTGCCGTGAGAATGAGTATACGGTCAAGGCTTTGGAAATAATGCCAACTCACGTGCATATTCACAACCGAAGCTGTCGTCAAGAAATACATTGAGACGCAATGGAATAGACCGTTTCACTAAACGCTAGAAAGGAGGAAGCGACATGGCAATACACAAGCGCAAGTCAGATCTGCCAGAATATGGAGTAAAAATCAGATTGTACCCGACTCTCGTACAACAAGCCAAACTTAGACAGTTCTTTGGCAATGACCGCTTCCTCTGGAATCAGCTTGTCAGCCTCTATCAGGAACGCTACAAGAACAACAAGAAATCAAAATTGTTAACGGAATTCGATCTTAACAATCTGCTTCCCGCTTTGAAGAACGAATATCCATTTCTCAAGGCAAGCGACAGCTCCAGCTTCCAAATCGTGACCAAGAACATCAGCGATGCCTGGGAGGCGTTCTTTGCCGGAACGAGGCGCAAGCCCCGCTTCCACTCAAAGCATAACGCCAAGCAGTCATATACTGGCAAGTCGTCCGGCATCCGGATCATGGGCAAAAGAACTATGTTCTTGCCGAAGCTGAGAAGAGTCAGATCATCGAAAACCGGCGTCATCGACGGCAAGATCAAGCGCTACACGATCAGCGTCGATGCTTGCGGGCGCTACTGGCTTTCTCTCATTGTGGAGAAAAAGACCGCCTTCCTGCCAAAGACTGGCAAGGCAGTTGGCATTGACGTGGGGCTGACGCACTTGGCCATCCTGTCAGACGGCAGAAAGTTTGACAAGTTTTCATCAGATTACTGCGAGAAACAAGCAGAAATCTGGCAGAGCAAGTCATCCAAGCGCCGTCATTTGGCTTTGGTTAAGTCGCAGCAGGACGCCAACAAAAAGGTTCTTGGCGCAAAAAGCCTGTCTGACTATCGCAACTGGCAGAAAGCCAATGTCGCCAAGAACCGCTATATGAGCCGCATCACGAATCAGCGCGATGACTATCTGCACAAGATCACGGACCAGCTGGTAAAGGAATACGACGTCATCGTCATTGAAGATCTCAAGATCAAGAACATGACGAAGAATCACCACCTTGCCCGCTCAATCCTGCGTCAAAGTTGGGGCAGATTTCGTGCCATGCTGGAATACAAGTGCAAGAAGTACGGAAAGATCCTCATCAAGGTCAATCCAGCATACACCAGCCGAATCTGCTCAAAATGCGGCAAGGATACGGGCAAGAAGCCACTGTCAGTGCGGGAATGGGACTGCCCATTCTGCAAGGCGCATCATGACCGTGACATCAATGCATCAATCAATATTTTGCTTAAAGGACTTGCCCAGCTTTGAGAGAGCTGGGCAAGAAAAAATCGTACCGTCAGGCAGCAGTCAATGCGGCTTGGCGGAATCGTCGGAGGGGGCACTTCCGTGATAAATAGACTGACCTCTGTTTTTGCACTGCTGTTCAGCTTGCTGGACAGAACCAGTAAAAAAGCAGGCTTGGCTTCGGTCAAGCCTGCTTGCAAGAATAAGTTGGTCGTTCTCAGAAGCTGTAGGCTGCGCGTGAGCACTAGCCTATAAAGAAACCCCCGACCTTGGTCGGGGGAGCATGTCATTGCTCCTTTGCTCACTATTTTTACTAACTTTTTGTAACTTACTTTAGTATAGCACTTCCCCAGCTCAGCTCCTATCAAGCTGCTTTAAGAAGAAACAGTCAAAGATAAGGCTGCCCTCTCGGACAGCCTTATCTTTGATATTTGACAATTGGACTTATTTCCCGACCTTAGCCAAGGTATTCAGGCCCCAGCTTGGCCAGGTTGGTCTTCAGCTTGTCAGCTGAAGCGTTCAAGCGCTTCTTTTCGTCTTCGTTCAAGTCCAGTTCGAAGACTTCTTCGATCCCGTCCTTGCCAACGACGGCCGGGTAGCCGATGTAGGTACCAACGGATTCAACGTAGCAGCTGGTTGGGCCGTAGTAGTGGGCGTTGGAGAAGACGGCCCGGGCCAGACGAACCGCGCAGGTTGAAACGGCGTAGCAGGTGTAGCCCTTGCCGAAGCCAACCTTCATTGAGTTCTTGTTTGGCACGTCGCTCAAGACGTCACGCTCTTCCTTGCTGAAGAGGTCCATCGCGCTGCGGTTGTTGATGCGGACGGTTGACCAGGCCGTGAATTGGCTTGACCCGTGTTCGCCCAAAACGTAGCCTTCAACATTGTGAGGGTCTTGGCCGAACTTTTCGCCGATCACTCTTTGCATTCTGGCCGTGTCCAAGAAGGTCCCGGTCCCGAAGACTTGGTTCCTTGGCAAGCCGGTGACCTTTTGCAAGATGGAAGTAACCACGTCACATGGGTTGGAGATGTTGATGATGACGCCGTTGAAGCCAGTTTCCTTGATCTTTTGGCCAACTTCCTTGGCGTTGGCGGTGTTGATTGGGAATTCCGCGAAACGGTCGCCAGTCTTGATGGTGGCAGCGACGTCACCAAAGGCAGTGATTACGACGTCAGTATCCTTCAATTCGTTCCAGTCGCCCCACTTAACGTTGACGTAGTAGTCGTTTCTGGCCAAGGTGTCCCGCAAGTCGCCCCATTCGGCCTCACACTTCTTCTCGTTCTTGTCCAACAAGACCAGTTCGTCCGCAATCGCGTGCGTGAACAGGGTAAAAGCGACAGTCGCACCAACGTGACCTAAACCAATGACAGCTACTTTTCTACTCATATGTAAGCCTCCTAACGCGAACCGCGTTGATATCACACAAATATTAAAAAATAATTATATCCTTCTGCCTGGATGAGCAAGCAAAAATTTCCTTTGCTTAAACAATAAGCCATCTTACCAGCATGTGCAAGAGATAATCATGATAATTTACTTAAATAACTTTTTAAGCTTAATTTAACAAAGTGAAGAAAAATAACAGTGCCTATAAAAAACACCAGCAGATAAAGAAAAAAGCGCGCAAAAAAAGCAAAGAGGAGCTGATCCTTATCACCATCTCTTCTTTGCTTTATTTGATTCATATTCTGTCAATCTTGGACGCTCAGCCTGACTTCCTTGGCCTTGCCAGCCGTCTTGACCAGGCTGGCCGCCTCTGGAACGGCCCGCTGCAAGCTCCCCAGCAAATAGAAGCCATTCTTGTACTCCTGGCCTTCCGCGAAAATAACCAGACGCCTGCTCTTGGCATCATAACCAATTTGCCCGCTTCTGGCAAGGGTCCGCTTCTTCATGTGATTAGTTGGCAAAAGCAGCTTGTTCTCACTAATGGCCAGCCACTTGCTCCTGTCCGGATCGAACTTGACCGTCGTTGGCATCCGCCGCTTCAAGGCAAAGCTGGCGGCGGACTTGTTCAAAGTCGCTTCAGCTATTGACCCCTTGCTGATCTTAATCGTGACTTTGTTGACATGATCATGCCGTTTGTCATCGTCGGTCGCCCGCAATGCTTTGCGGTATTCTGTCCCGTCAATGGTTTCTGAGCTCGTTTCCACGCCTGGGCGTGGGCCGCAGCCAACCGCCAGGACGCCGATCAAGACCGCGAGGTTGAGGCTGAGCAATTCCTTTAGATATGTCTTCATCCACAACACCTCGTTTTACATTCTATTACGAAGGCTGGGAAAAATAAATAAATTTTCGGAAATCACAAGGAAATTTTTAAATATATCGGACAATGGTCCGCCCGTTCGCCCGTGGAAATCATGTCCGACTCCTCAACCTTGCCGGCGATCCGGTCGGAAACCAGCCAATAATCGATTCTCCAGCCGGAATTGTTGGCCTTGGCCGCGCGAACCCGCTGGGCCCACCAGGAGTACTTGCCAGTCACTTGCCCATGAACCAGGCGGAAGGTATCGGTAAAGCCCGCGTCCAGCAGGCGGCCGAAACCGGCCCGCTCTTCATCGGTAAAGCCGGCTGAATGGTGGTTGCTTTCCGGGTGCTTCAGATCAATCTCCTTGTAGGCCGCGTTGAAGTCGCCGCTGGCTAGGACCGGCTTTTGCCTATCCAATTCCTCCAGATACTCACGGTACTTTTGATCCCACTGCTGGCGCAGGTCCAAGCGCTTCAGGCCGGTTCCGGAATTTGGCGTGTAGACTTCGGTCACGAAAAATTCCGGGAATTCCAAGGTAATGATCCGGCCTTCATCGTCCATGGTGTCCGGAGCACCGATGACCGGATAGGTCACCTTCGGCTCACCAAGTTCTTTCTTATACAAGTACATGGTACCGGCGTAGCCCTTTCTGGCTGGCTCTTGGCTGGACCGCCAGACGTAGGCATACTCCGGAAAGAGCTCAGCCAAGAGCTTCTGGTGCTTCTTGCTTGGGCCAGCCGCTGGCAGCTTGGTCTCTTGAATGGCCAGCAGGTCAGGCTGCTCAGCATGCACCTTGGTCAAAACCTCGCGCGTCATCAAGGCTCTGGCGGAAGTCCCCGTCAAAGCCGCGTTCAATGAATCAATATTCCATGAAATTAAAAGCATTTTTCCTTCTGTCTTTTCTAGTTGCTTGTCTGTCTCGTTCTATTATCTGCTATTTCCCGGGAAATTTAGAAGCTCAGAATGTCAGTTGGATAGCTGGCCGTAAAGTCTGGCTTTTCCGCGGCCAGCGCGGCCAGGTCAAAGGCGCCCCAGGTGCAGGCACAGGTCTGGCAGCCAGCGTTCTTCCCCATTTTGATGTCGTACTTGGCATCGCCAAGCATGATTGAGTCGGCCAAGTCAAGGTCATAGCGCTTGGCCAAGAGCTCGATTTCATCCGGAGCTGGCTTGTGGTTGACGACTTCGTCAGCACCGACAAAGTCCGTGAAAAAGCTGGTCATATGCAGCATTTCCAGGTTATGGGCCAGTTCGGCGTGGGTCTTGCTGGAGCAGACGTAGAGCTTCTTGCCCGCCAGGAGCAATTCGGTCAGCAGCTTGCTGATCCCCGGAAAGACCTTGACCATCCCATCTTCAAGCTTGTTGTATTCAGCCATCGCTTCCTCAAAGAGGCGGTTTGCCAATTCAGGCCGGTGGCCTGCTCTGGCCCAGCGGGCAATTGAAACGTTGATGGGAATCCCCATGGCGCCATAAACCTCAGCCCTCGTTGGCACCTTGACCCCATGCTCTTCAAAAGTCTTCTGGACCGCGGCCACGTATATGTCACGGGATTCACACAAGGTCCCGTCAAAGTCAAAAAAGTAGTTTTCCATATTGTTCCCTCACTCCTGATCAGTTTCCTACCAATTATAACCTAGAAAGCAAAAGCGGACCCGCGCCGCGTCCGCTTTTACAAATCATGTGGCCTAGACCAGGGCGTTAGCCGCGAAGTCGCGCTTGAGAATCCGCTGGAATTGGGCATAGTTGTCGACCGTGAAGAGGGGGTGAAGGTGGAGGGTGTTCTTGCGGTGGCGGTGGTTGTACCAGATGGAGTCAAAGCCATAGCCAGCGGCCCCCAAGATGTCTGAGGACAGGCCGTCCCCGAAGAAGAGGGTTTCGCTGGGGCTGAACTCGCTTCTTGAGAAGAAATAGTCGAAGATTTCCGGGTTAGGCTTCTGCGCTCCCGCCTCTTCACTGGTGACGATCAGGTCAAAGTAATCGTGGACGCCAGCCAGGCGCAGGCGGTGCTCCTGCCCAAACTGCTCCCCGTTGGACAAAATGGCCAGGTGATAGCCCAGGCGCTTGGCGTAGCGCAGGGTTGCCTCAGCCCCAGGAAGCAGCTTGTGGCCATTGTGGAAGTAGTCGTGGAACTCATTGGCCACGTCCATCCCGTCGACTTCAACCCCGCAGTATTTCTTGATCAGGGCCGGAAACATGACCTTGTAGAGCTCTTCCAATTCAAGCTCCCCCTTCTCCAGCCGGCGCCACAAGCCTTCATTGTAGGCGTGAAATTCCCGCTCAAAGTCGTTGGTAAGCCGCCAGCCGCGGGACTTGAACAGCATTTCCAGGGAATCATGCTCCGTGGCGAAAGTGTCAATCAGAGTATCGTCAACATCCAGAATCAATTGTTTGTAGCGCATAAAACCTCCTGTTTTCAGCTAATCTCAACACACAAATCCGTTTCCGAATTTTATTAGTCCTAAATTCTAACCTAAAAGCCGGTCTAGTTCAATGGAAAAGTTTGCAAACGGCAGGTTAAATCATTGCATCCCGCACCACCACTGCATTTTGTGGTCCTCCCTTAGTAGTTATCTACATCTTGTGGATAACTTGGGAGAATTGTGTGTATATCTTGTACTATTGTCAAAAAAGCTCTAGATCTTGCGTTTTCACGCATTTTTTCAGCCAGCCAAAAGATATACGTAGTGCGAAATCAATACAATATTTCATTTACATCCGTCCTCATTAGCTATATCATATTAATTATTGATAGATTTCTTTTGAAAAGCTGATCTTAGTCCTAGCCCCGGTCTTCCGGAAATTCGCGGTCAAAAGCCAGCTAAGCAAGTATTAGCCAAAAAACGTGCTGAAGCCTTTCTCGTCTTCAGCACGTTTTGTCGTTTGTTCAAATTTGCTTTCTGCCTGTTGACTTCCCTACTGCTGGTAGAGGCTGACCAGCTGCTCAGCCAGGTCCGGCTGCTTGGGCTCCACGTCGCGGGCAATTTCGATGGCGTCAATCTCGCCGGTGTGAATCTTTTCCACGTTTTCAGGCGACAGGCCCTTGGATTCAATCATTTCCAAGGCCGTCGGCAGGTCGTGGTACTTGTACATCTTTCCTCTAAGCGCCTCTTGCCGGGTCCCGTCCAGCATCCGCCGCAAAAGGCGTTCCAGCTCTTTTTCCTGTCCTTCCGGCACATTGAATTCCATCCGCCGCAGCTGCTTTGGGATGGCCTCTACGGCGTCCTCAGGGCTGCTCCCGTAGCTGACGGAGTGCAATTGGGTCAAGGCTTCAAAGAAGGCCTCTTCCAAGCGGTCGTCAGACAAATCCGGATTGGTGTCCCGCAAATACTGGCGGTACTCCTCAGTAGCCGTGGTTCTTTCGTAGTACCATTCGTTTTCCCGGCGGAGGAATTCGTCCTTGGCCGGCACGTAGTAGATCCGGTCATGCTGGCGGCGCTTAAGCTGGTTGAAGTCCTCGGGCAGGTCCATCAGGACCCAGTCGCCATAGAGATAGAACTCCTCGTCCTCATCATCGTCGCCGTCTTCCTGCTTGGCCAGCTCCTTTTCCCCGGCAATGTTGTAGTCCTGGTTGCTCTGGTCCAGCATGGTGAATTCCCAAAAATCGTCCTCATCGACATTGAGCAGGGGATTCTGGTGCTCAAAAATGTGGTAAGCATGCCGCAGGGGAATTATCCCGTACATGTTGATCATTGAATAAAGATAACGCCTGATCAAGGCTCTGTTTTCGTTATTAATCATCATTTCTCACCTGCCATTTTTATTGGCTTGCTAAAGCTTAACTCGCGTTATTTCTCGTTAAAACTATTATAAATCAGCCCGTTTTCAATGTAAGGGCTAACATTTTGCCCGAGTTCGTGTTATGGTAGAGAATTGCTAGAATCAGACTTCCCGGCCGAATTCTTCCAAGCTGACCTGACCGTCGTCATCCACGTTCAGCACGGTCATTTCCGTGTGCGACGGCAGGCGGCCAGGGATCTTTTGGCCGTCCTTGGCCAAAAGCGTGGCCAGGCAGTGGATGGAGCAGGCGTGGCAGACCAGCAGGATATTCTTTGAGTCATCCAGATTGGCCAGCCAGTTGATCCCGCGGCGCAGCCGGTCAACGTAGACCTTGCCCGGCTCCGCGTCTCCTTGCGGGTCGGCCGCGTGGAAAATGTCGCCAACTTCTTCCCAGCTGACCCCGTCCGCGACTGCGTCAACCACCCGGTCATACTTGTCATTGCCAAAGGCCTGGTGCACGCCATCAGTGTCGTAGATCGCCTCAAAAAAGCCAAAGAAGTATTCCCGCAGGTCTGGCGTTTCCACCATCTTGACTTTCTGCCAGTTGTCGTTTTCAGACACGATGATCTTGCGGGTGTCGCTGGCCCGCTTCAAGTCGCTGGAGGCCACCAGGTCAAACGGGATCTTCTTGAAGGTTTGCCCGATCCGGTGGGCTTCCGCGATTCCGCTCTCAGTCAGTGGCGCGTCTGACCAGCCTTGCAGGCGCCGGTACTTGTTCAGGTAGGTCTGGCCATGTCTGACCATGTAAATCTTTTTCATCTTTTCAAACCTTTCTCAGGCAGCCATTCTGCCAGCTTCTTGCCCAAAAGCTCATAGCCCGCGCCCCCGAAGTGGAGGCCGTCGTTCAACTCGCCGCGGCAAAGCTGGGACAAGCCGCCCTGTCTCATCATTGCTTCAAAGAAGTCCGCGTAGGCACACTGGTACTTCTTCGCTGTTTCTTCCAATACTTTAGCATACTTTGCTAGTTCCGCGTTCCGCCGCACCCTTTGTTTTTCCTCGTCAACAGCCGGACCGGAGACCAGGACGGTCCTGGTCTTGGGATAAAAGCAGACGACCGCGGAAACGATGCTCTCAATATTGCGCCGGTACTGGTCCAGCGGCACCAATTTGTGCTGGGCCGCGTCGTTGACCCCAACCATAATAAAGAGCTGGTCAGCCCGCGGCTGCTTGAAGACCAGATCCCCCAGCAAGGCCAGCATGGCTCCGGAATTGATTCCGCAGATGGATTGGTTGGCAATTTCCAAATCTGGAAAGCGTTCATGCAGAACGTGGTTGATTCTTGGCTCATTCAAGCCCTCGTGGCGGGCAAACAGGCTGTCGCCCAATAAAATAACGCGCATTTTCATCCTCGGCTTTCATTATTTTCTTTTCTTATCAGAATTTAGCATTTGCTAACGACCGTCAGCATCGATTTATAATTTTCATCGATTCAAAACGCTGATAGATCAACGTTTTCAGTTGTCTTAACAAAGAAGCTATAATTTTTCGCTTACCAGTGAAGATATTGATGCTATTATAGATGAGAATAAGTTTACCCGCTTTCACCAAGCAGCAATATGAGCATCTTTATCTGGAAAATTCTCGTAAACAGAGGTTATGGATAATGAATCGATTCAATCATTTTACGCCAGAAACCAAGAAAAGCTATGAGCAGCTCGGTCTCGCCCTCGCCATCTTCATGAAGTGCAAGGACCAGACAGAGACCCTTTTGGTGTCTGACGGTCTCTGTCAACTATACCACCTTAAGCGCAAAGAGCTCATGGCCTATTTTAACGGAGCGGCTGCCGATGAGCACTATTCTTTGACCAAAAAACGGGTTGAAGTCCTGGTCAACCAGATCTTGGGCGCCGATCGGCAGACCATCACCGTCCGCGTCAAGATCAACAATTTCTACCACACCCTCTTGCTCCACGCCAAGCGGCAGCAATTGGCCGACGGCAGCCTGCTGTGCTTCATCGATTACTTTGACCTCAGCGCCGACCAGCTGGAAGTAACGCCTAAAGCTGACCGCAACGCGCCAGACGCCCCCCGCTACAAGGACGACCTGACCGGGTTGGTCAACACTACCTACTTGAACCGCTTCGGCCGTGACTTCTTGGTCGACAAGCTGGATGAGGGCCTGCGGCCGGTGATCATCCTCTTCAACGTCACGGGCATGCGGGCCTTCAACGACCGCTACGACTACCGCCAAGGCGACCGACTCCTGATCAAGCTGGGCCAGATTTTGGTGCAAACCTTCACCAGCGGTCTGGTCATCAAGCACAGTGAGGACCGCTTCATCGTCTTGACCACGGCCACGGACTACATTGCCAAGATCAAGACTGCCCAGAAGCTTTTTGTGGCTGGCATCAGCAACTCGCTGACCAATATCAAGGCCGGAATCTATTATTACGAGAACCGCGCGGAAGGCATGGAAGCCGCCCTCGACAAGGCCCGGCAAGCCCTCCAGTACACCGGCAGCGACCTGACCCAGCTCTACCACGTCTATGATTCTGCCGTCCAGGAAAGCTTTGGCAACCGCGACTACGTGCTCACCCACTTCTGGGAGGCCTTGGACAAGCGCTGGATTCAGCCCTACTACCAGATGGAAATCAGAAGCCTGACCGGTCAGATCTGCGGCTATGAAGCCCTGGCCCGGTGGATCGACCCGGACAAGGGCATCTTGAGTCCCGCGACTTTTATCAGCGTGCTGGAAGACATGCACCTGATCAACCTGCTGGACCTGTCCATCGTTGAACAGGTCTGCGAAACGATCCATGACTGTCTTGAGGATGGCATTTCGGTCCAGCCGATCTCTATCAACCTGTCCCGGGTCGACTTCCAAGTCTGCGACATCTTCCAGGAAGTCGACCGAATCCGGAAAAAGCACGACATCCCGCCTTACTATCTGAAGATCGAGATCCTTGAGTCCACCTTGACCCGGGTGCCTGGTCAATTGCGCCTGGCCATGAGCAAGTTCCACCAAGCCGGCTACCAGATCTGGATGGACG
Organism: Faecalicatena absiana; assembly: GCA_017309015.1. GTDB lineage: Bacteria > Bacillota > Bacilli > Lactobacillales > Lactobacillaceae > Lactobacillus > Lactobacillus absianus. Next base: position 714,942 of record JAEDAG010000001.1, read on the forward strand.
ATTTTGGCTCCGGCTATTCCAGCCTGAACAACCTGAAGGACTTCAACTTTGACCTGATCAAGATCGACATGATCTTTTTGAAGGATTTTGCCAATAACCCCAAAAGCCGGATCATCCTGTCCTCAATCGTCAACATGGCCAAGCAATTGGGCCTGCACACCCTCTGCGAAGGAGTTGAGACCAAGGAACAGGCCGATTTTCTGCGCGACATCGGCTGCGAGCGTCTGCAGGGCTTCCGCTTCTCCAAGCCCCTGCCCCTGGAAGAGGCGATCAGCCTGATCCATAAAAACGGCTATGGCCACTATGAGCCGGTCGAGCTGAACGACTACTATGACCAGGCGGGCCTAGCCAACCTGCTGGTCGATCCCATGTCAGACAGCAACGTGCTTGACAAGCGCCAGCTGGCCTTGCCGGTCTCAATCATTGAACGGCGCTCCGATGACAGCCTGCGGCTCTACTACATCGACCGCGCCTACCAAAAGCAGCTGGAAGAAGCTGGTTTCAGCCAGGGCTCCTGGCAGGACCAGATCAATTACAGCAACGTCTACCACCACCTCCTGCTGGACCTGATGAGCGAGAGCCAGCAGACGCGGGTTCCCGCCACCTTGACCTTGAACGGCTTCACGATCAACGTCCGCTTCCTGGCCAAGCACGACGACCGGCAAATGTACGTCTGCACCATTCAGAACTTTGCCCAGTACGTCTACCTGGCCCAAAAATGCCGCTAAATAAAAAATTGTTCAATATCGCACCGTTTGGTATGATACTTGAACAATTTTTTTGCTTCTATGCTAGATTTCCACGCCGATCATCAAGCCACCTTCTTCAGCGTAAAAGCTGCACAGGCCCCGGCAGTCGCCAAGGGTGATCTTCGCGCCGGGAAAATCCGCCAGGGCGATGTCGTGGAAGGATTCCGCCCCTTCCAGATTGCCCGCGTGGTTGATCACCATCTTGCCCCCGCGGTAACCCTGGTCCTTGATGATCCGAGCCAGGTTCTTCCAGGCCTTTTTCTCGCCCCGGGCCTTGCCCAGCGGCACAATCAATCCCTTATCGGCCCAGCCGTAGACGCAGATCTTCAAGAGGCCGGCAATCCTGGCGGCTGCGGGTGCTACCCGGCCGTTGTTGGCCAAATTGGTCATGGACTTCAGGCAGAAAAAGAGCTTGACGTGTTCTTGCAGGTAATCGTTGACCGCGGCCACGACTTCCGCGAAGCTCTTGCCCTGGTCCTTGAGTTCGGCCACCTTCTGCATCCCCAGATACTCGCCCGGTCCCGCGCTCCGGCTGTCAAAGACGTGGATCTTGAGCTGCCTGCCAGCGTTTTCCTGGCTTTCATACTTTTCCAGGAAAAGCTCAGCCGCCTGGCGGGCAGAATTATAGCTGCCGGAAAGCTCCGCGGAAATGGTGAACACGTAGATTTCGTCCGCGTCCTCGTAGACTGTCAGCCAAGAAGTGATGCTGGGACAGGCAGATGAGGTCTGGATCCCGGAGCGCGCGGCCTGGTTGAAGGCCGCCTGGTCGAAGCTCTCATCGTCAGTCCAAGTCGTGCTCCCTTGAATCAGGCTCAAGGGCACGATCTGGGTTTCATAATTGCCAAGGCGGCCAGAAGTCAGATTGGCTCCGGAATCCGCCACGATTTTCACAGTCATCTTGTTTTGTAATCCTCACTATCGGTTTTTGAAAAACTTGTTGTTAGGAACAAGTCTACCGCAAAAACTGCCAGTGTCAAGTTTTTTAAAAACCGGTCAAAGAATTTGCTATAATCTGAGATAGAAAAACGTTCGCGCGAAGATTTAGCATGCCGGAGATGATTGCAATGAAGAAAACCGTTGATGACCAAAAGATTGCCCAATCGCTGCGGGACTTCCACCTGCCCCGCTATGAAGACCTGCCCAGCATGGGCCTGTACCTGGAGCAAACCGCCAAGTATCTCAACCGCCAGCTGGCGCCGCTTGAAGACGTCCACCTGACCGCCTCCATGATCAGCAACTACGTCAAGCACGACCTGATCTTCCCGCCCAACAGGAAGCTCTACAGCCGCCAGCAGCTGGCTGAATTGACCTTTATCGCCATTTCCAAGAACGTCCTCCCCCTGGCCAACCTCCGGGAAGCTCTCAGAATCCAGCGTGAGACCTACGACACGGCCACGGCCTACAACTACATGGCCGACGAGCTGGAAAACGTCCTGGCCTATGTTTTTGGTCTTAAAGCGCAATTGGCAAAGACCGGCAAGGATCATAACGAGTACAAGCGGATGCTGCGCAGCGTCATCATGACCGTCAGCTACAAGGTTTACTTGGACAAGTACTTCAGCGAGATCACGCCTGAGAATAAATAATAAGCAAAAAAGCTGGAAGCATGACGAATTGCTTCCAGCTTTTGCTTTTGCTGTTAACTTTTAGCCGATCGTGGTCATCGTCTGGTAGATCAGCAAGCCATAGTGGCTGTTCTTGACCAGGCTGACGCTGGCCATGACCAAGACGCGCGCCCCGTCTTTGGTGATGACATGGTAGCGCAGCTGGCGGACCTGCCCCAGGTTCTCCTCTTTGACAAAGTCTTTCTGCCAGGCACGGACGCGCTCCAGGTCCTCTGGCGCGACCACGTGGCTGACGTGTTTGTTGATCGTGTCATAGAAATTCCACAAGTTCTTGTAGCCCAGCAGGTCCAGGGCCTGCTGGTTGGCAAACAGAATCCGCCCGTCCTTCTCCGGCTGGATAATCAGCAAGGCCGTCGGCATATGGGCCACGACGTCGTGCAGGTTGAAGGCTAGCTGCGAGCGCAGGATCTGCTTGCCCTGGCCGGAATAGCGCTGCATCCCCTTCTTCCCGTTCAGCTTGACGTCATACAAGGCTTCATCAGCATGGCTGATCAAAGTCTTAAGCGACTCGCCCTGATCTGGATAGTCCGCGTAGCCCAAGGACAAGGAATAGACAATGTGGTGGCCATTGTGGTCCAGTTCGTGCGGGGCATCAACGATCTTCTTGAAGACGCGCTCTGCTTCCGGAGCTGTTTGCCCCAGCAGGGCCAGCAGGAATTCATCCCCGCCGCTGCGGCAGACAAGGCCGCTCTCCCCGGCCGCTTCTTTCAAGGACTGGGCCAGCTGCTTTAAGACCGCGTCACCGGTTTGGTGACCATAGTAGTCGTTGAAGAACTTGAAGTCGTCAACGTCCAAAATCGCCAAAGCAAACGGCTGCTTTGGCCGGCGACGCTGCTCCTTTTCCATAGCCTCCTCAAAGCCCCGCCGGTTGTAGATCTGGGTCAAGGCATCGTACCTGGCGGCCCGGCGCAGATCAAACAAGATGCCCAGCCGCCTGATGGCGACCATGGTCAAGATCAGCAATAGCAGGTCCACGAGCAAGGCATAGGCCAAAAAGCGCCGGGTTTTCCGCTTGTAGGTCCACCCGCCTGTTGGAGCCAGGTCAAAACGCCAATGGCTGCCGCCCTGGCTGATCTCAAAGCTATAGCTTTGGGGATTTTCTGGCTGCTTCTTGGACGCGAGAACCACTGCTCGCTCCTGGCTGCCAGGAGCCAGGTTCTTGGTCAGCTTGTAGTCGACATGGGCTATTTTCAAGCTGGCGGTCGTAATTTTCAAGATTTCCGAAATTTTGACTTCACAAGCCGCGTAGCCCCAGAGAACCTTCCGGCCCTGCTGCTTCAGGAAAATCGGCTGGTAAAAAATGAAGCCGCGGCTGCCGTCGCTCAAGTCCACCGGCCCCTGAATGACCATCTCATCGTGCTTGACCGCGTAGCAGCGGGCCAACTGGCCGCTTTTGGCCCTCATCGTTTTAGCCGCCCTGTGGCTGTTTTCTGGATAAAAAAACCGCTCGATATCCCCTTTTTGGGGCAAAAGCTGGAGGCTGACCGCGTACTTCTGCCGCGCTACCAGCTGCTTGGCTATGGCTTTAAAATTGTTGATCTTGCCATTGCTTTGGGCCGTAATCAGCCGCAATTCCGCGGTCATGGTCCGGGCCCGGTTCAGCTCCTGGCTGGCCGTCAAGGCAGTAGTCTTCGCGGCTATTTTGGCCTTGATCAATTCGTCGGCCTTGCCGCGCTCATATTCGCTTTTGGTCAGACCGTAGGTGCCCACGGCCATAATTGCCAGCACGATCGTCAATAAGAGCACGCCGTATTTTTTCTCCCAGTGGCTTTTGCTTTGTTCCCTAATAATGATTCCACCTTTATTTTTATCACTTAGTTTTCTTATCATATCACGTTAGCTTGCATAACAGTTTCCTTATTATCGCACATAGTTTTCCAAAAAGCCATCTGCCGGCAGCAAAGTTATTAAAAAGGCAAAAAGCAGCTTTTTTCTTGCTAAATCAGCACTTTTCGCGTGCATATTATTATTCTAATAACTTAAACTTCCCACACCAAAAAGAACTATGAAGCCTTGAAAACTCAATAGTTTAACCAGTAAATATTCAATTATGCTGCTAGTGATGGCGATATAGCCTCTTGCATGTACTTCGGGAGGCGGGAAATGAAAGCTTTGGTGAACCTTTCCATCTGTTCTTCTGTCAGTTGGAAGATCTCTTTCACGCTCTCGAACATGGCTTCCACCAGGATCTGAAGGGAGTGATGAAAAGTAATGTCCGCAAGCTCGTCTATCATGCAGTAAAAGAGCTCGCCTATTGTCCTATCATCTTCATCATCTCGCTTCTCAACTGACATGAACATGTAGCGCAGAAAGACGAAAGCCGTATGGGCAGTCAATGCATCATATGAGAGGCCGTGGTATTCAGTACCAAGTTTCAAGAAACTCTTGCAGGTCTTGAAGAAGACTTCGATGTCCCATCTTTTGCCGTAAATTCTGATGATCTCATTTTCATCGATCATCATGTCCGTGCAAATAAGAGCGAGCCAATCTTTGCGGTTGGAGCGATTTCTTACGCAGACTATTCTGGCATCAACCTGGGCATCATCCTTGGCAGGATCTCCAACCTTTACAGGGACGGACAAGAGATATCTTGAACGACCTCGCCGCTTCTTGCATGCGCTGAAGATCTGCTTGACGTTCATCCGCTTACCATCGAACTCGTATGTGATCTTGGAACTCTTCTTCACCATGGCAATTACGTTTAGGTCACGTTGCTTGATCTGGACGATCTGATGAGGATTGGAGAACCAAGTGTCAAACATGACGTACTTAGCAGTAAGCCCTGCTTTCAAAGCTTGATCGAGTAGCTGGATAACTACATCGGTCCCCTTTGATTGGGCCATAATTCGTCTTTTGGCCGCGATTGTGCGCTTGTCGATCTTCTTGGTTGTCCCGATGACATTCTGATCATTCTTTGAGGACAAGAGAGATGAAGCGATTGGGACGAAGGAGGATCCATCAGTCCAACCCATGGTCATCATCCGAAAGCCCTTCTTGTAGGTCATCGAAACGTGGTCGAATACTTTGGCAGCCAGCTCAGTCTTCTTGTATCCAGTTCTGGAGTAGAGCGAATCGTCAAAGACGAAGCAATCCGCACGTTGGTCAGAGGTCAGATCTTTCAGATGCCCATTGACGATCTTCTCAGCTAGCAGAATAGTGAAGCGGAGCCAGTTGATATGTGGGTTCTGCATGAATCGATAGTAGGTGTTTTTGGAGAAGCCAGCAGTACACTTGCCAGACTTCTGTTGCATGTACATGCTTCTGTCTCGAAACACATTACTGAAGATGTACGAAAGGATCGACCAAAGATGGATTCCTTTTGACTTGCGGAGCCCACATCTACGGAGAAGCTCCATAACTTTGTAGTCCTTGAAGAACTTTTCAACAGAACGAGAAATTTGGGGTTCGTTTTTGGTATCGAATGATGGTAAACTAGACATAGCACAAGCCTTTCGTTTGATATTGATGATGTTGTAGTTGAATTATATCAAGCGAACAAAGGCCTTGTGCTTTTTTATTGGCTAAACTATTGAATTTTCAAGGTACAAGCCCACTTTTGCAAGTGGGAAGTTTAAGTAATAATACAATGATCATTTGTAAAAAAAGACCAAGCTTCCACTGGCGAAAGCTTGGTCTTTGCTTGTCTTTAGTCGATCTTCTTCACGTCGTCGATATTGGATTCACGTGAAATATAGTGCGGCCGGCGCTTGCTCTCCATGTAGACCTTGGCCAGGTACTGGCACATGACCCCCAGAGACAGCATGATCAAGCCGCCGATAAAAATGATCACGCAGATCAGCGATGCCCAGCCGGCAACCGGGTCGCCAATGGCAATCTTTCTGATAATGATCACGATCAGCATGATGAAGGCCACAAAGGTCATCAAAATCCCCATCCATGAGGACAAGGTCAGCGGCACCAGGGAGAAGTTGACGATCCCGTCCAAGGCATACTTGAACAGCTTCCAGAAGTTCCACTTGGTCTCCCCGGCCACGCGCTCCACGTTTTCATAGGGCAGCCAGTAAGTCTTGAAGCCAACCCAGCCGAAAATCCCCTTGGAGAAGCGGTTGTACTCGCTCATTTCGATGATGGCGTCCACCATGTCCCGCTTCATCAAGCGGAAGTCCCGGGCCCCGTCAACGATGTCGGAGTCGGAGATCTTGTTGATGATCTGGTAGAACTTGTGGGCAAACCAGCTGCGGACTGGCGGCTCGCCCGACCGGTCTTCCCGGCGGGTAGCGACGGAGTCGTATTCGCCTGAGTCCAAAATAGCGATCATCTTCGGCAGCAGGGCCGGCGGGTCCTGCAGGTCGGCGTCCATGACCGCGACATAGTCGCCGTGGGCATTGACGAAGCCGGCGTACATGGCCGATTCCTTCCCGAAGTTTCTGGAGAAGGAAATGTAGTAGACATGCGGGTCCTTTTTGGCAAAATCCTTGAGGATTTCCAGTGTCTTGTCCCGGGAGCCGTCGTTGACAAAAATCAATTCATAGTCGTTTTTCAGTTCCTGCATCACTTTCGTGACGACTGGGTAGAACAGAGGCAAAGCCTCTTCTTCGTTGTAGCAGGGAACGATGATTGAGATCTTCTTCATAATGTTGCTGCTATGCCTTCTTTTCTTCTCTCTTCTTGAAAAAACCGCCGCGCCAAAGCAAGCCCCAAACGACCGCGGCAAATTGCCCCAGCAAAGAGACCGCGATGGCCAACTTGATCCAGAACGGCGTCTGGAATTCCAAGTAGGCGGTGTTGGTGCCCTTGGTCTTTTCGGGAACCGTTGGGGCGCCAACCCGGTTGCGCTTGTACTTGGTCAAGACCCGCCCGTTGACGGTCAGCTTGGACTGCTTGTAGGTAATGACTGGCAATTGCTGCTTGTGCTTGCCCTTCTTGGCCTTCCAGGTCAATTTCAAGCCGTGCTTGACCGCCTTGATCTTGACATTGCGGTTGTGGTTCATGACGGACTTGCGGTAAGCGGCGGTAATCTTGGAGTTCTCCATCGTATAATACTGCTTCCACTTGTAAGTGTACAAGTGGCTTGGCACGTCAGGCTCTGGATCCCACTTGTAGACCGGCAGGTAGTCCGGAATGGCCTTCTCGGTCATGTCCAGGAAGACTTGCAGGTCATGGGCATGAGTGGCCGCGTTAGTGTCCACCAGCGCCTGCTTGCGCTGGTCATCCAGCTTGACTGGGTGATAGGCACCGTAGTCTTCCATCGCCTTCTTTTTCTTCTTTTTCTTCTCGCGGGGGCTGGTCTTTTGGGTCTCTTCGCCGAATTTGGTGTTCCGGCTGCGGCCAACGTTGTTTTGGTAGCCAGCCCAGGCATTGGAGGTCAAGGTGATGACCAGGCAGTCAGCTGCCGCGAAAGTCAGCAGGCCGAGCAAGGCATAGGCCGCGGCCTTGACCCACTTTTGCTTGCGGCGCAGGATGTGCTCAAACGAAAGACCCAGCCCGACGATCAACAAGGGGTAAGCGATGCAGACGAAACGGGATGGGAACTGAATGAAGCGGGCCAAGGCCGGCAAGTGGTTAGTGATCCGGTCCCATTCAACCAAGCGGGAGGCCAGAAGCAGCCAAAAGCCGCCATAAAGCGAGACGACGACGTTGGCCTTGCTTTCCTCGCGCGTCCAGATCGCGTAGATGACTTGGACGATAAAGGCGTAGGCCAGCCAGTAAGTCAAGCTGTTCCGCAGGTTGTGGGTCAGAATTCTGAACGGGTGGAAGGCCACCGTGGTGTGTTTCAAGTGGACCGCGTTTTCCAGCATCCTCATTGTCGCCGTTGGCGCCAAGGTATTGGTCTTGGACATCCAGTACAGAGGCAAGAGGGTGTTGACCGTCAAGAAGATGGTCAAGAGCACCGCCTTCAAGGTGTTCAGCAAGATCCCCCGCTTGTCTTCGCGCTTGATGATGGCATAGAGCCAGGCTGGCACCAGGAAGGCCATGTACATCAGCGCCGTGAGCAGGTGGATTTCCAAAGCGACCGTCATCAGGATGGTCAGCTTGATCCAGTGGATTGGCTTCTCTTTATCATAGAACATGTCGCAAGCGACCAAAATCCCGTAAGGCATCAAGGCAGCGCCGATGCCGGTGAAGTTGGAGCCCGACTGCCAGCGCGGCAGCCAGCCGATAGTCATGTAGATGATCGTCACCAAAACGGCAATGCTGCCCCGTACATTAAAGCGGTGCACGGCCCTGTACATCCCCACGCCCCCGACCGCGAAGACCAGGAAGCTGGTGATAATTTGATATCGGTACCAGGTCCCGACCGCCAGCAGCAACAATCCGTTCAAGTAGGCAAAGGCCGGGCCGTAAAGCGCGTTAATTACCCGGCCTGACTGGTTGAACCCGTACAGAGTCATGAACCAGCTAAGGTTGCCGTTTCTAATTTGCTCCTCGGTTTCATAGAAGCGGTTGAAGTGGAAAATCGTATCGGAACCGATAATGATGTTCCCTGTTCGCATCTGCCGGTAGGCCAAATAGGCGGCAAAAAGAACGACCGCCAAATACGGCCAACAGGCCGCATAGTTGATCTTTTTGAGCTTTTTCATATTTATAGTCTTTTCCCTTTCTTCGACTGATCCGATGGCAGGGTATGCCAAATAAGCATATATCCTGCCTTGGCATATTCCTAATAATACTATAGTTTCTGTGTTTTTCAAAAAAATGCGGCTAAAATCAAGGTAAGTATCATAAAAGCTGCCGATTATGCACGTCTTTGCATAAAAAGGCGTGCATAAGTGCTAGCGCGCAAAAAAAGACAGCCAGGGGATGGCTGTCTTCTAGGTAGTGTATATATGTTGTGTATGTGTATATCAGGGAAAGAAAAATATAAAAAATAGAGTTCATAGACTAAGATCTCTCTTGTCTATGCTTCATATCATACGGGGAAGTTATGAACAATTTGTGAACACATTTCTCCTCTTTCGTGAATTTTGCTTAACAAAATGCTAACTTTTACGAGATTGGACCTTTATGGCAATTTTCTCCGCTGGTGTTGCACAAAATCCGTTTTTTGTCAAAAAAATTGCCGCGAATCTTAAGTTTTTGTAACAACTTCTATTTCTTTTAGTCTTTTTGGCGTGTATAATGTCCTTGTTATTGTGTTAAAAAATTTGATTATTGTAATAAGGAGAACAGGATTTTGTTACAAAACCTCTTGTATGAGTTCTTGTCAACCGGACTCATGATTCTTTTCGGTGTCGGCGTTCACTGCGACGAAGTATTGAAGGACACTAAGTACCACGGCTCAGGCCACGTTTTCGCCATCACTACCTGGTCATTCGGCATTACTGCCTGCCTTTTCATCTTCGGCGGTGTCTGCATGAACCCTGCAATGGCTCTTTGCCAAGCAATCTTGGGCCTGATCCCATGGTCAGCCTTCATCCCTTACACGATCGCTGAATGCCTTGGTGCCTTCGCTGGTGCCTTGCTCGCCTACTTCATGTACGCTGACCACTTCAAGGCTTCAGAAGGCAACGTTGACGGCATTGCTACCCGCAACATCTTCTCAACCAACCCTAACCTGCGCAACCTGCCAAGAAACTGGATGGTCGAAATGATCGCCACTACTGTTTTCTTGACTGGGATCCTGGCAATCGTGGCCAAGTTTGAAAAGTTCGGCCAAACTCCACTGCTGGTTGGTCTCCTGGTATGGGCCATCGGTATGGGCCTGGGCGGTACCACTGGGTTCGCCATGAACCAAGCGCGTGACCTCGGTCCTCGTCTGGCTTACCAAATCCTGCCAATCAAGAACAAGGCCAACAACGACTGGCAATACGGCCTGATCGTTCCAGGCACGGCACCATTTGCCGGTGCCCTGGTCGCCGCAGCCTTTGTTAAGTACGTTCTGAAGCTGACTTTCTAAAATCAGCCAATGACATGCTCCCCCGACCAAGGTCGGGGGGTTCTTTATAGGCTAGTGCTCACGCGCAGCCTACAGCTTCTGAGAACTACCAACTTATTCTTGCAAGCAGGCTTGACCAAGGTCAAGCCTGCTTTTTTACTGGTTCTGTCCAGCAAGCTGAACAGCAGTGCAAAAACAGAGGTCAGTCTATTTATCACGGAAGTGCCCCCTCCGACGATTCCGCCAAACCGCATTGACTGCTGCTTGACGGTACGATTTTTTGCTTGCCCAGCTCTCTCAGAGCTGGGCAAGTCCTTTAAGCAAAATATTGATTGATGCATTGATGTCACGGTCATGATGTGCCTTGCAGAATGGGCAGTCCCATTCCCGCACTGACAGTGATTTCTTGCCCGTATCCTTGCCGCATTTTGAGCAGATTCGGCTGGTGTATGCTGGATTGACCTTGATGAGGATCTTTCCGTACTTCTTGCACTTGTATTCCAGCATGGCACGAAATCTGCCCCAACTTTGGCGCAGAATTGAGCGGGCAATGTGGTGATTCTTCGTCATGTTCTTGATCTTGAGATCTTCAATGACGATAACATCGTATTCCCTCACAAGCTGATCCGTGATCTTGTGCAGATAGTCATCGCGCTGATTCGTGATGCGGCTCATATAGCGGTTCTTGGCGACATTGGCTTTCTGCCAGTTGCGATAGTCAAACAGGCTTTTTGCGTCAAGAGCCTTCCTGTTGGCGTCCTGCTGCGACTTAACCAAAGCCAAATGACGGCGCTTGGATGACTTGCTCTGCCAGATTTCTGCTTGTTTCTCGCAGTAATCTGATGAGAACTTGTCAAACTTTCTGCCGTCTGACAGGATGGCCAAGTGCGTCAGCCCCACGTCAATGCCAACCGCCTTGCCAGTCTTTGGCAGGAAGGCGGTCTTTTTCTCCACAATGATAGAAAGCCAGTAGCGCCCGCAAGCATCGACGCTGATCGTGTAGTGCTTGATCTTGCCGTCGATGACGCCGGTTTTCGATGATCTGACTCTTCTCAGCTTCGGCAGGAACATGTTTCTTTTGCCCATGATCCGGATGCCGGACGACTTGCCAGTATATGACTGCTTGGCGCTGTGCTTTGAGTGGAAGCGGGGCTTGCGCCTCGTTCCGGCAAAGAACGCCTCCCAGGCATCGCTGATGTTCTTGGTCACGATTTGGAAGCTGGAGCTGTCGCTTGCCTTGAGGAATGGATATTCGTTCTTTAAAACGGGAAGCAGATTGTTAAGATCGAATTCCGTTAACAATTTTGATTTCTTGTTGTTCTTGTAGCGTTCCTGATAGAGGCTGACAAGCTGATTCCAGAGGAAGCGGTCATTGCCAAAGAACTGTCTAAGTTTGGCTTGTTGTACGAGAGTCGGGTACAGTCTGATTTTTACTCCATATTCCGGCAGATCTGACTTGCGCTTGCGTATTGCCATGTCGCTTCCTCCTTTCTAGCGTTTAGTGAAACGGTCTATTCCATTGCATCTCAATGTATTTCTTGACGACAGCTTCGGTTGTCACTCCAATGCTTCCTGCGTAATAGCTCGGTGACCACCCCAGAAGTATTCCTTCATCGTTTCCGGGTACTTTTCAAAAAGCCACTTGGCCGTAATGCCTTTGAGCTTCTTGACGATATTTGTCACGCTCTCTTTGGGTTTGGCAGACAGCAGAATATGCACGTGAGTTGGCATTATTTCCAGAGCCTTGACAGTATACTCATTCTCACGGCAGATCTGCAGGATCTTGTCCTTGAGTGAATCGACAATAATCGGATTAGCCAAGGCTTGATTGCGATACTTGGTACACCAGACGATGTGGTAATTGAGTTTGTATACGTAGCCTCGTCCATGGATGATATCTGGCTCATCATTCCTGAATTCGTATTTAACTATATGAGTTGCACCTTCTTTCAACATTTGCAGTTCTTTAGTTGCTTATATTATATCGCATATCGAACTAATGTTCACGTGCTGAAGAAAAAAAAGGGGGCGATTCAACTCGGCATTGAAATGCCAAGTTTTCTCGCCCTCAACGTAATAAATCTCAAAAGATTAGGACGCTCATCTAAATTAGATGAGCGTTTTTTGGTATTTGGGCAATCGAATGTGGGAAAATCGCTGCAGTTGGGGACTTTTCGGGAAGCATTTGCGCTTCAGCAGCTCGCTGCTGTGATTTGAGATACATAAAAAGGCTTCTAGAAGTGACAAAACTTCTAGAAGCCTTTTTATTCGTTAGAGCTTTTTCCTAGATTCTTTTTGAATGCTTTTTTACCCAGGACGCGGGCGACCAAAAGCTTGTTCTTACAGGATTCTTGTTTTGTAAAGGCAAACTTGCTTGCTGGTCTGGCGGCGTTTTAAGCGCTTTCGCGGCCGGAAGAAAGCAGCTGGCAGACAAGGTAAGCTAAAGGTGCGCAAGGCCTTGTGACAAACTGACAAATTACCAACAGATTTTAAGGAGCGTCACGAATATGCAGCACCAACACTTAACCATCAGTCAAAACAGCCTCAACCGGGCCTGGGCCAACAAAAAGCTGGTCGCCGGAGCACTGAAGACCGCCCACGTGCGGCCGTCCTACAGCAGCTACGAAGACCTGCTCCAGGACGGAATCCTGATTTATGCCCAAAGCCTCGATGAGGCACCGAAATGCCAGGATCCAGCGGTCACCGACCGCTTTGCCTTCCGCCGGGTCTACTGGCGGACCCTGGACCAGCTGCGCCGCCACCAGCGCGACGAAGAAGCCGCGACCCCACTGGACTTTGCCTATGACCTGGCCAGCTTGGACGAGTTCGAGCACACCGAGCGCGGCCTGCTGATCAAGGAAGCCCTGGAGCATTTAAGAGAGCCTGAGTACCTGGTCATCACCCTCAACCTCTGCAACGGCTTAAGCCTGAAGGAGATCGTCAAAAAGCAGCAGCTCTCCTACCGGACCGTCAACCGTCTCAAGCAGCACGGCCTCGACCAGCTCCGGCTGGATTTGGCCTGTTTGAAGGAAGATCTGGACTAAGCAAGGGCAAGCACCGGAAAAGCAGCAAAATCAGCAGCAACTAACAAGCCATTAAAATTGACGATACCTAAAAACGGTTATTTCCTGGGAAATAACCGTTTTTCTTTGTCAACAATGCCACTGGTGCTTCTTGCGGTTCTCCCGCCAGAAGTAGTCCAGATCCCCCACCTGTTCATCCAGCCACAGCTCATCGCCGACCAGGTGCAGATAGTCCTCCCAGCAGGTCTGGCGGACCTGGTCCGCGGCCTCCTTGACCGCCAGACATTTTCCAGTCTTCAGCTGCTGGTCAAGCAGACTTCTTTCCGCCAGCTGGCGCTTGCTCTGCCTTTGGTCGATGCAGGCCCGGCAGCCAAAGAACTCCTCCGTCTGGTGCAGCCAGGATCCAATCAGGGCATTGTGGGCTATCGCTTCTCTTGCAGACTTGCGGGCCCTGGCAAAAGTACGGGGGTATTCCAGCAGGAAGCAGCGGCAGCCGCTTTGGTCGACAAAGGCCATCTGGCCGTCAAGCTCCCGGATGGACCGGACCTGCTGGAGGGCGATCAAATCCACCCGCCCGCTCTTTAAGGCCTTAGGCGAAAACAGGGCATAGTGCCCCAGAGACAAAACGTGCTGGTCGCGCAGGCCCAGCTTATCATAAGCCAGATGCTCCAGCGGCCATAAATCAAAGGGACAGCTGACCAAGAGCTGGCGCAGCAGGCTGCTGGTGCTGGCTGGGGACAGCAAAAAGCCCTGCTCCTGGTCAAGAATCAGGCTCTTAGGGCCATTTAAGCCCAAACCCGTCAAGTCATAGGCCACGATTGTGGCTGGGCTCAGGCGGTAGTTTTGGGCCATTTTTGGACATTGTTTTTCTTCGCTGATCAATTTGACCAGCTGCTTCTTATCATAAACGCGCATGTGCAGTCGCTCCTTTTGCTTTTTAGTAATTTACGGGTTTGACTGCATCCAAAACTTTTCTAGGCTAATATATCATTTCCCAGGGAATTTTTAAAGCGCTAACATGCATCGCCAGCCGATTTTTTTCCTGTCTGTCTTTTTGCAAGCCTGCTTGTTCTCATTGCCTCACAAATGGCTTATCATTATTCTGTTAGATATATGCCACATTATTTCCTTTTTATTTCTGCAGATAGACCTGAAAGAAGCGCACCTGAAGCAGGCCGGTCAGGCTTATCCATATGTGGATAAAAGCTGATTTTTCCAAAGCAAAAGAAAACCGTTGATCACGCGATCAACGGTTTTCTTGTTGGATTTGCTTCTGGCTTAACTGCCTATTTCAGCAGGCTCTTTGCCAATTCAAAGTCGCCCAGGGTTGCTGAGCCGTTGTTGGCTACGGCTGGCCGTACGATCAGTTCATCCAGGTCAGGCGTTGCAACGTAGTCGTTGTTGAGCTTGGCGAAGAATGCGCGGACCCCCTTGAGGTCGTCTTCGTTTAAGACTGAGCCGCCAACGATCATCACGTCTGGCCGGGTGGTCAGGTAGGCGTTGAACAGGCATTGGGCCACGTAGTATTGGATGTAGGTAAAGACCTTGTTGTCGCGGGCCAGTTTTTCGCCCTTGATGCCAGTCCGCCCTTCCAGGCTTGGGCCGGCCGCCATCCCTTCAACGCAGGCGCCATGGAATGGGCAGTGGCCTTCATAGTCGTCGCCTGGGTAGCGGACGACCGGCATGTGGCCCATTTCCGGGTGGTTGTTGTAGCCAATGAAGTGGCCGTTTTGGATAATGCCACCGCCAATGCCAGTCCCGATGGTGATGTACAGGTAGGTCTGGTCATTGTTTCTGCCGCGGGCCACGTATTCCCCGTAGCAGGAGCCGTTAACGTCTGACGTCAGGAAAACCGGCACGCCGAGCTCGCGCTCAAAGGTCCCCTTCAGGTCGGTCATGGACCAGTCTGGCTTTGGGGTCTTCAAGATGTAGCCATTGGTTTTTGAATTCGGGTTGATGTCTACCGGACCAAATGAAGCGACGCCCAAGGCGGCTACTGGGTGCTCCTTGAAGAATTCCACGCTCTTTTGCAGGGTTTCTTCAGGGGTCGTGGTTGGGATCCGGCCTTCAGCCACGATCTGGTTGTTTTCATCAGCTACCGCCAAAACGAACTTGGTACCGCCAGCTTCAACGCTGCCTACAAATGTGTTAGTCATAATTTCACCTATACCTATTTAATACAAAATAAAACTAAGCTTCATCGCCAGGCTTAGAGCCGATGATGAGCGCCTTGCCTTCTAAAGTATAGCGGGAAATCGTGGTTGGCAGAATCAGGTGATCGCCTTTCTTAATATCATAAACTTGATCACCAATTTTCAGCTTGCATTCACCGTCAATCACTGATAAAAGACGGTACTTGCCGTCATCGATCGTAAAGTCCCCGCGCCCGGCAACGTCGAGCTTGAAGACGCCAAAGTATTCCGCCATCACGAATTGGGTGACGTGCACGCCGCCAACGTCCCATTCCTTATGGTTGAGCTTAGGCATCTTGAACGGCACTTCAACGGTATCGATGGATTGCTGCAGGTGGAGCTGGCGCAGCTTGCCGGTCTTCTTGTCAACCCGGTCAAAGTCGTACATCCGGTAGGTCGTGTCGCTGGACTGCTGGGTTTCCAAAACCATGATTCCAGCCCCAACCGCGTGCACCATGCCGTGCGGCACGTAGAAGAAGTCGCCTTCGTGAACTGGCACCATCCGCAGGAGCTTCTTCCACTCCTTGTGATGGATCATGTCCGCGAATTCTTCCCGCGTCTGGGCATTGTGGCCGTAATAGAGCTTGGCGCCAGGCTTGGCCTTGATGACGTACCATGATTCAGTCTTGCCCAATTCTCCCTCGTGAATCCGGGCATATTCATTGTCCGGGTGCACTTGGACGGACAGGTCTTGGTTGGCGTCCAAAATCTTGGTCAAAAGCGGGAAAACATCGCCCTTGGCGTTGCCGAAAAGCTCCCGGTGCTGGTCCCACAATTCATTCAGCTTCATGCCCTGGTAAGGGCCGTTCTTGATGCTTGCCGGGCCGTGCGGGTGGGCTGAAATCGCCCAAGCTTCACCGGTATGGTCGCTGGGAATGTCATAGCCAAACTCGTCGCGCAGGCCAGTGCCGCCCCAGATTTTTTCATGAAAAACTGGCTCCAAAAATAATGGTTCTGCCATTTGCATTTAGTCTCCTTTGCACCTTCGATTGTGTTTCCGCTTGCTTAATTTACTCCACTAACATCATAAGCTATTTTGCGGTCGGATTGGGAAAAATCAGCGAAAGATCTTGCAAAAATCAACAAAAATCAATCCGCGTCCAGCTCATTGCTGTCGCTCAGCTTCCGGTACCAGTAGGCTGACTTCTTCAAGGTCTTCTTCTGGGTGTGAATGTCGTCGCGGATCAGCCCGTAGCGGTTCCGGTAGGCATTCATCCAGGACCATTTTGAGTGTCCCATCAGATTAATTAGTATTATGTAAAATATCCCGAATTTCAACTTTTTCATCAGGACCTTATATCTGTATTTCAGGCCATTAATCCTTTGTGCTCTCGCTATGGAACCTGCCCAACCTATTTGCTCTCGCCATGGCACCTGCCCAACCTAATCTGGGATGCGCATTAAGATATTGTATCTTTTCAGTTGCTAATTGTTTAATAGTTTCATTTTCTGTACTTTTCAGTATTAATTCTAAATCCACTTTATAAAAGTCGTAATAAATGTCGGGGTTTTTAAGTAGCTTTTCAGCTGCTAATTGTTTAATAGTTTCATTTTCTGTATTTTTCAGTATTAATATTAAATCTGCATAAGAAATGTCGGGTGTTTTAATTGATTTAATTAACCCGTATTGCTTTAAAGCCATAAATCGTAGTTGATCATCTAGTATACTTGACATCTGTTTCTCCTGTTTAACGTCACTGGGACTTTGTCACAAAAAAACCGTGCTCGATATACGAACACGGTTAAGTGACGTATATCCATTTACAGTGGAGCACCTTACCGGTCGGCAGGTTGCTGCTAGGTCAAAGTGTGTAACCACTCACTAGCTCTTGATATAACACGTGATTTAATTGTTAGTTTAACTTTATAATATTTATTTGCTAATGTCAAGACATTTCTTAAGCATCCAAGCAAAAGAAAAGAGCTAGACTTCCGTCTGGCTCTTGCTTCGCGCGGCAGCGCCCTATCCTCGCAGGCAGTTTCCCACCAACTACTTTCGGCGCGAAGAAGCTTAACTTCTGTGTTCGGCATGGGAACAGGTGTATCCTTCTTGCCACTGCCACCGCACTATCTTCTTTGAGCTTGCACGCTCAAAACTGAATACTCTCATCCAAGACAAAACCGGATTGCCTCGCTTTGGTCAAGTCCTCGACTGATTAGTACCGGTCCGCTCCAAGCCTCACGGCTCTTCCACTCCCGGCCTATCTACCTCATCGTCTCTGAGGTGTCTTACTTTCTTGAAGAAATGGGAAATCTCATCTTGAGGGGGGCTTCGCACTTAGATGCTTTCAGCGCTTATCCCTTCCGCACATAGCTACCCAGCGATGCTCCTGGCGGAACAACTGGTACACCAGC
>JAEDAG010000010.1:0-15836 GCA_017309015.1 Faecalicatena absiana
TCAGTTTTCAAAGTACCAACCGTTGCTTGCCTCTCGGCGACGCAACGTTTTATATGTTAGCAAGATGATAAATCTTTGTCAACATCTTTTTTAAGATTTTGTTTCCTCAGGAAAGCGCTTCGGTTTTCCCTCGCGAACAAATAATACTTTACCTTTTTTTAATTGGTTCGTCAAATTTGCTTTTTTGTCCGGATTATCATGTGAACGCGGGGAAGCGTTGTTATTTTGGCAATCGTTTGATTTGGCTTTTTGGACTTAATTTAAGTCTGAATGACCTTTTTAAAGAAATTTTAGTTCGTTTTCAGCCCTTTTTTGCTTGAAAAAATTCGCGATTTTTTTGAAAAAAATATCAAAAAAATGAGCCAGAAAATAAATTCCTGACTCATTCGCAAGCTGCTTGCGTTAAATTACGGTACTTATTCTTAATCTGCTACTCTGCCTTTTTAAAACCGTGCTCCAGATAGCCGATCCGCCGGTCCAAAAGCTGATCCAGCTGGCCCAAGTCGACCTTCTCCCCGGCTTCATAGCTCTTGACCCCGGCAGAAATGACGCTAACATAGGTCATGAACAGTTCCTGGACCAGGTACTTTACGTCCGCCTCGGGGATTGCCAGCTTTTCGGCGGCCTGCTTGGTCTCTTCCGGACTGAGCAGCTCCTTGTCGGCTTGGCGATGCGCGTGCGGCATCTGCCGGCGGGACATCGCGTCCATCATCCGGTAAAAGAATTCCGCGTCCTTCCCATAGAAGATCTCCTTCAGCCACACCGGCAAAACGGTCCGGCTGGCTTGAAACAGGTCGTAGTCGGCTTTCCAGACTGCATCCTTTAACTGCTTCAGCAAGCGGAAGGCAATCCGGTGACACAAAAAGCCATATAGATCCGCTTTATCATCAAAATACTGGTAAAAGCTGCCGCGGGGAATCCCAGCCAGCTTGATGACCTGATTGATTGAGGCTTCCTCGTAGCTGGTGTGGTAAAACACTTCTTTAGCCGCGTCGATGACGCGCTTTCTTTTTTCCGCCGGCAGGTTGAAAAAAGTCTGCTTTGGCATGAGCTATTCCTTCCGCAGGGCGTCAACTGGATCCAGCTTGGAAGCATGGTTGGATGGCAGGATGCCGGCAATCATGCTGATAACCACGCTGACGACCACCCCGGTCAAAGCGTATTGCGGGGTCAAGGTTACGACGGCTGCCTTGAAGGCCGAAATGGTGTAATGGTTGATGGCCAGGCTGAGCAGCCAGGTCAAAAGCACCCCGACGATCCCAGAGCCCAGACCGATCAAGAAGGCTTCGCTGGAGAAGATCCGGCGGATGTCCTTGCGGCGGGCGCCCAGAGCCTTCATGACCCCGATTTCCTGGGTTCTTTCAACAACGGAAATGTTCAAGACGACCAGGATCATGATCGCGGAAACGACCAGGGAAACTGCAGCAATCGCCGTCAAGACGTAGGTCAAAACGGACAGGATGCTGTCAAACATCTGGGTCATCTGCTCCTGCATGGAGCCAGCAAAGCCCAGGTCCTTGGCCTTGGTCTTGATTGCTTCCGTGTACTTCTGCTCACTGGAAGTCAGGTAGACCACGTTTGGCTTCAAGGTCAGCCCGTTGTCCTTAAACAGCTGCTTCAGGTCGGAATATGGCAGCAGGATCGTGCTCATGCTGCCGCTATTGCCGGCTTGCTCATAGGTGCCTACGACCTTGACCTTCTTGTCGATCGTTTTCGTGCCCAGCTGCAGGTGGGCTTTGATGGTCTTGCCAATCATGTGCTTGCCCAGGGTCTCAGCCGTCCCGTTGTCGATCATGACCTCGTCCTTGCCAGCTTTTGGCAAGCGGCCATGCTTGATTTCCGACTTGGCGATGGCATCGTTGACCGTCTTCAAGTAGATCAAGGTCGCCCGCTTTTTCTTATAGCTGATCTGGTTGGTCCCCAGGGAAATGGCGGTATAGCCCTTCTGCAGCTTCTTGACGTGCTTGATCCGCTTCAGCTTGCGCAGGTCTTTGCTGCTAAAAGAATTCGTAGCACTGGTCCCGGACAGGGAGTTCATGTTCTCCTGCTGCTGCTTGGCCAGGGCGGCTGAATCGCCTTTTTGCACATCCTGCATCTTCTTTTGCTGCATCTTTTGCGATGAGGTCTTCTGAATTTCAGCCACCAGCGGGTTAGAGTAGGTGTTCATCTGTCCGCTGACATAAGAGGTAACCCCCTTGCCCAGGCTGAGCATCAGGATCACGGACATGATCCCGATCCCCATGCCCGTAGCCACCAGGGCGTTTCGCCCAAACTTGGCCTTCATGTTCTTGAAAGCCAGCTTGATGGCCTTCCACAGGCTCATGTTGTGGACCACGATATTCTCTCGGTCAATCTGCTGGTGCTCGATCGGCTTTTGCTCATGGTCGTCCACGATCTGCCCGCGGTCGATGCGCAGAACCCGGCTGCAGTGCGCGGCAACTTTTTCCGAGTGGGTGACCATCAAGACCAGCTTGCCTTCAACGGCAATGTCCCGGATCATGTCCAGGATGACATCGGTCGTTTCCGCGTCCAAGGCACCAGTTGGCTCATCGGCGATAATCACGTCTGGGTCGTTGACCAAAGCCCGGGCAATGGCTACCCGCTGCTTCTGCCCGCCGGAAAGCTGGTCCGGCTTCTTGTACATGTGCTCTTCCAGACCAACCTGCTTGAGCAGGTCCTTGGCCCGCTGACGGCGGAAATCTTCACCGACGTTGGACAGGGTCATGGCGATCGACACGTTGTCGATCAAGTCCAAGTGCGGGATCAGGTTGAAGTTTTGAAAAATAAAGCCAATGCTCTTCTTGTGGTAATTGACCATTTCCTTGGTCGAGAAGTCGCGCAGGTTCTTCCCCTCGTAGAGAATTTCCCCTTCAAAATCCGAGTCCAGGCCACCGATGGTGTTCATCAGGGTGGACTTGCCGGAACCGGATTCGCCGACAATGGCGACCATTTCCCCGGCATTGAATTTGGCGCTGACCCCGTGCAGGGCTTCAAACCGCCCCCCGCCGGGCATCTTGTAGAACTTCTTGACGTTCTTGAGTTCCAATACTGGCAAAGTTCTTACCTCCGTAATCAATGATATGACACCGTGTCATATGACATGCTGTCATATTACCCCTCTTCCTGGCCCTGGTCAATCATTCGCGAAAAAATTTAAACACTTGTAGGCAAATTGTCATTAAGTTGCGAAGTTGGAGACTTTTCCCGCATTCTCAGCCACACAAAAAACCAAGGCCCGTTGGCCTTGGCTTGGAGAGATGTTAAAAAATATTATTGTTGATTTGTTTGACTTTAGCAACTGACCCCGTTTTTGACTTGTTCGGCAGTCAGCGCGCTTGGCACGTAGCGGTTGATCTTCACCGCGCTGTCAATCAGGCCTGAGTCCCCTGACAGCGACAGCATCCCGTACTTGGCGCCGACGCTCAGGTTGTCATCCAAAAAGCCCATTTCTGCTTCCGCGGTGTACAGGTCCAGGCCCAAGTCGTTGGCAAGCTTGATGTTGTAGCTTTGGTCCTTTTCATCAAGCAAGACGAATTGGAAGCTGGCACCGATCGTGCAAGTCCCGCCTTGGAGAGAATACTGGTTGGACCCGTCGTTGAGGGCCAGCAGGACGACCTTCCGGTCCCCCAGTTTGCTGGTCAAAGCCGCCGCTGCTTCCGGACTAAAAGTAATTTTTACAGTCATGGTCATGTCCTCCGTATTGAAAAATTCTGGATTTCCATCCGTTCATATCTTTAGTTTACTTACTTTTTGTCACAAAGACCTTGATCTAGATCAATTTTTAGCAAAAAAGTCGTCATGTTAGCCACGCCGGCGGTCATGATATAATTAACGCAACAAGAGAATGGAGGCATCACCATGGCAAAACACAAATGCAAACTCAACGATGATCTTGAAGCCTTAACCCGCGAGTACATGGAAAAGACCGACACCGACTTGGATACGGTCATCAACGCGGCATTGCGGGCCTACCTGCTCAAGAAGATGAAGAAGAGCGAAATCACCCGGGTTCTCAGCGAAAGCGACGCCACTGAAGGCCGGATCGATCAGTTCCTGAACGCCAGCTTCGACCAGTGGATCGATGGCTAAGAAACGCCGCCACGCTAAAAGGCAGTCTCCAATCTGGAGACTGCCTTTATTTTTTTACAAAAAAGCCTGATTCCACCAACATCGGAATCAGGCTCTCACAGTGCATGTCAAAGCAAACCACAGATAAGCGATATTTTGCTACCGAAGAAAAATATCAGCTAGAGCAATGACATAGTTAAAGTATATCCTCTTCTGGGTTCGGGGGCAAATCAGAATCTTATTTGCTGCGCAATCTGGCCAGAACCTGCTTGTTGGTAAGGCTGGTTGCCGGCACCTGCTTGCGCTCACGCCAGCCCCGAGTGTAGTAGTAGTCATCCAGGTAGTAGCTTGGCGCCACGTACTTCTTGGCCATGAAAGGCCGCACGGCCTGGTCCATGGTCAGCCAGCCATTCCAGCCCAAGTGGATGGTGTCTTCCATGAAGTACTTCTTGCCGCCGTCCTTGGTCAGGTCGATGATGTTGGTGAAGCCCTGGGAAGTCATTTGATACTTCATCTTGGCCGTGGCTTCCTCATACATCTTCTGCGACAGGCCCGTGTACTCGCGCCACTTGGCGTTGACTGGCGGAATGATGAACAGAACCTGGGTCCGGTCTTGGGCAAACTGGTCCAGCATCAGTTCAAAGTCAGAATATTCCGGCGACTCAATGTAGTCGAACTTCTTCTGGCTGCCCTTCAGCTTGCGCAGCAAGCGGGCATTCAGCCGGCGCTTGTAGAAGCTGTCCCGGATCCCAAAGCGGTTGGACTTGGTGTTCTGAGCCGCCTCTTTTTCCGAAGCCGCCTTCAAGCCTGCATAAGAGTAGGTCTTTGGCAGCTTGGCCCCCTGTTGCTTGATCTTTGCCAGGCGGTCGCGCAATTGCAGGGAAGTGAAAAAGGTGTCTTCATTAGCCAGCATCCGGCGCCGCCAGATCAGCAGCGCCCGCTGGGTCTTCGAGACTGGCAGGCCCGCGGCCACGCGCAGGGCGGCATTGTAGATCAAGTGGCTGTCCTTGACGCTTGGCATCTGCAATAGGCGTCTGGCCGCGTAACGGTCTTCTTCGGTATCCTGGGCCTTCAGCAGGAAGTCAGCCGCGTGCAGCGGTGAATAATAGATCGTGAAGGCGGCTGGATCTTGCCCTTCAGCGGTGAACCACTGGGGGGAAATGATCATGACGGCCTTCTTGGACGCGGCCCCTTGCATCCCCAAGTACTGCGACAGCGACTGGCTGCCTGGTCCCCCTAGCAAGAAGGGCATGTAGTCCCGCTTGTACTTGGTTGCCAGAACCGTTGGGTGCATGTTGTCAAAATGGGACAGCTCACTGGACCCATAAAAAGGCACGTAGCCCTGCTTATAGGCCTTCTGCCGCATGGTCTTGCCTTTAAAGACGGTCGCTGTCTGGGAAGCGGCGGCCTGGTAGAGACTGCCGGCAGAGAAGGTCCGCTCCCATGGAATGGACAGCAGGCCAACCACCAGCAGGGCGGCACAGATGACTGGCCCGAAAATCAGCCAGAGTTGCTTACTATTCTTCATCTTGCAGTTGCTTTACCTGTTCAATCAGCTTGTTTGGCGTGTTCCAGTCGTCACGGTTGAATTCGGAAACGGGAACGGTAATGTCAAAAGTCTCTTGCAAGGTCAGCAGCATCTGCACCGTTGACATGGAGTCCATAATCCCGCTTTCGTAGAGTTCTTGGTCCATGTTGTCGGAGAAGTCTTCGCCAGTAGAATCTTTCAAAATTTCAACAATTTGTTCTTTGATATCCATAATATTCCTCTTTCTCTATTTTCTTTTTTGACTTATCGCTAACATTATACTTTAAAAAGTCTTCCCCTACTTGCCCAAAGGCACGTTGAACCACAAATTGTTCAAGAAGCCCGAGAAGATCAGGAAGCTGAGGCAGACCGCGTTGAAGGTCACGAAAATGGCCACGGCTTCCGTGAACCGAGTGTGCTTGACCAGCTTGTGCTTCTTCTTGAAGCGGAGCCAGATGTCGTTGATGATGATGGCCAGGGCGTGGTAGAGACCATAGACGATATAGTACCAGGTCAAGCCGTGCCAGACGGCCATCACCATGAAGTTGACCAGGTAGGCTACCTGGGTCAGGCGGATCCGGTTCTTGATCAAGCGCTTCTTCATCGCGAAGAAGGTAAAGCGCATGAAGATAAAGTCTCTGAACCAGAAGGACAAGGTCATGTGCCAGCGGTTCCAGAATTCCTTGATATTGTGAGCGGCAAAAGGCTTGTTGAAGTTCATCGGCGTGTGAATCCCCATGAAATAGGAGATGGACACAGCAAACAAGGAGTAGCCCGCAAAGTCAAAGAACAGGTACATGGAGTAGCAGTACATGACGCCCAGCAGCCACCAGGACAGGTGCAAGAAGTTCCCCTTCCCCATCGTGATGGCTTGCAGCTTCAGGTACGGCAGCAGCTGGCTGCCGAAGTACCAGGCCAACAGGAACTTGTACAAAAAACCCTGGAACAGGTATCTGACCGCGTAGCCCAGGTCCTTGATGTAGTCCTCCCGGCTCGGCGCCTTGTCAAAGTCCTTGGCAAAGCGGCGGTAGCGGTCGATTGGGCCGCTGGAGATGGTCGGGAAGAACAGCAGGAAGCGGGCGTACATGACCGGATCGACTTTCTTGATCGTCCCGTCGCGCAATTCCATGACCACCTGAACCGTCTTGAAGGTCAGGTAGGAAATGCCCAAGAAACCCAGGTCAAGCCCCGGCTTGTGGGGGACGACCGGCCAGATTTTTACCGCGGCTACGGGCAGGATGGCCAGAATCACGGCCAGGCAGAAGACCCAGGTCTTGTTGCCCTTCCCTGTCTTTCGCCGGTAATGCTGGTAGGCAAAGGTCACCAGGAATTGGTAGACGATGTAGCAGATCAGGGTTACCCCTTGAACCCACTTGTCAGCGTCAAAGATCAGGAAGATGAAAGCCAGGGAAACGATGGCTTCATATGTCTTGAACCGCTTGCCAAAATACAGGCCAATGATCAGCGGCAGCAGGGCCAGCAGCAGGTAGATAAAGTATTGCGGATTTTCGTAAGGCTGCAGATTGATCACGCTCTGTTAACCTCCTTGATGACCGCTTTGATGTCCACCTTACCGTTTTGGGAGATTGGCAGGGCATCTTGGTAGATGTAGCGCTGCGGAATCATGTACGGCATGACGTCCTTTTCCAGGCCCTCCCGGATCATCTTGGTCAAAGCGCCTTCGGTGTACTTGCGGGCCACGCCCGAGTTGAGCTCAATCACGGCCACCAGTTGCTTGATGGTGTGGTCCTTCTTGTAGATTGGCGCGGCCACGGCGTGGCGGACGATCGGCAGCTGACTCATGTAGAAGTTGATTTCTTCCAGCTCGATCCGGTAGCCGTTGAACTTGATCTGGAAGCCGATCCGCCCCTTGTAGAAGAGGACGTCCCCGTCAAAGTAGCCGACATCCCCGGTCCGGTAGCTTTGGACTCCCGCTTCATTCTTGAAGAAGGCTTCCTCGGTCTTTTCCGGATTGTTGATGTAGGCCTTGGAGACTGACGGGCCGGAAATGATCATTTCCCCGCTCTTGCCATCGTCGCCCTTGGACTTGTCGATCGTGATCCGGGTGTCTTCCTTGACCCGGCCGATTGGCAGGCGGTCATATTTGGCCAGGACTTCATCCGTAATTTCAATCTGGGTCACGGCCACGGTCGTTTCCGTTGGGCCGTAAGTGTTGAAGACATGGCTGTCCGGGAAGCGCTGCTTGAGCATTTCGACTTCCTTGTGCGGCAACTCTTCCCCGCAGAAGAGGAAGTGGCTCAGGCCCGGGTGGTGGGCCGCGTCAAAAGTCCGGTCCAGGAAGCACATCTGCGCGAAGGAAGGCGTTGAGACCCAAACATCGATTTGGGTTTCCGGCAGGGCCTTGAACAGGGCCCCGAAGTTTTCCGTAACTTCATGCGGCAAAACGACCAGCTCCCCGCCGCTGAGCAGGGCCGGGTAGATGCTCATGACCGACAGGTCGAATGAGTAAGGGGCCTGGGCCAAAAAGCGCGGGTGGTCTGGCAGGTTAAAGTCCGCCAGTTCCCACTTGACGAAGCTGACCAGGTTGTCGTGACTGATCTGGACCCCCTTTGGCTTGCCCGTGGTCCCGGAAGTACAAATAATGTAGAAGTTTTCATCCCCGGAAACGAACTGGCTGTCATCCAGCTGCCCCTTGGGACTGGCAGGAACTTCCTCCGGCTTGATGACCGTCAGGCCAGTCAGGTCGGCCTCCGGCAGCTCGTCAATGGCGATAATGGCCGGTGAGCCTGAAACCTCGCGCACCAAGGCGATTCTTTCCGCGTTGGAGTAGTTGGCAATTGGCACGTAGCAGTGCCCGCTCTTGACGCAGCCCAGGAAGCAGGCCAGCATGTCAAAAGTCTGCCCGCCCCAGATCATGACCGGTGCCTTGGCTGGCACTTTTTCAAGCAAAAGCTCGGCCCAGGCGTCAGAGCGCTGCTTCAACTCGCCGTAAGTGTTCGTTTTGCCCAAGTAGTCATAGGCCAAGCGGTCCGGCTCTTGAACGGCAATCTGGTCGATTGCCTTGATAATATTTTTCTTCTCCATCTGATATAAACTCAACTTTCCTTAAAACTCGTTATAGATAAACCCAGCCGCGCCGATCCCGCAGTATTCGTAGAGATAGATCAGGCCCATTATGACCAGGAAGTAAAACAGGGTCTTCAAGATGAATCCCCTGAAGATTTTTCCACGTGATGCCGTGACGGCACCCCGCTTCTCGTTACCTTTCATCTTTCACGTTCCTTCATACTACTGCCGCCCCTGCTATCCCCAGGAGCAGTAAAAAGCATTGATTAATTTCAATCTTTTTCAATAACTATTTCAACTATCCAACTTACGTTATTTTAAACCTAAAGGCCGCCTTTGTTTACATGTTTTGGCGTGCTAATGATAATTTTAAACTTTTTTTATACATTTGCCAGCTATTTCCTATTTCCAGCCAGCCTTGCGCTCGCTGTGGTAGGCAAAAAAGAGCGGAATCGCGGGCACCACTCCGATAAAGAAGAGGGCAACCCAGGCCATTTGCAAGACGTAATTGGGCCTATGCCACTTCTCGCTGGTGGCCGTTGCCAGGACGAAGGCGGCGTAGATGGCAATAAGGCCAATCATGATCAAAAAGAAGACGTCCCTGGTCCACTGGTAGTAGACCAGCATCACGCTAGCCGGCAAAAGGCAGGACCAGCCTGCCAGGCGGACGTCGATGAGGATTTTTCTTTGGATATCCATATATGCTTGTTCCTTTGCTGTACTTGTGTTTTTTTCTTAATTGTTGTCCAAAAGGGCATTGATGTTGACGGACAGGGTCCGGTCCATCACCGTGATCCGGGGCGTCGCGTACTCAGCCGAGCCTGATTCAAAGAGACAGATCAGCTGGCCGTTGTAGGCAATGATCTGTTCCAGATATGGCGGCATGGTTACGACCTGTTCGGCATTTTTTTCATCCAGGTTCTTGATGGCCGTGACCGGGAAAATATAGAGGCGGGAGTCCTTTGACCCATAGGACTGGCTCAGGAAGATCTTGTTTCCGTAAATGGCCAGACCCTGGATCTGCTTGTTCATGGACGTGGACCCGTCTGGGTCAGACCAGGCCACGGAGTCGTTCACGCTGGTGATCTCACTGGTCGTGATCGTGTTCTTGTACTTCCCGCTGCGGGCAATCTTGTAGCTGGCCACCTTGCCGTGGCCATCTTCATTGAAGTAGCCCACGAAGAGCTGGTCGTCATAATAGGCCAGCGTGGAGGCCTTGACGATCGAGGTGATCGGAATGTCGACGTCGTACTTGATGGCTTCGCCGGCGCTTTTGTTGGTCGTGACGTATTCGATCAGCTTGGCCAGGGAAAAAGACATCAAGGCCGACTGATCGTCCTTGCTCCCGGTAATCCAGATCTGCATCCCTTTGGGATCATAGGCGATCCCGCCCACGTGCGGCCGCCCCGGCAGGTGGATGGTTTTCAGGTACTTGCCGGTATTCTTGTCCAGGACGTAGATCACGGACGCGTGGGTATGATCGGCATCGTAAGCCGTGATCAGCATGTAGTTGTAGGCGATCGCGATCCCCTGGGGGGTCATGGCGTCAGCCGCCGTCACCCGCTTTTTCACGTAGTCGTAGGCTGGCGTCTCAGCTAAGCCGGGAATGACGTAGTCAACCCCAACCGTCGTTTGGGCGGGCGTCTCGTACGCGGCCCGGTAGACGAAGCCATAGTGCTGCTTGAGCCCCTCATGGTAGGCATCCAGGTTGTGCCAGGCGGCACTGGTACTGGTCCCGTCCCCAGCCAGTTGCACCTTGGGCCGGGATCTGAGCATTTCCTGGTGCTGCTCCCATTTCTGATAGTAGGGATAAGCCCACTTATAGCCAACGAAGACAAAGGCCGCCAGCAGCAGCAGGCTGAAAAAAACGTGCAGCAGTTTTCTATGCAGCTGCTGCTTCTTCCGCGTCTGCAGCTTGGCGGCTTGCTTAGCCCGGTCAGTCGGCTTTTTTTCCTTGCGTCCCACGATTTTCACCCCTTCTGGACAGATTAATACCTCTATCTTAAGAGAAAAAGCGGAAAAACAAAAGTTTTTGCGATTTTTTTGCAAAACATCACACTTTGTTCACAATTTTGGTATAGTATTGATAATGTAACAAGCGAGAGCTTGTTACTACACTCAACTTTTTGTTTTTCATTCATACTCCTCCAAAGTAAATGAAAAATATCGACTGACTCCATAGTCGATTCATATCTATCCCTTTCGGCTCACGTGCGTTGCGTGAGCTTTTTTGTTGCCTGGGCGAGTTTCACGTGAACCGGCCTTTGGCGTCTTTACAAATCTTCAACGCTTTCTTTAAGCTTTATTAAGAAATTCCAAACCTTTTATTGAGAATTCTCGGGTAGTATATATCATGTAACGAGCAAGAGAACTCGTTACGAAATACTCCCACTTTTTTATTTCATTCATTCTTACTCCTCCAAAGTAGATGAAAACCAATTAGGTCTGCAATAAGTGCAGGCCTTTTTATTTTTTCCATTTGCTTTATACTTAATTTGGATCGCGAAAATTTCACAGAAGGATAAATCAAAAATCAACATGTTTTCACCAGCCATACAGAGACTCATCGAAAGCAAGTCGGGCTCTTTCATGATCCCTGCCAGCAAGATCGCCTGCGTCTCGGCCGACAACCCGCTCTTCCATGCCTTCTTGATCCTGACCAAGGTCAAATACGCCAAGGTCCCGGTCTTAGACCACGGAAAGCTGGTCGGCCTCCTGAGCCTGGCCATGATCACGGACAAGATGCTCGGGGACCACAAGATCGACACTGACGTCTTGAATCACTTGCAGGTTAAAGACGTGATGCAGAAGGACTACCTGGCCCTCAACGTCACCCAGAAGAGTCTGGAGGACCAGCTGCACCTCCTGGTCGACGCCAGCTTTATCCCAATCGTGGATGACGAAGGCATCTTCCAGGGGATAATCACCCGCCGCGAATGGCTCAAGGCCTTCAACTACGTCGTCCACAACTTCGACGAGGAGTACGTGGCAATCGAGAAATCCCGCATCGTCAACCTCAACCAGGCTGACGTTCCTGATGAGTCCAACCAAGTTCAATAAGAGATGAAACAGAACCGTTTCTGCCTTGTCATTATTACAGGAACGACTTATAACGCCCATCTAATCAGATGAGTGTTTTTTTGATTTCGCGGCGTTTTTTTCATGTTCTTTTCATCGGACAAAAAGCCCGTCGTGTCGCCTTTTTCAGTCCGCTTTCATTTCATTTCTTTTTGCCTGGAATATGGTAAAATTGACTTGTGTAGAATATAGAAACTTTTTCATGGGATATAGAGTTATTTATTGATATCTAGGAGGATTAGGTAACATGAAACGCCAATGGAAATTCATTGTCGTTCTCGCTATCGGGGTCATTGGCCTTTTGGCCGACTTCGTCTTCCACATTGACCTTGTCACTGAGGTCTTGATCGATATTGCCGGGGTCTACATTGCCGTATGCCTGGCCATGGAAATGATCAATGATGTCAAGGAAGGCCACATGGGGATTGACATTCTGGCCCTGATCGCGGTCGTATCGATGATGATTACGCGCGACAAGTGGGCCGAATGGATGATCCTGGTCATGTCAACCGGTGGCGAAACCCTGGAAGACTACGCGACCGGACAAGCCAACAAGGAGCTGCGCGCTCTTTTGGACAAAAACCCACGCGTTGCCAATAAGCTGGTTGACGGCAAGATCGTTGAAGTCAAGGTCGATGACCTGCAGATCGGCGATCAAGTCTTAATCAAGCCGGGTCAGCAAGTTCCTGTCGACGGGAAGATCATCGATGGCTCATCGCAATTCGACCAATCATCGCTGACTGGGGAATCAGTCCCAGTCGACAAGTCGGTCGGCGATGACCTGATGTCGGGCTCTTTGAACGGGGCCACTGCCGTCACGATGGAAGTCAAGAAGCTGGCCAAGGACTCAGAATACCAGTCGATCGTTGCCCTGGTTAAGTCTTCAGAAGCCCAGCCGGCCAAGTTCGTTAAGATGGCGGACCGCTACGCGGTGCCATTCACCATTATTTCGCTGATCATCGGGATCGCTGCCTGGATAACTTCCGGCAGCTTTACCCGCTTTGCCGAAGTCATGGTCGTTGCTTCGCCTTGCCCGCTTTTGATCGCGGCACCAGTCGCCATGGTCGCCGGAATGAGCTCCATGTCCAAACACCACGTCATCGTCAAGTCCGGGCCTACCCTGGAACAATTGGGCCGGGCCAAGACTTTTGCCTTTGACAAGACCGGGACTTTGACCCAGAACCAGCTGGTCATCCAGGAAGTCATTCCAGAAGCTGGTTTCACTAAGGAAGAAATCCAGTCAGACGCGGCCAGCCTGGAAACCCAATCAGGCCACATCATTGCCAGCTCACTGGTCAAGGGGACGCCAAAAGACTGGATCAAGCCAGTCAGCGACCTGCAGGAATCAACTGGCAACGGGGTCAGCGGGACCGTCAATGGCAAGCGGGTCAAGGTCGGCAAGCTGGCCTACGTTGCCCCTGATTCCGGCGTCAAGAAGGCGCCAACGACTGCCGTCTACGTCTCAGTTGACGGCAAGTACGCCGGCCACATCACCTTTAAGGACCAGCTGCGGCCAGAAACGCCGGCTACCCTGGCCCGCCTGCGCCGGCAAGGTGCCAAGCACATCATGATGCTGACGGGGGACAACCAGGATGTCGCCAACGCGATTGCTGAAGCCGCCGGGGTCGATGACGTCCGGGCCGGCCTGCTGCCAGCTGAAAAAATCGAGGCCATCAAGGGCGTCAGTGAAGACAACCGTCCAGTCGTCATGACTGGGGACGGGATCAACGACGCGCCTAGCCTGACCGCCGCTGACGTCGGGATCGCCATGGGCGCCAAGGGGGCTACGGCCGCCAGCGAAAGCGCCGACGTGGTCATCATGACTGACGACATCAGCAAGATCAACGACGCCGTGGCCATTTCCAAGCACACCATGAAGGTGGCGGAAATCGACGTAATCACGGCCATCGTCGTGGTCATCCTGCTGGAGCTGGTGGCCTTCACCGGCTTGATCCCAGCCTTCTGGGGCGCCGTCTTGCAGGAAGCCGTCGACATGGTGACGATCTGCCTGGCCCTTTTGGCCAAGACTGAGCCTAAGAACCCTAAGCAAACGGGACTTGCCGCTTAGCCAAGTCAGCTGATTTGCAAAAAATTCTCTTTCTTGATAAAGTATTTATTACCAAAATTATCAATACTTTTATCAGTGGTTGGAGTTTACGAAAACTTTCAAGAATCTGCTTCTTTGGGTCAAGAAGCCTTCTTGGAAGTTTTTTATTTTGCCTTTAATTTTCCGCTGGCCTTTTCTACAATGAAATTAGCACTGGAACTTAATGAAAGAACTTCCAACCCGCAAACGAAATGGAGGGAATTATGGAATTTATTGGCCAACTTATTCTTGTCTTGCTGATGACGACCCTGCTGGGGCAGGTCTTTGCCCGCTTCAACTGGCCGCCGGTCATCGGCCAGCTCTTGTCCGGGATCGTCCTGGGCCCAGCCGTGCTGGGCTGGATTCACGTCAACGAGACCATGACGCTTTTTTCCGACATCGGGGTCATCCTGCTGATGTTCCTGGCAGGGATGGAAAGCGACCTGGACCTGCTCAAAAAGTACTTTAAGATCAGCTTCACGGTCGCGGCCGTTGGGGTCCTCCTCCCGATCATCTTCATCGGCGGGGCCTGCCTGGTCTTCAAGATGAAGTTCCTGGAAGCCCTGTTCATCGGGATCGTCTTCGCGGCTACCAGCGTATCGATCTCCGTTGAGGTCCTCCGCGACACCAACCAGCTGCAGACCAAGGCCGGCACGACCATCCTGGGGGCCGCCGTGGTTGACGACATCCTGGCCGTGATCACCCTGAGCCTGTTCACGACCTTCAGCCACGAGGGCGGCAAGTCCGGCTTGACCAGCAACTTCTACTTGAACCTGCTCTTTGAAGCCCTCTTCTTCGTCTTTGTCTGGGTCGTCTACAAGTACATTGCCCCAACCTTCATGAAGCTGGCGGAAAAAATCAACGTCAACTACTCAGTCGTGATTGCCTCCCTGGTTCTGGCCCTGGGCCTGGCCTACATCGCGGAATTCGTCGGCCTGAGCGCCGTGGTGGGCGCCTTCTTCGGCGGGCTGGCCATCCGGCAGACCAAGCAGGAAAAAGAGGTCAACTCCTCCGTTTCCGCCATCGGCTATTCAGTCTTCATTCCGGCCTTCTTCGTCAACATTGGCCTGTCCATGACTTTTGCCAGCATCGGCAAGGACTTCGTCTTCATCGTCGTAATGACGGTCCTGGGCGTTTTGTCCAAGTTCTGGGCCGGCAAGTACTCCTCTGAAGTCTTCGGCCTGTCCCGGATGGACGGGAACATCGTCGGCGCCGGGATGGTTTCCCGGGGCGAAGTGGCCTTGATCGTCGCCCAGATCGGGATTGCCCACCGGCTCTTCCCGAAGGACATCTACTCCAGCCTGATTTTGGTCATCATCCTGACCACGGTGATCTCCCCGATCATGCTGAACCACTTCATCAAAAAGAACCAAGCCGCTTAAGGAAAAAACTCTAACGAATAAAAAAGGCTTCTAGAAGTGAAAAACTTCTGGAAGCCTTTTTATTACGTTGAGGGCGAGAAAACTTGGCATTTCGATGCCGAGTTGAATCGCCCCCTTTTTTGCTTTAACGCGTGAACATTAGTTCGGTGCGCGATATAATATAAATAGCTAAAGAACTGTAAATAATGAAAAAAGGTGCGACTCATGTGGTTAAATACGAATTCAGAAATGATGAGCCAGATATCATCCATGGACGAGGTTACGTATACAACCTCAATTACCACATCGTCTGGTGTACCAAGTATCGCAACCAAGCCTTGGCTAATCCGATTATTGTCGATTCACTCAAGGACAAGATCCTGCAGATCTGCCGTGAGAATGAGTATACGGTCAAGACTCTGGAAATAATGCCAACTCACGTGCATATTCTGCTGTCTGCCAAACCCAAAGAGAGCGTGACAAATAGCTCAAAGCCATTACGGCCAAGTGGCTTTGTGAAAAGTATCCGGAAACGATGAAGGAATACTTCTGGGGTGGTCACCGAGCTATTACGCAGGAAGCATTGGAGCGACAACCGAAGCTGCCGTCAAGAAATACATTGAGACGCAATGGAATAGACCGTTTCACTAAACGCTAGAAAGGAGGAAGCGACATGGCAATACGCAAG
>JAEDAG010000010.1:16670-37293 GCA_017309015.1 Faecalicatena absiana
ATTCTGCAAGGCGCATCATGACCGTGACATCAATGCATCAATCAATATTTTGCTTAAAGGACTTGCCCAGCTCTGAGAGAGCTGGGCAAGCAAAAAATCGTACCGTCAAGCAGCAGTCAATGCGGCTTGGCGGAATCGTCGGAGGGGGCACTTCCGTGATAAATAGACTGACCTCTGTTTTTGCACTGCTGTTCAGCTTGCTGGACAGAACCAGTAAAAAAGCAGGCTTGACCTCGGTCAAGCCTGCTTGCAAGAATAAGTTGGTTGTTCTCAGAAGCTGTAGGCTGCGCGTGAGCACTAGCCTATAAAGAAACCCCCGACCTTGGTCGGGGGAGCATGTCATGTATCTCATTTTCCAATGTCATTAAGTTAAGCACTGCCGCGTTTTTTCCCAGGCTCTTTTTAAATAACGCTCAATGCGTTCCACATAATGTGCGTCAGCATGGAGTAGCGGAGGTCGCGGGTGGTCATGTAGACCCAGCCCAAGACGCAGCCCATCATCCAGTAGACGAGCAGGAAGGGCGAGAAAGTCGGGTCATGAACGTAGCCAAAGGCGAAGCCGGAAGCGACGATCGCGATCCACTTGACCCAGCGGGACTTGTTGTTGAAGAAAATGTTGATGGCAAAGCCGCGGAAGATCAGTTCCTCGCAGACTGGTCCCACGAAGACCACCATCACGTTGTAAGTCGGCCCCGCCGCCTGCTGGAGCGTGTCCAGGTCCTGCTGGTTGGCCGAGGTCCCGCCGCCGATCACGGACATGATCAGCGTGTACAGGGCCATCATGATCAAGAAGCCCAGGGCGCTGACCCCTAATTTCCACCAGCTGAAATATGGCGGCTGGTTAAAGCCCCACTCGTTCTTGTCCGCCAGCTGGCTCTTGTAAAGAAAGGACGCGAACCAGAAAACCAGGACGGTAAAGAAAGCCAGGACGAAGGCCTCCGCGTGGCCAAAGTTGAAGACGCTGGGATAAAAATAGAAATTCTGCAGCGTGCTGTAAAGCTCGATCACGACTGCCAGTTCAATCAAATAGAACAAATAGTGGCCGATTTTTTTCACAATTGTCACCTTCATGTCAAAAATTAACTTTCTTCCATTATAATAAAGTTTAGCCGATTTACTATGAATAAAGGATGAACTATCATGCCTGCAACCTTAAATAATTTGCTGTTTTTCTTCAGTCAAAACCGCACTTTCAGCTACTTTACCGTCCTGGTGGCCCTGGCTTTGATCACTTTTCTCTTTTCCTGGCTCACTGAGCCGCGCAAGCTGATCAACGGGGTCTTTTTCACCTTCTTCATCGCGGCCTTGGCGGCCTGGTTCACCTTTCTGGTCTACGCGACCAACCTGCCCAGCTTCCGCAAGGCCTACCTGGCCGTGGGCGTCGCCCTGGTCGGGGCGGTGGCGGCCATCGTCTTCTTCTCCTGGGTTCTCCTCCTGTGGAACTCCTACGTGGTCTTGAAGCACGAAAGCCACACCCTGCCCAACCTTTTGACCCTGATCCTGGCCATTGGCATGCTGGCCGTCTGGATTTTCATCTTCCTCACCCACATCAACCGGTCCACCCCGGCTTGGGTGCAGCTGCTGCTGGACATCGTGCCCAGCCTGGCGGTCTACCTGGCAGCCATCATGTACAACTTCTTGATCAACCTCCTGCTCTACCAGATCGTACCGCGCCATTATAAGGCCGACTACCTGATCGTGCTGGGGGCTGGGCTGATCAACGGGGACAAGGTCTCCAACCTCCTGGCGGCCAGAATCAACCGGGCCATCCAGTTTGCCGTCCACCAAGTAGAAAAAGGACACAAGATGCCCAAGATCATCATGTCCGGCGGCCAAGGCCCCAATGAAACGACTTCTGAAGCGGCCGCGATGGCCAAGTACGCTGAAAAAAGGGGCCTCGACCCCAGCCTGATCCTGCTGGAAGACCAGTCTAGAAACACGGAGCAGAACATGGAGTTCTCCCGCCTGATCGCGATTGAGGACTTTGGCAGCGATGACTTCAACGCCACCTTTTTCACCAGCAACTACCACCTCTTCCGGTCCGCCATCTATGCCAAGGAGGCTGGACTGGAGGCCAATGGGGTCGGCTCCTACACCCGCCCCTACTACCTGCCCAACGCCATCCTGCGCGAATTCGCGGGCATCTTCGTCAAATACCGGACCCGGCACTTCACGGTGATGGCCTTGATCATCGCGGTCTACATCGTCCTGGCCATCTGCAGCGCCGTGGGCGTGATCTGATCGTGCCCGCGGGCTTGACTAGATATCCTGTAAAAAGTTATGCAAGACTACTATATCTTGTGTAACTTTTTTCTTTGGCAAAAAAATTCAAAAATTTTGCCTGGCCTGACCTCCGGCTTACTCCCCCATGAGTTGGTCCTTGCTATAGTTTTTTAGCAATGAGCCCGCGAGCTTGATCTGACAGCCACTTGATCTTGTGGAACATTTTGACAGAGCCACTAAATATTGATACGATCTTGTACGTGACAAATTTAAGGGGGATTCTATTTTGAGCAATAAATTCAAGCAACTTTTAGCAAGCAGCAGCATTATCGTGGCCGGCCTGGCTTTGACGGCCTGCTCCGGGGCCAAGCAAAACGGGGGCAGCTCCAACAAGAAGAGTTCCGCCAGCGTGGCCTTGATCACCGACATCGCCGGGGTTGACGACCACTCATTCAACGAGTCCGGCTGGAAGGGCATGGTCGCCTACGGCAAGGAAATGGGGCTCAAGCGCGGGACCAACGGCTACCAGTACTTTGAATCCGGTTCGGCTTCCGACTTCACGCCGAACATCAATCAGGCGGTTTCAGCCGGCTACAAGACTATTTTTGGGGTCGGCTACTCACTTAAGGGGGCAATTGCTTCAGCAGCTAAGAAGCATACTGACAAGAACTTCGTGATTATCGATGACGTGATCAAGGGGCAAAAGAACGTAGCCTCCGCCAACTTCAAGTCTCAAGACGCGTCCTACATGGCCGGGGTCATCGCGGCCAAGACTACCAAGACCAACGTCGTTGGCTTCATTGGCGGGGTCAGCGGCCATATCGTGGGTCTTTTTGACGCTGGCTTCACTAAGGGCGTCCAGGACGAAGCCAAGAAGGAAGGCAAGAAGATTACCATCCTGAACCAGTACGTGGGCTCCTTCACGGCTGCTGACAAGGAAAAGTCAATCGCCAAGGCTATGTTTGCCAAGAAGGCGGACGTAATCTTCCACGCTTCAGGTTCAGCCGGCCAAGGGCTGTTCAGTGAAGCCAAGGCCATCGATGAGCAGCTGCCAGCCAACTCCAGCAAGAAGGTTTGGGCTATCGGCGTTGACTCTGACCAGTCAAACCTGGGCAAGTACAAGGCCAAGGACGGCAAGCAAAGCAACGCCTGCCTGACCAGCGTCATGACCGGGGTCAACGTGGCCGTTAAGGATATCTCTGAAAAGGCAGCCAAGGGCAAGTTCCCAGGCGGCAAGCAGCTGGTTTACGGCTTGAAGCACAACGGTGTTTACTTGACCCGGGGATACGTTTCAGCTAGCGTCTGGAAGCAAGTTCAAGCAGCTCGGACTGACATCTTAAACGGCAAGATTAAGGTTCCAAGCCACCCAAGCAAGTAGTTAGGTACTTAAACTTCCCACTTACAAAAGTGGGCTCGTACCTTGAAAATTCAATAGTTTAGCCAATAAAAAAGCACAAGGCCTTTGTTCGCTTGATATAATTAAGTCGACCAAAACATCATCAGTATCAAACGAAAGGCTTGTGCTATGTCTAGTTTACCATCATTCGATACCAAAAACGAACCCCAAATTGCCCGTTCTGTTGAAAAGTTCTTCAAGGACTACAAAGTTACGGAGCTTCTCCGTAGATGTGGGCTCCGCAAGTCCAAAGGAATCCCACTTTGGTCGATCCTTTCATACATCTTCAGTAATGTGTTTCGAGATAGAAGCATGTACATGCAACAGAAGTCTGGCAAGTGTACTGCTGGCTTCTCCAAAAACACCTACTATCGATTCATGCAGAACCCACATATCAACTGGCTTCGCCTCACTATTCTGCTAGCTGAGAGGATCGTCAATGGGCACCTGAAAGATCTGACTTCTGACCAACGTGCCGATTGCTTCGTCTTTGACGATTCGCTCTACTCTAGAACTGGATACAAGAAGACTGAGCTGGCTGCCAAAGTATTCGACCACGTTTCGATGACCTATAAGAAGGGCTTTCGAATGATGACCATGGGTTGGACTGATGGATCCTCCTTTGTCCCAATCGCTTCATCACTCTTGTCCTCAAAGAACGATCAGAATGTCATCGGGACAACCAAGAAGATCGACAAGCGCACAATCGCGGCCAAGAGGCGGATTATGGCCCAATCAAAGGGGACCGATGTAGTTATCCAGCTGCTCGATCAAGCCTTGAAAGCAGGGCTCACTGCCAAGTACGTCATGTTTGACACTTGGTTCTCCAATCCTCATCAGATTGTCCAAATCAGTCAACGTGGTTTGAACGTAATCGCCATGGTGAAGAAAAGCTCCAAGATCACATACGAGTTCGAAGGAAAGCGGATGAACGTCAAGCAGATCTTCAACGCATGCAAGAAGCGTCGAGGTCGTTCAAGATATCTACTGTCCGTCCCTGTAAAGGTTGGAGATCCTGTCAAAGATGGTGCCCAGATTGACGCCAGAATAGTCTGCGTAAGAAATCGCTCCAACCGCAAAGACTGGATCGCTCTTATTTGCACGGACATGACGATCGATGAGAATGAGATCATCAGAATTTACGGCAAAAGATGGGACATCGAGGTCTTCTTCAAGACCTGCAAGAGTTTCTTGAAGCTTGGCACTGAATACCATGGCCTGTCATATGATGCATTGACTGCCCATACAGCTTTCGTCTTTCTGCGCTACATGTTCATGTCAGTTGAGAAGCGAGATGATGAAGATGATAGGACAATAGGCGAGCTCTTTTATTGCATGGTGGACGAGCTTGCGGACATCACTTTCAATCACTCCCTTCAGATCCTGGTGGAAGCCATGTTCGAGAGCGTGAAAGAGATCTTCCAACCGACAGAAGAGCAGATGGAAAGGTTCACCAACGCTTTCATTTCACGCCTCCCGAAGTACATGCAAGAGGCTATATCGCCATCACTAGCAGCTTAATTGAATATTTACTGGCTAAACTATTGAGTTTTCAAGGCTTCATAGTTCTTTTTGGTGTGGGAAGTTTAAGTTAGGTATTAAAAAGGAGGTACGCGGATGCGCGTACCTCCTTTTCCGTTTGTTTTTTCGCCCCCAGTTTGACTCAACCGAGCCACTTTTTCCGTTTTTTCGCCCCCAGTTTGACTCAACCGGGCCACTTTTTCTGCTTTTTTGCCCCCAGTTTGACTCAACCGGGCTCATTTTTTACTTTTTTGCCCCCAGTTTGACTCAACCGGAGCCGTTTTTCTGCTTTTTTGCCCCCGGTTTGACTCAACCGGGCCACTTTTTCCGCTTTTTCGCCCCCAGTTTGACTCAACCGGAGCCGATTTTCCGTTTTTTCGCCCCCAAGTTGACTCAACCGGAGCCGATTTTCCGCTTTTTCGCCCCCAGTTTGACTCAACCGGACCACTTTTTCCAAAAATTTGCCCCCAAGTTGACTCAACCAGTCTCAGTTGACATACTTTGGGGGCTTTTTTCGGCAAAAATCAATCCGGTTGACATACTTTGGGGGCTTTTTTCGGCCAATTCCAATCCGGTTGACATACTTTGGGGGCAAAATTCGACAAAATCCAGACCGGTTGACATACTTCGGGGGCTTTTTTCGCCAAAAATCAGACCGGTTGACATACTTTGGGGGCTTTTTTCGGCCAAATCCAATCCGGTTGATATACTNCCAGACCGGTTGACATACTTCGGGGGCTTTTTTCGCCAAAAATCAGACCGGTTGACATACTTTGGGGGCTTTTTTCGGCCAAATCCAATCCGGTTGATATACTTTGGGGGCAGATTTCGACAAAAATCAGACCGGTTGACATAAGAATTGCCTTAAATAATCTAGGGTTAACCTTTGATTTCTGCTGTTCGTAAGCCGACGCGGTCATTCGCTTAGAGGGCTTAGGAAATGCGTCAGCTAGCTTCTTGTTCAAGCAGTTTCCTTGCATGGCAAGAGTGGTCTTAATGAATGTCTTAGCATCCAGTTTTCTTTTACGCGTGAAGTCTTTGCTTGGATGATAAACAAAGTAATTGATGCATTTGGCAGCCATGTCTGTAACAGAATCAAGCTGTCTTAGGACTTGATGCTTCTTAGTCATAAAAATACGCCACCTTTGATAAAATCTCTAACCAAAGATAGCGTAAAGCGGTTTCAAAAATTAAGCAAAAAAACACTCATCAAACTTAGATGAGTGTCCTAAAGCATTCCTCGTTCAAAGCTAATGCCTTAACTTAATGACATTGAGCAGGAGCTCAGAGATTTTTTACGTATCAAGCTTTTCTCCCGGCTTTAACGGCCCAAGTGACCAAGACCAGGCCAGCGAGAAACATTGCCTCTGGCAGCAGCATGCTGGATAAATTAAAAGTCGCATCCCGCAAAAAGTAGAAAGCCAGCAAGGCACTGATGATCAACACCGCCGCGAAGTCGCGCCAGTCTTCACTGGTGAAACGCCGGTGGTCTTTGTTAACAAGCATCATGACTAGTCCGGCCAAACCCAGCAGCAGATAGAGAGCCGCGATCACGAAAAGCACCAGGGCCATTTCAAATTCCTTTCTGACTAGTATCCCTTCAACCAAGAGCAGACTCCCGCTTGCCAGAAAAACCACTGCTAATTTTCGCCAGCTAAAAGTCACCGGCAATTGCTTAAAGCCACTCAGCAGCATCCCGCAGCCGATCAGCAAATTTACCAAAAACAAGCTATTCATTTTCTTCCTCCACCTTTACATCCGAACTATCCTTTCGGCCTAATCAGAATTATAGTTTCAGTGCAAAAAAGAGGAGCAAGAAATTCAAATCCAGTCATTTATCCGTCATAAGCGGTCAATTTTGCTTCAGCTGTCGCAGCTGACGGCTGCAGCTGCGCGCGTATTTCAGCCTCTCTCCGTCAACTAAAGAGATAGTCCTGGCGCGCAAGTCTATCTCAGCAATATTTTTCGGATTAACTAGGCAAGATTGGGAGATTTTCAGCAAAAAATCACATTCCTGATCAAGCTGCTTAAGATTGCCGACAAACTCCGCCCGCAGATTTTTCGCGACCAGCTGCAGCTTATGTGGAAATGGCGTCGTCGCGACGTAGTAGACATCATCAGTGTTGATATTTCTAAGCTGCCGGCCGACTTTATAGGTAAAAGTCTGCTTTTTAATCAAATTAAGTTGCGTCAATCTTTCCATTGCCAGGCGCAAAGTCGCCACAACCCTCTCCTGCAGACTGTCCAAATCAGCATTTTTGACGATATAGTCCAGCGTACCGATTCTTCGCTGAAAAGTCTGCAAGGCCAGCTCCGAATGCGTGGTTACAAAAATGATCTGGCCCTGGGGATCAGAATGC
Organism: Faecalicatena absiana; assembly: GCA_017309015.1. GTDB lineage: Bacteria > Bacillota > Bacilli > Lactobacillales > Lactobacillaceae > Lactobacillus > Lactobacillus absianus. The sequence continues at coordinate 24,171 of JAEDAG010000010.1, forward strand.
AAGAGCTTTTCCGCCAGATCTAAGCCATCCATTTCCGACTTGACAAATTCAATATCCAGAAAGTAGATCCCCCGCTGAACCTGCCGGTCAGCCGCGTAAGCCAAAGCTTCTTGCGGGGATTCCATTGCTGAAACAGAAACGCTTTGTCCGTAATCCTCCGCTAAAAATTCTCCCGCCAATTTAACCACCTTTGCCAAAGCCTGAGCCTGAAGCAGGTCATCATCGCATACCAAAATTTCAGTCATCTTTCCCCCTAATTATGCGACAGTCAGTCCAAAAATGAACTTGTCTCCTTCAAGTCGATACTCAACAAACAAATTCGCGTATTTCTTCTGCAGTTCTTGTACATTGCTTAAACCCAAACCGGCATGCCCTTGCTTGCTGGTAAAATTCTTTTGGCCAAAAGCCGGCAGATCAGCTTTTTGCTGGTCTCGCAGCTTATTTTTTATGGTAAATTCAAAGGAATTTCCCTGATCGCGATAAAACAAAATCTCAACAATAGGGCTCTGACCACTCGCTTGATAGGCCTGGCTTTCCTCAATGGCATTGTCAAAAGCAATTCCAATGATTCTGATCAAATCATATACATCAATCCCTGCCGGGATTTCGATCATCTGCCGGGCTTCGAAAATATAGCGAATCTGCAAGCATCGGAGTTTCTGCAGCTTGGCAATCACCAAGCTCTGCAGCTGCAGGTCAGCAATCCGGTCAACGTCCTTGAACTGCCATAACTCTTCTCTTTCCAAAATGTCATCAGAGTACTTTTTCAAGCTGGTCAAAGCCGCTGAAGCCTGGTCATTCTTTAAAGAAAGCTCCAAGCTGCGCAGCATGTTTTGATAGTCATGCTTAAAGCGCCGCAATTCTTCCTCGCTATTTCTGACGCTCTGCAGATAGCTGCGCAAATTCTCTCTTTCCTGGTCAGCCAGCTGCCGTTCATAGTCCCGCTGGTTGGCCAATAAAACCAACAGGGTCAAGCAACCCTGCAAAAGCAGCAAGATCAAAAGGCTGGCCTCTGACCAGCCAAAAAGCCACAAGCTAAAATCCCAAGCTAAAAGACTAGAAAGCAGATAGATTTTCAGCAGATAATCCGGCTGCTTGTGCCTTTTTTCATTCAGCCGCTGCCAGCCTTCCACCGCTAACGCTAAGGCCACGTAAGCCGCAAGAAGAAACGGCAGGCTGCTCCTCCCAGCTTTAAGAAACGCCTGTAAAAGCAGCAGATTTGCCAAAGCCACGCTCAAGCCATAAAACAGAAGCACTTGCCATTTGGGCCGGCGATAAAAGTAAAAAGCCGACAGCAATAAAACAATGTTTGCCAAGTATAGCGCGACCTGCTGGTCTGCTTCTTTCGCGAAAATGAATTCAAAAGTTAAGACACCCAAGCCCGCGGTTGTCAGCAGGTCTTCTTTTCTCCAACTTACATGCATTAATCTAGCCAAACTTGTCAGCTCAAACAAAGCTGAAGCAGTGGCTAAAGCAATCAATACCAGCTCTTCCATTTTCACCCTTTCCTCCTCCAACAACTAATCTTCGCCATCTTACCCCCTTACTCCTCCTCGTTCAAGCTCTGGTAGCCATATTGGGCCAGCTGCTGGTCAGTATCGATCACTGACATCCCCCGGACCAGGCAATAGATCAGAACTGCATCCCGCTTCACATTGGCATATAGCGCCCCGTTGTCGCTCAAAGACAAGAGACGGTTAGTCTCTTTCAGTGACAGCTTCAAGCTGAGGGCCAGGGCCAAAACCTTGTTTCTTGACGGCAAGCGCCGCCCTTTCAAGATTTGATAGCCATAGCTGCGCTCAATCGCGGCCTCATTGAAGAGGTCACTCTTCTTAACCCCCTTGTCCGCGATCAGCTTGTTCAAGTAGCCGGCAAAATTGTAATCAGCCACTTGATCTAGTACATTAGAAATATGATCTGTTTTTAACGCGTCAAGCAATTTATCAGTTTCCATTTTTACCCCCATTGTTACCATTATGGCAGAAAGATTTTATATAAGATGAAGCAAGGAAAAATCAGCGACTATGTAAATCCTATTCCGATTAAAATAACGGATGACAAGGCAATTTTCAAAGTTGAGAAGCTGGTCCCGACTCCTTACATCGAGCGGGTCCTTCCTTTAGAGTACGCTCCTTTATATGAGCAGCTGGCCCAGCTGGACACTGCAATTCCCAAGATCGTCTGCCTGGAAAAAAGTGACCGCCTGACCGTCGTTGAAGAATATATCACTTCTCCCCGCCTCGACCAGTACTTGGAGAACCACCAGCTCACTTCCACTGAAATCCACGACTTGATTTGCCAGCTCTTGGACGTCCTGGAAGTCCTGCACAAGCAGACGCCCCCGATCATTCACCGGGATATCAAGCCGGAGAATCTTTTTTACGATGGCCAAAAGCTGATCCTAGCTGACTTTGATATTGCCCGGAATACGCAGGAAGAGGCCGACCGCGACACCCATATCCTGGGGTCACTGGGCTACGCGGCCCCGGAGCAGTTTGGCTTCAGCCAGAGCGGGCCAGCCAGCGACTTCTACGCGGTCGGGGTCTTGATGAACGTCCTTTATACCGGCTCCCTGCCCAGCGTCAACCTTTATCAAGGACCAGAACGGGCCATTATCGAAAAGGCTACCCATATCAACAGCCAGAAACGCTACCAAAGCGCTCAAGAGTTTAAGGATGCAATCACTGACTTAGGCCGCTCCAGCTGGCTTTTGCCAGGTTTTCGCAGTCATCAGCCCGCCCGCATGCTTATGGCCACCTGCGGCTATCTGTTGATGCTGTTTAGTTCCTTTAATATGGAAGCCAAGGGGGACTCAGCAGTCGACCGTTTTCTGCTTAGGCTATCTTTTTTCATGATTCTTTTCATGATCGTCCTGTTTGCCTGCAACTACCGCAATATCAAGGACACGTGCCTTTTCCACTCATCCAAGTCAAAATTTGTCCGCTTCTGCGGGATCATCATCAGCTACCTGCTCGTGGCTACGGTTTTGACAACTGCGCTGGCGGCTTTATCGGTAGCGATTTCATCTTTTGGCCTCTAGTGGGCTGCCTGCCCACCAATCCTTCTCTTTAAAAGTCTACACTTAAATTATCGCCGGTTTATGTGAGAGTAAAAAATTTGAAGGAATAGGAATCATGGCAAAGCAAATCAAAGATGAGAATGGGAATGTGTACGTACAAAAGAAGAAGTTCTATAAGCGCTGGTGGTTCTGGCTGCTAGTCGTGCTGGTTGTCGTTTTCCTCGGAAGCGGGGCCCTTGGGGGGTCAAGCGACAGCGACAGCAGCTCTGACTCAGCCGCCAAGTCCCAGACCAGCTCTAAGAAAAAAGCTGAAGCCAACCCTTTGAACAAGGTTTACTCAGTCGGCCAAAAAGCATCTTACAAGGGATATGAAATCAAAGTCAACAGCGTAAAGTTCAGTCAAGGCAGCGAATATAACCGGCCTGACAGCGGAAAGCAGTTCGTGATCATTAATATTACGATTACTAACCACACCGATGAAAGCCAGGACTACAATCCGTTTGACTTTAAGCTGAATGCGGACGGCAACAACACTGATCTCGACGCAGTTGACACGGATGTTGACAACACTCTAGATGCCGGCTCCTTGGACAAGGGCGCGTCAGTTTCAGGAAATTTGGTTGGTGCAGCTAAAACTTCTGCCAAAAAGTTGCAGCTGCAGTACAAGACCTCAATTTGGAACGACAATACGGTTAAATTCAAGCTCAAATAAACCGCGAAAGCCAAGCCTGAGAAAGTCAGGCTTGGCTTTTTCGTTAGTCTGCTTCTAAAAAACAGTTCGGAAACTAACTTAAAATATTGCTTTTTCCTATTTTTTATTTATAATAGTCTAGATAAAAAGTAAACATCTTGCACGATTGTCATGCAAACATTCGTGTTGTAACGGAGGAAATCACGTGTCTGTTTCTAAATTTAATAAGTTAGCTACTATCGCTACTGCTGCTGTTTCAGTTTCAGTGCTTTTGACTGCCTGCCAAGGCAAGAAGTCAGCAACGTCAACTGGTACCAAGACTACCAAGCACAGCATCGCGCTGATCACTGACAACAACGCCATTGACGACCACTCATTCAACCAAGCCGCCTGGACTGGTTTCAAGGCTTTCGGCAAGAAGCATGGTCTTAAGCAAGGCAAGGGTGGCTACCAATACTTTGAATCTTCATCAGCCGCTGACTTTACTCCAAACGCCAACGAAGCCGCTAACTCAGGCTTTGAAACCATCTTCGGCGTTGGCTACCAATTGACCAGCGCGATCAAGGCCGCTGCCAAGAAGAACCCTAAGAAGAACTTCGTCATCATCGACGACGTCATTACTGGTCAAAAGAACGCTGCCTCAGTTACCTTCGAAAGCAACCAAGCATCCTACTTGGCTGGTATCGCGGCTGCCTACACGACCAAGACCAACCACGTTGGCTACATTGGCGGCGCCAAGTCAGCTACTTTGGAACTGTTTGAAGCCGGCTTTAAGCAAGGCGTAGAAGACGGGGCCAAGGCTTTGGGCAAGAAGATCAAGGTTGACGACCAATACATCGGCAACTTCACTTCAACCGACAAGGCCAAGTCAATCGCCCAATCAATGTACGCCAGCGGCGCAGACATCATCTACCACGCAGCCGGCAACGCTGGTAACGGGGTCTTCACTGAAGCCAAGGACATCAACAAGAACCGCAAGGCTTCCAAGAAGGTTTGGGTCATCGGTGTCGACGTTGACCAATCAAACCTGGGCAGCTACACTTCCAAGGACGGCAAGAAGGGCAACTTCGTCTTGACTTCAGTTCTGAAGGGTCTGGACGTTGCGGTTGAACGGATCGCTGAAAAGGCATACCAAGGCAAGTTCCCAGGCGGCAAGCACTTTGTCTACACTCTTGAAGGCAACGGCGTTTCCGTAACCAAGGGCAACATCGACTCCAAGACTTGGAGCAAGGTTCAAGCAGCCCGCAAGCAAATCCTGGCCGGCAAGATCAAGGTTGCCGACAGCGTAAGCGACTTGAAGTAAGCTCAAACAAATGATTTTTAAGAGGCACTCATCATTCGATGGGCGCCTTTTTCTTAACTGTTATAACTTGCAGCAAAAAAGGCAGCCTCGCGGCTGCCCCAGATTAGCTAACTTTCCTGATTCCTTAATCTGCTACTAATTGTATCACAACTGCCCTAAGCCTCCCAATCCGGGAACCGGTCTATACAGAGTTATCAGTTTGTTCGTAAATTAACCGTTTTCTCAGTTTCAGAAAAGCTTTTTTTGAAAAAAAGTCCAAAAAAACGAATATTCGCCCGTTTGTCCTCTTGCTTTTTCCCAAACCAAATGCTATCTTTAATACATAAATGTTCGTATATCACAAAAACAAAAAAGAAAGAAGTCATTTTGCTATGCGCTTTAATTACAAGAAATTGGTTGCCGCAGGAGCAGCCACTCTGTCAGTTGCCGCTGTTTTGACTGCCTGCTCCGGCAAGAAGTCAAACACCACAGTCAACAAGGATACCAAGCACGGGATCGCTTTGATCACTGACGGCAACGGTGTCGACGACCACTCCTTCAACCAAGCCGCTTGGTCTGGCTTTAAGGACTACGGCAAGGAACATGGCCTCAAGCAAGGCAAGGGCGGTTACCAGTACTTTGAATCTTCATCTGCTGCTGACTTTACCCCTAACTTGACGCAAGCTGCCCAAGCCGGCTACCAAACCATCTACGGCGTTGGCTACATGCTGACTGACTCAGTTAAAGCTGCATCAAAGAAGTACCCTAAGAAGAACTTTGTCTTGATCGACTCAGTCATCACTGGCCGCAAGAACGTTGCTTCCGTTACTTTCAAGAGCAACGAAGCTTCATACCTTGGCGGTCTGGCTGCTGCCTACACTACCAAGACCAACAAGGTCGGCTTCATCGGTGGGGCTAAGTCCAGCGTTCTTGAACTGTTCGAAGCCGGCTTCAAGCAAGGCGTTAAGGACGGTGCCAAGGCTTTAGGCAAGAAGATTACCGTTTACGACCAATACATCGGCAACTTCACCTCAACTGACAAGGCCAAGTCAATCGCTCAATCAATGTACACTGACGGCGCCGACATCATCTACCAAGCTGCCGGCAACGCCGGCAACGGTGTCTTCACCGAAGCCAAGACCCGCAACAAGGCCACTACTGCTGCTAAGAAGGTTTGGGTTATCGGCGTTGACGTTGACCAAGCAAACTTGGGTAACTACACTTCTAAAGACGGCAAGAAGGCCAACTTCACGCTGACCTCTGTATTAAAGGGGCTGCGCTTCGCATGCAAGGACATCGCTGACAAGGCCTACGACGGCAAATTCCCTGGCGGTAAGGTAATTTCCTACGGCTTGGCTCACGATGGCGTTTCCGTCACTAAGGGCAACCTTGACGCCAAGACCTGGAAGGCAGTTCAAGCTGCCCGCAAGCAAATCTTGGCCGGCAAAATTAAAGTTGCAACTACTCCAAGTAAGTAGCACAATATATAGTAGTCAATTTGAAACACTCCGCATATTTACGGAGTGTTTTTTGTAAAAGGAAAGCTTTTATCATATGGAAAAAGAGACCAACAACATCATTGAGATGCGCCATATCGTGAAAGACTTTAACGGTTTTAAAGCCAACAACGATATCAACCTCACGCTCCGCAAGGGCGAAATCCTGGCGCTTCTTGGCGAAAACGGTGCCGGCAAGTCAACGCTGATGAGCATTCTGTCCGGGCTGCTTGAACCAACCTCTGGCGAGATCTACGTGCGCGGCAAGAAAGTCAACATTTCTGGCCCTAACGCCGCCACCAGCCTGGGGATCGGGATGGTGCACCAGCACTTTATGCTGGCCCAAGCCTTCACCGTTTTGGAAAACATCATTTTAGGCCACGAGCCAACCAAGGGTCCATCCCTGGACTTCAAGAAGGCCCGCGAGCAGATCGTCAACCTGTCCAAGCAATACGGCCTGGACATCGATCCTGACGCTAAGATTTCCGACATTACCGTGGCCCAGCAGCAAAGAGTCGAAATCATGAAGGTCCTCTACCGCGGGGCTGACATCCTGATTTTCGACGAACCTACCGCGGTCCTGACGCCGCAAGAAATCGTGGAATTCATCAAGATCATGAAGAACCTGGCCAAGGAAGGCAAGTCCATCATCTTGATCACCCACAAGCTGAAGGAAATCAAGGAAAGTGCCGACAGAGTCACGGTCATCCGGGCTGGGAAGAGCATCCAGACCGTTGACGTCGCTGACGCTGATGACGAACAGCTGGCTGAAATGATGGTTGGCCACCACGTCAACTTCAAGCTGGACAAGCCGGACATTGACCTGGGCAAGGAAGTGCTGCAGGTCAAGGACCTCCACGTCAAGGAAGACCGGGGAACTGAAGCCGTCAAGGGTCTCTCCTTCACCATCCACGGCGGGGAAGTGCTCGGTCTGGCCGGGATCGACGGCAACGGCCAGGACGAACTGGTCGAAGCCATTACTGGCCTGCGCCATGTAGAAAGCGGGTCAGTCATGATCAATGGCCAGGACCTGACCAACAAGCCAGTCCGCGAAATCACTGAAAGCGGCGTGGCCCACATCCCAGCCGACCGGCAAAAGTACGGCTTGATCTTAAGCCTGCCGCTGTCAGAAAACATGGCTCTGCAGACTTACTACAAGCAGCCTTACTCCAAGCATGGCATCATGAACGAAAAGGCCATCCGGGAACATGCCCGGGAACTGATCAAGAAGTTCGACGTCCGCACGACCAGTGAACAATTGCCAGCCAGCGACCTGTCCGGTGGTAACCAGCAAAAGGCCATCATTGCCCGGGAACTGGACCGCGACGCTGACTTGATCATTGCCTTCCAGCCAACGCGTGGTCTGGACGTTGGGGCGATTGAGTACATCCACTCCCAGCTGCTTGCCCAACGCAACGCCGGCAAGGCCATCCTGCTCGTGTCCTACGAACTGGATGAAATCCTGCAATTGTCCGACCGGATCGTCGTCCTGCACGACGGGACTGAATCCGGTGAAGTTGACCCAGACCAGACCAGCGAAACCGAATTAGGTTTGCTGATGACTGGCAAGCATTTAGACAAGGAGGCCACCGCTAATGATTAAGGTCAGCCCGAAAACTAAGCGGCTGTTAGTGCCAATCGTATCCGTTATCGCCGGCTTTTTGGTCGGTGCCATCATCATGCTGGCTTGGAGCTACAATCCTTTTGAAGCCTATGGGTCAATGTTTGACAGTGCCCTGGGCTCAATGAACGGGATTGGGGAAACCATCCGCAACGCGACGCCTTTGATCTTCATCGCGATCGGCTTCCAGATTTCCTCAGCCGCCGGCTTCTTCAACATCGGTCTGCCAGGCCAGGCGCAAGCCGGCTGGCTGACCGCCATCTGGATCGGCTTGGCCTTCAAGAATCTGCCAGGCTACATCCTGCTGCCATTTGAAGTCATCGCCGGCATCGTGGCTGGCGCCCTGGTTGCCGGGATCGCCGGCTGGCTGCGGGCCTACTTCGGGACCAACGAAGTTATCTCCACCATCATGCTCAACTACATCGTCTTGTACCTGTGCCAATACCTGCACCAAGACGTCATGTCCAAGAACCTGCGGATCGACACTGACACCACTAAGGCTGTTGGCGCCAACGGCAGCATGCGGATTCCTTGGCTGAGCGACATGTTCGGCGGGTCCAGAATCAGCGGCGGGGTCTTCCTGGCCCTGATCGCCCTGGTCATCTTCTGGTTCTTGATGAAGAAGACCACGGTCGGCTTTGAAATCAAGGCCGTCGGCTTGAACCCATTCGCCAGCCGCTACGCCGGCATGAGCGACAAGAAGAACATCGTCGTTTCCATGCTTTTGTCCGGGGCCTTCTGTGGTCTGGGCGGGGTCGTACAAGGTCTGGGGACCTACCAAAACTACTTCACGCAGACGACTACCCTGGACATTGGCTGGGATGGGATGTCCGTTGCCCTGCTGGGCGGCATGAGCGCCATCGGCATCCTGCTGGCCTCCCTGCTCTTCTCCATTTTGAAGATCGGTGGTCTGGGGATGCAGACGGTTGCCGGGATTCCTTTCGAAATCGTCTCCATCGTCATCGCGGCCATCATCTTCTTCGTCGCCATCAGCTGGGCAGTCGGCCTGCTTTTCAAGGAAAAGAAGTCTGACAAGACCGCGACCTACATCGCGACCACGGAAACGGCCAACCGGGCCAAAGCCAAGCAGAATGAAGGAGGGGAAGCATAATGAACTTCGTGACTGTATTAGCCTTAATCGTTTCATCAACTTTAGTCTATTCGGCTCCCCTGATTTTTACTTCACTGGGCGGGGCCTTCAGTGAAAACTCCGGGATCGTCAACGTCGGCCTGGAAGGGATCATGACCATGGGGGCCTTCACCTCCGTCGTCTTCAACCTGAGCTGCGCCAGCACTTTTGGCACGGCAACCCCTTGGATCGGGGCGCTGCTCGGCGGGATCGTCGGGATCATCTTCTCCCTGCTCCACGCCGTAGCCACCATCAACTGGCGGGCTGACCACGTTATTTCCGGGACGGTCTTGAACCTGATGGCGCCGCCACTGGCCGTCTTCCTGGTTAAGGCCATCTACAACAAGGGGCAGACCGAAAACATCACCCAAAACTTCGGCTACTTCTCCTTCCCAGGTCTGGCCAAGATTCCGGTTCTGGGGCCAATCTTCTTCAAGAACACCTCAGCTCCAGCCTGGGTAGCCATCGTCTTGTCCATCTTCCTCTACTGGGTCCTGTACAAGACCAGATTTGGCCTGCGCCTGCGGTCCAGCGGTGAAAACCCGCAAGCTGCCGACACCTTGGGGATCAACGTCTACAAGATGCGCTACGCCGGCGTCCTGATCTCCGGCTTCCTTGGCGGGATCGGCGGGGCAGTCTTCGCTGAAGCAATTTCCGGCAACTTCTCAGTTTCCACGATTGCCGGTCAAGGCTTCATGGCCTTGGCAGCCATGATTTTCGGCCGCTACAACCCAGTTGGGGCCATGCTTTCCTCATTGTTCTTTGGCTTCGCCCAAAGCTTGAGCATCATCGGCGACCAAATCCCTGGCATCTCCAGCCTGCCATCAGTCTACCTGCAGATCGCGCCTTACGTGATCACCATCGTGGTCCTGGTCATCTTCTTCGGCAAGACGGTCGGGCCTGCAGCTGACGGGCAGAACTACATCAAGTCCAAATAAAGAAAACAGGGCACGCGCCCTGTTTTTTACTGACATTTTTTGACAAAAAATGCTAAAGTAGCTTAATGACAAGTTCTTAAAGCAAGCTTTGTGGAGCTTGATTCACTAGAATATTTGAGTTTGACTCCAATTCGGTGAATCCAAAGACCCTTTCCGGGTCCGGATTCACCGAATTGGAGTTTTTTTATGGAGGTTTTAATTTTAATGGATGCTCACGAAAAAGTCGCCCCTTCCGTGATCTGGTCGATCGTCGGCACTGCCGGCGTGGCCTGCAGCGGGGTCTTGGTGGAAACGTCAATGAACGTGACCTTCCCGACCCTGATGAAGGTCTTTAACCAGTCCTTGAACAATATGCAGTGGATCACCACGGCCTACCTGCTGGCCGTGACCCTGACGATCGTCCTGGCGGCCTACCTGCAGCGCGGCTTCAAGTTCAAGAGCCTGATCATCGCGGCAGGCACGGCCTCGGTCATCGGCGGAGCAATCTGCATGCTGGCCAACTCCTTGCCGGTCATGCTGCTGGGGCGGATCATTCAAGGGATCGGGACAGGGATTGCCATGCCCCTGCTCTTCTCAATCATCATGCTGGAGGTTCCACGGGCCAAGCAGGGTTCTTTTGTCGGGACCGCGGGGATGATCATCGCCTTGGCGCCGTCACTTGGGCCAACCTACGGGGGGATCTGCCTGTCCGCCCTTAGCTGGCGCTTCAACTTTATTTTTACCCTGCCAATCACCATTATCTTCTGCATCGTCGCGGCCTGCTTCATGAGCGACAATGAGGCTCACCGGGATCACTTTAATTTCAGCGAGTACCTCTTGATCGTCCTGGCCTTGATTGCCCTGACCCTGGCCGTCAACAATCTGAGCTCCGGTTTGGCTAACCCACTGGTTTGGGGTGGGCTTTTGGTTACGGTTATTTCCTTTGCCATCTTCTTCAAATTGGCCAAGCAGGAAGGCGAGGCCCACATCATCAATATTGCCGTTTTGAAAAATACCAGCTTCAATCTGGGCCTGCTGATCTACACTTTCCTGCAGTTCATCCAGATCAGCCTGACTTTCGTCATCCCTAACCTGGCTCAGCTGGGTCTGAAGACCAGCGCCTTGACCAGCGGGATGCTGCTCCTCCTGGGCAGCCTTTTGTCAGCCTTCTTCGGGCCGGTGATGGGGCGGCTTTTGGACAGCCAGGGCTTCAAGAAGCTCTTCTTGACCGGCAGCTGTCTGGCCATGGCCGGCATCCTGCTTTACATCATTTTCGCCCAGAAGCTTTCCATTGCCTTGATCGTGATCTTCCACGTCATGTTCATGACTGGCTTCAGCATGATGTACAACAACTCCATGACCATCGGCCTCCAGCAGCTGGAAGTCATGCACATTGCCGACGGCAATGCCCTCTTCAACATGCTGCAGCAGTACTCCGGCTCGATTGGGACCGCGGCCATGTCCGTAATTATTGCCATCGCCGGCAGCCCTTACCAAGGGCAGAGCAAGCAGGTGGTCATGGGCTCACAAGCCGCCTTCATCGTCCTCTTTGTCTTCACGCTCTTGATTTTTGCCTGCGTCTTGAGCTTGATCAAGCGCGACAAGCAAGGTCTGGTCAAAAACTAAAGCACGCGAAAAGCCTTGCTCCACACGTGGGAGCAAGGCTTTTTTCAAATCTAACTATTTACTCTGCTAGTAGAAAGCAATAAATGCAATCCGTCTGCCAAAATAATTATCGCGCACATCATTAAGCACCAGACCGGTTTAATCTGGCCCAAAACAAGCCCGAACAAAGCATATCCCAAAGGAGAAAGCACAGCTACTACTGAACTGGTAGTCGCTCCAACTCTCCCTTGAAGATTAACCGGCACCTTGGTTCTAACATACATGGCATATGGCAAGTTTACCGCGGCCAAGCAGGCACCTACCACCAGCATGCAGATACTAAAAATACCAGTAGCAAGCAACTTATTCGGACACCAGCATGCCAAGGCCAATATGATAAAATCTCCCGCTAAAATGATTCCTATTCTGCCAGTCGTCAGCAAATAATTCTTTGGCATTTTGAAAGATCCCAGCAATAGACTGACCAGAAGCATCCCCCCTGCACAAAAGCTGTCCGCCAATCCATATAAATTTGCCGGGATTCCCAGTTCCTTCATCATGGCGATTGGCAAGCTAACATCCAGACCGCTTAAAGCAAAATTGGCAATCACGGCGAAAAGCAACAATTCCATCAAATAGCGGTCATTTTTGAAATACTCTAAGCCTTTTTTTATGGATAAGAGCCATGAATCACTGATCGCTTCCACGTCAACAGAAATCAAGCGGAAATCCAATAAAGCAATTGCAAGCAGAACCACGCTTTCACCAGTCAATTCGAGCAAAGCAATATTGGAGATGGCAACTACTCCAGCCAGAAATCCGCCCAGTATCGGTGCCAAAATAACAGCACCCGCATCTGTCAGCTGTTCGTAGGCAACCAATTTCTGCCGGTATTCTTCAGCCACCATTGCATTCGTTGATGCCTTATAGCTAGTCGACTGAAACGTATCACAAACCGTCAGTACAACGCTGCTGACAACAATAATCATCAACCGTTCAGATAATGAAAGCCGCTTTCTAAATAGTGCTATAAACAGCATTACCGCTACAATGCTTGTCGCCTGGGCAATCATGCAAATCTTTTTATGATCATACTTATCAACACAGTAGCCGATTAAGGAACTCAAAAGCAAGTTGCTCAAAGGCCGAATTAAAAGCAACATGGAAAATAACATGCTGGAAGACGTCTTTTGTAAAACATACACGCCAAGGCAAAAGGAAAAAGTCGCACTCGTTAAATTACCGATTCCCAGACTGCTGATTGCCAGAATGATATAGTCCTACTTAAGTAGACAGTTCAAATATTTAAAATTTGCACTGGATACGGAGGTAGGACTTTTATTATGGGCAGAAAAAGTTCAAT
>JAEDAG010000011.1 GCA_017309015.1 Faecalicatena absiana
AATTGACTTCGCTTATTTGTTTGGATTCAAATATTGAACCCGCACACTGCGAAACTTTGTTCAGTTTTCAAAGTACCAACTTGTTGCTTGCCTCTCGGCGACGCAACGTTTTATATTTTACTCGCTTGTTAAGAATTTGTCAACAAGTTTTTTGATTTATTTTTTCGTGCCTCCGTGAGAACTTCGTGTCTCGCGCGGCAACAAATATTAGTATACTAGACTTTTTCGCTACGTCAAATTTACATTTTCATTCGGTTTAGCAAGTAAACGCGCGGACGCGTTGTGACAAATTGCTTTTGGCCGACGCGAACTTTTTCTTGTTCATTTTCCGCGATTTGGCAAAATACGAAATTATTGTTCGTAAATTGCGCTTTTTGTTGCGAATTTTTTCCTGATTTTTTTACAAATTATTTTTTTGCCTGATCTTATCCGGTTATTTCTTCATTAAGAACTTTCGTGGACAAGGGGGACTTGATCAGCCTGATCAACAGCGACATCGAGCTTCTGGAAGTCTACTACGCCCACACGGTCTCCCCAATCGCCATCGCGGCTTTGACGACAATCGTCATGATCAGCTTCATTGCCAGCCAGGCCGCGAAGTTCAATGCCGGTCGGGCCAGCCTGAGCAAGTTCGTCTTAGCTGTGGTCGCCATGCTGTCCTCATTTGGCCCCGTCTCTGCCTTAAGCGCCCTGTCCACCAGCCTGTCGGACGGGCAAAAGCAGCGGATCGGCATCGCCCACGACTTTTTTCATGGCGGCCAGTTCATGCTGCTGGACGAAATCACGGCCAACCTGGATGCCTTGAACGAGGGGATCATCCTCAAGTCCCTGAAAGAAGCAGCCAAGGACAAGACTCTCCCACCGCAAGTCGACTCTGGCCATTGCCGACCAGATTTTGGAGCTTGAGTCCTTAGCGGCTAGTTAAAAACGCTGCCGGAGCAACCTTCGTTGTTCTGGCAGCGTTTTTGTTTTATCAGGATTCATCTGTTTAGCCGATGCTTCCGGCCATTTGGTATTCGATCAAGCGGTTGAGCTCAACGGCGTATTCCATTGGCAGCTTCTTGGTAAACGGCTCCAGGAAGCCCATGACGATCATTTCCGTCGCCTTGCGCTCCGGAATGCCCCGGCTCTCCAAGTAGTAGAGCTGCTCTTCCGAAATCTTGGAGACCTTAGCCTCGTGCTCCATGGACACGTTCCCGCACAGGATCTCGTTGTAGGGAATCGTATTTGAGGCCGACTTGTCGTCCATGATGATCGTGTCGCATTCAACGTGGGCCAAAGAGCCATCGCTGTCCGGGTTGAAGCGGACCTGGCCGCGGTAGTCCACCCGCCCGCCGTCCTTGCACAGGGACTTGGACACGATCGAGCTGGTCGTGTTTGGCGCGTTGTGGATCATTTTGGCTCCGGTATCAGAGTCAATCCCCTGCCCGTTTACGTCGCAGCCGGCAAAAGCAATCGACAGCATGGTCCCGCGGGCATGCTTCCCGTTCAAGTAGACGCTTGGGTACTTCATCGTGACCTTGGAGCCAAGATTTCCGTCAACCCACTCCATCGTGGCATTTTCCAGCGCCTGGGCCCGCTTGGTTTCCAGGCTGTAGACGTTGTCTGACCAGTTCTGGATGGTGGTGTAGCGGCAGTAGGCGTCCTTAAGAACGTTGACTTCAACCACCGCCGCGTGCAGAGAGTCGCGCGAGTAAGTCGGCGCGGTGCATCCCTCAACATAGTTGACGCTCCCGCCTTCATCCACGATAATCAGCGTCCGCTCAAACTGGCCGGAATTGCCCGCGTTGATCCGGAAGTAGCTCTGAATCGGCACCCGGGCCTGAACCCCCTTAGGCACGTAGATAAAAGTCCCGCCGGACCAAACGGCGGAGTTCAGAGCCGCCATCTTGTTGTCGCTGGGCTTGACCAGCTTGCCGAAGTATTTTTTCACCAAGTCCGGCACCACCTGGACCGCCGCGTCGGTCGACATGAAGAGGACGCCCTGGCGAGCCAGGTCTTTTTTGATGTTGTGGTAGACGACTTCTGACTCATACTGGGCTGAAGATCCGGCCAGATACTGGCGCTCAGCCTGGGGAACCCCCAGCTTTTCAAAAGTCTCCTTGATCTTGTCCGGCACCTCATCCCATGACCGGACCGCCTCATTGGCATCGCGGCGGAAGTAGTTCAAATGGTCAAAGTCGATGGCTGACAGGTCCGGCCCAAACTTGGGCATGGGCAGCTGCTGGTAAGTCCGGTAGGCCTGCAGGCGAAAGTCCAGCATCCAGTCCGGTTCATGCTTGGCCGCGGAAATCTGGCGAACGACCGCTTCGCTTAAGCCCTCCCCCGTCGTGTAGACCGGCTTGACGTCGTCCTTAAAGCCGTATTCGTATTCATGGTCCAAAGACCGCAGGGTTTCATCTTGTTCAAGCTCACTCATGCTTATCCTCCTGGCATTCTTCAACTAGCTGGTAGATGGCCTTCCAAGCCATCGTGGCGCACTTGATCCGGGCCGGGAACTGGGCTACCCCGCTAAGCAGGGTCGCGTCGCCCAGCAAATCCTGCTCCTGCGGGCTCAATTCCTCCCCCAGCGTCATTTTTGAAAAAGCCAGCGTCATCCGCTGGGCCTCACTGGTCTTCTTGCCCAAGACCGCCTCGCTCATGATGGAGGCTGAAGCCTGGGAGATCGTGCAGCCGGCGGCCTGGTAGCCGATTTGCGCAATGGTCTGGTCCTTGATGACCGCCGTCAAGTGCAGGCTGTCACCGCAGGTCGTATTGTGCAGGGTCAGCTCGCGGCTGGCATCCGGCAGGAGCTTGGCATGCTTGGGATGGTTCGCGTAGTCCAGCAGCAGATCCCGGTACAGGTTATTCAATTTTTCCAAGCCCATGGGCAAAAAACTCCTTTGCATTTTCCACGCCCTTGACCAGGGCGGCAAGATCTTCTTCATTGTTGTACAAGGCCAGGCTGGCCCGGGCCGTGGCTGAGCAGCCAAGCCAGGCCAGCAGGGGCTGGGCGCAGTGGTGGCCCGCCCGGATGGCGATGCCCTGCAGGTCCAGCGCCGTAGCCAGGTCATGCGGGTGCACCCCGTCCAGGTTGAAGGACACGATCGGACCGCGGGGGGTGCCGATTTTTGGCCCATAGACCGTCACGCCGGACAGGCCGGTCAGCTGCTTCAGCAAGTCTTGGGTCAATTCCTGCTCGCGGCGGGCAATTTCTTCTTGGCCAATTGCCAACAGGTAGTTGATCGCCGCGCCCAAGGACAAGACGCCGGAGATATTCTGGGTCCCGGCCTCAAACTTGAGGGGCGGCTCCTTAAAAGTTGCCTCGTCCAGCCCGACGCTGTCGATCATTTCCCCGCCAAATTCAAAGGGGGTCAGCTGCTCAAGCAGATCATACTTGCCGTATAAGACGCCAACGCCAGTCTGGGCCAGCATCTTGTGGCCGGAAAAGGCATAAAAGTCAGCATCCAGGTCCTGAACGTCCACTGGCAGGTGGCCAGCCGCCTGGGCGCCGTCGACCACGATCTTGGCCCCGTGCTGGTGGGCGATTTTG
Source organism: Faecalicatena absiana (assembly GCA_017309015.1). GTDB lineage: Bacteria > Bacillota > Bacilli > Lactobacillales > Lactobacillaceae > Lactobacillus > Lactobacillus absianus. The sequence goes on from JAEDAG010000011.1 coordinate 3,533, forward strand.
GCCACTTCCTTGATGGGCACGATCGTGCCCAAGACATTGGTCACCTGGGCCAGGGCCACCAGCTTGGTCCGGTCGTCAATCAAGACCCTGGCCAGGCCCAGATCAAGCTGACCGTCATCCGCTAAGGGCAGGTAGACCAGATGGGCGCCGGTTAGCTTGGCCACCTGCTGCCATGGGACCAGGTTGCTGTGGTGCTCGGCTGGCGAGACCGCGATTTCATCGCCCGGCCCCAATCTATGCAGAGCCCAGCCAAAGGCCACCATATTCAAGGAGTCGGTCGTTCCCTTGGTGAAGACAATCTCAGCGCTGCTTTTGGCCCCAATGAACTCCGCCGCCTCCCGGCGCACTGCCTCATAAGCCGCGGTGGCCCGCTGGCTCAAGGTATGCACGCCCCGGTAGATATTGGCGTTGAAATGCTCATAAAAGTCCGTGCTGGCCTGGATCACGCTGCGGGGCTTCTGGGTCGTCGCGGCATTGTCCAGATAGACCAAGGGCTCATCATTGACTTTTTCCTGCAGCAGCGGGAAGTCATTTCTGCAATTATTCCATGTCCTGTCCATCAATCAGCTTTCTTTCTACCATGGCAAACAAGCGCTGGCGCACGTCTGCCGATGGAACCCGGGTCAGGACCGGCCCCAGGAAGCCGCGGATGACTAAGCGCTCCGCCGTCTTCTTGGGGATGCCCCGGCTCATCAAGTAATAGAGCTGCTGCTCGTCGACCCGGCCAACGCTGGCCGCGTGCCCGGCAAACACGTCATTGTCATCGATCAGCAAGATCGGGTTGGCATCCCCCCTGGCCGCTCTTGACAGCATCAAGACCCGGTTTTCCTGCTGGGCGTCAGCCCCCTTGGCCCCCTTCATCACGTGCCCGATCCCGTCAAAAATCAGGCTTGACCGCTGCAGGATAACCCCGTGCTGGAGGATGTGGCCGACCGACTTTCTCCCGTAGTTGTTGACGACCGTGTTCAGGCCTTGGATCTGGTCGCCGATGGTAATGGCGATAATGTTCATGTCGGCCTTGGACCCGGTCCCGATCAAGTTGGAGTCAAAGTCGCCCAGGATCTTGCCGTCGCTCAGCATCCCCAGGGCCCAGTCGACCTTGGCGTCCTGGCTGATCTTGGCCACGCGCTTGATGTAGGCCGTGGTCTTTTGGCCCAGGCGGTCGATGCCGGCATACTTGACTTGACTGCCGGCGCGGGCGATGACTTCAACGACGATGCTGGCCGTATTGGCCTCAGCGCCAATCGTGGCCAGGCTTTCCATATAGGACACGGACGAATTCACGTCCGCGATCAGCAGCACGTGTTCCACGAAGTCCTGCTTCTTGCTGGCATCTTGCAGGTATGCCACCGTAATTGGCTCTTTGACGGCCACGTTCTTGGGCACGTAGACCAGGATCCCGTTGTTGATGCTGGCGGCATGCTCGGCGGTCAGGCGGTTCTCATCGATGGGCACGGCCTGGCCAAAGTATTTCTGCAGCAAGTCCCCATGCTTTTCCAAGGCCTCGGCCCAGTCGCAGACGATCACGCCTTGGGCGCGCAAGTCTTCGCGCAAGTTCCAGGACCGGGTCAAGGAGCCTACCTGCAGCAGCTGCTGGTGGGCAAATTCAGGGGGAATGGCCAATTCCGGATCAGTCTGGTCTCTGGCCCCTAATTCCAAATCCCAGTCGCGGGAGTCGATCTTGTCAAAAACGGGCCGCTTGAGCGTCGGCGCCAGCGCGGCCGCCTTGGCCTGGATGCCTTTAAACCAAAGTGCTTCTTCCATCGCGGCCTCCTCAGACGTCTTCATCCGTCAGCTCAATCTTCAGGCCCAGCTCGTCGCGCAGCTTGCTGTAGCCTTCCGTTTCCAGGCGCTTGGCCAGCTCTGGTCCGCCTTCAGCGACCACCCGGCCGCCCATCATGACATGCACGACGTCAGGCACCACGTAGTCCAGCAGTCTTTGGTAGTGAGTGATCATCAAAGCGCCAAAGTCTTTGCCGCGCATCTTGTTGATGCCGCGGGAGACAACCTTTAAGGCATCGATGTCCAGGCCGGAGTCGATTTCGTCCAAAACGGCGAACTTGGGCTTGATCATCATCATCTGGAGAATTTCGTTACGCTTTTTTTCACCGCCGGAAAAGCCGTGGTTGAGATAGCGCTGGCTCATTTCCAGCTTCATGTCCAGGAACTGCATGTTTTCATAGAGCTCCTTTAAAAAGTCCCGCATTGGCAGGGCATCATCTTCCGGGCGTCTGGCGTTGATGGCCCCGTGGATGAACTCGGCATTGGTGATGCCGGGGATTTCAGCTGGGTATTGCATAGCCAAAAACAGACCGGCTCGAGCCCGCTCATCAACGGTCATGTCCAGGAGATTTTTCCCGTCCAAGGTCACGCTCCCCTGGGTCACCGTGTAGGCGGGATTGCCCATGATGGACTCAGACAAAGTGGACTTCCCGGTCCCGTTTGGCCCCATGATGGCATGGATTTCGCCGGTTTTCAGCTTGAGATTGACCCCCTGCAGGATCTCCTTGCCCGCGATGCTGACATGCAGGCCTTTGATCACTAATTCTGACATGATTCACCTCATCAATTAACAGTCATTGATTTAACAATTGCATTTTCTACGCTAAACTCAAAACTTAGTAGGTATCTACTTTATAGCACACTAGGTCTAGTGGCTCAACCGCTGTAAACAAATTGAAAGATTCGATTTTTTGCTATGATAACCAGCATCCCTGATGGCGGAAAGTGCTTTTTTTGCTAAAAACTCGCGGCAATGCTACAATTCTTTTTGTCAAAATTAAAATTAGCTTAAGGAGTCCATCATGTCCGCAATTCAAGTCAAGCATTTTTCCGAATTGAGTCCCCGCGAAGTCTTCTGCCTCTCCCGGATCCGCGATGAGGTTTTCGTCGCCGAGCAAAAGATCACCGTCCCGGAGCTGGATGACGCCGACCTTGAGGCCTACCACGTCTTTCTCTTGAATGATGAGGCAACTGATGCCCTGGCCGCGGCCCGCTTCTTCTTGGAGGACGGCAAATATCTGATCGGCCGCGTGGCCGTGCAAAAGGCTGCCCGCCGCCAAGGCCTGGCTTCCAGGATGATGGCCGCCATTGAGCAGTACGTCAAAAGCCATGGTCTGGCTGACGCCGTCTACCTGCACGCCCAGGCCCAAGCCATCCCTTTTTACCTGGCCAATGGCTATGAAACAGCAGGCGAGCCCTTCATGGAAGCCGGCATCACCCACCAGCTGATGAAGAAGCAGCTGTAAGTCAATGCGAAAGCCGCGGTTCGAACAACTGCGGCTTTTTTCTTTGCAAAAAAAGAGTTGAGCGTTTGCTCCAATGAGCAAGCGTTCAACTCCGGATCATGTTTGCTTGTCTAAAAATTTCTTAGCCCCTAAGCAGGAAAGACAGATAAAAGCCACCGCAGATGATGGCCATGGCCAGGCAGAAGTAGGCAATCGCCACCGCCTGGCTTGGCACCTTGCCCTGGCCCGCCACGTCTTTGCCCTGCCGCAGGCCCAAAATGGCCAGGACTAAGCAGAGCAGGTTTCCAGTCAGCAATTGGCTGGCCACCTGCAGCTGCATGAAGCGGACATAATTGTCCCGGGTCTTGGTCAGCCGGTTCCAGTCCAGCCAGGAAATCACGCTGAGCAGGAAGTCGCAGGCCCCGCTGATCAAGATTGCGGCAATCAAAGGACTGGCGTCCGCGTAGGCAAACAACGTCTTGCCCGCGATTCTGGCCCCCACTTCCAAGCACAGAATGTAAAACGATGGAATAAAGAACAAGATCAGACAATAGATCTTCAAAAATTGCATTGGCTTAGCTGCTTTTTCATGCATCAGAACTCTCACCTCAAATTAATCTCTACTGAAAATGATAACACGATTTGCAAGAAGCGCATAGCGCTTTCATCTGCCGGTAATTTGAAAAATCCGGTCAACTTTTTGGCTTGCATTGGAAACGAGTGTGCGGGGATGAGGTCGATTAGGCATTTTTTATATCTGATTCCCGAAAAGTACCCAACTGACGCGGGTTTCAAAAATCAAGCACACACAAAAACACCCATCTAAGCTAGATGGGTGCTCAAGGCGTGTCCCTCTTCAAGGTCAATGTCTTGCCAAGCGGAACGCTCCTTTCCAAATAATGAGAGAAGTGAGAAATAAGAAAAGTGTTTTTATGAGGAGTTAATTTAATAAGTTTAGCTGTACATCTCGTGATTGTACTTTAAGTGAGGATTTGTTCAGGCATTGCTGCCCAAAATCAACTTAGAGCTAATTGCTAGTCTTCGTCATTGTAGACAATTTCTTGCGCGTCGTCACCGTGGGCAACTTTGCGTGGGTTGACATCTTTGACTTCCTTCAACTTGTCCATGTTGGTGTAGACCACGATGACCGTGTTGTCGCGGCCACTCTTGGTCACTGCATCGATGTCCATGTCAATCAGCTTTTGCCCAGCCTTGACTTCGTCATCTTGAGCAACATGTACTTCAAATGGCTCGCCCTTCAGTTCCACGGTGTCAATCCCAAGGTGGAGCAGGATTTCCAGCCCCTCCTTGGTCGTGATCCCAATGGCATGCTTGGTTGGAAACAGCGTCGAGATCTTGCCATCCACTGGAGCAAAGATTTCCTTGGAACTTGGCTTAACCGCGAAGCCATCGCCCAGCATCTTTTGGGAGAAGACGTCATCTGAAACTTCAGTGATTGGGATCAAGTCGCCGTCTACTGGCGCCTTGATGACTGAAGCGGCACTGTCGCTACTCTTGTGGCCTTTTTTGAAGAAATTAAACATCGATATCAACTAACCTTTCATTGACTTAATGACGAGAATTAAATAAAAGACAAAACAGATTGCGAACAAGCCAAAGACCACATAGGCTAATGAAACTATCTGGCTTCTTTCTTGTTCCTGCTTGCTGGCCACGTCGCCTTGGCGGCGCAGACCGAGGACGGCGAAGAGCAGGCAAACCCAATTGCCTACCAGAAGCTGACTCCACAGCTGCAGCTTCATGAAGCGGACGTAGCTGCGACGGTTCTCCAAGAGCTCCCCGCTGTTGAGCCAGCAGAGGTAGCCCAGGAGAAAGTCGCAGGCCGCCACGATCAAGGAGACGCCCATATACGGACTGGAAGCAACAAACTTGAAGATGGTTTCCTTGGCCGCGGTTGCCCTGATTTCAAGCAAAACCAGGTAAAGCAAGGGGGCAAAGAAGAGGATCAAAGTATAGATCTTCACCACTCTTTTCGGACTCAGGCCTGCTGACCTGGTAAATCTGTCCAGCAAATTTGCTGTTTTCTGCCGCATGGCTTATTCTCCTTTCTTATTCAGCCAGTTGTTGTATCCGTTGATCATCAGATCAACGAGCATATAGGCCGGGCTGAAGGCCCATTTTTGCGAGTCATTGTGACTCTCTTCGGTATATAGACTTGGCTGGAAGAAGAGGCTGTAGTCTGACAGGCTGGCCAGCCGGTTCTCCTTGATGATGGTCAGGGAAGTCAGGCGGAAGCGGTCATTCAGGATCCGCAGCTCTTCCAGCTCATCGCACAATTCCTTGTTTTCCCCGGAGAAGGAGATTACGAACAGGAGGTCATCAGCCTTCAGCCACTGCCGGGACATCTTCAGCTCATCAATCGCGGATGGCAAGACGATGGTCGGCTTATTGGTGTTCACCAGAAGCTGGTGGGACATATAAGTGGCAATTGAGTGCTGCTGCCAGCCTGTCGTGTAAATGTAAACGTTGTTGGCCTCGCGCAGGCTCTGATAGAATTTCTCCAAATCCAGGGTCTTAAAGTAGGCGATTTCGGCACGGATATTTTTCGTCAGCCGGTTGATAAAAGTCTCCTGCAGCTTAGCTCCCTGACTTTCACCCCGGGACAATTCCGCCAGCTCATACTTCAATTCACTATACCCGCTCAAGCCAATTTTCTTGCATAAGCGGAAAATGGCTGATTCTGATACATACAGCTTGGCAGCGAGCTTAGTCAAGCTAAGCTCACTGCAAGCCTGGGCATTATCCAAAAGATAATTCAATACTTTCTTGTCAGAAGGATTCAAATCTCCCGCGTGGTCATAAATTTTAGCTCTAATACCTGCCATACAAAACTTACCTCTTCTATAAAAGCTGTCTTCGCAGTCCCAAGTCACTATAACCGATAGATTATTAAAAAGAACTCAGACTGGAATGATTCTCATCTTTATAGAATAGCACGTTTTGCAGTCAACAGGTATCGCTTTCATAGACCGTGCCGCAGATTTGTCGCTTTTAGGCAATTGGTCTACATCAATTCCTTCATCTTTTCGATGACGCGTTCAACATTGATGCCGTCAACGATGTCAAATTCGTTGTTTTCCTTCTTTTGCAGGGCGCTAGCGCCGACCTCCTTGAATTCGGCTTCTGAAGCAACCTTGCTTGGGTCAAAGACGTGGACTCTTACTCTAGTTGAGCATGAAATCAGGTCCTTGATGTTGCCCTTGCCACCCAGCAGGTCCAGGTAGCCGGTAGCCCGCTCTTCATCTGGGTCAGCTTCAGTCTTCTTGACCGTGCTGCCGCTGTCAGCGATGATGGCTTCAATTCTTTCCAGAACTTGGGCTACGTCCAAGCCGACGATAACTTGCAGGGCATCCCCGTGACGGACAACCCCAACTGCCTTGTTCTTCTTGAAGGCAGCGTCCGGACCAACCTTTGATGGGTCCTTGACCGTGATCCGCAGACGGGTCGCGCATGAAGTAATTTCAGCAATGTTTTCTGGCCCGCCAAGCAGAGTGGTGTAGGCAGTAGCTCTGGCAATGTATGGGTCGTTTGAGTTTTCACCGGCAGCTTCGGCAGCCTTTTCAGCAGCCTTGGCTTCCTTGTATTCCTTCTTGCTCAACAGCTTTACGTCTTGGTCGTCAGCTTCACGGCCTGGAGTCAGGTAGTTGTACTTGACGATCATGAACTTGAAGATGAAGTAGATGATTACGGCGTAGATAATCCCGATAATGAATTGGGCCAAGTATTGGTGCCAGTGGTTAGCCCAAAGCGGCAGCCAGTTCATTGAGGCAATCCCGATCGCACCGTCAGTCATTTGACCAGAAACCCCGAAGATGTACATCGTGGTGTTCATCGTGGCAGCAATGACTGAGTAGATTACCCAAAGGATTGGCGCAGCAAACAGGTAAGTAAAGTCAACTGGTTCGGTAATCCCGGCCAGGAATGAAGTCAAAGCGGCAGGAATCAGCAAAGCCTTGGTCTGATTCTTCTTGTTCTTCTTGGCAGTGTGCATGAAGGCCAAGCAGATAGCTGGAACCAGGAAGACCTTTTCGTTACCGTAAAGCATGAAGCCCATGTTTGGTGCCAAAGTCCGCAGGGACTTAGTTGATTCGGCAAATTCAGTCAAGTGCTTCAGCCACCATGGTTGCAGACCACCAGCAACTACGGCTGGGCCGTATTGGAATGGAATGTAGACCAAGTGGTGCAAGCCAGTTGGAATCAAGACTCTGTTCAGGAAGTTGAAGATCCAGATCCCGATCAAGCCACTGTGGGCCATGAAGTCTTGCAAAGCAGTGATGCCCATTTGTACCTTTGGCCATACCAAGCAGGTCAGGAAGGCAACTGGGAACATCGTGATGAAGCCCAAGATTACGACGTAGGCTGAACCTTGGAAAGTACCAAGCCATTCTGGCAATTTCTTGTCAAAGTAGCGGTTGTGCAGCCAGACAACAATGCCGGCGATAACCAGGGAACCAACGATACTGGTGTCCAAAGTCTTGATACCACCGATCATGTTCAAACCTTGGTTAGTAGCGTTAGCTACGATTTGGGTGTTGGCAAAGTCCTTGATCCCAAAGAATGAGCCCCAGTGGGTCAGGAAGCCAGCGATAAAGTAGTTAAAGGTCCAGTAGGTAACCAATGATTCCATGGCTGCCCGCCCTTGGGCCTTCTTGGCCAAGCCGATTGGCAGACCGACGACGAACAGGACGTCTACCTGGTTGAAGACCGTCCAGCCACCTTGCTGGATCGTGTCCCAGAAGCCGTACCAAAAGGTATTAGGGTTGGCCAGCCCACCAAAGATGGCTGGGTTGTTAAGCAAACTCGTCAAGGCAACCACAATACCTGAGAACGAGAAGAGCAAGACTGGCACGAACATTGCCGCACCGAATCGCTGCAGTTTCTGCATCATAAGCAATTTCCTCCCTTCAAAAAAGCGACCTTAGCAAATTTCGAATTTGACTAGGTCCTCTTCTACATTGCTTATTAGATTTATATTGATTTTTATTTCAATTCATTCCGACTTATTTCAAGTCTGGCCAGTAAGGCTTGTTGACGACCATCATGTCATCCAAGATCTTCTTGGCGATCGTGGCGTCTGGAACAGTCTTGTTCAAGGCGAAGGCTTGGAGCATCTTGATGTAAGACTTTTGCTCGTAAGCATCAACGACCAGCTTTTCGCAGGTAACCTGTTCCATCATCAAGCCTAATTGGAAGCGACCGGCAGGGCCGACGCAGATTGGCTGAACGCCGTCAGCACCGAAGAGGCAAGGAACCTCGACGATCGCGTCGTCTGGGAAGTTGGAGATGGCCCCATTGTTTGGAATGTTGGCCAGGAACTTCTCGTGGGTGTTGAAGGCAATCGCGTGGCAGATGTCAATGATGTAGTTGGAGTGCACCGCGCTTTCCCAAAGGTTGCCCTTGGCCGTGCCTTCCTTAACGATCCGCTCGCATTCGCCGAAGACGATCTTTTGCCGATACTCCAGAATTTCATCGGTTCTGGTGTAGTGCGGGTTGGCATTGTCAACTTCATACTTCGGGAAGTAGTAGTACTGCATGTAGTTGTTCGGCAAAGTTGTCGGATCCATGGCATAGCAGTCCTTGACCTTCTTGAAGGTTGCAACCCAGCTGGCTTCGGTTTCCTTGTCAAAGTCCCCGCCAACGTAGTAGCCGTTGTCCTTGACGTATTCCTTCAGCCGCGGCATCAAGTCTTCGCCGGTCTTCTTGTTTCTAACGCCCTTCCACCAGCCGAAGTGGTTCAAGCCATAGTAGGTGAAGTCCAAATCCTTGTAGGAGTTCAAGCCAACGATGGCTGCCATCCGGCCCATGTCGTCGATTGGCATGTCGCAGATGTTGATGATCTTGGCATTTGGCCGGAAGCGCCGGCAAGCTTCTGAAACGATGGCGATCGTGTTTGAGTAGTTGACCATCCAAGCGTTTGGCGAATACTTCTCCATGTAGTCGATGATTTGGATGATGGCTGGGATGGAACGCAAGCCATAAGCCATGCCTCCGGGGCCGGTCGTCTCCTGGCCGTTGACCCCGTATTTCAAAGGAATCTTTTCATCGTGGCTGCGCATTTCGTACTTGCCGACCCGAATCGACCCCAAGACAAAGTCAACGTCCGTGAAGGCTTCTTCAGGATCCGTGGTGTATTCAAATTCAACGCCAGGCTCCTTTTCCTTCATGATGATCGCGCAAGCATCGCCGATCTTCTTCTGCCGTTCAGCATCGATATCGTAGAGCTTGAGCTTCCTCAACGGGAATTTATCTTGGTTCGCGCAGAGGCTGATTACAAAGCCTGGCGTGAAGGTGCTCCCACCACCCGCGATAACTACTGAAAACTTCTTGTCTGACATAATAAAGTAATTGCTCCTTTATTTTTATTACTAACAGAACTTTTTCCTAATACACATTTCGCCGTCACAGCGATCTGTTTTTTCAGCCAGCCGGCAAAGCTTTTCCTCAATACTTTGTGAGCTAACTTTCAATTGTTATTATGACACCGTTTCCACGGATGTGAAGCGTTTTCTGAAAGAACGTATCAAATTTCAGTATTTGATATTTGTTTCATTTTGCCGAAATATATTTCAGTTTTTTTCTCACTGGCGCCAAGTGGCTAAAGCCATGACCTGCCTGGTTTTATAGTCCTTGTTCCTTTTACAGGCAATTGGCCTAGTCCGAAAACGCGAAACGAATTTCTTACATTTTTTCAATTTATCTGAAAGAAATTTCGCTTGCTCGAAACGTTCACAAGCACCGCGGCATATACAAAAGCAAATGCAAAAACAGGTCCAGAATCTGTGGTTCTGAATCTGTTTATTGCGTCTATAGACTTATTTCTGCTAAATCCGGTACTTGCGCCGCAATTCCCGGTCCTGATCGCGCTTCTTGATGCTTTCGCGCTTGTCGTAGTCCTTCTTCCCTTGGGCCACGCCAATCAGGACCTTGGCAAAGCCATGCTTGAGGTAGACCTTCAGCGGCACGATGGTCATCCCCTGCTGGGCCTTGGCTTCCGCCAGCTTGCGGATTTCCTTCTTGTGCAGCAGCAGGCGGCGACTGCGGAGGGGATCATGGTTCCAGCGGTTCCCTTCCTTGTACTCGGCAATATGCACGTTTTCCAAGAAAGCGGACCCGTTGATGATCTGCACGTAGCCATCCCGCAAGGTGATCCGGCGGGCGCGCACGGACTTGATTTCCGTCCCCGTCAGGGCAATCCCGGCTTCATAGGTCTCCTTGATAAAGTAGTCATGCCGGGCCTGGCGGTTTTGGGCAAGGAGGTTTTCTTCAGTGCCTTTTTTCTTCATCAATGTTCACCGTCTTTCCGCTTTAGCGGCTTGGCCGCTTGCGCCCCCGGCTCTCGCTTTGGCGCAGGCGCTGGCCGCGGTTGTTCTTGCTTGGCTTATGGCGCCGGTCCCCGCTCTTGTCGCGGTAGCTGCCGTAATTGCGCCGGCCCTTGCCGCCGTTGCCGCCAGCGCGGCCCCCGCGGCGGTTTTGCCCCCGGTCGCCGCGCGGGCGCTTCTTGGCTTCTGGGTCGTCAATCTCAAAGTCCAGCTGGTGCTGCTCAACGTTGGCGTTGATCAAGACCACCTTGATTGGCATCCCCACCTTGAACTGCTTGTGGTTGGTCCGGCCGGTCAAGGTCATCCGCTTTTCGTCATAAGTGTAGTAGTCGTCAGTCAGGTTGGAAATGTGGATCAGGCCTTCCACGGTGTTTTCCAGTTGGACGAACATCCCAAAGCTGGTGACTGAAGAGACGACGGCGTCGAACTTGTTGCCGACCTGGTCAGCCATGTATTCGGTCATCTTCAAGTCGTTGGTGGCCCGTTCGGTATCGATTGACCGCCGCTCTTGGGTAGAGGTCTGGTCCGCTACGTCTGGCAATTCAGAAGCAAAGTGCTGCTGCACCTTTTCGCCAGTGCCTTCTTCCAGGTAGGCATGGATCATCCGGTGAACCATGGTGTCTGAGTAGCGGCGGATTGGCGACGTAAAGTGGGTGTAGTACTTGGCCGCGATCCCAAAGTGGCCCAGCGGGTCTTCTGAGTAGTGGGCCTGCTTCAGGCTGCGCAGCATCATCATCTGGACCACGGCCTCTTCCGGGGTGCCCAGGGTCTTGGTGACGATGTTCTGCAAGTCCTTAGGCTTCACGTCGTTTGGATCAGCCTTGACGTTCAGGCCGAAAGCCCCGCAGAATTCAAAGAAGCTGGTAATCCGGTCAGCTTCTGGCGTTTCGTGCACCCGGTAGAGGAAGGGCACGTGCTTCTTGAAGTAGGCTTCAGCCACCGTTTCGTTGGCCATCAGCATGAAGGATTCGATCATCTTTTCGGCCGTGCCCCGGTTGCGCAGGACGATGTCGACTGGCTTGCCTTTTTCATCGACGATGATCTTGGCCTCCGGCTCTTCAAAGTCGATGGCCCCGCGGGCATGACGCTGCTGGTACAGGGCTTCGTGCAGCTGGGCCATTTCCTTGAGCATTGGCCGGACCTTAACGTACTTCTCTTCCAAGTCGCTGTCAGGCACGTCCTCTTTCAGGGCCTGGTTGACCTTGTTGTAGGTCAAGCGGCCGTGGGAGCGCATGACGGACGGGTGGATGTCATAGCTGACCCGCTCGCCGTTAGGCGTGATTTCCATGTCGCAGGACAAAACCAAGCGGTCAACGCCTTCGTTCAAGGAACAGATCCCGTTGGACAGGCGGAATGGCAGCATCGGGATGACCCGGTCAACCAGGTAGGTTGAGTTGCCCCGGGCAAAGGCTTCCCGGTCCAAAGGCGTCCCTTCCTTGACGTAGTGGGCCACGTCGGCGATGTGCACGCCCAAGTGGTAGTTGCCGTTGTCCAGTTTCCACAAGACGACCGCGTCGTCAAAGTCCTTGGAGTCGTCGCCGTCAATCGTTACGGCTGGCTGGTCGGTAATGTCCCAGCGGCCTGGCTCCTGCTTCTCTTCCGGCAGCACGTGGTCCGGGATGGCATTGGCCTGGTCCAGGGCATCCTGCGGCCAGTCGACTCTGATGTCGTGCTCAGCCACGATGGACATGATGTCAACGCCTGGATCGTTCTTGTTGCCGATGATCTTGACCACGGCCCCGGTCATCCGGTCTGGCAAGTCTTCAGACGGATAGTCCTTGATGGAGACCTTGACCATGTCGCCCAATTGCGGGATCAGCCCGTTTTCTGACACGTAGACCTTGTATTGCTTGAACTTCTTGTTGGTGGAAGTGACATAGCCGGCAAAGTGGCTGAGCTTGACCTGGATGTCTTCCAAAGGCGTGTACTCGCCGACAATGGCATCGACGCCCCGCTCCAGAATCTGTACGACCTGCCCTTCAGGCCCCTTGCCGTTCCAAGGGTTGCCGCCAGCGGTGATCTTGACCTTGACCCGGTCGCCGTCCAGGGCCAATTTGGTGAAGTCAGAGCTGATAAAGACGTCATCAGCGTCTTCCTCGTCCAGGCGGACAAAGCCAAAGCCCTTGTCGTTGGCGCGGAAGACCCCTTCCACGATGGTGTTTTCCTGGGCCAGCTGGTAGCGGCCGTTGCCATCGGTGATGATCTTCTTTTCATGTTCCAGGTAGGCCAAGGCCTTGACCTGGTCGGTAAAGCTCCCCAAGTGGCTGCGGCGGGCCATTTTTTCAATCTGGTCTACCTTGAACTGCTTCTGGGGATTGTGGCGAAAAATTTCTAAAATGCCCGCCAATACGGTTTCGTTTTGGGTCATTGAATTACTCCATTTCCAGCTTTAAGTTAAAAAAAGAGCCTCCCATCTGGCGATCGGGAGGTTCTGGGATTATTTAGAAGACAGAATTGCCAAAATAATCGAAAAAGCGAAGAACAGGACCAACAATACTGAGGTCACCTTTTCCATAAAGGCTTCAAAGCCCCGCTTCTTGGTCTGGCCGCTGAATACGGCACCGCCTGACAAAGCGTTCAAGGCATCTTGCTGCTTCTGTGGTTGCATCATTGTCGCAAAAATAATCAGCACTGAAACAATGATCAACAGCGTCATAATAAAGTTGTACAATGCACTGCCTCCAATTTATTCTACAGTTACTAAACTAGTTTATCATAGCTTGGCATCAATTAACAGGTGAATGCCAGCGATTTTTGCCTTATTTTGCCTTTTTCTTGCTGGACTGCCGCAGTTCCGGGGCATCGGTCTTGTAGAGGGCCTCGGCGTCCTTCTTCTTGCCCAGCTGGCTCTTTAAGGTCGCCTTTTCGTGGCTGCCTTTTTCCAGCTTGGCTAAAGCGTCAGCCTTGTTGTAGTCGTAGTCTTCTGCCTTGGTGGTCTTAAACCAGCTTGGCTTGTAGAAGCGCAGCAGGTTGCCGGTCATCACCCGGTCCGACAGGGACAATTGCGCCAGGGCCCGGTTGCCCAGCAGCTTGGCCTTGGCCAGATCCTGCTCGTTTTTGACCCGGCGGCCGGTCTTGGTGTAGTAGTAGGACGAAGCCACCTTGGTAAACTCAGGCGAAATGTAGTTGCCGTTTCTCTGGGCAACGAGCTGGGGGTTCTGCCGGCTGAGCAGGTCATGACCAAACAGCATCAGGTCATTGCTCTTGATGCCAAGCAGGTTCAGCAGCGTCGGCATCACGTCGATCTCGCCGCCATAAACGTGCTTGATCCCGCCCTTCAAGCCAGCGGCATGGATCATCAGCGGCACCCTTTGCTGCTGCTGGTCATCAAACTCCCCATAGGACTTCTTGCCGGTCAAGATGGCCATGGCCTCGTTGTGGTTGTTGGAAATCCCGTAGTGGTCCCCGTAGAAGACCAGCAGGGTCTTTTTGTCCAGGCCGGTCCGCTTCAGCCAGGCCATGAACTCGCCGATGGCCTGGTCCAGGTAGTGGGCCGTCTGCACGTAGCCATCGACCGTATTGTCGTTGGTGTCCGTCTTGGCAATGGACGCGTTCTGCTTGTCCAGGTCATATGGGTAGTGGTTGGTGACGGTGATCAGCTTCAAATAAAAAGGCTGGGGCAATTCAGCGATATACTTGGCCGACTGCTTGAGGAAGATCTTGTCCTTCAAGCCGTAGCCCAGGTACCAGGAATTCTGGTAATTGTAGTAGTTCAAGGACATGAAGTACTGGTAGCCAAAAGACTTGTAGGCGTTGTTCCGGTTCCAGAAGCTCCCGCTGCCCCCGTGCATGACGGCTGTCGTATAGCCGCCTTTTTGCTTGAGGATAGCCGGCATGGATTCAAAGACATTGCTGGTCCCATAGGTGGTCATGGCCGACCCGCTCTGCACCCCGAAGAGGGAGTTTTCCAGCATCATTTCCGCGTCCGATGTCTTCCCCTGGCCGACCTGGTTGAAGAAGTTGTCAAAAGCCAGAGTATCCTTGGCGTGGTAGAGCTTGTTCAGATTGGGGGTGACCTCCTTGCCCTTCCACTTGTAGTCAATCAGGAACTGCTGGAAAGACTCCAGGTGGATCATGATCACGTTCTTGCCCTTGGCCACGCCCGTGTATTGGGCATTTGGCGCCACGCGGTTCTGCTTGAGGTACTTCTTGACGGCCGCCAGATCCGAGCTCTTGGCGTTGGCCATCTGAGCGTTGGTCTGGACCGTCTTGATCCCGTCATAGACCGCGTATTCATTGATCCCCAGGTACTTGACGATATAGTTGTTGTCAAAAGTCCGCGTCAATAGTCCAGAGCGGTCATGCTGGGCCAAAAGCAGGTTGACCCCCATCAAGATCAGGGCCAGGACCTCAATCAAGGTCTTGAGCTGCCAGCTCTGCGGCTTCAGATCCATCTTAATGCCCTTGCAGGCAAGCAGGAGGGTCATGACGATCGGGTCTAGAAAGGCCAGAAAGTCAGTCGGCTTGATGATGCCGGCAATGCTTTTGCCCAAGTTCTCCGAAGCTGCCCCTGAGTTCTGCATGAGCGAGAAGGACAGGAAGTTGGAGAACTCCCGGTAGTACAAGATATTGGCAAACAGCCAGGTCGCCAGCAGGAAGTCGATGACGATCATGGTCCAGTAGGACTTGCGCCCCTTCAGCAGCATCCCCAGCCCCAGCAAGAGCATCCCTGACGGGATAGGGTTAAGCAAGAGCAGGAACTGCTGCATGGGGCCCGTTGCCCCCAAGGTAAACTTGGTCAGGTAGATCCCATAGGTCTTAAGCCAGTAAAACAGCACGATCAGCACGAAAAAGCCGGTCTTCGATTCGCGCAGCCAAGTGCCGGCGCGTTTGATTTTCTCCATAGCAGCCGCCTTTCTAAGCTAATCCGCGTCCTGCAGCTTCTTGGGCTTGAAGGTCCAGCCGATGACGCCCAGAAGCATGCCGAAGAAGTAGGTCGCGAAACGCCAGATGAACATGGCCAGGACCAGGGTTCCTGATTGGTCGATAAATGATGCGAACAGGGTCTGGAAGCTGAATTCCGCGCCCCCGCTGGCCCCTGGCAGCGGAATGACGGCCATGAACATGATGATCATGATCGTCATCAAAGTGACGTTGGCCCAAGAGGCTGAAAGCCCCAGGGACCACAGGGTCAGATAAGGGATCGAGTAGTACAAGAGCAGCTGGACTACCGTCAAAGCCGTGGCGGCAGCCAGTTTCCGCTTCTCCTGCTTGAGAACCTGGCTTTCCCGGTAGAAGGCCTCAACCTGGTCCAGGGTCTCCCGCTCCAGCTTGTCGACAGTTTCTTTTTTCATAAATTTGCGCAAAAGCCGCATGCACCAGGCAACGGCCTTGCGGCACCAGTCATGGGCAAACATGGCCACCAGCAGCAGGATGATCGATGACAAGTGCATCAAGAAGCCTAAGAGGATAAAGATGGCCAGGCCGGCGAATTTAGTGGCGACCAGTCTGAAGCCAAAAATAAAGGAAGTCAGGTAGGCAAACAGGACCACCAGCTGGTAGATGATGAACTTCATCATCAGCAAGGACGTGGCCCGTCCCCCTTTCATCCCCATTTCGACCATGGCGGCCAGCTGTGAAGGCTGCCCGCCCGTAGCCATTGGGGTGATCCCGTTAAACAGGGCCTGAATCAGCGGGATCCGCTGGTAGGACCACCAAGAGCGCTTGGCCGCGCCAGGCTTTTCCGCCAAGACCCGCAGGATTCCTGCTTCGCAGACAAAGGACAGGAACATGGCCAAAAAGGTCAGCAACAGGCGCCAGGGAACGATCTTTGAGGCCGCCGCCAGCAAAGTGGCAACGGGCGTATTTTTTAAATCGAGATATAAAACGAGGGCACTGACCGCCAAGACGACCAGAACCCCCCACCATTCTTTCTTATTCATAGCGAATCTGTCCAAGCTCCCGGCCCAACTTGTACTGTTCTTGGTAAAAGTCGCGCCAAATCTCCGTCAGATGGTCTTCAGAATACTGGGCACTGGCCGCTCTTGACAAGTCCTGGTACTGGGCCAGAATTTCTGGGTGCTCCTTGGCAAAGCGCAGACGCGTGTTCAGCTCCACGAAGTCCTTGCCGGACATGTAATAGCCATCAATGATCGCCCGGTAGAGGTCCAAATCCCGCAAAAGGACTGGCGTCCCGCAGCTGAAGGCCTCCAAGACGGACATCGGGAAGAGCTCGTCAAATGACGGCAGCAGGAACAAGTCCGCCACGTTCAAGTAGTCAACCAGCTTTTCCCGGTCAATGATGCCCGTGAACTTGAGGTTCTGCGGCGGATTGTCGACCAGCTTCTTGAAGTGGTCGTAGCCGTCAGTGATTGGCCCGAAAGAGAAGCCGCCGGCCCAGATGAACTGGATGTCCGGGTTGGCCAGAGCCAGCTTGGCAAAATCATCCACGCCCTTTCTCGCTTGCACCTGCCCGTCGCCAAAGACGACGAACTGGTCCAGCGGCAGTCCCAGCTCCTTTCTGACGGCGTTCTTTTTGGCCTGGGATTCCTCATAGAATTCGCTCTTGGCCACGAAGTTAGGGATGTAGCGGACCTTGTCGCGGTCAATTCCGTAATCGGCCAGCTTGTCGATGAAGATCGGGTTGACGACCACGATCTGGTCCATCCGCTTGTAGAAGTCGATGACGTACTTGTAGAAGACCTCCTTAGCCATCCCTGGCAGCTTGATCGACCCCTCCAGGGTATCCGGCAAAAAGTGGACGTAGCCGATCTTGCGGCCGCGGGCCGGAGAAAAGCTGTTGGCATAGTAGGTCGGGTTGATCGTGTGGTAGTGGGTCAAGTCGCTTGCGCCATAGCGGTTGATCGTGACGTAGAAGTCATCGACCAGGCGGGTTCTGAGCAGGCGGATCAGCTCCTCATAAGCCGCGCCAACCCCTTGGCCGGCAACTGAGTCTGCCTGCGAAAACATGTTAATTCTGATCATGTGCTGCCTCGCTTAATTGATAGTTGTCGATTGCATACTGGTAAAACTGGCAAACCTCACTGGCGAAGTGGCTGGCGGAGATCTCCGTCATCTTCTTGGCCAGCAGGTCCGCGGGCACGTGCTGGCGGCCAGCGCGCAGATAGGCCAGGATCTGCTCTTCCATTTCCCGCGGCGTTTCAAAGGTCATGCCGTAGACCGGATCGTCAAAGACCCCTTCCGTGTAGTCGGTCTTGTAGACCACGCAGCGGGTGCCGGAGCCTAAGGCCTCAATGTAGGTCAAGCCCTGGGTTTCCGTGTCGCTGGCGGACACGAAGAGGTCCGCCATCTTGTAGTAGCTGCCAACCTCTTCATGGGCCACGTTTCCGGCAAAAATCACGCTGTCCTCCAAGGTGAGCCGCTCTACCTGGTCCTTTAAGACGTCCACGTCCGGGCCATCGCCCGCGATGACGTAGACCAGGTCAGGAAATTCTTCCAAAAGCTCCGGCATGATCCGCAGGATCCGGTCGATCTTCTTTTCCGCGGCTACCCGGCCCAGAGTCAGCATTACCGGCGCCTGCGGGTCTATCCCCAATTTCTCGCGCAGATCGCCTTTTACAGGGCCGCTGATGGCACCCACGTCTACGCCAGTAGGAATCACCCTCACCGGGATCTCCACCCCGTAGCGGGCCAGCAGCTTCTCTACCCGCTTGGAAGGCGCGATGACCCCGTCCATGTTCTTCAAGTAGGCCTTGGTGAACTGCTTGACGTGGACCGGCTTGAGCAGGTGCCCGTTCAAGACGTAGTGCAGGTAGTCCTCGTACATGGTGTGGTAGGTGTGGATGGCGGGGATACCCAACTGGTGGGCAACGTACTTGCCGATCATTCCCATGGAGAACTCGGTTTGGGTATGGACGATGTCCAAGTTGACTTCCTTAGCCACCCGGGTCGCCTCAAAAAGCCCCCGCAGGGCAATCCGCCGCTCGGAGAAGCCGACGAAGGGGATGGACCCGAAGCGGAAGATGTTGGCTTCAACCGTATCCTTGTCCACGTTGGGATCGGTCGTCGTAAAAATAAAGACGTTGTGTCCCTGCGCCTCCAGGGCTTCCTTCAAGGTCTTGATTGAAGTCGCGACGCCGCTGTTCTGCGGGAAGTAGGTATCCGTATACAAGCCAATGTTCATAAATTACCTCCATACTAAGGAACATTATAGAGAATCGCCAAACAAGGTGCAAACCATGACCACGGCCCGCAAGAAAACTTAATAGAAAACATAAACATTGCTGGCAAAAAGGCAAAGAAAAAACGACCCAGTTGCCTGAGTCGTTTAAAAAGATAGCGGTGATCGGGGTCGAACCGATACGTCCGTAATGGACACCAGATTTTGAGTCTGACGCGTCTGCCAATTCCGCCACACCGCCATAATGCTAAAAGTAAACATGCAGCCCCGCTGCCCTTGCCTTAGGCAAGAAAAAACCGCTTCAGTTGCTGAAGCGATTAAAAATAGCGGTGATCGGGGTCGAACCGATACGTCCGTAATGGACACCAGATTTTGAGTCTGACGCGTCTGCCAATTCCGCCACACCGCCATATTTACTTTTCAGCTCGCTTGGCTTACCAAGCTTAAGGCGGGGATCGGAGTCGAACCGACGATTAAGGTTTTGCAGACCTCTGCCTTACCACTTGGCTACACCGCCACGAATATTCTTTTGTTGTGCTATTGCACTAGGGCGGAATGTGGGAATCGAACCCACGTATGCTGGATCCACAAACCAGTGTGTTAACCACTTCACCAATTCCGCCATATTCAGTTTAACAGGGATAGTAGGAATTGAACCCACACTAGCGGTTTTGGAGACCGATGTACTACCTTTATACTATATCCCTATTATGGAGGAAAGTGGATTCGAACCACCGAACTCAGAGAGAGCGGTTTTACAGACCGCCGCGTTTAGCCACTTCGCTATTCCTCCAGACAATGGCGCGGGACGGAATCGAACCGCCGACACATGGAGCTTCAATCCATTGCTCTACCAACTGAGCTACCGAGCCATTATACGGTCCATGCGGGATTTGAACCCGCGATCTCCTCCGTGACAGGGAGGCGAGATAAACCACTGCTCCAATGGACCAAAATTGCGGGAGCTGGATTTGAACCAACGACCTTCGGGTTATGAGCCCGACGAGCTACCAGACTGCTCCATCCCGCGATAATGAAAAAGGAGGATGTGGGATTTGAACCCACGCAGGAGTTGCCCCCTCTAACGGTTTTCAAAACCGTCCCCTTAAGCCACTTGGGTAATCCTCCAGANCGATAATGAAAAAGGAGGATGTGGGATTTGAACCCACGCAGGAGTTGCCCCCTCTAACGGTTTTCAAAACCGTCCCCTTAAGCCACTTGGGTAATCCTCCAGATTATCTGGATAATGACATATTCAATTGTCTGCCTTCCGGCAATGACCCGTACGAGATTTGAACTCATGTTACCGCCGTGAAAGGGCGGTGTCTTAACCACTTGACCAACGGGCCGTTTGCTTAACAGCACTCTTATTATATTAGATAAAAGCTGCTATTCTGTCAAGGCCTTTTTTTCAGGCCTCGCCGACGCCTTGCCGCGTCAACAAATAATAGAATACAGAAAAAGCAGTCTTTTGGCAAGCCCTTTTTACAAAAAAACTAGCTTTTTCTCAGCTAAGGGCAAATTAGCAAGAGAAAATAAGGCCCGAAGGCAAAAAAAGAACCGCTCACGCGGCTCTTCAGTGACGGAGTAAGAGAGATTCGAACTCTCGCATCAGTTTCCCGATCTACACCCTTAGCAAGGGCGCCTCTTCAGCCACTTGAGTATTACTCCAATGGGCCTGGATGGACTTGAACCATCGACCTCACGCTTATCAAGCGTGCGCTCTAACCAGCTGAGCTACAGGCCCATAAGCGGGTAACGAGAATCGAACTCGCGACAACAGCTTGGAAGGCTGTGGTTTTACCACTAAACTATACCCGCAAATATTCATATGTAGATGGCGCGGGACGGAATCGAACCGCCGACACATGGAGCTTCAATCCATTGCTCTACCAACTGAGCTACCGAGCCATTGTTCCTCTCCGGCAAAGCCGGTGATGGACCTTGTAGGACTCGAACCTACGACAGGACGGTTATGAGCCGTCTGCTCTAACCGACTGAGCTAAAGGTCCAAGTATCCAAAATAGCGGCGGGGGGGATCGAACCCTCGACCTCCCGGGTATGAACCGGACGCTCTAGCCAGCTGAGCTACACCGCCATATGTAATCAATATGGACTAAACTATATTCAATTACAATCGGGAAGACAGGATTCGAACCTGCGACCCCCTGCTCCCAAAGCAGGTGCTCTACCAAGCTGAGCTACTTCCCGTAAAGATGATGCACCCAGTAGGACTTGAACCTACAACCTTCTGATTCGTAGTCAGACACTCTATCCAGTTGCGCTATGGGTGCATTAGTGCCGAAGACCGGGGTCGAACCGGTACGGTTGAAACCAACCGCAGGATTTTAAGTCCTGTGCGTCTGCCAATTCCGCCACTCCGGCAAAAGAAGGCTAAGCGGAAGACGGGATTCGAACCCGCGACCCCCACCATGGCAAGGTGATGTTCTACCACTGAACTACTTCCGCATATTAATGCCGATTATACGACTTGAACGTACGACCCCCTGTTTACAAGACAGATGCTCTACCAACTGAGCTAAATCGGCTTGATGTATCAGATGATACAATACGGGTGGTGGGACTTGAACCCACACGTCCGAAAACACTAGAACCTAAATCTAGCGCGTCTGCCAATTCCGCCACACCCGCAGATCAGGGCCATGAGTCGTGAGGGACTTGAACCCTCGACCCTCTGATTAAAAGTCAGATGCTCTACCGACTGAGCTAACGACTCGATGGAGGATATAGGGCTCGAACCTATGACCTCCTGCTTGTAAGGCAGATGCTCTCCCAGCTGAGCTAATCCTCCGAATCATTGGCTACGGCCTGCGCCGTAAGCACAAATACTAGTATACCGTATTCGGAAAAGAATGCAAGTGTTTTTTCGAAAAAAGAACGCTGCAGGTGGCTAACCCGGGATGCGGTTTGGGATTTGGCTGGGGGCTTGGGAACGAAGCGTGCGGGTTTGGGGCTTAGTTGGGAGATTCTTCAAAGCCGAATTCCCGAAAAGTACCCAACTGCGGGCCTTGTTCCAAATGAGGCTGCCAATAGCAAGCAAAACACCCATCTAGGTTAGATGAGTGTTAACTGTTTTAACCGTTTAATAATGCTATTCCAGGTCTTCCCGGACCAAAGGACAGGACATGCAGCGCGGACCTCCGCGCCCGCGGGACAATTCACTGGAGCGGACCTCATGGACGATGATCCCGTGCTTTCGGAGCAAGTCATTGGAGACGTAGTTGCAGTCATAGGTCACGACTTCCCCAGGCGCGATCGCCAAGGTGTTGGACCCATCGTTCCACTGCTCTCTGGCCGCCGCGATCGGGTCGCCGTTGCCAGTTGGGATCAGGTCGATTTCAGATTTGTCCAAAGCCCTCTTTAAGACTTCAACCAAATGCGTGTAGTGCTTTAAGGTGATCTTGCCATTTTTCAAGGATGCAGAACCCAGCTGTCCACCTGCCCGTCATCAGTCAAAATTGCCGGGTGGATCGTAAACTGGTCATAGTTGATCATAGTAAAGACCGTGTCCAGGTGCATCATGGCATGGTTATGCGGGATCGCGATGGCAATCACCGTGTCAAAATTGGAGCCCTTGAACAGCTGCTCAGCAATTTCCACGATTGCCTGGGCGCTGGTCCGCTGAGAGATCCCGATAGCCACGACATGATCGCTCAAGACCAGCTCGTCCCCGCCCTCAATATGGCTGACATGGTCTCTTCCCCGCCAAACCGGCACCTTGCTGGCAAAACGGGTGTTGTAGTTGAGAATGTACTCCGTGATCATCGATTCCCGCTGGCGGGCCGAGTAGGTCATCTTGTTGACGGACATGCCATTGCCGATCGCGGCTTGCGGATCCCGGGTAAAGTAAGCGTTTGGCAAGGGATCCAGCAAAAAGGTCCAGGTGCTTTCAGCTGAAACGGCCGCCAGGTCCAATTCCTGATATTCAATTTCCTCCCGGCGCACCCCTTCATAGATCTTAGCCACCAAATCCTTCGGCTCCAGAGCTTCCAGATGCTCGATCAAGGCATCGTGGGTGGCCCCAACGATAAAGCCCGCCTCCTTGACCTGCCTGGCGATAAACTCCTGCCTGACCTTCTTGGCGGTCAAGGCCTCGGCCAGCAGGTCCTCGGCATAAAGGACTTCAGTGCCGTTTTCCCGCAGGGTCTGGGCGAAAAAATCATGTCCAGCCTGGGCAATCGGCAAATAAGGAATGTCATCAAACAGGAGCCGGTCCATTGAATCCGGGGTGATGTTTTCAATAACTTTTAACGGCAGGCAAGCCCAGGATTCCACCTATTTCAATGGGTGGAGGGATAGGGCTTGCCTTCCTTCTTTCTTACTTAAATTCGTAAAGCAAAAGCTTTTGCTCTGCTTTTTGCCAGTTGCCGTTATGGGTAATCAGCTTACAGAGCTTTGTACTGATGTAATTCTTGCCATCCTTGATTACGTAATTGCCTAAGCCATCTGAGAGGCGAACATAAGCGCCT
>JAEDAG010000012.1 GCA_017309015.1 Faecalicatena absiana
AAGGTTGAAATGGATTTTTTGTGCTCTAATCTAGTAAAAACGATTTTCACTTACTGGATCGGAACAGTGTTCAATTTGATTTTACAATTGGCGGAACTATTTCATTATGCTGGAAGAATCACTAGTGTTGACAAAGCACTTGACCAATTACTAAATTCTGATCGAGATAACGTTGAAGATAGCATAGAAACATATATTGATAAATTCGACGTATTTATCAAGCACTGGGAAAAGACCTTGACCGATTATGGCATGAAACAAGTATTTGTAAAAAAGACCCACGATGCTTATGATCAATGTGATGGCTACAAACTAGCTTGCATTCTTAGAAATATCAAGACTCATCAAAGTGAGCTGATTGACCATATCCATGAAGATTTTAACGGCATTGAAATCTCTATGAAAAAGCAACGGATCCTTGATAATCGTAAATTTAGTAAGAGTAAAAAAGAGTTTGTAAAAGAATTACCCGATTCCATCGATTTAACTCAAGTGGCCATGCAGAGCCATCAAGCCGCCACTGAACTAAGCCATAAATTTACATTTTGCCTATTCCGAGACTTTAAGAAGTACTTTGAATATCTGAACAACCAAAGAGCAAAATTGGAAAATACCGAAGTTACAATTAATGACAATATTCTAATATGCACAACTCCAAAACCTGAACCTAGAAACAAACTTAAACGTTGCGGCCTTCCTAATGGAACATTAGGTATAGATGTTGTAAGACTCCAATTCAACCGATACCAAGTATTCTTAGATGTTTGGAATAACACCCAAGATAAAATAAAACAGCCATACAACAACTAATCCCGTTGCCACCGGCAACGGGATTTCGTCTACTCTTAAATTATAACAAGTTGATCAACTGATCAATAAACTGATCATACGTCGTACATTGGATTAACTGGCTGATATTCTCTTCATCAACCATAACCTCTGAAATCTTATCAAACACTTCTCTAAACAGGCTAGTATTCTGTGGGTCAATCGCCAAACCAATTACCACGTAAACCTTAGCATTCTGCCCCCATTCAATGCCAGTAGGATTAACCAAAATATACCCTCTGCTCTTTAAGGCAACCATGTTAAAAGAGTGCGGAATGGCTACCTTACCAAAGGCTGTTGAGGACAATTCTTCTCTTTGCTTAAGCTTAGTCAGATAACTGGCATCAGTCACTCCAGCCTGTGTAAAGCACGATGCGATTTTCTCTAGTGCTGCATCCCTATTTGCAAGATCTCGTCCATAATAGAAAAATTCTGGTTTAAAGAAGGTCTCCAATTCCGACGTAATCCCATCTTGCAATTTCCGATGACGAATTCGTACACAGGCTTGCTGAATAACATTGATATCGTTAAAGTTTACAAAAGGCGATATCTCTATTACTTCACCTTGCCAATCAATTGTTTCACCGACACAGATCACTAAATCGGCTGACATCTGACTAATATCTTCTGGATCGCTGCTAACTCCAGCTACTAACAGCACATCTGAAAAGTGCTTATTTAGCTGACTGACAATTGTAGTTGCCTGATTTTGATAGTTTGGAGTTAAAACAACTGCCTTAACCATATTCTCAGTGGCAATCTGTTCTGATAGAGCGTTGCCGATATGCATGGCGATAAAGGCCAATTCATTATCAGGAACCTCAAATTGGTAGCGGTCACTGATCAAGTGCCCAATTAATACTGCACATTCATAAATTGTCGGACTACTCTTCTTAATTGAACTGGCAAGGGGATTATGAATCGTTTTGCCTTGCTTCAATCTAGTAACCAGTCGATCCAGGTGAATCCCAAATTGGTTGTAGAACTTTAATGTCCCTAGATCAAAATTATAGACCTTACGTAAGTACTCAACAATGACCTTCAACATGTCTTGTGTTTCGGGATTGTCTAATCTCGTACTTTCATCAGGTAGACGAGAAATTGATCCATTAATTATCGTTACTAAGTCTTGTCGATCAGCTTGAGTAAACTTAACGCCTGTTTCAGACTCTACTTTCTCAACGACATCAGTTGCAAAAGATACCGAATCACATTCAGTGTCTACGCTATTTTCACTAACAAGACCCTCTTTCTCCCGCTCTAAAGCGATCGCTAGGTGTAGCAAAATATTGTTCTTGTCGAAGGTATTGAGATAAATACTGTCTGCCTCAGCAGTTTCAGTTAGAATCTGATCCAAGAGCTCAACATCGATGCCAACAAAGTTGTCCTTAATGATGCTCTTATTCAAAAAGCTTCCTGAAATTTCTTGATAGATCATGGCCGAAATATAGTGCCTACGATCACTTTCTTTACCCTTAATAACAAGCAAATCGCCATTTCTTTCAGCAGCTAAATTATATTTAGCCAGCTGCGTTCTAGCCTGACGTAAGATGTTTAAAACTGCCGATTCACTAATATAGAATTCATCAGCTAAATCATATAGGTCAATCCCATCAGGCGTTGACAACAGTTTATTAATTACTAGACTATTAACATTGTCTAGTTCTTGCTCTTCTTCACTAACTGCCCCAACAGCTAAATAGTAACCTCTATTACCTGATTCGATTGGATACTGGTCTTGAAGATCTTTTAAGTAGCTCTTAACAGATCTGGGTGAGCGATCAATCGCAACTGCTAACTCTTTAGCAGTGTGCCAACCAGGATTTGTTGTCAAATAGTGTAGCAATTCTTCTCTCTTATCACCCATCAGCTCACCTTCCAGAAAAAAGCAGTATCAACTCTAGGTCAATACTGCTTAATCACCTATATTTCCGCCCCGTTGGTTGCAATCACTTGCTTGTACCAGTCAAAGCTGTCTTTCTTAATCCGTTTGCCAGACCCTTTGCCTTCATCATCTAAGTCAACGTAGATAAAGCCGTAGCGCTTAGACATTTGTTGGGAAGAACAAGAAACGATATCAATCGGGCCCCAAGCACAGTAAGCAATAACCTTAGCACCATCATGAATTGCCCGTCCAACTTGTTCAATGTGCTTGCCCAAGTATTCGCTACGATAAGGATCATGAACTTTTCCATCTTCTAGCTTATCATACATACCGATGCCGTTTTCAGCGATAATGATTGGCTTCTGGTAACGGTCATAGTACTGAGAGAGCGTATTGTATAAGCCTTGCGGATCAATTGCCCAGCCCCATGGACTTACTTCAAGATATGGATTTGCACTAGTATCATTTGGCTGATCGGAATTCTTAGTTGAATCCACCATCTTGGAGTAGTAGTAGGAAATGCCCAGGAAGTCCATTGGATTGTCATGGATTAACTTCATTTCATCATCGGTGATTTCCAGATGGTCTCCTTGCTTCTTGAAGTAATTCAGAGCGTATTGGGGGTAATAGCCTCTAAATTGGACATCAGTAAACAGGTATTGCATCCGGTTTTGCCGCATGGCCAAAATAACATCATCTGGCTTGCAAGAGTATGGGTAAACCGTCCCATCAGCAACCATTGTGCCTAAGTTAAGATTTGGCAAATTTAATGACTTAGCATATTGCTTAAGCCAAGCGGCTGCAACCATCTGGTTGTGCACAGCCTGATAAAGCGCCTCTTCTTCATTGTCATATTGGTCTGAAGCTACGCCAACTGAAAGCCAAGGCTCAATTTGAACCATATTGATCTGGTTGACCACGATCCAGTATTTAACCCGGTCACCAAACCAATCTAGCAAGGTCTTACCGAACTTCTCAAACATAGGGATGACAGCCTTGTTTGGCCAACCACCATATTTCAGAGTAATATTAATTGGCGTTTCATAGTGATTCATGGTAATGATTGGTTCAATCTTGTGAGCAAGCATACAGTCGATCATCTTTGAGTAGTGCTCAAGAGCTTCCTTATTCGGTTCAGGATCATCACCATTAGGGAAGATTCTTGACCAATCCAGTGACGTTCTGAAAGTCTTAAAACCCATTTCAGCTAAAAGTTCGATGTCTTGAGGATAAGTATGGTAAAAATTGATGCCAAATCGTTTCGGGTAATAAGCTTCCTTATCTACAGAATTGTGTCTTACTTCTTCTAAGGTCATACCCTCTTGTTCAAGTCGCTGGATTTCAGCATTTGACTTACCCTTCAAATAAGGTTGAACGTCAGAAGAATTTAGTCCCTTGCCGTCTTCTTGCCAGGCACCATCTGCCTGACTGGCTGCTTGAGCACCGCCCCATAGAAAATCTTTTGGGAAATATGGGTACTTGTTTTCTCTCATGATTGGCCTCCCATTACACGTTAGTTGGCGTTACGTTGATCGCGCTTCTTAAAGATCTGAATTAAGCTCTTTGACATGTTGTATTCACTATTAATCGTCATCAAAGTATCTTGAGCATGAGTAAAGAGAACGCTGTACTTTGGGTCATCGCCCTCAGCTTCTTCTTGCAATTTTTTAGTCTGAATGCGGTGAGCAGCTACTAACTTCTCATTAGCTTGTTTCAAAAGTTCTTCGGCTTGGTCATAGTTGCCATCTGCAACTTCACTCATCGCCTTAGTAATCAGAACTCGGGCATCTCCTGCTTGGAGAATAATCCCCATCGTTTCCTTCACATCTACGTTTGACGTTTCTTCATCCATTTTCTTTAATCCTTTCTTTACTTGCTTGCAGCAGCTGCAGCATTCTCTTCTTTAACTAATTCGTTGTCGTAAACCTTTAAGAATGGGAAGTAAATCAGTCCACCAACAAAGAAGAGAATAATTGCCAATAAAACTGAGCTAATTGCTGGGCTTGCCAACCAGGTACCGAATGGAAGAGGAATGTACCACATTTGCATTAATGCATGAGGGATTGGTGACAAACCGGCCTTAAGCCAAAGAGCAGTAATTGCTGACAATACTAGACCATTAATCCACAGTGGAACCATTAAGTACGGGTTCCAAACAATAGTACCAAAGACAACTGGTTCGTTGATGTTGAACAAGGATGGCACAATAGTTGCCCGGCCTAAAGCCTTCATTCTCTTTGACTTGCAAGCAAAGGTCATCAAGATTACCAAAGGCAAGGTACAACCAACGCCGCCCCACCATGGGAATTCGTAGATAACTTCTGAAGTAAAGATGTGAGTGGCAGCATGACCAGCAGCTACTGCCTTAGCATTAGCAGCGATCCCGCTAAGCATCAATGGTTGACTGATCCCAGCCAAAACCCAACCTGAGATACCCATTGAATAAATAAAGCATTCAATGAAGAGGAATAAAGTAAAGCCCCACCAAGTATCTACACCATTTGACAATGGCTTAAAGACAGCAACAACGAATGCATACAAGTCAAAGTGTAAAACATATGACAAGAGCCAACCAGTTGCAATGACCAAGCCAATTGGCAACATCGAGTCAAACCATGAGGTTACAAAGTCTGGCAAGCTAGTGTCTTCACTAAAGAAGCTGAATTTGCCAAACAGTTCCATAATCAATGCAGTGTATGCACCAACTACTAGAGCAACAAACATACCACCGGCACCCCATTCAGAGAAGATGTAGGTAATATTTGAGCCGGTCTTGTCCCAACTTGGATTAGCTAGCATCAAGAACAAGGCAATTGAGGTCAAACCTGCAATCATTCTTTGCTTGTTTAGTCGCTTAACTTCCATCAAATTAAATGGGAAAAGGAAAGCGATAAAGATGCCAGTCAAACCAAATGTAAAGCTACTGATTGGTGATAGGTCTGGCCACCACTTCCACCAGTTACTTGGAATTTCAATTAAAGTGATTAATGAGCCAACAAAAATGAATGGTAAGACTTGTAAGATTGAGTTCTTAATCGTCACAATCCATTGATTATTGGCTACTTTCTGAGCACGAGGAGCGAACTTCGTGTTCAGGAAATTAGTAAACCCATTCATTATTAAAGCCTCCTACTTAGTCGCCTAATTCTTCGTGCAAGTGTTCAACAGCTGCTGCACCATCTAGAATTGCGTAATAGTCAGGTTTCATCAAAATTACCTTAACGTTTTCTGGAACTGCCTTCTTCAAAGTGTCAAATTCTGCGGCAAGGTGTGGTCCAACCATCAATGCATCAATATCATTTGCGTAATCTTGAAGTTCTGATTCACTACGAGCCTTGATCTTGTACGGATAACCCTTCTTCTTAGCAGCCTTACGCATGTTTGCTGCCATGAAACCTGATGAAGCACCAGACCCACAAACTAGTAAGATATTCTTTTCAGCCATTTTTTCTACCTCCGAATTACTTTTCTTGTTTGTTTCTGATTTAATAGTAACCGCTTTCTGAGGCGAAGAAAAATTAAAAATTGCACCCCTACGGTGCAATTTCATAAATTGACAAACTAAAGTTTATCGATTATCAGCTTAATTCAATTACTAATACCGTGCCAAAGCCTATCCTTTTGCATTCTTCATCTTCTCTAGCAATTCATCCTGTCCAATTGCAATCTTTGCATATCCATCAGCCATCTGCGCCCAGATATCCCACATGTCTGGAACCCCGCAATCACTGCTAACAGCTGCTTCACAATAGCTCAACAGCATAAATCCCACCCTAGTCTACTAACTAAAATGGGATTTTTCATTTAGATACTACTTGTTAGCAATCAAGCTATCAGCGATCTTTCTGAACTTTCTTCCCCAAGCTTCCCAACTATTTGTATCGTGATAAACCTTCTTAGCGCCTTCAGATAGCTCTTTAAATCGATCTTCCTTGATCCACTCCTCGATTTTAGCAGCATATTCTGCTCCCGAAGCTGACAAAGGCATGCGATAACCATTTACATCGTTATATACATAGTAAGCGCCCAATAGCACAGTATATTAAAATCCCATCCTAGCAATGCTAAGATGGGATTAATCAGTTTATGGGACTTTACTTACAGTGGAGCTGAACATTTTCAGACCATGGTAAATAGGCTTCCAGACGTTGATTATCTAATAAGGACGGCTCATTGGGCAACTTGTCTAGAAGATAGTTGATATATTTGAATTGATCCAAGCCATTTTGCTTGGCAGTTTCGAGTATGCTCATAATGATGTCCATGGCTTTGGCGCCAGTGCTGCTCTGTGAAAAGAGCCAGTTCTTGCGTCCCATGACGATTTCTTTGACTGCTCGCTCTGCTCTGTTGTTGGACAGTTCAAGTCGACCATCTTTCAGAATGTTCATGAACTTGTCCATATGGTTTAAGCAGTACTGGAAGGCTGCCACCAGCTGCCTGATGGCAACACGGAGACTGATTTCTTGTAGCACCAGTCGGAAAACTTCTTAAGCAGAGGCTTTAATTCAGACTGGCGTTTCTTGTATCTTTCTTCAGCCGAAAGGTCCTTCCAGGAGTGCTCAAGGCTAAACATTTGATCACAGTAGTGGATCCCCTGTTTGGCAACTGAAGTCGCGTCGGACTCTCTGGCCTTGTCTTTTGGCAAGGAGTCACGGAACTTCCGCCTTGCATGAGCCATACAGCCAACAAGAGTCACATCTTGTTGGCTTAATCGCAGATAGCCAGGATATTGATCACAATGAAGGTATCCGCTGAAGCCTGTGAGGAAATTCCATGCTTCGGTGCCTTTTCGTGACCCATGGTGATATAGAACAATCGGCGTCTTGGCATGCTTGCCTGACAAGAAGGTCCAGACATAGTCTTTGGCTCTCTCGCTGTCTAGAACTCGGTACGGCGTCTCATCTGCGTGAATGGCCTCCAGCTTTAGCAGCTCTTGTCTCAAGCGCTCGTAAAGGCTGGAAAGGTAGTACTCACAGACTTTGATATGCCAATTGGAAACCGTCTTGTGATCAAGCGGAAGGCCCATGCGCCGCAAGTCTTTTTCTTGTCGGTAGGCAGGAACCTTGAGAACGTACTTCTGATAGATCGTGTTTGAGATCAAAGAAGCTGAGCCAAGACTGTTGGTTAAGGGTGCCTTGGGCACTGGAGCCTTGATAATCTTGTCAGCCGGTGCTTCATCACTGCAGTGCTGGCACTTGTAAGAGTGCTGAATGTGATCGATTCTCTTAATCTTGGCTGGAACGTACAGCAGCTCTTGTCTAGCGCAGAAACTGCCGATCTCTTTCAGCTCGTGGCGGCAGTCCGGGCAGGTAAGGTCATCCAACTGGTAATGAACTTCCTCGCCAGGTAGAGAATCTAAGATATCTTGCTTTCTGCCGACTTGCTTGCGTCTCTTATAGGTAATGGTTTCGGTAATGCGAGGGCAAGTCCTCGTCATCTTCACCGCCAGCCTTGTCTTCGTCAAAGAGACTCAGCTGGTTAGTATTGACAACGTTCTTTTCGGATGATTTTCCGTAAAGCTTCCTGGTCAAATACTCAACTTGTTCAGTAAGAAGGGCGACCTGCTTGAGCAGCTCTTCGTTAGTTGCTTTGAGCGTTTCGATTAAAGCTGAAGTGTCTTTGTCGGTCATGGTTGTTGTCCCTCCTTGATTCATAATCATAAGAATACCAGAAAAGCTCGTGAAATCAATACAATTCACGAGCTCTTGCGATATGAATTTTAGGATCAATGGTAAAGCCCTGCATCAAGCGCATGACTTGCTCATCAGACAGCTCTCGCACTTCGTCTTCATTGTTTGGCCAGGCAAGCTTTCCATTCTCAAAGCGCTTATAGAGCAGCCAGAATCCCTGGCCATCCCAATAAAGTGCCTTGAAGCGGTCCTTTCGACTGCCACAGAAAAGAAAGACGCACCCGGAGAAGGGATCGAGATGGAAGCTCTTCTTAACTATGTAAGCAAGCGAATCGATCCCGCGACGCATGTCGGTCTTACCGCAAACAATGAACACGCGACCCAGTTCAGCCAGATTAATCGTGGCTCAAGAACCTGTCTACGACCTCGAGCATAAGCTCGTTAGTGGCGTCATTGTAAAATGACAGCTCAACCCCATTGGACTTCAGGTTAAGAATAAGCCGGTTCCTTCCGGGCCTGTTCTTAGGTCTGATTCTGTCCTTTGGCAGCTCGAGCGGTACGATTGGATGTTCAGTCATAATATCGTGTTCCTCCGTATCAATTGTTAAGAACAGTATATGACTATTGAACAGAGGTCGATAGATACCGCGCTATTGGGCGCTTACCAAAAATCTGCAGAAAATTGATGAAGACCTACTTTTTTACCAATCACCTAAGCAGATCCACCTCTCAATCTACTTGATGATCACAATCAATAATCAAATGCAAGATACAAACTAAGACAGAGTTTACAACAGAAAAGTCTCTAAACAATTTTGTAGTTGTTTAAGCAATCAGCATAATTACCGAAATGCTAATCAAACTCACAAATTTTTTGGTTAAGTAACTAATACGTTGAAGAGTGTATTTCGATTAAAGTAAAATTAAAAAGTAATCTATCAGAAAGATTTATTTACACAAAGGAATTGACAATTTCAAATTTTTAAGTGACGTTGAAAAAGTATCCAATGCTAAATAAATTGCTTACTATAACTCGATTAGATATTTTATTATTGCAATATTTACTCGGCACAAACCAATAATTCAAAAGCTACAAACAACCTTTTTTTCAAAGCTGCTTCTGTTCTCTTTAGACTAGAATCTTGCGTGCTAAAACTTGCAAAATATTTCTTCATAAGTTCATGCTCCAAAGTAAAAATAGCCTCGCGAATTTTTTGGGGTTGGTGTCGCGTCCGCTTCTCATTCATAATGCATTGTTTCAAGAAATAATCGTATGCACGTTGATCATAGTCTACACCAAAAGCCGGATACTCTTCATAGCATTTCTTGGTTATATACCACGTCTCAATACTTCGTTTACTATGGTTAGCTGTTGCAGTGATACCGTTTGGATTTAAGCGATATCCATATACAATATCCTGTATCATGTTCGTCCGGTATCCCATGCCGTACATAATGCACGAAATTGGTGTATCTTCAAACCAGTATCCTTCTGGAAATTGGAAATTTGCCAATATTTCAGACTTAAAGACCTTACCCCAAGGGAAACCAGATAGCTGAGTAGCCAAAATGACTTGCCGTTGTACATCTCCTTTCCAATCCACTCTAAAGTTATAATAACTGCCTTGAGTAATGTCCTCGGCGTGTTCCATCAATGACTCCACTGCATTCGGCGTCAAAACATCATCACTATCAACAAATGTCACATACCGCCCCTTTATCCACCTCAATGCACTATTGCGGGCACCCGAAAGTCCCTTATTCTCTTGAGTAATTACTTCTAATTTATCCGGATAATTCTTTACATATTTATTTAAAATTTCACCCGTTCGATCAGTTGATCCATCATTTACAGCAGTTACAATGTATGAATATTTCGTATCCTGATTCATAATAGAATCCAAGCATTCTACTATAAAATTCTCTACGTTATAGCAAGCTACGATTATGTGCAAGTCGTATTTTCTATCTATTTTATTATGCGCTACACAGGTCGTGTTTGGATCTGGTGAGTACGCCGTCAACAAGTTCTCCGCTGCTTCACGTGACATCTTACTACGAACCCTTATCAATGGTGCTACCACCCTTATCAATGGTGCTACCACTCCTATTGTATGTTTGAGTCTTGTCTTGATAGACATGAACTTTACTCCCATTCTAATATATTAACTACAGACTTCCATATCAATTTTACACTAACTCATACAGGATTGGCACTTCTGCCATCATAAAAAATCCACATTTTTGTTTGGTAGCTTCGATTGTGCTCGTGGCTTTGGAATTAATTCTCGCATCCCAGTATGATCTCTTTGCCTCCTCATTCTGCTATGTTGTTGGGCATCGGCCGGCTTTTGGAATATTTATGTAATACTGAAAGGTGGCCCTCAACTTACTCGAAAGTAACACGGAGACTGATTTCTTGTAGCACCAGTCGGAAAACTTCTTAAGCAGAGGCTTTAATTCAGACTGGCGTTTCTTATGTCTTTCCTCAGCTGAAAGATCCTTCCAGGGGCGCTCAAGGCTAAACATTTGATCCCAGTATGGATCCCCTGTCTGGCAACTGAAGTCACGTCGGACTCTCTGGCCTTGTCTTTATGCAAGGAATCAAAGAACTTCTGCCTTGCATGAGCCATACAGCCAACAAGAGTCACATTTTGTTGGCTTAATCGCAGATAGCAAGGATATTGATCACAATGAAGGTATCCGCTGAGGCCTGTGAGGAAATCCCATGCTTCGATGCCTTTTCGTGACCCGTGGTGATATATAACAATCGGTGTCTTGGCGTGCTTGCCTGACAAGAAAGTTCAGCCATAGTCTTTGGCTCTTTCGCTGTCTAGAACTCGGTATGGCGTCTCATCTGCGTGAATGACCTCCAGCTTTAGCAACTCTTGTCTCAAGCGCTCGTAAAGACTGGAAAGGTAGTACTCACAGACTTTGTTATGCCAATTGGAAACCGTCTTGTGGTCAACGGAAGGCCCATGCACCGCAAGTCCTTTTCTTGTCGGTAGGCAGGAACCTTGAGAACGTACTTCTGATAGATCGTATTTGAGATCAAAGAAGCTGAGCCAAGGCTGTTGGTTAACGGTGCCTTGATAATCTTGTCAGTTGGTGCCTCATCACTGCAGTGCGGGCACTTGTAAGAGTGCTGAATATGGTCGATTCGCTTAACCTGGGCTGGAATGTAGAGCAGCTCTTTTCTGGCACAGAAGCTGCCGATCTCTTTCAGCTCGTGCTGGCAGTCTGGACAGGTAAGGTCATCCAAGCGATGATGAACCTCCTCGCCCGGAAGAGAAGCTAAGATGTCCTGCTTTCTGCCGACCCGCTTGCGTCTCTTATAGGTAATAGTTTCGGTAATGCGAGGGCAAGTCCTCGTCATCTTCACCGCCAGCCTTGTCTTTATCGAAGAGACTCAGCTGGCTAGTATTGACAACGTTCTTTTCGGAGGATTTTCCGTAAAGCTTCCTGGTCAAATACTCAACTTGTTCAGTAAGGAGAGCGACCTGCTTGAGCGTTTCGATTAAAGCTGAAGTGTCTTTGTCGGTCATGGTTGTTGTCCCTCCTTGATTCATAATCATTAGAATACCAGAAAAGCTCGTGAAATCAATACAATTCACGAGCTCTTGCGATATGAATTTTAGGATCAATGGTAAAGCCCTGCATCAAGCGCATGACTTGCTCATCAGACAGCTCTCGCACTTCGTCTTCATTGTTTGGCCAGGCCATCTCCCCGTTATCAAAGCGCTTATAAAGCAGCCAGAATCCCTGGTCGTCCCAATAAAGTGCTTTGAAGCGATCTCTTCGGCTGCCGCAGAAGAGAAAGATGCATCCAGAGAAAGGATCGAGATTGAAGCTCTTCTTAACTATATAAGCAAGCAAATCGATTCCCCGGCGCATGTCGGTCTTACCGCAAACAATGAACACTCGATCTAATCCAACCAGATTAATCATGGTTCAAGAACCTACCCACGACTTTGATCATGAGCTCGTTAGTGGCATCACTGTAAAATGACAACTCAACCTCTTTAGACTTCAATTGAGGACAAGTCTGTTACCGGTGGCCCTGTGCTTAGGCATAACTCTACCCTTCGGTAGCTCGATAGGCACGATTGGATGTTCAGTCATAATATCGTGTTCCTCCGTATTCAATTGTTAAGAACAGTATATGACTATTGACCGGCGGGTAATAAATACCGCGTAACTATGCATTTTTCTCATTTAAGCCTTGCTAAAATGCATTCTAATGCATCTAATGCATATTTATTTTTCATTCCAAGAAGTATCAACGCATATTCTATAATTGATAGTGTGACATTAAACAAGATAATAAGCATCGTTGAATCAAACAGTATATTACCAGCGGAACAAATTATCACTATAGATAACGCACCTGTCGTATAAAGTAAAACATCTTTCCAGAAATCCTTCTTATAGATTCCTTTGATTATATCTCTACTATAGTACATTCCTAAAGCCATAGAAATAGCTTCCGACAAAGATGTTGTGATTGCTGCCGCATTTTCTTTTAGAGATGGTATCAATAGTAAATTCAAAATCAAATTAATTAGAGCACTGATCACAGTTATAATCAAAACTTTATTTTCGCGCTTTGCTGGAATTAAAACACAGCTAGTAAAAATCCAACTAAAAATTGAAAAAACCAATGCTGGGCAAAGCAACCTTAAAGAAGTAACAGCACGTATATATTTTTGGCTTGATAAAATCAACACAATTTGTGGCGCAAGCATGAATACGCCAACCGCAGTAGGTATAGATAATAAAGCTAAAACATCAGAAATTTGTAATAGTAATTTACGAAATTCTCGAACTTTGTTTCTACCCAACAGCAGTGCAAACCTTGGGATAGTCACAGTTAAAACTGCAGCTATTAAGTTTTTAACTATATTGTACACCTTAGTAGATACCGAGTAAATTCCCACCACATAATCATTCTTCATTAAGCCTAACAGAGTAGTATCCAAACTTAAATAAATAGTTGTTGCAACAGTTGATGCGAAAATCACCATAATAGGCTTCATATGCTTTGACCATTCAATTTGGAATGTTAACCTAATACTACAAAATTTCTTAGCATGCAAGTAATTCAATATATTTGAACCTACCGCTGAAAAAACGGTAATAGCAGCATAATTTAAGTAATCACCTTGATGTCTAACAAAAATAAATAGAGCAATAATTGATATAATTTTAAATACTATGCTTCTAACGGTTATATAGGTATATTCTTCAAAAATTGTATAGATCCACTCAGTACCTAATGTTGTAAAGATAATTTGAATACTAAAAATTAAGATGCTTGCTAAATAAGCATGCAATTTATTAAAGAATAACAAACATAAAAATAAGATAGCGTATGAGACAACTGTTGACAGGATATTTATTGAAAAGACCTGACTAGCAAAGTAATTTAGTTTCTGACGATCTCCACGAAATTTTGCTCCTTCTCTTACAGCATAAGTCGCTATTCCTAAGCCAGCAATTAAAATAAAATATTGAACAAAGGAATTCGAAAAATTATATTTACCAATTTCTCCAACCCCTAATACTCTTGAAACGTACGGGAACGTAATAACTGGAAAAATGATGTTTAATACACTTCTCAAGCCGTTCAGAAATGCGTTTAATCCTAATGATTTTTTCCTCACACTAAAATCCTTTTCTCTTTACGCTTAAATATCCAAAAACGTAATATATTGCCCCTTTGCCTTAAGTAACCCTTTATTGCGAGCTCCAGCAACACCTTGATTTTCTCTTAAACTATAAGCTTTAAACCTTTCATCATCAGAAATAAATGCTTTTATTTTTGATGATGTAGAATCAGATGAGGCATCATCGATTATCACACATTCGAATTTTTGATATGTTTGGTTTTTTACTGATAATAAACAACGTTCGATTGTTTCCTCAGAATTATGAGCTGGTATAATAATTGAAATCAGCTTTTTCATTATTAATTACCAATCCTTTCTTCGGCGACACCCTTCCCAAGTACTCCACGGCTCTTCTCAAGAATAACTCCCCATAAAAGGATCGAGAAATTCCAGTGTAAAGTATAGAGAATACCTTCAGATATTGACCACAGTATAAACACGATTACTGGCACCATCCAATAAAACTTCTTTTCGCTCGCAAGCGTAGTAATAGTTTTAATATATATGAATGCAAAAATAATGGTACCTACAGCACCATATCCATACAGTAAATGAATATAACTGTTATCGACGATGGAATAGTTATAAATAGTTTTTAGAATATCAAAATCCCCAACACCACCAAATAAAGTAATCGGATAGTATAACATAACTCTAGAGGAATGCATAAATCTATTGCTAGTTAAATTGTTAAGTAAAACAATTAGCGGCCTAAGATTGCCAATTCCCAAATTCATTACATATGGAATCCCGATACTAACTATGAAACCAATAGCTAAACTAGCAATACTAATGAACGTGTATAGATTAATGAAGAACTTAAACTTTTCAAGATACTTAATCCCAATCAATAAAATTATAGCAATAGTCATCATAAGGAGAAACGTCCTAGATAAAGTAAGTCTATATGTCATGGCCGTAATAACTATAATTACAAAAATACTTTTTAAAGTTAAAGACGATTCTTTAACACAGACATACAACAATATTAACATGCCTATTTCAACAGCTAAATTATTAGGACTGTCAAATCCTAAGCCATATCCCATTACATACTGCCCACTCTTTGCAACTTGAACTTTATTCTGAATTACGCCAGTTAGCGAAAGCGATGACCTAAAGACATTAAAAATAATTCTTTCCCAGAAAATTAATTTAAAAATAGATTTGGACTGACTTTTTGAAAAAATAATAGCTGACATAACATCTATCAACAATTCAGCATTATTTTTCCAAGCCGCTATTGAAGCGAATAACAACAGGAAAAGAATCCATACGACATCTTTTATAGTATATCTTTCGTTGATAAACCAGAATATAAAAATACCCACCATCAAGATTAAAACAGTGTTTTGAACTTCACGGGAAAATTGAAGCGGTGTAAAAACAAACCCAAAATATAAGGACAATATAGTGAAGTACAGATACGAAATATTGATTTTTAGCGATTTTATCAAGAATACTCCCCCAATCTACCCTTTTAACTTATAAACCAATACAGGAAAATGATACTTTAAAAAAGCAGCCAGCTTATTTTTGGCAGAGAAGGTATCATCCTTCATAAAAATCGCCCAATACTTCTTAATCTTTTCCTTTAGTGATGCAGAAAGTTTTTTCTGTTTAAAATGTACTGCATAACAGTACCAATCTGTTAGTTCACGCACATAAATTGCAACCGCTCTAGTATAATAACTCTGTTTCTGTATATTTTTTTGCTGAAACATAGTTTCGTAAACTTTCAAAATATCAAGACGGTGGTACAATGTATCAGTGTCTAAGCTATGCAATACACTCTTTTTGTTAATATAATAATTATATATTCTAGCATCAGTATATGCTACTGTTTTAATAAAATTTAGATACTGATAGACAAAAAGTAAATCCTCACCAACTGTAATGTTATTATTAAACTTCAAATTGTTATCTTTGATAATATCTAACTTAAATATTTTTGCCCAAACACTACCATAGAAACCATACGGATTGATCACTTGTCGATAGGTCTCGTCTTTTGTTAGATCTTTAAACGAAATTGTACTTACTTGTTTCGACTTAGAATATTCTGTATCTCGAGAATAATTACCCAAAATTAGATCATACCCATAATGTTGCTCAGCTGAAATAAGTGTGCCAATCACATTAGGGTTCAACCAATCATCAGCATCTACAAACATAACATAATAACCAGTTGCCTTGCTCAAACCAAAATTACGTGCATTGGATACACCACCGTTAGCAATTGAGAACACTTGAAGCCTATCATCTTGAAAATCCTGTACAACTTCTAGGCTATTATCTGTAGACCCATCATCCACCACGATAATCTGCAAATTTGTATAATCTTGACCGACAATAGATTCAATACATCTGCTAAGATATTTTTCAGCATTGTAAACCGGAATGATTATTGAAACTTCTTTTTTTTCAGTTACTTTCATCATCATCACAAGCTTTCAATTAATTCCTGCCATTTAGTCTTCACATTTGCAATATCAAAACGAGCTAAATCGTCTTTAGCGTGACGTGCAAATCTTTCGCGCAGTCGATCATCCATTAAAACACGCTTCAATTTTGTTGCAAATTCTGACACATCACCGTTTTTTACCAAGAAACCATTCTTATTGTCCTTAATAATTTCAGCTGGTCCTTCTTTACAATCGAAACTAACACATGGCAAGCCGCTAGCTTGTGCCTCGATAAGAACTAAGACAAAGCCTTCATAGCGTGATGACAAAACAAAAACTGAAGACTTTTGTAATTCTTCTGCAATATCGTTAGCATAACCCTTTAAGAAAACTCTACTTAACCCCAAATCTTTAATCTTCTGTTCTAAATCCCCCTTTTTTGATCCTTCACCAAAGATATCAAGATGCCACTCAGGACAATCCTGTTCAATTAGATTCCATGCGTCGATAAGCAAGTCGAAACCTTTTTGATCTTCTAAACGCCCTGCAGCCATAATCTGCTTACTATTTACATCAATCTGGCCAGTAGTTTCCACAGCTACAGGATTATAAATATACTCAATTCTCTTAATTTTAGACAAATTTTGCTGATAATTCCGCATATCTTTCTTACCAAGAACAACCACGCAATCAGCATGCTTAGCTGCTAGTTTTCTACCAAACTTGACCATTCTATTTGGGGAAATAAAGTAATTAAAATGCTCCCAAGCAATGCACTTGCATTTCTTAGATAATTGCAAAGGGTACAGATACAAGTATAAGGCAACATCTACTGCTACAATGATGTCAATCGCGTATTTTTTTACCTTATTAGCAAGCTCTCGATATACTTTGACTTTACGTAAGACGGTGTTTTGAATCTGTTCACCATGTAAAGATTCAATAGAAACACGCTCATCAACATGAAAATGAGGCTTTTCACCTTTTTGACAGCTAAAAATAAAAACCTGATATTTATCAGATAGAGCATTAGCTATCATCGATGTAACCCGTTCGGTTCCACCCTTGTTATCCATATTCATAATTAAGAAAGCTATTTTTTTCATTTTTCCTCACAAATATAAGTGAACTTGATATTTCTTATTTTCCGCCAATTGCAAGAATAAATTGAACACTTACCATAACATCTGCTAGATTTTGACTATCTACGCCGGTAAATGCGGTCAAGTTCGGTGTCAAAGTACTCTTCTGGAGTCTTGTAGTTTAAGATCTTCCGAGGAAGAG
>JAEDAG010000013.1 GCA_017309015.1 Faecalicatena absiana
TAACTGACAGTTCTGTATAATTCATAGTAAGAAGGGCTCCCCATGTTTTTGTCGTTATTAACATTGTAAGGGACAACCCTTCTTTTTTTGTTACCTAATTTCTATTTACACAAGAATTTATACTGAACCTTTTTTTGTTAACTAAAACGATTTAACTAGCACCATGCGTATATGGAATATATTCCATATTGGGGTATGGCGATTCAAGATATTTATCATGAGTAATCAAAAAGGCTGATAATCCACGTAAAAATGAATTGTCAGTCTTTTTTAGTATTTAATCGGTATCATTATTAATTTAGCGGTATCAAATGAGCTAAAATGATACCGAAAAGATGGAGGACTCGAAGTAGTGATCTTTTAAATAAAATTGAAAGAAGCTTCTCATATTGAGTAACTTGATGTTTTGCAAAATATGATTGAAATGAGGCAGAATATGATGAAATGTTTTTTGGAGTCCAAATGGGTGTATGTTTTTCTATAGTATTTTTTGAGAAAAAGAGAGGAAAAATTATGCAAAAACTATCTATTCTAGTCTTGAAGAAAGTTGTTGGTGGAAGATCAAAAATTAGACGCCGCGTCTTTAAAAATAATTCGTATGGTTATGGAAATGGTTCTGGTGGAGGTGCTTTTTAAATAAAAATGCAGAATATGATTAAAATAGTACAGAATATGACGACTTTGAGTATAAAATTGAATGCATAGTAATATTGGTAATGTAAAAAGTTAAAGAGTTGAAAGGAAGATTTGAATTATGAAGAAGTTAAATGAAAAAGAATTAGTTGAAGTTAAAGGCGGATTTATTGGTGGAGTGGCTGATCCGAATGGAAGTTTTTTTGTCCTTAGAAATTTTAAAGTCAATAAAAAACAAAATCGTTTTAATTGGAAGAGAATTTTTGGATTAAAGTAAAAATGCTATTTCAGGCTTTATTTTCTCCTATAATCGATTTGTATATTTTTTATAGGGTGTCAGGTTGGAAACTTAGAATAAGAGATTATGTTTTTTCAGTAATCTTTATCGGAATATGCGTTCTTCTCGGTGATTTAACTCAAATAGATGATTTTTTAGTAGATGTTATTCAAGCAATTTCAGTATTTCTTTTTTCGTATTTTGTGAGGAAAGAAAAGAAAGTCAAATTAATCATTGGATTAATTTCTTTTTTTGAGTTATTGGATCTTCTTATAACGATTAGCGCTGAAATATTGCTGCTAATTTTTGATATTAATTTCAGTAGTATTATTTTTATCTTTTTGTTAATAGATTTTTTAGTTGTATGTATAATCCAAAAGTATTATTTAAAAATTCGTAAGCTCTTAAATGATCGAAATAGTTCGATTTTTATTGGATTAATTTTATATATTTATTTATCAAGTTCTATTGTGTATTTGTTAGCATTACAGAATAATCGTATGACGACATTATTTGAGGTGTCTTTAAGTTTACTAATACTTCAGATAATTTTCTCCATATTTGCTTATTCGACGGCAGTTAATATTCAAAAGAAACTTTTAACCGAGCAAGAGCAAAAGGAACAAAGGCTCCAACTTGAATTAGCAAATGCAGATAGAAAAGCAAAAGAAGCAGAGAATAGAGAACTTGTTCTTAAACAGCAGAAATTAAAGTCTGAAATGCAACAGTTGAAAGAATATTCAAGTTATCTTGATAAAAATGAAGATGATCTACGCCGTTTTAAACATGACTATCAAAATATTTTAAATAGCTTAAAAGTTAGTGCTCAAGAGGGCGACACCACAAAGGTGGTAAAGATACTCGATCAATATACTAACACGCAGTTTGATCAGAAAGCTCTTCGAAAATATAAAGGTGTAAATCACATTCATGAGAAGAATTTAAAGAGTATAGCAATTGCTAAGCTTTCTAAATTATATAGTTTAGATTTAAATTATAGTTTTGATTGCGAGCAAAACATCTATCAAATTCCTAAGAGCGTTAATATTTTGGACTTAGTTAGAATTATTGGTATTGCATTTGATAATGCAACTGAGGAAAGTATGGCATTAATCAAAGAAACAGGTAGTACTAATAATGCTCGAGTTGATGCAATGTATTATCAAGAAAATGGTAATTTTGAATTTGAAATCCGTAATCGAGTTAGAGAAGCTACTATAGCAACAGATAAAATGAGTCAAAAGAACTTTACCACTAAAAAGCATCATATGGGATTGGGATTAGCCAATGTAAAAGAAATTACTCATAAATATGAGAATGTAATGATTGTCAATTATTACGTTGATGATGGTTGGTTTACTTTTGATTTAACAATTTTGCCTGATGATGAAAATGAAATTGAGGACTAAAAATGAAATATCCAGTTTTTATTTGTGATGATGATCAGAATCAGATTGAGCAAACTAAAAAAATTCTTGGTGCAGCCGAGATGATTCTCTCAGATGATGAAGAAGTAGAATTTTCGATTGCCACAGCCACTAATTATATGGATGCTATTACTTATTTGAAGGAGCATAAATTAGATGGTGGTATTTATTTCTTAGATGTTGAATTAGGTGGTGACACTGAAAATGATACCGGCTTCGATCTTGCCTCATTAATTAAGAAGCGAGATGAACGTGCACAGATTATTTTTGTTACTAGTCATGCTGATTTATCTTTAATTACATTTAGAAGACGTCTAGGTCCAATTGATTATATTGTAAAAACGTCTGATTTAGATAAGCTTAGACACACGATGGTGAAGACAATTGAAGTAGCCATTTATAATTTGCATAAGTTCAACTATATGAAGAAGATGACTTTTTCATATAAGATTGGTCGACAAACTAGAAACGTT
Organism: Faecalicatena absiana; assembly: GCA_017309015.1. Classification (GTDB taxonomy): domain Bacteria; phylum Bacillota; class Bacilli; order Lactobacillales; family Lactobacillaceae; genus Lactobacillus; species Lactobacillus absianus. Next base: position 2,811 of record JAEDAG010000013.1, read on the forward strand.
AATATTGATGATATTATTTATATTTCAACAACAGTTACTCCACATAAATTATTGATGATTCTAACAACAGGAGAAATGCAACTCCTAGGTAGTATTAATCAATATGCTAAAGAAAATCCAATGCTAGAGAAAATAAATCAGTCATGCTTAGTAAATCCTAAGAATATTGAATCGATTGATTTGAAGCAACATCGTGTACAGTTTATTAATGGAGATGTTGAGGATTTTTCACGTACTAGTGTGCAAAAGATGAAAGACTTACTATCTGAATATAATTATAAAACTGAGACATTGGCTAAGAAGGAAGAAGAAAATGGTAATTTCGCTTAGGTACAAATCAATCTATGTCCCACAAATTGATGAAACAGATTGTGGTGCAGCATGCTTAGCAATGATCTTAAAGAACTATCATTCTCGAGTATCCATAGCACATTTGCGTCATATTGCTAAAACAAATACTGAGGGAACTACTGCGCTAGGTTTAGTTAAAACTGCTGAAAAATTTGATATGAATGTTCAAGCAGTTAAAGCAGATATGTCCTTATTTGACATGAGTGATATTCAATACCCTTTTATTGTTCATGTAATAAAAGATGGAGGACTATTGCATTATTACGTAGTTCTTAAAAGTACCAAAAGAAAGATAATTGTTGCTGATCCAGATTCTACCAGTGGAATTAAAAAAATGTCTAGAAAGGCATTTGAAAAAGAATGGACTGGGATTACTTTATTCATGGTCCCTAAAGCAGACTTTAAGCCTGTAAAAGAAAAAAAGAATAATCTGTTGTCTCTTTTTCCTTATATGTTTAAACAGAAAAAGTTGGTTAGAAATATCATAGTAGCTGCTTTATTGATGACGTTGATTAGTATTTGCAGTTCGTATTTTGTACAAGGATTAATTGACACTTATATTCCTAATGGTACATTTACAACTTTATCAATCTTAGCTATTGGGTTATTGATTGCATATGTCTTTAACTCAATTTTTTTATATGGACAACAATTTTTATTAAATGTTTTAGGTCAGCGATTATCAATTGATCTTAATTTGCAATATATTAGACATATTTTTGAATTACCAATGGAATTCTTTACTACTAGAAAAACAGGAGAAATTACTTCACGTTTTTCTGATGCAAGTAGAATTATTGATGCATTGGCAAGTACTGTAATTTCATTATTCCTTGATCTTTCAATTGTAATTTTGATGGGAATTATCTTAGCAGTTCAAAATATGACGCTGTTTTTGATTACTTTAGCTTCGTTACCACTTTATGCTATTGTGATTTTAGGATTTTCTAAAAGATTTGAAAAATTAAATAATGACCAAATGGAAAGTAACGCAGTAGTTAGTTCATCAATTATTGAAGATATTCAAGGAATTGAAACAATTAAAGCACTTAACAGTGAGCAGGTACGATATAAAAAGATTGATAGTCAGTTTGTGGATTATTTGAGAAAAGCATTTAAATATAGCAAAACAGAAGCTTTTCAGATTGCCTTGAAGACTTTTATTAGATTATCGTTGAACGTCATTATTCTTTGGGTAGGTGCTAGTGTTGTAATGCATAACCAGATGTCTATTGGTGAATTGATGGCATTTAATGCGTTATTGTCATATTTTGTTGATCCATTACAAAATATTATTAATCTACAACCTACACTTCAAGCTGCAAATGTGGCTCAAAATCGTTTAAACGAAGTTTATTTAGTTAAAAGTGAATTTAAAGATAAAACTTCAGTTAATAGTATTCATGATTTAAATGGCAAAATTGTTTTCTCACAGGTTAATTATCGTTATGGATATGGCGAAGATGTTTTAAAAGATATTAACTTAACTATCAATGATAATGAAAAAGTAACTGTTGTAGGGATGAGTGGATCTGGTAAATCAACTTTGGTTAAGTTATTGGTTGATTTTTTTAGTCCGATAAAAGGTAAAGTAACTTTTAATAATTATTCAACTAAAGAGATAAATAAGCACGTTCTACGTTCATATGTAAATTATGTTCCACAAACTCCTTATGTCTTTGCGGGTACTATTAAAGAAAATCTTTTATTAGGAAGTCGTTCTAATATAACGGAAGAAGATATAATCGAAGCATGTCAAATTGCAGAAATAAAAAATGATATTGAGAAGCTACCTTTAGGATTTGATACTCAATTAGATGAGAATGCAAAAATTTTATCGGGGGGACAAAAACAAAGACTGACAATTGCTAGAGCACTTCTTTCACCTGCTAAGGTGTTAATTTTTGATGAAGCAACAAGTGGGCTGGATACAATTACAGAGAAAAAAGTAGTTGATAATTTAATAAGTCTGAAGGATAAGACTGTAATATTTATTGCTCATCGTTTAGCTATTGCTGAAAGAACAGACAATATTGTGGTATTAAACCAAGGTCGAATTATAGAACAAGGCAATCATACTGAATTAATGGCCAAGCACGGTTATTATTATGATTTGGTAAAAAGTTAGGTGATATTGCAATGACTGATCAATATTTAGAAAGTAGTAAGTTTTATTCATATAAGTTTCATAACTTTTCAACGATGATAATTTTACCGGCTTTTATTTTAGTGATTTTGTTGTTTATTGGTTCTTTTTTTGCTGTGCATGAAAATGTGATTAATAGTATAGGTGTTGTTGAACCAGACCATATAGTTTCTTTAAAAAATAATGGATATAAAGAAGGACAAAAGATTTCAAAGGGTACTATTATTACTTTGGCTGATAACAAAAAACGACTGATAAAAAATAATATTATCGTACATTTAGATGATGAAGATAGTATTGCTATGCCCGATATTAAAGATAAAGGTAGTCTTAAAATAGTAACCTACATTCCAGATGATGAAGTAGCTACTCTTGCTGAAAGACAAAAAGTTCGATTTCAAGTTAAAAATAAGCAGGGAGTACTTACAATACTCAATGGTAAGGTTATTAGTTTAGGTACATATCCTGTACAACAGAAAGGCATGAATGCATTTAAAGTTGATATTTTAATTAAGACAACTAAGTCTGAGAGAGAGTTTTTACGATATGGGATGCAAGGAAAAGTGACAATCATTACTGGTAAGACTAATTACTTTAATTATATTAAGTCTAAGGTATTAAATTCTAAGTAGATTAATAAGAATAGCAATTATTGAAGTTGTTGTTCTTTTTTTATTGCTAAAGTAATACTGATAAATTTGCCATTACAACCGAATTTGATTGTAAGCGCCCAATAGCACAGTATATTAAAATCCCATCCTAGCAATGCTAAGATGGGATTAATCAGTTTATGGGACTTTACTTACAGTGGAGCT
>JAEDAG010000014.1 GCA_017309015.1 Faecalicatena absiana
GTTGAGTTGAGTTGAGTTGAGTTGAGTTGAGTTGAGTTGAGTTGAGTTGAGTTGAGTTCATTTTTTTACCAATCATATTAATAGAATAAAAATGGAGCCAAATTGGCCCCATTTTTTGGATAATCTATTCATCGTTACGAAGTATTCAGTCTTATGAGGTACTAAAAACAGTATTTTGATACCTTCTATTTTATTAGAAAAACCGCAAAGAATAAAGGCCTACATAGATGACCTCCAAGTGAAATTATTTGACTTGGATTACTAATTACAAAAGTCAGAAGTAGTTGCTTGTAGAAATGTAAATCGTGTACAATCATGATAAACGCTTTCTATAACTTAACTACATTCTGTCATTTTTTGGAAATTATAAAAAACTGTTTCACTTGACATTTATTCACCATCCAAGTAGGGTGCCCCAGTCAGTTTATTATTCAAATATGTTACTGACTAAGCCTTCGGATTCTCCGTAAAGAAAAAAGTTCTTCTCGTAATAAATTCAAGAAGAACTTTTTGATTGTAAGCACTTATCTATGAGCTATCTATGAGCTAAGAATTATTATCATCTTTGATTAATAGACTAGGAGTATCATTATAGTGAGCGCGGGGACAGCTTTTAACTCGGATATATAGATCTTTTAATAGATTAATACTTGTCAAGACTGCCTCACCTGTGTTCAATTTCCTAATCTGACCAATTTGGTTTTCAGACAAGTGGTTTTGTATCGCTTTAAGTTCATCTGGAGAAGTGAGTCTATGAATCAGTAATGTCCCTATTTGTCCTAATAAAATTTTATCAACATCATTTGGATTTTGAGTTGTTAAGAAAAGGAAGATTCCTTTCTTTCTCCCCTCTCGAGCAATATTATTCAATCCAGAATAAAATGTGAATCCTTCAGTATTGACTCCCTTTGTGTATCTATGGACTTCATCAATAAACATTACAAATGGTTTTATCAATTTAGAATTCAAATTTACTAGATAGTTTGAAATTAGGTCAACAATCATTCCACCAATTCCGTCTGTTGTTCCAATTTTAGAAACATCAATATACAATGACTTATAGGTACTTCCTTCTACAAATGAGTTGATAATATCAATTAAGCTATTGCCAGTCGAAGTAAAAAAATTAACAAGTGAAGTATTATCTAACTTATAATTTACCTTTTGAATAAGATACTGATTTACATTAAAATCGAAGGTGTTTGCTACGAATTTTCCTTTATTGTCCTGTCTAGTTGTTTCTACAGCAATCTGGGCCGATAATAATTTAATGTTAAAATTCCTATCTTTTTCAGAAAGAGTCGATAAGTTTTGTTCTACTTCGAATACTGACTTTCCTACTTTCTTGTATACTTCATCAATGTTATTTTTGTACTGATATCGTAGAGAACGGATCGCCTCAGCTAAAACTGCTGGTTGTGTTCCATCATTTGTCTCAAACAAAATTGACCACTGGTTCATTGATATGTTTGATAAGGGAAGGAAGGCAGTTTCACCAAGTATATATTTCTCTGCTTCGTCATCTTTAAATGAATCAGAATATTCCCCTGTTGGATCTATTATTAGCGTTCTTATGCCATCATTAACCAGTTTATCTAAAATACTCAGAGCTGATGTGGATTTACCACTATTAGTAGTTCCAACAGTCATCAAATGCCTATTAAATAGAGTTTTGGGCTGTAGTTTAATTGGATAGTTTTGTGAGCTAAAAGCTAGATTTGCAAATGTTGATAACTGATTTTCACTATCTGGATCGACTTCTATTGATGTGATAAAGAGTTCTACAACTTTTTCATTAGCAATATATACCTTGTCAGTAATGCCAACAGTGTTTGTTCCGTTTAGTTTAAAGTATTTCTCACCCAATGGTATGTATCCAAGTATGTCGACATTTATTTCTGGAAAAATTTTCTCTTGTAGCCCATTTGTCATCATTTCATGAACACTGCCTGAATTTGGCACTTTAGACTGAAATACTTCTCCAAAGAATAGACCGTTACTTGAATCAATCAAAACGTAATAATTTATCGTATTTGGAGCAAGGATATCCGTTCTCAATTTTCTGTATGAAAATAGTGAAAGATTTTCTATTTGAATTGTTGCATATGAACGATTCACTTGAGATATCATCCCAAGGTAATAGTTACTCTTGTCAGCTACTTCATAAAAACTATCAATTTTCGTCATTTAAATACCTTCCACTCAAGTAGTCAACTAAATCACTATTCATAGTAGCCTTTAAAAATGTGATTGGATACCCTTCATCCATTAAACGTACTAGTTCAGCCCAATTTTGATTGTATTTAGAATCCGACTCTTCAATCTTAATATATTGATTATCATCACCATTCCACTCCCTATTTGGATCAATATTAAAATCTGTTACTAATAATTTCAAACTAGAGTTATTTTTCAATGCCTGAGTAACCATCTTTGAGATATGATCATCTGCAAAGCTAAATCCTGAAGAAATCAGCAAAGTATTGGGACGTTTTATAAGCTCTTGAAATTTTGTAAATAGTTCAAAATAGGGTTCCTGATAACTTTGAGCAAACTTGTCCGAGCTAGGAAAAACCATTACCATTTTATCTGTTTTGGTAATACTGTCTTTATTTTTTCTTACGATATCACCGTTATCTTGTTTTTCCCAAGTAAGTGATCCATGGATTTTAACCAAATTGAATGTCTTTTCTTTATATTCAACTTCTCTGGTATTGACATTCTGGACCTCTTTCACAAGATTCCATTCGAACATATTGCTATCAAATTTTGGTAGCGGAGTAAAGTTGAATCCATCAAAAATAACAAAATTATTTTCTGCACCAGCTTCCTCAATTAATACATCATAATTTGTTGTAACAACGGAAAATTTATTCCCATCTTTTCCAGATAAATTCGACAAAAAATTTAATAAGGCCCCATGCTTCAAAACTTTACTATCGTATGAATAATTTGTATTATCCTTAATCAGTTGTAAAATTTTGTCAACAGATTCATTAAACTTCACTTTATCATTATTTGGAACATAAGGACGATAATGGAATAATGTTGATAAGAAATCCTCTAGATTAAAATCATCTGCCAATTTAGGTGAGGTTTTTGATTCAGATTCATTTCCAGTTAATATGTTCCCATCCTTGTATCTACATTGTGCTGCTAATTCTTCTAATGTATATGTATTTCCGGTAGACTTATGAAGCTCTTCAAATATATTATCAGCAATCATACTTACTGTTTTCCCATAATTTGGGTTTCCTCCTACCACTGAGGCTCCAGCACCTGCTAGAAAAACAATATTTGAGTATTTCTCTCCATAAATAATTTTATGAATTTTTTCACTAATCAAACGTTTGAAATCAATTTCTTGAAATTCATTTTGAGAACCTTCTTTTGAGTCTTGCTTTTTAAGAACCCCATTAGAATCAAAGAACTCACTACCAGCTGTTTTTTCCATACCATAAGAAATAGAATTTGACAAATAGTGTAATTCTATTTGATTACTCTTTAATTCTTTCTCATCATCAAAAAAGAAGAAAAACATACAACCTACTCCTCCACTTCTAACTTAGGTAGACTATTAACTAAATCGACAGTTTGCGCAGATACATTGATGATTCTGAGTAAGAGATTGAAAATATACTTTTCATCAGTGCTATAGTCGTTCGGATCATCTGTAATACCTGATTTCTTATCGGTTTTGATCTGATACTGGTCTAATATTAAGCATTTCTGCACCTCCTGTTTCTGATAAAATTATATCAGAAACGACAGTGGAGAATGAAGTGCCCTACAATTGTTAGACATAAACACATAACGATTGTGGGGGTATTTTTATGACCAAATATTCATCCGAACTAAAAGTACAAGTTGCTTCTGATTATCTTAATGGCAGAGGCTCATACAATGGATTAAGCAAAAAGTATAATATCACTCCATCTTTAATTCGTACCTGGGTGAATGCTGCTGAACTCAAATGGCTTGGAGAGCTTAAAAGTTAAGCGAACCTAAATGTTGACTTTAAGCTGGATGTGGTAAGCTACTATCAAAAATTCGATGAAGGACGTAATCTGGTAGCTGCTAAATTCAATATTAGTCCGTCACGAGTGTATTCATGGACTAAGAAGGTCCAGTAAGGCGGTCCAGAGGCGCTCCTTCCTGTCAAGAAAGGTAGAGTCGCTAAAATGCCTAAGAAGAGCAAGACGGCCGAGAAATCCAAGCATAATAAGCAAATAGGAGCTCTAACTGATAAGCACAAATATGAGGCCGAACTTCAGGAAAAAGATGTCAGAATCAAAGAAATAGAATTGGAGCTCATCATCGCAAAAAAAGTGGCCGCCCGATGTCCACGCTGTCCAATCGACAAAAGACACAGATAGCTTATGATATCTGGGCAGACCACCCAGAATTTTAGTTAAAACGGCTGTTTTAAGCTCTTAATCTCAATCGTAAGACTTATTACGACAACCTTAAAAGAATCGCTAAGAAGGATAAGTATGTTGAAGTAAAACATACTAATCTAGTGTTGGATGATTACTCGACGGAGTAGTCGTTCAACACTTTTTCTTTTACTATGTAAAGTGGAGATGAAGCCAA
>JAEDAG010000015.1 GCA_017309015.1 Faecalicatena absiana
AGTCCTACTGGGTGCATTTGGAGGATTAGCTCAGCTGGGAGAGCATCTGCCTTACAAGCAGGAGGTCATAGGTTCGAGCCCTATATCCTCCATCTGGTCCATTGGAGCAGTGGTTTATCTCGCCTCCCTGTCACGGAGGAGATCGCGGGTTCAAATCCCGCATGGACCGTAACTGAAGCAACGACTTAGGTCGTTGCTTTTTTTGTGCTTTTTGCTGAATTAGCTCACTTGCAATCGCTTACAACTTAAGGTATTATACAGGTAGAGAAAGATCTTTCGAATTGACAGCTTAGTTTTTGTGAAAGAGGGTCTGCGAATGTCAGAAAAGATGATCGTCAAGTGAGCCTCCTGAAGAACCAAAATTGTCATTTCACTGTTGGCAGGCTGATGGCTGCACCAAAGGCTGCATTCTAGCGGGAAAGCCTTCCGCGCAAAGGTGTTCTGTTTGTTCACGGCGGCAAGGGTGCTCAAGAATAAGGCTTGCGAACGGTTTGCAATAAAATTGAATATTTGCCAAAAGGGCCGCATGTTAGTGCTGAGACATGGGGTCCTTTTTTTACGGCTTTTTGTACTAAAATTTAGATAAAGAACAAACGAAAGCACAAAGGAGAAAAGACAAATGACGGACATCAAGCTGATTGCGATAGATATTGACGGAACTCTGGTCAATTCCAAGAGTGAGCTGACTCCAGAAACGATCGCGGCGATCAAAGAGGCTAAGAGCCGGGAAATCAAGGTGGTTCTGTGTACTGGCCGCCCATTAAGCGGGGCGGAAGCGCTGCTTGAGCAGCTGGACTTGGACCACGCGGCTGACCAGTACCTAGTCTGCTTTGGCGGGGCAGTAGTGCAAACGACTGCTGGCCAGGTAATCTATGAACGCGGGATTTCTTATGAGGACTTCGTTGATCTGGAAGGGATTGCCCGCAAGTTGAATATCCACTTTCAAGCGATCAGCAGTGACCGGATCTATACCTGCAACAAGGATATTGGCAAGTACACCTTGTATGAAGCCAACCTGGTCAACTTGGGCATCTCTTATAGAACGCCAGAAGAGATGCGGGGGATTGAGCTGATCAAGGCGATGTATATTGAGGACGCGGAGATACTGGATCCGGCCATTGCCCACCGGGAGCTTTTTGAAAAAATTGGCAGCCGTCTGGATTTGATGAAGACGGCACCTTTTTACTACGAGGCTTATGCCAAGGGCGTGAACAAGGGAGCAGCTTTAGACAAGCTTTGCGGGATTTTGAAAATCAGCCGCGACCAAGTCTTGGCTTTAGGCGATGAAGAAAATGATTTGAGCATGATCAAATTTGCCAAGCTGGGCGTGGCGATGGGCAATGCAACCGCGCAAGTCAAGGCAGCTGCGGAAGAGATTACCGCGGACAATGATCATGACGGGGTAGCCCTGGCTATCCGGAAGTTTGCCTTATAGGAGGCGAAGAATATGGAAATTAAAGAATTGCCGACTGAGCAGCGGAATCCGGCCAGCATGCGGATCGACCAGATGACGGCAGCAGAAATCGTCAAGACGATCAACGACGCTGACCAGACGGTGGCAGAAGCCGTGAAAAGGACGTCTGGCCCGCTGGCAGAAGCGATTGACCAGGCCGCGGACCGTTATCACCGGGGCGGGCGCTTGATCTATATGGGGGCGGGCACTAGCGGCCGTCTGGGCGTCTTGGACGCGGTTGAGCTGGTGCCGACATACGGGATCAGTCCTGACCGGGCGGTAGGCTTGCTTGCCGGGGGTCCGGGCGCCATGTTCAAAGCCGTGGAAGGGGCTGAAGACCGGGCGGACCTGGGGCAAAAAGACCTGCAGGATCTGAAGCTTAAGCAAGATGACGTCGTGATTGGGTTGGCGGCCAGCGGCCGGACTCCGTATGTTCTGGGCGGGCTTGACTACGCCAGCCAGGTCGGCGCCTTGACGATCGCGGTAGCTTGCGTTTCTGGCAGCCTGATCGGTCAGCACGCGCAAATTGCCATTGAGGCCGTGACAGGGCCGGAAGTGATCACCGGTTCTACGCGGATGAAGGCCGGCACGGCCCAAAAGATGATCTTGAATGCCTTGTCGACAGGGATCATGATCAAGCAGGGCAAGGTTTACCAAAACGTGATGATTGCAGTGAAGCCGACCAACCAGAAGCTGGTTGACCGGGCGATCCGGATCATTATGACGGTCGCGGATGTTGACCAGGAAGCTGCCAGCGCGGCTTTGGCCAAAAGCAAAAGCGACGTGCCAGCCGCGATCGTCATGCTGAAGCGGGGATGCGGCTTGGCGGAAGCGGCCCAATTATTGAAAAAGCATCACGGCAACGTGGCTGATGTCATTAAATTAAGATAGCAGGGTGGCTCTCGAAAAGTTCCCAACTAATTAAACAAGACGCCCCTAGTGTTTGGGGAGTTAGCGATCTTGATGGTCAAGGCAGGTGCCTGTTGACTGATGATTCTGCCAAGTTCCGCCTGCATCAGCGGGTTATGGGTCAAGACCGACCCAGCCAGGGCTAGCAAGGGATTGATGCCGGGATTGCGCTTGAACAGAAGTAGAATTTGCTGGGCCAGCAGCTTTGCTTGGTGGGCAAAAATTGGCGCGGCATCGGCTTGGCCGGCCAGCTGCTTGGCCAGACCAGCGATTTGCGGGCGGGGAGCTTGGTAGAAAGCTGCCACGAGCTCAGGAATGGAGGAAGCGGAGAAGTAGCTGAGGACCAAGTGAGCGAGGGGATGCACTTGCCCCTGGTCATTGGCATGCAGCACGGCTTTGACGGCTTCGGCCGCGATCTGATAGGCGCTGCCTTCGTCTCCGAGCAGCCAGCCCCAGCCACCGGCGCGGGACAAGCGGCCGGCATTCTTGGCATAGACGATCGAGCCGGTTCCCGCAATCGCCAACAGGCCGTCTTGACCTTCAAGTGCACTGAGCAGGGCCAGTCTGGCATCGCTGGTCAGTGAAACCTGCCCAGCGTAGTCACGCAGACGGCTGGTGATTTCAGTGGCAAAAAGCTCCTGTTGCTGGCTGCTTTCCCAGCCCGCGATTCCGATCAGGATCCGCTGGCACTTCCAGTCTTTGTTTGGCAAAGCGGACGTGGCTTTTTCTATGGCGGAAACGATATTGGCCAGGGTCTGGGGCAAATCCAAGACAATGCTGCCCGGACCAGCTTCGCCATGGCCAACCACCTCTCCTTGCTCATCGTAGCAGTCAGCGGTCACGTGGCTGCCGCCACTGTCGACGCCGAGTAAATACGTATTTTCTTCTGTCATGCCTTTACCTCTTTTTTAGAAATTCTAAAAGCAATATAGTACAAATTTAGGCTTAAAAAAATAATTTCCAAAAAAATCAGAAAAAATTTCGCAACGAAAAGCGTAATTTACGAACAATAACTTCATATTTTGCCAAATCGCGGAAAATGAACAGGGAAAAGTTCGCGTCAGCCAAAAGCGCTTTTTCACAACGCGGCCGCGCGTTCACTTATTAAACCGAATGAAAATCCAAATTTGACGAAAGAAAAAACACGAGTATACTAATATTTGTTGTCGCGCGAGACACGAAGCTCTCACGGAGGCACGAAAAAATAAATCAAAAAACTTGTTGACAAATTCTTAACAAGCGAGTAAGATATAAAACGTTGCGTCGCCGAAAGGCAAGCAACGGTTGGTACTTTGAAAACTGAACAAAGTTTCGCAGTGTGCGGGTTCAAGTTTACTTGAATCCAAACAAATAAGCGAAGTCAA
>JAEDAG010000016.1 GCA_017309015.1 Faecalicatena absiana
CGAAAAAACATGACCCCGATTGAATATCGGAATCATGTTCTAACAACCTTAACGGCGTAATACTAATATGTCCCAATTTTGGGGGTCACATCACTTTTAGTAAGTTTTTCTTTTGTAATTTTGCTGGTAATTTCATCGCTTACTGAAAAGGTACATGATAATTGAAATCACAGCGCTTTTTTAGTTATAGGAAAGTTAAAATGTTAAATTTTGCTGAGCCTTTGACTTGCAGACAGATTTTTTTAATGATATAGTGGTAAGCAATTCAGATTACCTGCAAGCAATCTTTAGTAGGCAGGCAGCTCAGAGTTCAGAAAACCGGCGGTTGATGCGAGCCGGGCAGGCTGCTGGTCCGAATTACGCGTTTGCACGCTAAGCGGCGTTACTGCTAAAGAGGTGAACTGCGTTCACGAATTGCGGGTGGTACCACGTTTCTTGCGTCCCAGCTAGGCTTTGGCCTGGCTGGGACTTTTTTGTATTGGGAGAAAGCAATGAAAGATAAAATCAATTTTAAGGAAGCTGTTGTTATTTTAATTGGCATGCTTTTCGTTTTGGGAATCGGCGTGATTGGCCTGGGCCTGTCGCCCCAGCTGCCAGTTTTATCCGTGATCGGCCTGTTGATCTTTTGGCTGGAATTTCGCGGGCACGCTTTTGAAGAGCTTATGAAAGGAATCACCGAAGGCATTTCGACTGCAATTGTGCCAATTTTTATCTTCTTATTAATCGGGAGCCTGATCGCCGTCTGGATCCAAGCCGGGATTATTCCTTCTTTAATGGTGGTGGGCTTTCACATGATCAGCGTCCACTTTTTCCTGCCATCGGTCTTCTTGGTCTGCTCTATGGTGGGCTTGGCCATCGGTTCTGGCTTTACCACCATTTCAACGGTCGGCATCGCCCTCTTCGGGATGGGCAACACGCTAGGGATCAACCCGGCAATTACTGCCGGTGCCATCATTTCCGGGGCTATTTTTGGCGACAAGATGTCGCCACTGTCTGACTCCACCAACCTGGCCTCAGCCGTGGCCGAAAGCGACCTTTTTGACCACATCAAGAACATGATGTGGTCGACCATCCCAGCCTTCTTGGTTTCGCTCGTCCTCTTTTTCTTCCTGGGCCAAAGCAGCAAGGCCACCTCTTTAGCTAATATTACGGCGGTTGAAAATGTATTAACTAAAAACTTTTCCGTGTCGGCCTGGGCGGCCCTGCCAATCATCTTGATGTTCGTCTGCGCCTGGAAAAAGGTACCTGCGATCGAGACGCTTTTTGCCAATATTTTCTTGTCAGTCGGGATGATTTTTATTCAAAAACAAGCAGGCTTTGGGGCCAGCAGTCTGGCAAGCCTAATCGAAAGCGGCTTTGTATCAAAGACCGGCAATAAGGCTGTCGACGCCCTCTTGACCCGGGGCGGGATCTCGTCGATGATGAGCACTGTTTCCTTGATCATCATGACCCTGGCTCTTGGCGGGATCTTGATGCACGTGGGCATTATCGAAAGCGCCATGCAGCCCTTAATCGACCACTTGAAAAAGCCAGGCAGCCTGATTACTGCCACTATCTTGGCGGGAATCGGTATCAACCTTTTCGTCGGCGAGCAGTACCTGTCAGTGATCCTGCCCGGCAACGCCTTTAAGTCTGCCTTCAAGAAGCTTCGCCTGTCGCCCCTGGCCCTCAGCCGGGTTCTGGAAGACGGCGGCAGCGTCATCAACTACCTGATTCCGTGGGGCGTGGCGGGTTCCTTCGCCGCCTCCACCCTGGGCGTGCCAGTCTTGGCCTTTTTGCCCTTCACCTTCTTTAGCCTCTTTTCACCAGTCTTCTCGATCTTGAGCGGCTTTTCCGGTGTCGGGCTGAAGTCGGACAAGTAAAAAACACGGCTTGTGGCCGCGTTGGGACGCGAATTTACTCAACCAAACCAGTTATTCTCATTTTTGGCCTCGTTGTTTACTTAACGAGGGCCATTTTTTAGTTGTTTGGCAGTTAATATTGGCATATTTAAGCTGGAATCAACACGATTATATTGCTCAAAAAGTTCATTAAGCCTTCGGAGTTCCCAGACATTGCTTAACGAAAGTTGTCTTAAACAGTCATAGTTTTTATTTAGCAGCTTCTCTAACTTTGATGCTGACTGAATTGCACGCTCATTGGAAATTGTTCTTTCGGTTCCGGTCGTAAACCAATGGGTAAGGTTATTAGTCATTTTTTTGCCTCCACTTATTATTACAACTTTTTTGCCCGAAATTTTTTCGCTATTTGCGTTTATATAACAAACTTAAGGAAACGTTCCAAAGTGTTCTAATAGACAGACAATTTTGTAAAAAGTCGAAACTCGCATTTCTTAAAAAAGTAAATGTAGTTGAGTCGATTTTGTACTTGAAGATTAAAAAATTGGTCGTACTTGAGTACGACCAATTCCTAATTATTAAAATGCTGCTGGTAGTTAAGTAAAGAAATTTCGAATGATTAAAAAAGCCTCTATAGTTGAGTCAATTTTGAGGCTGATTATTAAAAAATAACCGCCAGTTGAGTAAAAAGCGCACATCTGCTTCGCCGCCCCAAACAAAACAAAAAAAGAGCCAGACTTCCGTCTGACTCTTGCTTCGCGCGGCAGCGCCCTATCCTCGCAGGCAGTTTCCCACCAACTACTTTCGGCGCGAAGAAGCTTAACTTCTGTGTTCGGCATGG
>JAEDAG010000017.1 GCA_017309015.1 Faecalicatena absiana
TATCAAGCGAACAAAGGCCTTGTGCTTTTTTATTGGCTAAACTATTGAATTTTCAAGGTACAAGCCCACTTTTGTAAGTGGGAAGTTTAAGTTATAATTTGGCTTATTGTCTAGAACGATTTAACTAGCACCACGCGTGAGGGAATCTCATGAAATACATGACCGTCAAAGGGGAAAAATTGAGCCAGCTGGGCCTGGGCACTTGGAACATGGGGGAAAATGCCGGCAGGCGGGAGGAGGAAATCGCGGCTATAAGATGCGGCTTGGCATCCGGGGTCAACGTGATCGACACCGCTGAAATGTATGGGGAAGGGCGGGCTGAAAGCCTGGTCGGCGAAACCATCAAGGACCTGGACCGGAGCCAGCTCTTCCTTATTTCCAAGTTCTACCCTTGGCATGCCAGTCCTGATGACCAGAAAAAAAGCCTGGCCGCCAGCTTAAAGCGGTTGGGGACAGACTATCTGGACTTGTATCTTTTGCACTGGAAGAGCGACTATCCTTTGGCAGAAACCGTCAAGGGCCTGCAGGATTTGCAAAAAAACGGCCTGATCCGCCACTGGGGCGTCTCCAACTTTGACACGGCTGATATGCGAGAGCTGGTGGATATCGCCGGAGAAGGGGCGGTTTTTGCCAATGAAGACCTCTACAATCTCGACAAGCGGGGCGTTGAATATGACCTCCTGCCTTGGCAAAAGCAGCACGGCATTGCTTTTATTGGCTATTCGCCCTTTAACTCAGGCAACGGGCAATCTATCCCCGTTAAAGCCAGCTTAAAGCAGATCGCTGACAAGCGGGGCGTGTCCGTCCACCAAGTCATGCTGGCCTGGACCATGCGGACCGGGCAGGTATTGACCATTCCCAAAGCCAGTTCAGTTGACCACATGCGGGCCAATCTGGCGGCTGCTGACCTGGTCTTGACTGCCGGCGAACTGGCCGCCTTGGACCGGGATTACCTGCCACCGAAAAGCAAGCAGCCTTTGGAGAGCATTTAATTTTTGTGCATACAGCCAGCAAAAATTCAGTTAAAATTGCTAAATATCCGGATAAAGGCTGACAGCGGCTTAATAGCGCACTATAATGCAGGTTGTAAGAAGCTTATTGGAAAAGAGTGCAAGCTGTATGAAAAAGAGAAAGATAGTGTATGTTATCTATGCTGCTTTGACGGCGGCAATTTTGCTTTTGGCCAGGAAGCATTTCTTTGAATTAAAGGGGAGTGCCTTGGATTTGGTGAATACGGGCTTTTGTACTTATTCCGTCCGAGACCAGGTCCTGACGTGGAATCTGCTCTTCTTTGACTGGGTCAGCGTCATGCTGCCGCGTTTGGATCTGGCAGGGATTGAGCCCTTCCTGCTCACCCGGCATCCAAGCCGGAAGCAGTGTGCCTTGTTGCGGTTGAAACGGTCCTGGCCCTGCCTGGCCATCCTGCTCGTGATCCACTTGATCTACTGGCCCGGCAGCTGGCTGGCGGCTGGATCCCTTGTTCTGCTCTTTGCGGCAGCTGCCGGGATGACCCTTTACCAGCGCCGCTACTTAGACGGGATCAAAGAAAGCGTCTGGGTCTTCGCGGCCTTCGTGCTTTTGCGCCTGCTGATTACTTTATTGTTTAAGATCTGAAAAAAGCCTTGCTCCGTGTGGAGTAAGGCTTTTCGCTTGCTTTAGTTTTTGACCTTTCGAACGGTTTTATAGACTTGCAAGAATTTTTTAGCTTGTATTGTTAGTCCCATATCGAACAGAAAACCGATGATTTTTAAAATGTTTTGTTCGTTTTGCGGTTTTTGCCAGTCTATCAAACTATTTAAATATTTCCGGCCAATGATCAGCATTGTTTCGCGCTGAGGAAAATCAAAGTGGTTCAACTGTCTTAAGATGTTTGCGGCATAGGCAGAATTATCGCTGATAAGCAGGGCGATGACGGCTTCAAATAAAGTGGTCGTTGCAAAGTAAAAAGTATCCGAACCTGCTTGCTTAGTAAAATCCAAATTTTCAATTAATTGGGCAGAAATTTGAAATATCATTTTGGGACTGAGCACTTGAATGGTGTTAAAGAACAGGGAAATATTTTCTTGTCCCCAGACCGTAATCTCAGATAGCTCTTTATTAAGCGCGTTTTGTTCATCAATCTCCAGTAAATTGACTTTTGTTAAACGATGATAAAGGCCGCAAGCAATTGATCCGTAGTTTAAGGCTAAGTTATCTGAAGTCAGATGGAATTCCTGCAAGCTATTCCGGGCGATTCTTTTAATTAGAGTATGATCCTTTTGCTCCCATGCCTTCTGCAATTCAGCTGATAGTTGATCAGTATCGTCTAAGTTGGCCAGGTGAACATATTCTGAACTAGTGATGCTCATCCTTTCAAGCAATTTGAGTGTTTTTTCAAAATCCATATTGCCAGTACCGTTTTCCCACCGGGACAGCATCTGAATAGAGCAGATGCCACTTGCGGCTTCTTTCAAAGTCAGTCCCTGCATCTGTCTAATTTGCTTAAAGTTTATTGCTGGCATCTTTCCTCCAAAATAAAATTAGGACTTTTTTCTCACATATGAGAAGGCCAAAAAAGTAAGTCTGTGATACGGCCCTTGTCAAGTAGACAGAGAAAATAAATAAAAAATTACCGATTGATGTGACCCCCAAAATTGGGACATATTAGTATTACGCCGT
>JAEDAG010000018.1 GCA_017309015.1 Faecalicatena absiana
GTACGATTGGATGTTCAGTCATAATATCGTGTTCCTCCGTATTCAATTGTTAAGAACAGTATATGACTATTGAACA
Organism: Faecalicatena absiana; assembly: GCA_017309015.1. Classification (GTDB taxonomy): domain Bacteria; phylum Bacillota; class Bacilli; order Lactobacillales; family Lactobacillaceae; genus Lactobacillus; species Lactobacillus absianus. The sequence continues at coordinate 77 of JAEDAG010000018.1, forward strand.
GAGGTCGATAGATACCGTGCTATTGGGCGCTTACATTTGATTTATATGTTAGCAGTTTATGGCGATAATGTGGAGGAAAGACCAAGCTCGTTAGAATATATATGTAAGTTGATGAGGCGCCTAGAGGTAAATAATTATGACAAGTAAAAATAAATTTGATCCAGAAGTAGCTTTACTAAATCAAGTTACAGATTTATTGATGGATGAAAGAGTTAAGCAAAATGAACGAGAAATTTTGCTCTACGCTAAACATCAATTGGAGCATCATGTAAATATGCCTAATATTATCTATCATTTAAAAAATATTTTGACTCCTTGTGTATTGTGGCTAAATTTGATGCATATGTTGTCAATTTACGATGATAACGTGGAAAAGAAGCCATTCTTGCTAGAATTATATATGTAAGTTGATGAGACGCTTAGAACTACTAAGCGAGGCAGACTTAAAGATTTATTGGAGGTATTTGAAATGGAAAATACAGTAAGTTTTGAAAATTTGAATTCAGTTCAGTTAGTTAGAGTTGTGGGTGGTAGACATTCTCAAAACTACTACAATGGTCGTGGTACTGGCAGAAATATTAGAGCTATTGGCACTTTAGTAGGTATTGGTGCAAGTATCCTTAAGTACTTAGAATGATGGTGAAGGAAAAAATGAAGAATTATCTATGGCTATTAATAAATATTGCTTTTCTTGTAACCCTGTTTTATGTTCCTAAAACTCAACTTGGTATTTGGGTATCAGCAATTATCGTGATTCTTGCATTGATTGTAAATGTGACTGATATTTTCGGTTTTATTTCTAAATCAAGAAAGCAAAATGAATAATCATCGTTAAGAGGATTTAATATATTAGAGGTATTAAAATGAATAATTTTCAAAAGTTAAGTGTTACTGAATTACAAAATGTTTCAGGCGGTCGTCGTAAAGGTGGCTTTAATTTTGGCTCTTGGTGGAGAGGAGTTCAAAGAGGTACAGGTCAATTTATGACAGGTCTTCGCGATGGTTTAGCAGGTAAGTAAGGAAGAATATTTGAGATGAAGGAATTCTGTAAAGCAATTTAAAAGAATTTTAGGTGGTAAAGGTCATTCTCACGATTACTACAATGGCCGTTATTGGGGTAGAGTTCTACGAAGTATCCGTCAAACTATGCCAAGTGGACCTATTAGTATTCATGGCTTTCCAAAATTATAAGTAATAAGGTTGATAAATTTAAATTGGCTTATCAACCTTATTATTTCATGTAAAAATATGTTGCTGGAATAAACTTATGAAAGATAATTATTATTTAGCATTAGCGGATGACGTAGAACTTGGAAATAAAATTATAATAAAGAGAACAATTGCCAAATTATTTATGGTAGCAACTATACTTTTAATAAGTGGTTTATGTGTTGTACGATTAAATATTGGTAATAAACAAATTTATAAATTAATGCTAATTGCTTTTCTAACTATTTATACATATACGGCGAAACATTTTATTTTAACAACTAAGACGTTTAATCAAAAGTTAAGGCTAAAAGGTACATCAGGAAGAATAACGTTTGCTTATCTTATCTTGCTAATCTTTTTAATTTCGATAGAGCTTATGAATATGTTTCCACTATTTAAATTACAATTTTCAAAAATATTATTTGCTGCTTTATCAGCGTTGATATCAGCAGTTTTTGAAGAATTTATATTTAGAGGAATATTGTTTAATGTATTTCTGTTGCTTTTTTGTGAAGAAAAATATGACATTTTATGTACCTCAATAGTATGTTCAATTTTATTTAGCTTAATTCACATGAATAACTTGACTAGTCAATCATTTATTTCAACTGTAGGACAAATGATTTTTACACTAGCCTTTGGTTTGATTCTTAGTTGTCTAAGATTATGGTCTAATAGATTGGCTTGGTGTATAGCATTGCACTTTCTGCAGGATTTTTCGCCTAAGATAATAAGTACAAATTATGGAATTTCTAAGATTGGCTTAGTAATATTGCTGTACTTTCCAATAATAATTTTTGTATTAATTTGTATTTGGATAATTAATAAAAGATATTTGGAGTTAAGGAAAAAGAGCTAAATAGATATTATTTCGTCGAAGTTGATGAGGATACTCTTATAATTATTATGCTAGTCTTAGTTTTGGAAGAACTCTATGAGGTGTTAGCTCTATATTGAATAGCTCAATGAGACCTATTGGTATTTGAAATTTTTGAAAATTATAAGTAATAAGGCTAATAAATTTAATTAGGATTTATTTGTCTTATTAGAGACTGTCAATTCTTTTGTGTAAATAACTTAAACTTCCCACACCAAAAAGAACTATGAAGCCTTGAAAACTCAATAGTTTAACCAGTAAATATTCAATTATGCTGCTAGTGATGG
>JAEDAG010000019.1 GCA_017309015.1 Faecalicatena absiana
GGCGCTGCCGCGCGACATTCCGCCTTAGCTCAGTTGGTAGAGCGCTTGACTGTTAATCAGGATGTCGTCAGTTCGAGTCTGACAGGCGGAGTTTTAATTAAATAATGGAGTGTTGTCCGAGTGGCTGAAGGAGCATGATTGGAAATCATGTATACGGGCGAATACCTGTATCGAGGGTTCAAATCCCTCACACTCCGCTAGGTAAATGGAATCTTGTTAAAGATTCCATTTTTTGTTGGCAAAAGTCAGCTTGATTATTCCAATTTAACTATACTTATATGTTCTAATTAATTGTGGCGTCAGACTGTCAAGCAGATAACAGCTGGTGTATAATATTTTTTGCTTTGAATGCGCTGTCAGGATGGATTGGAAGGATCTTGCCTCAATGAAGAAGAGTTATCGAAAATACATGATCTACGTGCTGGGGATCACCTTTGTGGTCTTATTGACCGTATGCACGACGCTGTTCTTTGATTCACACATTAATGTCGTTAATGGCCACGTAATCTCCAGTCATAATGGTGAAATCGCTCTGAATGTCGCGGTTTCGGTCTTTTTGATCTTGATTACGCTTGCGGTCGTCCGCCAGCACTACCGCCAGGCTAGCCTGGAAATCTTTTCATCAGTAGACAGCTTGACCCACTTGTACAACCGGCGGGCTTTTGATGAGAAGGTTGACCACTATATTGCCAATAAAATGCACCGGGGGCGGCCCGCTTTGGTAGTCATGGTCGACATTGACGACTTTAAGCTGGTCAACGATCTGTATGGCCATGAAGTGGGCGATGGGGTGCTGCGGGATTTGGCAGCGAATATGAAGGCCTGCTTTGGTCCAGATGCCATTCTCTGCCGCAACGGCGGTGATGAGTTCTGTGCCCTGATTCCAGGCGACAATCCAATCGGCTTGACCAAGCTGACCAACATGGCCAAGTACTACGAGGACCGGGGCAAGAAATGCCCATATACGGTTTCAATTGGCTATGCCGTCTATCCGCACCAGGGCTATACCTATCAAATGGCTCTGAGTCACGCGGATATGGCCTTGTACAACGTTAAACTGAATTCCAAGGACTCTTTTGCCAAGTACCAGCCAAACATGGGCACTGAGCAGCGCAACAAGCTGAGCTTCAGTCTGGATGACATCTCCAACAACCTGCCCGGCGCTATCTTGATCTACCGGGCTGATGGCGATCATGAGATTCTGTTTGCCAACGCGAAAATGATTACGATGATGGGCTGCACCAGCTTTGATGAGCTGATGAACTATACTGGATGTACTTTTGACGGGGTCGTTTATGAAGCGGACCGGGAGCGGGTCAATAGAGAAATTGATCAGCAGCTTGAACGCGGCTCCAATGATTACGTCGACTACCGGATCAAGACCATGGATGGGCGGATCAAGGAAGTCTTTGACAACGGCAAGCTGGTCGATGAGGCCCGCTTTGGCCGGGTTTTCTACGTGGTGATCCTGGACATCAGCCAGCACAAGACCCGCCACATGCTGGAAACGGCACTTGAACGGACAGAATAGGCACACTAAAAAAAGTCAAAAAAATTGCCAAAAGGTCTTCCCAAGTGGGGAATGGTTTGGTATATTAATTATTGTGCTTATGGCGGTGTAGCTCAGCTGGCTAGAGCGTCCGGTTCATACCCGGGAGGTCGAGGGTTCGATCCCCCCCGCCGCTATAATAATTGTAAGACCACTGAAATTTGCTTCAGTGGTCTTTCTTTTTTATCGTTTGGCATGCGTAAGTGAAAAAATCAATTTTTTGCTTGCATTCCCTAAGAAATCATGTATACTAGAGAGCGTGCTTAAGAAGCGGCCCGTTGGTCAAGTGGTTAAGACACCGCCCTTTCACGGCGGTAACATGAGTTCAAATCTCGTACGGGTCATATGGAGGATTAGCTCAGCTG
>JAEDAG010000002.1 GCA_017309015.1 Faecalicatena absiana
ATTGCTTGCGAATTGACTTCGCTTATTTGTTTGGATTCAAGTAAACTTGAACCCGCACACTGCGAAACTTTGTTCAGTTTTCAAAGTACCAACCGTTGCTTGCCTCTCGGCGACGCAACGTTTTATATGTTAGCAAGATGATAAATCTTTGTCAACATCTTTTTTAGATTTTGTTTCCTTAGAAAAGCGCTTCGGTTTTCCCTCGCGAACGAATAATACTTTACCTTCTTTTAATTGGTTCGTCAAATTTACTTTTTCATTCGTTTTACATGGTGAACACGGGGACGTGTTGTAACAAATTAGATTTTTCGCTCCGGATTATCTGCCCGCTAATTTCCGCTTACCACCTACAGACTGCTTCAATAGTTCGCGTTCTGCTCTTTTTTCAGCAAAAACTTTTTACAAATTTTTTGTTTATTTGCTTTTTTTAGACTTCTTTCCTGACAGAAAGCGAAAACCGTTAAGTCAACATGTGCTGAACTTAACGGTTTCTTGCTTTTATTTTTTCGTTTTGGCTTGCTGTCTGCTTATTCAATCCGCCAGAGGCTGATCGCAACTTGGCGGCCGGAAGCCTGATCCAGCGTCTTGGCCCATTCAGCCAAGGTCGTACTATCGGCATACCACACTTCATGCAGGCCATACTTAAAGTGCATTGCCCCACTTTCGGCATCCCGCTTGGGAATGACTTTCTTCTGGTCAAGCAGGGCCGCGACCTGGCTGCTTGTTAAAGCCGCCGCGCTCTTGCCCTTAAAGTCAAAGCCGCCATTGGCCAAAGCGTAGGAGACGTTAGGCAGCTGCTTGAATTTTCTGGCCACCTGCTTCAAGAATGCCTTGTCAGCCTTTGGGCCAGGCTTGGTTCCGCTATAGTGCAGGTTGTAGCACATCACGACATAGTCTGGTCCTTTTGGAAGCTTGACTGTCTTGGGCGTTGAGCTCTCCAAGACTACCCGCAGCTGCAAGCCGCCTTTTTGGCATCGCGTCTGCAGCTCCTCCTCAAAGGAAATAAATTTCCGCCACAAGGACAAGTCGCCGCGGATTTTTTCAAAATCCAGCTCAACTCCGGAAAAATGCTGGCTTTTGGCCAGCGAAACGATTTCCTGCACGGCCTGCTTTCTAGACTCTGGCGTTTCTAGCAGGCTTTGCAGAAGCTCCAGGCTTTTTAGATCGTTTGGCCGGTCATTGACCACAGTCAAATAGACAGGCAGCTTAGCCACCGAAGATTGGCGGACTCTTTTCGCCAATTCCTGGCTGGCAGCTGGCAAAAAGAGCCGGTTCTTTTTCGTGTAGCTCGCCGCAAAATCGCCTAACGCGGCAATCTTTCCCGCGTGCTGATAGACGCTGGTCAGACTGGACTCATTGTCCCAGTAGACTGACCACAGGTACAGCTGGCGCTTTCCCTTGAGCAAGGCACTGATCTGCTGGTCCTGACTTAAGTCCGTTTTTTGGCGCGGCTTGTCCTGCTCTGCCCTTTGCTCGCATCCCCCGCTAAGCAAGGCGAGACAAACGACTAGAGCCAAGCTTTTGAGTGGGTGATTCATCTTTGCCTCCTACAAATTGACAATAAACCAATTGATGACCGCGTTCCAGAATTTGCTCCACTTGTCCTTGAACAAGTCCCAGCCATGCAAGCGCTCATCATAGTAGGTCCGCTGATCATCCGGCGAAGTGACGACCAGGTTCTTGAAGACGCCATCGTAAACGTCATCGGCAATATTGCGCTGACTGGCCCCGAAGCCGCCAAAAATGCTCTCTAGAGCCAAGCCGCCCGCTGGCTGGCCGGCCAATTTGACCTGCTTGGCCACGCGGATGCCATCGACTTTCAAGTCCAGCCGGTCGCCGGCCACGGTCAGGTCCAGCTTCACGTCGCCTGGATCCTGAATCTGGATGGCCGGCACGTACTCTTTAGCCCCCTGCTTGACCGTCTTTGGCTTCTTGCGGGCTGCTTTAGCAGCTTTGAGCCGGTAAAGGCCCGCAGTGGTATTGTTTCTGGCAAATTTTGCCCGGACTTTCAGCTCAGCCGTCAGGGCAGCCTGCTTGTCCTGGGGAATTGAAACCGGATGGTCATCATGGAGCTTGAACATGTCCTGCTTGACCAAGGTCCTGACGTGTCCAGCCGTCTTCTGGCGGACATACAAGACGTTGTTTTCAGCCGACACCGCCAGGTAGTCCGTATAGTCCTTTTTCTTGGTCGCAGTCCCCTGGGTGCGCAGGTAGATGGTCTGCTGGCCGATCTTATTGCCCAAGAGCTCGCACTGCAGGTGGCAGTCCCGGAACTGCTTATTTTTTAGGGCAATCAAGCCATTTGATTCAGACTCTGAGGTTACGGCAACCAGGTCATTCTTGAATTCCGCCGCTCCTTTGACCAGTTTCCATTGGTTGAACTTCCGCTTGTTGCCCTTGACGAACTTGATATTGCCCTTGTCTTTTTTCGGCAAGTCATCCCTGATCCGCATCAGGAGGTGGTTCCTGTACCACCAGGCCTGCGGCTCAAGCCGGGTCAGGTCATAAGGCGATGACTTGCGGCTGTTCCAGGAATAGCCCTCCCGGTTGACGTTCAGCTTGAACATGCCCTCTAAATTGCGGGCGTTGACCGCGGAAACATTGGCATTGTTCCCGTAGCGGCTGGTGTTGGAGTGCATCAGGCAATACAGATCAGGCAGCTGGCCAACCCGCTGGCCATAGACCTGCTTCATCAGCTGGTAGTCTTTGCTCAGGCGCTTGTCCATCTCCCGCGTGCTCTCCACGGGAATGTGGTTCTTGTCGCGAATGTAGTCCATCAGGTAGTGGTTGTAGTTTCTGCCGATGAACTGGTTGACCTCGACGAATTCCCGCGAATCCAGCTCGCCTAGGAAGCGGCCGTAGCGGTCATAGGCATTGATGTAGGAGAGGCGGTAGCCATTGGTCCCCAGTTCCCAGAAGCCCTGCTTTTGCAAATTCTGCAAGTCTTTGGGCGAGACGAATTTCTGGTCATTGTTCTTGAACTTTTCCCCGTAAGTCAAAATACTGGCCTGGTAGTTCATTTTTTCCAGCAGCTTTTCCGTAAACAGCAGCGTGTCCTTGCGCCCATCTTCAAACATGATAAAGACGGCTTTCTTAGGCAGAGGCTTGTCATGATAGTAGTAATCCTCAAGATCTTTCTGGCTGACCGTCACGTAGCCCAGACGCTTGAGGTCGGACAATTCCTCATCAAGGCGCTTGATGGCGATCAAGCTGTCTGTCCCCTGGCGGTCCACCCCAAAATAGGACAAGGCCACGAAACCATGGTCGCTCTTGCGAGTCGACATGATCTTTGGATCATTTTCATCGTAATGCTGGTAGCTCTTCATGACGAAAAGGGAGTGAATGGCAACATAGGCAATCACGATAATGCTGACTAATTCAAGAATGCCGCGGACGAATTTGATCACGTCCTTCTTTGTTTGAAAAAGCGGTCGCTTTTTTGCCAAGGCAGAAGCGCGCTTTTCCTGCTTGTCTTCAGCCATTGCTCTCCCCTCCTTTCATGGATATTTTGCCTGCTTTAGCCTCTTTCTTGGCCTCTTTCTTAGCTTTTTCCTTGACGTCGCTTGGCGTCATCCGCGTGCCCCAGGTTGACTTCCAGAAGGTGAACCAGGCAATCGGCATCTGCCACAACAGCACGACTTCATAGTAGAGGCAGAAGAGGAAGCCAAAGGCCCAGGTGCTGCTCTTTCTCAGCAAGAGCTGGGCAAAAGTCATCATCAGGCTCATCAGCATCAACCCAACCAGGAAAGTCGTTGGGAAAATGTGCTGGGTCAGCGGCACCCACATCAGGTTGTAAACCACGACGACCGGCGCCAGCATCGGCACGATCAGGCCAATATAGAAGTTGATCGCCGCGTATGGCTCCTTGCGCCACATGAAAAGGCCAGCCCGCAGCGACTCGCGCAGCCATGACCGCTTCCAGCGCATCTGCTGCTTTAAGAAGACCTTGTGCTTGCGCGGCACAATGGTTGAGCAGACAGCCGTGTCCTGGTAGCCGCAGCGGTTGTGGCGGAGGATGAAATTGGTCATGGAGCGGTCATCGCCAAAAGTGGCCTTATGCCCCAAAAAGCGCTGGTTGATCCAGTCATCCTTGTACTTGAGCACCAGATCCCGCCGGTAGCAGGACAAAGGCCCGCTTAAGCAGGTCACCGCGTCAAAAATTCCTTCGGCTGCCTTCATGATCCGGAAGGCAATGTAGTAGCGGACTGACTGCATCTCTGTCAAGGCATTGGTGTAAGTGTTGGCCACGTCGCAGCGACCAGCGCAGCCGCCCATCTTCGGGTCTTGGAAAGGCTGAACCAGGTTGACCACGGCATCCGGCTCCAAGAAGGAGTCCGAGTCAACGAACATGACCAGGTCAGTGTCGGTATTCTCCACCCCCCGGACCAAGGCATCGCGCTTGCCGGCATTCTTTTCCTGAACGAAGTACTTGAAGCGGTCTTTGATCCGGTAGCGCTTATCTTCGCTTTTGAGCAGCTTTTGGTACAATTCCTCGATTTTTTCGACTGAACGGTCAGTCGAGCAGTCATCAACGACGATCACTTTCAGCTTGTCGACTGGGTAGTACTGGTCCAGACAGGACAAGATGGTCGTCTGAATCCAGGTCTCTTCGTTAAAGCAGGGAATAATGATCGTCACCGACGGGGTAAAGTCGGGGTTGACCGGGACTGGCTTGTAAAGAGCGCCAAACAGGTAGCGCGTCAGCAAGAAGGCGGCCGCGATCAGCGAGTAGGTATACAAAATGGCATTGTACTTGTAGTAGATCACCGACTCAGCCCGCATCAAGACGACGCAAAAGGCGACTAATGCCAGGCACCAGGAAGCGCCAACCAAGATAAAGCGGTCCTTGTGCCGCTTCATGTAGCTGGCCAGATTGGCAGAAAACTGGACCCCGATTGCCTGCTGGGCATCGTTGCAGCGGATAAGCTTGGCAGAAGTCCGAAAGCGCATCTCATGGCCTTCCGGCATGGCGCCAGCCGGCACCTTGAACTTCAGGCGCAGCTTTTCCGCGTCCTTAAATTTCTCATAGTCATCCTGGTCCTTGAACTTGATCAGCATCCCCGTATCAGAGATGTCCGCGCAGGTTCCGGCAGCCTTAACCAGATGCGCGTGATGGCGGGCGCTCAATTTGACCTTAAAGTCGCTCACGTAGCGGATCCCCAGCCGGTAGTCGCTCATCACCGATGAAAGGTTCTCGTCTGCGGTAATGTCCCCGCGCCGGTCCATTTTGGAGCGCTGGCGGCTTGGATCAGGAACGTTGGGCAAAAGGCGGCGGTCCTTTTTCTCATCAAGGAGAACTTCGCCATTGACTTTGAATTCTTTCCCTGTCATTTTTATCTGCCTCCCATCACCCTGCCGGAGAAGTCGCTGGTATATTCATCAACGCGCGCGAACTTGTAGCCCTCCTTTTTCCAGATTGGAATCATCTTGTCGAGCATCTGCGGCGTCAGATAGGCATTCTCCAAGCTGTGCATAACAATCACGCTTCCGCTTGCAACGTTGAAATCACCTGCGGATTTCGGTGAGCCATAACGCATCTCCTTGACGTACTTGTCATAGTCTTTGCGGGCATAGTCATCAGTTGAGACGTTGCCGGAAATGACGTAGCGAAAGCCCACGTCGAAGGCTTCGAACAGACCGGCCTTGCTGACTTCCAGGGTCGGCGGCCGGAAGTCCGGCTGCAAAGCCGGCTTGCCGGCAACCTTGACGTCGCCGACGTACTTGTTCAATTTCTCATAGGACTTGACCAGGTCCTTGCGCAGCTTTAGCCGCTCAGCCTTGGTCAGATTGCGGTAGGCCGTATGCTTTTTGTTGGCAACGGCCAGCTGATCGTGCGAATTGGAGTGGCTGGCAATCTCATGCCCGTCTAGCGCGATTGCCCGCAACAGATTCGGGTTGTACTGGACGTTCTGGGTCAAAATGAAGAAGGTTGCCTTGACGTGGTGCTTCTTTAAGACATACAGGATCTTGTTGATCGAGTTGTCGCTTCCCCAGTCGTCAAAAGTCAAAAACAGGACTTTCTTGTCGGTCAGCCGGCCAATTTTGTTAAGCTGGGCAATTTCAGAGTCATTAAAGCCGGGCAGCTTCTTGCGGCTGACCACGAAATTCGAGCCCACGTAGTGCCGCTTCAGATAGCCAAAGCGTTCAGCCGGCGTTTTCAGATTGGCCAAAAAGTCCTTGTTCATCGTGACTTTATCCTGCTTTGGCGGATTAAGCCGGTAGACCAAAGGCGAAGCCAGCAAATGGCTGACCGTCTTGATTTGATAGCGGCTTTTTGGTGCCGTGACCTTGGAGCCGTGAGCCTTGTAAGCAATTGAATCCAAGTGCTCGCGGATCATGGCCATCACCATATCGCCCATGATGGTCTTCTGCCCCGCCCGGCTCCCCTGGTCATGCCGGTAATAGCCCAAGTTGAAGTAGTCTAGGCTCCCGCGGCTGAAGCGGACCTTGGCAACTTTCCGCGCGGCTTTTCCCAGGCTGCTTTGGTCAGTTGCCGCGGTCTTGCTGGCAATCATCGACCGCGTTGTCCCGACCGCCTGCATCCCATAGGCATGGATGGCCTGCAGAATGGCCTTCTTGGCATTTTTGCCGGTCAGGTAGACCAGCTTAGGCTGATCGTCATAGCGCCACTTGCAGTAGGCCAAGGAATCATGCAGATATTCGCAGGTCCCGGTAAAGTCGGCCTTGTACTGGTTGTTTGGAGCATAGACCAAGCCGATTTCATGGCCTTGCTGGCGCAACTGGCTAATTGCCGGCCCAGCGGTCCGCAGCTCATCAAAGCTGGCAAAAAAGGTGCCTTGGTAGCCCCGCTTGTTCAAGCGCTGGGCCACGTCCAAGTCAACGGCTTGATTGGACAGGTTGCCGAAAGTAAAGGCCACCGCTTGTTCAGTAGTTGGCACGTACTTCAAGAAGTTAGCCTGCCGGCCTTGATTTTGCTTTTTCAGCTGGGCGATCTTCGACCGTGACAGCTGGGGAATCGTGCCTGAGTCCTTTAAGATGGTGCTGAACTTGACCACTTTGTACTTGCCCTTGTCCGCCTTGGCCAAAAGCTCGCCAATCTCCTTGGTCTGGTCCGCTTGGTACAGGTAGTAGGCTCCCCGGCTAAGTTTGGCGGGATTTTGGGCCTGGACCGGGATCAGGCTGACTTGCCAGCAGGAGCGCTTGACGGCGGTCTCATTGTCGCCCTGGTGCATGACGTAGGCGATAGGCTGATAGCCATTCTTCGTCAGGGCTTCCTTGCCCTTTTCGATGTTTTGATATGCCCCGGCAATGGTCAAGCTGGCCTTGTCGGCTAAGCCGCCAGTTTCAATCCCATAGCCGTCAGCAGTCATTCGCTTGACCAGCTGGCTGGGCGTGGTGCCGTTGACGACGAAGGAAGCGCTGGCCTGGTGGGCCGTCAGTTCATGCTTAACGGCCTCGTATTCACTGGTCGTATCGACTCCCTTGACCAAGAGGGCCAGCTGCTTTTTATTGGTCAAAGAATAGCGGTAGATCACGGCTTCTTGGCTTGGATCAGCCAGCATGGCCTTGATGTAGGACGCGGATTTTTCCACGCCTAAATCATCCAGCTTGACATTGGCAATCTTCTGCTTAGCTAAGGCAGCCAAGAGCCACTTGGTGACCTGGTCGATCTCCACTTCTTTCTTGCGCTTCCTGGCAGCCTGGTCGCGCAGATCGGCCTGCTTGTCCAACGCCGGCGTCGCGGCCACGATTGCCGGCTCTTGATGGGTCTTGTCAGCCAGGCCATCCAGCTTGACGACCACGATCCGGTGGCCATCAAGGTGCTTGACGTAGTTTTGGGCTTCCTGCTGGCTGGTGAAGGTTTTGCTGTCGATCAGGTCGCTTTCATCCGGAACCACCACCTGGTCAAAGCCGGTTGCTTTGGCGGCCTGCAAGAGGCTGGAATCCCAGCTGGTCCCCATCAGGTAGTTTTTGCTGATTTTTCGCCCGCTCTCTGACTCTAGGGTTTGTTTGGCCAATTGCAGGGTAGAGAGGGCTTTTTTCAGCGGCATGGCGCCAAGATTTTCCTTGCCGGTAATCCCATTGCCGATCACCCCTTGCCCATTTTTGGCAATTTCCCTGAGCAGGACGTCGTTTTCCCGGGCATGGGCCGCGGGAACGGCAAAAGTCGCCTTAATCCGGTATTGCTTGAGCAGGCGGAGGATGTGTTCATCGATTTCCTCATCTTCATTGATGCCGGCAAATACCAGGGAAACTTTGACCGTCTTGGTCGCCTGCTTGCTGGTGATCAAGTCGCTGGGCGCGCTCTTGCCGTATTTGGCCAGCAGCTTGCCAGAGACCGGCTGCTTTTTCAGGCTGGTCGTTCCATCGACATGAACGTCGATCTTGCGGCTGAGCCTGGCAATCTGCACGCCCCGGTAGGCGGTCCAGCCCAAGAGGCAAATGGCTGCCGCGATCACCAGGATCAAGACGCCCATGCCGGTGCTGGTCTTTTCGCCGTGCCGGAGCAGGTAGCGCTTGTGGTCTGATTTTTGGGCTGAACTCTTTTTTCCTTGCTCCTTCATTTTTCTCATCCCTTCGCTTGCAAAATCTTACAAAGACCAGTAAGAAAAGCCGGCCTGCTTAACCAAGGCTGGGTCATAGATGCTCTTGACGTCGATCAGCAGCTTATCTTTTTCAGGGATATCCTTGAAGTGCTGGTCAAGCTCGGCCATTGACAGGTCCTTGTATTGCTGGTGGGCGACAGCCACCAGGAGGCAGTCGGCATCCTGAATTTCAGCCAGAGGCTTCAAGTCAAGGCCATAAACCCGCTTGACCAAGGCCGGGTCAGCCCAGGGGTCAGCTACTTCGACCACGATGCCGTAGTCCTGCAGCTTGCGAATAATGTCAACCACCTTGCTGTTGCGGATGTCCGGGCAGTCTTCTTTGAAGGTGATGCCCAAAACCGCCACCTTGCACCCCTTGAGCCGCTTGCCCAGCAAGGCCAGGCGCTTGATCACGCGGCCGCCGATGAACGCTGCCACCTGGTTGTTGACCTGCCGCGTCGCCGTCAAGACCCGGGGATGGTAGCCCAAGCCTTCCGCCTCTTCAATAATGTAGTAAGGATCAACGCCAATGCAGTGGCCGCCGACCAGCCCAGGCTGAAAGCCGAGGGCGTTCCACTTGGTATTCATCCCATCGACCACTTCTTTGGTGCTGATGCCCAATTTTTCAAAAATTACCGCCATTTCGTTGATAAAGGCAATATTGACGTCTCTTTGACTGTTTTCAGTGACTTTGATCGCCTCAGCTACTTTAATTGAAGAAACCGGATAGGTCCCCGCTTTGATGATCAGGTCATACAAGCCCTTGATCTTCATCAATGAATCCTCGTCCATGCCGGAAACGACCTTTTTGATGGACGCGACCTTGTGGACCGGATCGCCAGGATTGATCCGCTCAGGCGAATAGCCGACCTTAAAGCCGCTGCCGCACTTGAGCCCACTGTTTTTCTCCAGGATGGGCGCGCAGACGTTCTCAGTAATGCCTGGCGAAACGGTGGATTCATAGACCACGATGGCGCCAGGCTTGAGATTGCGGCCAATGATCTCACTGGCTGACCGAAGCGGGCGCAAATCGGGCATGTGGTCCTGGTAGACCGGGGTCGGCACGGCCACGATCACGAAGTCGCCCTTGCTGATCTCCCGCTCATCGCTGGTAAAATGGACCTTGCTGGCCTTAAGGCGGGCTGAGCCCACTTCCCCAGTTGGGTCCACCCCTTTTTGATAGTTGGCAATCTTCTGCTGGTTGATGTCAAAGCCGATCACTGGCAGCTGCTTGGCAAATTCAAGGGCCAGGGGCATCCCCACATAGCCCAAGCCTACCAGGCAAACTACCGGCAGGGCTTTTTCTGCGGTATTCTTGTTCATTTTGATTCTCTCCCTATTTTCCTGAAACTTAGTTCCTTAATAATATTATTAGCACATATGTAAGCGCTTTTCAAGACGGTTTCATAATAAGAAGCAACCTTTTTGATAGCTTTCAAAGAACTTTTTTAATAATAAACTTGGTATAACTTATTTTTCTTTCTCATATAGCAAAAAATGGCCAATATAGCAAAAAATGGCCAAGACGCGTGCCAGGACAAGACCAATCAAAAAAGGTACTATTAAACCAAGTCACTAATTCAGATTATCGAGGTAAACCAGATGAAAAAATACGATTTTGAGACCCTCCTGGACCGCCGCGGCCATGATGCCCTGGCAGTCGACGCAATTGGCATGGGCGGCTTCGCCCCGGACAAGGCCAAGGAAGGCTTTGACACCATTCCAATGTGGGTGGCCGACATGAACTTTCCAACCGCATCGTCGATCCAAGATGCAATTATCGCGCGGGCCAAGCATCCAGCCTTTGGCTACTTTTTGCCCAGCGATGAGTACTTTGACGCCATCATCAACTGGCACAAGGAGCATAAGGGAGTCGCGGACCTTAAGAAAGAAGATATTGGCTATGAAAATGGCGTTCTTGGGGGCGTCGTTTCTGCCTTGAAAGTCTTCGCTTCAGCTGGCGACCCGGTCCTGCTGCACTCGCCAACCTATATGGGCTTCACCCACGCTCTTGAAGACAACGGCTTCCACATCGTCCACAGTCCTTTGAAAAGAGATGCCGCCGGCACTTGGCGGATGGACTATGAGGATATGGAGCGGAAAATTCAGGAGAACCACATTCACGTGGCCGTCTTCTGCAACCCCCACAATCCGTGCGGGCGCGTCTGGACCAAGGAGGAAATTGCCCAAGCCATGGCGGTTTATGAGCGCAACCACGTCTGGGTGATTTCTGATGAGATTTGGTCGGACCTGCTGCTGAACGGGCACCAGTATACCCCAGCCCAATCAGTCAGCGCCTGGGCTCATGACCATGTCCTGGCCTTCTACGCGCCATCCAAGACCTTCAACCTGGCCGGGCTCATCGGCAGCTACCACGTCATCTACAATCAGCCAATCAGAGAGCGGGTCGAGGCCATCGGTGCCAAGACGATCTACAATTCCATGAACGTCTTCTCAGAGCATGCCCTGATTGGCGCTTATTCACCAGAAGGCAGCAACTGGCTGGGGCAATTGCTGCCGGTCCTGTCTGCCAACGTCAACCTGGCCTGCGACTATATCGACCATAAATTTGCCGGCGTAACGGCCTTCAAGGCCGAAGGCACCTACATGCTCTTCCTTGACTGCTCAAAGTGGCTGCAAGAGCGCGGCCTGAGCCAGCAAGAACTTTTGAAGAAGGGCTGGGACTACGGGATCGGCTGGCAGGACGGCCGCCTCTTTCAAGATGCCAGCAGCCTGCGCGTCAACCTGGCCTCCCCGCACAGTCAAATCAAAAAAGCCTTCGAGCGCATGGACAAGTACGTCTTTAACGCTTAAAGGCACTCACGCAATTTCAGGCATGCAAAAAGGCGGTCCGTCAACAGACGGATCGCCTTTTTTGCTGATTTTGAATTCGTGCCTTGGCTTAGTTAGACAAGACCTCTTCGTCGGCTTCGCGCTTCATTTCAAGCTTGCGCAGCCATGGCAGCAGGAAGCCAGTCCCGAACAAGACCAGCACGGAGAAGATGTTCATCCACAGCTGGTTGGTCCAGGCTTGGGTGCCAAATTGCGCTTCTTGCGGCAAGAAGCCCATCGTCGCGCAGGCAAAAGTAAACAGGAAGCACCACCAGCCGACAGCCAGGGCCCCCTTCTTGTTCTTGATGAAGACAAAGTCTGACTTGAACTTGTCCTGCTGGTAGCGGATGGCCAGGAAGGCAATAAAGACTACGGAAGTCTTGTATGGGGAAACGATCCCGTTCAAGTTCAGCAGCCAGTTGAAGATATCGTTGATTTCTGGCAAAGTCCCTGACAAAAGCAGCAGGAAGAGGGCAATGCCCGCCGTCAGCATGTAGCTGTGAACCGGACGGCCCGACTTGTTCTTCTTCAAGATCCACTTTGGCATGTACTCACTGGCCGTGTCGGACGCGAAGACCCGGCTGGCCGCGTCAACCAAGGCTGCCAGCTGAGCCAGCATGAAGAAGAGCTGGACGGCAGCGAAGACGTACATCAGGGTGTTGCCCATGCCGGCTTCCCGGCCCAGGATCTGGAAGGCATAGTAGGACCCGTTCATCTTGAAGTCCTTTGGAATGTTGTGGGTGTCAAACAAGGCAGCCAGGCCCAAAGTCTGGAAGATGGTCATAAAGGCCGTCATGAAGACCAGGGCCCACATTGACTTAGGGAAGTCGCGGACTGGGTGCTTCAGGCGGGAAACGTACGGCGCGGCCAGTTCCGCCCCGGACATGGCAAAGATCAGCAGACCGGTCGTTGAGAAGTAGTGCAGGCTAAAGGATGGCTTCAGGTTTGACCAGGTCAAAGGCGTGGCCATGTGGGCACCGTGGGTCAAAGCCCAGGCAACCAGCAGGACAAAGATGAAAGACATGCTGAACATGGCGATCCCGCCGATCAAGGACATGATGTCCAGGGCCTTCCGGTAGGAATTTTCAAAGACCAGGAAGAGCAGGATGATCACGAAGGTCAGCAGGCCGAAAGTAAAGGTCGACATGTGCTGGCTCAAGGTGTTGTTGCCCAGGATCAGCCAGGAGATGGCCACGATGACTGAGTTGGAAACGTCAACCAAATATGGAATGGTCTGGGCCCAGTACATCCAACTGGTCGCGTAGCCCAAGGCATCAGAGCCGGTCCCCCGGCGAATCCAGGAGGCCAGACCGCCGGCCTCATTTTCCTTAAAAGTCAAGCCCAGCTGGGTTACGATCATTTCGTAAGGAATGATGTAGGTCGCCAGCAGGAACAGCCAGGAAATTACGACTGACAGCCCTTGGTTCTGGAAGGGGAAGAAGATGTCTTCAAACCCGATGATGGTCACATAGTCCAGCATGGCCAGGGTCAGCCAGCTCATGTAGTTTTTGTTCTTTTTTTCTTCGATCAATTTATTACCTCTTTAGTGATTAAGCATTTCGTTTTCTCCCAATCACCAGCGGAGGGTCGTTCTTTTGATAAGACACAGGCATCCCCTTTCCGCGCAATACCGCTTGCTATTTCGTCTTTGCTTTCTAAAAGCAGTGTTTCCAGTATAGCCGCATAAAGCGCTTCAAGGCAAAGGGAAATTTCCTATTTGCTAAAAAGCGTTAAAATCTTAATAATTTTCATAAGAGATATGAATATTTGCCAACATGAGCTAGAATTTATAAAGAAACAAGAACATGCTGATAGAAAGGTTTAGAGATTATGCACTATTTAGCCATCGCTGGCCGCGTTGAAGTCAAGAACTTTATTCCCTACGACTGGCCATTTATGGAACTCACGGAAAACATGAACCCGGCGGACTTGGCCGCGGTCGTCATCAAGCGCGGCGACAGCCGGGCTGAGGGCATGTGGCACCTCTTTGCAAAGCAGCTGCAATTGCCCCTGCCTTTGATCGTCATCGACCCTGAAGCTGACCAAAAGGCCGTTGCCGCTGAGATCGTCGCCAAGGCCAAAAGCTACGCGGATCAGGTCTTGCCGCCATTTTTGACCGACCTGATCGACTTTGCCCAGCGGGATGCCTTGATGCTGGCCACGCCAGGCCACCACAACGGACACTTTTACCAGCGCCACCCAGCTGGAGCAGCCTTGTACAACTTCCTGGGCGACAACTTCTTCAAGTTTGACGTTTCAGACACCCTGCCGGAACTGGGCGACATGATGACCCACGAAGGCACGCCCCTGACCGCCCAAAAGCAGGCGGCCAAGGCCTTCAACGCCGACAAGGTCTACTTCTGCACCAACGGGACCACCAGTTCCAACACCATCTGTGCCCAAGCCCTCCTGAAACAGGGCGACTTGGTCCTGTTTGACCGCAACAACCACAAGTCCCTTTACAACAGTGCCTTGATCATGACCGGGGCCAAGCCGGTCTACCTGCCAACCGACCGCAATGCCGATGGGCTGATCGGTCCCTTGACCAAGGAAGCCTTGGATGAAGACCGGATCCGCCGGGAAATCGCCAAGGTCGACCCGGCACGGGCTCAAGCCAAGCGGCCCTTCAGAATGGCCGTCCTGCAGCTGGAAACCTATGACGGGATCTTCTATGATGCCCGACTCCTGCTCAAGAAGCTTGGCAAGCTCTGCGACTACATTCTCTTTGACTGTGCCTGGGGCGGCTATGAGCAGTTCGTCAAAGTCCTTGACGGCACCTCTCCATTGGCCCAGGAATACGGACCAGATGATCCCGGCATCCTGGTCACCCAGTCCATCCACAAGCAGCAGGCGGGGATGACCCAGGTCTCCCAAATCTTGAAAAAAGACCGTCACATCAAGGGCCAGGCCCGCTACGTCGACCACAAGCACTTCAACCATGCCTACCTTAAGTACGTGACGACCTCATATTCTTATCCGCTCTATGCCTCACTGGTCGTCAACGCGGCCATGGCGGCCAGCCCGGCCTGCCGGTCCTGGTGGGATGAGACCACCCGCCTGGGAATTGAGTTTCGCAAGGCCTTGCTGAAGGAGAGCAAGCTGTTTAAGCCGCTCATTCCCAAGTACTTCCATGGGCAAAAATGGGAAGAGGTCCCAACCGAAGTTTTGGCCAATGATCCTGAAGCCTGGCAGCTGCACCCAGATGACGCTTGGCACGGCTTTAGAAAAATCGCTGACGGCGAAGCCCTGATCAGTCCGGAAAAAGTCACGGTCATGAATCCGGGGATCGACCTGGAGCAAGAGAAATTCACCGACCAAGGGATACCGGGCTCAGTCGTGGAAGAATTCCTCCACGAGCGCGGGATCATTCCGGAAAAGTCTGACTCCTACTCCACCCTCTACCTGCTCACGCCAGGCGAAAGCGAAGCGGACATGCGGACCGTCCTGGACGCCCTGCTTGACTTTGAAAAGGCATATGAAAATCATGCTCCCCTCAGCGAAGTCATGCCGCGCCTTTACCGCCAGCACGCGGACCGCTACCAGGGCTACACTTTGGACCAGCTCTGCCAGGAGATTCATGAATACTACAAGCAAAGCCAGATCTTCAAGTACCAGCAAGAGCTCTTCTTAAAGCCAAGCTTCCAAGACTACCAAATGCTGCCAAGCCAAGCGGACCTGGCCTTTAATGAGTCAAGATCCGAATTGGTCAAGCTGGATGACTTGGAGGGCCGCACCGCCCTTGAAGGTGCCCTTCCTTACCCGCCAGGCGTCTTCGTCGTGGCACCTGGGGAAAAGTGGCAAAAGGGCGATATTGACTACTTCAAGATCCTGATCGGCTGCGCCCACAAGTTTCCGGGCTTTGACCCGGAAATCCAGGGCGTCTACCAAGAAGACGAAGACGGCCAGGTTCAAGTCTACGGCGAAGTCTTAAAGGAAGATTAGCCTTTATTTTTCAAAAAAAGGAAACGACAAGCAGCAAGAACAATGAAGAAAAGCATTAAGATTTTAGCGGCCATTCTGGCCGCGGCAGCCTTGACTGGCTGCTCCAAAAAAAGCACTGGCAAGCACACGGACGTCAACAAGGCGGCCAGTTCCCTGGCCAGCTCCAACGTGGTCACCCAGACCAGCAACCGGATCAACTACCAAAATTACCAAAAGATCAAGGTCGTAGAAAAGACCGGCAGCACCCTCCAGGACGTCAACCGACTCCTGGGACGCAAGGCGGACGCGATTGCCAAAAGCAGCAACAACGGCCTCAAAGTCAAGGTCTACACCTGGCAAGGCGTGGCTGGCGGAACGGCCGGCTCCAACCTGACAGTTGAATTTGCCAAAGGCGTGGCCCTGGTCAAGCAGATCAGTGGCTTCAAAGTGAACCGGCAAAAGGACATCACCCTGAAAGACTACCAAAAGCTGAAAAAGGGCCAAAGCCAGGCCGCAGTCAAGACCCTGTTGGGCCAGCCCAACGGCTACTCAGAATCTGATTATGACAACAAGGTCACCATCCTCTGGATCTATACCAGTGGCCTCAAAGGCGAAGGCCGGCCAAGCCTCTACGTCACCTTCCAAAACGGCAAGCTGCTCAGCAAGCAGCAAAGCGACTTGGAATAAAGCATAAAGAGGCTGGAAATAAAAAAGGCTTCTAGAAGTAAGAAAACTTCTGGAAGCCTTTTTTCTACTCTAAGTCAAGTGTTATCAACGATTTTAGGCAATTTTATTTTATGTGTCTCAAATCACAGCAGAGAGCTGCTGGAGCTCAAAAGTATCCAACTGCCGCGTTTTTCCCAGACTCTTGTTTGCTTCTTATGAAGATTAATTCAAAAAGAAAAAGCAGGTCAAAAACCTGCTTCGTTCGTACTCTGATGCCCACTAAAGGAGTCGAACCTTCACTCTGTTGCCAGAACAGCGACCTGAACGCTGCGCGTCTGCCAATTCCGCCAAGTGGGCTTTCTTTTTGTTTAGTGATTCGTTCCCGATCACGTTTATTATATTACCGGAGATCTTTCAGAAAGTAAAGCTTTTTTCGCAACTTTTTTCAATTTTCTTTACAGAAGCCCCAGAAAAGTAAAAAAGAGGCAAAATTGCCTCTTTTTTACGATAAGATCACAAGTCTACCTTCGTAACTTCGCCACTGGCAACGGCCTTGACGCTCGCGGGCGTGTTAAGGAGGAGCCGGCCCTGGTCGTCGTTGGTCACGATCCGGCCGGGCACGGCAGAAGCCGCGGCAATGATTCTTGCGTAGTTCAATCCCACTCTCACCTTTCTGTCTCCGGCCAAAACTATATGTATATCAGAAATGATATTTTTGATTAACAGTTGTTAATTATAGTTTTCACTTGCTACTTGTCAATACTGTACTCATATCGTACACCCTACGAAAATGCCTTTAGACCAGCTTTTCCAACCCCTTTTAGGGACAAAAATATTTTATTTTTTCTTTGACTAGAAAAAGCATCTGAAAAATAGTCAAAGAAAAAAAGCCAGGAGCGAGCTCCTGACTTCAGTCATCGTTTGCTATTCATCGACAGCTTTATTAGTTTTTTCTATTTTTAGCGATTTCGCGGATTCTCGCCTTCGTCCGCTTGCCTTTTTCGGCAGAATCATTGCCAATCGTCTTGACCCCTAAAATATCCAGGAAGAAGGTAAAGATCGGCACGGAGACGATTAGCCCCCAGGTGCCGAAGAAATGCTCGCCCAAGAGCAGGACCACGAAGGTGTAGAAGATGGGCAGCTCGGTCTTGGACGACATGAACTTCGGGTTGAGCACATAGGTTTCCAGGGTGTGCAGGACCAGAATCATGATCAAAATGTACAAGATATAGCGATAGCCCCCGACGGAATAAGCCACGATAGACAAAGGAATCATTGAGATGATCACCCCGGCCACCGGCACCAGGCTGCAGATGAAGACCAAGAGCCCCAGGGCAAAGACCTGCGGCATCTTCATGATGGCCAGGCAGACCATGGTCAAGGCCGTGTTGCACAGGGCAATCATAAATTGGGCTTCCAGGACCACCCCAAAGGTGTTGGTAAATTTCTTGCCAAAATAGTAGATGTCTTCAAAAAAGCAGCCAAAGAGCTCGCTGGTCAGAAAAGACTTGGAGAAATTCCGCATCTCCTTGAGCTCGATCGTGTAGAAGAAGCTCAAGACCAGGGCCAGCAAGAAGGACACGGCGACTGACCCAAAGCCCTTGAGCGCCCCGGTAATGGCGCCCAGGCTGTTCTTTAGCTGGGTGGTCATGTCCTTTTGCGGGACGTACTTGTGCACCTGGCTCATCAGCCAGCCCATGTCATCAGACTGGTAGAAGGTGATGACGGAATTGGTCATCTTGTAGATCTGGCGAATCAGGACCGGCACGTAGTAGCGCAAGCCCAGATACAGCAGGGCCAGCAGGATGGCGTAGGTCAAGATGACGACCAGCTTCTCTGAGACATGGACTTTGTTAAAGCGGGCCTGGACAAAGCGGACCAGGTGGACGATCAGGTAGGTAAAAATAAAAGTCAGCAGGATCGTGTTCATCATGGCCCGGACGTAATAAAGAGCCAAGACGGTCAGGACCAGCACGACCGCCCGGCGCAAGTGGACATTCTTAATAAATTTTTGCCAAAGACTGCCTTCCATAAGTATATCCTTTTCTCCTTACTTGTTGCTAGCTGCTCTTGCCTTTAATTAAAGCACTTTTTCACAAGGCCGTCTCTTACAATTTCCTTAAGTCCAGGCCAAAAGAAAAATTGATCCAGGGCTTCCCCAGGCCAATTATAAAATTCACTTATCAAAAGGCTCCGCCGCCGCTGCCGCCGCCAAAGCCGCCACTTGAGACATCGCTGCCTGAGAAGGAGCCGCCCGAGCCAGCTGAGGAAGAAATCGCCTCATCAAAGCTGGTCGCAAAACCCCCGCTGCTGCCCACGTAGTAGCAGGCCCAGTAAGGATCAGCGGCAATTTCCGCTGGGAATTCCAGCTTCAGCTGCTTGAGCACCTTCTTGGCCAGGCCAAAGGCAATCGCGTAAGGCATGATCTGCTCCCACAGGATCAGCTCGCCGATATCGCGCATCTTGAACTGGCCAATGTCGTTCAGCATCTGCTTGAAAGCAAGCGCGTGCTCAGTTGCCTTGGCCCCTTTCTCCGTCAAAGATGAGAAGCGGTGCAAGCGCAGCACTGACAAGGCAAAAAATGCCAGGTTCCAGGCCATGGCCAAGAAGAGGTAGAGAAAGTTCTGCTCGCTTTCTTCATACAAGAAGAAGCAGACGAGCCCGGCAGCAACGCTGGCAAACATGATCGCGCACGCGTAGAAGGTCAGCTTGTCTGCCCGCTCTTGCAGCGGCTTGTCGACGTAGCCCTCTTTGATCAGGGCTTCCTGGCTGTCTTCCTGCCACTGCTTGTAGCTGGACGTAATTCCCTTGCTGTCGCCATACTTGGTCAGTTCTTGGCTGGTAAAGCTCTTGCCATCTCCCACCTTTTTGAAGATCTTGTTTAAAAGCGGCAGATCGCCCCGGTACTTGCTGGTCTTGACGCAGCGGAAGTTCTGCCCTTCCTGCTCCGGCTTGATCGTCAATTCGCCCTGCCCGGCCCGCATGGCGATTTCCGCGGACAAGGCCGTGCTGTCTGGCGCTTTCTTGTTGACCAGCATCTGGGCCACGGTCGGACTGAAGTCCGGCAAGGCGAAATTGTGCCCCAATTCCTTCTTTGAGCGGACTTTGCTGCCAGACTGGCGGGTCTTGAAAAAGACCGGCAGATAAAGGAGCGGGACCAAGGCAAAGAGGACCAGGCCAATTCGCTCATAGACCCGCTTGCGGGCCTGCTTGGCCTGGCTGGCTTCAGCCAGGCTTTTTTCCTGAGCCACCACCTTGGCCGCGATCTTACCGGAATGGCGCTTGGGGTTCTTGACCACCAGGCTGTTTGGAAACAGCAGGTGCAGCTCCAAGAAAGTTGCTTCCGGTAGAGCAGCCACTTTGGCTTGAACCAGGCCGCGCTTTGGATCAACCGTCAAGTGGCCTGGGGCATTGACATGAACCCAGCCCTTTAAAAAGGACAGATTCTGGCCCTTGAAGCGGACCGAGGCCGTAACGTTGGCGATTTCTTTCTTCCAGCCGGCCCCAATGATCTTGAAGTTCAGTTCAGACGCGTCCTGGTAGCTGTCCACCGCGCCGGAAATCCGGTAGCGGTAGACGACCTGGACCTTGCCCTCTTCAACCCGGTGGTAGACCTTGAACTTGTAGGAGTTGCCCTCCTTGCTGAAGTGGTAGACATTGCCGCTTTCAGCCTGGTTGTTCAAGACCGGATGGAAGCTCTTCCCGCTTTCCAGGTCCTTGATTTCAACGCGCTGCTGGCTGACTTTCTGCCCTTGCTCCAGGCTTTGGGTGTAATAGACCCCGTTGGCGGAATCGTCAAAGTCGTAGTCGATCTTTCTCGTCATTGACAAGGAGCCGTCGGCGTTGACTTCGGCCGTCACCTGCATGCGTTTCAAGTCATAGTCGGCCAGAACCCGCTCAGGCAGCAGGCAGGCCAGACCGGTGACCAAAAGCAAGACCAGGAGCGCTAAATGCTTGCGCTTCATTTTTATCCCCTCCTCTTTCCGGACTGATGCAATCGCTATTCTTTCTTAAATTAATTATAATTCAGCAATCTTCTGCCTGGCAATGCAAAAAGAAGCGGCTTTCATTGGCAAAATGCCTGCTTTTATCATGCCTTTCCCGCATAAGCGTGGTAAACTATGTTTATACTGGCCTATCATGGATTAACATGAAGGCGAATTGCATTACGTTGGGAGGAAACAAGATGCGCAAACCAATGCTGGCCGGCATCCTTGCCGTGGAACTGGCCTTAGTCGGAGCCGCGTTTTTCTATCACCAGAGTCAGGCAGACAAGAGCAGCCAGGCGAGCGAAAGCGGCAGCAAAACCTACAAAGTCTACCCGAAAGCCGAGAAGAGCTCTGTCAAAGACGACAAGACTGACAAGGACAAGGCTAAAGCCAAGTCCAAATCCAAGAAGAAGAGCAAGAAAGAATCCGCGAGCTCCGCAAGCAGCTCAAAAGACATGAGCCAATCATCTTCGTCAAGCAGCCAGTCAAGCGAAGATGACCAAAGCGGCGAAGACAACAGCCAAAGCAGCCAAGCTGAGTCGACTTCCAAGAAGAAGAAGTCAACTTCCAGCGGCCGCTCCTATTCATACTCTTACTACCCGTACAGCTACTCCAGTCCAAGCAGCTCCAAGAAGTCGACGACCAAGTCGTCCAGCTCAAGCACCAATGACGATGACAGCTATGACACGGATGACGACAGCGACAATACGGATGCAGACTACGATACTGGCGACACGAATGACGACAATCAAGCTGATACCGATGACACCCAAGCTGATACGGTTGATGACCAGGACGTCGATCAAGACAATTAAGCTTTCCTGAAGCCACCTGCAGCAATTCACCAAAATGCAGCGCAAAAAAATAGTTCAAGATCTGTCAGCAGATCTTGAACTATTTTTTTGCTTGCTATTCTTCGTGACTCTTCACGTCTTCAGCCGCTTCCTTTTCCAATGAAGCTTCGTACTTTTCAACGCCTTCCTTGGCGTCTTCAGCCACTTCAATGCCCAGGTCGCGCAATTGCTGGTCGGCAACCGGACTTGGAGCGTGCATCATTGGCTCGCTGGCGCTGGCGTTCTTAGGGAAGGCAATGACGTCGCGGATGTTGTCCTTGCCAGCCAGCAGCATGGCGAAACGGTCAAGGCCGATAGCCAAGCCGGCATGTGGCGGGAAGCCCATGTCCAAGGCATCCATCAAGAAGCCGAATTGCTCGTAGGCCCGTTCCTTGGTGAAGCCCAAGGCCTTGAACATCTTCTCTTGAATTTCGCGCTTGTGGATCCGGATTGAGCCGCCGCCCAGTTCGTAGCCGTTCAAAACGATGTCGTAGCTGCGGGCGTGGGCCTTGTGCGGATCAGTTTCCAGGAGCTCAATCCCCTTGTCGTCTGGCATGGTGAATGGGTGGTGGGCCGCGATCCAGCGCTGGTCGCCTTCATCGTATTCAAAGAGCGGCCAGTCGACA
The DNA here is from genome assembly GCA_017309015.1 of Faecalicatena absiana. GTDB lineage: Bacteria > Bacillota > Bacilli > Lactobacillales > Lactobacillaceae > Lactobacillus > Lactobacillus absianus. Next base: position 21,414 of record JAEDAG010000002.1, read on the forward strand.
ACCCACAGGTACTTGTAAGTGTCCTTAGGAATGATGCCGGTTTCCTTGGCCGTGTGCCGGCGCAGGTAGTTCAAGGAGTCGCAGCAGACCTTCCATTGGTCAGCGATGAAGAGGAGGAGTTCCCCGCCTTCAAGGCCGAATTCCTTGATCAAGCCCTGCTTTTCATCCTCGCTCAAGAAGCGGGCAACTGGGCCTGAGAATTCGCCGTCTTCGTACTTGGTCCAAGCCAGGCCCTTAGCGTGGTAGCGCTTGATGTAGTCCTGCATGGCGTCGATCTTCTTGCGGGAGTAGAACTTGGCCCCGCCCTTAACGGCAATCCCGCGGACGAAGCCACCGTTTGCCAAAGCAGAGCTGAAGACCTTGAAGCCGGAGTTGGCAAAAATGGCGCCCAGGTCATGGATCAGCATTTCGTAGCGGACGTCTGGCTTGTCGCAGCCGTACTTGTCCATTGACTCTTGCCAGGTAATCCGTGGCAGCGGCAATTTCAGGTCAATGCCCTTGACGTCCTTCATCACCTTAGCCAACAGGCCTTCAGTCACGTCCTGCACCCCTTGCTCGTCCATGAATGAGGTTTCCAGGTCGATCTGGGTGAATTCTGGCTGCCGGTCCCCACGCAGGTCTTCGTCTCTGAAGCAGCGGGCGATCTGGTAGTACTTGTCAAAGCCAGCCCCCATCAAAAGCTGTTTGAAAATTTGCGGTGACTGCGGCAAGGCGTAGAAGGAGCCTGGGTAGACCCGGGATGGGACCAGGTAGTCGCGGGCCCCTTCTGGCGTTGACTTGCCCAGGTCAGGGGTTTCAATGTTGATGAAGCCTTCGCCTGACAGGTAGGCGTTGGTTGCCGTCATGATCTTGGCGCGCAGGATCAGGGCGTTTTGCAGGGTTGGCCGGCGCAGGTCAAGGTAGCGGTACTTCAAGCGGGTCTGTTCGCTGGCTACCAGGTCGTCCTTGATTTCAAATGGAGGAGTCTTGGCCTTGTTCAAGACATCGATCTCGCTGGCAATCACTTCTACGTCGCCAGTCTTCATGTCCGGGTTCTTGCTTGCCCGCTCGTTGACCTGGCCCTTGACTTCAATCACGTATTCCTGGCCCAAGGAAGCAGCCGCGTCCATCAGCTCCTTGCCGGAGTCATGGTTTACGACGACCTGGACGATCCCTTCCCGGTCGCGCAGGTCGATGAAGATCAGCTGGCCCAGGTTGCGGACGCGCTGTACCCAGCCGTAGAGCAAAACGTCTTGGCCAAGATACTTGCTGGTAATGTTGCCACAATAATCTGTTCTTTTATCCATTTTCATCATTTTGCAAAAAATCTCCTATTTTTCGATCTTGGAAAGCAGCTTTTCCCGGTCTTCCAAGTCACTGAATTCCAAGCTGAACTGCTCACCATCGCTCAAGCGCTTGATGGTCAGCTTGCCGGCGGCAATTTCCTTGGCCCCCAGGGTCACGACGTAGCTGGCGCCGACGCGGTCAGCCTTCTTGAACTGGTTCTTCAGCTTCTTCTGGTCAACGTCGTATTGGGCACTGAAGCCAAGGCCGCGGAGCTTGCGGGCGGTCTTGACGGCATACATGGCGCTGCCTTCACCGATGTTGGTGATGAAGAAGTCGATCCCCTGGTCCGCGAACAGCGCCGGGTTTTGCTTGGACAGAACCAGCATCAAGCGCTCTTCGCCGATCCCAAAGCCAACGGCTGGGGTTTCCGGCCCGTCGAATTCTTCAACCAGGTGGTTGTAGCGACCCCCGCCCAAGACCGTTGAAGGGCTGGCCCAGAGAGACTTGTCGTCCACCATGAATTCGAAGATGACCCCGGTGTAGTAGTCAAGGCCGCGGACCAGGTCGTCGTCAATGACGTACTTGACGCCCAGTTCGTCCAGAGCCGCCAGGATGTTCTTGAAGTTCTCCTTGGATTCATCGTCAAGGTAGTCGCGGATCTTTGGCGCGTCTGGCAAGAACTGCTTGTCTTCTTCAGCCTTAGAGTCCAGAATCCGCAGGGGGTTCTTTTCCAAGCGCCGCTTTGAGTCTTCGCTGAGCTGGTCCTTGACTGGAGTGAAGTAGTTGACCAGGGCTTCGTGGTAGGCCTGGCGGACTTGGCTGTCACCCAAGGTGTTGATGTGCAGCTCGTAGTTCTTGACGCCCAGCTCGCCTAAGAGGTCATGCCCCAGCATGATGGTTTCCACGTCAGCCAGGTAGCTGTTTGAGCCAAAGCTCTCCACTCCGATTTGGTGGAATTCGCGCTGGCGGCCAGCCTGCGGTCTTTCATAGCGGTACATTGGGGCAATGTAGTAGACATTGAACGGCTTAACGGTTTCAGGCCCGTAAAGCTTATTTTCAACGTAGGCGCGGACGACGCCGGCCGTGCCTTCAGGCCGCAGGGCGATGTGCCGCTGGCCTTTGTCGTAGAAGTCGTACATTTCCTTTTCCACGACGTCGCTGGTCTCGCCGGATGAGCGGGAGAAGATTTCATAATTTTCAAAACTTGGGGTTCTGATTTCCCGGTAGTTGGCACGCTTGAACAAGTCGCGCGCGGTCTGCTCCACCTTTTCCCATTGACCGGAAGTTTCTGGGAGGATGTCAACAGTCCCTTTTGGCTTTTGAACTCTCATTGGATCACCTTTGTCTAAAATTTATTTTCATCACGCAAAGAAAAACATATAAAAAGCGCCCTTGAATCGAATCAAGGGCGCTTGAAAATAGCACGGTACCACCTTTTGCTTGCTGTCATTAACGCTGACGAAACGAACCATTATCTGTTAAAGGGTCACAGTTAGCGACCTTCTGCTCTTTCACCAGGCGAGCAGTCTCTGAAAAAGGCCCTGCTATCTTCATTCTTTGTCATTGATAATTCTTTACTAGTGTAGCTTGTTTTGCTTGATAAATCAAGGCTTTGTAAGCCATTTTACAGGTCAAGGACGATGGTGAAGGGGCCGTCGTTTTCCAGCTCGACCTTCATGTCGGCGCCAAACTCCCCTTTTTCAACGTGCAGGCCCTGCTTGACCAGTTCCTGGTTGAAATCTTCCCACAAGTCCTTGGACTTTGGCGGCCGCATGGCATGGACGAAGCTGGGCCGGTTGCCCTTCTTGGTGTCAGCCAGCAGAGTAAACTGGCTGACGGACAGGATTTCTCCGCCAACGTCCTTGATGCCCAGGTTGGTCTTGCCCTGCTCATCTTCAAAAATCCGCATCTTGGCGATCTTGTCGGCGGCTTTGACCACTTGGTCCAAGCCGTCCCCTTCAGCCAGGCCGACCAGGAGCAAAAGCCCCTGCTTGATCTGGCCAACGACTTGCCCGTCAATTCTTACGGCGGCATGGTTGACTCTTTGAATTACTACTCGCATATTAGTTGTCCGTTCTCTTAGTATCGTAAACGTCTGGAATGTCGCGCAGCTTGGCCATGATGTCATTGAGCTGCTCGGCGTTCTTGACTTCAACCGTGATGTAGAAGTGGGCGATGTTGTCATCGTTGACGCTGGCCGAAACGTTGGTAATGTTCTTGGTCATGGAGTTCAAGCGGTTGATGACATCGCTGAGCAGCTTCTGGCGGTTGTAGCCAAAAAGCTCGAAGTTGGCATTGAAGCCAGCCTGCTTGTCATCGCTGATCTTGTTCCAGGCCACGTCGATCAGGCGGCCTTGGTTGACGGGATCGCTGCTTGCAACGTTGCGGCAGTCCGCCCGGTGGACGGTCACGCCCCGGCCCTTGGTTACGTAGCCCACGATCGGGTCGCCGGGAACCGGGTTGCAGCACTTGGCAAAGTGCAGGTCCAGGTCTTCCAGACCTTGAACGACGACCAGACTGTCAGACTTCTTGCCCTTGCCCTTTTTGCTCTTGTTCTTGCTCTTGTCGTCAGCATCGCTGGTCTTCTTGATGACGGTCGCGGCCGCGGTCTGCTGGCCAGCCGTCATGATCTTCTCCTCCAGCTCTTTCTGCTTGGCCTGCTCTTGCTGGTGGCGCAGGTCGGCAGTCAACCGGTTGTAGACCGTCAAGGCTGACATGTTGCCAAAGCCAATCGCCGCGCACATGTCGTCTTCAGTCTTGAAGCTGTAGTGGCGCAGGACTTCGTCGATCTTGTCCTTGGTCAGGTATTCGGCCGGCTTGAGCTCATTTTCCCGGAGCAGGTTCAAGATTTCCTCGCGCCCGCGCTCAACCGACTCATCCCGGTCGATTTCCCGGAAGTAGCGGCGGATCTTGTTGCGGGCTCTGGAAGTCTTGACCATGTCTGACCAGTCTCTGGACGGCTTGGCATTGCTTTGGGTCAGGATATCGACCACGTCGCCGTTTTTCAGCTTGTAGTCCAGCGGCACCAATTTGTCGTTGACCTTGGCGCCGATCGCGTGGTCGCCGACCTGGGTGTGGATGGCGTAGGCAAAGTCCAAGGTTACCGACCCCTTAGGAAGTTCATAGACCTCGCCGCGGGGGGTGAAGACGTAGACCTTGTCCGAGAAGATGTCCGTGTGGACGGCTTCCATGAATTCATCCGCGTTTTTGGAATCCTTCTGCAGATCCAGAATCTCGCGGCCAATATCCAAGGCCCCGCCGTCTTTAGCATTGACCCCGTCAAAGTTGCCGCGCTTGTAAGCCCAGTGGGCAGCGACACCGTATTCGGCCACTTGGTGCATGGCCTTGGTCCGGATCTGGATTTCCAGCGGCTTGCCGCCAGGCCCGATAATGGTGGTGTGCAAGGACTGGTAGCCGTTGGCCTTAGGCATGGCAATGTAGTCCTTAAAGCGCCCTGGCATTGGCTTCCACTTGGTGTGGACCGCGCCCAGGACCGCGTAGCAGTCCTTGACCGTCGGCACGATTACCCGGACAGCCAGCAGGTCATAGATTTCGTTGAAATCCTTGTGCTTGTTGACCATCTTCTTGTAGATGGAATAAATGTGCTTGGGACGTCCGGAGATCTCATACTTGATGCCTAATGAGTCCAGAGTTCCGCGCAGGTAGTCGATCGCATCGCTGATGTATCCTTCACGCTCTGAACGCTTGGCATCCATCAAAGAAACGATCTTATAGTATTCATCTGGATTGGTGTAGCGGAAGGACATGTCTTCCAGTTCCCACTTGATGGTCCCGATACCAAGCCGGTCAGCCAGTGGGGCATAGATATCCAAGGTTTCGGCCGCGATCCGCCGCTGCTTGTCCGGGCGCAAGTGCTCCAAGGTGTGCATGTTGTGCAAACGGTCGGCCAGCTTGACCAGGATGACCCGCAGGTCCTTGGCCATGGCAATCAGCATCTTGCGGTGGTTTTCCGCCAGGAATTCCTTGTGGGACTTGTATTCGTACTTGTTCAGCTTGGTGACCCCGTCAACGATAAAGGCCACGTCTGGACCAAACTTTTCCTTGATATCGTCGTTGGTAACGGGAGTATCTTCCACCGTGTCATGCAAAAAGCCGGCAGCCACCGTGTCTGGGTCCAGGCCTAAAGTTGCCAGCGTCCCCGCTACCTGGGTCGGGTGAACGATGTAAGGCTGACCAGAAGCTCTGGTTTGCCCTTCATGGGCCCGGGCCGCAAATTCATAGGCGCTTTCCACGAAGTCCAGCTGGTCCTTGGTCATGTATTTCTTGCAGGCATCCATTACCTGCTCATGGGTCATTTCAACATATTTTGACATACAGATCACCGATTTCTATTTAATTCTAGCCAGTAACATCTATTCTACCGCAAATGCCTATTTTAAGAAAAAATGAGAATTTCTCTTGCTTTTATTTTACATCTTTTCAAAGGCTTTTTAACTTTTTTAGAAAATATCCCAAGTTATTCTATCATCAGTCAGGCACAGATTAAACAAAAAAGCAAAAACACTCATCCATGTCAGATGAGTGTCGAAAGTCGTCTCTAGTTTTACTGGCTAATCTTCCTTGCGGCTGATGCAAAGTCCGATCCAGCGGCCGGCCCGCATCTTCATGTCAATCTTGAAGCCATTTTCGCTCAAGGCCTGCTCGATCTTTGGCAGCTGCAGGTAGTCAATCCCGGAGAAGATAACTTGTCCGTCTTCATTGAGGTGGCTGTCCAGCTGAGGAATCAAGTCCAGCAGGATTTCAGCCAGGATGTTGGCCACGATCAAGTCGAACTTGCCTTCAACGTCAGCCAGCAGGCTGGTCTTTTGCAGCTTAAGATCAGCGAAATCGTTCAAGCCGGCATTTTCCTTGGCAGCCGTCATTGACTCGTCGGAAATGTCAGTCCCCAGAACTGACTTGGCGCCCAATTTATGGGCGGCAATTGCCAAAATGCCTGAGCCCGTCCCCACGTCAACGACGCTTAACGGCTTGACCATTGCCCGCTCAATGCCCAGCATGGCCAATTGGGTCGTCTGATGGTTCCCTGTCCCAAAAGCCAGACCAGGATCCATGGTAATGATCTGCTGGTCAGGAAAGGCTGGCTTGTATGATTCCCATTCCGGCACGATAGCCAGGTGGCGAGACAGGTTGATGACGTGGTAGTACTTTTGCCAGACGGTATTCCAGTCCTGGTCGGCAATATAGCTGGTGGAGATTGTCCCTTCGCCAGTCCGCAGGCCGTAGCCAGCCAATTCCTTGAGCTTGTCCTCAAAGGCCTTGACTACCTCATCCCGGTCGCGCTCTTCGTCAAAGTAGGCGATAAATTCGACTTCTGCCGGCAAGTCCTTGATGTCGTCCATTTCAACGACAGTAGAGTCGTGCAGCCAGCCGGCCTGTTCAAAGTCGCTGCGGCGTCTGGCCTCAATCCCCAAAGCTTGCAGGTCTTCCTGGGCAAAATAGGACAAGGCGTCCTCGACGTCATAGCTAGTTTCAATCTTGACTTCAAGTAGTTTCATGAACTATGTGTTCCTCCTTTTGTATCTCCACTTAGAATGTTATCATGTTAAGCGGTGATAACAAATGTCAAAAAAGAAAAAGAACAAAGATTCATTAGATAAGACCCTGGTTGAGAAGATTCTCGACCAACATAAAATTTCATATAAGCAGCACGCCAGCCAGATTGAAGAAGACCACGGGGTAGCCCAGGTCTCCAAAGGCGACCCGATTTTGGACGGCTATCCGGTCTACAAGACTTTGGCCATGGAAGGCAACAAGACCGGCCCATTGGTCGGCGTCATCCCTCTTTCAGGCCACTTGGACATGAAGAAGATCGCCAAGGCTTCCGGCAACAAGAAGTGTGAAATGATTCCTTTAAAGAAGCTGGAAAAGACCACCGGCTACGTGCACGGGGCCAATACCCCAATCGGGATCTACCACGCCAAGAAGTACCCGGTCTACCTTGATCAAAGCGTCAATGATTCAGAGGCCATCTGGGTTTCAAGCGGGGAAGTCGGCCGCAGCGTCTTGATCGCCCCAAGCGACCTGATCAAGCTGGTCAAAGCCACCGTGGCTGACCTGCAGGAATAAGGCAGCACTGCGAGTAAAACAATAATCCAATACAAGCAAAAAGAACGGATCGGGTGATCCGTTCTTTTTCATATCATATGCTAGCCGACGTGCCGCCACTTCTTGTCGGTCAGAATTCTCGCCGTGAGCAGGCCCATTGGCAAGGCAAAGACCAGCATCAAGGCCTCAGTCATCCAGGTTGCCCCAGCACCAACATGAACGTTGGCCAACAGGTAGATGGCCCGGTACATGTAAAGGCCTGGAACCATGATGACGATAGATGGCACCGTCAAAGAAATTCTCGGGTAGCCAACTCGCTCGCGGACATAGCTGGCCAGGATTCCGGCCAACAAAGCCGCCAGGTAAGCTGCCAGCGGTCCCGGCACATGCCCGTAGTCAACCATGGACAAGCGCAGCGTATTGGCGATCGCCCCAACGCAACCGGCAATCGCGGCCATCTTCACGTGGGAGTTGAACATGATTGAGAAGCCAAAGACCCCGCAGAAGCTGGCCAAAAGCCGCAAAAGCACCATCTGCCAGACTTCCAGGCTCAAGTCCGGCATGGTCCCGGGCCGAATGCCCAAAACCGTGGCCGAAATCCAGCCAACCGCGGTCGCGATGCAGATGATCAGCAAGGCGTAGGCCAGGCGCTCAAGGCCAGAGCGCAGGTCCAGCTTGGCCATGTCCAAACCGGAAGTAATAAATGGAAAGCCCGGAATCACGAAGAGCATGGCCCCGATGTAGCCATGAATGTGGGCCCCCGGCCAGGCAAACAGGTGCGAGCCGATTGAAAAGGCCAGGAAGTAGGTCAGGCACGCGGCCAAGACCCCAACCGCGGTCGTCGCCGAGAAAGTGATCCCGCGCTTGCCAAGCCCGCCCCGGCATAATTGGCCCACGCCCGCGCCCAGGAAGGCACAGATGACTTCCGGAATCCCCCCGCCAAGGAGGAAAATGAAGCCGCCGCAGGCTAAGGCAGCTGCCAGGCCAACCTGCCAGAGCTTGTACTGGCCCTTGATGTGCTCAATTTCACCCAAGCGGTGGCGGACGTCCTTGATCGTGAAGTCACCTTCACCGGCTTCAAACTGCCGCACGAACCGCTCCAGCGCGTCCAGCTTGGCCATGTTGACGCCAGTTGCCGGCAAAGCCATGTTTTGGGAGTATGACTGGTTGTTGACGTCAAAGTAGGAACATTCCAAGGAAACCAAGCCAATGTCCGTGCTGCAGGTCAAGTCCAAAGTCCGCGCCATCGTGTCCATGGCATCGCGCACCCGCCATGCCCCAGTTCCGCAGCTCAAGATCATCATCCCAACCCTGGTGATGATGGAACTCTTTTCAATCAAAGTCGCGTCCATAATCTTGGTCGTGTCCTCGCTCTTGAAGAATTCCTCCCACTGAACCCGCATGTGGTGGTGCTGGGACAAGTGGTGCTGGTATTCCTGCTCGGTCGTTTCAGTTTTCATCTGCCTGAGAAGCCCTCTTTCAATCTTTGGTTATCATTTTCAATGCAACTTTTCACATTTTAGCATAGATCCCGACGTTTTTTCTTCATCTTTTTCAATTTATCAAGCAATTCTATTCAATTTGCAAAAGATAACAGCTGGTCTTTTAAGCTATTCTGCCGACCCTTATGTTAGAATGGAAAGGATTGTTTTGATTAAAAATAGCTCAGCAAAAAATAGAGAGGATCTGGGATTGAATGAAGTCAAGTACCAAATGGGCGGGCGTGGCTGCCGCGGCCTGCATATTGTGGGGCATTTCGGGCCTGTTTGCCAAGGGCCTGTTCAACTTGGACCCCCGCATCACGCCGATGTGGGTCACCCAAATGCGGCAGATCTGTTCAGGCTTGATCTTGCTGATCGTCGCCCAGCTGACCGGCCAGCAGCCCTTGCAGGTCTGGAAAGACAAGGGCAGCGCCCTAAAACTTCTGGCCTATGCCGTCATCGGGGTTTTGCCCTTTCAATACTGCTTCTTTTTAGTCGTGGCCCAGGCCAACGCGGCAATTGCCACGGTCATTCAGTTCGTTGGCCCTTTTTTCGTCCTTGCCTATTTGACCTTGACCAAGCAGGAAATTCTGCGGCCCATTGACGTCATTGCCAGCCTGATGGCCTTTGGCGGGGTCTTTCTGCTGTCAACCCATGGCAACGTTCATGACCTGCGGATCGCGCCAATCACCCTGCTGTTCGGGATCTTGTCAGCGGTCGGCGCGGCCGCCAACAGTCTCATCCCCCAGGCGCTGGTGAGCAGACACTCGACGATTTCAGTCACGGGCTGGGGGCTCTTCATCTCCGGCCTGATCCTGACGGCCATTCACCCAGTCTGGCCCAGCGTCCCAAACGTGCCGGCCGTCTACATCAACTTGACGGTGGTGATCGTAATGGGGACGATCATCCCGACCCTTTGGCAAAACCACGCCTTAGGACATATTTCGGGGATGACTGTCGCCTTTATGGATGCCTTTGAGCCATTGGCCTCCATGATCGGCTCCATCATCGTTTTTCACTTTCACCCGCAAATGATGGACTACGTTGCCTCAGTCATGATCATCTTCGCGGTTATCGCCCTGAACTGGACGCCGCGGGTCAAGGTCAAGGCCCGGGTCAACAAGTAATCCAAAAAGCGCTGCATGAGTCATGCAGTGATATGACCCCCGAAATTAGGACACTAATTTCGGGGGTTATTTTCATGACTAAATACACTAAAGAAATCAAACTTGCTATCTACCACGAATGGGTAGACGATCATAGAAGAGGCACCTACCTCAGCCGAAAATATGGGATGGAGCGTGGAGGAATCCAATATTTGGTAGACTTGATCCAAAAGCATGGCGAAGCCATTTTGGATCGCCCTCAACAGAAATATACTGCTGATTTCAAGCTCGCTGCCATTGATAGAGTTCTGCTAGGTGGTGAAGCTCTTAGGCAGGTTTCCTTAGACTTAGGGCTTACGAATCAAGGAATTCTTGCTAATTGGCTTCGCTCTTTCAAAGAAAACGGGTATACTGTCATTACCAAGAAGAAAGGTAGACCACCCAAGAATGCCCAAAAACAAGGACAAACAACGGATCAAAGAGCTGGAAGAGCAGGTAAAGAGGCTTACAGTCGAGCTTGCATACGTAAAAAAATTGGAGGCCTTAATTCAAGAACGGAAGAGCCAAGAAAAGAAGAATTAGCTCGTGCAATCACTGAATTAAGGCAAGAATTGCGGCTTAGCGTTAAGTACATTATCGACGTTATCAATGCCAATCCTGGATTGCCTCATATTTCAAGAAGTAACTACTACTATCAGACTCATAAGCCAGACAAGGATTCTCGTAACCAGAAGCTGATGGATCGAATCAAAGAGATCTATCTTGAACATAGCCGGCGCTATGGGTACCGGAGAATCTGCGGACAACTCCGCCGGGAAGGCTATGAGATCAACCATAAGAAGGTGCAGAGGCTCATGCAAAAGATGGGCTTATTCGCCATCTCAATCCGCAAGAAACGCAAATACAGCAGCTATTATGGCGTTCAAGGCAAGATCAAGCCAGACTTAATCAAACGCAATTTCTACGCAATTATTCCCGACAGACATTGGTTTACCGACGTGACAGAATTCCATCTTAAAGATCAAAAGCTCTACCTCTCTCCAATTATCGATGGTTGTACCCAAGAAATCATCTCCTACAACATTTCTAGACACCCAGACCTTAAGCAAGTGATGACTATGCTAGATGATGCATTTGAGAAGCACCCGGCTCTTAACGGGCTTATTTTCCACTCAGACCGTGGCTGGCAATATCAGCACTATGCATATCAATCCGCTCTGGCTAACAGAGGGATCGATCAGAGTATGTCCAGGCTAGGCAACTCTCTTGACGACGGCCTAATGGAGGGCTTCTTCGGTATTCTTAAGCGGGAGATGTTCTACGGCCAAGAGCATAAATACAAGGACTTAGATGAGCTTGAACAAGCTATTCACAAATATATCGATTACTACAACAACGTAAGAATCAAAACAGGACGAAAAAACATGACCCCGATTGAATATCGGAATCATGTTTTAACAACCTTAACGGCATAATACTAATTTGTCCCAATTTTGGGGGTCACATCACAGCGCTTTTTGTTATTTCTTCCGGTTTAAGCGCAAGTACTTGCCGGTCAGGCTGCTTGGGCAGGCCATGACGGCTTCGGGCGTGCCGGAGACGACAATCCGCCCGCCTTCCTTGCCCCCGCCTGGACCCAGGTCGACCACGTAGTCCGCGTTGGCAATCACGTCCTGGTCGTGCTCAATCACCAAGACCGTGGCCCCTTGCTCGATCAAGCCCTGGAAGACGTCAAGCAGGGAGGCGACATCCAGGGGATGCAGGCCAATCGTTGGCTCGTCAAAGATAAAGACCGTATCGTCTTGGCCCTTGCCCATCTCGCTGGCCAGCTTCAGCCGCTGGGCTTCACCGCCTGACAAAGATGGCGTGGCCTCCCCCAGGGTCAGGTAGCCCAGGCCCAGATCCTGCAAGACCCGCAGCCGTCTTTGAACCAGCGGCAGGTCGCGGGTAGCCGCGAGGGCCTGGTCAACCGACATGTCCATCAGTTCAGGCAGGGTATAGGCCTTGACGGCCTTTTCCCCCTGGTTGGCCTTCGGCTGGCGGCGGACAAAGTCAGCTTCTTTGCGGTAGCGTGAGCCGCCGCAGTCCGGGCAGGCAACTTCCACGTCCGGCAAAAACTGGACGTCCAAGACGATCGCGCCGGTCCCGTCACAAGTCGGGCAGCGCAAGCGGCCAGTATTGTAAGAAAAGTCTCCGGCTTTATAGCCCAAGCGCTTGGCGTCAGGGGTCCGGGCATAGACCTTGCGCAGCTCATCATGAATTCCGGCATAAGTCGCCACGGTTGAGCGGACGTTGATCCCAATCGGGGTCGCGTCGATCAGCTTGGCCTGCTTGATTCCATCCGCTTCCAGGGCCTTGACGGCTTTTGGCAACGGCTCGCCCTTCATCTGGCTGACCAGCCCTGGCAGCAAAGTCTCCAGCAGCATGGTCGTCTTGCCCGAGCCTGAGACGCCGGTGATCACGGACAGACGGCCCTTAGGAAAATCAACGCTCAGTGGCTTGACCGTGTGGATCTGCCGGCTTTCCAAATGAATGCGGCCTAGCTTGAACAAATCCTGCTCGGCAATCTTTGACCGCTTGTCGATTAGCTCCTTGCCAGACAAAAAAGGCCCAATCTTGGATGCCGGATTCCGCGCGATCTGCGCCAGCGTTCCCTGGGCAACCACTGCACCGCCCTTTTCCCCAGCTGCTGGCCCCATTTCCACCATCCAGTCTGCTTCCTTCAAGACCTGGGTGTCATGGTCAACCAGGATCACGGAATTGCCATCCGCGACCAGATCCTTCATGACGCCTTTCAAGCCCTCGATGTTGGCGGGATGCAGGCCGATTGACGGCTCATCCAAGACGTACAAGACCCCGGTCGTCCGGTTGCGGACCGCCCGGGCCAGCTGCATCCGCTGGCGCTCGCCATTGGACAAGGTGGCGGCTGGCCGGTCCAGGGTCAAGTAGGACAAGCCCAAGTCAAGCAGGCGCTTGGCCGACAGGTCAAAAGAAGCCGCGATGCTCTCGGCCATTGGCCGCATCTCCTTGGGCAAGGCCGCTGGCACCTCATCCACCCACTTTTGGCATTCAGCCAAAGTCAGCTGGCAGACGTCAGCCAATGAGCGCCCGCACAGCCGGGGCGCCCGGGCTTCTTCGCTCAAGCGGCTGCCGTGGCAGCGCGGGCAGGTGCCTTCTTTCAGAAAGCGCGCCACCCGTTTCATTCCCTTTTCATTCTTGACCTTGGCCAGGGCATTTTCAACCGTCCGGACGGCTGAATAGTAGGTAAAGTCCAGCTCAGTCGACTGGCCCTTCTTGTCAAGGTAGAGAATGTGCTTTTTTTCAGCCGGACCATGCAGGACGATTTCCTTTTCCTGGTCCGTCAGGTCTTTGTAAGGCACGTCGGTGCGCACGCCCATCTCCCGGGCAACGTCCTTCATCAAGGACCACATCAGCGTCTTCCAAGGCAAAACCGCGCCTTCATCAATGGTCAGGTCCTCATCGGGAATCAGCGTCGATTCATCAACCGTGCGGGCAATGCCAGTCCCTTGGCAGTCTGGGCAGGCCCCTTGGCTGTTAAAAGACAGCTGCTCGGCTGAAGGAGCATAGAATTCACACCCGCATTCCGGGCACTTCAAGGGCAGACCGGCCGCGGTTCTTAAAGACGGGGCCAAATAGTGGCCATTCGGGCAGCAGTGGCTGGAAAGGCGGGAAAACATCAGGCGCAGGCTGTTGAGCAGCTCCGTTCCCGTGCCAAAAGTGCTGCGGATGCCTGGCACGCCAGGGCGCTGGCGCAAAGCCAAGGCCGCTGGCACGTATAAGACCTCGTCGACCAGCGGCTTCTCTGCCTGGGTCATCCGCCGCCTGGTGTAAGCCGACAGCGATTCCAAGTAGCGCCTTGACCCTTCGGCATACAGGATGCCCAAGGCCAGGCTGGACTTGCCAGAGCCCGAGACGCCGGCAATCGCCACGATTTTATTTAAAGGCAGATCGACGTCGATATTTTTCAAGTTGTGCACGCGGCCACCGCGGACCTTAATGCAGGCTGGTCTTTGTTCCATAATTGCTCCTTTTTAAATCTCAAATTCAAAAACGTTCCTGAAGGCCGGATCACTCCAGGAACGTTTTCGCTTGTCTTTTCCGTGTCCTCTTTAGCAGTCCCGCTGCCAAAAAAGGGCGTATTCCGGCTCCCCGGTATAAGGGTCCGTTTCTTCGCCTTGAAACTTGAAGTCTTCCCGTTCATAGAATTCCAAAGCCCGGGGATTTTGCTCATAAACGCGCAGGTGCAGCTGTGGGTGCTCGCTTTTGGCCTGGTCCAGCAGCTGCTTGCCAAGACCGCGCGACTGGCAGGATGCCGCGACGAACAGGCCAGCGACTTCGTCCCCTTCAAGGCCAATGAAGCCGGCAATCTTCCCGTCTTCTTCGGCCACGTAAAGGTCAGCTGCCAAGAATTCCCTCTTCACGTCCGCAAGCTGGTCCTGCCAGAAGTGGTCAGGCACGAAGCCGTGGGCCTCCCGGTTCGTCTGCAGCCAAATCCGCGCGACTGCGTCCAAATCAGCTGCTTGAAATTTTCTAATCATGCTTTAATCCTCGATTTCCGCTGCTAATTCTTAATTCCACAAAAACTTCTGCAGGGCCCGGTCAACGCGCGCGTTTTCATGCAGCTGGCTGTGCTGGCCGCCCTGGCCCTTGATACGCAATTCCTGATAGCTCTTGGCGTTGACCAGCAGGTATTTCAAAGACCTGGAAGAGTTGTTGTAGACGCGCTCATCTGAGCCATTGCCGGTATCGCCGTAAATATTGAGTACCGCGACTCCCTTAGGATAGACTTGCCGCAAATACAGGAGGTCTTTATAGGTCGCGTCCATGTGCTCTGGCTTGCCAGACGCGGTCAGCGGCGAATCGGAATTCGCGCTGTAGCCCTTGATCCCGTTGTAGTGGCCGGCGATGCTGACCTGTTTCTCGATGACCGGGAAGCTCTTTTTGCCCCCGTCATCCATGATCATGTAACAGATCGCCATGTTGCCCATGGAGTGGCCCACTAGGTTCATCTTTTCGAAGCCCAGCTTCTTCTGGACGGTCTTGACCGCCTTGTAGGCATACCAGCCGTCCCGGTGGTAGTCGGGGTTATCGTTGTCTTGAAAACCGACCAGGATGACCGGATTCTTGGGCTTGTCTTGGATCTTTCCCCGCAATTTGACGCTTCCGCCCCAGCCAACCGTCGCCGTCAAGACTTCATTGGTCTTGCCCGCCTTTCTCGCCGCCTCAGCCATGTGCTTTTCCGCATTGATGCTGGACCCGTAGCCGTGGAAGAAAAAAGTCACCGTTTCTTTGGACTGGCGGGTCTTGACACTTTTCGGCAGCGGCTTCTGGCAACTGGTCAAAAGCAAGGCAGCCAGGAGGAGGGGGATGATTTTCAGAATATTGCTGATTCTTGTCTTCATTTTATCTCTCCCAATCTTTCTTTACTAACCTATTCTACCCGCTGATACCCGGCTTGGTAAAGGCAGAAGCCCTTTTTGTAACAGTCGACGAAAAGGCCCTGCAGCGTGCAGGGCCTTGCTCAAATATGGCTTATTTAGCAATGCGGTCAATCCAGGCGAAAAGCTCCGGCAGGTCATAGCCGCCCCGCTTTTGTCCAGCCAGATATTCAGCTGGGGCAAACACGTTCAGTTTCTGAATCTTCCAAAACGGCATAAAAAAAGAGAGCTCCTGCTCTCTTTTGCTGCTCGCGTTATTTTTGCCGGTACTGGCGCACGTAACCCTTCTGCCCAGCCAAATACCAGGTGCCCCGGTTGGCATCGCTGGTGAATTCGACGTTTTCTGGCAAAGTCTGCATGGCTTCAGTAAAGGTCTCCTCGTATTGGCCAACGCCCAGGCGGATTCTTTCCTGCAGCATCCGCTTGTGCATTGCCGGACGCAGACGTCTTTCATAGCCGTCCACGATCTTGCCTGAGAAGAATTCAGCCATGGCCCCTGACCCGTAGGAGAAGAAGCCTACCCGGTCGCCGGCCTGCAAGTCGCCATTTTCCAGCAGGCTCAAGACCGACATGTAAAGGCTGGCCGTGTAGATATTGCCGACTTCGCGGCTGTACTTGGCTGACAACTGGAAGTTATCACCCAGGCGCTGCTTGACCGCTTCATCTTGCCCGTCAATGGCAATGCTGTGGGCCTTGAAACCCATCTTGGTATATGGCAGGTGGTAGCAGATGCCGGCGAAGTCCTTGACTTCCAGGCCCTTTTCCTCCAAGTATGGGGCAAAAGTGTGTCTAAAGAAGTCCAGGTAGACGTCGCGGCTGTAGTGGCCGTCCACCAAGGCCGTCTGGAAGTTGTTTGGCCGCCAGAAGTCATTGATGTTTTCAGAATAAGAGGTGTGGCCATCTTCTAAAGCGATGATCGCCGGGTCCTCCTTGATCAGCATGCTGATCGCGCCGGCGCCTTGGGTCACTTCGCCTGGCGTTGACAAGCCATATCTGGCGATGTCGCTGCCGATGATCATGGCGCTGTGGTGCGGGTGGGCGCGGACGTAGTCGCGGGCCACCTGCAGACTGGCCGTCAAAGCAAAGCAGGCTTCCTTGATTTCAAAAGTCCGGATTTGAGCAGGCAGGCCCAAGGCTTCCTTAACAAACAGTGAAGCAGACTTGGACTGGTCGATCCCGCTTTCCGTCGCAAAGATGAGCAGACCCAGCTGGTCCAGGTCAACCTGGTCCAGGTATTCTGCGGTGGCGTTGATCCCCATAGAAACCGCATCTTGGGTTTGGTCGGCAACAGCCATTCTGTCTTGGCCGATCCCAATCAAGAACTTGTTGGGATCCTCGCCTCTGGCGTGAGCCAAGTCAACCATGTCGACAAACTTGTTCGGCGTGAAAAAACCTATCTGATCAATACCAATTTCCATGTAATTATCGTCCTCGCAATTCTTTCAAAAAAACTTTGGCGGCAGTTTCGCCATATTTATGCTGGCTGGTCATCAAGTCGAAGACCGCCTTTTTTTCTGCTGGAGTGGCTTCAAGCAGGTCAACCACGTTTCTGGTCTGCAGGCGCATGTGGCCGGCTTGAATCCCTTTGGTCGAGATGGCGTTGATGGCCGCGAAATTATTGGCCAAAGCCACGCTCGCTACCAGGTTCGCCAAGTCTCTGGCTTTTATTTTACCTAATATTGAGTAGCTTTGTCTAATATCCGGCCGGCTGGAAATGGATCCGCCAACCACCCCCAAGGCCAAAGGCAGGACCACCTCTCCCTTTAAGGCCCCGTCTTTGATTTCCCATGAGCTAAGACTCTGGTATCGGCCATCTTTTACGGCATAGGCATGGCTGGCTGCCTCAACTGCCCGGGTATCATTTCCCGTTGCCGCCAAGACCGCGTCTACCCCGTTCATGATTCCCTTGTTGTTGGTCACCGCGCGGTAGACGTCCTTCTGCCCGATCCGGCTTAAGAGGGCCATCTTCTTGGCGATCTCTTCGCCCTTGACTGAATCATGGTCCTTAGTCAGCGTGGCAAAGTCGATCGTGACTTCAGCCTGGGTCAACTGACTGGGATAGTTGGACAGGATGGCGAACAGCTTATCCTTAACTCCAGGCTCATTCTGCATCTTGCCAGCCAGAAATTCCAGGATGGCATTGGCCTTGTTGGCTCCCATCGCTTCAGCCGGGTCAATCAAGGCCAGCAAATAGACCAGGTCATCTTCTTGGCGAGCGGCTATCTGCCGCACCCCGCCGCCATGTCTGACCAGCGAGGAGAATTCCCCATTGGCCAGATCAATATAAGCTGGAATCAGCTTAGTAAAAGAAGGCAGGTCAAAGTCACTGCCAACCTGCAAGACGATCTGCCCGTAAATCCCATCGCGGCGGCTTTGGGCAATGACGCCGCCATTCTTGGCGAAAACGGAGAAGCCGTGATTGGCCGCCGCTACTACTGAAGCCTCTTCCGTGGACATCGGGATCCGCCATTCCTGATTGTTGACCAAGGCGCCGGTCAAGCAGCTAAGAGGCAGCTCCAGCTCCCCGATCACGTTTTCGCTCAGATCATTGAGCCGATCCAGCTTGTCAGCGGCAACAGGCTCAAGAGAAGCGCCCTGCTTAACCAGTTCCTCCCGGCGCTCCTGGGGCGACATTTGGTAAAACTTCATTTATGCTTTCTCAACCTCAAAGGAGATGGCCAAGCCCCCGCCGATGCACAGGGAAACGACTGCCCGCTCGCCGCCTCTTTGCAGCTGGCGCACCGCGGTGCCCAAAAGCCGGGTGCCGGTTGCGCCAAGCGGGTGGCCCAAGGCAATCGCGCCGCCCTGCCGGTTGACCTTGTCCAAAGGCAGCTCCAAGTCGCGGGCCACGGCCAAAGTAGTTGCCGCGAAGGCTTCGTTGATTTCAAAGAAGTCATAGTCGTCCTTGCCGCGGCCAGTTTTTTCAAACAAGCGGCTGATCGCGTAGTAAGGCCCATAGCCCATGAATTCCGGATCGTAGCCGACTTCTGAGTAGGCACCCAGCTTGGCCAGGGGCTTAAGGCCGTATTCCTTGACCTTCTCAGCGGTAGCCAGGATGATCATGCTGGCGCCGTCAGTGATTGGGGATGCATTGCCCGCGGTCACCGTCCCATCTTCTGAGAAACTGGTCTTCAAATTGCTCAAGGCCTCCATGCTGGTATCTGGGCGAACGTTCTCATCGTGGTCGATTTTCCGCTCATCATCCATGATGACCAGGACCTCATCGTCGAATTTGCCTTCCTTCCAAGCCTTGGTGGCCTTTTGGTGGGAAGCGAGGCTGAATTCGTCCTGGTCGCGTCTTGAAACGTGGTCGCGCTTAGCCACGTTTTCAGCGGTGATGCCCATTGGCTTCTTGCTGAAGGCATCAATCAAGCCGTCTTTCATCATCAGGTCTTTTGGCAGGTTGGTCATGGATTCGCTGCCGCCGACCGCAACCAGACCCAAGTCGCCGATAGCCATTTGGGCTTGGGCCAGACGCACGGCCTTCAAGCTGGAGCCACAAACTTCGTTGATGCTGGTTGCTACGGAATCCTGGCGCATTCCGGCGTTCAAAGCCACTTGCCGGGCCATGTTCTGGCCCAGGCCAGCGGACAAGACGTTGCCCATAAAGAGGGCATCCAGAGCCGTTGCATCAAGGTCTGCTTCCTGCAGAGCCCCTTCTAAGGCAATTTCGCCTAATTCAATGGCGGAAAAATCGGCCAGCTGCTTGTGGTAGCGGCCAAACGGGGTTCTTTTTGCGGCAACAACATATATCTCTTGCATTATTAATAAACTCTCCTCAATAAGTCATCCATTTTGGGGACAATCTTCAAAAATAATCAAAACAGCAATATTTAATATCTGTTCTAAACTACTATAGTTTACTATAACGTCTTTTGCCCGCCTAATAAAAAAACTTCAACAAAAGTTTAGAACTTGCTTACAACAGAAAAGGCGCTCATTCAATAAGAACAAGTGCCCAATTTTAAATGTTTTTCTTAATGGCTATGTCACAACAAACAGTTGATAAATAGCCATTTTTATAGGGGAGTATCAGAACTCCCCTACAAACTGTTATTTGCAGTTATCTATACTCATTTGGAATTTCGATATGAAATGTCTCACACAATAACTTCACATCATGTGCATCATTTTCATCAAACTCGTATCCCAGATGGAACATTACTTGACTATATGGTTCAATACAGGAAACCTCTATTTCCTCAATTCTTCCTTTACCCGAAAAAGTTTCTACCGGAAAACAATCCCCATCATAAAGAATTTCACCTTCGTCCGTATATTCAAAACAATGCAAATCAATAATTCTGTTTTTCAAATCTTCCCATACAGTATGGTTCAATGTTGTATATTCCATCTTAATCTCATAAAAGCCATTAGCTTTCATTATTTCTATAAAGTTCTGATAATCGTTCTTTTCTACAAAAATGTCAATATCATTATGGGCTCTTGACTGATATCCAAGAAGAGCATCTACACCCCATCCACCATCAAGAAAGACTTTAATCTCCGCATCTATTGCAAATTGAAGAATCTGTTTTACATCTGTTATATTGACCATCTTATCATCTCCACAAATTCTAATTAGGCGACCAGAGGAACTGCTGGTCTGTTTGATAAATCTCTGCATTTAGCAGTTTTCAATGTTGCCAAAACAAAAGTTAAGAAGATGTTCCTTTTCTCCATGTCGCTTTCTTTGGCGTAATTTACAAGGTTATTCCACACAAGATAGTTGTTCAGATACTTGGTAGAAACACCGTTAAAGCCACGCATAAACCTCTTTAGCTGGCTATGGTAGCTATTGATATGTTGGATATTATAAATGCCTTTCTTGGCTTTGCCAGTCTTTAACTGCACAAGGTCAATGCCATTGGCATTTGTAAATCTCACATAGGAGTTCATCTTGTCCGTAACAAGAGTGGAATTGGTCTTAATCCTACCATCATAAATATGATGTAAATCTCTTGTAGAAACTCTACCAGTATTCGTAATCTTGGAGATAGACAAGCCATTCCTATTAACCGCACAAGGAACACATACCTTTTCTTGGGACAAGCCTCTGATATGTGTAGAATGACCACGCTTATGAGCCTTGCGTGGCATAGCAAATGTCTTACTCTTGCTATGATTGCCCTTGTACGAGATGGCGAAAAAAGTTTCGTCAGCCTCAATAATGCCGTCAAGGGTAACATCGTCTGCCATATTCTGAAGTGCATCCAAAATCTTGTGTCTCCAAAGGAATGCGGTGTTTCTGTGAATCCCACAAGCAACAGCAGTCTTACGAATGGATAAGCCATTCATCATACAATCAATGTACTGCTCCCACACGGACAAGTCTTTTCTTGTACCAGACACAATGGAGTTCGTAGCAATCACGAAGGACTTGCCACAATCCTTACATACATATCGCTGTGTGCCATCTTTACGATGACCATTGCGAACCACATGGATACAGCCACAAAGAGGGCATACACGACCATTTGCAAAGCGTTCCTTTGCTACGAAATCTTCAATATTCAAAGACTTTACAAAGGCAGGACTTAAAAGCATTGTTTTAAGGCTTTCCTGCTCTGCGACAGTCAACTTACCGATAATATCTAATGCGTCTTTGATAGTAGGCATATCCAATTACCTCCTTCGGTGGTACTGTTTCTTACTATTATTATACGCTATTTCTCGTCAAAAATCAATCATTTGTTGTGACAGAGCCTTCTTAATTTAGACAAGAAAGCAGGGGCAAACCAGCCCTCTTATTCTTGATTATCGGCATTGCTTGCCGCAACTTTCTTAGATGTAAGACGTTTTAAGGTAACCGTAAAGGTCATGACCCCATCTTCCCAGTGAGCGGAAATCTTGCCGCCAAAGGTGCAGACCAAGTCTTGGGCCATCGAGAGGCCGATCCCGAATCCCGACTTTTTCTTCTCGTCATGGTGGTGGGATTCATCCTCTCTGTAAAAGCGTTCAAAGAAGCGCTTAGTATCAACGTTCTTGCCATCTCGATAAGAGTTTGAGACGGTAAGAACGGCGTTTTGATTGAGCCGACTCTTGGCCAAGACGACCAAGACCTTGCCATGATCATCACAGTATTTCTGCGCATTGTCAATCAAAATGTTGACCAATTCAAGCAGACTTCTTGATTCAGCGTTGACGTAGAGGTCTGGCTCAATTTTAACCTCGTAGTCCTTGCCGTCTTTAGCCAGAACGGATCTGAAAGACTTGGCTGATTCTGAAACTTTTTCTGAAAAATTAACAGGAGAAAGGACCA
The DNA here is from genome assembly GCA_017309015.1 of Faecalicatena absiana. Classification (GTDB taxonomy): domain Bacteria; phylum Bacillota; class Bacilli; order Lactobacillales; family Lactobacillaceae; genus Lactobacillus; species Lactobacillus absianus. The sequence goes on from JAEDAG010000002.1 coordinate 43,054, forward strand.
ACTCATCCGGCTCACTCATCCTGGTGACGGTAATCAATTCATCGATCAGGCGCGTCATCCGCTGAACCTGCTCGATCGTGCTCTGATTCCATTCATCATCGTTTCCAAGAATTTCTTCCATTTCGGTATTGGCACTGATAACTGCCAGTGGCGTCTTCAGTTCATGCCCAGCATTGGTAATAAAGCGCCGCTGCTTGTCGTAGGCCTCTTTGATCGGCTCAACTGCTTTTCCTGCCAAAAGTCCCATGATCACCATGAAGATCAACACGCCGGCAATCGTAAAGCACATTGCATATCTAACCAGCAAGAGGGTTGATTGCATCAAAGGTGCCAAATCGATGAAACAGATAAAATACTTGTTTTTGGATACCTTCTTGGCCAGGTAGCGAAAGCGCATGTGGCTGGAATGAATGTTTCCTCTTAATTTGCCATTTCTTACAGCCAGCGCTACTTCTTGATCCCGGCTCAAGGCAGAATTCAAGGACTCTGCAATAATGTGATCGGAATCAATCACAGTCGTCTTTCCCTTTGAAGTGTCCAGCATGCCCGTGAAATAGCGGTACTTGAACATGCCTTCCCGGTTGTACTGGTCGCCAAGGCGATTCTTCGCTTCCTTGAGGTTCAAGCGACCGTCATTTTTTACAATCACGGTCAGAATCTCATCCGCTTCCGAATTAGACCTTGCATAGGAAATGCCAATTAAACTGGCAAAAGAAATAATCATGACCAGGAAGAGTGAGAGCGTAGCCAGCCACATAAAGCGGCGGCGAATTTTTTTAATCATGATCAGGCCCTCGTCAAGCTGAAGCTGCCGCCCTTTTCACCCAGAATCTTCACGTGAGCGCCAATTGACTGGAGCTTGGAGCGCAGATACGAGATATAGACCCACACGACGTCCTCTGTTTCGTCCTCCTCTTTCCAAACATGGTTGAAAAGCTCACGCGTTGAAAGCTGCTTGCCAGGATTAAGCAAAAAGTAACGCATCAGACTGGTTTCCTGCTTCGACAAGCTGATTGAGTTATTGCTCGACAATTCCTGTGAATTAAGGTCAAGCTTCAAGTTGTCATAGTTGAGCTCTTGCTTGCTATTATAGTCTTCGCTTCTGCGCTCTTTTGACCGCAAGCGGGCCAACAGTTCCTTTAATGAAAATGGCTTAGTCAAGTAGTCATCTGCACCGACGTCCAGCCCAGTCACCTTGTCATCGATTTCAGATTTGGCCGTCAGCATCATGATATAAGTCTTATCACCAGTGGCACGGATTTCCTTGACTGCTTCCAGGCCATTTTTGACCGGCATCATGATATCCATGATGATTACGTCATAGGGATGTTTTTTGACGGCATCGACAGCTTCCTGACCGTTAAATACTGAATCGACTTCATAGCCGCTTTTTTGCATGGCAACCGTTACAACCCGGTTCAATTGTGCTTCATCTTCAGCCAAAAGAATTTTCATAAAAATTATCCTTCCTTAATTAACTGCCGAATCGTCTGCATGCTTACGTCACATGACGCCAATTCATCAGCTACGCGCTTAAGCTCTTTGCTGATACGCTCAGGATTCTTGATATCATGCTTGTATTTCATCTCATGTTCCAAGCTGGCCCAAGTGTCCATTGCAATCGTTCGCAGCTGGATTTCGACAAAATACTGCCCAGGCTTGTTGCCATGCACATCTTCAAACGGCGTCTCTACCACCATGATCAGATGGTAGGACCGATAGCCGTTTGCCTTGGCATCGGTAATGTAATCTTTTTCCTTAACGATCTTGAAATTGCTCTGCTTCTTTAACAAATCAATGCAGGTGTAAATGTCATCAATAAAATTGCAGACGATTCTAAGGCCAATCGCGTCCCGATTTTCAAGCAATGCACTCTCAGGCGTAAGAGGCAGGCCTTTCTTTTTGCACTTTTGAGTCATGCTTTCCTCGCCTTTTACCCGGCCTTCAAGGTGCTCGTAGAGCTTCTGGCCATTCTTTTCCTGATAGGCTTGACCAATCTCCCGGATCTGCGCCATAGTCTCGTCCAAAATCTGTGGCAGATAGGCAGCATATTTACCATAAATACTCATATATTTTCCTCATTTCTATCTACCACTGTATCAGACAATCATGAACTTTTCTTGCCCTTTAATCGAATCTTATGATCCACTACTTACGTGGGGAGCACACCTTGTTATAAAAGGTAGTCTATTCAATGAGCGGATCACCCCCGCCAGTGTGGGGAACACTATATAAAGCCTACACTGACAAGCTGGCAGACGGGATCACCCCCACCTGTGTGGGGAACACAACAAAAACGACTGGCGAAAGCCAATCGTTTGTTAATTACTGCTTTAATTATTTCATTAACGAAATTTTAACAATTTCGTCTTCTCTTAAAGTTAAATTCCCAAAATTTAGGTTCAGTATAAATTCGTGTGTAAATAGTAAAAATTAGACAACAAAAAAGAAGGGTTGTCCCTTACAATGTTAATAACCACAAAAACACGAGGGGCCCTTCTTACTATGAATTATACAGAACAGACAGTTTCTACTCAAGGCTTTGAATCTAACAAAGGCATCTTATTTTTCGAATCTGGCTTAACCGACTTTATTCAATTGGGTATGCCAATTCAAAATGAAGGTGAAAAAATCTTTGTTGGAAAATTAGCCGAGTGTGAACCTGGTTTCTGCCCCGACTGCTCAACGAAGCTAGTCAAGAATGGAACCCTTGTCACTACCCTTAGGCATATTCCTCTGGGACTAGAACATACTAAGATTAAGGTATCTTACGCACGTTTTCGTTGTCTCAATACTGATTGTAAATTTAATACCAGAAGTCAGTCTATTCCCTTTAAAGCCAATGGTTATCGAATTACCAAGGCTTTAAAAGAATGCACTGAGCGCCTACTAAGCGATGGATGCACTCTAAAACAAGTCGCTGAAATTACTGGCCTTGATAAAATGACAGTTAAGTCGATTCACAAGGAACTCCTATTATCTAAATTTACAATCGATGGAAAGACGCTCATTAAACCTGAAAGACAGGCAAGATACTTAGCCATAGATGAATTCAAACTGCACGATGGTTATAAATACGCCACTGTAATCATTGACTGGGAAACTGGGCACATTCTTTACTTAGCCCATGGCAAGAAGAAGGCCGTTGTTTATGAGTTTATGGATCATGTTGGCGATGAGTGGATGTCTAAGGTTGAAGCAGTTGCTTGTGACATGAACTCAGACTTTGAAGAAGCCTTTAAAGAGCGCTATCCCAAGCTAGACATTGTCTATGACCGCTTCCACATCATCAAGAATTTCAACGATAAAGTTGTTTCTGAAATCCGTAAGGATGAACAAAAGAGACTAGCTGAAGAAGGTACCCCAGAAGCAGCCAAATTGCTTAAGAACTCTCGTTATATCTTGATGTCTAAACGATCTACCCTAGTTCAAAAGGATGGAGATGCTCGACAAGGAAAGCTAGTATCTGTGCCTGGCGAAATCTTCAATAAGCCAGAGATTAGAGCTCATGGTGATAATGAGAGCTGGTATGACGATCTACTAGAGGAAAACAGATTGTTCTTCACAATAGACATCGTCAAAGACCTATTGGATCAGGCATATAGCTCAAATGATGAAGTGGAGATGTGCGTCAAACTCGAGTACATCATAGATATTTGTATCGAGACTGAGAATAGCCACTTTAAGTGGTTTGCCAGACTCTTACAGCGCCACCTGTCAGGAATCTATTCATTCGCTAAGTACAGGATATCTACGGGCAAATTAGAGGGTATTAACAACAAGATCAAAACTGAGAGACGCAAGGGTTATGGATATCCAGATGATGAATATTTCTTCTTGAGATTAATGGAATTATCTCGGAAGAAGCCTTAAGTCCCTTAGTTAATTTACACACGTTTTTATACAGAACCCTTTTTTATTGCCTAATTTTCTATTTACACAAGAATTTATACTGAACCAAAATTTTTAGGGCTAATCACATCGACATCTACCCACAAATAACCGTCTTCAGAATCTTCTGGACTCTCAAAACCAGACAGTGTCCCAAACCACTCGCGATTATTATCGGTTAAAATATAAACTTTTTTCCAAAAAAAGTTCATCCATTTTTTGTCAATCATCGCTGTCCCCTCCCTTATAATAGGTGACTAAATGCGTTCTTTTTTCGAATGATGAAGGATCACCCCCACCTGTGTGGGGAGCACATTCAGCCACCGATGTAAGGAGGTGATCTAGTGAGATCACCCCCATCTGCGTGGGGAGCACATTCATAGATCTTGTGGGATTCCGGCTAGTACAGGATCACCCCCACCTACGTGGGGAGCACGTGAAATTCTTAAAAATCTTTTCGATTTCGCTAGGATCACCCCCACCTACGTGGGGAGCACCGTGAATGATCTTGACATATTCGTCATAGATAAGGATCACCCCCACCTACGTGGGGAGCACATAAAACGCTTGAAACAATTGCAAGCGAAAATAGGATCACCCCCACCTACGTGGGGAGCACGCTAAAAACGAGAAAGAAGAAAAACAAGACGAAGGATCACCCCCACCTGCGTGGGGAGCACATTGCTAAGAAAGCCGCCACTGATACTTCTAAGGGATCACCCCCACCTGCGTGGGGAGCACCTTGCTTCCACGATTTGAAGCCCTTGACTTCCGGGATCACCCCCACCTGCGTGGGGAGCACGGATTTAACGATGGGCAAAGTGAGAACTAAAATGGATCACCCCCACCTGCGTGGGGAGCACTGCTGAGTCAACGACCTTCTTCCGCAGGGTTCGGGATCACCCCCACCTGCGTGGGGAGCACTAACTTCTTCTTTGGTGATTCCTTGTTCAATAAGGATCACCCCCACCTGCGTGGGGAGCACCCGGTGTTTGGGGCTTTGGCCTGGACTGGATCAGGATCACCCCCACCTGCGTGGGGAGCACGAGTCGAACCAGGCGCTACCGGATGGAATGCCGGGATCACCCCCACCTGCGTGGGGAGCACACATGGATAACGGAGTCTCTCAAGATTCGATGAGGATCACCCCCACCTGCGTGGGGAGCACACCCGTGAGGCGTTTTAAGCAAGCCTGCGGTAGGGATCACCCCCACCTGCGTGGGGAGCACGTGGATCCGGATAGCATCAACTGGGGGATTGAGGGATCACCCCCACCTGCGTGGGGAGCACTGAAACTGAAATTCCAGCCGCAACTGAAAACGAGGATCACCCCCACCTGCGTGGGGAGCACCTCAACAGGGCAAACCAGCACCAAGACCAAGGAGGATCACCCCCACCTGCGTGGGGAGCACTCAAGAAAAACAATCGCAAAAATACAGAAAGTAGGATCACCCCCACCTGCGTGGGGAGCACGCTACATAAGACTTCACGCTACCATTAAAGAGAGGATCACCCCCACCTGCGTGGGGAGCACCTTATGTGGTGTGCTGGCTATGCATGCAGGTGGGGATCACCCCCACCTGCGTGGGGAGCACTGCTTTTTTAGCAAAAATGCGACAGCCGCTAAGGGATCACCCCCACCTGCGTGGGGAGCACTGATATGCATCGTTTGCCCCTTGTAAATCGGGAGGATCACCCCCACCTGCGTGGGGAGCACGCCATCTGTGTCTTGGCTGTTTTGCTATTCTTAGGATCACCCCCACCTGCGTGGGGAGCACCCGAAGAAGTAGCGGTGAGTTTTATTGGGATTAGGATCACCCCCACCTGCGTGGGGAGCACTGCTGGAGTCGCTTGCTTTGGCATAAAGCCCTAGGATCACCCCCACCTGCGTGGGGAGCACGACCAGCGGTACCAGCAGGTGACCATGGATGAGGGATCACCCCCACCTGCGTGGGGAGCACCATACCAAGCGCCGCCGGAGGGCATGCCGTTGGGGATCACCCCCACCTGCGTGGGGAGCACGCTAAGGCCAACCAGAGCAATGTTCCCGTCCACGGATCACCCCCACCTGCGTGGGGAGCACCTGTGAAGCGGCAACGACACCAGGGAATGCGAGGGATCACCCCCACCTGCGTGGGGAGCACGTTGCGATGCCCAACGTCCCGACCACGGAGTCGGGATCACCCCCACCTGCGTGGGGAGCACAATTGCATGCCAGTATTAAAGAGATTGGCGAAAGGATCACCCCCACCTGCGTGGGGAGCACCGGGAAAGGAGCTTTTCTAATTCATCTAAATTGGGATCACCCCCACCTGCGTGGGGAGCACGTCGTCTTCGTCGGCTAGCTTGAGTATAAACCGGGATCACCCCCACCTGCGTGGGGAGCACCGCAGTTTATGTCCTGCGTAGATCAGATTTGGAGGATCACCCCCACCTGCGTGGGGAGCACCGTAAACGTTGGCTTCGGTCATCAGCTCAACTGGGATCACCCCCACCTGCGTGGGGAGCACTTAACTTCAAATTCTCCCGATTAAGCCTTTTTAGGATCACCCCCACCTGCGTGGGGAGCACTTCCACAACCTCGCGGGCTTCAGGGCCACCGTAGGATCACCCCCACCTGCGTGGGGAGCACCTTCCCCATGCTCTGATACGGCCCAGTGTTTAGGGATCACCCCCACCTGCGTGGGGAGCACTCATGATTGGCTACTCCTTGTATTTCTTGATCGGGATCACCCCCACCTGCGTGGGGAGCACAACTCAACTCCTCCAGGTCTGCCAACCCGGGGAGGATCACCCCCACCTGCGTGGGGAGCACTCAGTTTTTACAGCAGAGCGAAGGTGTAAAAGAGGATCACCCCCACCTGCGTGGGGAGCACAATAGAAAGTGTGTATCATGACAGCAAAAGACAGGATCACCCCCACCTGCGTGGGGAGCACAGGCTATATTAACGTTCGGTGGTCAAGAATTAAGGATCACCCCCACCTGCGTGGGGAGCACTCATTGTTCTTCGCCATAATTGAGTTAAGTACAGGATCACCCCCACCTGCGTGGGGAGCACTTAATAAGAAAGTCGACAAGCTCGTTAAAGCTAGGATCACCCCCACCTGCGTGGGGAGCACAGATCTGGATCATGAGCCACCCCAGCTGGGATAGGATCACCCCCACCTGCGTGGGGAGCACTAGCTGACAAGCTGGGGCTATCACAGTCAATGAGGATCACCCCCACCTGCGTGGGGAGCACTCGAAAAAATATCTTCCTAAAGTGCCGCTTGCAGGATCACCCCCACCTGCGTGGGGAGCACATTCTGTTATAAGAACAGAGAGTGTAAAACTCTGGATCACCCCCACCTGCGTGGGGAGCACTAGGATTGCCCGTCTTGCAAGTTCCAAGAATCGGGATCACCCCCACCTGCGTGGGGAGCACTTCTGGCTCAGCCATATTAACCACCTCTTAATAGGATCACCCCCACCTGCGTGGGGAGCACTCAGCAACGATAATCCGGTTTGCTGTCAGATAAGGATCACCCCCACCTGCGTGGGGAGCACCTGAAAGTCCATCTCCCTTGTCGCCCTTCAGCAGGATCACCCCCACCTGCGTGGGGAGCACCATCATAGATCATTTTGTTTTCAGACTTGAACGGGATCACCCCCACCTGCGTGGGGAGCACGTCATTATTGGCGAAAGGTCAAACGGCAAAACAGGATCACCCCCACCTGCGTGGGGAGCACTCGACGATCTGCGTAAGCAAGCACAGCAATATGGGATCACCCCCACCTGCGTGGGGAGCACAGTCATTAATAGAGACATTGAACAATTCAGACAGGATCACCCCCACCTGCGTGGGGAGCACAGGCGTTTGGGACGATGACGGCTTTTACGAATAGGATCACCCCCACCTGCGTGGGGAGCACTGACCAGCACGATCGACCTCTGCAAGCGCCTGGGGATCACCCCCACCTGCGTGGGGAGCACGTTCCATCTGCTTGGCGGTCTGGCCCAGGTGCTGGATCACCCCCACCTGCGTGGGGAGCACAGTAATAGATCCCTGCAATGACGCCATTCTCAAATCACCAAAATGCGATTTTTGATTAGTTTCATCGCTAGCTCCTTCGTCGCCCTTGCGTCTGATACCGCATTATGCGGTGTCTTATTTTCGATCCCGTAATTCGATAATACAGTCTGCAGCCTATAATTGTCCAGAAATTTTTCTTTTCTTTTTACTATCGGCAGCAAATCCTTAACTTGATTAGTGAGTTCCTGCATCCCACACTGCTGGCAACCTTTGTTCAAAAATGCCATATCAAATCTAAAGTTGTATCCTATGATTGGCATGTCGTCAACAAAATCAGCTAATCCTTGCAGCGCATCCCGTAAAGGAATGCCTTCTTGCTTCAGCATAGAGGACGTTAGTCCAGTTAGTTCCACTATCTGTTTTGGAATATCAGTTTCTTGATTAACCAAGCAGTAATATTCCTTGCCATCATGTCTTACGGCACCAATAGACAATATTTTATCATTATCAGCATTCAAGCCACTTGTTTCAATATCAACGGCCACATATTTTGAGGGCTTGGTAACTGGTTTGTTAGTCCTAAAGCGTTCTGCTTTTCTCGCTTTGTGAAATTTAGCTGCATTGCTAAAGCCATGTATTACAGTTTCTTGATTGACGACATGCTTTACAAAAAGCATCCCGTCTAAATCAACTACCTGCCTTGACATGCGCGTCGTTCTAAAAGCATACCCCTGCTCATTGTTGGTATTGTAGACAAGAGTTGCTTCACCATTGCCAATATTCTTAAGGACCCTATCCCATAGTTTGTCTCTAACACGGGCGCTGACATCACCAACATACACGCCAGTCTGTATTTCCTGACACCATCTAGTAAGATCACCTCTAAGTGCAGGCGGAGTTTTAGTAATAGTTATGACTATCATTCTTCATCACTTTGCTGAATTTCATGATATTGGACGCCAAATTCTTGCAGTCCAAGTTTATCATCCCAAAGATTCATCACCTCTGTAGGCTGATCCTGTTCATCTTGGTCAGCATCACCCAACAGTAAAAACTTCAGATCGGCAACCATCCGCTTGATCAGTTTGGTTTCGCGAAACTTGTCCCGCATCGCGTGTCTGGTCCGGCTGGCAATATCGTCATCACCGTATTTCTCCACTGTCTCAAACGCAATTGGAATAGAAATATCTGCTTTATAAAGGTCGGCAAAGTCATATACGAATGCCAAGTCATGACCAGTGTGAACAAAGCCCAATCCTGGAGAAGCACCTAAAGCTGCAATTACGCTGTAGCTCAATCCATACAGTGCCTGGTGAGCAGCTGTTAATGCTTTGTTTATCGGCGTTCCAGAATCAAAATCGTCTACTTTATATTCTCGCTTTGACCACTTGACCCCAGTCTTCTTTGACTGCTCACGATAAACTCGGCGGACTCTGGCTCCTTCTTTTCCCCGAAGTTCCTGCATTGTTAGCTTAGAAACATCTTCATCCGGGAAACGAAGCTGGTACATCTTTCTTGCGACAGCCACACGTGAGCGAGAATTGGATACCAATTTAGCTTGTGCTTCAAGCAGTTTCGATGACCTGTTAAGAGCACGGCCATGCGCATATTGTCTAACTCCTTGCTCACCTACCCAGACTACCGCCATTCCTGAATCGCCCATGAGTTCCATTGCTCTGTGGGTGACGTCAACTCCTGGTCCCAGCAGGAGCACGCTGATGACCGCTGCGGGCACGTAAACAGTTCCTTGTTCATCCCTCACCTCTACAGCACCATCTTTACGGTACAGTTTGGCATGTTCAATGTACAAAAAAGTCAGCCTATCTTCTGTTCGACCTAATTCAGTTAAATCAGGCTTCTTGTAGCTTGCTTCTACTTTCATCTTTATTCCACCGGAATGACCGTCATCAGTCCCATTCCAAAAGCCTTTTCCCGGCCGATTCCAGTAACCAGCATAGTTCTAAATTTATCTAAGTCAATGATTCTCAATCTGCCTTCAAAAACTGTTCTGTTCAAAGCAATTCGTGTCTTTTTTCTTAGATGTGGGCGATCATGTCCAACTACATCAGCACTCAACAGTTCAAAGCCACTCTTCTCAGCTTTTTCGCGAAGCCATCTCAACTGCTCGTCAACCGCAAAGCATGGAATGATGTTGCCTGGATGGGTACTGTTCTTTCCGCCTCGGTGAGCGGGATTGGCTGTCAGCTTAAACTGCAACTGTTCCCCTTCCGTTAACCTGCCTAAAAATGGCTCATAATCTTTAGTGATTGCCGTCCCTGGCTTGCCATACTTTTCAAGTGCTTGCAAGTCAGGCTTTTCCGGGCTGAGCAACAGCAAGTAGTTTCTGCCGTTTAGCGTATCCAGCCGCCACAAGTGACGTTGACGCTCACCCTTGGCAATTTCTTCTGGGAAAGACTGCTCAACCCAGTTGTGGTAAGCTCCGAGATGGGATAAATCCTTAATTTTCCGTCGATTGTCAGAATCGACCTCAACTCTTGACAAATACATCGCGCACCTCCTTTACAAATAATCCATAATGTCAGGAGACTTCTCATAACATGGATTACTTAAACTGATTCTTTCTTTTGCCATCAAGCGAAAGCCGAAATGCCGGTCTCTCGAGTCGAAGCTCTCAACTCGATCCTTTACGGTTTGCGTAAAAGTGGCATCCGGCAGCAAGTATGCATCAGCAATAATTTCGGCTGGATATTCTTGCTTCTTTTTGTGCTTCTTTTGATACCACTTTTCAGCCTGCCAAGGCATTCTTTCCAGCACCTCAACTGGATTGACATCAGCAAAACTCTCAATTTGCAAAACGCCAGCTGGAGGACAAGCCCGGCGACCAAGATACAGCTGAAAGCGAGGGTGCTTCAAAGCATATTCAATTCGTTCAATCAACTCTTCATCTTCACTGCCAACAGCAGCAATGTAAACAGCATCCTGATAATGGTCCCGGTAAGTCAGCTTGCGGTTACCCGTCTTCCACTCAACGGTCTGAAACTCAGTCATCACCTTGCCAACCTGATCCACGCGAACCGCAAACGCCAGATCGTTCAATTCCTGGATTCGCTCGTCCTCACGTCTCATGCCAAATGCAGCGGCAATCATTCCTATTACCGCGCTTTTGGATGGCGCTGGCCAGCTGGTCCGCCGCTCAAAGCTGGCTTCATTCCCATAAGCCTGCAGCGGTGCCGTCAGTCTAATTGTCAAAGTCTTCATTTTCAACCGCCTTCTGTAAGACGCCCTGCAGCTTATCAAGCAGGTCTTGTAAATTATCCGCCTGTTCGCCAACACCGGTTTCATACTTACCCATGGCTACCGTTGCCAGTGGCTGGTCTACAAACTGCAGTGCTTCCTTGAATTCATCTTCCAGCTTCTTTACGGAACCTGCCATATAGCCTTCACCGCCCTTTGCGGCTACAGGAGTTTCAAAGGCAGAAACCAAGTTTACCGGAGTGTCGTCGCGGACAGTCACCATCAGATAGTTTGGCAAAGTCTTGTTGGCAAAAGAATTTTGCTTGCCAGTTGGCATGGAAAGCGCAAAGTCTTTAATAAAGGTCAAAGCACCTGCCACTGCATCCTGATCACCCAGGTTGTAGCTAAGTTCGGCCATGTTGATGTTCGCGTAGCGGTAGAGAGTGGCAGAATCATATTGAGTCGTTTGAATCAGGGCAGCGCCACTCTTTTCCTTTTCTTGCAGATCATCCAAAGCAGTAAAGTAATCATATTCCGGAACGATTTCATGAGTGGAAATCGCGTGGGCTACTTGCGCTGATGCATCGACATTAAGCTCCGGATTATCAGCAACCATCCGGCCAAACAAAGCAAGGTCAAGTGAATTGCCTTCAAGCAAGATCTTTTTGACTTCCTTCTTGTCAAGCTCCTCATTTTCCAAGACATAGTTGGCCAGCTTGGAGATTTGACCTGGGCTGACCATGAGCAAAGCACCAGTCTCATTGCCCTTGCCAACCTTGATTCCGCCTTCCTTCAGGGCAGCAATTGCTTTGCTTAAAGCTGCTTCTTCATCCAAGCTTGAGTCAAGCTCTTGCAGCTTGGCGGCTAACATTTGCGGAACGCGCTTAGTCCGGGTACCAATACTTGCACCGTCTTCGGCAAATGCCTTTCTCACAGCACGCTTCCATGACTGAGATGATACCCGAGCCCGCGTAACGCCGCCATAAAAGGCAGTCTTCGGCGCACCAGTATCGTCGCGATTGATGTTGGATGATGGAACAGTTTGCAGAACATTGATGTCAACGTATAAATTCTTAGTCATGATTTTTCTCCTTGTTAATTCTTCTTATCACTATTTTTCTTTCCATTTGACCGATAGTATTGTTCCCCCCAATGCAAACGAACTTCGTTTGCTTGGTGATAGCCTTGCTGAAACTTATACAAGTTTCCGGCTAAACGGGCATAGTCAATCTGGATCCCAGTCTTTTTGCTCTTGATGATTTGCATCAAATGTACCAACTGGTCAGTAACTGCAACAAAATTATTTGTTCCCAGCAGAGCCTGCACACGTCGGTCCAAAGCTTCCGGTGAATCAGCAGTTTGCTTCAGCTTATTTAAGGCTTCAAACAGCTCCAGACCATGTTCAGTGTTTTCTTCCGACTTAGAGTAGTTCTTCCGGGCAAATGCACAATAGTCAGATGCTTGCTGGTGCAAGGCATACATTCTTACTGACGCAAAGATTGCATTTTCCGCGGTCGTTGCTTTCCCAGTTCTGCTTAACCATTTTTCCTCTAAATTACTTAAAAAAATCGGCCAAACTTTTTGAGCACGGTAACCGTCGATCGTCGCCGCTGAGCGCAAGGCCGACAGCGATGCTTTATCAGTATCACCGTTATTGTACAGCTGGCGGATGATTCGTTCGGTAGCTTTCTCAATTTCAAATGCCATTACGATCACCTTTCCTTCATATCATTTGCTCTTGTTTAATGCTTTATAGATTCCTGCTCGGTACTTGTTAGCCGCGATGAAAATGTTGCTCTCTGCTTCTTTCGTACCAGAAATGTCCCTTGGACTGATAATCTCCAAGAAGTCACTTAAGGTCTTATTTGCAAGCTTGCGCAATTCTTCTTTCCAAATTCCTTGCTTTTCATCGCGATCATCCCCGCCAGTCAAGCTAGAAAGCCAGTTTTCAAACGGTTCATTCAAGTTGTCATAGAACATCTGACTCTTTCCACCGGCAAAATCAGCAGCACCTTGTTGGCCAAAACGAATCCGGCCAACTTCCATTAAGAAGCCGTAATATTTCCGGCCGACTTCCTGGCTCAAGTCAACCATCTCTTCAATCCGCTGTGGCCAAGCATTCTGACGGTTTTCAGTCTGATCGAACAGGACATCCGCTTCAATTCGCAGATCATCATTGAATTCAGCGGCTGGCATCAGTGAAGTCGCACCGCCATTGCTGATGATTCCTGACGTATGCAGGTTAACCAGCTGGTTTGTCATGGCATGATTCTTGCTCTTAAGATAATTCAGCCATTCAACCGCCAGCGGTTCCTTGAATTCATCTTGACCTTCAATGTCGACATATTGGCCAAAGTTGCGCCACATTGCGATCCCAATGCTGCTTAACTGTCTGGTTGCCGGATAATAATTCCCGTCTTTCTTGTTTTTCCGCCAAGTACTCATCGGCTCAATGTCATAAGCGTTGCTGCTGTCAAAAGCAGGCAGACCTGCACTAAAGACTGTCGGCATCCCATCTTGCCACTCAAGGTGGAGCAATCTTGACCAAACGGTATAAGTTTCGGCAAAGTTGTCTGGCTTGATTTGCGTCAACCGCTTCTTCACATACTCACTAAGGTCTTCTTCCCAAACTGGCCTTTGCTGGGCATAATCATCCTGGTCCGGATTAAAGAGCACCATGTTGAGCATTAACGTGTCAAATAAGTTCTTTCCTTGAATGTAAACAGGGTTAAGAGTATACAGCCAGCCACGAGAATTTGACATTTTTTCCTTAGCTACGACCTTAGTCTTATCGGTTACCCCAGTAAAGTTCTGGTAAGTGATTATCCAGCGAACCAGTTCATCCAAGGACAGCTTATTCTTGCGGTTTGCACTCTTTGGCGCAAAAATTGCAACAGAGTTGCCGCTTTGAGAAATCAAGCGGTTGATCTGCATCAGATCTACCGTCCCCGACCCGTTGGCAATCTTCTTCTTGTCCGGAACAAAACTGTCATATTGTTCAGCTGTTACCTGATAGAAGGGATGCTCACCGAAGAAATCGAAACAATCTTCATTCTTTTCCAAGTAATCAAATACAGCTTGTGAAAAATGCCCTGACTGATAGAGACTCTTCCACGTCTTTACAAGTGCTTTCTTAAAGGAAAGACTGCTAATCTCTTCATCATGAGCTTGCACGCGCATCCGGTCATCAAGGCTCACCCAGTCATATTCTTCGCCATCTTGGTCAATTCTGGTGTAAACAGTAATCAAAATGGCTTCCACCAGGCGCAAAACCGCTAAATCCTGAGCATGCATCTCCCCTGCCAGCTGACGATATTCAGCAGCATTCTGCAGAAGCTCTTTGATCGATACCATGTGCTCAGAGTTGGTCTTGCTGTCCAGGACCTTGATCCAAGGCTCACTTATCAAGTTATAGCTTTCCATAATTAATTATCACCCTCCTTTTCATAACTCAATCCTGTGTCTGATGAATAGCGTAATTCATATCCATTGAATCCCCCCTTTGCATGCTCATCAAGTACCAATGCCAGTGATCCTTTTAGCCACGGGCTCTCCTGCCATTCCGGGAATTTACGGATGGTGTCTTCTTCAAGCAGATTAATGGCCTTCTCAACATCTGGAGTCACCGCGTTTGGCAAGCGAATCACTTCTTGAGCCAATTCTTTATCTTTTGTTTTGGATACTTTCTTGCCATTCATCAAGCAATATTCGCCACAAACTTCCTTAAGCAGAATCACTTCAATGCTTTCCCGGATATCACGCACGGCGGCAGAGGCCTGGTTGTCATCCAGGTTTCCTTTGTCGCGGTCCAACCAACGGTGAATCGTTAAATCCTCTACCCAATCTTCATCATATAAATCATCCTGATCATCTGGGTAGACGGGAGCACTGACCTGGAAGCTCTTAGCCTTACTTTCTTCCCGTTTATGATCTGCAACCAACTTTTCCTTGGCTTCTTCCAAATTCTCAACTTGATTATCCGTTCTTTCATCATAAACGAGCTGCACTAGCCGGGAAATATCATCAGGGAGCATTACTTTTTCCGGCAAGAAGCGTTCCGTCTTTTGCAAATAATACTTCTCGTAAATAGCTTCATTGGCTGGGCCATAGTCACCTGAATCAGGTTTCAACACATACATCCGCCGCTCCTTCAAGCCTTCTGGGCGCGGAATCGCATGTCGGTGAAGCCGCCCAGCCCTCTGCAGCAGCAGATCAATTGGCGCGATATCCGTAAACAGAACGTCGAAGTCAATATCCAGCGACTGTTCAAGCACCTGCGTGCCAATTACAATCAACTTATCAGGCCGTTTTCCGTTCTTTCCGATCTGCTTTTGCAATTTTTGTTCCAGATTAGCCCGGTCAGTTGCCAGAAATGCCGAGTGCAGAACTAAACATTGCTGTTCCGGTCCGATCAGTTTGGCAAATTCTTGTGCACGCTTAACGGTATTGACGATAATTCCAGCGACACCACCATTTTTTATTTGTTCATTTACCTCTTTTATGACGCTTTCGGGATCATCGTTGAAATATGATATCTGCAATTCCTTGGGTTCAGTTTTTGGACCAAAGCTATCGTATTGTTGCAGCTTCTTTCCATCCAAGATGCTCAGCAAAGGATATGCCTGATTATTTTCCCATCCTTCTGGTGCTTGCAAGGTCTTTTTGACGTGACCATACTTTCCCTGAACATAGGATGTTATCAGCAGATTACGCTTGTTTTTAGGCAAAGTAGCAGATAAGATAACAACTGGGACATGGTATGCGCCGAGCCAATTTAAAGCCTTTGTTAAATAGCTGTTCATATACATGTCATAGGCGTGAACTTCGTCAATGATAACCACCTTGTTGCTAAAGCCCAAGTGCCTTAGGAACAAGTGCTTTTGCTTGAGCCCCATCAGCAACAGATTATCAATCGTCCCAACCGCAAAGTCAGCTAAGATAGACTTCTTGCCAGAGAACCAGGAATTAACCGTAACCGTGCCTCCATCGAGGTCTTCGGCTTCAATGTTTTCTGCCCGGACCATCTTGGTGTAGCGGGAATTCCAGTTGGCTTTTCCATGCAGCAGATTAATATCCAGGTTGATTCCTTCAATCTCCGCAATTTTGTTCAGCCAATTGTCGACCCGATCAAACATCGCATTAGTCGTTGCTTGCGTAGGCAGGCCAATATAAATCCCTGTCCGTCCTGTTGCATAAGCCAGTTGTTCTGCCGCCGTAAGGGCAATCTCAGTTTTGCCGATCCCCATCTCTGCTTCAATAATTACCAGACCAGGATCTATTGCATCCTTAATGTATTTCTCCATGGTGGCTTGAATCTGCCGCGGCTTGAATGAGAAGTGCTCTTGGTAATAGTTGTCAATATCAGTTACTGCTTCTGGAACCCAAGCATCGTTAATTGCCCAGGTAGAAATAGCATTCTGAAAGCGGGAGGTCATATCCAAGTCATCAAGCCCCTGATTTAAGTCGATCAAGCTGAACATTGGCTTACTTGGATCATTGTTCAAGCAAGTGCTTGATGCCAGCCAATCCGCCATGATCAGCAATCCCTCAAGGATTACTGCTTCTACTTGCGTAACTGGAGGGACCTCGCCAATTTCCTGATAGCCCGCGAGTTCCAGGCCGTAAGCAATCAATTCATTCTGAACGTCCTTCCACGGCTGCTGAACATTTGCATCATTATCAGCTTGGTAGTAGTTTGCCGTAAAAACATCAATTTGCTCTCTCTGATCGCCACTTTGCGGTTTGCCATGGTGACCGCCAATAATAGCTGCTACTGTTTCATTTAATCCGGCATTTTCCAGAATTGCTTCGCCAGCCCGGGCATGCGGGGATTTTCCACGGCTTTGCAAGTGTAGGTCATTCAGGCCCTTGAATGAATGACTGGCCAGACGATTCATCAGTTCCTCATCGAGCTGATCATCATGATTGTAAGATGCTTTGGTCTGAAAGGCCGGTGTTGCCTTGCCCAAGTCATGAATGTAACAAATGAACCGGATCAGCTTTGACACATCTTCGTCTGACAGTCTCGTGGTCAACAAACTGCGTTGTCCCTCGCTAAGCCAAGACTTGTATAGCCAACATCCGACATTCATCGTGTCGATCAGATGCGCTACGAGCGGAAGCCACTGCTCACTGCCATCTTGATTTGATTTCTTTCCCCAAAGGAGAAGAGTTTCCTCACTTAATTCCATTACAGGTCCCTCATTCTATACAACTACCGATCTACAATGTGTATTTTAACACTTTTTTATCATGTAAGCACTTAATTTTATAACAAATTGCAAAAGCTCCGGTCTTCCCTCATTAATTACTTCATCTTTGTCAAAACTAGTTATTGATTTATAAAAAAGTAAAAAAATAAGCCCCGTCCAAACGAGCAGGGCACCCCCACCTACGTGGGGAACGATAACAATTTGCCCTTACCCGGCTCACAGGGCCCTCAGGGTCACCCTCATCTGCATGAGGAGCTAACTAGAGTATAACATAGGAAGTTTTGATTGCTCTTTACACATTTTAAGAATTTGTCGCCAGATTTTTCGATTACCCCTTTTACTTTTATCGAACTTTTCAGTATAATGGTTACTGTTATGGAGCGTTGGCAGAGTGGTAATGCAGCGGACTCGAAATCCGCCGAACCAATGTTGAATTGGCGCGCAGGTTCAAATCCTGTACGCTCCTTAAAATCGGGGCTAGAAAACCCGGTATAACAGCATTTCAGTTTCCAACCGGTCACATTCCGGTCACCAAACAACAAAAAAGACCTCATCCCAATTACGGAATGAGGTCTTTTCAATGATTCAATTGTCATCGCCAAACTGCTCTCTGTCCAAACCGGGCAGAGAGCTATTTTGCTAATATTTGATTTTGCCAGTGGCCTTGCCATTCTCGTCTTGCGCGACAATGTAGCCGTACTTGCCACCGGACCGTGGTTGTCTCAACCAGACCCGCTTTGGGCCCTGCAAGACAGCGTCAAAGCTGACTACATCGCCCGCCTTTAGTTTAGCGATGCTCCCAGCAGTGATCTTAGGTGACTTATGGAGGTGGAGTGCTTTTTTTAGCGTGAAAACCCCGCTCTTCTTTACCCATTTGCTAGCGGGCTTGGACTTCTTAGGTGCTGGCTTGGCCGCCACCTTATGGAGGTCAATTACAGCTACGTTGCCGTCAACGTTCAAACCTTTCCAGTTGTCGGTAAACTGCCAGACCGCTACACCGTCCATAGATGGAAAATAATTGAAGTCGGCACTTGATACGGCTTCAGAAACTGGATAGCTGGCTACCCAAAGGCACGTGCCGAACTTTTTTACAACCTTGGCCGTGTCGATGTTGGTACGCAAAAGGGATGCACCAGAATAAAGGCCAACGTGCCAGCCAGCCGCTTTAATCGCCTCCATAAAAGCGATGATTGCTGGCGTGTTTGCTTCCTTAGAGCCAGTTGCTACATTACCGTTACCGTTCTCGTAGTCCAGCCATAAGTATCTGCTCTTAGCGATAGCGATGTTGGACTGCTTGGCCTTAGAAATGAAGTAATCCGCTTCTTTCTTTGCTTTAGACACACTACTGCCAAATTCCGCGTAATGGTATGCATGCACATACATGTGGTTATTGCGTGCTGACTGGACTTGCCCAGCCGCCTTAGGGTTAGAATAACCCGTGCCCTGGGTTAACTTCACAATGCAAAAGCTAGCGCCCTTGCCGTGATACCCGCCTACGTTGCTTGGCTGGTAGCTAGCCACGTCAACCCCGTATTGTCTGAAAGCCATTATTTTGCCTCCTTGTCTGCCAGAGCTTGATCTGCAAGCTTCATGCCTTTAACTGCATCTTCCACCGCACCCTGCACCATGATTGGCGTAATGCCTTTGATGCCCAAAAAGCCAAGCGCTTGAGTGACTGCTTCGACTGCGAATTGCTTCTTGCTATCCCCGTCAGTGCCCAGTTTTTCGGCCTCCTGGACTGCAAAAGTGGCCAACTCGCCAACGATAGTGACCGCCTTGCCTGCCGCAGTCGTCTTATTAATCTTGGCCTTATACTTGCCATACGCCGCCGCACCAATCGCGATAATCAGCCAGCCAAGGGTTAATGCAAGATCGATCATTTCCTTACTGCTCATCTTTTTTCCTTTCTGCTTCGAGTAGCTTATTTTCAAGCTTTAAAATCTGTTCGTCTTTCGCAATGCTCAAACTTCTATATTTTTCCATGTCAGCCTGTAGCCTGGTGTTTTCATCGTTTAGCCGCTTAAAAGTGTCGCTATCTTTTTCGCGGTCGCTTTTTTCGCGATTAAGTGAGTAGGAAAAATAGGCTGTTGCAAAAGATACCAGGATAGGGAGAATCTTGGTTACGAAGTCTTGTATCCTCACCTCGTTCCCCCTTTCCTAATCCTTGCTGTTGCTATTTTGGGCCATGTATAGTGCAATCCCGACCATGATTAAGTCGCTCATAGCGTCCATCGCCATGTAGCCTCGGAAACCACCACGGCCAAAAAAGGCATGTGCTAACTCCGTCATGGCAATAATAGTATAGTAGGCAGTTGATAGCGTGATAATCCAGTGGTCAACTACTGCGGGCCGACTGTGTGACAGCGCCCAGGCAATCATACCCAGCCCTAGGCATACCCCAATAAAGCCGACAACCGAATCGTTAAGAATTGCAGTAACAATTTCTGGTTGAGGCGGCCAAAAGAAATAGTGCCGATTAAATAGCAAGATCAGTCCCGTTGCTACCAAGTCAAACCCTACCAGCAAGTGGAGCGGGTCAGTCAACAGCCGTTCCGCCGTCTTCTTCAGCCTTTTCATCGTCATCACCTTCAGCTTTCTTCAACTTGTCTTCCAAATCGTAGACTGTAGCCATAAGCTTGATATTTTCGCCACTTAATTCGTTCACTTTGGTCAAAAGTGCTCGAATCATTGAATCTTGTGAAACTCCCTTATCCATCTTCTCGCCTCCTACTTAGTAGCGCTTGCCGTGCCTTGAAGCCATGCAATCATCTTTTTCTTGCATGCTTCAAGCTTTGCATTGTAGGTCAGCTCTTCAAAGGTCACGCCATCGCCCAAGTCGTCCTTGGTTAAATGCACGTAAGAGTTAAGTGATTCCCCAGTTTCTTGGTTGCGACCTTCAATAGCGGCAGTCATAGACAAGATAGCGCCTTTTTCGTCCCGTTGGTAAGAGTCATTAGCAATATATACGATCATTTTAGTTCTCCTTTTTAGATAAAAAATAGGCCTTTCGGCCTTGTAGATTGATGATTACGATGTTTTTCCGCCCTGGTGGCGGTCTAGATCCGCTCATGTTTGCCCCGATTCTATTTAGTCAGTGCCTTGATCTGCTCCTTAAGGCTTGCTACCTGGTCTTTGAGAGACTTAATCACCGGAAGCAGGGCAACTGCCAAGCGGTCATAGTTGATCCCTTCGACTTCACCCTCTGCCCCGTAGTTGACAAGCATGTCAAGGCCAGCGGCGTCAAGGTCATCGGCAATCAGGCCGTAGTAGTAGCCCGGCTTTTTGTTGTTTTCCGGGTCTTCTTCATAGCGCTTCTTTTCCGCCTTATCAATCCACTTCTTTGGCGCAAATTCGATCAATTTTTCGCCATAAGCGTTGTTTGCGTCTTGAATGTCAGTCTTGTACTTGCGGGCTGAAGAGCTGCGGATGAGTGCCCCGTCCTCAGCAACATAGACGTTAGCCCCAGCGGATGTAGTATGGTTATACGTTGGGTAGGAATGGACCCATTGAGCATCAAGCGCTATCCTGCCGTTCCTGCAATGAATATTCACCCAGTCATAGCCAATGATATTTGTGTTGCGGGCGTTGATACTGATGTTGTTTCCACGAGTGTCGTTCCCACCAGAAACCATTGAAGCCCCATTGTGTGTGTAATACGTATCACACCCAATGCAAACACGGGCCTTGTCTGACATGCCCCAGAATGCTGGATACGTTGGGCCGCCAAGCAAGGTCAGCGCACTTTTGGTGAATAAAGATGCTGGCTTGTTTAGGTCATCGGGCAAGTTGATCCCTGACCCAGCTTGCCCAACATCCAAGAAACCGTCTGCGCCAAACAGGGAGCCACCCCCGTATGAGCTGGTACCAATCACAACGCCTTCCCGGCCTTTGATGAAAATACCGTTCAAAGACGATGAAAGCAGGTTGCTGTTGAAACCAATAGTGCCATAAATTTGGTCGTTAAGCGTGCCAGAATAGACATTGTCACTGTTCCAAATCGGGTTTGCGCTGAACTGAAGTATGCCGTCTTTAGCAACCAGCCCGGCATTGCTACTATTTAAGACCCTCAGTTCTGTGTCATTTATCCACAAGCCATTTCCGTTTGCGTCGGTGTAGTTATGCAATCCGTCTTTGTTCATCCAAAGGTGCTGGGTTGCCGATTCCTGAAGGTGGAAGCCGTTATTGTCAATCCAGAGCTTGGAGCCACTGCCCATGTCGAGGTAGAAGGACTTGTTATCAATGCTGATATTGAACCCGCCATCTGTTGAATGCAGATTGCCTTTCGTGAATTCGACTGTCCCGTTATCAAGGTTGATGTTCAAGTTTTGACCGGAAATGCTGCCGGAGCTGATTGAATTGGCCGTCAAGCCGTTGACGGTGATGTTGCTGAAGTTCAGCGTCCCCCCGGAGATCCGGTCAGCGCTCAATGTCCCGGCTGTGATGCGGTCAGCACTCAACGTGAAGCCCGGAGCAACGTTCACATTACCGTCTAGGGTGATCTTAGCCCCGGTGATTGAAACGCCCTCCGTGGACTGATTAATGGCCGTGATGACGTTAGATTTGAGGTTGTCGGAGTTGATATGGGTTGCCCAATCTGACCACGATCCTGTCCATTCTTCCGTGTAAACAGTGCTTGCGTTGTCTTTCCAGATCCGGTGATAGATTCTGTCCCCGCTGTCTGAGGTGACAACCCGAAGGAACGCCCATGCGTCAACCGGGGAGTTGGTCAGTGTGCCCTTTAGCAAGTAGTATCCAGCCGTCGTCATGTTATGCAAGTCAACCGCCGATGCAATCACTGTAGCCTGCTTGGAAGCCGTGATTGCCGAACTGATCTTTCCTGGAATCGCATTAACTGAGGAAACCAGGCCTGAATTGGCATCGCCTACCACGCCGCTTAACCGGTCAGCTGTCTGTTGGATGGAGGAAATGTTCTTATTGGCGTTCTTCATGTCGGAGGTAAGCCCGCTGGCCGTAGATTGCAAGTTTGAAATATTCCCCTTAGCGTCCTTCATGTCGCTGGTCAGCTGGGAGGCCGTTTGCTGGAGGGAGGAAATGTCACCCTGTGCATTTGTAACGCTGAATTGCAATCCCTTAGCCGTCTGTTGCAATGAACTAACGTTGCCTTCGGCATTGGACATTCTAGTAGTCAGACTATCTGCCTTTTGTTGAACGCTGGAGATATTCTTATTTGCATCTGCCACGTCTGTTTGCAATCCGCTTGCAGTTTGTTTCAGATTGCTTACACTACCTTCAGCGTTGGTCATTCGGGTAGCCAGACTATCGGCTGTCTGTTTAACCGATGAAATGCTTTTGGCGTTGTCACTCACACTAGCCTGGATTGACTTTGCTGTCTGCTGTAAGCCTGACACGTTGCCCTCTGCATTAGATACACGAGTGGTAATACTGTCCATTGTCTGATTGATTGAACTTATGTCAGTTCCAGTTGCTATACGTTCCCACGCAGTCCAGCCAGCAACCATGTTTGACCGCTCATACACAACGTTACTATCATCTTTCTTTACCCGTTGAACTACTCTCGTGTGATCTTCCGTTGCGTCAACCGTAGCCATAAACCAAGCACCAAACGGAGCATTCTTAACAGAAAAATCTCTAATCAAGTACGTCCCCGCTGTGGTCAAATTGTTCATGTCCACGTTGCTGTCTAACACCTGTGCACTAGCCTTGTCATTAATTGCTTGTTGCCACTTGGCTGGCATCTGCCCAACCGTGCTAGTTAAACTGTCTGCCGTTTGTTTAACTGAAGAGATGTTGTTCTTATTGTCCGTGATTTGGCTTTGCAGACTGTTTGCAGTGGCTTTCACGGTAGCAACATCGCCCTTGGTGTTAGTCAAGTCCGCACGGATTGCATCGGCTGTTTGACTAATCTTACTGATTGCCTGGTCGGTGTCAGCTGGGTTTGGTTGCCATTGGGTAGCGGTGTTACCCTCTTCCAATTGCACACCGTAAATCCACGCTGTTACTCCCTGCTCAATCAATCTCAGTGGCAAACAGTTAACAGTTCTGCCTGTTGGCATCGCCGCCGTATGGAAGTGCACAACATAGCGCTTGTAATCAGTCGTCAAGTAATTTTTGGTTGAACCGTCCATATAGCCAGTGCTTACGGTATCGCCTGCCCCGATGTTATACATATAGCTGTAGAATCCCGTTGCCTTGCTTGCCTTAGCGTAGAAAGTTAGTGTGTAATCCGTATTTGACTTGATTGTTGTCAAACCGTTCCAAGCAATAGGGTCGTACCTACCCGCTTTACTTTGAGTTGCCTTAACGACTGTGAATCCGTCAACCGTTTCTGTAGCACCATTCCACACGCCGTTTAACGTTTTCGTGTTTCTCAGCAAGTTCCGGCCACCCACACGGATATTACTTACCGTAGTGCTGATCTCCCCGGCCGTGCGCTTAACCTCTGCAATAGCATTGCTGTTGTACATAATCATTGAGTCAGCCGTAGACAAGCTCCCGCTGATCTGCCCGGTCTGTCTCTGGAGTTCACTCGTTGCCGTTGCCAAGCTCCCCGCCCGGTTGGCTAAGCTGTTCCCCGTTGCGGTCAAGCTGGTCTTAGCCGCCGTGATATCGTTGTTCGCCTGTTTGATTCCATTTCGCAAGTCTGCGTCAACGGCCACCAAGCTATTTCTAGTGCTTGCCAGTTCCTTAGCTGTTTCGCTGGTCGCCGTAGACAAGCTCCCTGCCTGGTTAACTAAGCTGTTCCCCGTTGCGGTCAAGCTGGCCTTAGCCGCCGTGATATCGTTGTTCGCCTGTTTGATTCCATTTCGCAAGTCTGCGTCAACGGCCACCAAGCTATTTCTAGCATTGGCTAGGTCGTTACCGACTTCGCTAGTTGCCGTGCTGAGACTGTTCCTAACCCCGTCAAGGCTGTTTCTCGTTGACGTGATATCTTTACCCAGTTCGCTAGTTGCGGCCGTTAAAGAGCTTCTCATTGAATCTGCATTGGCATGCAAGCTATTGGCCACCGCATGCAAGCTGTTCGCCGTTTCGTGGAGTTCGGCCAAAGAAGCGTTGTTTTCGGCCTGAAGTGATGTCAGCCGCTGATCTGCCTCGCTGGTTGCCGTTTTTGCTGACTGCCATTGGCTTTCAGCTTCACTGGAAAGCTCGCTCTTGACCCGGGTCAAGTCCTCATCGGTCTTCTTGCCCATGGCTTGAAGCTCTGCCTTAACTTCACCGTCAAGAGGCGTTCTAACCCAAGAAAGCTTGCCGTCCTCTTCCTGGTAGATCCAAACTTCAATGTTGTTCCCGTTTTGTTTATACCAAACATCACCCTTTTTAGGGTTCTGGGGCTGCCCTTGATAGCTTGGCGGGTAAATGTTGTTTCCGCTTGCCGTGTGCCGCACCTGGAGGGCTTCAATCATGTTCTTGATTGACCCAGCCGAACCAGTGTAGGCATAACCACCAGCCGTTGAACTGGATTGGGTCGCTGAAATCGTTGATTCCAAGCCACCGTTAAATGACATCGTGTACTGGTTAACAGGGACGTTAAACTTATTTCCCTGCGTGTCGGTTAGCGTTACCCAGTCCCCAGCTTCCAAGTTTGGATTGCCGAACCAGTTAAGCGTGTAAGGGTAGTACGTAATGTCCTTAATCCCAGTCCAAACCGTGGTTAACAGATCGCTGGTCATCGAATCATTAGTCAGTTCGATTTGGCTGCCCGTTGTTTCCCCGGCTTGAAGCGTGGTTGTATCATCAACCTCTTGACCGGAATCATCGGTCTTTTTTGTGTTTACCGTTACCTTGATCCCGCCCGTCTTGTAAGCAACCTCGTTCTTGGTCAGGCCACCCTGCTGGTATTCGCCTGGTGTAATCGTGTAATCAGGGCTTGCTGTCGTGCGAATTGTCAGTTTGCCATCACGGTCAAAGGCCGCAAAACCGTCATAGAGTTGGGCAACCCAGCCGATGGCGGTTCTTAGTGTTTGCCCTTCAATCCTCTTGATGTTTGGCAAGCTTGGCAAGTGTTGCAACTCGCCTTCGTTGACGGTAACCCCGCCTTGGTTAGCAATGTCTGCGATTACGTCAAGCAGTTCCGCGTTAGCGCCGACCGTGGGCTTGTACTGGCCTTCAAGCTTACACATTTGGTCAAGAGCCTTGATCGTGGTCAAGTTGTTATTTCTGTCCCGGTTGACCTCGGACATGATGAATGTCCCCAGCTTGGTGTATTCAAACTTGCCATTAACCAGGATCCCGACTTTTGGCAAGACGGTCAGACCTTGCTTGAAGGCTTCAACCACGCTTGAGAACTCAATAGTTACTGAGTTTTCGTAAGCCGAGCCAATCCCCAGAGTATCGCCTGTAAACGCCCCTGCATCGTAATTAAGCGAATTAATCTCTGTAGCCTGGTAATCCTTGCCGTCAATCGTAACAATGATGTCTAGCGTCCGATCGGTAGCCGCCCAGGCTTTTTTAACTGCGTCCGTTTGTGAAAGCATGAAATCCCCCTTACTGTTCTACCAAGTCGAAACTGACATTCTGCCAATAGTAGCCGCCCAGGTTGTCGATGAAAGTAAGCGCTGGTGCCGTTCTGTCGCCAACATAAAAGGTGCGTGTCGCCATTCCGCCGTCCCAAGGGTCAAGGTATTTGACGCTGAAAAACTCATCCTTGACAGAATCTAGCACGACTTTGCATTCGTCCAAAGTCAGTGGTGGCCATGAAACACTAATCTTGCGCTTAGTCGCAATTCTGTCTCTATGGAGCTTGCCATGAGCGTCTCTAGTCGCTTTAGCGTCAATGTCTTGAATGACTACCTGATAGGAATGAGGTGGCTTAACCGCTATCCCAGAAATTATTAAATTGTAATCTGCCAATAATAATCACCTTCTAAATTCTTAACATGTTGCGTCCGTTGGCTTGGTTGTACTGGTTAATCCCCTTAACGGCAACCTCGCCAAGCTTGGTTGAATCGACTTGAATGGTTACGTTGATCGGCTGACTTTCCTGCTTGCCAGAGCCAATTTGAGCCATCTGTAAGCCTTGCATAAGTGCGTTGACTATAGTTGCCCCTAAGTCGTTGTTAACGCCTTGTGAGGCCACTTGTGGGGCTTGTGTGTTAAAGCTTGGCTGTGTAAATGCGCTTGGCATTCTCAAACCGTTGCTGAAATTCATGCCCATAAACTGCATTGCTTGCTGAATCAGTTCAAGCGATCTTGTCCGGTTGGTCAAAGGCAACACCATTTCCGGCTTATTGCCTTCGCCTGCCAAGTAATAGCCTTCCTGGTCGATCAAGCCGCCGTTTTCGTAGCGTCTGGAGCCTTGTGGCCCTGAGTGAAGCCATTCCATCTTGCGGTGGCCCCAAATCGTTGTCCAACCGATGGAGTTAGCCCAATCTGAGTTGTTGAAGAATGCCAGCAACTGGTCATACGGGTTCATGATGTTCGTATGGCCCTTAACGGCATAGGCCCGGAACGTTGGCGGCGTGTACTGTAAGATCCCACGGGCTTCATTGCCGCCAGAGTTCATGTCGTGGATCGTCTGGATGACATTGCGCCCGCCGGATTCGTTTTGGATTACGGCTTGTAGATTGCGGATGAACGCATCCGATGGATGAACATGCATTTGAGCGGCCGCCCGCCGAATCATTGACGGATTGTAACTGCCGCTAACACTGCCGCCAAACTTTTTCAAAAAATTCTTAGCCCAATTTACCATGTTGTTTTTCATGGTATTTACGCCACCGGCAAAGAAGCGCTTGCCGATGGATGACTCTTGGTTGTTTGAGCCGACAAACTTGTTAATCAGGAAATTAATCAGCTTGCCTGGGTGGGTAATGTCCGAAAGGACGTCCTCGAAGGCATCACCAATAGCGCTTGCCGTGTTTGAAACGGTCGTGCTAATTGAACTGCCAATCTTGCTCATTGCGTCGGTCAAGCCTTTGAGCCAGTCTCCCCAGTCAAAGCCACCAATGCCGCCTGCATAGTGCGGAGCGGAATCCATGATCTGCTTGACCTGTCCGGCTGGCATAACCTTAGTTCCTGCCGGCATGTCCAACAGCAAGTTTCTAACTGCCGGGAACAAGCCCATTTGGCCGTTTGGAAGCTGGTAGGCTTCTTGGTAGGTTGGGCCTTCTTGGTCGTTGACAAGGGCAAGCCCACCAGGGTGCCCGCCCGTGCCGTCCTTGTACTTGAAAGTCCAATCGAATGACCAATCGAAGCCCTTTTGGCCCACTTTGTGAAGCGCCCAGTTAATCCCTTGGCCGATCTTCTTAATGACGGTTTGAATTGGGGAAATGATCTTGTTTGCAAGTTCGCCGAATGTCTTGGTAATTACTCCCCAGCCATTTTTGACGGCCTTAGAAATGTTGCTGCCAAGATCACCGGCTTTAGTGACAAGAGAACTGAAGACGCCTGTTACTTTGTCTTTTGACTTGCCCCAATGGTCATCCCAGTCGCCCTTGAAGCCCGGCCACCAGCCAGACATCTTGTCCTTGATACCGCCAAACATGCCGCCAGCACCGGAAATCACGGCCCCAAAGATACCGCCCTTGTCGCCGTCCTTAACCTTCTTCTTGACTGAATCCCAATGGCTGTTCCACTTGGATTGGAAACCTGTGGCAAAGTTGCCGACCCCGGTTTTCATTGCATTCCATGTTGAAGATGCACCGGACTTGATGGTATTGAATATACCGCCGTTGTCACCGTCCTTAACCTTCTTCTTGACTGAATTCCAATGGCTGTTCCACGCTGTTTTGAATCCGGTAGCAAAGCTGCCGACACCAGTCGTCATTGCGTGCCACGTTGAAGATGCACCAGACTTGATGGTATTGAATATACCGCCGTTGTCACCGTCCTTAACCTTCTTCTTGACTGAATTCCAGTGGTTGTTCCACGCTGTTTTGAATCCGGTAGCAAAGCTGCCGACACCAGTCGTCATTGCGTGCCACGTTGAAGATGCACCAGAGGAAATCTGATTGAATACGCCGCCTCTGTCGCCGTCTTTGACAGCTTTTTTGATGGCCGTCCAATGGTTGCTCCAGCTAGTTTTGAAATTGGTCTTGAACGAATCCCACGTTCCGGAAATTCCGCCCCACATATCTGATGCGCCAGACTTGATTTTTGTCCAAAAGCCGTTTTTGCCGGTTACGCCTTCTGTAATACCATTCCAGCCTTCTGACCATGACTTGCCGAATGACTCTTTGAAGTCTCCCCAGCCTTTGGTAACGTCGGCCCACTTTTTGCCGAACCACTTTCCTAAGCCGCCGAAGTATTTGGTGATATTACCCCAAATGTCGTTGCACCATTTTCTAAACGGCTTATTGGTTGCGTAAAGAGTTGCGAAAATTGCCACCAAAGCGGCAATCGCTGCAATTACTGCACCTATTGGATTAGCCGCCATAACCACCCAAAGGGCTTTTAAGCCGGTCCCTAACAGTTGGACAAATCCAATTAATTTAGACCAGCCTAATTTAATTAAGTCGCCCATGTAACCGGCTAGCAATTTGACATTAGACCAGCCTAATTTTGCCAATTCTGCCAGCTTGCCAACGCCGGCCTTTAAACCGTCCCAGGCTAAACCCGCAATGTCTTTGAGGTAACCGCCAGCAGCTTTAATCTTTTCCCAGCCTAAGCCGGCAATAGTTTTAAGATAGCCGCCGCCAGTCTTAACCTTGTCCCAGCCAATACCTGCAATGTCTTTGAGGTATCCGCCAGCCGTCTTGAGCTTGTCCCAGGAAATAGCAACTAGATCTTTGGCGTAAGAGAAAATGATCTTAAAGTTTGTCCCAATTTCTTTGATCTTGGTAATACCAATACCATCTAACAAATCTTTAAATACTGTTTTCTTAGTCCAAAGTTCTTTTGCAATGCCTAGCAAGGATCCAAACTTAGACGTAGCACTTTCGATTGCACTAACTGAAACTTTAAACGTAAACCAAGTAATTAGGACCTTAGCAACGTTTGTAATAAGTTTCTGGTGCTTACTTGCCCAACTTGACAAGCCATTTAAGGCGCTTGTAAGAAGTTTCAAACCTTCAATAACCGCTTTACCGGTCCATTTGGCCACGGGCTCTAAGAAGGATTCCCAGGCCCATTTTAGGGCTGGTTTAGCTGCATCAATAACCGTGTGGACTAGTTTTAAAGCGGCCGCTAGTGCCTTAATAAAGTTTGGCGCTAGTTGCGTGATAGTCCACTTTGATAACGGCAAAAGTACATTTTCATAGCCCCAATCAATACCGCTCCAAATGTCCTTATTGATTGATCTAACGGCCTTTAAAAGTACGTCAATAGACTTTAGAAGCGGGCTAAAGTTAATACTCTTAGCCCATTTGGCGGTTGCTGCTGACATCTTGTCAAGGGCTGACACGTTGTCATTAATGATATTCAGAATATCTTTAAAGATCTTGGTTCCAGTGTCGCCAGATTTCCAGGCTTTATCAAATTGACCCGCAAGATTGCCAACGGTCTTATTAAGGTTAGTTGCTATAGAAATTAAATGTGAGAAAATCGAAACGCCCACACCAGAATTAAAAGCGCGTCTAAACGAATTGCCAATGTCATTACATAGCTTTAGAACCTTGTTTAAGGCATTGAAATGAGATTGGATCAGCTTAGTTCCGGCCCCGTTGTCGGTCCAGGCCGTTCTAAATGCTTTAGCAATATCACCGACAATTTTAAGCATTGTCTGCAATAGCTTTAACAGGTTTTGAACGGTCTTTTCGCCCGTGCCGTTGGTCCAAACAGTCTTAAATGACCGGCCCACGGCTTCCACGGCCTTTTTGAGTTCTTCCCAGGCGTATTTTGCCGCCTTAATGGTCTTAGCGCCTTCTTTGTCCCAGGCGTCTTGCATTGGCTTAAACAACTCGCCCAAAAGCTTTTTAAGGTCTTTGGCTGCCTTGAAAGCCCCGCCGTTCTCGTTAATTGGCGTGCTGAAGTCTAGTAAGTTGGCACCATTACCACCTGAACCTGTTCCAGTGTCGCCCGTGTCGCTATCAACACTAGGCACCGTCTGTGTAGGCTGTGGAGTAAATGTTTTCTTGGCCTGTTTGTCATAACCGCCATCATCGCTAGAACTATCCTTGTCTAGAACATTGATTTCATCGAAGCCCATCAAGGAATTTTTAAGATCTTCAGCGGCCTTTTTCTGCTTTTCATAGCTTTCCTTGGCCTTGTTGTTGGCTTCTTCAATCTTTTTATTTTCCGCTTGAACGGCTTCACGCCCAGCCTTATTAGCTGCTTGAATTTTTGCGTTTGATTCTCGAACTGCTTTAGCTTGTTCTTCCTGCTGCTTCTTAACCGCTGAAGTGGCCGACTTGGAGGCGCTGGAAGTGTCTTTCATTGCTTGCACTTGGTTATACAGTGCTTTAGCGCCGGCCTGATTGGCTTTTACGCTTGTACCAGTTAACGCCGCAACAAAATTAGCAATCCATGCGGTGGCTTGGCTTAGCGCTGACATCAAAGCGTTTAAGGCCGGTAAAACAGTCTTGTAAATTGGATAAAAGGCGGTTAAAAGGTTAACCTGGATCTGATTTAATGAAGCTGAAAACTGCGAATTTGCCTTTAAAGCACTAAAGAAAGCCGAACCCAGGGCCATAATAGCCTGACTTAAAATCTGGTAAACAAGAATTTGTGTTGCCAGCATACGCCCGATAGCTACCAGATTAAGTCCTGACCGGTAGCCCCGGTTAAAGCCATTGCTTGCCCGGCTTCCGGCTTTTTCTGCACTATTTCCAAATAGGCTGAAATGACTTCTTAACCCGCTTAACATGTTTCTAAGGCTGGCAAATCTGGACCCTAAGCCCGCGTTCTTTCGCCCGGCCTTGTCTGCTGCTTCGCCGTTTTCGTCAAGTGACAAATCAAGGTTATCAATAACTTTCTTGTAAGCCTTCGCCTTGTCTTCCGTGTAGGCGTACTGTTCGCCCAATTTATCCTGTTTGACAATTAACCGTTCTAAGGCCTCGTTTTGCTTGTCATAAGCCCGCTGGAATTTTGCAATCTGGTTAGGATCGTAAGTATATTCCATCTTTTCCTTGAGGCTGGCCATTAACTGCTTTTGATTGTTAATAGCCGCTTCGTTGCGGTCCATTGCCCCCGCTATTCGGTCAAGACTGGCTGGAATTTTGTTAAATTCCTCTCGCATATTCTGTGCTAAACTCTTGGCCTGGTTTAAATAGCGTGTCATTTTAACCCGCTGTTGGTCGATTTGTGCATCAAGTTTTGGTAAACTTTCCGGGTCCGTCTTAATAACGTCCGTCCGCATACTCATTAACTTCTGTAGTTTTGCCTGTTCTCGCCGGGCTTGTTCCATTTTTTGGTTAATGGTGTCCACTTGCTTGAGGACGTCACGGGTGGCCTTGTTTAAGTTGCTGGTATCAACTTCAGGCGCTTTAACTTTAGTTTCTTCAACCTTTTTCGCTGATTGCTTCAACTTATCAAAAGCATGATCAAAGTTATTATTTGACAGCTTGCTTTTCAGTGCTTGAAAAGCCTGTGAAATACGGCTAAAAGCCCCGGCTTCGCTATCTGCTGACTGCTTAACCTGATTAGCCTCGTTTTGCTTGGCCTGAACGATTTCGCTAGAATCCTGCTTAACTTTTTGTGTGTTTTGATTGCTAGAATTGGCCATTTGATTAAGTGAGTTCTGAACGTTGTTAGAAATCTGACCAAAATTGTTTTGAAAAAGGTTGGCCAATTCTTGCGTTTTTTGGATAACGTCCGAATAATTGGCCTTAAACAATACCTCTAATTGCTCTAATTCCACGCTATCTAACCTCCTTTCTATTGATTATTTCTAGACCGTTTAATCATTTCTGCTTGCTGCATCAAGATTAGCTGGTCTTTCTTCCACTCTGGCATTTCCTCCGCCTGGCCTTGATCCTGGTTAACAAATGGATATGCTTCTTCCACTCTTGGCATCTTGGCCGGGTCATTAAAGGCATATGCAATTAAGCTAGCCAATTGGTGATCCATGTAAGCCCTGGCCGTTAACTGTTCTTTTTCATGTTGAACATTGGCTTCAGTCTGAACCATGACTTCTTCAAAAGTTAGGTCCCAGAATTCAGCCGCTGGAATACCACTTTCAACGGCTTTTGGATAGATAGCCCAAAGCAATTCGCTAACAGTGGAATAACTTATTCCTCGTTGTCCACTAGGCTTAGGCTGTTTTGTGCCAATTCTGTAGCGGTCTTCGAATCGCCCTTCTGCTTCCCGAAAAAACCAGAATCAGCAAGCAAATCATTAACGGCCGTGTAAAGGTCTGTGGTAGTACCGCCGTTATCAATGTAATCTTCAAAGGCGTTAATGATGTCTTCATCGCTAACGCCGTGGGTCTTGTTTGAGCCTTGCAAAACCACCAAAATTTCGTTAATTGGCGGGAACTGAACCTGTCCTTCAGGCCCAATAAACAGCGTCAAGATTGACTTCTTCAGGCGCTTTTCTACTTGCAAAATTGCCCGGCCGTCCAGCTTGCATTCAAGTGTCAACTTACCCAACTTAATCTCTTTAGTACCCTTAACCATGTAAGAATCTCCTTTTTTAACTTAAAAATCTATACTAAAAGGCGCTAGGGAATCGAACCCTAACGCCTTATTTATCATGCTTTAAATTATGAACCGGCTACCGTGGTTGCTGGCGTAAAGTTAGGACCATCACTAACAGTAATAGTAATGGTAAAACCAACAGCGGCATTAGTTGACAATGAATCCATAGCCAACGTTGCCCGGCCTTCAAATTCCGCGGTCATACCGTCTGGATAGGTAACCTTAAACTTGTAGGTTACGTTGTTATCGCAAATTGCTTGCGCCTTCTTGAAGTTGTCACCCTTATAAACGCATTGGAATGCAAGTGATGAACTCTGCTTAATACCTGGAATCTGCTTTTCGCGGGTGTCTGCCAACGTGGTTACGTTAATGGTTTGTGGAGTACCGCCAACGGCTGGAATGGTCTTAACGTCCGTGATGTCAGTCCATGAAGTGCCGTCCTTAGAATATGATAGCTTGGTACCAGTGCCGGCCAAACCATCGCTTGCGTCGACTGCGAATTGTTGCAATTTAAATTCTTGCATGTTGTAATATCCTTTCTATTTTTGGTAAACGTGTTTCATTTCGTTATCTACCACGCCATAAAAGGTGATAGCCACGCGAGAAACGCCGTTTAAATCTTGGTCAACTGCCGAATAGGTAAAGCCCATTTGGCTAAAAGTATCAATAATTTTATCTTCGATTTCTTGAGGTGATCCTTCACAGAAAAGATCAATCGTAAAGGACCAACTAGTTAATAGTTCTTTTTGGTCCGCATTTCGTTGAACCGTAACATGTGAGGTTGAATAGACCGCTAGCGGGTATGTAGTTAATTCTTCAGGATACCGAGGATAAATATTACCTTGTAATTCTGGAATACTATCAAGTGTTTGATAGATTAACGTTTTTACATCAAAGATCTTCATTCAGTGCCTCCTTAATCCTTTTAGAAATAATTTCGTCCGCATCACGTCCGGCCTTGTCAATTGCTGGCGTCAAAAATTGGCGGGCTGGCTGGCCGTTGGTTCGGTAGAACTCTTTATCATGAATCTTGATCTTTTGCATACCATAGATAGCGGTTAAATCTAAATCCACTTTATCGACTGGTATAAACCAGGTGGTTTGGCGGTATGTCAAAGTTACATTTGGAGGAACAATTTTAGGTGATCTTTCGCCATTTCGCCCGGTCCCAAATTCGCGGTAAACCGCAATAGGATCATCAGACCATAACCGCCCGACAATTTCGCCCGTTGATTTTAATTTAACTTCAGTCCGCAAGGATCTAGTAAGTTCACCCGTGGAATACTTAATGGCTTTCTGGAGTTCTTCAACCGCGTAGGTTTCCGCCTGGTCCATAACATCTTCTTCGCCGTCGTGGATTGCCTTTTCCGTGACACCAGGCAACTTTTTCAGCTTTTCCTGAAGTCGGTCAAGGCCCTTGATTTCAAAGGAAAACTGCATCACTTATTCCTTCTTTTCAGAGAAATATTCTTGTGAGTTGAATATTCTTGTATTGCTACGATTTCATAGTCTGGATCAGCTTCTGGCTCAGCATCAACACAGAGCCCGTCGCCTTCATTCTCCGCCGACTTTAGCAAGTTGCCCTGGTACTTGCCCGACAGCATGTAATTCAAGCTCTCACCGTAAATTTGAGCGTTAATACTGCCCCCAGCCGGCTGAAGGTTGATAAGCAATGGAACAGCTTTAGACCAGCCTTTTAATGCATATCCTTGTTTGTCTCTGCCAGCCTGTTTGCGTCTTAAATAAACCAGACGTAAATTTTTATTTACCAGTCTCAAAACGGCACCACCTTTGCGAGTCGATAGCACTTTAAGCCTTGCTTGATCTCAGTAGGAATGCCAACTTCAAAGTCAGCTTTGATTCCACCTTCTGTTCTGGAACTTTCCCCTTCTGCCCCCTGACGATTAAAAGCAATTACTGTTAATTGTTTAACGTACATTGCCATATTGCCGATTAATGCAGTTCGATTAGTGTAGTCAAGGACCTTAGCCAGTGATTCGTCATACAACTCCCCGACTAATTCGGCATCGTCAGTATTCAGCCGCTTCAGTAGCCTTGCGACTGCCTTCTCTTTTATTTCGTCCATTACTACATCTCCTATAATTAGCCTAAAACAGTAGCCTGGAACACTTCGTCTACTGCTGCAAAGCTTGGCAGGAAAGTAGCAGTAGCCATTTCCCAGGTGCCCACAGGATCTTGAGTTGATTCAAAAATCTTAGTAAAGACTTGGTTGTCTTGAGAAATCTTAGCACCAGAGGCAATCAAGTGACTTTCGTCTGGAGTAGGGCCGTAAAGCTTTTCACCGAGCAAGTCATCATTCATCAATACAATAGAGTTTTCTGGGAAGTAACGCTTCACGTTGTACTTACCCTTAGAAACCTTTTCGCGGTAGGTGCCGTCGTAAGCACGAATTACTGGCAAGCCTTGTTGAATCATGAATGTATCAAAGTCTGCTTGGCCTAATACTCTCCCCGTGTTGTTATCGCCGTATACAGCAGCAATAACCTTCTTATTCCGCATGATAGTTCTCAAAATCTTTTTGGAAGTCAGTGCTCTAGTTGGAGCAATGCTCAAAGAGTCAGACCAGTCTTGCAAATTGGTAAGGATATCTGCATCTGCACCGTCCCAGGTAGTGCCACCTGAAAGAGCCTTTTGGTGAGCACTTGGCACGCCATAATTAAGGCTGATTCCGTGCTTACGGTCCACAATCTTACCAGTTGCCAGCATTTGCATGGTCATTTCTTCACCACGGGCACGAACGCTTTGAACCAGTTTAGCCAAGTCATTGTAAATTTGACTAACTACATAGTTTTGCTCAGCGTCACTGCGTGGATTAGCCAAAGCAATTAAATCTTCTTCCTTAATTTGGGTCTTTCGCTTAATGTAGCTCAGTTCAGCAGTTGCTTTTTGTGCTTCGCGGTCGCCAATTTCTGCTTCAGTATCAAAGGAAGCATAGTCAGCGATTACTGGCGTGCGGTCGCCTTCAAGCAGCATATCAACCGTAAGTGATTGCACACGCTTTGCTGGGAACAAAGTATCGCCCAACAATTCAGGGAAATCGCGCTTGCGAGTGTAATCTAAAACAGATTGTTGAGAAAACAACTCAGTCAATGGAGTTGCAAACATTTGTAAATCGAACTTAAACATATTTACTCCCTTCATTACTTACCGCTATTAGTGGTTGAACTGGTAGTAGTTGAACCTTCACTGGTTGAGGTGCCAAGATCCTTAAAGTGGATAGTAGTCATCGCCTTAATAGCATCTGCACTAGGCGTTACTGGCATTTGATCAGACAACAGCCAACCTTCCCGAATTACGCCTACTAACTGAGCACCATCGTTAACATAAACGTCATTGATCGTTACACCGATCGCTTTAGCGTCATTCGTTGGGTAAACAGTCCCTGCTGGGACATACTTCTTACCTTCGTCGTCAGTTTGAACATTGTAGTTAGTAGCGTCAATTGCTTCAGGGAATGCTACAAACTTTTCCGATGCCAAAAAATTAATCTGCTCGGAATTCATTCTTTTTACGTACATAAACCATGTACTCCTTTCTCACTATGACCAAAAATCAGATTTCTTATTTGCTTTGGTACGTTCATTAGCTCTGTCCGCTAACCGTGCCCCTACCGTGGAAGCCGCACCACTTGAAGCACCTCCAGGTGCGCCAAATGACTTAGCCAACTTAATTTGGACCTGATCATCCACTGCCTTTTTAAACGCTTTAGACACTTTCTCATATTGATCTTCAAGCGAGTCGGTATCATCAAGCTTGAACACATCGACAAGTGAAGCTTGAAGGCCGTCGGATGCTAAACGATTAGCCACATTAGCACGATTTTCTCTAATGGTCACATCTGCCAGGCGTTTATCTAACTCTTTTTGCTTTTGATTGTAATCAAACTCTTTCTTTTCGGAGTCTGACATATCATCATAGGCTTTTTGCTGGTTCTGCTCTTGCTCCCATTTGGCCCTTGCTTTGGTTAGTGCCTTTTCATAACGCTTGTCAAAGTTAGAGTCAAACCATGAATTGAATTCTTTCTCAGTTTGGAATACTTTGAAAGGCTTACCTTCTGCTGGTTGCTCATTAGAAGATGGTTCAGCGACATTGCTAGGTGATGTGCCTTCATTACCTTCTGCTGCAAAGAATTGCAAATTGAATCTAAATTGGTTGTTCTTAATCATTTTTCGTCCTTCTGTTTAAAACCCACGCACATAGTCGTTTTAAAGCATAGAAAAACAGAGCTCATACACGGCTATCGCCTCATACACGCTCTGTTTTATATTATTGCTTTAACTATCCACGTACGAAATGCATTGGATACGAGCCTTTTAATGACTTGCTCAGGTCAAATTTTCAAAATTAGTTTGATTAGCAGCACAATCACAAGAATTAAGATGAAATCAATTAAGCATCCGCATCCTGTATAGTTGTCCATAAAACACTCCTCGCTTGAAATTAGTGTAAACAAAAAGCGATCAGCTTTATACTAATCGCTTTTTGGCTTCTATATTTTTCTTTTTTGGTGGTTTAGCCAGTTCAATTGTATCAATCTGACTGAACGGAATAGCATCTACTGCATAATCTTTAGCACCGTCGACATTGTAATAAATAGCTTCTTCTATTGCGTCCTTAGTTTCATAGTCACTATCGACGCCAGCTATATATACTTTCATAGTTTTGCCGCTAATTAGTTTCACAGTAACCCAACTCCAACCAAAATTGTTAGCAACTTGCCTTTCATTCAATTTTGACATCTTAACCATTCTTATCACCATTCCAGTCTTTGGGCTGAGCAGGTACGCAATGATAGCGGCCATCTTTTGCCATATGCACTTTTATTCTTGAAGTAGTATAAAACTTGTTATTTTTTGCCCAAGAATACATGCCTATTTTTTTACCAGCATCTATATAGAAAAAACGTTGTGATATTTTCTCTGGACTTGATTCCCTATATACAATTTCAGCTATTTCTTCTAAAGAAATTGTAAAATAACTTGGCAGCATTCCATATCGTTTGCTGTCAGGATTATGAGCCGCCTTTACAACATCATTATACTCCTTTGTACCGCGAATATGCTTATTTTGACTTCCTATTTTCATTATTAATTGGAATATTGAAGCAACTGAGCGACAAAAAGGATGCATCGGTGGAAAGTTTTTACCAATCTGAGCTTTGGCTACTTCAAATATTTTTTCGTTTAAAGACCGGCATATTCGGCTGGTTCGATTGTCTAGAACTGCCACATAACGATAATATTTTACTTGTCTGGCTTTCCATCGGTCTATCTTTGCTTGATTCGCCAAGTGTGCAGCTTCTGTTCGGATTAACCTTTTAGAATTAAACATTGATGTTTGAAACTCATTAGCTATCTTATTGGCTAAATCCGTTTCGCTCATTCCGGCCATTTCCTTTGCGGTAAAGAGTTCTCCTAAATGATTTGCCAATTGATCAGTATTATTCCAAATACGTTGAGAATAGTTACGGCCACTCCACTTGCGATTGGCTACTTTTTCAACGTAATCTGCCGGAATTTCTTTCACTTCTTTGATTGGTTGGTCCTTTTGTGCCTTAACATTAGTAACTTTTTCGCCTTTTGAATTGGTTAAAGACAGTTCAAGCTCTTTACTAATGCTTTTGCCATTTTTGGGCAGTTCAAGCTCTTTACCGGCTTGATAGATTATACCTTCTTTGTCTGCCTGCTCCCAAGCTTGTTTGACCACTTCAGAATAAAGCTTTAAATTTTCTGCCTTTTCAGTAGCCCCAGCTGCTTTTGCAGAAATGTAGGCTTTAAGTTTCCACTCGTCTAGCCTGGTTATTCGACTCTTTGCCGCAAGTCGACTAAGATATTTGTTTATAGCTTTCTTACTTTCTCTATCTTGAACAGTACTTGCTAATGATTTCAAAGCAACCATTTCCGAAGCCGAAATGGTAGAATTTAAAATTTTATTTGCGTCATCTTCACTAACCTGGCCATTAAAATAGCGCCGGTATATTTGATCGGCTTGATCCATCAAATATATCTGCGCTTCTAGGTAGGCATTATTAATTTTTTTGAGATGCTCAGTTGCTTCATCATAAGCTTGCTGCTCATATTCCAAAGCTCTTAATGTCCAGTAGTCATCAATTTTATTCTTGCTCATAATCGAACTCTAAATTATCTGGATATTGGCTAGCTAGCACTTCCACAGAACGGTGAAAGGCTCTGCACAAAGCTATGTTGTTTTCTGCACCTAATGGAATAGTGAGTCTGTCAATCTGACCATCTTGATATTCTTCTACGCCATCACAATTATAGGCGGTATGTTGCCAGAGCATTGAAAAAGCGGCACATACAATGTCTTGGCCTTTGGGAGCTTGCATTGCGTGTCCGCTTGCTTGAAGAATAACTTTGTTCTTACTCTTCTTCATTTTCACTTTGATCATTTTCGCCTGCTCCGCCTCCTTGCCCCTCAATATAATCAGGATTTCCTTGTAACATTGCACTCTGTTGGCGCTTAATGCTTTCAAAGTTCTGCTGGTTCATCAACTCAATCACTTCTTTAGGATCGTCGATGTCAGGCAGCCAGCTGTAAGTAATTTCTCGCGGAATGTGAGAATCCGCTTGGACAATGTTCTGCACTGTCTCAGACAGGTTGGCTGGAATATTAGGTGTGATTTTAATATCACATCCAGAAGCATCACACTGTGAAGCACCAAAATTTAGAATTGATTGCATGAGATCTAGCCGTTTCCGCAACCCTTCCAAAAAATAGCGAGACTTGGTAGCCAATAAATTAAGCAGCCCAAACAATTTATATTTCATTGCCTCGCCGGATGTGTTTCCCATAAACTTTTCGTCATTCATGTTGGGAACAAAGCTGGTTTTGTGAATGTCGTCTTCAATTGACTTCGATAGAAGTTCGAGTTGGCTTTCGTCCAGCGTCTTAGTTAACCATTCTGCACTAGCGCCTTCGTCTTTGCTTGGAGCGTTATTAATAAAACCGTTCTTAATCTGAGCAGCATCCTCTTCGTCAACGCCAAAGCCATAAAAAATCAGCAGTGCATCAACGAATGACTCTTTATCAACTACCCGGTCTGATTGAATGGTATTGTAAGCGTCGATTAGGGAAATCTCTTGTTCAAAGTCGCCCTGGCGCTCCTCGTTATTTCGGTACTCGATAACAGGAACATTACCAAAGTAATTAGGCTGCACTGTTTTTACGCTGGCAGCATCTACATGCTTGCTCATTCTGGTCCGGTAGGTAATAGTTTGAGTCTTGGTATAAACAACTACTAGCCAGCCATTAGGTGAACCTGCCAAATTGTGCTTTTCCTGTGCATAAATTGCAAAAAGCGGCTTGTGTTCAACCGTGTCATCAGTAACCATAATGACGCCACGAGGATCAATACATTCTGCTTTAATTTGAATCAGGCGCGGCTGGCCTTCGTTTTCTACGTCTTCTGTACTTTCAGCCTTTTGTTCCAGATAAAGCACTTCGTAACCAACACCGAAAACAGATAGATCTTTTTCAAGTTCCGTGTCGTGCTTTTGAATTCCCATTCCGTCCATTTCTTCAAGAATTGGATCGATACTTTTTCCTTTAGCTGCAACATACTTGATCGGATTGCCAGTCATGAAACCCACATTCATGTCAGTAATGTACTTTGCATGATTAACCATAACTTTAGCATTTTTAGCTTGAGCACTACGCAAAACGCGGTTACCAATAGCCTGTTGGCCATTGTAATAATTGAAAAGCATGTCATATCTCGGCTTTGCTCTGTCCAGCTCATCAAGAGCATGATTGATAACATCAAAGCCAGGATCATCTAGTGTGTTGTCTTCTGTATCAAAAAGGCTAGCATCTACTGCCAGTGTTGCCATTGTCTTCCTCCTATCCTCTGAAGTAGCTTGGCTTAGCTTTAACTCTAACTTTGGCTCTTCGCATAATGTCGTAAAAGGCGTAACGTGTAGCGTCAATAGTATGGTTATTCTTGTCTTCTAGTCTTGCTTGAGGCTCACCGTTTCTGTCAGTAGCAAAGTCGATATTTTCAAATTCCCAGGCAATGCTTGGCGTTCTAACCGGATCAATTATTATTGCGTCGAGATCTTCTAACCATCGTTCACCAAACTCAACGCTGTCTGGCCCTTTCTTTGCAGGTCGTGCTTTAGAAATGCCGTATTCTCTGAGCTCAGCTATAGATTTTGGCTCAGCAGAGTCACAATAGATCAATTGATATTGGTAGCCATGACCTTTCAACCACTGTGCACATTTTCTATTGCTTACTTGGAGCTTATATAGCTCGTCTACTGCGTAAATTGTCCGGTGACGTTCATCGTAAGCCCACCGAACGAAAGCCAGCTGGTCGTTAGCAAAGCCAAAGTCAAGGCCATTAACAAACGTATCCATCGTATCTAGCAAATCATCTGTGACATAGTTCTTGATGATTTTCAGATTGTCAAATGGTTCAACGCCAGAGCCGACTGTTTCGCCCATATATTCCCAGCGGTAGCGCCGTTCATTCGTCTTTTTTGCTGCTTCTGCTTCAATCTTGAATTCTTTGGCAACAAAAGGATTGTCCAGATAAGTTGTATGATGAACAACCGTATTGTCTGGCAACATAGAAGAATTGTATTTCTTATTTACCCAGCTTTGCTTCCGCTTTGGTGGGTTGTAGCTGTAGAAGAATTTATAATGGCAGCCTTCAGGAAGCTCACCACGAAGCAATGAGTTAGTAATTGTAGTTACGTCAGATTCTTTCTTAAATTCAGCCAGCTCTTCAATCCACGCAATCGCAAATGGAAAGCGACTGTCTTTCAAAGATTTGATTCGTTCCGGATCTTGTGCGCCTCTGAAAGTAATGTAATTTCCTCTGGGCAAATAGGTTAACTGCATCGGGTTTTTTGTTTGCTTCCATAAGTGACTAACGCCCTGTTCTTCAATCGCCCATTTAAGCTGTTCAAAGACTGACAAGCGAACAGTATTTTCAACCGCTCTAATCGCCACTGCGTTTACCGGCTCTCGCATAAGCAGCTGCACAATTACGTGTGCAATATCAGAGGACTTCCCAGAACCACGGCCGCCTTTTTCAACGATATTTAGCTTGGACGGGTCCATAGCAGCACGCCACAAAGAATAAAAAGCTGGCGGAAGAAAATCGCTAATCCTCTTCTGAATGACTTGCATCATGTTCACCTTCCGAAATGTCATCAATAAACTCAATTCTTGAAAGTGCAGCCTCTTCATGTTCTTCCACGCGCTTTGCAGTAGCTTCAGAAATCTGTGCTTCTGCTTCCGCTTTACGGGCCTCAGCTTGCGTTTTAAGTTCAAGTGCAGCTTGCATCTTAGAAGATACCGGAAACCTCTTTCCAAGCTCTCTGAGGGCCGCTAGGCGGTCGCTGGTACGAGTTTTTAGAGTAACCACATCGCCGTTATTGGCCAGCTGTTCTTCAGTCGTCTCCCCTCTTGCAATGGAGGTGAGAGTTTGAAGATATTCGACTGCATCCATGATCTTATGAGACTCAATCTCTGCCATTTTTTCATCGATGGCTTTCTTAACCCGATCATTTCGCAACAATCTAGCAGCTAAAGTGC
Organism: Faecalicatena absiana; assembly: GCA_017309015.1. Classification (GTDB taxonomy): domain Bacteria; phylum Bacillota; class Bacilli; order Lactobacillales; family Lactobacillaceae; genus Lactobacillus; species Lactobacillus absianus. Next base: position 85,439 of record JAEDAG010000002.1, read on the forward strand.
TAGCTGTATTTCCATTTTTGGCAGAGTAACCAGCAGACAAATAGGATTGAGTAGCATTTCCAGTTTTCACATATTCAGCTACGAATTTTCTTTGCTTAGCTGTTAATTCATCCAGAAATGCCACCTCCTTTTTTTACAAAGAAAAAAGACAGCCGTTAAGCTGTCCGTAAAAGCACCGCCTTGTAAATATTGTACCTTCCGCTGTAGAAGACTAGTTTTTAATAATAATTCTGGTGCTTTTTATAGCACGTCCAGGAATCGAACCTGGATAATCCAATCGTGCCGGCCATAGCTGAAGGCAATGTTCAGCCCGGCCCTTATTGTTACAAGCCTTGTCGATAGGAAACTCCCGTAACCACTGACAAGAAAGGTGGTCAGTCAAGTACGTCAAACATGAACCACCAAGTGCCTCGCTCGCACCACGTGCTCTAAGTGCCCCGCACTGGTCCCCGTAGGGATCCCAGCACTCTCCAAGTAAAAGGAACCGTCCAGCAAATAGAGGTCATCGCAAGGCTACAGAAACAGTTGGAATCGAACCAACTTCTCAGGTTTTGGAGACCTGCATTTTGCCGATTAAACTATGTTTCTAAAGTGCCGCCCCATGGTGACGGCTACGAGAACTTAGACCAAAAGCAGCTGTCTTCCGGTCCTCGTAAGAGATCAACTCTTGTTGAGAAATCGCGAACATCATACCAGAATCCACCATATCGGAGCGGTCTGGCAATGTCGGCTTTAAGAGACACCTTGCTCTTTCAATTGGAACATTCACGGCTCTGCCGCTGTTTTCCCTGAGCCCGCGTATGACTTAAAGCACTCGCTATACTGAGCACCAGCCAGGGACCGGCTCATAAGGTTGAGCCCTGGAATCGCACCAGAGCCGTTTAGGGAAAGATTGAATACACGGGCACTAGCCTCAACCTGCACAAATCTTTTATGAGGTAATGTATTTGCAACCTGGATCTAGTAATACTGCAAATACTTAAATATAAATTGCCTGGCAATGCGCAAGCCAGGCTAGGCATGGCCGGAGTCTTGCACTCCGTGCCGCTCTACATGCTGCCATGCTCTGTCAGGACTGCCGCCGGCTAGCGGTATCCTGCTAGTACGTGTCACTTGGAAGTAGGGCCCTCTTAGCCTGACTCCAAGAAGTGCCTCGCTCGCATGCTTATCATCGCATTTGGCATGGTCATCGCAGGGCTATAGCTTGGGGAGGATTCGAACCCCCACCAAGCGGCTATTGCGTCAATTCGGTTTTAGATTATTAGTGCGCCCCGCACCGTGCGAGGCTAAAGCCAGTGACGGGCTCGAACCGTCAAGTGTCCTATATCCACTGGCCGCTAAAAAATAGGTGTTTTATGTTGCGACTTATGTCTCTATCTTCAACTACTTAATACTGCTTCAGGGAATAATTAAAAATGCAATATTTACCGTTAACTAGAATAGATAGCGGGGCTCAGTAGCCCCCTTTTGCCGGAACCTCCGGCTATGCTGCGTGGCGGAGTCGAACCGTCATAAGAGACCGACCGCAGCTCTTGGATCAGTAGTGATCAAATGTACAGTAAATGTTGATTGTTTCTTGGAGGTTTTCATGAAAAAGAAAAGTTAAGTACGGAATGTAGGAAAGAAAGGTGCCGCAAGCGTTGTTTAACCTTGCTTTGCGACACTACCATAGTAAGACATCTAGGGGACTAAATGGGGACCGATTTAGGACCGATCTACCGCTTTTTTGTAGATCACCAGCGATGGCACCGCCTTGTCGTCTATGCCTTTCTTCAGCTTGATGCTGTCGAAGAGCTCTGCGAACTCCACGCAGGCCGCTCTCTTGTGCAACCGGATCGGTGTCTCCGCCATCCCCAGTTTGACCATCTCCGCCTGCTCACGCTCCCGCTTGATGTAGCAGTCGACTAGCAGAGTGCGGTGAAAGTAGTAGGTCTCTGAGTCTCGCATCAGGTTGACAGTCTCGGCCACTGCATCAACCACGCGGTTATACGTGTCCACTGCGTCTAGATGACTAATCAGCTTACGCTCCTGCGAGTTGCCGTCGCCACCGCCACCAGCCCCCGTAGTATCTAGTCTAGGGCTAGTCAGATCGGCAATGGGCCTGCCGGCACGGTTGAGCAACCTAGGCATGTCTCGGTTGAAAAAAGTCCTGACCCTTGCCGCAGTCTCCTGCTCATCGATTTCTGGAAATAACGCAGTCTGCTGATACTGACTCATAGTCACTGTTATTTTTCCCCTTTCTATAAGCTCCCTTACCAGTGATGTAGACAGCCCCCTCTGGCAGGTCGCCGTATCTGCACTCACGCAGCTGGTAGAGATGGTATCCTTTCCTGCTCAGCGCTTTCGACTGTGCGAATGTGCCGCAACGGCTTACATTCAAAACGCTGCAAGCCGCTGCTAATCCCGTGACGTAGTACTCTTTCTTTCCCTTCTTAAGCAAGTACTTGAATGGCTTCCTGGTGACAACTTTCAGTGCTTTCCTGCGGTCACACAAGAGCCCGTTGCGGATCCCTGTCCATCTACACAGTTCCGCGGTAGTATAGCCATACTCGAAAAGCCACTGCAGCGTTATCAGGTCGGTGATGGTGTCTAGCCGCAGGTTCAGGCCTTCGGCCTTCTTCTTGGCCAGAATGACTGCAGGAGTATCACTCTCTTCGACTTCGATGTCTCCCACCAGCTCCGACCCAAGCCAATCCCAGAGTGGCCGCATTGCTTGGTCAGGAGCCACTGGCAAGGATCCGTACTTGGCACAGATTGCATCCATTATCTGGTATCCCTTGCATCCCTTGCTCAGTCTCCTCATTTGGCATCCTATCCTCCGTAGTAAATTGACCCGACCGCTACAGCAGTCATCGTCAGCAGGACCAGACTGCTGAGCCAAGACGGCTTAAGCATCTCCCAAATGATGGACATAATCCATAGCGCCCAACTAGCGCTGATAACGATTTCTTGCATTGCTAACCTCCACTAGCCACTTGATATGGTCCAACTCTGTGTGCTCGAATGGCTTGCCTCTCAGCGCAAGGACACACTTGCCGTCTTTTTCGAAGATCCTGCCAATGACTTGGCCGTGATAGATATCGCGAAAAACAAGGTCACCACTCCAATCCAAATAGATATAGACCCAATTGCGTCCGCTGTTCTCTCGCCACCAGCGCATGAATCGCGCGCATTCTTTTCGGTTAAGCATCTCTTACCTCCAGTTCGAATCTATAGCGGTCCGTACCGCTCTTTTTTCCGGCGATAAAGGTCATCGCCTTGATCACTGCATTGTTATCGTCTGTCCATACTCCTGCGTCGGTCATGCCATCAATCAACGCCTTGACGGTCGGATACCAGTTCGGAGCATCGTTGCGGCGTGCCGTTGGTGGCCTGACTGTAACTGCCACTGTGCACGGCCTAGACGGGCTGTATGGTGTTTCTGGGACCAGCCCGGTACGTTTACACTCATAGCAAGCTAACTCCCTCAGAAACTGCGTTATCTGGCCCTTGACCTGGTAGTGCATCCGGTCGTTGGCAGAGATCATCATGTTTCCTCTTCTGAGCGTGATGTTCTTGCCTGTCTTCCTGGCCAGGTCAAAATTGATCTTCATCAAATCATCATCTTTCATATCTAGTCTCCACCTTGCAAGACTTTGCACTTGTATGTGTATCGACCAGCGGACTGAGCTGCATAGTGCAGGCACTTTTCGGTGCCAACTGCTCTAGCTTCGTCAACCGACTTGGCGCTAACGGTTTCGATCTTGACCAACAGAGGGGCGTTAGCCCCCAGCTGGCGTGTTACATAAAGATCGTAGATTTTAATCTTCTCGTTCTTCTTTGCCATTCTGCCGTCCCCCTACGCATGACACATTGCGCGATAAATCTCTGTGCTGATGCGATTGGCCACTTTGACGCCTCGCTTGGTCAGGACAAACGCACCATTCCCATCTGTGGTGACCAGGCGGTATCTGATCAAGTCGTCGAAAGCTGACCCATACTCGGATTTCGTCAAGTGCGCGCCGTAGTACTCAGCTCTGGCCACCATCATCAACCGCTTTGCGATATTTAGTGAGTTGTCGTTTAGCTCAAGTGCTTTTCTTCTAAAAATCATGTCTTTTTCCTTTCTTGCGATCATTCCATCTGACATCAGCGATTGCCTTATCCACTTTCTTGACATAAAGTGCCTCGCCTTGTGTCATTTTTTCTGGGCTTTGGAAGCCAAGCCGTTCCCATAGTGGCTGGACTCTACTGATCCTTTCTTCTACTGGTTCCATCGTTTTCCTCCTAAAACGGCAAATTGTTTGAGATGTCAAAGCCACCGCCAAACGGGTCGCTAGCTTTCTGAGCTGATGACGCCCCCTGGCTTGCCTCGGTGGCTGGCCGCTGATAGCTGTCTAGTGCACCCGCCGACGGTTGCTGGCCACGCTCACGGCGTGATTCAAGCAGTGAGAAGTTGTCAACGACGACTTCCGTCACATAGACTCTCTGCCCGTCTTTGTTGTCGTAGTTTCTGGTCTGGATCCGGCCTTGAATGCCAACCAAGCTGCCCTTGCTGGTGAAGTTGCAGAAGTTTTCTGCCGACTTGCGCCAGATGACGCAGCTGATAAAGTCCGCTTCTCTTTGCCCATTGGCATTTGAGAATTGCCGGTCAACGGCTAAAGTTAACGTAGCAACCGAGATGCCGCTCCCAGTGGTACGCAATTCAGGATCACGTGTTAAACGGCCAACCAGTACAACGTTATTGATCATTTGCTGTCTCCTTTCGAAGGTCGTGCAGAATCAGCTCAAGTCTTCTTGCTTCGGCATAATCGGCCTGCTTTAGATAGTCACGATTGATTCTAAGATCAAACCCTGGCTTGACTATGCGATATGTATAGCTTCCTTTGGACACACAAAAGCCATACTGTTCATGGCTAGTTTTTTCCATTTTTTATCTCCTTTTAGTTGATGCCAAATTCGTTGAAAAGGTCTGTGATGTCATTGTCATTCTGCTCATCAGTTGGGCTTGATGCTTTATCACCCAAACTTTCTGGCGTATCGACTCTTCTTGGCTTTGGCTTCTTGATTTCAGACTTCGCTCTGCTCCGCTGCCGCTGAATCAGTTGCCTGATCGCCATCTGCGTTTGAGCATCGCCGTTTATCAGCTCTGCGCGGAACCAATTGGCCGCGTCTTGATCTCCACCTTGCGCATCAGCCCACAGGTCTACCAAATATCCAGATTGGCCGCGGAAGGTGATAACGTAGTTCTCTAGCTCCGACTGACTCAGCTTATGGGCTGCTGGACCGGCATCCATTTCGGAAGACTGCTGACCGTCACTGTCGCTTTCCGAGCTGACGCCGAAAATCGATGACAGCGCGTATCTGCGTGCGTAGGTCAATGCAGATCCCTTATCCTTGATGCCGTCGCCAGCAGGCAAGAGGAATTCTCCGCAGTCCATCTTGTCATCTGAGCTTATCAAGTAAGTGTGGACTCCGACTTGCCCATTAGCTGAAATTGGTATTTGTATCCATGACAAATCGGCTGTGCCAATGGCTTGCTGGATCGTGTCAATCAGGTTGTCCAGCGTTGTGTAGCTGTAACTGTAGTCAAAACCACGTTTGCTTTTAACGTCAACTTTCTTATTCAGAGTCGGGTTCTTCAGACGCCGCTTAACTTCAATCAGTGACTCAAGCAGCGTCTTCTTCGGCGTAGGCTTAACCGCCTCTGCTTGGCCTTCTTTACTGTTTTCCATTTCAACCGCCCTCACAGTCTCTTGATTTCAATCCCCAAGTCCTTGGCAGACTGGAGCAGTCTTGCGAGCTGTTCTTTGCTCCCACACAATTCCAAGCGAACGTGATAGACCTGTGCTACCACTTCGCCTGTTTCCTTGACCACCCGCTTGTTGCCTTTGACAACGGTTTTGTCTAGCTCTCTCTGACGTCTCTCAGCGTCTCTCAGTTTCTGCTGTGCTAGGTCTTCTTTGTAGTGCCCCATTTGGCTGAGCACTTCACTAAGCGGGCTGTAATTAAGCATTTCAACCCAGTGACTTTCGGGGAGATCAAGCTCAGCAGCACGGTTGGTAACTGCTTTGACTGCCTCCGCGTACTGGCGATACTGGGCCTGCAGCGCAACGATTTGTGCCTTGACCTCGAGTTCAGTCTTAGGCCAGGTAGAACTCTTGTTGGCCCAGGAAGGATTCCATTCGATGTCATCGGCTGACACATGTGCTTCACTGCACAGATCAGCAATTCTGCGCTTGACTGCCTCAGTACGCTCTGCTTTGGCTTTTTCATCATAGGCATTGATCCCGACTCTTATCTGTGACACCACATCATCGAGTTCACTGGTCATTGCCTTAACTTCATCCGCAAACTGGTCGACTTCTTTGGTAGCCTGCTTCTTGATCTCAATCTTGCGATCATTCAAAGCCTTCTTCAGCTTGTTTAGCTCAGCAGCAGTCTTCTTGTCCTGCTTATAGGAGTCAGCGGTGACCACCAGTCCGGAATAAGTCTTACATACTTGATCAACTGCATGCTTCAGGTCAGCGATCCCAACTACATCAACTTTGGCCGGGGTGTAGTTAACTTGAACTTTTTGTGCTATCTTCTCCGGCGTTAGTACTTCAGCCATTATTCTGCCTCCTTCAAGTCCTTCAGCAGTCCTCTCAGCTCCTCTGGGCCTTCCGCCCGGATGAAGTCTGCCAGGTCAACGACGCTTTCGAACCCGCCGGCCTCTAGCACTGCCTGCACCACGGGTGTCTGGTCGATTTCATCTATGACCTCCTGGGTTTCTTCATAGAAGTTCTGCTCTGCTGGGTGATCGTTAGGGTCAGTTCCCCACCAGTTGCCGGAGACCATTGAATTTTCTACAGTTTGCATGATATAATCCTCCTAGTTATTTCCATGGCCAGCTAGTTTGAAACTAACTGGTCTTTTTTGTTGCCTTATCGATCTGGCATGCCGGGGATGCTTAGGCTGTCGATCTCCTCCACGCTCTTGCCTTCAGCAAGCGCTTGGTCGATCGCTCTCTTGCGTTCTTCGTCCCAGCCATACCACCCGTAGACAGCGAAGATAGACTTCTTCCACTGGGCTTGATCAGTCTCTGATCCACCGTCTGGATGCTCTTGGAGAAACTGCGTATAAGCCATGTAGATGGCATCGTGGTTTTCCCTGTTCCGAGATCTGATAGCCTTTATTTTTGGATCAGATAATAAATTATTTTCTTTTTTTCCCCCCTCTGGGGTTCCCAGGCTTCGCCTGGGTTCCCTTTCAGGGGAATTAATAAATTTCTTACTTTGTTTATGGGTATTTTGTTGATGGTTACTTTGTAGTTGCTCCTTTACCGCTGTCGGTCGACCGTTGTCGGTGGACCGTTGTCGGTCAACCGTTGACGGTAAAGGGGCAACGGTGGGGGCATCCTGTGGATAACTTTTGTCTGGAAGGCTGTCACGCAGCACCCAGTCATAGCCACCAAATTTTCCACGAGTTTGGCGCTTGTTTTTAAGTGCCAGGTAGCCCAGAGCTTTTAGCTCATCGACATAAGAGTCGATTTTCTTTCGCCCCTCTGTTGATTGCTTGTACAGCACCTTTTTGTAGAACTGCCAGTCATCTGGCATCGACCACATGTAGATGAATAGCCCTCGTGCTCCAAATGATAAGCGGTCATCCTGGAGAACCGAGTTGTCAATCACCGTATATCGGGACTGATAGACTTTTTTCAAGCGCTCCATGGTATAATCCTTTCTAGGGGATGCACCCAATCTGCAAACTAAATGCATCCCCACTTTCCCTAGTTCTTCTTTGAAGAGCTAGGCTTTTTTCTTTTCCCGGTTGTGAAGGCGTTTGATGCCTTGACCAGGCGCTTAATCGTCTCTGCGCTCATTGTTAGTCACCTTCTTATCTAAAGTACTTTTCAGGGTCCGCACAGATCAGACCCGCAATGAACCCAATTACGATCCAACATAGGACTTCCCACGTTGCCATAATTATTCCTCCTCACTTCAACTTCTCATTCCAGTCGATTGCTTCCTGGTGGGCCTCCATCCAGGAAGCGGCCTTTTTCTCAAAGATGATCGTCTTGCGACCACCTTCTGAGCGGTGCGGGTTCACGCACCAGCCCCCGTTTTCCCAGTTCGTCTCTGGATAGCGGTCCAGAATGTAGGTACGAACCCACTCTGCGGCTTTTCCGCCGCAGTATTTTCTTCTGAATTCATCCATTCCGATAGTCTTGCCGACTGTTTCATCGGCAGGAATATAGCCGTAAGTGGCCATAAGCTGGTCAACGAGTGGCTTTAAGTCCTCTGGATTAACTGTCAGTTCCATCTTGATCACCTCTCAGTGTTCCATTGCCCACCAGGCAACTGCCCGTACTTCTGGAGCCTGGTCACTAGCCAGCTTGTCCAGCTGACTAAGGCTGTTGGTACTGCTGGCAACGGCCGCACGGACCTCTGGGGCCGGATCATTCACCAGCTTGTCCAGGTAGTGCCCACCCCGGGCAACAGCAGCCCGTACTTCTGGAGCTGGGTCATTCACCAGCTTGTCCAACCCACGACCACGATAGGCCGCATAGGCCCGCGTGCTGGTGTCTGATGATTCAGCCAAAGCGTCCAAAAGGTACTCTTTAGTGTCAATCATTTCAGTCACACTTTCTGCATCTTCTTACGCAATGTCATCCCGTTCAATCAGTGGCAGGACACCATTGTTCTTCAACAGCTCATACAGCCCCAGGCGCCCCTTCTGGGTCCACTTGGTCTGCATGACCGCCTTTTTGGTCCCGTCTGTTCTATCAACCACGATGGTGTCGCTGTGGGTCCAGCCGGTCTTCTGGTACTTTGAGTACAGCAGCCAGGTGGAACCTTGCTTGTACTGCACCTTCAGATCGTGGAGCTTAGCATTCATCTCGCGGCCGGACATTCCGTAGTCCTTGGCGATCTGGGTAATCGTCACCAGGGACTCGTTCTTGAGCACCAGGTCGTAGTAGCTAGCCTTTGGAGTCAGCTCGTTAACTCTCTGTTCAGCAATCAACCGGCCTTCGCGCTCCGCCTTGAGCTCGGTGGCCAGCTTGATGATCGTATCGGGATCACTGAGGATTTCCTCGATCTTATGGTCAGTCATGTAAGCCCCGTGCTTGCGGATGGCTGGAAGAACTTCGCTAGTTACCCAGTCTTGGAACTTTTCAGCAGCCGGATTATTTGCTTTGATCGCAAGCTTATAGAATTGCGGTTCGGTAATGTAATCGCCTTTCCCCACTTGTGGGGAATTTAATAGCTTTTGAATTCTTTCCCATCTTGCATAAGTGGCACCATTCTTTTCTTGGCAAATCCCAAGACCGATAGCAGCTGCCTCAGCATCGAAATAGATCTCACCATTAACTTCCTTAACTGGAAGCTTGATGTTGTTGTTTTCGAACACTTGGATTTTGGTAGACATTTTATATCTCCTTTCAACAAAATGTTGAACTTTACTTTATAAAAATATTGTAGTCAACGCCGATAACCTTGCAGATTGCGATTAGTTTGTCAGCGTCGAGTTTAGACTTACCGGTTAAGATGTTGCTCAAATACTGATCTGAAACATGCATCTTAGTAGCGATGTATCTTTTTTTCAACCCCTTCGAGTCGATTAGTTCGTTAATCGCTTCAAGTGAGCCGTCTTTGAGAACCGAAGCCATTCTTGACCTCCTTTCTTTTAAACGTTGTGTTGAACTCTTAACACTTATTAGTTTACTCTCGTTTTGTTTAAAGTCAATAGTTTTTTCAATTTTTTGTTGAAAAAGTTATTTAAACCGTTTAAATAGGCTAAAATGTTGGTATAGATACTACACAAAACATTTAAAGAAAGGAGAAGACTATGTCTATTACTAGCGACAGATTGACAGCACTTAGAGAACAACGCGGATGGACCAAAACACGCGTGGCAAAATCACTACATATGAGTGTTCAAAAGTATGCCAATTACGAATACGGAACGAGAGAACCAGATTTAGAAACGATTAAACAGATTTCCAATCTTTACCATTTGTCCACCGACTACCTGCTGGGAAACGATACCCCCAAAGCAGACTCCCACCCCTACGACCTGGCAGACGATGAGCCCCTGACATACCATGGCGTGGAATTGCCTGACGACCTCCGAATTTACTACAAATCCATGGCTGATGCCTACGTTAAACAGCACCATAAAGGCGATGATGATAATGGATGATGCTCTTTCCTATTTAATTAATTATGCTATGGCCCACGATATAGGCGTGATCTATGACTCTACTCTCCCGCCTTTTGCCCCGCCCGTGTCCTTTGTCCGCCAGCGCTTGGTTGTCATGAACGGCAACTTTAATCCAGCTGAGCAGCCTTTTGCACTGGCCCACGAAATCGGTCATGTCATGCTTGGCCATTATCGCTTCCGCTGCAACACCCCGGCTGTCAAGTACAAGCAAGAGAAAGAAGCCGACGACTACGCAGCTGATCTGCTCTGGCAGTGTGCAGAGGCCAGTGGAGTCTCTTACACGGCCTATCTGTCCACCTTTGGCGTGCCGGATCGGATGCTACTGGACTGATTGGCAATAGTACAACTGAGAATCCGAACGAACAACTGATACTACAACTGGATTGTAATAGTACAACTGATGGTGCAACTGCCAGATTTGTGCAAAATAAAAAGCCCCTCGAGTGAGGGGCTTTTGAACTAGAAATGAGGTGAACATGAAACACATCAAAGAAATCCTTGTTGCGCTTATATCTTCTGCTGGTACTATTGCTATTTATAAATCTGGTTTAGAGAACTGGATTATCATTGTGCTAGTTGTAGCATTTATCTGGGCCATTGTTTCCCTAATTTACTGGATAAAGCAATTTGGAAAACTGGAAGCTGAAGTCAAATATTGCCATCTGCAGATTAAAGAAAAAGACGCGAGAATTAAAGAACTTAGTGAATTCGAACGCGCGTATTTTGATGCAAAATCAAGATTAAAAGTACAGTCAGAAAATGTCTCACAAAAAGTCAGCAGTACTAGCAACAACAGCAGTACCGCCATGTCTTCTATAAAACAAGATACAAGCCAGTAATAGCAGCGGTCAATTCTGTTTCTAAATCTTTGGCTATATTCGCTGGAGATGGATCTTTCTCGTGAAGCTCAGAAACCATTGAATCCAAAGATTTAGATCTTGGTTTTGCTCCACTGAGTAAAACAATTAGCAAATTTATTTGTTCAGCTTCAGTTAGAGTGTTAACAAATCTCTTAATTCTTACAGCTGCTGGACTTGGCTCAGAAAAAATAGGAAACATTTGAATCACCTGAAAGGAAAATAATGAACTACTACGAAAAAATTGCATCCCTGTTTTTGGGAGAAAAGCAAAATAAGCCAATTTTAATTCTTAAAGCCGACCAAATTCCGCTTAATCATCCTCTAGACTTATCACTGGCTTTGTTCATGATTGAACTGGGCAAGCCTTATCAGCTCAAAACTGAAGTGATTGACGGCAATGGCAACTTAATACTAAGCTCCCTAACTCCAGAGTTTTCGACAAAAAACCTAGATACTTCGAAATTCGAAGTACTCGAAGAAAAGTATTTTTCCAGTACATTTTCTCTAACTACTCCTATAGTACATTTTACTTCAAGTGGAGCCTACCGTCTAAAAGTTACGCTTTTATCTGGTGAAGAAAGCCTGGATTATACTAATGTGTATTTCTACATAGATAAAAGATAACAAAAAACGTGCATCCCTTGAACTAAAAAGTTCTTAGGACGGACACCTTCTTGAAAAGAAATTGAAGCGTACATGCTGCCCTGCGGGATTATATAAGGCATCGCCGGTTAGCTTATTTATAGCAAATAATAAAAAAGCCCGCATTTGCGGGGCCTGATGGATATAGAAAGAGAAAAAAGAAAATGGAATTGCTTTTATCTGACGAAGAAGCACAATATTTGATCAGCATCATTAAGAACATAGTTCCACAACAGCCGCATGTTCTTGAAAAGACTGCCAGGGGTCAAATTTCCATTGAAGCCAAAGAAGTAAAGCACGAGTTTATTCTGTATTACATGTTCGCATTGGACAATATCCATTTGAACTTCACTGATGCACGAACCCATCACACACTAGTAAGAATTAACTTAGACCAAAAATTCCATAAAAATAGTGACGGCCACAAAGTAAGAGGAAATCGTGTAGAAATATTTTCCGCTGAAGAATTTATAAAGAAGGGCGATGGATATACACACTACAAAGCCTATCCACTGCCTTTTGAGACTATTCGGAATACAAATGACTTTTTCGAAGCTATGGATGATATACTAAACTACACACATACCAACAAAGGAAGAGGAACAATTTTTGTTCACAACACTACACTGCTATGAATGGAGGTGATCCCATGTGTAGTCTTGAAAGAGAAATTGAGGCTATCACAGCTGACTGGCTTAAATTCTTGCGTCAAAGTTATAACTTCAAAATAGTCGATGACAATCACATCAATGTTGTTACTCCACTAACCGATGCATTTGATGACGGAATAACCATTATGATTTCAAAGCGCAATCAAGAATACACTGTATCAGACCAAGGGTATACGCTCTGGAATCTGGAGTCTCGAGGGATTAATATTTCTAAGGGCAGCCAACGACAAAAAATTGTAAATTCTGTTATAAGAACAGAGAGTGTAAAACTCTCAAAAGAAAAAGTGATTTTCAAGACCGGGCTCAAAGGTCAAATTCCACAAATGATTTTTGATGTAACCCAAGCGATCATCAAAGTTGGCAACTTAGGCTTAACGAACTTTAGCAGAGTTAAGACTATGTTTTCTGACGATGTCAAAAGTTACTTTCAAGCTAACAATAATCATTTTAAATTTATTACTGGCATGAGTTTACAGGGAAAATCCGGTTTATCATATACAATCGATTACTTGTTTTGGGCCAATGGGACTAGCAAAGCAACGAAAGTTTCTAGCAGTCTCGCAAAGAACAACGTTGAACAGCTTTTAGGCATATGGTACGATACCGAGATAATTAGAAGAGAAAACCAGAATAAACTTGATCTAAATGTTATCGTTCCATCGTTAAAGGAACAAAAGCAGCTTGATCTTGCAGCCGGCTTAAATTCACATGGAATTTCTGTTATTCCATTCGATGATAAAAGAAAGGTAAATTCTGCTTTAAGCATCGCCGGGTAGCTTACTTATACTCATATCAATTAGATGACCATTTGTTACGGAGAGGAGGTCCAAAATGATTAATGCGGAGGAATTAAGCAAAAACTACCTTGACTGGTGTAGCAAAAATATCAATTTTACAGATGTTTCTGCTAACATCGTAAAAATTGATGTACCATTTTTGGATAGCTTTAATGATGAAATAGCAATTTACGCCGTTAACGATCCTTATACTGGCTCTATCACTCTAACCGACGACGGCTGGACAATTAATAATCTCGAAAGTCGTGGCGTTTATCTGAAGTATTCAAAGAAGAGGCAGCAGCTTTTTCAAAGACAAATTTCAAATTATGGTGTCGTTGAAAATGATGACGCTCTACAAATTACTACTACTCCAGATAATTTTCCAATTTCCAAGCATCGACTTCTACAAGCAATGCTATTTGTAGACAACATGTTTATGTTGGCAACTGTTGAAGAACTAGCTAGATAATCATGTTTTGCTAGTTACGATTTGATTGTCTATATACAAAAAGCACGTTTCTAGGTAAAGTCCCTAAAAACGTGCTTTTCTTTGATTTACCTCTTGTAATATATTCCCACATATGGCAATATATAAATGTAAGGTTTAGAAAGGAGGTAAATCCAATGTTGAAATTATTGTCTTATCTTGTTGCTAGCGTTTTGATCTCAACCGAAATTGCTAAAGAAGTCGAAAGTGTAATTGGGTTGCACTTAGACAACGAGCTTAAGAAGATCAAAATAAAGCAAGAGCAAGATAGCAAAGACAAAGGAGACTCTGCATAGAGGCTTCTTGCCTTTGCATCCTCTATTATACCAACATTGGATACACAAAATGAAATATTTTCTTTTAGTAAGTGCTGTTGTTTATGGAATTTTGAAGTTAATCGAGCTTAAGTTAAAACGGGAAGGTAAAAAATTAGATGAACGTCTTACAGAAGTATCTAGATCAAAACAAAATAACTCGGTATCAAGTAGCCAAAAAGACCGGAATTGCTAACACAACTCTGGCCAACGCAGTTAAAGATACTAAGCCACTTTCTGGCCAAACCGTAAAGGTGATCAGCGCCGTCGCACAAGCCTTAGACAAGACACCTGGACAAGTCTTGGACGACCTGATAGCTTTGGATAAAGAAGGCGTACACCCCTTGAACTAAAAAAGTTCTTAGGACGGGCACCTTCTTGAGGTTGAGCTTCAAAAAGGGTACATTAAGCTCAGTGATTTTGGCCTGTCTCTTTGCTCATGTATTTTTGAATAAGCAGCTCAACTGCTTGTGTCTGCTCGTAATTCAAAACTACTTTTGCAAGGCCATCACTATAGCGAATAATTTGGCCATTTTCGAAATTTAATCCTTGTTCCATGTCTGTCACCTCTAGCAAATTATAACAAAAAAGCGTACACTCCTTGAACTAAAAAGTTCTTAGGACGGGCACCTTTTTGAAGAAAAGGAAAAGGGATGCACTATGGCCTACTATGAAAAGCGATACAACGGTTGGCGTGCCAAAATCAACTGGTACGACACCAAAGGAAAAAGACACGCTAAAAGTAAGCAAGGATTTGCCACCAAGCGCCAGGCAATGGCGTGGGCACACGAAATGGAGCTGGCTAAAGATCAAAACCGCATAACCGCACAAGATCCGATTTTTGCTGAGTACTTTTGGGAATGGGCTACTACCTACAAAACAGTTGGTAAAAGCAAAGGCACATATAACCGCTATCACAAAATCTATGAACGCTTACTGGAGTATTTCGGAAATTCGAAGCTTAGTGCAGTAACAAAAGCCAACTACCAACGATTTCTGAACGAGTTTGGCCAAAACAAATCAAAAGAGACAGTTTCAAAGCTATCAGGATCAATTAGATCTTGCATCACTGAAGCAGTAAATGAGAACATCATTCCGTCAAACTTCACTCTAGGAGTTGCAGCAGTGTATGACAAAAGCAAGACAAGAAAAGTTGAATACCTGTCAGTTGCTGAAATCAAAGCCTTAATCAACGCGTTGGAAACTGGCCTTAAACCGCGGTCAATAAGTCGATATATGATTCTAACTGCGATATATACCGGTATGAGAATTGGCGAAATCATGGCACTTACCTGGGATGATCTTGACTACCAAGCCAAAACTGTTAGGATTAATAAGTCATACGACTACATCAACGGGCAAGTTAAAGAGCCAAAGACTGCCAGTTCAGTTAGAACTGTTAGAGTGTCAGCTGGTCTGCTATCCTTACTTGACCAGCTCAGAGTCAACAAGCAAGATCTGATCTTTGCCAATCCGACCGGCAAGGTTCCAACGCCAGCTGCATGTAATGCTACTCTCAAACGGTTTCTGACAAAGTGTGAGATCGACAAGCAAGGCTTCCACTTCCACTCATTGCGACATTCTCACGTGGCGTTGCTCTTATATGAAGGTGTTCCGCTGTACGCTATTAGTAAACGTCTTGGCCACTCTGACATGAGCATCACCGCCAAGAAATACGCTTATCTCATTGACGAACTCAAGCAAAGATCTGATGACCGAATTGACGAAATCTTGACTAGTTTGACCGGTCACCAAAACGGTCACCAAATTCAAAATAGCTAGTGATAGGTTATTACACCTTTCTTGATTTGTCGGGGGTTCACTATAGCTAAAAACAGCTAATTATAAGCAAATAAGCCTGTACGCTCCTTAAAACATAGTGCTGAACCGTTGATATGACAGCATTTTTAAAGCGAAAAATCGCATTTTACTCGCATTGGTCACTTAGATAAGAATCTAAGTGGCTTTTTGATTGTCGTCTACTTTTTTCAACAAAGAATAAGCCCAGCTCCTTCAACGGGAGCTAGGTTATTTCTGTTATTGAAATCAGCGTGATCGTTGCATCCCCAACATCTTGGAATTACTTGCTAGATCCTTTTTTGGCCTTCTTACATGCCGTGTCAAGAGTGCTCAATGAGTCTGCAGCCGCACCATCATCAGCTTTCCGGCAGTGGTCAACCTGCCAGTTGCCTTGGCGAAGCCACTTGGAAAAATTTTTAGTTCTTTTGAGGCAAGAAAATTAGATAGGCCATTTGAAGCCGGCGTAATTGCCGGAAGCATTGCTGCTCCCAATGTCATCTTATGCCTGCTTGTTCTAAGATCGTTGACTTTGACCTACTTATGAACAGGTTGAACCAAATGGCGATTTGAACAGTGTTCCTTTCTCAACTGTGCTCATATTTTCGGTGTGCTTGTTAATCATACTAAAACAGGCTGTCAGATCCTTCATGCTATGATTTCTTGATGCCAAGCTGAGTTAGGACCACTTGCCTTCGTGGAAATTTAGGCATGAAAAATTAACGCGCAGTTTTTTTAGCATATTTTATCTAGTCGTTACGCCTTCCTTAGCTTTCACTAAGGCTTGGTTCGAGATTAGTTTGCTATGTTATAAGAAATGGCTAAATATATCGCCAACGAGAAGTATTGCGCAAATAATAGCGCCAACAATTATATAGCCAAAATGATCAAAAATAATCGAGGTGAGCCAGACACCCAGTGCGAAAACTACAACGACAAAAATTACAAACTCAATAAAGCCTTTTACCCAATCCTTTTTATCGTCATCCATTCTGGCTACCTCATTTCTCCTATGATTATAATATAGCATTAGCCTTCCTCGAATTAACAAGCCTTATTACCTAAATATTACTATTCAAGAGGCCAGTTTCCAAAGCCCTTTGTTGCTCAGTACACCCATGGCACTGGCTATTTCTGCCAAGCTGATTAGTGTGCGATACTGGAGACCACGCCAGCAATATGATGTGCTCACTCTCGTATGGGCCCCTGTATTCGCTTACTTTTTCCTATTGAATTGCTCTTGATAGACGTGTAAAATATTTTTCGTTAAAATCTATCGTACATTAACAATTTGTCGTCGAACTTTCTGAAACAGTTGGTTTGCGAACTTTTTGCAGAAGGAACAAGCAATTTGAAAATAGACGTAATTTCCCTGAGCATTTCTGGTCTCGTCCTGGTTCTCTTGGTCTTAGGCATCCTGTATTCGCCCGCCTTCAACCGCTTCGACCGGCGCCTTCACCAGAAGCTGGTCAAGACCCAGAAAAATATTTTTTGGAAGATCATCGCTTTCATCAACGAGCCCAAGCTGGTTATCGTCTGGGACGTCCTGATCGCCGGAATCCTGATCAATGAAGGCGACTACAAGCTGGGCCTTTGGACTCTGCTGACCCTGGGCGTGACTGACGGTGCAGGCTATGTCATCAAGCGCTTAGTCAAGCGCGGCCGGCCGCGGTCGCACCTGTCTGAAGAAGAAGGATACTCTTTCCCCAGCGGCCACGTGATTGGGGCCACTACCATGTGCCTCATTCTTTATACCCTTTTGCGGCGGATCACTACTAGCTACCTGCCTTTGATCCTGCTCATCTATTGGGCCTTTGTCGTCGTCTCCCGCTTAAACCTGCGGGCACACTACCCATCAGACGTCTTAGGGGCCGTTGCCCTGTCCGTCTTCTGCTTCACGGTCATGCAGACTTTGTATGCCGTATTGTTCCTTGAGGGCTAATAACTTTAATAACATGCAAAAACTACGGACCAAGCAGTCCGTAGTTTTTCTTATCTCTCAAAACAGCAATTTTGCCTATTCATGAAAGCCAATCATCAGTCCGCCCCGTTCTGCATAGAAGGAGCATAGGCCACGCATTGGCCGGATGGTCACGTCGGCGTCCGGGTAGGAAGCCAGAATTGCCTCTTTCAGCTTTTCCGCGTCGGTCGCGTTCTCACACTCATCAATGACGACCCGGCCACCCTGGTACTTCATCCCTTCCATTTGCTTGACGATTTCTCTTAAGGCCTTCTTCATGCCTCTGGCCTTGGTCAAAGGCTGCAGCTCCCCGTCAACGCTGGCCGTGCCGATCAAATTGATCTTCAAGACGCCCGCGATCTTAGCTACCGCTGGCGAAACCCGCCCATTTAATGAAAGGTTCCGCAATGACTGCAGCACGAACAGCAGGTGAGTTCGCGTCCTGAACTCAGCAATCTTGGCCTCCAAATCGGCAAAGCGCAGCTTGTCGTCTTTAATCAGCGCCTCAATTCCTTCCAGAACGACCTCCAGCTCTGGGCCGGCTGACCGGGAGTCAACCACGATCACATTGGCGTGAGGATGCTGCTCCAGATAGATGTCTTTGGCTTGCAGAGCTGAAGAATAGGTACCTGACAAGCCACTGGTCAGCGTGACGATTATCGCGTTCTCGCTCCCCTCCAAGGCGTCCAGCCAGCGCTGAATGCTTGGCGCCGCGGTCTTTCCCGCCTCATTGTTGGCTTCCATCTTGGCCAGGAACTCGCTGATATCCAGCTTCTCGTCATCAAGCATGTTCTCCTCGCCAAAAGTCAAAGTCAGCGGCACCACGACCAGGTTGCGGGCTGGGTCGCTGAGGGTATTGGAACTTGAATCAAGAATCAATCTTACTTTTTCCATAATTGTCCGTCCTTTTCCAGCTCATCATTTATGTCTTAGCAACAAAGGCTAATTCGATTTGCAAATTGTTTCTATCTCTATTTTAGCAGTTTTTGCCATGGGCGGGAATTTTTCGCCAAACCGCTTTCACAATTTTTAACATGCTTTCACAAAAGGAGCTTAACATAACATTTACGCTGGTTAAATTAACGAAAAAACGCGATTTTGTGAACGGTTTCTAAGATTATTCTGTTTACGCGTTCACAAAGTTAGGCTATAATTTACTTGTAAATGATTACAGGGCAAACGCTCTGGTAGGCGGAAAAATAACCATTTTTCCCGTTTACATATTTTAAGGAGGATTTTTTAATGACTAAGGTTGTTATTGAAAACGTTCATGCTAGAGAAATCTTTGACTCACGTGGTAACCCAACTGTTGAAGTTGAAGTTACTTTGTCAAACGGCGTAGTTGGCCGCGCTGAAGTTCCATCAGGTGCTTCAACTGGTGAAAACGAAGCTGTTGAATTGCGTGACGGTGGCTCACGCTTGGGCGGCAAGGGTGTTCTGAAGGCTGTTAACAACGTTAACACTGCAATCAACGACGAACTGCAAGGCGCAGACCCATTCAACCAACCAGCTATCGACAAGGCTATGATCGAACTTGACGGTACTCCAAACAAGGGTAAGTTGGGCGCCAACGCTATCTTGGGTACTTCAATGGCTACTGCTGTAGCAGCTGCTAAGGCTACCCACCAACCTCTTTACCGTTACCTTGGTGGTACTGACTTGTCAATGCCTCAAACTTTCCACAACGTTATCAACGGTGGTGAACACGCTGACAACGGCATCGACATCCAAGAATTCATGATCACTCCAGTTAAGAAGACTTCATTCCGTGACGGCTTCGAAAAGATCGTTAACACTTACCACACCTTGAAGAAGGTTTTGGAAGAAAAGGGTTACGAAACTGGCTTGGGCGACGAAGGTGGTTTCGCTCCTAACATGAAGGACTCAGAAGAAGCTTTGAAGGCTTTGCACGAAGCTATCGAACGCGCTGGTTACGTTCCTGGTGAAGACATTGCCATCGCTTGTGACTGTGCCGCTTCATACTACTTCAACAAGGAAGACGGCAAGTACCACCTGGAAGGCAAGGTTCTTGACGACGAACAATTGGCTGAATACTACGACAAGCTGCTCGCAGAATTCCCAGAATTGATCTCAATGGAAGACCCATACGACGAAAACGACGTTGACGGTATGGTTAAGTTCACTCAAACCCACAAGGACCGTCTGCAAATCGTTCTTGACGACTTCATCTGCACCAACCCTAAGCTGTTGAACAAGGCTATCAAGGAAGGCGCAGGTAACGCTTCATTGATCAAGCTGAACCAAATCGGTACTGTAACTGAAACCTTGGAAACTATCCGTCTTTCACGCAAGAACGGCTACAACACCATGATTTCTCACCGTTCAGGTGAAACTGGCGACACCTTCATCGCTGACTTCGCTGTTGCTACTAACGGCGGCCAACTGAAGACTGGTGCCCCAGCTCGTTCAGAACGTGTTGAAAAGTACAACCAATTGCTGAGAATCGAAGAACAACTCGGTGACGGCGAACGTCTTGACTTCTTCCCAGACAACGTTGACTTGGACTAATTTATTGAACTAAGTTAGTTTCAACACAACTTAAGAAAAGAGCTTGCTTCGGCAGGCTCTTTTTTTTGCGCCGTTTTCCCCCTCTCCTGCCGCGGCTTAAAGCAATCTTTCATGAAATTTTGCTTTTTCTAAAATTTCCCTTGCAATCTTGGAAACATTAGTTTAAGATTAAAAATCAATAAGAGATGGACAAGCACATGTCCAGCAAAGGAGATAATTAAGATGAGGAATACTAGGCAATTTGTAAATACATAGTTTTCATCGCTTGATGAAGACTTGTAGATCAACTGAATTCGTTGTTATCAGCATGGCAGAACGCGGTTTTGACTTGTTTGGCAATGAATAGCAGTCATCGCAAGTTGTTAGTCTTCTTCCTCTTCCCATATTTAATTGAATATTGGTGAGGCAGACGGAGTCTTCCTCTTACCTGTAAAGTACTCTTGCAATACAGTTTACTTGCCAGTTGACTTCCATTCATTGCTAATCAAATCCTCGCTGCCGAGATCGTAGATGAAGGATTTAATTATGAACAGTATCATCGAAGTTAAGCACTTGAAGAAAAACTACGGCGACAAAGAAGTCCTCAAGGACATCAACGCCGAGATCGAGAAGGGCAAAGTAATCACTGTGATCGGGCCATCCGGGTCCGGCAAGAGTACTTTTTTGCGTTGCCTGAACCTCTTGGAAAAGCCAACCAGTGGCCAGGTCCTGTTTGAAGGGACAGAATTGACGGACCTGAAGAGCGATGACCTGGACAAGCTGCGGCAGAAAATGGGCATGGTCTTCCAGAACTTCAACCTTTTCCCAAACATGAACGTCCTGGAAAACATCAAGCTGGCGCCAATGAAGGTTAAGGGCATGGCTGACGGCGAGGCTACTGCCCTGGCTCACAAGCTTCTCAAGAAGGTCGGCCTGGATGAATTTGCCGACCACACCCCGACCAGTCTTTCCGGCGGCCAGCAGCAGCGGGTGGCCATCGCCCGAGCTCTGGCTATGAAACCAGAAGTCATGCTGTTTGACGAACCTACTTCTGCCCTTGACCCAGAAATGGTCGGCGAAGTCTTAAAGACGATCCAGGACCTGGCTACTTCTGGGATGACCATGGTCATCGTTACCCACGAAATGGGCTTTGCCCGCAAGGTTTCCGATGAAGTTTGGTTCATGGCCGATGGCTACCTGCAAGAAAAAGGCAGCCCAGACGAAGTCTTCGATCACCCTACCAGCGACCGGGCCAAGGACTTCTTAGCCAAGATTCTCGAAGCGTAAGTTACAGACAAGGAAATGGAAAGACACATCATGAAGAAACTAATCAAAATCTTTTCCGTGCTGCTGCTTTTGGTCAGTGCCGTCGTCACCGGCGCCCTGGCCACCGGTCCAGCTGCCACGGTCTCCGCAGCATCAAGCAAGAACGTTAAGAAAGTTGCCTCTGGCACCGTTTTAAAGAAGATCAAGAAGAGCGGCAAGCTCGTCGTTGGGCTGTCCGCCGACTACCCGCCACTGGAATTCACCAAGAACGTCAACGGGAAGAACAAGTACGTCGGCGTCGACATTGAATTGTCCAAGCAGATCGCCAAGGATTTGGGCGTCAAGTGCGAAATCAAGAACATGGACTTCGACTCCCTCCTGGTTGCCCTGGAAACCGGCAAGATTGACGTGATCATCTCTGGGATGACCCCAACCGCCGAGCGTAAGAAGAGCATCGACTTCTCCAAGATCTACTACGCTGAAAAGAACGACTACTTCGTCATCAACAAGGCTGACAAGGGCAAGTACAAGAAGACCAGCGACTTCAAGGGCAAGACGGTTGGCGCCCAGACTGGGTCTCTCCAGTACACCGTCATGAAGAAGCACGGCCTGCCTGGCATGAAGGTCAAGGGCCTGGCCAAGATTTCCAGCCTCTTGATGGGCTTGAAGTCCGGCAAGTTCGACGGGGTCCTCTTGGGCGAGCTGAACGCCAAGACTTACGCCATGAACGACTCAAACCTGGCCCTGGTCAAGTCAACCCTGAAGCAGGACCAAATGGGCAACGCCGTCGGCGTCGCCAAGGGGCAAAAGGACCTGGTGGCCGCCATCAACAAGACTATCGACAAGTGCCAGGACAAGGACCTCTTCAACAAGAAGTTCATCCCGGCAGCAGCCAAGGACATGAAGACCGCGACTAAGAAGTCAAACAACTCCATGACCAAGTACACCAGCTACTTCGTGACCGGTCTTGAATACACCATGATCATCACCATCTGCTCAGTCCTGATCGGTCTGGTGCTCGGCGTCATCTTCGCTTTGATGCGTCTGTCAAGCAACAAGCTGCTTCACGCGATCGCGGTCTGCTACATTGAATTCCTCCGGGGCACTCCAGAAATGGTTCAGATCATGTTTGTCTACTTCGGGATCGGGATGCTGGTCAAGAACCTGCCTGCCCTGGTCGCCGGGATCATCGCCATCGGCTTGAACTCCGGGGCCTACGTGGCTGAAGACATCCGGTCCGGGATCAACTCCGTGAACATCGGCCAGACTGAAGCTACCCGGTCACTTGGCTTGAGCCAGGCTATGACTTACCGCTACGTCATCTTCCCGCAGGCCTTCAAGAACATCTGGCCAGCCCTTGGCAACGAATTCATCACGCTGACCAAGGACAGCTCCCTGGTTTCAACCATCGGCGTTGGCGAATTGATGTACCAGACCGGCCTGGTGCAAACCGCTACCTACCGGGGGGTAATGCCACTGTTCATCACCATGTGCATCTACTTCGTCTTAACCTTCCTCTTGACTCGCCTGCTCAACTTCCTGGAACGGAAGATGAACCTGAGCTCAAGCCGCGCTTAGCCAAGCAGTTCACTTGTCTCATCTAATTTATCTCTAGCAAAAAGCTGGAAGTCACTCATCTGACTTCCAGCTTTTTTATTACGTTGAGGGCGATTCAACTTGGCATTTCAATGCCGAGTTGAATCGCCCTCTTTTTTTGCTTTAGCACGTGAACGTTAGTTCGGTATGCGATATAATATAAATAGCTAAAGAACTGCAAATACTGAAAGAAGGTGCGACTCATGTGGTTAAATACGAATTCAGGAATGATGAGCCAGATATCATCCATGGACGAGGCTACGCATACAACCTCAATTACCACATCGTCTGGTGTACCAAGTATCGCAACCAAGCATTGGCTAATCCAATTATTGTCGATTCACTCAAGGACAAGATCCTTCAGATCTGCCGTGAGAATGAGTATACGGTCAGGGCTCTGGAAATAATGCCAACTCACGTGCATATTCTGCTGTCTGCCAAACCCAAAGAGAGCGTGACAAATATCGTCAGGAAGCTCAAAGACATTACGGCCAAGTGGCTTTTTGAAAAGTATCCGGAAGCGATGAAGGAATACTTCTGGGGGTGGTCACGTCTGGTCACCGAGCTATTACGCAGGAAGCATTGGAGTGACAACCGAAGCCGTCGTCAAGAAATACATTGAGACGCAATGGAATAGACCGTTTCACTAAACGCTAGAAAGGAGGAAGCGACATGGCAATACGCAAGCGCAAGTCAGATCTGCCGGAATATGGAGTAAAAATCAGATTGTACCCGACTCTCGTACAGCAAGCCAAACTCAGACAATTCTTTGGCAATGACCGCTTCCTCTGGAATCAGCTTGTCAGCCTCTATCAGGAACGCTACAAGAACAATAAGAAATCAAAATTGTTAACGGAATTCGATCTTAACAATCTGCTTCCCGCCTTGAAGAACGAATATCCATTCCTAAAGGCAAGCGACAGCTCCAGCTTCCAAATCGTGACCAAGAACATCAGCGATGCCTGGGAGGCGTTCTTTGCCGGAACGAGACGCAAGCCCCGCTTCCACTCAAAGCATAACGCCAAGCAGTCATATACTGGCAAGTCATCCAGCATCCGGATCATGGGCAAAAGAACTATGTTCTTGCCGAAGCTGAGAAGAGTCAGATCATCGAAAACCGGTGTCATCGACGGCA
Organism: Faecalicatena absiana; assembly: GCA_017309015.1. Classification (GTDB taxonomy): domain Bacteria; phylum Bacillota; class Bacilli; order Lactobacillales; family Lactobacillaceae; genus Lactobacillus; species Lactobacillus absianus. The sequence goes on from JAEDAG010000002.1 coordinate 109,639, forward strand.
AGATCAAGCGCTACACGATCAGCGTCGATGCTTGCGGGCGCTACTGGCTTTCTCTCATCGTGGAGAAAAAGACCGCCTTCCTGCCAAAGACTGGCAAGGCGGTTGGCATTGACGTGGGGCTGACGCACTTGGCCATCCTGTCAGACGGCAGAAAGTTTGACAAGTTCTCATCAGATTACTGCGAGAAACAAGCAGAAATCTGGCAGAGCAAGTCATCCAAGCGCCGTCATTTGGCTTTGGTTAAGTCGCAGCAGGATGCCAACAAAAAGGTTCTTGGCGCAAAAAGCCTGTCTGACTATCGCAACTGGCAGAAGGCCAATGTCGCCAAGAACCGCTATATGAGCCGCATCACGAATCAGCGCGATGACTATCTGCACAAGATCACGGATCAGCTGGTAAAGGAATACGACGTCATCGTCATTGAAGATCTCAAGATCAAGAACATGACGAAGAATCACCACCTTGCCCGCTCAATTCTGCGTCAAAGTTGGGGCAGATTTCGTGACATGCTGGAATACAAATGCAAGAAGTACGGAAAGATCCTCATCAAGGTCAATCCAGCATACACCAGCCGAATCTGCTCAAAATGCGGCAAGGATACGGGCAAGAAGCCACTGTCAGTGCGGGAATGGGACTGCCTATTCTGCAAGGCGCATCATGACCGTGACATCAATGCATCAATCAATATTTTGCTTAAAGGACTTGCCCAGCTCTGAGAGAGCTGGGCAAGAAAAAATCGTACCGTCAAGCAGCAGTCAATGCGGCTTGGCGGAATCGTCGGAGGGGGCACTTCCGTGATAAATAGACTGACCTCTGTTTTTGCACTGCTGTTCAGCTTGCTGGACAGAACCAGTAAAAAATCAGGCTTGGCTTCGGTCAAGCCTGATTGCAAGAATAAGTTGGTCGTTCTCAGAAGCTGTAGGCTGCGCGTGAGCACTAGCCTATAAAGAAACCCCCGACCTTGGTCGGGGGAGCATGTCATTGCGATATTTTTCTGTCTTCTGCTTGGCACCTACTGCTGATTGCTCATGTAGTCGCGGGTCATTGGCAGGTTCTTGCCGGATGGCCCCTTGGTCAACAGGAACTGCATGACGTCAATATTGCCGGATTCAAAAGAAGCGGCACAAGCCTGCAGGTAGAGATCCCACATCCGGGTAAAGCGCTCGCCAAAATGAGCTTGAATTTCCGAACGGTGGTCATTGAAGTTCTGGTCCCAGATCTCCAGAGTGCGCTGGTAGTGGCGGCGTAGCATTTCTACATCAGCCAGCTGCATCCCGTTGTCAACGATATGGCCGACCATTTCCGCCAGGCCAGGCACATAGCCGCCTGGGAAGATGTACTTGTTGATCCAAGCATTGTTGGCCCCGCCCTGCTGGCGGGTGATTCCGTGAATCAGGGCCACGCCGTCTTTTTTCAGATAGCGGGCAACGTCCTTGAAGTACAAGCCCATGTTTTCCTGGCCCACGTGCTCAAACATCCCCACGGAAGTGATATAGTCCCATTGCCGGTCACCCAATTCCCGGTAGTCGGTCAGCTTGACTTCCGCGACGTCCTGCAGCCCTTCGGCTTCAATCGTCTTTCTGACCAGGTAGTACTGCTCTTCGCTCAGGGTCACCCCGGTAACCTTCAAGCCATATTCCCGGGCCGCCGTCAGCATCAAGGTCCCCCAGCCGCAGCCGATGTCCAGCAGAGTCTTGCCCTTTTCCGGGTGCAGCTTGTTCAAGATATGGTGGACCTTGGCAATCTGCGCTTCCTTCAAGTCATTTACATTGCCATTGGTGAAGTAGGCGCAGGAATAAGTCAGGGTATCGTCCAGCCAGAGCTTGTAAAAATCATTGCCGACATCGTAGTGGCTTTGAATGTCGCTGACGGACTGGCGCTCGCTGTGGCTCTGCTTTGGCAGAAAATGGCGCAGCTTCGCATTGCGCATGAAGCTTTCGGAGCTTTCATAAGCCGCCGTCAGGAGCTTTTGGATGCTCCCGTCAATTTCGATCTTCTTGTCCATATAGGCTTCGCCCAAGGCAAGGGAGGCGTTGGCAGCCACGGCCTTCACTGGAATCTTTTCATTGAAGGTAATGGTGACTTCCGGGTCTCCGGCTCCATACACATCTGACTTGCCGTCCCAGTAGTTGACCCTGACCGGGATGTTGAAGGAGTGGCTCAGCAGCGTCTTGTAGAAGCTCTTTTCCAGCATTAGTAATTCCCTCTTTCATCTTGCAGCTGATTATTGTAGCTTTTTCAACACTCTATCATTATAAGGCAAAAAAATCCGTTTTTCTTTCAAAATAAGCATTATTCATATAAGGAAATGATCTGTCTCATCAAGGGCGTGACCACCTGATCCTTGCGCCAGACAAGCTGCAGGCGGGTGCGCCACTGGTCCAGGTCAATCGGGTAGATCTGTCCTTTGGCATAAGCAGCCGCAATCGACTCGGGCACCAAGGCAATTCCTAGCCCTGAGTCGCTCCAGCGGATGGCGGTTCTGGAGTCGTCGCACTTAATCACGAAATTGGGCTTCAGCCCCTTTTCCGTGAAAGTCTCCTTGAACATCCCCTCAAAGCGGCGGTAGATGACCAAAGGCTGCCCAGCCAGATCTTCCAGCTTGACCGTCTCCTTGCCGGCAAAGGCGCCTAGCCGCGTAACCGCCGTCATCCGCTCATCACTGACGTCGATCGCCGCCAGGTTGACCCGATTGTAGGGAGTCCGGATGACCGCCAAATCCAGCAGATTGTTCTTTAATTTGTCCAAAATGCCATAAGTATTGTCTTCCAGGATGTCCAAAGCTACCCCAGGATGCTCTTTGACAAAAGCCACCAGCCGGCTGGAGGGCAAGACGCCAATCGAGCTTGAGACTGAGCCCAGACGAACGCTGCCCAGCTGGCCGGCTTGGATCTCCCTGATCTCCGTTTCAGCGTTTTGGGCTAAAGTCAAAATCTGCTTGGAATAGCTGTAGAGCTTCTTGCCGGCATCCGTCAGCTCAATCCCATGGGGCTGTCTGGCAAACAGCTTGGCCCCCAGTTCATCCTCCAGCTGCTTGAGCTGGTAGCTCAAGGCCGGCTGGCCAATAAACAGCTGCTTGGCTGCGGACGTGATCTGCCCTTCCTCAGCCACGAGCGCGAAATACTGCAATTGCTTCAAATTCATCTGTCCTGCTCCTTGTTCCATATCAGCTTTTTCAATATTCTTAATCATAAATCAGTATTTTATTTATATCAACTCCTGGGCTACACTGGTAGTGGTTATTAAGGAGGCAATCAGATGAACGTACATGGCTTAACGCAAAAAGAAGCCGAAGAAAGGCTGAAAAGGGACGGACTCAACGAGGTGCCCGAGCCCAAGTTCAATTTCTGGAAGGAGTTTGCTGGCAAGCTTTGGAACTTGTCAGCCTGGATCCTGGAAGGGGCGCTGCTGCTTGAATGTGCTCTGGGCAAGTGGATCCAGTCCTTCTTCGTATTATTGATGCTTTTGTTCGCGGCCTACAATGGGGCCACCCAGAAGAAGAAGTCCCGCAAGGTCCTCAGTGACATTTCCCATGAATTGACGCCGGTCGTCGCGGTTGAGCGGGACGGCCGCTGGGGCAAGCTGGACTCCAAGTACCTGGTCAAGGGCGACTTGATCAGCCTTAAGCGCGGGGACGTCTTAGCCGCGGACGCTGAGCTGGTCGAAGGGACCTTGAAGCTAGATGAATCATCGATTACCGGTGAATCCAAGCAGATTGACAAGCAAAAGGGCGACCAGGCCTTCGCGGGGACGACCGTAATGAGCGGCCAGGCCCTGGCCCGAGTCATAGCCGTCGGGGTCAACTCCAGAAGCGGGCAGACGATCAACCTGATCAACAACTCCGCAGCTCCTGGCCATTTGCAGCAGCTGCTGACCAAAATTATCTATTATCTCTGCCTGCTCGACGGCGTTTTGACCCTGATCTTGATCATTGCCGCCTTGATCCGGGGCGAGAACATTCTGGAAATGCTGCCGTTTTTGGCCATGATGTTCATTGCTTCGATTCCGGTGGCCATGCCCTCAACTTTTGCCCTGTCCAATTCCTTTGAGGCGACCCGCCTGTCAAAAGAAGGCGTCCTGACCAGTGACTTGACCGGGATCCAGGACGCGGCCAACCTCAATCTCCTGCTCTTGGACAAGACGGGAACGATTACTGAAAACAAGACGGCAGTTTCATCCTTCAGCAACTTGACCGGTCAGGCCGATGCGGACGTTTTGCCCCTGATCGGCGCCGCGGCTGACCTGCGCAACCAGAGCGTGATTGACCAGGCCATCCTCAGCTACCTGCAAAAGCGGGATCTGCCGGCAGCGCCAGCTGATTCCTTTAGCCCCTTCACTTCTGACCGGGGCTACTCCATGGCCAAGTGCCAGGGCAAAACGATCAAGCTGGGCTCTTTTAAGCAGCTGGCCAAGCTGGATCCTGAGGCAGCCATTAAGGCCAGCCAGGTCGACTTTACCCAAGGGCGTTCAGTCGCGGCCGTGATCGATGACAAGCTGGCAGGCGTCTTTATCACCCAAGACAAGGTCCGCCCTGACTCCAAAGCTGCCTTAGCCGAGCTGGTCAAGCGCGGCATCAAGCCCATCATGCTGACCGGCGACAACAAGCGGACGGCTGAAGTCGTGGCCAAGCAGGTTGCCTTAAAGGGACAAGTGATCTCCATTTCCGACTTTAATGAGCAGACCGACGTCAAAAACTTGGCAGGGATCGCGGACGTTTTGCCAGAAGACAAATTGGCCATGGTCAAGCACTTCCAGGAGCTGGGCTACATCGTCGGTATGACCGGCGACGGGGTCAACGACTCCCCTGCCCTCAAGCAGGCTGAAGTCGGCATCGCCGTGGCCAATGCCGCTGACGTGGCCAAGAGAAGCGGCAAGATGGTCCTGCTCGATGATGGCCTAATGCCGATCGTCAAGATTCTGGATGCAGGCCACCGGGTCTACCAGCGGATGACCACCTGGTCTTTGACCAAGCTGGCCAGAACGGCGGAGCTGACCATGCTGCTGACCTTCTCCTACCTGGTCTTCGGCTATCTGCCAATGGCCCTGAACGCCATGGTCATCTATACGATCATGAACAACATGGTCACGATGATGATTGGCACCGACAAGACCCAGATCAGCTACCAGCCGGAAAACTGGGACATGGGCAAGCTGGCTAAGATCTCCTTCTCCCTGGCGGCAGCCTGGACCGCGATTGGCTTTGCCTTCGTGGCTGGCCTGGGCCAGCTTGGCGTCAGCCACGGGCAGACCGGCACCATGGTCTACGTCTTCCTGGTCATGAGCGCGATGATGATCGTCCTGATCACCCGGACGCGCGGCTTTTTCTGGCAATCAGCCCCGTCTAAGCCCGTTGCCCTGGTCCAATCAGCCGACATTCTCCTGACCTGCCTGTTGGCCCTCTTGGGCATCGCCATGCCGGCCATCAGTCTGAAAGAGCTGCTGACGGCCTTGTCTTCGGCCTTCCTGGCCGCGGTCCTGATCGACCTGGTCTACCGGCCGCTGATGAAAGAGCGCTAGTCTTTATGAAAAGCATGCAAAAAAGGATTCGCTTGGCGAATCCTTTTTTGGTTGCACGCTGTGCAGAGTTTATTCGTGCTATTTCTCTTCTTTTGCTTGTCCGCTCTCGGCCAGCTGCTTTTGCCGGTAGGCGATCAAGCGCTCAAATTCCGTCTTCAGCAAGGCCCCCATTGGCACGGCGATCAGCATCCCCACAAAGCCGCCCATAGCGCCGCCGGCGATCACGCAGGCAATCACGTACAGGGGATGGATGTGAATGGCTGAGGACAAAAGCTTGGGGTTGAGCACGTTGCCGTCAATGGCCTGGATGATCAAGAGGATGATCATCCCCACGATCAAGGCCTCCATGTTCTGGCTGAGGGTGCAGGCCAGGATGACCATCCCATAGCCCAGAATTGGCCCAAAGTATGGGATCAGGTTGCCAATCCCGGTTACCATCCCGATCAGCAGGCCGTATGGCACCTTGGCGATCAGCATGGCCAGGCTGACTAAGAGGCCGACAATGAAGGCGTCGATGATCTGTCCCCGGATATAGCCGGAGAAGGCCTGATCGGCATCAGCTAAAAAGACCCTGATTACGCGAATCACCCGCTTGTTGAGCAGGGTTCCCAGGCTGCGCTTCCAGTAAGCCGCGATCCGCTGGCCATCGTAAAGGAAGTAGATCGCAAAAATCATTCCAAAGAAGAAGTCGCTCAAGAAGCTGGTCACCCGGCCGACCCCTTTTTGCATGTAAGCCATGATGCCGCTGGTTGACCAGCCCTGCTTTTGCAGATAAGACATGATCTCGCTGATAAAACTGCTGTATTGGGCTTTCAGCTGGTCATACAGGCTGTCGATGCTGGCCAGGCTGAAATGGCTGAGCTGCTTGGAAAAAGTCACGACAATCGCGCCCACGGCCAGCAATAAAACCAGCAGGACCAAGGCGATGGTCAATGCCACGGCCATGGACCGGCTGGCCGTCGCCACGGCCCCCTTGCTGCTGCCCTTTGAAAACTTCCGGTCAAAAAAGTTGGTCACCGGCAACAGCAAATAGGTCAAGACCAGGCCATAAGTCAGCGGCTGGGCAATCGCGGCCAGGATCTTGCCGACCCGTTGCCAGAAGCCTGATGACTCATAGGCCAAAAGCAGGATGATCAAGCCAGCAAAAACCGTGCCCAGACAGTATATGGCGATTTTAAAGTACTTTTGATCAATATGGTTCCAGAATTTGTTCATCAATCTACCTCGCTAGTTTGCTAGCCTTTATTATAGCAGTTTCTCACGCCTGGCCAAAAGGGCAAAAAAATAGCGGCTCTCGCGAGTCGCTATTAATTAGCGCATTTTTACAATACGTGGTGAATCCAGCCTTCTGGAGCTTCAATTTCACCGTTTTGAATGCCAGTCAAGGTGTTGTAAAGCTCACCCATGAACTTGCCTGGCTTCTCCATCCCTGATGGGAAGTTGATTTCTTGGTCGCCGTTGACAACCTTGCCAACTGGTGACAGCACGGCTGCAGTACCAACCAATGCACATTCCTTGAATGAAGGAATTTCGTCGAAGCGAACCTTTCTTTCTTCAACGGTCAAGTTCAGGTAGTGTTCTGCCAAGTATACAATTGAGCGTCTAGTGATTGATGGCAAAATTGAGTTTGACTTAGGTACGACCAAGTGGTTGTTTTGGTCGATGAAGATGATGTTTGAGCCACCGGTTTCTTCAATGTAGGTTTGCGTAGCTGGGTCAAGGTACATGTTTTCTGAGAACCCGTCCTTGTGCGCACCTACAGTCGCCTTCAAACTCATGGCGTAGTTCAAAGCCGCCTTAACGTGGCCAGTCCCGCGAGGTGCGGCACGGTCGTATTGCGCAACTTGGATGGCAACTGGAGTAGCCCCGCCCTTGTAGTATGGGCCTACTGGAGTAGCAAAGATTCTGAACATGTAGTCCCTGGCTGGAGCAACGCCGATGATTGGCGTGGTTCCGATTTCGTAAGGACGCAGGTAAAGGGTCGCGCCTGAGCCATATGGTGGTACCCAGTCAACGTTGGCCTTTACGACTTCTTCAATGCCCTTGACGAATTGGTCCTTTGGGTATGGTGCCATTTCCAGGCGCTTGGCTGAGTTGTACATTCTTTCAGCGTTTTGGTCTGGACGGAAGACAACGACAGAGCCGTCCTTCCAAGTGTAGGCCTTCATCCCTTCAAAGACTTGCTGTGCGTATTGCAGGGTTTCAGCACATTCATTTAAAACAACGTTCGGGTCAGCAGTCAGCTTGCCGCCTTGCCAAGCACCGTCGTGGAATTCGTCCACATAGCGTTTGTCAGTTTGGTGATAAGCAAAACCGATGTTTGCCCAATCAAGATCTTTCTTAGCCATGATTTTTACCTCCTAAATGTTTCAATCACTAGTTGTTTATGTGTTTAATATAATACTCATTTTTAGATTTGGCAACAGCTTTTTAAAGAACTTTTCATTTTAATCATATTTTTCCTAAAAAGTCCTTCTTCCTGCTCCAGCGCGTAAATAAGCAAGCTTTTCCCGCACTGAAAGCGCTGTTTTCCGCCATCAACCTAGTTATAGCACATTTTCCCAGGACCGGCTAAGAAAGCTTCCTAATTTTTATTTAATCATCAACATCCGAGGAGATGATGTCCTCGTTCATCCCCCGCTCGCATTCGGCTTGCACGGTCACGTGGTTGATGCCGAACTTTTTCCGCAAGATGACGGCAATCTCCTGGTCAATTGCCTCGATCCTTTCCGCGGTCAAGTCATCATCAACGTTGATGTGCGCGTCAAGCATCACCATATCGTCGCTGTAGCGCCAAATGTGCACGTGGTGGATTTTCTTGACCCCCGGACAGGTCAGGACAGCCCGCTCAACCTCTTCCAGGTCGATATCCGGGTTGGTCTCCATTAAGACGTTGGCCGAGTCCTTGGTGACCTCAAAAGCCTCCTTCAGCAAGATAATTGAGGCCGCCAGGGTCAAAACCGGGTCCACCAGGGTCCAATCCCACAAATAAATGACGATTGAGCCAACGACCACGGCCACTGACGACAAGGTATCGGACATCATGTTCAAGAACAAGGCCCGGGCATTCAAGCTGCTCTTGGCCCCGCTCAGCAGGATCAGCATGGACAAGAGGTTCCCCGCCAGCCCAACCAGGGAGACGATGAACATGATCCGGCCTTCGATTGGCTCAGGATGACTGAAGCGCTGGATGGCCGAGAAAAAGAGGTAGACGCTGATGACCAGCAGAACGACCCCATTGGTATAGGCAGCCAGGGTTTCTGCCCGCCGGTAGCCAAAAGTCTTGTGAGCGTCCTTGTGCTTCTTGGAGATTAGATTGGCGACGAAGGCCAAAATGATTGAAGCCACGTCTGAGAGATTGTGCAAGGCATCCGAGAGGAGGGCCAGCGACCCGGAGAGGAAGCCCCCGATGAATTCCGCGGCCGTGATGATCACGTTAAGAACTGTGACCCACAGATAGCGCTTTGAAGATTGATCTTTCATTTCTTGTACCTGCCTGTCTTGTTTTTGGAAAATCTGTTGCTAAAAAGCCAGCAAGCACTGCTTGCTGGCTTTTCTTGTTCATTCAGTCTGTCTTCGTGCTTAGGCACCGTGGTATTGCACCAGTGAGAAGATGTCAACGTCAGGGAACTTTTCCCGGCCCTTCAGGTCAGTCAGTTCGATGTAGAAGGCCGCACCGACCAGCTTGCCGCCAAGGCGCTCGATCAATTCCTTGGTCGCGCGCAGGGTGCCGGCAGTGGCCATCAAGTCGTCGCAGATCACTACTCTTTGGCCTGGCTTGATCGCGTCCTTGTGCATCTCCAGCACGTTTGAACCGTATTCCAAGTCATAGGCCGCGCTTTCAACCTCGCGTGGCAGCTTGTGCGGCTTGCGGGCTGGCACGAAGCCAACGCCCAGTTCGATGGCCACTGGCGTGCCAACAAGGAAGCCCCGGGCTTCAGGCCCAACAATCACATCAGCATGGCGGCTCTTGGCATATTCAGCGATATCATGGGTCGCTGCTCTGAAAGCTTCACCATCTTGCAGCAAAGGAGTGATGTCTCTGAAGATAATCCCCTCGTTAGGGAAGTCCTTGATGCTGGCGATGTATTTCTTGTAATCAATTGACATTTCTATATCCTCCGTCTACTAAGACCGTTGGCGTAACGCAGCAGCTCATTTGTCGAGATTGTTCGTAATCTGTTCACGAACGCAATCTGGGCCTTCACTGAACGGTAGTAGCCCGAATCATTCAAGCTCTTCTTAGTCAAATTCGGACTTGGCACCAACTTGTCTCCTTCCATTTTAACAAAATCAAGCGTAAAAAACACCCTCAAAATGAAAAGGAGACCTTCCGGCTTTAATCCAAGCTGACCGGCGGCTTGCAGGTAATTGTTCGCCTTTTGCCCAGGATGAGCGCGGAAGTACTCCCAGACCCGGCCGAAAGCCTCCCGGCCAGGCAGCTGCTTGCCTGGCAGCCGGTCCAGCTGGAAGCGCAAGTAGAGCTGCTTGTAGTCCTTGGCCAGGACGAAGTTGAGCTGGTCTGGGTTGGCGGGTACGTCCAAGACGGTTACGATCTGCTCGCTCAGGTCCTCATCATCCTTGGCCATGGTCAGCATCTCAGCCGGAATCCCATAGCGCTTTTGCGCCAATTGGGCATTCTTGGGGTCAAACAAGAGATACTTGTCCGCGAAGCCCAGCAGGTCTTCCTGCTGGCGGAAGTCAACCACCTTCTGCTGGGCCAGGTAGATCGGCTGCCCGTAGTGCACGCCCGCCACCTGGAATTGAACGCTCGTCTTGCCCCGGAAAGTATTCGTGCTCAGACTCACGTAAAGCTTGTCGATAAAGGGCAGCACCATTTCTGTAATCTTGTGGTCAAAATCGATGGCCCGCACATTGGCAACGTTGAAGCTGCAGCCCTTCTTCATGGCCCGGAAACCGCTGATCTTTGGCTGGGTCACCGAAAAGACCGGGGCTTCATTGTCAGTCCCAAAAGGACCAACCAGAGCCAGCTGGCTGACGGCATCCAAGCTGACATCCAACGGCTTGATCTCGCCGTCGTACTGCTTGACCGTTTCCTGCAGATGGTCCTGCTTTTGGAAGCTGCCTTCAAAATCCTCCCGCAATTGGTCAAGCTTGTCTAGCGTCAGCGACAAACCGCAGGCATAGTCATGGCCGCCAAATTGGGTCAGGGTCGTCCCTTCCAGGGGCTTTAAGGCATCAAACAGGTTGAAGCCAAATTTCTCTGAGGACCGGCCTGACCCCTTGACCATGCCGTCCCCATTCTTGGTCAGCATCAAAGTCGGCTTGTGGTACTCATCCGCGATCCGGTTGGCAACCAGCCCCATGACCCCTTCATGCCAGTCAGGGTCATAAAGAGTAAGCGTGGCTTGGCTCTGGTAGCCCTGCTTGACTACCTGCTGCTCAGCTTCCAAAGTCGTCTGGGCCGTCAATTCCCGGCGCTCGGTATTCAGCTTCTCCACCCGGTCGGCCAGCTGCTTGGCTTCTTCCGGCGTTTCCGCCAGCAAAAGCTTGACGGCCAAAGCCGCGTCATCCAGGCGGCCGCAGGCGTTAAGCCGGGGCGCGATCTTGAAGCCGATGTCGGTCTCATCAATCTGGCCCATGGTCAGCCCTGCGTTGGCAATCAGGGCCCGCAAGCCCGGTCTGGCCGTCTGGTTCAGCAGTTCCAGGCCACGCTTGACGATGACGTGGCCTTCTCCTGACACCTTGACCATATCGCCAATCGTCCCAATCATCGCCAGCTCCAGAAATTCACTGGCCGTATCCTGCAGGACTGCCCGGGCAATAGTGTAGGCCACGCCGGCCCCGCAATAGTCATCAAAAGGATAGGCCTGGCCTGGATAATTGCAGTGCACGATCGCGCACGCCTCCGGCATCTTGTCCTTGAAGGTGTGGTGGTCGGTCACGATCACGTCAACCCCATGCTCCTGGGCATAAGCGACCTCTTCAAGCCCGGTCACCCCGTTGTCGACGGTGATAATCAGTTTCGTCCCGTCAGCCACGATCTCCTTGTAGCGGTCAAGGCTTGGTCCATAGCCGTCTTTAAAGCGGTTGGGGATAAAGTAGTGGACGTCCCCGCCCATGATGCCCAGCATTTCAACCATGATCGTCGTGGCAGTAATGCCGTCAGCATCATAGTCTCCATAGACCGTAATCTTCTCCCCGCCGTCCAGAGCCTGGTTGATCCGGTCGACGGCCTTGTCCATATCATGCATCAGGTATGGATCAGCCAGGTCTGCCTCAGTTGCCGTGAACCAAAAGTTCAATTTTTCCGCCGTGTCAATGCCTCGCAAAGAAAACAACTTAGCCGCCAATGGGCTAAGTTGATATTCATCGATCAGTTCTTGAGACAATGGCGCGGCTTTTCTTTCTTGCCATTTCATTATCTTAGTTTAAACATCTCCAGCTTCTTGTCGCTTGCCCGTTCGCGCTTGACCAGCTTCCCCCGCAAAGCCCAGCGGTTCCTCCCGCCGTCAGCACAAGTGATCAGGGTCACCATGGGCTGCTTGGTCTGGTTGACCAGCCAGACGGCATACGGATTAACGACTTTCTTGTAGTTGATCTGGTAGACATAGACCCGCTTCAGGTCAGTCAAGTAGACCTTTGCCCCGAGCTTGACGTCCTCAAGGGGCGAAAACAGGATGCCCTTTTCGGTCATATAGTGACCGGCCAGGGGATAGTTGCCCTTGCCCATCTTTTGGTCAGCTCGCATCGTGGCCCCGCCAGTTGACAGGGAATCATCCGACAAGCCCAGCATTACCGGCAGATACAGCTTGACGCTGGGAATCGCCATGGCGCCGACCGCGCCAGCCGTGTGCCTGACCCGGCTCCTGGCCGCCTGGGCCAGGTCAATCTCCTTGACCTGGCTGAAGTCATAAGTTGCCTTCTGCCGCTGGTTCTTGACCACCTGCTCGGCCGTCAGGCCCTTCAAAGCACTCTGTGAGTTCTGCTTGACGACCAGACCGCTGATCTGCCGGTTGAACACCAATATCAGGCCAACCAGCAGCAGGATGACCGCCGCGATCCGCAGCAGCAGCATGCTCAGCTTTTGCTTTTTGCCAGAATTTTGTCTGTCTTCAGCCATGTTTACTTGCCCTTGATATCGTCGTCATTCATTCGCAGGACGGCCATAAAGGCATCTTGCGGAACTTCTACCCGGCCAACGGATTTCATCCGCTTCTTGCCCCGCTTCTGCTTTTCAAGCAGCTTGGCCCGCCGGTCAGGGTCACCCGTGTGGATCTTCCAGGTAACGTCCTTGCGGTATGGCTTGATCGTGGCCCGGGAAATGATCTTGGACCCGATGGCCCCTTGAATGTCGACTTCGAAGTTCTGCCGCGGGATCAGCTTCTTCAACAGACTGGTCATCTGCACGGCCCGGTCGCGGGCTTCGTCTCTGTGGGCAATGAAGCTCAAGGCATCGATTGGCTCCTTGTTCAAGAGGATGTCGATCTTGACCAGATCAGTCTTCCGGTAGCCAATGATCTCATAGTCAAGGGAGGCATAGCCCTTGGTTGAGGACTTCAATTGGTCAAAGAAGTCATAAATGATTTCCGCCAAAGGCATCTCATAGATCACATTGACCCGATATTTGTCCAGGTAGTCCATAGTCTGGAATTCCCCGCGCTTCTTCTCGCACAATTGCATGACTGGACCAACGAAATCATTAGGCACCATGATCTCGGCCTTCACGTAAGGCTCCTGCAGCTCCTTGTATTCACCGGCGCTTGGCAGGTCAGCCGGGTTGTCGATCAGCATGACTTCGCCATTCGGCATGATGGCGTGGTAGTCAACGGATGGCGCGGTCATGATCAAATCCAGGTCAAACTCCTGCTCCAGGCGCTCTTGAACCACGTCCATGTGCAAAAGGCCCAAAAAGCCGCAGCGGAAGCCAAAGCCCAGGGCTTGTGAAGTTTCCGGCTCAAATTCCAGGGAAGCATCGTTAAGCTGCAGCTTCTGCAGAGCCTCTTTCAAGTCGTCGTAGTCCCGGTTGTCGCTTGGGTACATCCCGGAGTAGACCATTGGCGGAATCTGTCGGTAGCCAGGCAGGGCCTTGGCCGTTGGGTGGACAGCGCTGGTGATGGTGTCACCCACCCGGGTTTCACGGACTGACTTGATGTTGGCCGTAATGTAGCCAACGTCGCCGGCAATCAAGATGTCTTCTTTGACTGGGTGCGGGCTGGAAACGCCGACTTCGGTCACTTCATACTTCTTGCCCGTATTCATGATCATGATTTCGTCCCCCGGCTTGACGGATCCTTCTTCAATCCGCACCTGCATGACGACCCCGCGGTAGTCATCGTACTTGGAGTCGAAGATCAGGGCCTTGAGCGGGGCTTCGATGTCGCCTACCGGAGCTGGGATGTCAGTGACGATTCTTTCCAAAAGGTCAGGAATCCCCTGCCCGGTCTTGCCGGAGACCTCAACGGCATTTGTCGCGTCAATCCCCAGCATTTCGCTGATTTCTTCCTTGGCCATGTCGGGATCGGCACTTGGCAGGTCGATCTTGTTCAAGACTGGCAGGATTTCCAGGTTGTTTTCCAAAGCCAAGTAGGTGTTGGACAGGGTCTGGGCCTGCACCCCTTGCGACGCGTCCACAACCAGCAAGGCCCCTTCACAGGCTGCCAAAGACCGGGAAACTTCGTAAGAGAAGTCGACGTGTCCTGGGGTGTCGATCAAGTGGAAGATATAGTCTTCGCCATCTTTGGCGTGGTACTTGACCTGCACCGAGTTCATCTTGATGGTAATCCCTCTCTGGCGTTCCAGTGGCATGTCATCCAGCATCTGATTCTTCAGTTGCCGCTTTGATACCGTATCCGTCAGTTCCAGAATCCGGTCGGCAATGGTCGATTTGCCGTGGTCGACGTGGGCCACGATCGAAAAGTTGCGGATGTGCTGCTGATAATCTTTGAGTTTTGCTAAATCCATGTGTTTTCTCGCATCCTTATCTAATACCTAACTATTATAACTGAATTTGCCGGCCTTGTCCCCTATTAGTCCTGACCGCGAAAAAAGCCCGGCTTTGTTGCCAAAGCCAGGCTTAATCAATCTATTCGCTTGTTTAGCTGAGCTTGTCCTTCAAACGCTCAAAGAAGCCCTTTTCCTGCGGAGCGATTGAGCCGCCGGAGGCCTTGACGAATTCAAGCAAAGCCTTGCGCTGCGCTTCGTTGATGTTCTTAGGGATCACGATCTCCACCGTGGTGATCTGGTCGCCAGGCTCGCCCCCGCGCAGGTTTGGAACGCCCTTCTGCTTCAAGGTGAACTTCTGGTTTGGCTGAGTCCCGGCTGGGATCTTCAGCTTGGCATCCCCGTAAACCGTCTTGATGTTGATCTCATCGCCCAAGGTAGCTTGGGCAAAAGAGATCGGCACGGTCGTGTAGATGGTCTGCCCGCGTCTGGTAAAGTCCTTGCTTGGACGAACCCGGAAGACGATATAAAGGTCCCCGTAAGGGCCGCCGTTCTTCCCGGCTTCGCCTTGCCCGGCCAGGCGGATCTGCTGGCCGTCATCGATGCCGGCTGGCACCTTGACCTGCAGGGTCTGCTTCTTGTCGACCGTCCCTGCCCCGTGGCAACTCTTGCATGGGTGCTGGATGATGAAGCCGCGGCCTGAGCACTTGTCACAGGTGGTTTGCCGCTGGATCATGCCCAAGACGGATCTTTGGGTAATCGTCATCATCCCGCTGCCGCCGCACTTGTCACAGGTAATTGGGTGGGTGCCCTTTTCAGCACCGTTGCCGCCGCAAGTCTCACAAGTCGTGCTCCGGGTGTAGGTAATATCGGTCGTCTTGCCCTTGATCGCATCCATGAAGTCAATGGTCATGGTGTAGTCCAGGTCCTGACCACGCTGCGGCGCCGTCGGGTCGACTCTTTGCCGGCTGGCACCACCGCCGAAGAAGCTGTTGAAGATGTCGCCAAAATCATCGAAACCAGCGCCACCGAAGCCTTGGCCGCCAAAGCCTTGGCCACCGAAGCCCTGACCATTCATGCCTGCCTGGCCGAACTGGTCGTATTGCTGTCTCTTTTGCTGGTCATGCAAAACTTCATAAGCTTCGTTGACTTCCTTGTATTTTTCTTCCGCACCGGGTTCATGGTTTAAGTCTGGGTGATACTTCTTGGCCAGCTTGCGGTATGCCTTGCTGATCTCAGCATCGCTGGCATCCCGGCTGACGCCCAAAATATCATAGTAATCCCGATTTGCTGCCATCTATCTTTACGCTCCTTCTTGTTAACAAAAGAAAAGAACTACTTCATGCAGTTCTTCTCCTTTTGTTCAATTATAGTCGCTTTACTTGTTTGGGTCTACCTTGGTGAAGTCGCCGTCAACAGTGTCGCCGTTGTTGCCATTGTTGCCGCCATTGGCTGGGCCTTGTGGGCCGGCTTGACCATTTTGCCCGTTTTGGGCGTTTTGTTGGTAAAGCTTGACTGCCAATTCTTGAGCAACCTTGGTCAAGGCGTCCTTCTTGGTCTTCATTTCGTCCAGGTTGTTGTCCTTTTGGGCCTTCTTCAGGTCTTCCAGAGCGTCCTTGACTGGCTTAGCATCGCTTTCAGGCAACTTGCCGTCGACTTCCTTCAAAGTCTTTTCGGTTTGGAAGATCAGGCTGTCAACTTCGTTTCTGAGGTCGACTTCTTCCTTCTTCTTGTTGTCTTCTTCAGCGTGCTCTTCGGCTTCCTTCTTCATTCTTTCGATTTCTTCATCTGACAAGCCAGAAGCTGATTGGATCGTAATCTTTTGTTCCTTGCCAGTCCCCATGTCCTTGGCTGAAACGTTGACGATCCCGTTCTTGTCGATGTCGAAGGTAACTTGGATTTGTGGCACGCCACGTGGAGCGGCTGGAATGTCAGTCAATTCAAAGCGGCCCAAGGTCTTGTTGTCAGCTGCCATTGGCCGTTCACCTTGCAGAACGTGAATGTCAACGGCTGGCTGGTTGTCAGCTGCGGTTGAGAAGATTTGGCTCTTGGAAGTTGGGATGGTGGTGTTTCTGTCGATCAGCTTGGTGAAGACCCCGCCCATGGTTTCAATCCCAAGTGACAATGGGGTAACGTCCAGCAAAACGATGTCCTTAACGTCACCAGAGATTACCCCGCCTTGGATAGCGGCACCCAAAGCAACGGCTTCGTCTGGGTTGATTGAGTGGTCTGGTTCCTTGCCAGCCCATTGCTTAACGGCTTCTTGCACGGCTGGAATCCGGGTTGAGCCACCGTTCAGGATCACCTTGTCGATGTCGCCAACTGACAGGCCAGCGTCACGCAAAGCGTTGTCAAATGGGATCTTGGTTCTTTGAACCAGGTCGTCAGTCAGTTCGTTGAACTTAGCCCGGGTCAGATCTGCTTCCAGGTGCAGAGGACCTGCTTCACCGGCTGAGATGAATGGCAGGGAAATGTGGGTTGAAGATACGCCTGACAAGTCCTTCTTGGCCTTTTCAGCGGCATCCTTCAAGCGTTGCATTGCCATCTTGTCCTTTGACAGGTCAACGCCGTTTTCTTCCTTGAAGCCAGCTACCAGCCAGTCGATGATCTTGTTGTCAAAGTCGTCACCACCCAGGTGGGTGTCACCGTTGGTTGACAGAACTTGGAAGACGCCATCGCCCAATTGCAGGACGGAAACGTCGAAGGTACCACCGCCGAGGTCGTAGACCAAGACCTTTTCGTCGTCTTCATCCTTGTCCAGACCGTAAGCCAAAGCTGAAGCAGTTGGTTCGTTGATGATCCGCTGCACGTTGAGGCCAGCAATCTTGCCGGCGTCCTTGGTTGCTTGCCGCTGAGCGTCGTTGAAGTAGGCTGGAACAGTAATAACCGCGTCAGTAACCGGCTCACCCAAGTAGTCTTCTGAGAACTTCTTGATGTATTGCAGGATCATAGCGGAGATTTCTTGTGGGGTGTAGGCCTTGTCGCCGACCTTCACCTTGTAGTCAGCTTCACCCATGTGCCGCTTGATGGAAACGATAGTGTTCGGGTTGGTGATCGCTTGCCGCTTGGCAACTTCACCGACTTGAATCTCGCCATCCTTGAAGGCAACTACTGAAGGGGTAGTTCTAGCCCCTTCCGGGTTGGTGATAATCTTTGGTTCTTTGCCTTCCAAAACTGCAACTGCTGAGTTGGTCGTACCCAAGTCAATCCCAATAACTTTTGACATGTTTTGCTCTCCTTGTTAGATTGAATAATTTCGAATAAATTGTTTGATTGCTTGATTGCTGTCTTACTGAGCCACGACAACCATGGCTGGCCGCAGGGTCCGGTCCTTGTAGACGTAGCCCTTCTGCAGAACCTGCACGACGTGGTCTTTTTGATCATCATTCTCAGCTGGCACGCTTTGTACCGCCTGATGCAATGTCGGATCAAACTTCTCGCCTTCAGCCTTGATTTCTTCAATGCCGTTGTCCTTCAAGGCTCTGACCAGACCTTCCAGGGTCATTTCAATCCCCTTCTTGAGCTGGCCGGAAACTTCATCATCGGCTTTGACTGCCAAGGCTCTTTCCAAGTTGTCCACGCTTGGTAGGATATCCTTGCCCAGGCGCTGGGACTCGTACTTGACCAGGTTGGCTCTTTCCTTGCTGTAGCGGCGCTGGGCATTCTGCTGCTCGGCCTCGCTTCTCAGGTACTTGTCTTCCAGCTCCTTGTTCTTGGCGGTCAGCTCTGCAAGCTGCTTTTGCAAGTCAGCCAGCTCGTCCTTCTTTGGATCTTGCTTGGCCGCTGGCTTGGTCTTCTCTGCCTTGGCGGCATGTTTCTTGTCTTGCTTTGTTTGCTTGTCTGCTTGAGTCAAGTCTTTCTCGCTTGGAAATTCTTCCTTACTCACGACAAACCTCCTTATTTAAATCTGCCATAGTAGTCCAGCAATTTTCTTGCCAATTCCTGCCTGAAGAATTCCATCAGGCCAATCATTTCTGAATATGGCATATTGCGGGGACCCAGTAGTGCGATCGTCCCATGGCCGTACTTGCCTACGCTGTATTCAGCGGTAACCAGGCTGAAATTGCGGAGCAGGTCGCTGGGCAATTCAGTCCCGAGGCGGACGTGGACTGGATAGCGCTTGGAATCCCCGTTCTCGTCCTCATCCCCAATGTCGATTAGTTCGCCGACCAGACTGTCGGTGTTGATCAGCTGGTATAGGGACTTGATGTCGTCAATATCGCTCTTGTCGGTGTTGTTCAACAGGTTCAGCTGGCCATCGACGTAAAGCTGCTCACTGGCAGCTTCCTTGATCACTGATTCCAAAAGCTCCAGGAATTCTGGCGCGTTCTTGCCCACGATGTTGCTGCTGGACAAGGCTTGGAAAGTTTCTTTATTGATCTCGCCCAAGCTCTTGCCAACCAGCTGGTCGTTGATCAGCCGCACCGCCCGCTCGATCTCATCGCCTGAGATGTGGCGCGGCAAGGTGTAGAGCTGGTTCTTGACCCCGCCGTCAGAGGTGACCAAGATGGCCATCACCTGCCGGGGCGCCAGGGGCACGATCCGAAAGCCCGTGATCCTGACCCCTCTGGCCTCTGGCCCTTCCGCGAAGGCCGTGTAGTCGGTCAGATCAGACAGGATCTTGGCTGCTTCCTTGACGATCTCGTCAACTTGGTTGAACGGCTGGTCAAACTGGGAGCCGATCTGGGTATAGACGGCTTCCGGCAGCCGGAGGGGCTGAACCAGGTTGTCCAAGTAGTATCGATAGCCTTCTGTTGAAGGAATCCGGCCGCTGGAAGAGTGGGTCTTCTCGATCAGCCCCGCCTCTTCCAAGACCGCCATTTCATTGCGGATAGTCGCACTGGATACTTTGATCGGCAATTGATTCATGACCGTCTTTGACCCCACAGGCTCGTGGGTCTTGGTAAAGTCCTGAATGATTGTCTTTAGTATAAGTTCTTGACGTTCGGTCAACATAATTATCGCCCTCACATTTAGCACTCACATCTTCCAGGTGCTAACATGGTATAGATTAACAAGAAATTAGCAGTTAGTCAAGCTGAATGCTAATTTTTTTCGAAGAAAAAAGAGCCAAGCAATATTGGCTCTTTTTATCTTATTTTGCATAGCATTCCTATTCGACCGTTTGGTCAAAATAAGCTTCCGCGTTAATGCGATCCTGCTTAAGCTGAGCGACCAGGCCGTCAAGGCTGGCAAATTTCAGCTCATTCCTGAGATACTTGTACCAGGCAATCGTGATGGTCTCCCCGTAGATATCCTGGTCAAAGTCAAAAAGATTGGACTCAATGTAGATCTGCTTTTCATCGTTGAACATGACATTGTAGCCCACGCTGGTCATTGACTCATACCACCGGTCCTTGACCCGAGTCATAGTCGCGTACACGCCAATCTTTGGCAGCACCTTGGGCCAGTCCATGGACAGATTAGCCGTTGGATAGCCCAGCTTGTGGCCATTGCGGAAGCCATGAACGACTTTGCCGCTGGTCGTGTACGGGTGGCCTAAAAGCTCCGTGGCCAAAGTCAGGTCACCCTTTTTGATGGCCTCCCTGATCTCGGTTGAGCCGATCTTCTGTCCTTCAAAAATCTGCTTGGGCAAGACCTTGATCGCAAAGCGGCCCTTGGCAAACTTTGGCAGATTGGTCATATTGGCCACGTCTTTTGATCCATAGGTATAGTCAAAGCCGGCGACGACCGTGTCTGCCTGCAGCTTCATGATGATCCGGTCCACAAAATCCTGCGGGGCCAGCTGGCTGAATTGCTTGGTAAACTGCATGATCACCAGGTAATCCACGCCAATCTTTTCCATTTCATAGACCTTCTCATCCGGTGAGTTCAAGTAGGCAAAATTCTTTACGCCCGCGTAGACTTCTTTCGGGTGGCGGTCAAAGGTCAAGACCATCAACGGCAGGCCCTTTTGGTCAGCTTCTGAGCGCGCTTCGGCGATCAGGCGCTGGTGACCAATGTGCACCCCGTCGAAAAAGCCCAAGGCCAGAACGACTGGTCCATCCGTCAGCGGCTGGTCGATCGGACAGCTGATGTTAATTGTTTTCAAACTAAATTCCTCAATTACTCATTACTTAGCAGCATCAAATCCGGACAGTAGGTCGCGCCACCTTTTGCCCGGTAAATCGCTTTAACTCTATTATTGTACCGCAAAGCGACCTTGTCTGCATCAGCCTTGAGCTTGATCCAGGCCCCATTTTGCACTTGCTTCCAGCTTTGTTCGTCCAGATCTACCGTTTGGTAGTCCTTGAAAAAAGCATCGATTGGCTGCAGATACTGATCAATCTGTTCCAGATGCTTTTCCAGTTCATCCAAAGTCACGGCCTGCTGCAGATCAAAACCGGAGCTGGCCGTCCGCCGCAAGCGGGTCATGACCGCTGGGACGCCCATTTTTTCGCCCAGATCATTGACCAGGCTTCTGACATAGGTTCCCTTAGAGCAGGCAACCTTAAATGCAAAGCATTCTCTTGCCTGCACTTCATCCCACTTGGGCTTTCCCACCAGCTCGTAGCTGGCCACGTGCACCGCACGGGCGGGCCGCTCAACCGGAATCCCGGCTCTGGCGTACTCATAGAGGCGCTTGCCATTGACTTTGACGGCTGAATAGATTGGGGGCAACTGGCTGATGTCACCCGTAAGCTGCTTCATTCCTGCCTGAATTTCCGCGCTGGTAAAGGGCCGGGCCAGCCTGGCCGTCTTGGTGACGGTCCCGTCCAAATCGTAAGAGTCGGTCGCTTCCCCAAACATTCCCTCGCCCTCATAGGCTTTTGGCCGCTCATGCATCAATTCGATCAGCTTGGTTGCCTGGCCGACGGCAATTGGCAAAACGCCAGTCACGCTGGGATCCAGGGTGCCGGCATGGCCAATCTTTCTGGTGTGCAGGATTTTGCGCAGCTTATAGACCACGTCCCCGCTGGTCATGCCCGCGTCCTTGTCGATTACAATGATTCCGTTATACATGTCTTGTCCTCGCCTCAATTTCCTGTTCATGTTTTCTCCAGCAAAAAAGCGCCCTGAGGCGCTTTGCTGCTTATTTTCTTTAAATCCGACTTTTAGCGATCTTCCTCTTGCTTGTGCAAGTCAGCAATCAACTGGTCGATCTTGCTCCCGTAGATCGCGGACTGGTCCCGCTTGAAGATCAATTCTGGAACCTTGTAGACCGTCAGCACTTGCCCGAGCAAGTGGCGCATGGTCCCCTTGGCCTTTTCCAAGCCAATTTCCGCGTCCTTCTGCTTTTCCGCATCATCGGTCAGCAGACTGTAGTAGACGGTCGCGTAAGAAAAGTCGTTGCTGCATTCAACGGCGGTAAAAGTTACCCCGCTGACGCGCGGATCACGAATGTCGCGGCGGATGATCTTGGTCAGTTCACGCAGGATCTCGCCTTCGACGCGTCCTTTTCTATGCTTCATTGCAACCTCCGTTAGCTAGGCTTAACTTCTTGCATCTCGTAGGCTTCAAGCTGGTCGCCGACCTTGATGTCGTTGAACTTCTCAATGGTCAAGCCACAGTCAAAGCCTGCCTTGACTTCCTTGACGTCATCCTTGAAGCGGCGCAGGGATGCAACCTTGCCGTCGTACTTGACGACGCCATCGCGAATTACCCGGATGCCGGCATCTGAGTTGACATAGCCGTTGTCGACAAAAGCACCGGCAATCGTCCCGATCTTGGAAACCTTCCAAGTCTCGCGGACAGTCAGGTTGCCGATTACCTTTTCTTCATAAGTTGGTTCCAGCATCCCTTGCATAGCGGCCTTAACGTCATCGATTGCCTTGTAGATGATGCTGTACAGGCGGATGTCGACCCCTTCTTGGGCAGCCTGGCTCTTGGCCATGGCCGTTGGCCGGACGTTGAACCCGATGATCAGGGCGTTTGAAGCGCTGGCCAGGGTAACGTCGCTTTCGTTGATGGCACCAACGCCAGAGTGGATGATGTTGACGCGGACGCCTTCAACGTCAATCTTTTGGAAGGATTGAGCCAAGGCTTCAGCGGAGCCTTGCACGTCAGCCTTCAAAACGATGTCGACTGACTTCATGCTTTCCCGCTTCATCGTGTCAAACAGGTTGTCCAGAGTGACGTGCTGCACGTTTTCACGCTGCTTTTGCAGAGCTTGTTGGGCACGGGCTTCACCAACCGCACGGGCCGTCTTTTCATCTTCAAAGACGACCAGCTTGTCGGCTGATTCCGGCACGTCGTTCAAGCCAGTGATTTCGACCGGCATGGCTGGCGTGGCCTTCTTGACTTGGCGGCCCTTATCGTTGGTCATGGTCCGCACGCGACCGAAGGTGTCGCCGACAACGATTGGGTCACCGACGCGCAGGGTCCCTTGCTGGATCAAAACGTCGGCAACTGGCCCCTTGCCCCGTGACAAACGGGCTTCAACTACCGTACCGATCGCCTTTTGCTTAGGATCAGCCTTCAGTTCCAGCATGTCGGCTTCCAGAATGATGTTTTCCAAAAGCTCATCAATGCCCAGGCCAGTCTTGGCTGAAATGTCAACGAAGATCGTGGAGCCGCCGTAAGCTTCTGGAATCAATTCGTAGTTCATCAGCTGCTCAGTGACGTGCTGCGGGTTGGCGCCTGGCTTGTCCATCTTGTTGATGGCCACGATGATTGGCACGCCCGCGCTCTTAGCGTGGTCGATGGCTTCAATGGTCTGTGGCATAACCCCGTCGTCAGCGGCAACGATCAAAACAACGATGTCCGTGATTTCAGCCCCGCGGGCACGCATGCTTGAGAAGGCCGCGTGGCCTGGCGTGTCCAGGAAAGTGATCAAACGGTCGTTGATGCGGACTTGGTAGGCACCAATGCTCTGCGTAATCCCGCCGGCTTCATGTTCTG
This sequence comes from Faecalicatena absiana, assembly GCA_017309015.1. Taxonomy (GTDB): domain Bacteria; phylum Bacillota; class Bacilli; order Lactobacillales; family Lactobacillaceae; genus Lactobacillus; species Lactobacillus absianus. The sequence continues at coordinate 132,901 of JAEDAG010000002.1, forward strand.
AAACCCGGGTGTGGCGCAAGCGGTCCAGCAAGGTCGTCTTACCGTGGTCAACGTGACCCATGATGGTAACTACTGGCGGACGGACGGTTTGGTTCTTGGATTCCTTGGAAGCTTCCATTTCCTGTTCAAAAATATTGTCGATGTCGGAAATGTCTTCGTGAACTTTTTCAACTGCTTCAATGCCGTAGTCGGCTGCCAGCAGTTCGATCGTGTCCTTGTCCAGGGACTGGTTTTGGTTGGTCATGATCCCCAGCATGAAGAGTTTCTTCACGATTTCCGCTGGCTCGCGGTGGAGGATCTTGCCCAGGTCTTGGGCATTCATGCCAACTTCATATTCAAAGCTTTCTGGCAATGGCCGTTCCTTTCTTTGGGTAGGCTGCTTCTTCGGCTGCGCGCTTTGCTGATGCTTGTTGTTCTTCTTCTTGCGGCGCTCGGCCCGGTCTGAATGGCTGTGATCTGGCTGGAAGCCGGCATTTTGGCCCTTGCGGCCTGGCTTGCCGCCTCGGCGGCGGTTGTCCTTGCTTGGCTCTGGCGCAGCCATTGGCGCTGCGGAAAAGTCTGGTCTTTGGCTGCCGCTGCTTGGCCGCTTGCTTGGGCGGCTGGCATGTCTGCGTTCGCCGTTGCCGCGGGAGCGGTTTTCAGAAGGAGTCTCATTTTGCTTCATGCGGGCTGGAGACGGCTTAAGGATCTTCGGGCCTCTAACCTTTGAGCTGGATGCTGATGCTGAAGCAGCTGCCGGCTCGCTCTCAGCCTTCTTGGCTGCTGGAGCTTCTTGAGCTGGCTTGTTCAAGTTCTTTTGGTATTCTTTGCGCGCTGCTTGGCTTTGTTCATTCAAATGAACTTCTTCAACGCGCTGCTTTTGCTTCAAATTCTTGAGCAGGTCGCGGGCTGCCGGGCGGCGGCTGCTATTGCCTTGACCGCCGTTTGACCGGTTGCCGCGGCGCTTGCCTGGCTTCTTATTTGCCGGCTTCTTTTCACCCTTGCGGATCGCGTGAACGGAAATCTTCAGCTTGCCTGGCTTGCCCTTCTTTTCATCCTTGCTGTCCATGCCCAATTCTTTTGAAGATTCATTAACTTGTTTTTTGGTCATCAGATCACACTCCTTCTTTAATCTTTGCTTGCAGGGCCTTGGCAAAGCCGGAGTCGGTCAATGCCAATACCTTGCGCTGTTTGCCAATAGCTTGGGAAAGCTCCTCTGAGCTGAAGGCAGCCACCAGCGGTACCGGATGCTGCTTCAGAGCGCTCCTCACTTCCTCTTGACCATTGTCTGCCAAGTCATTCGCGATGATTACGCATTTTGCCTTGCCCTTTTTGATGGCGCCAACGACGATCTCCGTCCCAGAGACCAGCTTGCGGGCTCTGGTGGCCAAGCCGAGCAGGTTTAATGCTTTTTGTCGATTGCTAATTATTTTTTATCACCAAATAATTCTTTTCTAGCCTTCTGGTGATCAACATAGGCAAAGAGTTCCTCGTAAAAATCATCCGCGATCTTTACCCCCAGGCTGCGGTCCAAGACCTTGGACTTCTTCGCGGCCTCAATCTTCTCTGGCTCCAAAGAAACGTATGCTCCCCGGCCAGCCTTCTTTCCCGTTGGATCAACAGAAACGTTCTTGTCCTTGTCAACAACGATGCGGACCAGTTCTTTCTTGGGCTGCATCGTATCGGTCAACAAGTCTTTCCGCATTGGGATTTTTCTCTTCTTCAAAGAAATCACCTGTTATTCTTCATCTTCTGCTTCGTCGTCAGCTGCTTCAGCGTCATCCGCGTCTTCAACTTCAACGTCGCCGTCTGCGGCTTCAGATTCAAAGCTTGCTGCTTCTGCGCTTTCGTCTGCTTCAGTGTCGTCTTCTTCATCGCTTTCGTCAACAAATTCGACTTCGGATTCTGGACGAATGTCAATCTTAAAGCCAGTCAGGCGGGCAGCCAGACGGACGTTTTGCCCCTTCTTGCCGATAGCCAGTGAAAGCTGGTAGTCAGGCACAATGACAAAAGCCTTCTTTTCATCGTCTTCATCTTCAAATTGTACCGCAATAACTTCAGCAGGGTTCAAAGCATTGGCGATGTAGTCTGACGGATCTTCTTCGTATTGGACGATGTCGATGTTTTCCCCGCCCAGTTCATTGACTACGTTCTGCACGCGCGTGCCGCGTGGGCCAACGCAGGTGCCGACTGGGTCAATGTTGGCGTCGTTGGACTTGACGGCAATCTTGGTTCTTTCGCCAGCTTCCCGGGCGATGGACATGATTTCCACGGTCCCGTCATAGATTTCCGGCACTTCTTGCTCAAACAGGCGCTTGACGACGTCTGGAGCAGTCCGTGACACGCGGATCTGGGCTCCCTTGCCGTCGGCACCGACCTTGGTTACCAATACGCGGACCTTGTCTTGCGGGTTGTAGTGCTCGCCTGGAATCGTGTCGCGCTTGATGTCCATCACGGCTTCAACGTTGCCGATCGTGACGTATACGAAACGGTTGTCGGTTCTTTCAACGGTCCCGGTAACCAGTTCGTCTTCATATTGGGAGTATTCATTGACGATGTGGGCGTTTTCCGCTTCGCGCAGGCGCTGCATTACGACCTGCTTGGCGGTAGCGGCAGCGGTCCGGCCAAAGTTCTTTGGCGTAACCTCGAACTTGATGGTGTCGCCGACTTCGTAGGCCCGGTTGATGGCAGTCGCGTCTTCAAGCGAAACTTCCACGCGCGGGTCTTGCACTTCGTCAACGACCGTCTTGATGGACATGACCTTGAAGTCGCCCGTCCGGTCATTAAAATCAATCTCCACGTTTTCGGCTTGCCCGTAGTTCTTCTTGTAGGCGGCAGCCAAAGCAGCCTTCATGGCCTCAACGATCACATCTTTCTTGATGCCCTTGGTCTTTTCCAGGACATCAAAAGCTTCAAGCATTTCTTTTGACATAAGTTTTGGATCACTCTTTCTTAAAATTCAATAGCAAAGCGGGCGCTGGCGATCTGCTTGCGCGGAATCGTCACCAATTTGCGGCGCGTCTTGATCTTGATCTCCAATTGGATTTGCTCATCGTCAAGCTCTTGCAGATGGCCTTCAAAGACTTTGTCGCCTTCAAGCTTCTGGTACAGGGTGACGTGAATATATTCTCCCTTGGCCCGGTCCCAGTCGCGGTCATTCTTGATCGGACGCTCCAAGCCTGGTGAAGAAAGCTCCAGGATGTAGGGATCAGGCAGTGGATCGGGAGTCATTGAATCCAACTTCTCTCCTACCAATTCACTCAGGTCCGCAATCGTCTCAATGTCGATCCCGCCAGGCTGCTTGTCGACGTAAATCCGCAGGTAGTATTGGCTCTTTTCCTTGACATATTCCAGATCAACCAGTTCGCAGCCGTTGCCGCTGATGACTGGCTCAATTGCTTCTTGGATTACAGCTAAGTTTTTTGGCAAAGTTTTCCTCCGTAATAAAAAGAGTGAGCATTGCTGCTCACTCGAATTTACCAATATTCGATCTAAAAGTATTATAGCAAAATTTCCCGATCCTGTAAACAAATTTTCCAAAATGCTTACTTAAAACAAGGAAAGCTGGTTTTGGGCCGGCATCCCTTCCAGCACGTTGTTTTCTTCAAAGAAGTCCATGATCTTCTGGGAAACCTTCCCTCTGATCTGCAGGTCTTCCTTTGACAAAAACGGCGCTTCTGAGCGGGCGGCCACGATCTGCTTGGCGGCGCTGTCGCCAAGGCCGTCAACCGCGTTGAACGGCACCAGGATCGTGTGCTTGTCCACAATCTTGTAAGTGGTGGCTTCCGACTCATTGATGTCGACCATCTTGAAGTTGATCCCGCGCTCGATCGCCTCGTTGACCAGTTCCATGTAAGTCTGCAGGTCCTTTTCCAGCTTAGTGGCGGCCGTCCCTTTTTCCTTAATCCGGTTGATCAGGGCCATGACTGAGTTCTTCCCATGACTCATGGCTTCCACGTCCACTTTGTCCGCCCGGACTGAGAAGTAGGCTGCGTAGTAGATCTCTGGATAGTAGACCTTGAACCAGGCCACCCGCAGGGCCATCAAAATGTAGGCCGCGGCGTGGGCCTTCGGGAACATGTACTTGATCTTCAGACAGGACGGGATGTACCAGTCAGGAATGTTCTTGTTGGTCTTCAAGACCGCCATGTCCTCATCGGAAATCCCCCGCCCGTGCCGGACGGATTCCATGGTGGAAAAGGCCACTTCCTTCTTGACGCCCCAGTGAATCAAGTCAGTCATGATGTTGTCACGACAGCCGATCACGTTCTTCAACTTGCAAGTGCCGTTGTTGATCAGCTCTTCGGCATTCCCCAGCCAGACGTCAGTCCCGTGGGACAGGCCGGAAATCTGCAGCAGCTCCGCAAAAGTTGACGGGTTGGTCTCTTCCAGCATCCCCCGGACGAAGGGCGTCCCGAATTCCGGCAGGCCCAAGGTCCCGGTCTGTGAGCCAATCTGCTCTGGAGTCACGCCCAGGGCCTTGGGACTGGAGAAGAGGGACATGACGGCTGGATCGTCGGTTGGAATCGTCAAAGGATCAATCCCGGACAAGTCCTGGAGCATTCTGATCATCGTCGGGTCCTGGTGACCCAGGATGTCGAACTTGAGCAGGTTGTCGTGAATCTGGTGGAAGTCAAAGTGGGTCGTCTTCCATTCCTTTGAGATGTCGTCTGACGGATACTGCAAAGGAGTCAGCTCGTAGATGTCCTTGTCGTCTGGCAAGACGACGATCCCAGCCGGGTGCTGGCCAGTCGTGGCCTTGACCCCGGTCACCCCGATGGCCAGACGGTCTGACTCGGCATTGTTGATCTTCATCTCCGGGTGCTCATCCTGGAAGTGCTTGGCATAGCCGATCGCCTTTTTATCAGCCAAGGTGCCTACGGTCCCGGCCTTAAAGGAGTGGTCTGGCCCGAACATGACCCGGATGAAGTTGTGGGCTACGGGCTGGTAGTCGCCGGAAAAGTTCAAGTCGATGTCGGGCACCTTGTCCCCATGGAAGCCAAGGAAGGTTTCGAAAGGAATGTTCTGCCCGTCCTTGACCATCAAGGTATCGCAGTTTGGACAGTTCTTGTCCGGCAAGTCAAAGCCGGAGGCGTATTCCCCGTGCTCAAAGAACTCGGAGTACTTGCACTTCGGGCAGCGGTAATGCGGCGGCATGGGGTTGATTTCAGTGATTCCCATCATCGTGGCCACCAGACTGGAGCCAACCGAGCCCCGGGACCCAACTAGGTAGCCGTCCTTGACGGACTTGGCAACCAGCATCTGTGAGATCAGGTAGACGACCCCGTAGCCGTTGCCGATAATGGCGTCAAGTTCCCGATCAAGGCGCGCCTGAATGTTTTCCGGCAGCGGATCGCCATAGAGCTCGTGGGCCTTATCATAGGTCAGCTTGCGCACCCGTTCGGCCGTATGCGGAATTTTTGGCGGGAAGCTTTCGTCCTGAACCGGCTGCACCCCTTCATCAATCATGTCGTTGATCTTGTTCGGGTTGGTAATGACGACTTCCTTGGCAATCTCTTCACCCATGAAGCTGAATTCATCCAGCATTTCCTGGGTCGTGTAGAAGTGCAGGTCGGGGTGCTTCTTGTTGCGGTTTGGATTCCCCCTCTGCGCGGCCAAAAGGACGTCGCGATAGATGCCATCATGCTTCTCAATATAGTGGGCATCAGACGTGGCCACGACCAGCTTGCCCATTTCCTTGCCCAGTTTATAGATGTTCATCAGGATCTCTTCAAGCTGGTCCTCATCCGCGATCAGGCCATCGTCAAGCAGACTGGAGTAGTTTGACGGGGGCTGAATTTCCAGGAAATCGTAGAATTCCGCCTTGCGCTTGGCCTCATCATAGCCCTTTTGCATCATGGCAATAAAGACTTCGCCCTGGCTGCAGGCTGAGCCGTACAACAGGCCGGCATGCAGGCGGATCAACTCCGACTTTGGCGTCCGCAGGCCCTTATAGTTGTACTTGATTCCGGCCAGACTGGTCAGCTCGTACAGATTCCGCAAGCCTGGCAGCTGGTTCTTGGCCAGGATCGTGATATGGGTCGGCCGGGCACGCTTGTAGCCTTCCCCGTTGGAGAAGTCGTTCATCTTGCCCAAGTCGTCTTCGTGGTACTTTTCCTTTAAGTCATCCAGGAGCTTGAACATCAGGTAGCCGGTGGCTTCCGCGTCCTGGTTGGCCCGGTGGTGGTGCTCCAGGACGACGTTGTACTTGCGGCAGAGCGAGTCCAGGGTGTGGCGGGACTGCTCTGGGTGCAAGAGTCTGGAGACTTCCAGGGTGTCAACGACCGGTTGGGTGATCTGCGGCAAATTGCACCGCTTCAAGGCCGCGTTGACAAAGCCGACGTCAAACTGGACATTGTGCCCGCAAAGCGGCCGGTCGCCGTAGAAGTCCATAAACTGCTTGATGACTACTGCTTCATCATCGGCTGCTTGTACCATCTCGTCGGTAATGGAGGTCAGGTTGATGGTCTGCTCGGACAATTCGTGGTGGGGGTTGATGAACTTGTCAAAGCGGTCAAGGACCACCCCGTCCTTCATCTTGACCGCCCCAATTTCAATGATGGTGTCATAGACGGAGGACAAGCCAGTCGTTTCCACGTCAAAAATGACGAATTCGCGGTGCTCATAAGTCATTGACGCTGGGTTCAGGACCAATAAGCCATGGTCATCAACCATATTGGCCTCAAGGCCCATGATGATCTTCAGGTCGTTTTTCTTTCCGGCCACGAAGGCATTAGGCAAGGACTGCAGGTCAGCATGGTCAGTAATGGCGATGGCCTTCTGGCCAAACTTCTTGGCCGTCTTGACCAAATCAGCCACGTCCGCGGTCGCGTCCAGCTGGCTCATGTTGGTGTGCACGTGCAGGTCAATATGCTTTTCTTCCCCCTGGTAGGTTTCCTTGCGCCCTTCGTGCTCAATCAGCTCCATGTTGTAGATGTTGAAGACCAAGTCATGGGCATACTGGTCTTCTTTCAAGGCCCCTTGCATGCGGATCCAAACGCCTGGCTTCACGTTCTTCAAGTAGTCGATTTCTTCCTTGGCGGAGTCCGGAACGAACTTCTTAAATGAAATGGAGCTGGTATAGTCAGTCATTTCCCCAGTAAAAATAAAGGAGCCAGACTTCAGCTCGGTCATTTCCGCCTTGAAGACATGCCCTTCAACCACCGCGCTGCGTTGGTCTTCGCTTAAATCCTTCAGCTGGGTAGTCTCCGCGTTTTCGGCAATCGACCCGGGGCCAAAGGCATTTCGCCGGCCTTTTCTTCTGCCGCCGCCTGCATAAGACTGGCGTGACGGGGCTTTTGGCACAGGCGGGGCAGCCTGGTAGGCCTGCTGCATATTCTCTTCATGCTGCTGGGCCAGCTGGGCCAGACTTTCCAGATCATTCTGCGCGCTCACGTCATTGACCGCAGTGATCAGCTTGATGTTGAAAAAGCCGTACCGGCGCAGCTCCAGGGAGAAGGAGTCCAGGAGCCGCTGCTCAATCATCTGGTCAAAGATCTGGCTGTTGACGGGAATTACCCAGCGGCCATCCTGCAGGCTGGGCTTTTGCCCAGACAAAAATGACCTGGCACCAGGCTGGGAGTTCAAGACTTCCGACTGGTCAACCGTATAGTGCCAGTAGTCAGGCAGATATTGGCTGGCGCCTGAGGCCGTCTCGACAAAGAGGCGGACGGAGACAAAGTCCTTGAATTCCTGCTTAATGGCTTGGTTTAAGGCATTGTAGCTTTCAAACTTCAAGGGAGTAGCAAAAAAAACGTGGATATCCCATCTACGCTCTTTGCTGTAGACATCCACGTTTCTTATCTCCCCTGCCTGTACAACCGAAGCATCTTCATATCCCGAAGCCGGGAACTTAATTTGTTTCAACAACTTCAAAAAGAGTTCGTTTTGTTCAGTCACGAGAATCAATCCTAGTCTAATTCTTGTTCAATAAAGTCGTCCAGGTCAGTCAAGGCAATCTTGACGGCCTTTTCATCAGTTGGGCGCTTGACTTCAACGAAACCATCAGCAGCATCGCGGCCGACGGTGATTCTGACTGGCGCGCCAACCAGGTCAGCATCGTTGAACTTGACGCCGGCGCGTTCGTTGCGGTCGTCGTACAAGACGTCGTACTTGGCGTACTTTTCTTCCAAATCAGCGGCAATCTTGCTTTGGATTTCATCCTTCATCTTCATTTGAATGATGTGGATGCCGAATGGCGCAACTTCCTTTGGCCAGGCAACGCCGTTTTCAGTAGCGTGCTGCTCAACGATTGCTGACAAGAGCCGGGTCACCCCAATTCCGTATGAACCCATGATGACTGGCTGTGCCTTGCCGTTTTGGTCAAGGAACTTGGCGTTCATGTGCTCAGTGTAGTAAGTGCCCAGCTTGAAGATGTGGCCAACTTCGATTGAAGTGGTGAACTTCAATGGCAGGTGATCCACTGGGTCTGGCTCGCCTTCATTGGCAACGCGCAGGTCAGCAAATTCATCAACCTTGAAGTCCCGGTCCAGGTTGGCGTTGACGAATTGGTAGTCAGTTTCGCCGGCACCAACGACCACGTTGTAAAGGCCCTTGACCGTTTCATCAGCAACGATCTTGTCTGCGTAGTCAGCCTTGACTGGGCCAACGCCGCCCTTGCCAGAGCCCGTGATCTTTTCCAGCTCGCCGGCTTCAGCCGTGCGCAGGCTGTCGCAGTCCAGCAGGTGGGTCAGCTTGACTTCATTGATTTCCTTGTCGCCGCGGACCAGAACCAAAACCTTGGTCTGCTCATCAGCAATGTAGAGGATGCTCTTGACGATCCGGGTTGCCGGCACTTTCAAGAAGTCTGCCAGCTGGTCGATTGACTCGCAGCCTGGCGTAGCCACCTTTTCCATGTTCTTGAGCGCTTCAGGCTCTTGCTTGAAGGTGTCGACGCTAACCGCCATTTCCAAGTTGGCAGCGTAAGTGCCGGTCTCGTTGGTCGCGATGGTATCTTCGCCAACGGCAGCTGGGGCTTGGAATTCGGTAGAGTTCTTGCCGCCCATCGTGCCTGAGTCAGCGATGACTGGCCGTACTTCCACGCCGACGCGCTTGAAGATCTTTTCATAAGCGCTCTTTTCATCGTCGAACTGCTTGTCCAGTTGCTCGCGGCTGGCCGCAAAGCTGTAGCCATCCAGCATCACAAACTCGCGCCCGCGCAGCAAGCCGAAGCGGGGACGGTTTTCATCCCGGAACTTGGTCTGAATTTGGTACAGCTGCAGCGGCATTTGCTTGTAGGACTTCAAATTCTTGGCGATGATTTCGGTGAAGGTTTCTTCGTGGGTTGGCCCCAGCAAGGTTTCGCGCCCATGGCGGTCCTTCAAGCGGAACATTTCAGCACCGTACTTTTCCAGACGGCCTGATTCTTCCCACAGGGTAGCTGGCAGCATGTGCGGCATTTGCATTTCCGGCACGTTGATGGCTGCCATTTCTTCTTCAATCACCTTTTCGGTCTTGCGCAGAACCCGGTAAGCCAGCGGCAGGTAGGCATAAACCCCGGCAGTGACCTGACGGATGTAACCGCCCCGAAGCATGATTTGGTGACTCTTAGCTACGGCGTCAGCTGGAGTTTCCTTCAGCGTTGGCATGAAAAAGTTTGATTGACGCATATTTCTGTAAAATTCTCCTAATATACTAGTGTTTATTTGATGAAGTAGCGATAGATATCGTTACCAGTGACGGCGATGATCAGCAAGAGCAGGAAGACGACCCCGATCAAGTCAACCACGGCTTCATGGTCTTCTGAGATCGGCTTGCCTCTGACCAGCTCAATCAAGTTGAGGAGCAGCTTGCCGCCGTCCAGGCCAGGGATCGGAATCAGGTTCACGATTCCCAGGTTGATGGAAATCATGGCCAAAAAGGCCAAAAGGTAAGTAAAGCCCATTGACGATACCTGACTGGTCTCTGAGTAGATCCCAACTGGGCCTGACAGCTTGTTCAAGCTGAAGTGGCGGAACAAGTCCCCTACCGCGCTGAAGATCATGCCCGTTGTTTGGACCGCGCTGGTCCAGCCGCGCTTGAACTTGACCTTTGCCGATTCATCGGTCGCGGCAACAATGCCGACCAAGTAGGACTTGGACTTCTTGTCGTACTTGGGGGTCAGCTTGACGCTGGCTTCCTTACCGCCGCGCTCCAGCTTGATCGTCAAAGTCTTGCCCTTTGAATTGCCGATTGCTTCTGAAACAGCCGCAAAGTCAGCCGTCTTGCGGCCATTGACCGCCTCAATTCGGTCGCCCTTTTGCAAGACGCTTTGGGCCGGTGAGTTTGGCATGACCTTGGCAATCGTCGTCGTAGCCGGACCTGGAGCCGCGAAGCTCCAGACCATGAAGACGACAAAGCCCAAGACGATGTTCATGAAAGGACCCGCGAAGTTGGTCGCTAGCTTGTGCCAGACATTGGCTTCCTGGAACTGGGTATCGCGCGGGGCGATCTGCAGCTCAGTGCCGTCTTGGTCAATCATGGTCGCGTCATGGTCAACCTTGTAGGTCCGCAAGTCGCTCTCATCGCCATTTTCATAGCCGCTGATGGTCAGCTCGTCAACCAGGTCAGCCTTGCTTACCCGGACCGGGATGCCTTCAATTGGCAGGTCAGACTCAGACGCATCGATTCTGGTCACGATCCCCTGGTCATTGGTCTGCAAGACAACGGCCGTCCCCGGGTCAATCTCGCTTTGGTCATTGGATCCAGCCAGGCGGACATAGCCTCCCAGCGGCAGCCATCTGATCGTATAGGTCGTTTGGCTGCGCCGCAGCTGGACCAGTTTGGGACCAAAGCCGATCGAGAACTCCCGGACCAGGATGCCCGACTTCTTGGCCACGATAAAGTGCCCGAATTCGTGCACGAAGACCAAGAGGCCAAAAACGATAATAAAAATCAGTATACCCTTCACTGGCAGCTCCTTCCCTGTTATGACAACTTGCAGCCGATCTTAGATCCCGAAGATCAAGGCCACGATCGGCAGCACGAACAAGGTACTGTCAAACCGGTCCAGGATCCCGCCGTGTCCTGGCAGGATCTTGCCTGAGTCCTTGACCCCGTAAAAGCGCTTGTAGGCTGATTCGACCAAGTCCCCCATCTGCCCGACGATTGACAGGAAGAAGGAGCCGATGATCAAAGTCGTCTTGTCACCGCCAACCGGTGCCAGGTTGACGTAAACGGCCGCCAAAATCACAGCGCAGATGACAGCCCCGATTGACCCTTCCCAGGTCTTGTTCGGGCTGATAACCGGCCATAATTTGTGCTTGCCGATCTTGCGTCCGATCAAGTAGGCGAAAGTATCAGTTGACCAGATGATCACGAAGGCAAACAAGATCCGCCACAGGCCATGAGCCGCGCTTGAGTTTCTCAAGGCAGCCAGGTAGTGGAAGCCCGTCCCGATGTACAGGCTGGAAAGGACGTAAACGGCCGCGTCATCAAAAGTGGTCTTGTTCTTGGACAAGACGGTCCAAGTCAAAATCAGCATCACGATGGCGTAGAAGACGCCCCACTTGCTCCAGTTCTTTGGCAAAAAGGCAAAGAAGGAGTCTGGCACGGTCCAGGTCAGGGTGGCCAAAACCGCCAAAACGAAATCGACTGAGACCAGGATCTGCTTCTTCATCAAGAAGACCTCGCTCATGCCGATGGCGGCCAGAATTGCGGCCAGCCAGTCAATCCACGCGCCCCCAGCAATGACGACTGGGATAAAAATCAATAAAGCAACGACTGCGGTAATCACTCTAGTTTGCAGTGACGTGCGTTTTTTCTTTTGTTCCATTATTACCTAACTATCTGTTTCATCTAGCTTACCAAAACGCCGGTCCCGGTGCTGGTAAATATTAACCATTTCCGCCAAATCATCCTTGTCAAAGTCTGGCCAGGCCTTTGGGGTAAAGGCCAGCTCTGAGTAGGCAATCTGCCACAAGAGAAAGTTGGAGATGCGCTGCTCGCCGGAAGTTCTGATCAAGAGGTCCGGATCAGAATATGGGGCAAATTTAGCGGTCATCATGTGCCGGCCAACCAGGTCCTCATCGATCTCAGCCAAAGAGGTCTGCCCCTCCTTGACCTCAGCCGCGATTTCCTTCACTGCTGACGCGATTTCTTTTCTTGACCCATAATTAAAGGCGAAATTCAAGATCAGGCCAGTGTTGCCGGCGGTCTCATCCATCGCCTTCTGCACGGTTTCTCGGGTCGCGTCAGGCAAAGCGTCCAGATAGCCCATGATGTTGACTCTCACGTTGTGCTCCATCAGCCGGGGCATGAACTTGTTGAAGAACTTGACGGGCAAGTTCATCAAGTAGTTGACCTCGTCCTTTGGCCGAGCCCAGTTTTCGGTTGAAAAAGCATAAAGAGTCAGGACTTTAATTCCCAACTCATCTGCTGCCAAGGCAATATTTTCAACATTCTCCATCCCAGCCTTGTGGCCCATGAACCGTGGCATATGGCGCTTCTTGGCCCAGCGGCCATTGCCGTCCATGATGATGGCTAAGTGATTCAGCTCTTTGTTCTTGTCGCTCATTGACCTTAACCTTGCGTAATTTCCTTGCGCTTGTTGTCAGCCATTTGGTCGATCTTCTTGGTTGAGTCGTCAGTCAGCTTCTGCACGTCTTTTTCAAGGCGGCGTTCCTCATCTTCAGTGATGTCCCCGTCCTTTTCTTGCCGCTTCAGGGACTTCATGGCTTCTTGGCGGACGTTGCGGACGGCAATCTTGGCTTCTTCAGCCAGCTTGCCGACTTCCTTGGCAATTTCTTGCCGCCGTTCGCCAGTCAGCTGCGGAATCACCAAGCGGATGACGTTCCCGTCATTAGCTGGCGTAAGGCCCAGGTCTGAAGCCAGCAGCGCGTGCTCGATGTTGTCCAGAGCCCCCTTGTCGTAAGGGGTAATCATCAAGACGCGTGGCTCAGGAATGGTAATCCCGGCCAATTGGGTCAATGGGGTTGGGACGCCGTAGTATTCAACCTTGACGCGGTCAAGCAAGGCCGCGTTGGCCACGCCGGCACGGACAGTCGCGAGGTTGCTTTGGTAAACCTCGATGGACTTGTTCATGTTGGACTTGGCTTTTTCAATCGTTTCGTTGTTCATTATTTGTCACCTCTGATAATAGTACCGATGTTTTCGCCTTCCACGACCCGCTTGATGTTGCCTGGGGTGTTGACGTTGAAGACGATCAATGGAATATGGGTGTCCATTGACAGTGAGCTGGCAGTTCTGTCCATGACTTGCAGGCCCTTGGAAATCATGTCCAATTGGCTCAGTTCGTGGAACTTCTTGGCATCTGGGTGAAGCTTCGGGTCAGCAGTGTAGACGCCGTCAACGCCGTTCTTGGCCATCAAGATCACGTCAGCGTTGATTTCGGCCGCGCGCAGGGCAGCGGTCGTGTCAGTTGAGAAGTAAGGGTTGCCAGTCCCGCCGCCGAAGATTACGACCCGGTTCTTTTCCAAGTGGCTGATCGCAACTCTTCTGATGTAAGGCTCAGCAACTTGCCGCATTGAGATGGAAGTTTGGAGTCTGGTTGACACGCCAACGCTTTCCAAACCGTCTTGCAGGGCCAGGCCGTTCATGATCGTAGCCAGCATGCCCATGTAGTCAGCTTGAGCACGTTCCATACCCAGCTTGGCGCCAGTTTCCCCGCGCCACATGTTGCCGCCGCCGCAGACGATCCCGACTTGGACGCCCATGTCGTGCACCAGCTTGATTTCCTGGGCCAGCTTCTTGATCACGGTTGGATCAATCCCGGTGCCCTTTTCCCCGGCCAATGCTTCGCCGGAAACTTTCAAAATAATACGGTGATATTTAACTTGACTCATAATGACCTCCTAGATTAGCTCTAAATATTCTACCATAAAACCCACTATATTTCCGTTTAATATTGTACCGCTAAAAAGTTATAAAAAAAAAGGATGGAGCAAATCCATCCTTTTCTTCTGTTAAAAAGTAGAAGAAATTAGTTCTTCATTTGGGCAGCAACTTCAGCAGCAAAGTCTTCTTCCTTCTTTTCGATGCCTTCGCCGACTTCGAAACGAACAAAGCTTACTACGGAAGCGTTGACTGATTCAAGGTATTCTTCAACAGTCTTGCTGTCGTCCATTACGTAAAGTTGAGCAAGCAAGGTGTTTTCTTGGTCAACCTTGGTGTTGTCTTGCATGAAGCGGGCCATCTTACCTGGGATGATCTTGTCCCAGATCTTTTCTGGCTTGTGTTCTGCCTTAAGTTCTGCCTTGATGTCTTCTTCAGCTTGTGCCAAGATTTCATCAGTCAATTGGGCCTTTGAGCCATACTTAAGGTGTGGCAAAGCTGGCTTGTTGACCAGGGCGCGTGATTCGTTGTCTTGGTCAATCTTGTGGTTGAGCTGAGCCAGTTCTTCACGTACGAAGTCTGGGTCAAGTTCCTTGTATGACAGAACCTTTGGGCTCATTGCGGCAATGTGCATTGCAATGTGCTTAGCCAGGGCTTCGTCGCCGCCTTCAAGGACAGTCAGAACGCCAATGTGGCCACCGTTGTGTTGGTAGGCGCCAAAGTGTTGTTCATCAGTCTTTTCAAGCACGGCAAAGCGACGGAATGAAATCTTTTCACCGATAGTTGCAGTAGCTTCTACGTATGCTTCCTCCAAGCTTTCGCCGGATGGCATGGTAAGCTTCATTGCTTCTTCGTTGTTGGCTGGCTTGCCCTTAGCAATAACTTCAGCAGTTTGGTCAACCAAAGTCTTGAATTGTTCGTTTTGAGCTACGAAGTCGGTTTCAGCGTTGACTTCAACGATCGCAGCCACGTTGCCTTCAACGTAAACGCCAGTCAAGCCTTCAGCAGCGATCCGGTTGGCCTTCTTGGCAGCCTTTGCTTCACCCTTTTCGTGGATGATTTCGATCGCTCTTTGCATGTCGCCTTCGGCTTCAACCAATGCCTTCTTGGCGTCCATGACGCCGGCACCAGTAGTTTCACGCAATTCCTTAACTTGCTTAGCAGTAATGTTTGCCATTATAAAAAAGTCCTCCAGGTCAAACTAAAATGATTGATTCTTCCAAAGATCAGCTTATTCAGCGTCGTCTGCTTCTTCAGCAGCAGCTTCTTCAGCACTTTCAGACATTTCTTGTTCAGCATCGCCGGCGTCAGCGCCTTGCTTGCCTTCGATAACGGCATCAGCCATAGCGCCTGAGATCAAGCGGATTGCGCGGATTGCGTCATCGTTTGAAGGGATGATTACGTCGATTGGGGTTGGGTCAGTGTTGGTGTCAACCATGGCAACAACCGGGATGCCCAGCTTGTTGGCTTCGTGAACGGCAATCTTTTCCTTCTTTGGGTCAACAACGAACATCACGTCTGGGATGCGAGGCATGTCTTCGATACCGCCCAGGAACTTTTGCAGCTTTTCCAATTCCTTGGTCAGCAAAGCAACTTCCTTCTTTGGCAGTACGTCAAAGGTGCCGTCTTCTGACATCTTCTTCAATTCCTTAAGACGCTTTACGCGGCTTTGGATAGTGGTCCAGTTAGTCAAAGTACCACCGAGCCAGCGTTGGTTGACGTAGTATTGGCCTGCACGGGTAGCTTCTTCAGCAATTGCGTCTTGGGCTTGCTTCTTAGTACCAACGAACAAAAATACGCCGTCGTCTTGAGCAACAGCCTTAACGTAGTTGTAGGCGTCGTCAAGCATCTTGATGGTCTTTTGCAAGTCGATGATGTAGATCCCGTTTCTTTGAGTGAAGATGTATGGCTTCATCTTTGGGTCCCATCTTCTGGTTTGGTGGCCGAAGTGGACACCGGCTTCAAGCAATTGCTTCATAGATACAACTGACATGTATAATTCCTCCTAGGTTTTTCCTCTCAAGCGTTCATTTCGCTAGCCCACCTTTTGTCTTTAGGCACCTGGCCGGCGATCGCTCTTGATGTGTGTTGATTTATTCGCGTGCATCGCACGCTTTACAAGCATACTAGATTTTAAGGCAAAAAGCAAGCAGAATTTTCCTCTTTGTCAAGGAAAACTACTTGTCAAGTTTCGCCCCATGCTCAGCCAGAAACTTTTCCTTCCAGGCCCGGTCATGGTGCTTGAACCAGTACTCCCGCTTCAAGGCCAGGCGCTTGTCGGCAAACTCTTCATGATAGATCAGCTTGACTGGCCGCCGGGATTTGGTGTACTTGGCTCCCTTTCCGGCATTGTGGGCACTCAGGCGGTGGGCCAGATCATTGGTGTAGCCGCCATACAGGCTGCCGTCAGCGCAAAGGAGCACGTAGAAATAGTGCTTCTCCGTCTTTGCCTCAACCTTGGCCTCCAAAATCTCCTTGATTCTCGGCGTATTTGTCCCGTCCGCTTCATGAACCTCGATGGCGTCTTTCAGGACCAGCCCGTCAGCTGCCCCATGGCGGACGGCTTCCACCACGATCAGATTGGTGTCTTCGCCCCGGTGGGAGACGAAAGGCTGGACGGTCTTGACGGCGAGGTCGTGCTTGATTCCCCAGGCAATAATCTCGCCCAGGCGCTCGGGCCGGTGGACCATGAACATCTTGCCCTTCATCTTCAAAAGCGAGCTCGACACAGCAATGATCTGCTCCAAGTTGACCAGGAGCTCGTGGCGGGCAATGGCCTTGGCCTGGTCAGGGTTGAGCTTGTGCCCCTTTGGAGCCTTAAAGTAAGGCGGATTGACCACGACCAGGTCATAGCTGTCTTTTTGCAAAAAATCCCCCGCGTCAACGACGTTGCCCTGATGCACCGCGATCCGGTTTTCCATGTGGTTCAGCTCAACCGAACGTCTGGCTTTGGACACAATGTCGGCCTGGATTTCGACGTCGTCATAGTGGGCCCGGTTGAAGCTGGCCATGTAAAGGCTGGCGGCCGCGTTGCCGCTGCATAGGTCCGCGACCTTGGAGCGGTCGCGGACGGCTTCCTTGGCAAAGTAAGCCAAAAGCAGGGTATCCAATGAGAAGGCAAAAGACTTCTCATCTTGAATGATTTTAATGGCGTCGCCCAGCATGTAGTCGACGCGCTCGTTCTTTTTGAGTTCAACCATTATCAACTTTTCCTTTTTACAAATTCGCTATGGTATAATATTGTACTATATCGGAGGTCATTTTTTATGCTTTATCGTATTTTTCGGCCAATCGTCCGCTTTATCGTGTGGGTCTTAAACGGTCACCTGCACGTACACAACAAGAACCGGCTGCCAGAAGGAACCTATATCTTGGTTGCCCCCCACCGGACCTGGTGGGAGCCAATCCTGTTCGCCCTGGCCGCCAGTCCCGCGGAATTCATGTTCATGACCAAGCAGGAACTGTTTCAGAATCCGGTCTTGCGCTGGATTTTGACCAACGCCCATGCCTTCCCCGTCAACCGGGCCCACCCTGGTCCTTCCGTTATCAAAATCCCCGTCAAGGGCTTGAAATCAGGAAACCTTTCCCTGATCATGTTTCCTTCCGGCACCCGCCACTCTGCTGAACTAAAGAGCGGCGCCTGGTTTATCGCCAAGATGTCCGGACGGCCGCTGGTGCCCGTGGTCTACCAAGGTCCCTTGACCTTCAAGGGCGTCTTGGCTAGAAAGGGCCTGGAGATCAACTTTGGGGACCCAATCACGCTGGAAAGACGGATCAAGCTGAACGAAGAGACTGAAGGCAAGCTGAACGCCCAGCTTGAGGATGCCTGGAAGAAGATCGACAACGAGCTCAATCCCGATTTCGAGTACATCCCCAAATAAGTTATGCCAATCACAAAAATACCTGCCACGCGCTTGTGGCAGGTATTTTGCTTTGCTTTAAGCTTTTATGCTTGGTGGTCCAGCAGGTATTCCATAATTTGTACCGCGTTGGAAGCAGCGCCCTTGCGGATCTGGTCCCCGGTGCACCAGACGACCAGACCGTTTGGATTGGTCAAGTCGCGGCGGATGCGGCCAACGTAGACGTCATCCTTGTCAGAGTTGTCCAAAGGCGTTGGGGTCTTGTCAGTGACCAGCACATCCCCCTTAAAGGCAGCAATGGCCTTTTCCGCATCAGCGATCGCGACTGGCTCTTCGGTTACGACGGTCGCGCTGATTGAGTGTGACCGGTAGACCGGCACGCGCACGCAGGTGCAGGTGACCTTCAAGTCAGGCAAATGCAGGATCTTGCGTCCTTCGTTCTGCATCTTCATTTCTTCAGTCGTGTAGCCATTGTCCAAAGGCGAGCCGATGTTGGCAATGACGTTGAAGGCGATTTGGCCTGGGAAGACCTTTGGCTCATAAGTCTCGCCCTTTTCCAAGGCATCGACCTCGCCCTTCAGTTCTTCAATCCCGCCCATGCCGGCGCCGGAAACGGCCTGGTAGGTGCAGGCGTTGATCGTCTTGATCTTGGAGAGGTTGTTGATTGGCGCCAAAGCCATCAAGGTGATGGCGGTTGAGCAGTTAGGGTTGGCAATTACGCCGTGGTTTTTCAAGGCATCGGCCCCGTTGATTTCAGGCACGACCAATGGTACCCCGTCTTCCTGGCGGAAGGCTGAGCTGTTGTCGATGTAGATGGCCCCGCTCTTCTCCACCATTGGGCGGAACTTCTTTGACAGAGCGTTGGAGACGGCCCCTAAGACAAAGTCCAGCCCGTTGAGCCGGTCTTGGGTAGCCTCTTCCACAGTCAGCTCATAGCCGTTGCAGAACAGCTTCTTGCCGACAGACCGCTTGGACGCGAAGACGCGGATTTCGTCTGCTGGGATCTGTCTTTCTTCAATGCACTGCAACATCTGCCGGCCAACGGCGCCAGTTGCCCCTAAAATACCAATTTTCATTCTGATAAGCCTTGCCTTTCTTCATTAATAAATTTATTATAGATCGCCTGAATGGCTTTGGAAAAATCGCGGTTGTCAACCCCGATGACGATGCTCAATTCATCGCATGACTGGGTAATCGTGCGGATATTGATCTGCTTGGCCCCCAGCTCGGAAAGAATTCGTCCGGACATCCCCGGCATGTTCTTCATGGCCCGGCCGACCACGGCCACCATGGCCAGGTGCTGGTCAACCCGCACGTCGTCAAAGTGCAGCTCCGCTTTGAGCTCGCCCAGGATTTCATACAGCTTGCGCTCGATCGCCTTGGTGCGCACGACCACGGAAAAAGTATCCACGGTCGTCGGCACGCTTTCCAGAGAGATCTGGTACTTCTCAAAGATCGAGAAGACCCGGCGCAAGAAGCCCGGCTCAGCGGACGCGTGGGACTTGACCAGGGTGATCACGGTAAAGTCCTTGCGGCCAGTGATCCCGGTGATGACCGGCGGCGCGTCGCGCTCATCGTCTTCAGTGAAGTCGTTGCGGATCAAGGTGCCGGGTTTCTCCGGGAAGTTGGTGTTGCGAACATTGATTGGGATATTTTTCTCCCTGACCGGAAAGACCGCGTCGTCATGGAGGACGTTGGCCCCCATATAGCTCATCTGCCGCAATTCGCTGTAAGTGACCCGGGGGATCTGGAGCGGATTCTTGACGATCCGGGGATCAGCCACGTAAAAGCCGGAGACGTCAGTCCAATTTTCGTAGACGTCCACGTCAAAAATATTGGCCAAGACCGCCCCCGTGATGTCAGACCCGCCCCGACTCATGACCTTGATCACGCCATTGGGCAGGCAGCCGTAAAAGCCGGGAATCACGACCCGGCGGCTGATATCCACCTTGGCCCTGACCAGCTCCGCGGTCTTCTTCATGTTGATGCTGCCATCAAAATTAAAGGCGATCACGTCCGCCGCGTCGACAAAGTCCGCGTCCAGGTATTCCGCCAGGCACAAGCCCGTCAGGTATTCCCCCCGTGAGACCAGATAGTCCAGATTCAAGTCGCTGGTGATGTTGGCCCGGATCTTTTGGAACTCCTTGCCCAGGTCCAGCTTGAGCCCCAGGGAATTCTTGATTTCCATGTACTTGGTCACGATCATTTGAAAGATTTCGTGGTAGGAAACTCCATAGTTCAGGTGGGCGGCGCAGAGATACAGCAGGTCGGTGACCTTGTGGTCCTCATTGGACGACTTCCCGCAGGCGCTGGTGACGATGAAGCGGCGGGAAGGATCCGCGTCAATGATCTTTTTTACTTTTGCAAATTGCTCGCTGTTGGCTACGGATGAGCCGCCGAACTTCACAACTTTCATTATAGTTCCACCTCAGCCAAAAATAACCCGTCATCGCCAGCCTGCTTGGCCAAATCATTGATTCTGGACAAAGGCAGCGGCTTGGTCACGTAAGCATCCTTGCCGACCTGCTCCTTGATCACGCCGGCTTGGTCAAAGAATTCACCCTGCTTGGTCCGCAGGTAATAAGATGCCGCTTCAGGATCCTTCAGCTCAGCCGGCTTGGCCTGGGACATGTCCAGGCGCCGGCCTTCATTGACGTCAAGGATGTCCTGGACCAGAGCATGGGCCGTTGGCAACGAGCCTGCCCCTTGGCCGACAAAGGCAGCCGTGCCCAGGTTGGCTGAATCAAGCTCCAGAGCATTGAAATTGGCCGAAACATTGGACAGCAGGTGGTCATTTCTGAACATCAGGGGCAGGACATAGGCAGAAAGCCCGCCCTTGTTTTCCCGCGCCTGTCCCACAAGCTTGATGGACAACTTGTGGTCCTTGGCCCAGATAAAGTCTTGCTTGCTGATCCGCCTTACCCCCCAGGTAATGATGTCTTCTGGCTTGACATAGCGCCTGAAGGCCGCCAAGCAGGAAAGGGCAACCTTGTAGCGGACGTCAAAGCCGTCAATGTCATCAGATGGATCCGCTTCAGCATAGCCCAGTTCCTGGGCCTTTTGCAGGCATTCAGCAAAATCGCTGCCTTCCTGGTCCATGGCGGACAGAATGTAGTTGGTCGTGCCGTTGAAGATTCCCCTAAAAGACTTGACCTCTTCCAAGCGTCTAATGCGCTCAATGTTGGCAATCCAAGGAATTCCGCCGCCGACGCTGGATTCATAAGCCAGGGCCACGCCCTTTTCTTGGGCCAGAGGGAACAGCTCGCTGGCGAAACTGGCAATCATCTTCTTGTTGGAAGTAATGCAGCTCTTGCCGCGCTCCAAGGCTTCTTTGACGTATGTATGAGCTGGTTCCAGCCCCCCGATGCATTCACAGACCACGTCAATTTCCGGGTCATCTAGAATTTCGTTGATGTCAACGACGCAACGGGGATCCTGGCGCATCTTTGCCGGCGTGTGCACCAAAATCTTCTTAATAGAAATATCGCCCATCTCGTCATTTTCAGCCCCGTCAACGATCTTGGCCACGCCAGAGCCGACAACGCCGAAGCCCAACAATGCTACCTTCATTTGTATTCTCTCCGCTTTCTTTGAACTCTTTGCTTTTTGTGAAAAAATTAAGCGCTTCTGTTTCTCTGCGAAATACAGTTGTTTTTCAATTAACAACATAGTATCATTCTAGACATGGACTGACAAGATCTTCCCACAAGCATATTAAACAGAAATTAAAAATAACTTTCAAGGAGGAAATACATGGCTTCAGAATACTTTTACGTTAATAAACAAATTCTGCCCGACTATCTGGACAAGGTCATCCTGGCTCGGGAGCTCCTGGAAAACCATGAAGCCGCGACCGTCACGGAAGCCGCCGAGAAGGTTGGCATCTCCAGAAACACCTACTACAAGTATAAGGATTACGTCTTCCGGGCCAGCGATTCAGGCATTTCCCGCCATGCCGTCTTGTCCATCATTCTGGCCGACGCGCCTGGCGCCTTGTCCGCGGTCTTGTCCTGCCTGAGCCAGCTGAAGACCTCCATCTTGACAATCTCGCAGGCCATCCCCATTGCCGGCAAGGCCAACCTGCTGCTGTCCCTGGACATCAGCCAGCTGGCCGTTGAGATCGACGAGCTGGTGACTTCTTTGGAAGAGCTGCCCTTAGTCAAGCACGTGCACCTTGATGCCTTGGAATAAGCCAGCTGTTCGAATGTTATAAAAACGCGGCAGTTGGGGACTTTAGAGCTTCACTCTGCTGTGATTTAAGATACATCAAAAGGCTTCCAGAAGTTTCCACTTCTAGAAGCCTTTTTTTCAGACTCATTTGCTTGCAATTAGCTTTTGAGATCCTTACTGTATTTTGAGCTTATTCAGCGCTCTGCTGCAAGGTGTAAAGGTCATAGTAGTAGCCCTTTTGCGCCAGCAGCTCTTCATGGGTTCCGTGCTCGACGATCCGCCCCTTGTCCAAGACGATGATCTGGTCAGCATCCGCAATCGTGGACAAGCGGTGGGCTATCGCCAGGGTCGTGCGCCCGCGGCGCAGCTTCTGCAGGCCTTCTTGAATCAGGCTTTCGGTTTCCGTGTCGACGTTGGCGGTGGCTTCATCCAGAATCAGGATCTTGGGATCGGTCACCAAGGTCCGGGCAAAGGAGATCAGCTGCCGCTGGCCGCTGGAGAATTCAGAGCCGCCTTCAATCACTTGGGCATGGTACTTGCCCGGCAGCTCCTCAATGAAGCGGTCAGCTTGCACCGTCTTGGCAGCTGCCTGAATCTGCTCATCCGTAATTTGCTCATTGTAGAGTCGAATGTTTGACGCGATGTCGCCATAGAACATGAACGGCTCCTGCAAGACCAGCCCCAGCTTCTCGCGCAGCTCTTCCTTGCTGAAGTCACGGATATCGTGACCGTCAATCAGGATCTGCCCATCGTGGAACTCGTAAAAGCGCATCATCACGTTGATGATGGAGCTCTTGCCCGAACCCGTGTGGCCAACGATCCCTAAAGTCTGTCCTGGCTCAAGGGTAAAGGAGACGTCATGCAGGACGTCATTTTTGCCATCGTAGCTGAAGGACACGTGCTTGAATTCGATCTTCCCCTGCTCAATCTTGGCATCAGCCTTGCCGGCTTGCACAGGCTCATACTCGTCTTCATCCATGATCTTGAAGATCCGCTTCCCGGCCACGATTCCGTCAGTAAAGAAGGTCAGACTGTTCATCATGTCATTCAGCGGGTTGAAGAAGTTCTGAACGTAGTTGGCAAAAGCATAGATCAAACCCGCCGGCACGAAGACCCGGTGCAAGGGGTAGCCAAACCAGACCAGGCTGGCCGCCAGGGCCAGGGAGTAAAGCAGGCTGGTAAAAGGCGAAAGCAGCAGCGAGTTGGTCTTGATCAGCTTGAAGCGGGTCCGCATCTGCTCTTGGTTGGTCTGCTCAAAGTCAGCAGCGATCCGCTTTTCCTGGCGGAACTGCTGGATGACCGACATCCCCGAAATTGCCTCTTCCAGCTTGGTGTTGATCAGGGAGTTTCTGGCCCGGAACTCGTGGTAGGTCTTGGAATTCAGGTGGTTGTACAGCCAGATGACCAAAATGATCACCGGGACGAAGCAAAGGACGATCAAGGCCGCGGTCTTATCGGCTGAGAACATGGCAATTAAGGCCGTAACCATGGAAATGATTCCCAGCATGAAGGCACTGAAGACCTGCATAAAGTTGCTCAAGGTCATCGTGTCGTTGGTCACCCTGGACAAAATGGAGCCAGCAGGCGTTTGGTCAAAATAGCGCATCCCCAATTTGTGAATGTGGGCATAAAGCTCTCTTCTGACCCGTTCCAGGGACCGCTCACCGGCCAAGGCATACAGGTATTCATACGTAAACTGGAAGACCGCTTTAATGACGATCCCCAGGCCATAAATCAGGGCCACGCCCCAAATCACCTGCATGCTGGCGCTCTGGCGGCGCAAAAAGTGGTCCATGTAGTACTGAAGCCAAGTCGGCAGCAGCATGTTGATCACGGACACGGCAACCATCCCGCAGACAGCCAGCAGCAGCTCGCCTTTGTAGTTCAAGATGAACCGGCATAGCCGCTTTAAGATCTGCCACTGTTCCTTGACGCTGATCGTCTGGTTCCAGACTGATTGGGATTGGTCTTCATTATTCATCGCTTTCACCTACCTTCGCGGCCAGTTCCTGGCGCCGCCACATGCGGGCATACCAGCCATTCAATTTAAGCAGCTCCTCGTGGGTTCCGCGCTCAGCAATCTTGCCCTGGGCCATGACCAGAATTTCATCGGCATCCATGACGCTGGACAGGCGGTGGGCGGCAATGACGGTCGTCTTGTCAGCCCGCTCGGCCCGCAGGTTGGCCAGAACTGCCTTTTCCGTCTTGGCATCCACGGCCGACAAGGCATCGTCCAGGATCAGAATCTCGCTGTCGCGCAGCAGCGCCCGGGCAATCGACATCCGCTGCTTTTGCCCCCCAGACAGGGAAATCCCGTTTTCCCCAACCATGGTGTCATAGCCCTTTTCAAACAAAAGGATGTCATCATGCAGGGCACTCTTCTTCGCCGCTTCCTCCACTTCCTCCAGACTGGCCTCCGGCTTGGCAAAAGCAATATTGTCGCGGACGCTGGTCGAGAACAAGAAGTTGTTCTGCGGCACGTAGGAGATCTCGTTCAAGTAGACGTCCAGGGGAATCTGGCGGATGTCCCGCCCGCCAAAAACGATCCGGCCACGATAATTGTCAAATTCCCGCATCAAGAGCTGGATAATGGTCGTCTTCCCGGAACCGACCCGGCCCACCAGGCCAAGGGTCTGGCCCGGCTTTAAGTCAAAGTCGATGTCGCTTAAGACGTCCTGGTCCGGCTCATCGGGATAGGCAAAGGCAGCCACGTGGCAGCGCAGGTCGCCGTGGATTTTCGGCATGCTCTTCGTGTCCAGCCCTTCCCCAGCATCGGCAATCAGGGATTTTTCACGAAGCAGCCCCATGATCCGGTCATAAGAAGCACTCCCGCGCTCCAAAATGTTGAACAAGTAACCGATCGCGAACATTGGCCAGACCATGGTCCCAATATAGGCCACGAAAGAAATCAGCTGACCCAGCGAAATCGTCTTGTTGGTAACCATGGTCCCGCCATAGACGATCGTAATCATGTAGGTGATCCCAATTATTATCGTAATCAAGGGGTCATACAAAGAGTCGATTCGGAAGACCTTGCGGTTGACCTCAACCGTCTCATAGGTCATCTGGTTGAAGGCCGCCGCGTCCTGCTGGCTTTGGCCAAAAGTCTTCAAGACCTTGATCCCGGACAAGGACTCCTGAGTCTTGTTATTCAGGCGGGAAAAAGCAGCCTGCGAGTCCAGGTAGGCATCGTGCAGGCGCGTTCCCAGGTATCTGGCCAAGACGGCCAAAAATGGCAGGGGAATCATGGCGACCAGCGTCAAGCGCCAGTCAACGAAGCACATCATGGCAATCAAAGTTGCCCCACCAGTAAAGATAGCGTCGACCAGGGTCAAGACCCCGTCGCCGGCCACGAACTGGACCGCCTGCACGTCATTGGTGGCTCTGGCCATCAAGTCCCCGGTCCGGTAGCGCTGAAAGAAAGTCCGGTCCATCTGCAGGAAGTGCCAGAAGAGCCGCCCCCGCATTTCTTTCTCCAGTTCTGCCGCTCCGCCATAGATTTCCTTGCGCCAGTAGAAGCGGAACAAGTATAAGGCCAGGGCCGCGGCCAAAATAGCCCCGATGTAGCAGGCAAACTGCCCCCAGCTGATCTTGCCCCGATCCAGCTGGTCAGCCATCATCCCCAGGATTCTGGGTGGAACCAGGTTGGCCGCTGAGGTCAGGATTAAGGCCGTGATCCCCAGCAGGTAGCGCTTCTTGTGGGCCTTGAAGAACCAGCCCAGCTTAGCAAAAGTTTCCATCTTTCACCTCCAAATATTTAAACACTCCAAAAATAATTGACATCTAAAAAGGCAGCAGGAGGAAATCCCTGCTGCCCCAGTCCGGCAAAAACGCTTCTGCCTAGTTCTTTGCTGATTGATGCTTGATCATGTTCATCACTTGGTTGACCTTCTTGGCAGAAGGCTTTTGCCCCATTTGTGACATCATTGCTTCAACCATTTCGCGGGTAATTGGGGGATTCTTTTTAAAGTAATTCTTCATGTAAGCCCGCGCGCCGTAGAAACCAGCCACAGCACCCAGCAGAGCTGCCAAGATAATTAAAAAGATCGCCAAACCTAAATTCATAACTGCTTAACCTCCATTGGCCTTAATTCAGCTTGCCGCCGGAAAAGCGTTCCGGCCCAGCCGCTTGTAGATAATACAAATATTATCTTACAAAACTTCCGGCAATTTTTAAAGAATAAATTGAAAGCTCTTTAGCGAATGCCCTTTTCCTTCTGGATCTGCTTGGCCTTGTCTGGAGTAATGTCATTGCCTTCCTTGTCAACCACGACCAGGTTGTCCAGCTGCTGGCGAAAGCCTGCTCTGAAGTTGGCGATGAACTTCTGGTGCAGCTCTTTTCTTTCCTGCTCCTCTTCCTTGCTCAGGCCTTCAGCCTGCTTCTTGTGGTACAAGTGGTTGATTCTCTTTCTAAGCTTTTCTTCTTCCTTTGGGGTCATCAAACTGCCACCTTTCCATTCTTGATTTCGAGTAATAGTCTACTCTTTTTAAGATCATAAAAAAAGTTTAACGCTTAGAACGCTTGTTTGTAAATTCCGGTTATGTCTGCTAAAATCAATATAGAACAGTAATTAAGGATTTTACGGGATTAAGACTATGAACCACGAAAACAAACAATTAGAAATTTTACAGTACATCTACGATACGGTTGAAAGTCGCGGATTCCCGCCAACGGTTCGCGAAATCTGTGCCGCGGTTGGACTTTCTTCCACTTCAACGGTCCATGGCCACTTAGTGCGCCTTGAGCGCAAGGGACTCCTGCAGAAGGACGCGACCAAGCCGCGGGCCATGGAAATTACCCCGGAAGGGCTCAAGGTCCTGGGCATCAAGCCGAAAGACATTCCTGTCGTCGGGGTGGTAACCGCCGGTCAGCCGATTCTGGCCGTTGAAACGATTGAAGACTACTTCCCGACCCCGCCAGACCTCAAGAACGAGGCCGACGAGCTCTTCATGCTGAAGGTCCACGGAACTTCCATGATCAACGCTGGCATCTTGAACGGGGACTACGTGATCGTCCGCAAGCAGACCAATGCCAGCAACGGCGAGATCGTAGTGGCCATGACCGATGACGATGAAGCCACGGTCAAGCGCTTTTATAAGGAAGACGGGCACTTCCGCCTGCAGCCGGAAAACGACGCGATGGCTCCCATCATCCTGGATCAAGTCCAGATCCTGGGCAAGGTCGTTGGCCTCTACCGCAATGACATCAACTAGTTGCTAAATATTAAGCAGCAAATTAAAAGGCAAGTTCCAAATGGAGCTTGCCTTTTTGCCTGTTTTTTTGACAATTTACTGGATCTTGACCTTGGTTGACTCAGCCTGCTTGACGTTGAAGCCGGAGACCTTGCCAAACCATTTTCTGACCAGACGGTCGTAAGTCCCGTCCTGGCGCACGGTCTTCAAGGCCTTGTTGATGGCCTGGCGCATCTGGTCCTGACCCTTCTCTACCCCGATCCCGTACGGTTCTTGGGCCAAGGCATCCCCGGTCAGGGTAAACTTGTCGTCATCGGCAATCAGCCCGGCCAAAATGCCGTTGTCATCGATCATCGCGTCACCTTGGCCAGCCTTTAAAGCGTTAAAGGCTGAGCCATAGTCATCGAACTGCTTGACTTTGGCCTTAGGGGCCAGCTTGGCCACCTGATTGGAAACGTCGGTCCCCTTGATGGCAATGACGACCACTCCTTTATGGTTCAAGTCAGCAATATTTCTGATCTTGCTGGTCTTTTTGACGATCATTGATTCTGACGCGTCAAAGTAGACGTCAGAGAAGTCAATGACCTTCATTCTTTCCTTGGTAATAGTCATCGTTGAGATAACCGCGTCCAAGGAGCCGTTGTGCAGCAGCGTGATCCGGGTCTTTTCCGTAATCGGGCGGAAGACTGCTGTCCCCTTTGGTCCAAGGATCTGCTTGGTCAGGGCCTTGGCCAGGTCGATTTCAAAGCCCTCGATCTTGCCGGTCTTCACATTGGTCAAACCAAAGAGGCGGGTGTCAGGACGCACGCCCCAAACGATCCGGTTGGTCCGCTTGGCTCTTTCATAAGTGGTCTCCGCTTTCTTGGAGCAAGCCGAAGTCAAGCCGGTCAAGGAGCAGACCAGGGACAAAAGCAAGAGAACACGAACAATTTTCTTTAGGTGGCTGGGCAGCTTTTTCATGATTTTCATCTTTCCTTCATTTCAAAATCTAAGTCATATTATACCCGATTATGAGAAAAGTTCCTTTTATTTATAAAAATCGCCGATTGTAAAATCAAGTTGAACACTTTATAAAAATAAAAGTCCATCTGGACCTGTTTGATAGAATGTTAATATCCACAAAAACATCTATTGGAGGTCACAAATGGACTCTTTACATTTTACCATGAATCAGCACGTTAAAGGCAAGCACTTATCATTTGAAGAGCGGGTTGTTATCCAAACACGTTTAAAAGATGGTTATTCTATTAGAGCGATTGCTCGCGAATTGGGCTGCTCTCCTTCTACAATTAGCTATGAGGTCAAACGTGGTACTGTTTCTCTCTATCATGGCAAGCAGCAGCGCTATAAGGCTGAACATGGTCAAGGTGTTTATCAGATTAATCGTCGTCACTGTGGTCGTAAATCGGACTTCTTGAAGAAAGCAAACTTTATTAGCTACGTCATTAAGCATTTTTTTGAGGACGGCTGGTCACTTGACGTTTGTGCCAATCGTAGTTTAGCTATCGGTGAATTCTCACATCATCAAACAGTCTGCACCAGAACTTTGTACAACTATGTAGAACAAGGCCTAATTGCAATTAAGAACTATGATTTGCCTGAAAAACTTAAACGCAATACCAAGCTCCATCATGTTCGCAAAAATAAGAAAAAGCTGGGACGAAGCATCGAAGAGCGGCCTAAAGAGATTGACCAGCGGAATGAATTTGGTCATTGGGAATGTGATCTTGTTCTAGGGCATAAAACCAAAGATGATCAGGTTCTATTAACGCTTTCTGAGCGCATGAGCCGTGAATTCTTGATTATTCGCATACCTGACAAGACATCTGTCAGTGTCATGCAGGCTTTTAAAATGCTTCAAAAACAATACAGCGAGCACTGGAATGACATCTTCAAGACGATTACTACTGACAATGGTTCAGAGTTTGCGGATTTAGCTAATTTAGAAGAAGTTTCTAAGACTCTTGTTTATTATGCTCATCCTTATACTTCTTGTGATAAAGGAACTGTTGAAAGACATAATGGTCTTATTCGCAGATTCATTCCTAAAGGAGACTGCATCAATAACTATTCTCTCCAACAAATCATTGATATTGAAACCTGGTGCAACTCTTTACCCAGAAAGATCCTGGCATATCACACACCAGATGAAATCTTCGAAAGAGAATTAGATAAAATCTATCAAACAGCCTAAATGTTCAATTTATTATTGCAATTTACGTCAAAGATATTTTATAATTGAGATTAAATTTAAGAAAAGAGAATAAATATGAAAAAAGCGATTGTTTTAATCAGTGTAATGGCCGCTGCGCTATTGACGGGATGCAATAAGCAAACAGCAAAATCAAATTTAAGTTCACAATCATCAAGTAGTTCAAAAATTGTACGTCATGAGACTAAATCATCTAGTGAAGCTCCTCGCATTAATATTCATAAAAAATATAAGGGCTTTAAACTTGCAACTGTACCTAGCCAGTACCGTGGTACCTGGTATCGCGGCGATCCTTATTCTAAAAGGGCTAGAAAACTCGTGATTACTGAGCACACGGTTAACGGCGATGTCACTTATCAAAAAGTTGATCCAAATTTAAAATTGAATCGTCACTCTGAAAAACAAAATAAAAAATACTCTGGCAATATTGTTCTAATTGATACTCAAGGTAATTCGTTAAAAGTGCGCGGCTTCTTGGATCTGGGTAACTTAGATTATCAACCTGGTCAATTTAAGAACCATGATTGTCTCTTCTTAAGCTATGGGACTGATCCTAGTGTCATCCACGGTGCGATTTTTATGGATAAAAATGTTGCACTTAAATATAGAAAGTATGATTTTACTAAGGTAAAGAAAAATAGACTGTCATAACGACAGTCTATTTTTTACGTATTTTACTTCTTTAAAGCAGCAGCTTGTGCTTCTTCTGGAGTGTTAGATGGTGTTAATTCCTCCGGCAAATTTAACATCATCAGCTTTAACATAAGCGTCGTGTCCTACATCGATTTTACTTTGTCTTGCTGTTGGAGTAGTAGTTGCATAGAAACTGGTTCCAACCAAGTGATAGAATAATTCAGCTTTATTTTCGCTCGGAACCCAAATATACATTAATTTGTCTACCTTTAAGTGTCCCATTTGCTTTATGATCTTTTGACCATTATGGTTTTGAATAGTTCCATCGGCATTGTAAACATCGGTAGCTTTAGGGAAGGTGATGTAAGAGAAGTTCTCTGCATTATAATCATGTACAGGTAACTTCTTATCAGCCTTAACATCAATTGAATAAATCCAATTATCTATACCCTTGATATGGTAAATAGTTTGATCACCATTAAATGAACCAACTGCATATGCCACTTTATCAGCTCGGTCACCACTTTCTAAACGGTCTACGGTAAACTTAGTACCATTAGGAACTGATTTAACAATTTTTGGATTACCATCACTAGTAAAGGTCAAGATAGGTGCGGTCTTTCTATAATATTTTGCGACATCAACAGTTACGGTAGTCTCATCAACATTTTTTGATGAAGTGTTAGTTGTATTTGTCTTGGAAGTAGTTGTTGTAGTAGCAGCACTAATGTTAGAACTAATAACTGGTCCTAAATTGTAAGACTTAATATATTGTTTTCTTGGACCACCTACTCTAAAGTAACGTTTACCATTCTTAAATTTGTAGGAGCCACCGTATGTGGTTACAGTTTTTCCCTTGTAGAATTTCCACTTCTTACTGCTTGCAGTCATACCATATGGCGTTCTTTGAGTAGAAGTCCGGTAGATATAAGCATTATGTGTAATTTTTCTAGTTACACCATCAATGTTGGTTACTTTGATATATTGATCCTTGCCTGAAATTTTATAGTATTGGCTACCGTCAATAGTAACAGGAGTTGGGGCAACATAGATTGAACCATAAACGTACGCGTGGTGCTAGTTAAATCGTTCTAGACAATAAGCCAAATTATAAGCTAAAATTGCAATTTCCAACCGGCTTTGAAAGCCTATCAGACTACGTGCTCGATTGTTCTCGGCATTGTAATAGGTCAGAAGCGAAAAGCCGCTTTCAATTGTTCTGCGAATAGCCATCAATTGATGATTATTGTGCTTTTTAGCTTCTGTCATATTTTTACGATATGATGTCCAAAGTTCATAACCCATTTGTTTTAGCTGTTGATGCAGTTCTTTGCCTAAATAGCCTTCGTCGCCAAGAAGATAGTAATTAGATGGATGGGTATTTTCCAGCAGTTCAACTGTCTCCCTGGCATCATGAACTGATGCTTTTGTTACGACATAATCAAGAATGTAACCGTCATCGCTAACAATGGCATGAACTTTGAAACCATAGAAGTAAATTTTCTTGGTGGCCTTATAACCAATGTTGGCATAACCGCGAAAAATTTTAGCACGATAGTTGCGAATTGGTTGGCAAACAGGTACCGGAAAGCTGTCAATGATCAAGAACTGTCCATTCAGGTCAACCTTTTTATTCATTTCTTGCCGTATCTGATAAATCAATTGCAATAGCTGACGTGAACGCCGATTAAAACGTGAGTGTGATAAACAATTGAAATATTCACAGAATCTTCTTTGTGATTCAATTCCTGTCTTAGCTTGCCAGATAAGTAAAGCCAAAATCAGACTGTCCGTATTTTTAATTTGATCAATATTTCGCCGATGAGTAAACTCAGCCGGTGCATACAAACGATACCAGTGCCGACAAATTATCACTAAATCTTTAAAACTAGCTTGTAAATGGTGGCTAAAATGCTTAAGCTTAAGGCAGTTCAATCAGATCAGACTCTTTTCTATTATTACTATTTACAAGTCGAGTCTAACAAGATTGGACTTTTTTATTAACTAAAACGATTTAACTAGCACCACGCGTACTATTATATATTATAGTATCTAATATTTAGTTAAATATAATTGATGATGATTTCAGTTTATTGATTAATTGTCCGAGAAAGCAAGAGATTTTAATATTATGATAAATCCGCCGATTGTAAAATTAAATTGAACACTTGATAGAAAATAAAAAGTCCATTTGGACCTGTTTGATAGAATGTTAATAACCACAAAAACATCTATGGAGGTCAAAATGGACTCACTACATTCTATCATGGACAAGCGTAAAAAAGGAACACATCTATCGCTTGAAGAGCGGGTTATTATTCAAACTCGTTTGAAAGATCATTGTTCTTTGCGTTCCATCGCTCGAGAAATTGGCTGTTCCCCTAGTACAATTCACTATGAGATCAAACGAGGGGCTGTTAAGCTGTATCACGGTAAAGTTAAACGTTATAAAGCCCAACAAGGTCAGAGTGTTTATCAAAACAATCGTCGATACTGTGGACGCAAATCGGATTTTCTTAAGAAGCATAAGTTTATTGATTACGTCCAACAGCACTTTTTTGAAGATGGCTGGTCGCTCGACGCCTGCAGTAATCGCTGCACTGCTGTAGGGGAATTTACCAGCAACGATATTGTCTGCACCAGGACGCTTTATAATTATGTCGATCAAGGCTTGTTAAACATCCATAGCTATGATTTGCCAGAGAAACTCAAGCGCAATACCAAAATTCATCGCATTCGTAAAAATAAGAAGAAGCTAGGCCGCAGTATTGAACAACGACCACAGGAAGTTAATAAGCGTGATGTGTTTGGGCATTGGGAATGTGATCTTGTTTTAGGCCATAAGACCAAGGACGACGAAGTGCTGCTAACTTTGTCTGAACGCATGAGCCGTGAGTTCCTAATTATTAAGGTTCAGTATAAATTCTTGTGTAAATAGAAATTAGATAACAAAAAAAGAAGGGTTGTCCCTTACAATGTTAATAACGACAAAAACATGGGGAGCCCTTCTTACTATGAATTATACAGAACTGTCAGTTGCTACTCAAGATGTTATGCCTAACAAAGGTGTCTTATCCTTTAATTCTGGTCTTACCGACTTTATTCAAGTTGGCGAGCCAATTCAAAATGAAGATGGATTAACCTTTGTAGGAAAGCTAGATGAGCGTGGTGATACCTTCTGTCCTAATTGCTCAAGAAAACTAGTTAAAAATGGGTCTTTAGAATCTACCCTTAAGCACGTCGCTATTGGTGGAGTACACACCAATATCAGAGTGTCCTATGCACGTTTTCGTTGTCTTAACATTGATTGCCAATTCAACACTAGAAGCCAGTCTATCCCTTTTAAAGCTGATGGTTATCGCATCACCAAACCTTTAAAAGAATACACTGAGAAACTGTTAAGCTATGGCCTTACTCTAAAGGCAGTGGCTTGGCTTACTGGCTTGGACAAGATGACTGTAAAGTCAATTCACAAGTCTCTTCTACTGTCTAAATTTACAACTGATGGCAAGACACTCATAAAACCTGAAAGGCAGGCAAAATACTTAGCCATTGATGAGTTTAAGCTCCACGATGGCCATAAGTACGCCACCGCAATCATAGACTGGGAAACAGGGTATATTCTCTACTTAGCCCATGGCAAGAAGAAAGCCGTTGTTTTCGAGTTTATGGATCATGTTGGCGATGAGTGGATGTCAAAAGTTGAGGCGGTGGCTTGCGACATGAATTCAGACTTCGAAGAAGCTTTTAAAGGGCGCTATCCCAAGCTAGACATCGTCTATGATCGCTTCCACATTATCAAGAATTTCAACGATAAAGTGGTTTCAGAGATCCGAAAAGATGAACAAAGACGGCTGGCTGAGGAAGGCTCTCCAGAAGCTGCTAAGTTGCTTAAGAATTCACGTTACATCTTGATGTCTAAAAGATCCACATTAGTCCAGAAGGACGAGGACGCCCGCAAAGGCAAGCTAGTGTCTACTGCTGGTGAAATATTCAATACACCAGAAATAAAGGCTCATGGTGGTAATGAAGTCTGGTATGACGAGCTATTGGAAGAAAACAAGCTCTTCTTCACAATAGATCTCGTTAAAGACCTGCTAGACCAAGCATACAACTCACATGACGAAGTAGAAATGTGCGTCAGACTAGAAGAGATCATAGATATCTGTAAGACAACTAAAAATAGTCACTTTATTTGGTTTGCGCGTCTCTTATATCGCCATTTGAGAGGGATCTACACGTTTGCCAAATACGGGATATCAACTGGCAAACTTGAGGGGATTAACAATAAGATCAAGACCGAGAGACGTAAAGGGTATGGGTATCCAGATGATGAATACTTCTTCCTGCGGTTAATGGAACTATCACGGAAGTCTTCCTAAGTCTCTCAGTCATTTACACAAGTTTTTATACTGAACCATTATTAAAATCCCAGATAAAACAGCTGCCAGTGTAATGAATGCCTTTAAAAGTCTGCGCAAGCAATACAGCGAGCATTGGAACGATATCTTTAAAACTATTACGACTGATAATGGTTCTGAATTTGCGGATCTATCTCAGCTGGAAGATATTTCCAAATCACTAGTTTATTATGCTCATCCATATACTTCTTGTGATAAAGGCACTGTAGAGAGGCATAATGGCCTTATTCGCAGATTCATTCCTAAAGGTGACTATATTCATAACTACTCTCTCCAACAAATCATTGACATTGAAACTTGGTGCAATTCATTGCCAAGAAAGATCTTGGCTTATCATACACCAGATGAAATCTTTGAAAGAGAATTAGATCGCATCTATCAAACAGCCTAAACAAAAGTGTTCAAGTTATTATTGCAATTTACGTATTTATAAAAATTGGTATTTTTTCTTAAAAAATAAAGTTTTTGTCCCGGTGAATTTGCCAATATTATCAATCTTGGCAATCAAAGCCCTTACTTGAATGATTTTTTCCTTTAAAAAGTTAATTTCGAACATTCGGCTTTAGCCGTAATCGACGTTTCTCATCCGCGTCCACAGCTTTGAAAGCGGTTGGCCTCCGATCTTATATGCCAGCAGCTCATCGAGGCTGCGGAACTTGGCAATGAAAGCTGGGTCAGCCTGCTTGGAATAATTGGTATAGGTCAGCTGCCGGTAGCTCTGCTGGTCGCTGTTCTCTGCCAGCAAATACTGACGGCCATCCAGGCTGAACTGAATCTCGCAGCCGTCCTTGATGGTCTGGACGAACTCCTCCAGACTGTCAAACCTGATGTACCAGCAGCTGACGTCCGTCAGCTCGCTCCATTGTTCTTTCAAAGTCCGGCCGTTGATCTTGCAAGTCAAAAAATCCTCAATGGTCGCAAATGAAGCGGTGACCGCCGGGTCATTGCAGTTGATCAAGGTCTTGGTGGCGTCAGAGTCAGGATCCTCGTCATCCACCAGCAGCCAGGGATCTCCGCCCAAGGTAAAGTGCAGCTCGTCGCTTTTTCCGGCCTGCTGGGCCAATTCGTCAAAACTGTTTATGGGACACTGGGTAACAGACATCTTTGTCCTTTCTTCACGAAACAAATAATCAAGCTCTGCATTTCTCTTTTTCCTTCTGCTCAGCTAATTCGTGCTTTTCATAACTTTATTCTACCGCATTTTTTCCACGCAGCGGCGCATTTCCGCCAGATCCAGGACGCTTTCGGCAAACTCCTTCCGGACCAGCTCATCCGGCAGGCATTCATCATATTTGTCAAAGACCGGCACTTCCTTGGGGTAGACTAAATCCAGCGGGTCAAAGTCCTTGCTGGCCTCTTCTTTGACGATCGCGAAGAAGTCCTCGGGGCTGACGTCCATCGAAAACTGCATGTAGTAGGGACGCACGGAATCGAAGTTCTTCAAGCCCAGGCGCTTGGCGCACTTTAATTTCAAGAGCCGTTCCAGGGCCAGGAAGGCATACGTCCCGGTCCAAGGAAACAGGCACCAGGTTTTGCCGCCCAGGTTGACCAGCTGCTTGGCCGGCATCCCCGCCATGCTAGCCATCGACCGCGTCTCGTTCAAGCGGGCTACGGCATTGGCCATCAAATATGGGTAGTTGCGGTCTTCTGACAAAATCTGCCGCATCCGCTCCAATATGCGGGGATGAATGTCCCCTGGCACGTCGCCAAAGTAAGCGGGGATCCGCCCCTTGACCCGGTGGACGTAGACCTGGTGGCGCTGGCGGTCGATTTCTTCAACCACCCACACGTGGCCCGCGATGGCCACCTTGTCGCCAATTGGGGGCGGCTTGACGATCGTGCCCAGCTCTTCTGAAGCTGAGTGGACGCTGTATTCTTCATTTTCCTGGAAAACGGCGTAGAACTTGAAATTGTTGGTCACCCGCTCCCCGCTCAGGCCCACGATCAAGCCCTTGTTTTCGGTCCACTGGATCTGGTCGGTCTTGAGCAAATGGCGCAGGAGCACTTTGTAGTCAGCTTGGGAGACCCGGTGAAAATATGACAAAGACAGGACCCGGGAAGCCAGTTCTGCTGGCGTCATCTCTCCCATCGACGCCAAGGTGCTCATGGTCTGGTGGTACAAAAGGCTGTATGGCAGGCGGTTTTCCCGCGGCGGCTCCACCCAGCGTTCTTCAAGATACAGCTGGACCAGGGCAATCCCCTGCAATAAGGGCCATGGGAACAAGACCGGCAGCATGGCCCGGCTTTCCGGGTGATCTTCGCGCATGACGAACCACGTTTCCGGCGGGTTGCCCCGCCGGCCGGTCCGCCCCATCCTCTGCAAAAAGCCTGAAACCGTAAAGGGAGCGTCAATTTGAAAGGCCCGCTCCAGCTGGCCGATGTCAATGCCCAGTTCCAAAGTCGCCGTCGCGCAGGTGGTCAATTTGACATTGTCGTCCTTCATTGCTTCTTCCGCGCTCTGGCGAAAGGCAGCTGACAGATTGCCATGGTGGATCATGAAGCGGTCCGGCTCATGCTTGGCCTCGCAGTACTGGCGCAGCACCTGGCAGACGGCCTCGCATTCCTCCCGGCTGTTGGTAAAGACCAGGCACTTCTTCCCCCGGGTATGGTCAAAGATATAGGCCATGCTGGGATCGGCCATTTCCGGTGCCTGGTCGCTGGCCTTGGCCAAAGGCGGCTGCCCCGCCGCGCTTCCGGCCCCAGCCTGGGGATCGGTCTTGTAAAAATGCTCCATTGACAAGCGCCAGACCTGGTGGTTGTCTTTAATCTTGGGAATCGAGGTCTTGCGCCTTGAGCCAGCAGCCAGGAACCTGCCGGCCGCTCTTGGATCCCCAATCGTCGCTGACAAGCCTACCCGCCGGGGATCGCAAGCGGCTAAGCGACCCAGGCGCTCAATCAGGCAGAAGGTCTGCCCGCCCCGGTCGCTGCGCAAAAAGGAGTGCAGCTCATCGATCACGATGTAGCGCAAGTCGCCAAACAAACGGGGAATATCCGCGTGCTTGTTGATCATCAATGACTCCAGCGATTCCGGCGTAATCTGCAAGACTCCGGACGGGTGCTTGAAGAGCTTGCGCTTTTGACTCTGGGACACGTCGCCGTGGTAGCGCCAAACCGGAATGTCCCCGCCAGCGCACAGGTCGCTGAGGCGCAGGTACTGGTCGTTGATCAGTGCCTTTAAGGGGGCGATGTACAAGCAGCCCACTGAGTCAGGCGGATCCTGAGCCAATTCCGTCAGAATCGGGAAAAAAGCAGCCTCTGTCTTCCCTGAGGCAGTGGCTGCTGACAATAGCAGGTTGTTGTCGGTGTTGAAGATCACATCGGCGCCTGCCAGCTGGATGGCCCGCAATTTCTGCCAGCCATGCTCATAAATATAGTCTTGGATAAAGGGGGCATAATGCCCGAATGCATCAAACATAATTTATCCCTTAAATCGTAAATTCCGCGTATTCATCCGTCTTGTCGTCTGAAACGGCGTCAGACTTGGCATAGGCAAAATCATCGCTCTCCAGGAGTTCCTTGACGGAAGTGCCGGGGTTCTGCCAAACGATGTCGAGCAGCTCGATAAAGTCGCGGATGACCTCCCGCGGGGTAATATTGGTGTCGGACCCAATCCGGGCAAACTCCGTCTTGATAAAGGCCTCCAGATCCGCTTCCGTAATGGTCTGCTCATAGCCGTACAGGCCAGCATGCATGGCCGCCAGTTTCTCGGTCAAGACCAGCATCTCTTCGGGGGTCAATGGATCAAGCTTGATCACCGGGGCATACATGTCCCGGGCGCCAGCCTTGGCAAACTTGCCTTCAGCCAGACGCGAGCGCAGGGCCTCATATGAGTAGACGCCCCGGCGCCGGTCTTCAATCGCCTGGGGCGTTCCGCACATGATGATGCCCAAATGCTTGGCCTTGCCTTGCATGGCATCATTGTACATGGCCAGCAGCTTTTCATAGTTGTACTGGCGGCTGATGGCGTTGGGGATCTTGTAGAGGTTGACCAGCTCATCGATCATGATGAACATGCCGCTGTAGCCGGCCTGTCTGAAGAAGCTGGCAAAGAGCTTGAGGTATTCATACCAGTCGTCATCTGAAATGATGATGTTGACGCCCAATTCCTTCCGGGCATCGGTCTTCAGCTTGTACTCTCCCCTGAACCACTTGATTACCTTGCCCTTGGTGGCTTCATCCCCGTCAACGTAGGCATCGTAGTACATCTGCAGGAGCTTGGCGAAGTCAAAGCCGTGCACCAGCTCGCTAAGGCTGGAAATCACGGCAAAAATCTTCTGGTCCACGGCCTCCTTAAAGGCCGGGCTGGCAAAATCCAGCCCGCTTTCCTGGGCCACGCTGGTCTGCAAGTTGTTGATCCAGCGGTCCAAGACCAGGTTCAAGGCTCCGCCTTCTGGCCGGGTCTTGGTGGCCAGGTTCTGGATCAGTTCCCGGTAGGTCGCCAAGCCCTGTCCCTTGCTTCCTTGCAGGCGCCGTTCCGGCGACAGGTCGGCGTCAACGACGACAAAGTTCCGGTCCATTACGTAGTTGCGGATGGTCTGAAGCAAAAAGCTCTTCCCTGACCCATAGCGGCCCTCAATAAAGCGGAAAGATGCCCCGCCTTCCTGCACCACCTCAACGTCGTGCAGCAGGGCAGCAATTTCCGACTTGCGGCCGACGGTGACGTAAGGCAGGCCAATGCGGGGCACGACCCCGCCCTTCAGGGAATTCAAGACCGTTTGCGCGATTCGCTTGGGAACTCGTTTTTTCTTTTCCAAAATTTATTCCTCGCTTCCAAATAAATCTGACAAGTCATCCCGGTAGTCTTCAACCAGTTCCGGCTCAGTGCCGGCAATTTCGATGACGGAGTCGCCAATCTCGTCAAAAAGCTTCTCGTTGATGCTGTCCGCCAGGACCTCGGTGAGCAGGTGGTGCTGCTTGACGTAGCCGCTCACGCTCTTGCCGGCCATCAGCTGCTGGAGCACATAGCCTTCTTCTGGCGTCAAGTCAAACTGACCAAAAGATTCCTTGCATTCTTGGCTGGGGGCTGCTTGCTGGCTGGCTGCGGCTTCTTGCTCTGCTTCAGCCTCTTGGGCTTCCAGCTGCCGTTCTTCTTCAGTCAGCAGGCTCTCCCGCGTTTCAGCCGCGTCGCCCCTGATCTTGGCCAGACTGGCCAGGTTCAGGTGAATCTTCGGCTTTTCGCGCTCGGCTTCTTCACGCAGGTAGGTCTTGATCCCGGCTTCGATGGCCTCTTGCAAGGCGGCAGGCAGGGGACGCTCTTTCATCTTGCGCCCGCATCCAAGCGCCAAGCGGCTGCGGCGGTCAATCTCGTGCAGCAGGTCTGGCAGCAGCTTGTGCTGGCGGACGGCTGGCCAGTAGACCTCGCTGGTCCACTTGCCGTCTTTGCAGCGGTAGGTCACGGCCTGCCCGACCTGGTAAGTGGCCGCCTCAATTGGATGGGGGCTGTAGAAGGCGGCATCCACGAACAGGTGCATGGGAAAGACCGACTTCTCGCCGACCAGCTGCTGGGCTAGCTGCTTGGGCGACGCCTTGATCTCTTTCCAGACGTCAGCCACCAGGCTGGCATACTTTTCAGGGTCTTCCTTCAGCAAGGGATTGGCTCCCGGCTTGCTCTTGGCCAAGGTCAACAGAGCCTGGTAGACCTTGCTGTCCCCTTCAGCGTCCGCCAGCAAGCTTTCATACGGCTCAGCCCGCTTGATTTCTTCGGCAAATTCCTGCTCTTCTTCCTCTGGACTGAGCTTTATCCCGTAATAGACCAGGTAGCCCTGGATCAGGTGCTTCAAATCCCAGATCGTCAGCTGGTCCTGTCCTTGATAATGCTCTTGCAAAAGCCGCAGCTGCCTGAGCCCGGCAAGCGGGTCTTTTATCCCGATCTGGCAGACGATTTCACTGGTTAGCAGGTACAAAAAGCCCGACTTGGCTGGGGCAAAATCCCCCTGTCTGACCCGCGAGCGCCAAGAGAAGTAGTCCCGCAGCTCCTTAACTGACAAGTCATGGTAGACCGGCCTGCGAAAGCGAATCTGGCCGGAATAGGAAAAATTGTCCTCATAGTCAGCCATCATCATCCCTTGATAGTAAAAGTTGGCTTCCCGCCGGGTCGCCACT
The DNA here is from genome assembly GCA_017309015.1 of Faecalicatena absiana. GTDB lineage: Bacteria > Bacillota > Bacilli > Lactobacillales > Lactobacillaceae > Lactobacillus > Lactobacillus absianus. The sequence goes on from JAEDAG010000002.1 coordinate 173,241, forward strand.
GGCAGCTGGTAGTCATATGACTCCAGCATCCGACTGATAGCGGGCGGGGTGTCGTCTCGCCCGCGAACCGGAGATTTGGAACTGAAAATGACGTCTGAGCCATGATGACTGACTCGGCGATGGTCCGACCGCTTGACGAAGCTGCCCCGCTCAGGGATGGCCTCGTCCTCATATGGCGACTCATCGTTGCGGTCGGCCACGTAAAACATGTGCTCACGCCGCTTGACCGCTGGCCGGCCAGCTTGATAAGCCGTGTCCAAAGTCTTTAGCAAGAAGCGGTCATTCAGCTCGGGCGCGGTCAGGTCAACTCCCAGCCACCCCCGGTCCTTGATGCAGATCGGCGCTCCAAAGCCAGGCTGCTTGGCCAAAAAAGCCGCGATCGAACCGCAGTGCAGGTCAAGGCCTTCTTTCTCCCCCTGCTTGATCAAGAGGGCGAAAGCAGTCTCAGCTCCTGGAACGATCAAAGCCGCCATGCTGACCTCGCCGCTAGTGATAAAATCGACCCCCAAGCCATACTTCTTCTGGACGTATTTGGCTAGTTCTGACAAGCGCATGCTTTCACCTCCATCTTTCTGTCTGTTACATATTATATAGAACGAATGTTCTAAGCACAAATGATATCCACTTTTTTCTGCTATTTTAGCGAACTTGTCCATTCAAGGCAAAAAGCTGGGTCAGCAAGATGTCCTTATGCAAGCGGCCGTCATAGCTGGCAAACTTGACGGCGGTCTCTTGGCCAGAAGTGCGGTCATAGGTGACCACCCCGCCCAGGCGGGCCAGCTTGAGCAGGTTTTCCAGGTGGATGCCAATACGGCGAAGGCTTGCAGTTTGCTAGTATCCATCTTGACCTCATCTAATTCGTTTTTGTTAATTATAGACCAATCCGCCAGACAGTTGCCTTGGCGATCAAGGGCAAAAATAAAAAGCCATCCCAATGGGATGACTTTTTAGCGTCAATCTTAGAATTAACGACGACGTTCTGCGATACGAGCAGCCTTGCCTGAACGAGCGCGCAGGTAGTACAGCTTTGCACGACGTACGCGGCCGTGACGGGTAACTTCAACCTTGGCAACACGTGGAGTGTTAACTGGGAAGGTCCGTTCAACGCCAACGCCGGAAGCGATCTTACGAACAGTGTAGGTAGCACCGATGCCAGTGCCCTTCTTCTTGATTACGACGCCTTCGAAGATCTGAATACGTTCGTGAGTACCTTCAACAACGCGGACGTGAACGCGAACCGTGTCACCGGCGCGGAATTCAGGCATGTCGTCACGAATTTGTTCTGCAGTCAATTCTTTAATTAATGGATCCATTATTGTTTCTCCTTCTACGGCATTCATTCGCCACCTCGTGGCCAGCGGAACACCCCTAATCTTGATGATTGGCAAAATGCCACGTTTATTAGCTTACCATCTTTGCCCTGGCAAAGCAAGTTTCTTTAGTCCAAAATCTGCAGCAAATCTTCCTTTCTCAGGCTGCTGCTGGAGACTGATTCAGCGGACAAGATGCCTTGGGCCAGCTTCAAAAAGGCTTCTTCAACCGTATCCTTGGCAATCAGCTTGTAGACCGTCACCTTCTGCTCCTGCCCAATCCGGTGGGCCCAGTCGGTCGCCTGGTTCTGCGCGGCCACGTTCCACCATGGGTCAACAAGTTCCGCCTAGGAAAAGGCAGCAAATCACCTTTTCTATTGTTCTTGCTCGCTTTCAGCCTTAATGTCAAGCAGCATCTGCTGCTCTTCTTTGGTCAGCTCCCGGCCTTTCAACAGGTCCGGGCGCTTGAGGAAGGTCGTCTTTAAGGCCTGGTAGTGGCGCCATTCGTCAATCTTGCCATGGTTGCCGGACAAAAGGATGTCTGGCACCTTCTGCCCTTCAAAGTCAGCCGGGCGGGTGTACTGCGGATATTCCAAGAGCCCGTCGGAAAAGGACTCTTCCACCGGCGACATGGCATTGCCCAGGATGCCTGGCAGCAGGCGGACCGTGGCGTCAATCATGCTCATGGTTGGCAATTCCCCGCCCGTCAGGACGTAGTCGCCAATTGAGACGATCTCGTCAGCCAGACCGTAGATCCGGTGGTCAAAGCCCTCAAAGTGCCCGCAGATAAAAGTCAGGTTCTCTTCTTTTGACCAATCCTGGGCCATCTGCTCATTGAAGGTCCGCCCTTGCGGAGCAGTGATGATCACCTTGCCCTTGTTTTCCAGCGATTCCAGAGCTGCCTTGATCGGCATGATCTGCAGGACCATCCCGGCCCCGCCGCCATATGGGGTGTCGTCAACGGACTTGTGCGGCCGCTCTGAGAAGTCGCGGAAGTTGACCAGATTCAGCTTCCACTTGCCGTCTTCCTGCCCCCGGCCCAAAAGCGAAACCTGCAAGGGGGTGAACATGTCTGGGAACAAAGTCAGCACATTAACGTTCAGCATCAGCGCAATCCCTCCATCAATACGACTCTGACCTGGCCGCTGGCCAAGTCGACCTGCTTGACGACGTCATCGATGTAGGGAATCCAGAAGCTTTTGCCTTCAAGGTCGGTAACTTCCCAGATATCGTTGGCGCCTGGGGCTTGGATGTCGGTCAGCTTGCCGATCTTCTCCCCGGTCTCATCGTCAACGACTTCCAGGCCCAGCAGGTCCTTGTAGTAGTAGACCCCGTCCGGCAATTCCCCTTGGTCTGCTTCCGCGATCACGATTTCCTGGCCTTTCAGCTGCTCTGCCTGGTCAATGTCGCTCACCTGATCAAAAACGACCAGCCAGAACTGCTTGAAGGGCCGCCCGCTTTGGACCGTCACCTCGCGGCGTTCAGATCCGACATACAGGCGGGACCCTGGACGGAAGCGGTCTTCCGGGAAGTCGGTAACGGCCACGACCTTGACCTCGCCCTTCAGGCCATGGGTGCCAACAATTTTGCCAACGTTGTAGTAGTTCATTGAATTCTCCCTAACAAAAAAAGCTTGAAGCCAGCGCCCCAAACTTTTTTACAATTACTTGTTGTACTTTTCGTCGTGCAACTTAGCCATCAGGCCTGCGCCTGAAAGAAGTGAACGAACAGTGTCTGAAGGTTGTGCACCCTTCTTCAGCCATTCGAAGATCTTGTCTTCATCAAGCTTCAATTCCTTTGGTTGTGAAACTGGGTTGTAGTAGCCAACTTCTTCAATAAAGCGGCCGTCACGTGGTGCACGTGAATCTGCTACAACGATACGGTAAAATGGCTTTCTCTTGGCACCCATGCGGCGCATACGAATCTTAACTGACATTAAATTGTCCTCCTAAATTTCAATAGTTTAACTATAGCACCTGAAAATGAGTCTGTAAAGTATTTTTACTTAACAGACTCATTTTTTCGCGAAAAAAGTCCTTCTTATGAGTGGAAGCGCTTGATCTTCTTCATGCGCTTAGCCTTGTTCTTCTTGAAGTTCTTGCCCATTCTCCGCATGGCCATCTTGGCCATTGGCGTGTTCATCCCCGGCAGATTCTGCAGGTCCTTGAAGTTGCCCTTAGTGACCTTGGACATCATTTCCTTGGCAGTCTTGAATTCCTTGATCATCCGGTTGACTTCAACGATCGGCACCCCGGACCCGGCAGCGATTCTGCGCCGGCGGCTCGGGTTGAGCAGATTTTCGTTTTCCCGCTCTTCAGGGGTCATTGAGTAGACGATGGCCTTGGTGTGGGCAATCTGCTTTTCGTCAATTGAGAAGTTCTTCAGCTGCGGATTGTTGGCAAAGCCTGGGATCATCTTCATGATCTCATCCAGCGGTCCCATCTTCTGCACCTGCTCCAATTGGTCGATAAAGTCATTGAAGTCGAAGGTGTTGGCCCGCATCTTTTCGGCAACCTTTTCGGCCTCCTTGGCATCGTAGTCCTGCTGGGCCTTTTCAATCAAGCTCAGCATGTCCCCCATGCCCAGGATTCTTGACGCCATCCGGTCTGGGTGGAAGACGTCCAGGTCGGTCAGCTTTTCCCCTTGACCTGTAAAAAGGATCGGCTTGCCAGTCACGGCTCTGATGGACAGGGCTGCCCCGCCGCGAGTATCGCCGTCCAGCTTGGTCAAGATCACGCCGGTCACGTCCAGGCGGTCGTCAAAGCCCTTGGCCACGCCAGTCGCTGCCTGGCCAGTCATGGCGTCGACTACCAGGAGAATGTTGTCTGGGTGGGCCACGGCCTTGACTTCTTCCAGTTCCTTCATTAATGGTTCATCGATTTCCAGCCGCCCGGCCGTGTCGATGATGACGTAGTCATTGTGGTGCTTCTTGGCTTCAGCCAGCCCGTCTTCAACGATTTTTGGCACGTTCTTTTCGCCCGGCTCCGTGTAGACTGGCACCTTCAGCTGGTCGCCGATCTGCTTCAGCTGATCGATGGCCGCTGGCCGGTAGACGTCGCCCGCGATCAGGAAGGGACGGGCATTCTCCGTCTTCATCAAGCGGTTGGCCAGCTTGCCGACCGTGGTGGTCTTACCGGTACCTTGCAAGCCGACCATCATGATGATGGTTGGCACGTGCGGGGCCTTGTTCAAAGGAACCGCGGTCTCCCCCATCATCTTGGTCAGCTCTTCGTCAACGATCTTGATGACTTGCTGGCCCGGAGTCAAAGATTCCTGGACTTCTGCCCCCAGGGCGCGCTTCTTGATCGTCTTGATGAAGTCCTTGACGACCTTAAAGTTGACGTCCGCTTCCAAAAGGGCCAGCCGGATTTCCCGGGAAGCGGCATTGATGTCTTCTTCAGAAATCTTCCCCTTGCCCGTTAAATTGCGCAGCGCCTTCTGCAGGCGTTCACTCAAATTTTCAAAAGCCATATTTTCTTGTCCTTATTCTCCTCTAATCAATTGCAGCAGGCGGGCGAGCTCTTCAAGGGCCTGCTCCTGCTTGCCTGCCTTCAGGTCAGCCCGGGCCATGACCAGGCCCCCTTCAAGCTCATTGAAAGTGGCCAGAAGGCCGAGCTTGTCCTCGTACTTCTGCAGCGCCTTGGATGACCGCTTCAGGTTGTCATAGACAGCCTGTCTTGAAACCCGGTGGTTGTCCGCGATCTCACCCAAAGACAAGTCGTCATAATAGTAGTCTTCGAAATAATCTTGTTGTCCTTGCGTGAGCAGTGAGCCATACATCGCGTACAAATCACCCAAGGCTTCAGTTTTGTTCAGTTCATCCATAATTTTTCACCTTTTTTAAGTATAGCAAACTCTGCTCAAAGCATAAAGAAAGACGAGCAAGATTCAAGCACCCCGACAAAACGAGTTTGGGTACATGAAAAGGCTTCCAGAAGTTTTTTTAACTTCTAGAAGCCTTTTTTATTCGTTAGAGTTTTTCAGACTCGTTTGCTTATCTAGCCTAGAGATTCTTGTCCATGTTGAAAGTCAGCTTAGACATCCGCATGGCTTCTGAGAAGAGCTGGCCCCACAGCTTTTCAGTTTCCTGTCTGGTATGGGCCACGGTCTCCTGGTTGGCCTTGGTCAAGAAGGCGGTCAATTCCTCCCCGCTCTTGCCCTTAGCCTGGTCAATGACTTCTTCCAACCGGCCGCGGTAATAGCGGTTCAGCTCCTGCAGGTAGACCGCGTCTTCTTGGACGAAGTGGGAGTAATGACTCTCAACCAAGGCAGCGAAGGACTTGTAGAACCACCAGGCATCTTTCAGGTTGTAATCCATGCTGGTGTCGTTATATGACGGGTCAGTGTCGCTCATATTGGTAAAGAACGGCACGAATGGGGTAAAGGTCGGCCCGCCGATGCAAAGCCACATGATTCCGGCCAGGTCGCTCGGCACGTCGCTTCTGACTTCCAAAATGTGGGCATTTTGGGTCCGGTTCAGGCCAATTGGCCGGTAGCGGTGGTGCTCTTCTTCAGTTCCCCGGGTGCCAAATGGGTCATAAACCGTATCTTGGTAGTGCGAGCCCAGAACGAATTCGATGTCTTCCTTGCTGATCTTCTTTTCCGCCTTGCGGATAAATGGCAGGTCAGGGTCTTCCGGGTCCTGGTCGATTGCAGGGTTAAAGTATTTTTGGGCATACCAGGCACGTGGAGTATTGTAGTGGCGATCCTGCTCAGTGAAGGTGCCAAAAATGTGCCGGAAGTTCCAGCCTTCTGGGTCAGGATTCAGGTGGTGCTCTGCCACGAATTCCTGGATGCCCTCGCTCCACATGAATTCATCAGGCTTGCTGAAGTCAACCTGCTCGATGGAGACCCGGTTGGGCGCTACGGCGTAGCAGTCATCCGGAATTCTTTGGGCAACCCAGTGGTGACCGGTCACGATCTCCATGTACCAAATATCGTCCTTATCTGAAAAAAGGACTGAGTTGCCGGCAGGAGACCCGTACTTGGCGATCAATTGGCCCAGGTACTGCACGCCACCTTTGGCTGAATCGATGTATGGCAAGACGACGTTGACGATGCAGTCTTCATCCAGGCCGTCCTTGACCAAAGGGTCAAAGGCCAGGGTCCGCTCATTGCCATAGGTTGATTCGGTCGCGGACATGGCCACGTTCTTCTCGTTGATCCCGCTTTCCTCGTAGTAGCCTTCCTTTTTGTAGTTGACGTTCGGAACGGCTGGGTAGCGGTAGGCATTCTCTGGCAGATCCATCTCAAACTTGTTCAGCCAGGACTTGAGATGACGGCCCTTTTCCCCGTGCACGGCAGGGTTGACCACAAACTTCTGCTGGCAGATCGGCGAGAAAGTGTCGTCATTTCTGGCAATCAGGTTGTTGCCATCCATTGCGGCATGCTTGCCGACCAGAATCGTCGTACATGCGTCATGCTTGCTGGCATGGCCATCATTTTCAATCATTCGCATCTTTTACCTCAAATCATTTTTGCTAACAATCATTATTGGCTTAACTGGCTACAGGAGGTCATGGAAGAGGCCAACCGCGTAGCTGGCAGCATCGAAGTCAGCCAAGTCTTCCGCCTTTTCGCCCAGACCCACCAGCTTGACTGGCAGCTTCATCTCGTGGCGGATAGACAAAACCACCCCGCCCTTTGACGATCCGTCCAGCTTGGTCAAAACCAGGCCGGTCAGCTTGGTGGTCTTGTCAAAGTCCTTAGCCTGCAGGAGGGCATTTTGCCCCGTAGATCCGTCCAAAACCAGGAGCGTTTCGGCCGGCTGTTCAGGCAGGCGCTTCTTGATGGTCCGCTGGATCTTTTCCAATTCCTTCATCAGGTTGACCTTGTTTTGCAGCCGCCCCGCGGTGTCAACCAAGAGGTAGTCGGCCTCTTCTTTGACGGCCCGCTCCAAGCCGTCATAAACGACGGCAGCCGGGTCAGCCTTTTCCGGACCAGTCACGACTGGCACGTCAACCCGCTTGCCCCATTCAACCAGCTGCTCAACGGCCCCGGCTCTGAAGGTATCGGCGGCAACCATGATCACTTTCTTGCCTTGGTCATGGAAGCGCTTGGCCAGCTTGCCCACGGTCGTGGTCTTGCCCGCCCCGTTGACGCCGACGAAGAGGTAGACGTTCGGCTTGGCGCTTGGGTCATAAGTCAGCTTTTCATTTTCCGGGTCGCCATTGTCATCGTAGACTTCCACCAGCTTCTGCACGATGACCTTCTTCAGGTCTTCGCGGCTCTTGGCCTTTTGCAGCTTGGCCTCTTCGCGCAGCTGGTCGGTCAGATCCTCGCTGGTTTCATAGCCAACGTCTGATTCGATCAGCAGCTCTTCCAGTTCGTCAAAGAAGTCTTCGTCAACCGTTCTGAATTTGGCCAAAAAGGCATTCAAGCGGGCCCCAAAGCCCTTGTTTGACTTGGACAGGCCCTGCTCGTAGAGCTCAGTCCGCTTGGCTTCAGTGCTTGCCGCTTCGGTTTCAGCTTCTGGCGCCTCTTCGGCTTCTGGCTCGGCAGCTTGCTCTTCCTCAGTTTCTGACTCCTCAGCTTCTTCTGCGACTTTTGGCTCGGCTTCTTCAGCCTCTTCCGCAGGCTCTGCTTCGCTTTCTGCTGCTGCAGCTTCCGCCTGTTCAACAGGTTCCGCGGCTTCGCTTTCTTCAGCGACCGGCTCGGCTTGTTCTTCTGCGGGCTTGGCTGCTTCCGGCTCTTCCTTTTCAGCTTCCTTGCTGCCAAAAAGGCTCTTCTTGATTCGATCAAATAATCCCAATGTTATACCTCGTCATCTTTTAAATCTTTCAGGGAGACCGACAGGACTTGTGAGACCCCTGATTCCTGCATCACGACCCCGTACAGCTGGTCGGCCTTCTCCATGGTCCCGCGCCGGTGGGTAATCACGATAAACTGGGTGTGCAGGTCGTATTGGCGCAAAAAGCGGGCGAAGCGAAGCACGTTGGCATCATCCAGCGCCGCTTCCACTTCATCCAGCACGCAGAACGGCACCGGATTGACCTCCAGCATGGCAAACAGGAGGGTGATGGCGGTCAGCGACCGCTCCCCGCCTGACAGCAGGCTCAAGCGCTGCAGCCTCTTGCCAGGTGGCTGGGCGATGATTTCGACCCCGCTCTCCAGGAGGTCATCCGGATCAGTCAGCTGCAGCTTGGCATGCCCGCCCCCGAAGACCAGCGGGAAGAGCTTGGCAAAGCTGGCCGCAATCTCATTAAAGGTCTTGGCAAACCGGGCCTTGACTTCCCCATCCAGCTCATCCATGGACTGCTGGAGGTTTTCCCGGGCCTTGAGCAGGTCATCCTGCTGGCCGTTCAAGAAGTCATAGCGCTCCTTGACCTCCCTGTACTCATCGATTGCCCCCAGGTTGACCGGGCCGATGTCGTCCAGCGACATCTGGTGGAGCTTGACGCTCTTGGAAAGAGCGGCCAGATTTTCCGGCGTGTTCTTAACCTGGGCTTGGGCACGGGCAGCTTCATAAGTCAGGCCGTAGTCTTCCCGCAGGGTGTCCAGACGGTGGCTGATCTGGCTCTTGATCGTGGCTAGCTTGACTGAATATTCTTCCTGTTCGCTGGCCGCATCTTTTCTCAGATCATAGTTTCTGGTCGCCACCGTTTCCAGCTGGTTGATCTGGGCATTCAGCTGCCCTAGCAGCTGGCTGGCTTGGTCCAGGCTCTGCTGGCGCTTGCTTCGCTTTTCTTCCAGCTGCTGGCGCTCAAGCTTGAGCTCCTGCTTCTTGCTTTCAGAAACGGCTGAGGCACTGGACAAAGAGGCCAGCTTTTCCTGCAGCCGTCCCAGCTGCTCTTGGCTGCTTTTCTGGTGCTTTTGCCGCTCTTTGACTTGTCCCTGCAGGTTTTCCAGCTTGTTTTGCAAAACGGCCAGTTCCGGATCCAGATCGGCCAGCTGCTTTTGCACGTCGGCATTCATTTCCGCGTAATTCTGGATCTTTTCCTGCAGATCAGCCAGCTGGGTTTTCTGAATTTCAGCCTGGCTGGCCAGCTTAGTCTGCTGGTCCTTTTCCTTGACCAGCTGGGCCGTTAAGTCGGCAATCCGCTGCTCCTTCTCCGCCAGCTGCCGTTGGTAGAGACGGCTGGCGCTTTCCAGGCGGCTGACCTCCTTTTCCTGGCTCTTGAAGGTCAAAACGGCTGAATTAAGCTCTTGATTGAGCTCCTGCAAGTCATTCTTGGCCTGCTGGGCGGCTTGGTCAAGTTTGTTGATCTTCTGCTCCAGCTGGCCCGCCTGCTCTTGATAACGGTCGACCTGCTTGGTCAGGACCTGGATTTCTTCAGTCAGCTTGCTGATTTCTGCCGTGATCTGCAGCGGCGAGTTGCTGCGCTGATTGCGCATTCCCCCGGTCATGGCCCCGCCAGGACTGATGACGTCCCCGTCAAGGGTTACCACGCGGTAGCGCCCGATCGTCCGTGAGACCTTCAGGGCCGTATCCATGGTATCAACGATAATGATATTGCCAAGCAGGTATTCAATAGCCGCGGTCAGGTCCTGCTCGCCTTGATAGTCAACCAGGTCGCTGGCCACGCCTTGAAAGCCCGGCACTTCTGCCAGCGACTTGCGGGTTGAGGCCGGAATGGCGTGCACGCGCAAGCCATCCAAAGGCAGGAAGGTCGCCCGGCCGGCCCGTTTTTGCTTCAGGCGCTGGATGGCGTCGCGGGCGGCCAGCTTGCTCGTGGCCACCAGGTCTTGCACGCCGCTGCCCAAAGCCGTCGTCATCGCGGCTTCCAGGTCGCTGGAGAAGGTCAAAAGCTCACCGACGGCCCCAATAATGCCAGGATACTGGTCCAGCTGGTTCAAGATGGCCCTAACGCCGGCATAGTAGCCTTCATGGCGCTTTTGAATATTGCTGAGGGCATCCCGGCGGGCTGTGGTCTTTTGCAGATTGCGCGAGTTTATCGCCAGCTTCTGGTCGACTTCCTGTTTCTGCAAGGCCAGCTGGCCTAATTCATCAGCGGCCGCGCGCGCCTGGTCTTCTTTCTCAGTCCGCGCTTGCCCCAGCTTCTTTCCTTGCTCGCGCAGCTTTTCCAGTTCCGCCCGGCTCTTGGCCAGCTGGTCCGACACGTCGGCCGCGCGCAGGTCTTGGCTTTCCTTGGCCCGCTTGAGCTCGCCCTTCAGGTAGACCACCTGGTTGTTGGCGCTGGTTTGATCTTGCAGGGTCTGGATATAGCTGGACCTGAGGGCATCAAGCTCTTGGTTCAGCTGGTCGGGATTCTCCCGCAGCTGACTGGCCAATTTCCGGCGCTTTTCTTTCAGGGCATCGACCTTTTCCTGCCATTCTTCTTCATTTGCCTGCAGGCTTTCCAAGTCCTTGGCCACTTGGCCCAGGTCGCTCTCAAGTTCTTGGACCTGCCGCTCATATTCGCTTTTGGTGGCCTGGTCATACTGGCGGGACTGCTGAGCCATCTGCAAATGGGTGCTGATCTCCGACAGGCGCTTGGTCACCTCCAGCACTTCCTGCTGGAGGCCGTCCCGGCGCTGGCTTTCCATTTGAAACTCTTCCCGCTTGGCGGCCAGCTTGGCCTGGGACTGCTTGACTTCAGCGTCAAGCTTGTCCAGGATCTGCTTGCTTTGCGTGGCCTTGGCCATGGTTTCTTCCCGCTCTTGGTTGAAATTGTCAATTTCAAAGGCCAAAAGCGTCTTCAAATCGCGGTCAAGCCCCTGCTTTTGGAACTTGTATTCCATCGCCAGGGAGCTTTGCTCATGCAGCGGCTCAATCCGCTTCTCCAATTCCTTGACCAGGTCGTTGATCCGGATCAGGTTGTCATTGGTCGTTTCCAGCTGGGCTTGGGCCTGCTGCTTCTGCTGCTTGAAGTGGAGGACGCCGGCAGCTTCTTCGATGATCCCGCGCCGCTCTTTGGGCTGGGAGTTCAGGATCTGGTCGACTCTCCCCTGGGAGATGATGGCCAGGCTGTTTTGAGACAAGCCCGAATCCATGAACAGGGCCCGCACGTCCCGCAGGCGGACCTGCTTGCCGTTGATCAGGTACTCGTTGTCGCCAGACTGCAAGATCCGCCGGGCAATGGTTACCCGGTCAGCCGGCAGGTCCAGTTCGCGCTGGCGGTTGTCAAAGACCATGGTCACTTCCGCCCGGTTGAGGGGCTTTCTGAATTCGCTCCCCGCGAAGATGACGTCCTTCATGCTCCGTCCGCGCAAGGACTTGGCGCTGCCTTCGCCCATAACCCAGCGAATGGCTTCGGTGATGTTGCTCTTGCCTGACCCGTTGGGGCCAACGATCCCGGTGATCCCATTGGTGAACTGGATTTCGGTCTTGTCGGCAAAAGACTTGAAGCCGTCCAATATCAAACTAGTTAAGGGCACTATTTGCCTCCCTCAGTCAATCTTTCCAAGGCATGCTGGGCAGCCTGCTGCTCCGCCTTCTTCTTGTTGTGGCCTTCCCCGCTGGCCAGAATCCGGCCATTGACGCTGACCTCCACCCGGAAGCTGGATGGCGACTGGCTCTCGCTGATCACCGTGTATTCAATGTCCACGCTGCCATTTTGCTGCAGGTACTCCTGCAGGTCAGTCTTAAAGTCCCGTGACGGGGTAAAGTAGCCGGCATCAATCAGCGGATAGACCGTCTGCTTCAGAAAGCTTTCAACGGCCTCAATCCCCTGGTCTAAGAACAGGGCCCCGTTAAAGGCTTCAAAGACGTCTTCCAAAAGCGCCTTGCGCTCGCGGCCCCCTGCCTTCTCTTCGCCCACGCCCAAGTTGATTTCCGGCTTAAAGCCGCAGTCGAGGGCCATTTTTGAGAAGCCTTCGGTGCGGACGATATTTGACCGCAGCCGGGTCAATTCGCCTTCATTCAAGTGGCTGAAGTGCCGGTAAAGGTAGTCGGAGACCGTAAATTCCAGGACCGCGTCGCCCAGGAACTCAAGTTTTTCATAATCGCCCAAGCTCTTCTTGGGATTTTCATTCACGTATGAAGAGTGCGTAAAAGCTTCCTCTAATAAGCGCGCGTCGTGAAACTTCACGCCATACTGTTCGTCAAGCTTTTTAATAAATTTAGTTGAGACCATGCATTCCCATCCTTTCGTAACACTAAAGATTATAGCAAATGCGCCCCTTGTTTGTGGCCTTTTATGCAATACTCCAGCAGCTAACACTCATTCAGCAAAAAATCTTCAGCCGCTGGGCCGAAGATTTTAGTTCTGCTTAATTTTGCTTCTTAAAGCCAACTTGGTACCAGAGCGGGTGGTTGTTGTTGCGCTGGGCTGGTTCGGTCGAGAAGTTGACCAGCCGCTTGTTGACGGCCATGATCTGGTAGGAGCTGGTCAATGGAATGACAAAGGCCTGCTCATTCATATACTTCTGCCACTTTTTGAAGATCTTGATCCGGTAGGTCAGGTTGAAGGCGGCCTGTGAATCCATCTGCTGCAGCAGCTTGGTGTTTTCCGCGGTCTCAAAGCGCTCAAAGTTGTACTGGGTTCCAGCCCCGTAGAGGCCGTTTTGGGATGGCTCGTCGTTTAAAGTCCAGCCGGCAATGAACATGTCAACCTGCGGGTCATCATCAAAGATCATGTTGTAGAAACTGTTGAATTCCAGCAGACGCCCTGAAGTCAGCTTAACATGCAGGCCAACCTGCTTCCACTTTTTAATGTAATTGGCAATGATTTTCTCTTTTGAAGAATCACCAGACATCGCCGCCAAGTGAATCACGAACTTTTTGCCCTGTGGGTCGCGCCGGTAAGTCTCGCCCTTCTTCCACTTGTAGCCGGCCTTGTCCAGCAGCTGATTGGCCTTCTTCTGATCATAATAGTAGCCCTTAATCGTACTGTCATAGTAGTCGCCGAACTGCTCCGGAATCAAAGTCTTGATCCGGAAGGTCAGTCCACTGGTGTACTTGCGCTGAATCTGGTTGACGTTCATGGCATAGCCAATCGCGCGGCGCAGGTACTTGTTGGCCATCTTGGAGTTTTTATTCATCTTGACGCTGCTGGTCTTGGGATCCCACTTGCCCAGTTTAAAGCCAAGATAGTTGTATTCCAAAGGAATATTGGCCACGAAATTGTACTTCTTCGTATTCCGGACCTGCTTCCACTGGGAGTTGACCACTTCGATCAAATCATAAGTTCCCCGCTTAATTGCCGTGGCCACCGACTTTGGCGAGATGATCGAAATAATGATCTTCTTAAGCTGGGGCTTTCCCCGCCAGTAGTACTCGTTTCTGACCCAAGTGACTGACTGGCCGGCACTGATGTCCTCAACCTGGTAAGGGCCAAAGTAAAGGGGTTTCTTTCTGATCTGCGCACAAGTCTCCAACCGGTCAAACGGCACCCCTTTAAGGTAGTGGTAAGGGGCGGCTGATTCCCAAAAATAACCGTTGCCGGACTTCAGCATCCCTGGGTGCATTTCTTTGAAATGGATGACCACCTTGCGACCGCTTGGCCCATTTGGCATCTCGATGCCGGAGATCGTGGCGCTCTTGCCGTCGTGGTATTCTTTTAAGCCCACGATGTTTTGCAGAGAGCTGGTGTAGTGGGAACTGCCGGTTTTCTTATTGGCAATGATTTCATAGGCATATTCCACATCCTTAGCCGTAACCTGCACCCCATCTGACCACTTAACCCCCTTCTTGACGGTAATCGTGATCGTCTTGGCCGACCGATCCAAGGAAAAAGTTGCCGCCCCCGAGTTGGTGATGTTGTAGCTGTTGTCCGTGTCAAAGAGGGATTCTGATCCAAATTGAGCTAAGTTGGCATCAGTATTTGAGTCCGCCAGTTCCTCAGAGAAGATCCCGGTAAAAGGAGTATCCGTTTCAAGCGCCACATGAATCATACCGCCAGCCTTGGTATGGGCAAAGCTGGTCGCGACTGGGAACTGCATGGCGTCTTCAGCCCCGCTGTTGGAATTCGTCTTAGTCTGCCTGCTGGCCGACTTCCCGCAGCCGGCAAGGATTAAGGCCGCGCTGATCAAAGCCAGACAGGCAATCCTTTTTACTTTCTTCATGCACTAAATCCTTCCATTTCCAATCCGTTTTGATAAGCAATTTTGTACTTTACTGAAACTTTTAACCATTTTATTAATTATTTTAACATAATCAAAACGCTTGTGATCATATTGCAAAACAAAACATACTAATCTAGTTGGATGATTACTCGACGGAGTAGTCGTTCAACACTAGATTAGTATGTTTTGCTGTCGACCCTGTTTCAGGAGGCGCTGAACAAGCTGATTAAGCGTCGGTGCGCGCAGCTGCAGCAGTAGGCTTTTTGACAATTTGGCCCGGAGGGGCTATAAGGTTGGCTGACGAGTCGAGAAAAACGCATGGTGCGTATTTTGAGATAGAGGGCATCCGGCTTAACTGCCAGACGCGGGAAACGTCGATGCTGACACACCCTTGATGTGAACGAGAAGGAGTCACGGCCGTCTATGCCGTACTGATTTTGGACAATTCGGCCGCCTTGATAGAAGGACCCTGGTAACAGGGTCCTTTTTTGTTGGCGTGGTGGAGTTGGGGGGGCGCCGTTGCTGTTGCCCCCAAAGTATGTCAACCGGTTTGGATTTTGGCCGAAAACCACCCCCAAAGTATGTCAACCGGCGTGGATTTGGTCGAAAAAAGCCCCCGAAGTATGTCAACCAGTTTGGATTTTGGTCGAAAAAAGCCCCCAAAGTATGTCAACCGGTTTGGATTTGGGCGAAAACTGCCCCCAAAGTATGTCAACCGGTTTGGATTTGGGCGAAAACTGCCCCCGAAGTATGTCAACCGGCGTGGATTTAGTCGAAAAACACCCCCAAAGTATATCAACCGGCGTGGATTTGGTCGAAATCCGCCCCCGAAGTATGTCAACCGGTTTGGATTTGGGCAAAAATCGCCCCCAAAGTATGTCAAACAAATCTGGTTGAGTCAACTCGGGGGCGAAAAACATCAAAAGCCAGTCCGGTTGAGTCAACTTGGGGGCGAAAAACGGCAAATCCCACACCGGTTGAGTCAATCTGGGGGCGAAAAATATCAAAAAACAGCCCGGTTGAGTCAACTTGGGGTCCAAAAACGCCAAATCCTAGCCCGGTTGAGTCAACTTGGGGGCAAAAAATGGCAAATCCCACACCGGTTGAGTCAACTTGGGGGCGAAAAAACGCCAAATTGCAATCGGTTGACATACTTTGGGGGCTGCATCGGCCACCCCAGCCGCACCAACCACCTACCTTCAAACTTTACAAAAACGAGAACTGTCAAATATCACCTACTTAAACTTCCCACACCAAAAAGAACTATGAAGCCTTGAAAACTCAATAGTTTAGCCAGTAAATATTCAATTAAGCTGCTAGTGATGGCGATATAGCCTCTTNACTTAAACTTCCCACACCAAAAAGAACTATGAAGCCTTGAAAACTCAATAGTTTAGCCAGTAAATATTCAATTAAGCTGCTAGTGATGGCGATATAGCCTCTTGCATGTACTTCGGGAGGCGTGAAATGAAAGCGTTGGTGAACCTTTCCATCTGCTCTTCTGTCGGTTGGAAGATCTCTTTCACGCTCTCGAACATGGCTTCCACCAGGATCTGAAGGGAGTGATTGAAAGTGATGTCCGCAAGCTCGTCCACCATGCAATAAAAGAGCTCGCCTATTGTCCTATCATCTTCATCATCTCGCTTCTCAACTGACATGAACATGTAGCGCAGAAAGACGAAAGCTGTATGGGCAGTCAATGCATCATATGACAGGCCATGGTATTCAGTGCCAAGCTTCAAGAAACTCTTGCAGGTCTTGAAGAAGACCTCGATGTCCCATCTTTTGCCGTAAATTCTGATGATCTCATTCTCATCGATCGTCATGTCCGTGCAAATAAGAGCGATCCAGTCTTTGCGGTTGGAGCGATTTCTTACGCAGACTATTCTGGCGTCAATCTGGGCACCATCTTTGACAGGATCTCCAACCTTTACAGGGACGGACAGTAGATATCTTGAACGACCTCGACGCTTCTTGCATGCGTTGAAGATCTGCTTGACGTTCATCCGCTTTCCTTCGAACTCGTATGTGATCTTGGAGCTTTTCTTCACCATGGCGATTACGTTCAAACCACGTTGACTGATTTGGACAATCTGATGAGGATTGGAGAACCAAGTGTCAAACATGACGTACTTGGCAGTGAGCCCTGCTTTCAAGGCTTGATCGAGCAGCTGGATAACTACATCGGTCCCCTTTGATTGGGCCATAATCCGCCTCTTGGCCGCGATTGTGCGCTTGTCGATCTTCTTGGTTGTCCCGATGACATTCTGATCGTTCTTTGAGGACAAGAGTGATGAAGCGATTGGGACAAAGGAGGATCCATCAGTCCAACCCATGGTCATCATTCGAAAGCCCTTCTTATAGGTCATCGAAACGTGGTCGAATACTTTGGCAGCCAGCTCAGTCTTCTTGTATCCAGTTCTAGAGTAGAGCGAATCGTCAAAGACGAAGCAATCGGCACGTTGGTCAGAAGTCAGATCTTTCAGGTGCCCATTGACGATCCTCTCAGCTAGCAGAATAGTGAGGCGAAGCCAGTTGATATGTGGGTTCTGCATGAATCGATAGTAGGTGTTTTTGGAGAAGCCAGCAGTACACTTGCCAGACTTCTGTTGCATGTACATGCTTCTATCTCGAAACACATTACTGAAGATGTATGAAAGGATCGACCAAAGTGGGATTCCTTTGGACTTGCGGAGCCCACATCTACGGAGAAGCTCCGTAACTTTGTAGTCCTTGAAGAACTTTTCAACAGAACGGGCAATTTGGGGTTCGTTTTTGGTATCGAATGATGGTAAACTAGACATAGCACAAGCCTTTCGTTTGATACTGATGATGTTTTGGTCGACTTAATTATATCAAGCGAACAAAGGCCTTGTGCTTTTTTATTGGCTAAACTATTGAATTTTCAAGGTACGAGCCCACTTTTGTAAGTGGGAAGTTTAAGTCACCTATTTTTTAGCCACTAATTTCGGTAATTTTGGCTTTTTTTGTTGTAATAATAAGTGAAGGGGGATTACCATGAACAGAATTTTTGACCATTGGTTTACCACAACCAATGAAGAACAAATCGATAATGACACCGTTATTGAATCAGCCCGCAAAAGTGAGCTGATTTACAATCCTAGTTATACCTACCCGGTTCAGCTGTCCACGACTAACATGCCCGGAATCAATTGGATAAACAACATTTTAAATAGTTACAACCAGCTTGAACTTAGTGATCCGTACCCGATTTTGTCCCAGGATCAGTTGAACAATGCCAACTATCTGCTCACTGGGGATGCTGGCGAGCAACTAGTTGATCAAGCACTAAGGAAGCTAGTTAACCAGACTACCATCGTTTTTCATGATGTTCTTCTGTCTTATCAATACGGGCAAAGAAATGGGGACTTTGATAATCAAATTGATAATTTGGTCGTTACCAGTACTGGCATTTACTGCATTGAAGTTAAGGTGCGCAATTTTACCGGCAATTACTTTAATGTAAAAAAACTTTCGCCAGCCATCTACCAACAAATTACCTTCCATAAAGAAGCTGTCAAACAAGCTTTGCAAAGTGCAGGATATTCTGTTCCTAATAACCTTGTCAAAAATATTGTTGTCGTCATTGCTCGAGATAATCATGAAAACTTTGATTTTAACGGCCAAACTAGCCTAGAGCATAAAGGGGCTAGGGTTAGCACCTTAGGTGAGCTCACAATAACCGTGAGCGAGGGCTTTAACCAGTGCTATTTAAGGGCAGAGCAAATTCAGGATATTACGCGGATTATTCAGAAAAGTCGACTTCCAAATAAGCGAGTGTATCTGGATAATGTTCGCTTTAAGCTGACTCAGCAGCATTTTGACAAACTGGTACAAATGGAACAAACAGTTAGCTGGCATCTGCCAGTTGAGCAGAATATTTGCTATGCCAAAAAGCTTAACGATTTGCCGATGACTGGCCTAAATGCTACGCAACAGAATCTTTTTTGGATTATTGTTGGGCGGCTCTATGGTCAAGGCCGGCAAAGGATCAGTTTAACCGCTAACGAGCTGAAAGAGTCAGCGGGTTATCGCGGCAAAGACCATAAAAAGTTTGATGTGCTGATCGGCAACCTTGCTGCCGTAATGCAGGAAATGCCAGTTTTCCGGCAGGCAAAGTTTGAGTCTGGTAATTTAAGCGTGACGCTCAATGACCGAGACTTGCCGCTGTTTAACCAGTACACGCCAGACTTTATTTCTTGGAATAATTGGCTTTTTAGCAAGATTAAATCAAATAATGCTAAAACCTTGTTTCGCAAGTTTGTTGAATTGGCCAACCAAGGTACTTACCAAGCGTCGTTCCCAGATTTGCGCAGCCTGCTTGGCATTCAGCCATGTTACCGAAATACTTATGTTGTAAAAAAGCTAGACGAGGCTGTTTTGCAGTTGGCACCGTTTTTCCGAGATCTTAAATATGAGCTCAAACGGGGACGGAATAACGAAATTATCGCGATCACTTTTACCTTTGACAAGATTAACCCCCAAGAACTGCTGACCGTGTATAGCGCCGATAAGTATTTGGACAACATCTCGGCAAACTTGGCTTTGTCTGAGCCTGACAAGCAGCGGGCTCGGGCGCTTTTTGAGAAAAAATTCCTGAGTTAGCCGGCTGCATCGGCATCAAAGTGAGAAATGAAAATATGAAAAAGGTTACCAAATCTGCAATTCTTGTGATTTTTTGAACTATGTCTGGCAAAATATTTTAAGATTACGAGTTAGGAGGAGAAAAATGAGCAATCTTAAAAAATCACATTAAAGAAGTTCGAAAAAGCTTGGAATGATCTTTTCTTAGGTAGTGTAGCAGGAAAAGTCAGCGAACAGGCATATAATTATACAGTGAAGAATCATGTGCCGAAGTGGGCAGCAAAATCAGCAGCCGCTGTGTAATATGGTGTAATTTGTTATTGTCTAAATTAAGATGGGAGAAAATATGGATAAGCTAAAAAAGAAAATGCCGAAAAACAAGTATGCAAGAGCTGCTATCTCATTGACAATCTTTTTTGCCTGCATTCTGCCAATCCAATACTTATTTGAGAAATTGTCATTTAGTACATTTTGGTCAAACTTTCTTGGCTTAACTATTGGTGTGTACCTCTTTCGGAAAATCATCGTTGCTTTGGAAATTCAACGACACAATTTTTAAAATGTCACTTTATTTAGTGGCATTTTTGTCCTTTTAGCGTGTAGTAAGGGAAAAGGAATGGTTGAATACATATGGCTACGATATGATATCCATTGGTGGCTGGACATTCTCCCTGAAAAGCGGGAAAAGCTCAACGTCTATGATGTGGCAAAGGATACACGTTCTGTTGTCAAGAAAAAGCTGGCCGTCAAACTCAATTGGCTTGGCAGCTACCGAGAGGACATAAGTGCTAATACTGGGTATGATTGCCTTTCTTCTTAAAAAGGGCAAAGTTTACGAGTACGCCGACAACTATGTATTCCGTTATCGAAACCCGGCGATCCTGCCCTCCCGCTATTAGTAGAACCATGGCTTCTGTTTAAGATTTTCTCTGCCTGCCAACTGCCACGGCAGACCGGTAGATTTCGGGTGAAAATTGCAGCTTGATGCGGTGACAGCAAACCGGTTAAGCTAAAAGAAAAGCTACTTATTGCAAAATCCGCAATGACCTATCCTGTGCTGCTTGGCGCAGGATTTTTTGTGCAAAAAAAGACGGAAGCCATGCTTCCGTCTTTCTTGCTTTAACCCTAAAAGCAAATGTAATGTTGATTTTATCGTGTGTATAAGGAGTTGCTTGTGCTTATTTTCGGGATCTAATTACTTCTTGAAGCCAGTCTTGTACCATACTAAGCCAGATTGTGAAGGCTTAAGTGAGTAGTTGACCAGCTTGCTGTTGACAGCAGTAATGCTGTACCTGTTGTACATAGGTACAACATAGGCTTCCTTTTGCATGTATGCTTGCCATTCGTGGAACTTCTTTACGCGGTATGCGTGGTTGAAGGACTTTTCGCTGTTCATTTCCTTCAGCAGCTTGGTGTTTTCAGCCGTTGCAAACCGTGAGAAGTTGAATGGAGCCTTAGCGCCGTACATGTCGTCTTGTGAAGGCTCGCTTGACAGTGACCAGGCGCCCATGAAGACGTCAACTGATGGGTCATCGTTTTCAATCTTGTCGACCCATGAGTTGAATTCAATCAGACGGCCAGTAGTCAGAGTGACGTGCAGGCCGACCTTCTTCCATTGCTGGATGTAGTTCTGGATGATAGCTTCTTGGTTTGGTGAACCACTCATGGCAGCCAGGTGAATGGTCAGCTTCTTGCCATTTGGATCCCGGCGGTAGGTTTCACCCTTCTTCTTCTTGTAGCCAGCCTTGTCAAGCAGGGCGTTAGCCTTCTTGAGGTTTTCTGGGAAGCCGGCCAGCTTGCTGTTGTTAAAGTCGCCAAATTGTTCTGGAATCAAAGTCTTAACTCTGAAAGACAGGCCTTGAGTGTAGTGCTTTTCGACTTCATCAATGTTCATTGCATATGCCATGGCTTGACGGAGGTAGCGGTTGCCCATCTTGCTGTTCTTGTTCATCTTGACTGAGCCGGATTTCTTGTCCCACTTGCCGACCTTGTAAGCCATGTAGTCGTAACTAAGCGGAACCTTGGCAACGAAGTTGTAGCCCTTAGTACCCTTAACTTCCTTCCATTGGGAGTTGACAACATTGATGACGTCAAACTTCTTAGACTTGATAGATTGTGAGGCAGTGTTTGGTGATACGACTGAGATAGTGATCTTCTTCAGCTTTGGAGTGCCACGCCAGTAGTATGGGTTTCTTACCCAGGTTACTGATTGGCCACGAACCACCTTAGATACCTTGAATGGACCGTAGTACAGAGGATTCTTGCGGATCTTGTCGCTTGACTTCAGCTTGGAGAAAGGCACGTCCTTTAAGTAGTGGTAAGGAGCGGCGTATTCCCAGAAGAAGCCGTTGCCTGATTGGGTCATCCCTGGCTTCATCGTGTTGAAGTGGATGACAACCTTGCGGCCATTTGCCCCATCTGGCATGTCAATCCCAGAAATAGTCTTGGCCTTGCCTGAGTGGTAAGCAGCCAGGCCAACGATGTCCGCCAATGAACTGGTGTAGCGGGTTGATTGGCTGTCCTTGTTGGCGATGATTTCATAGGCATATTCAACGTCCTTGGCAGTAACCTGCTTGCCGTCGGACCACTTGACGCCCTTCTTCACTTCGATCGTCACCGTCTTGGCCTTGCGGTTGAGCTTGAAGGTGGCTGAGCCGGAGTTGTTGATCTTGTATTGGTCGTCAGTCCCAAACAGGGCTTCATCACCAAATTGGGCTACATCAGAGTCAGTCTGTGATTCAGCCAGTTCATCATTGAAAATCCCGGTAAATGGGGTGTCAGTTTCTTCAGCAACGGTAATGCTGCCACCGCTCTTGGCCGTGGTCATTGCCGTTTGTTCTGGGAATTTCTTAGCGTCTTTAGCGCCGCTGTTGCTGCTCGTCGAGCTGCTCTTGCCACATCCGGCTAAGAGCATCGCGCCGGCCATAAATACGCCGAACGCACCAAGTGCTCTTCTCTTCATAATTTTTCTACCTCCAGATATATATTAAACTCAACTATCTTTCCCCAAGTCTCATAGGAAAAGATAAATTGGTCTTCATTTTCTTATTCTAGCCTTTCGCGATTAAAAGTCAATGATAATTTTAATTTTATTTTTATTTCGTTAAAAAGCAGGCTAGTTCTCTCTTTGACGGGCATCCCCGGCCTTCTGCAGGGCTTGGCCAACGTAGTTGATGCTCAAGCAGATGATCAGCAGCATGATCGTTGCTGGCAGCCAAAGCCATGGACGGTCGATGATGTTGACTGGGTCGTTGGCATAGCCAATCAGCGTCCCCAATGATGGCGTCTTTGGCGGCAAGCCGTAGCCGATGAAGGACAGACCGGTTTCAATCCCAATGTTGCCGGAAACGCTCAATACGACGTCAATGATGATCATTGAAGCGATGTTTGGCAGCACTTCTCTAAACATGATCTTGGCATTGGATGAGCCAGAAGTCTTTGAAGCCAGGACGTAGTCGCGCTCACGCTGCGACAGGACGAATGACCGGTAGTATCTGGCTTCAGTGGTCCAACCAAACATGGAGATCAGCAAGACCAAAGTCATCGCGTTGTAATTTGGCACGACGGTAACCAAGACGATCAAAATTGGCATTTGCGGCAAAATCTGGATAAAGTCCACGATCCGCATGATGATGTTGTCAATGGCGCCGCCAAAGTAGCCGGAGACCAGACCAACGACCAAGCCGACGACTTCACAAAGAAGCGTGACCATCAGCCCGATCATGATTGAGTTTCTCCCGCCCATGATCAACAACTTAAAGATGTCGCGGCCCCCATTGTCAGTCCCGAAGATGTGGCCATTTTCCCCCCATCCGGCATAGGATTCCAGAATGTGCATCTCAGTTACCTGACTGCTCTTCAAGAACAAAGAGCCAACAAAGGTAAAGAGGAGAATAAAGACAATCGTGCAGAAGGCAACCGTAGTGGTCTTGCTGCGGAAGATTTCCTGAAAGGCCACTTTCAGGGCTGATGGTGGAATAACTCGCTCTTCGTCTTGCTTTTTCTTTTTGCCAATAGTAAATAAAGCCATTTATTCCACCTCTACTTCACGCGAATTCTTGGGTCGACCAAACTCATGATAATGTCGGACAATAAGTTGCCCAGCAGGGTCAAGGTCCCATAAATCATGATCAAGGCCGTCAGGGTCGTATAGTCTCTTTGGGCAATTGAGTCAAGAAACAGCTTCCCCATCCCTGGGAAGGAGAAGACCGTTTCAATGATCATTGACCCGCCAAGCAGGCCGGTAATGGTGTTGCCCAGGAAGGCTGCGATTGGCAGGAAGGAGTTGCGGAGAATGTGCTTGTTAAAGACCACTTTTTCCGGAACGCCCTTTGACCGGGCCGTCTTGACGTAGTCTTCAACCTTGTTGTCAATGATCCCGGTCCGCAGGTATTGGACGGTCCCAGTCGTCGCGATGATCGCGTACAAGATGGCTGGCAGGATCATGTGGTCCAGCCGGCTCCAGAAGACGCCCCAGAAGCCTGAAGCGTTGGCGGACACGGTCCCGCTGATTGGGAACCAGCCAAGAGTGAAGCCAAAGAGCCACAAGCCAAGCAGGTAGAAGACGAAGCCTGGGATGGCGTAGGTTACGTAGTTAAAGATTGAGATCGCTCTGTCTTGCCATTCGCCTTCGTGCTTGCCGGCTGCGATCCCCATCGGGATGGCAATGCCGTAGAGCAGCAGCGTTGACAAAAGCGACAGCCAGAAAGTGTTCTGAGCTCGGTCCGCGATCAGGGAAGATACGGAAACGTGCTGAATGTAGCTTTGTCCAAAATCCCCATGCAGCAGGTTCTTCACCCAGCGGAGGTACTGAACCGGCACTGGGTCGTCCAGGCCATAGACGTGCTTTAAGTGATTGATCGTGGCCTGGCTTGAGTTAGGGTTGATCAAGCCCGTGAACGGGTCCCCTGGCATCATCTTGGCCAGGATGAAAACGATCATGCTGAGCAGGATCAATTGCGGAATCATGATCAGCACGCGCTTCAAAATTGTTTTCCACATATGCTATTCTCCTCCATCGATTTGTTCCTTAGGCAAGGCCACCAGGTGGTTTGGCGCAACCTCCTGCAGCGGGTAGACCCGGCCGTCCTTGTCGTACCAGTCTTTTTGGTTCTTTTGGAACTCACGCTCAATTCTGCGCCGCTCGTTTGCGTGGGCGTCACGGTTTTCAACGTCAACTTGCGGAATGGCGGCCAGCAAGCGCTTGGTGTAGATGTGCATCGGGTTCTTGTAGATCTCTTCCAAGCTGCCGACTTCAACCAGCCGGCCCCGGTGCATGATTGCCAGGTTCTTGGACATGTGCTTGATGACGCCCAAGTCGTGGGAAATGAACAAGAAAGCGATGTTGTACTGCTGCTGAATGTGCTTCATGAAGTTCAAGACCTGGGCCTGAACGGACAAGTCCAAGGCACTGGTCGGCTCGTCAGCTACGATCAGCTTCGGGTTGGTGGCCACGGCCCGGGCAATCCCGATTCTTTGCCGCTGGCCGCCAGAGAACTCGTGCGGGAACTTGTAGATGGAGTCGCTGGGCATCCCGACGATATCGAGCAATTCTTGAACCCGGTCGCGCTCTTGGTCAGTCGTCAGATTTTCGAAGTTTCTGATCGGTTCAGCGATGATGTCTTCAATCCGCTTGCGGGGGTTCAGACTGGACATGGAGTCCTGGAAGATCATCTGCACGTCCTTGTTGTAGTTCAATTTGCGTCTGACTGAAGCCTTGGTAATGTCCTGGCCCTTGTAGATGATTTGTCCGCTTGTAGCTTTCTCAACCCCAACGATGGCCTTGCCAGTCGTTGACTTGCCGGAGCCGGATTCCCCGATCAGGCCGTAGGTTTCGCCTTCCTTGATGGAGAAGCTGATGCCATCGACGGCCCGCACGTAGTCGGTGATGCGGTTCCAAAAACCTGAGCGAACGGGATAGTGGACCTTCAGGTCCTTGATTTGAATGATTTCATTTGCCATATTTTTCTAAACCCTCTCAATCATTTTGGAAGTGGAAATTCTTCCAGCAGGTGCAGCGGACGAAGTGGTTTGGCTCAACCTCGTGCATGACCGGCACCTTTTCATGCTCGCTGGCCGGAATCCAAGGAATTCTTGCGGCGAACCGGTCCCCCTCTCTTGGCATGTTCTTCAAAGACGGCACCGTCCCTTGAATGACGTGCAGGTCTTCGTCGTCAGCGTCCGACTGGGGCATGGAGTTCAAAAGCGATCTGGTATATGGGTGAAGCGGATGAGAGAACAAGGTCTTAACGTCGGCCTTTTCCACGATCTGGCCCGCATACATGACGGCGACTTCATCAGCCGTTTCCGCCACGACGCCCAAGTCGTGGGTGATCAGGATGATCCCGGATTCAGATTCCTTCTGGATTTCCTTGAGCAAGTCCAGGATCTGAGCCTGGATGGTTACGTCCAGGGCAGTGGTTGGCTCGTCAGCGATGATGATCTCCGGCTTGCAGGCCACCGCCATGGCGATCACGACTCTTTGCCGCAGACCGCCTGACAACTCGTGCGGGTACATGTCGTACATCGTTTCGGGCTTTGGCATCCCGACTTCTTTGAAGAGTTCGATGACTCTGGCCCGCCGTTGCCCCTTGTTCATCTTGGTGTGGTAAAGCAAGGATTCGGCTACCTGGTCACCGACCTTCATCAAGGGGTTCAAGCTGGACATTGGGTCTTGGAAGATCATGCCAATGTCGTTGCCGCGAATCTGGTCAAACAAGCCGTCCGTCAAGCTAACCAGGTTCAGGTTCTTATATTTAATGTCGCCTGTCACGCGGGTGTTCTTGCGGTCGTACAAGCCAACAATGCTGGAAGCAATGGTGCTCTTGCCGCAGCCGGATTCCCCGACGATTGCCAGAACTTCGTTGCGCTTCAATGTGAAGTCAACGCCGTCGACGGCATCATAGAACTTGCCTTGCAGGCGATAACCGGTATGGAGATTTTCTACGTCTAATAGAATGTCTTGATGATTATCCATATCTTCTCCTTCAGAATTCATTAAAGATTTAATGCAACTCTCATCGTGCTTTTGTTCATATTTTTCTATCATAACTCTTTGACAGGCAATTTCAATAGCCCTTCAGCATTTATTGTGAGTTTTTTATGACTTTTTTGCGAATTTTTCCGGATTTTTATGATAATTTTTCTTAACAAAGCCTGACTGATTGCCATTTTCTGTTAATGAAGCATTTTTTGACCAGTGAATTGATGAATATGCGTACATTGCCACGGTGATGGGGATTATAGCGCTTTTATGCTCCGTTTTTTCGCATAACCAGTTAAGGCTTGCCCCCTGGGCCATTCATTTAATTTTTTGCTTCCGTTACCGTTAATATATGGCGCAAAAAAAGAGGATGAATGCTCATCCTCTTTTTTGTAATTTTTAAAAGAATCTTCACTGCCCTTTGGTAATCAAAATTATCCTTGATGGGCTTTGATATACTTTACGGCATCCCCAACCGTGGCAATGTTTTCCGCGTCCTCGTCAGGAATTTCCGCGCCAAATTCATCTTCAAGCTGCATGATGAATTCCACCAAGTCAATTGAGTCTGCATCCAGGTCCTTGGTAAAGTTGGTGTCCATGGTGATCTTGTCCTTGTCTAATTGAAAGTTGTCAGCAATCAATTCGGCAATCTTGTTGAAAATTTCTTCTTCAGTCATCTTTTTTCTCCTGAATTCTTTATTTATTAAGCTATTTGTCTGCTATTTGCTTGCTTTGCCAATTATAGCCTATCCAAGGGCAGATTACAGCATTTATGCTCAGACTACTTGCTGAACTCTTCCTTGAAGGCTTCAATCAGATTCTCAGCCAGCATCTTGTCGACCTGCTTGATGGCATAGTAGATCCCGCGCGCGTCTGCCCGGCCGTGCTGCTTGACTACTGGGGACTTAAGCCCCATTAAGACGGCCCCGCCGTACTTGGCCGTGTCAAAGCGGCTGGCAACTTCCTTAAAGGCAGGCTTGGCCATTAATGCCCCGAGCTTGACCTTCAAGCCGTTGCTCATCAGGCTGTCCTTGAGCAGGTGGATGATAACTGAGGCCGTCCCTTCAATGGACTTCAGGACCGCGTTGCCGGTAAAGCCGTCAGTCGCCACGACGTCCGCCTTGCCGGTCAGCAATTCATGCCCTTCGATGTTGCCAATGAAGTTCAAATTGGAGTCCTTGAGCAGCTGGTAGACTTCCTTGTGCAGGGCATCGCCCTTGTCAAATTCAGCCCCATTGTTCAAGAGGGCTACGCGCGGATTCTTGACCCCGCGGACCTTTTCCGCGTAGTAGGAGGCCATTTCCGCCCATTGCAGGAGGTATTCCGGCTTGGATTCGGCATTGGCGCCAACGTCAATGATGTTGAAGCCATCATCGGAATTCTGCACGGGCATGGTTGGCATCAGGCCTGGACGCTCAACCCCTTTGATCCGGCCCACGATAAAGATCCCGCAGACCAGCAGGGCCCCAGTGTTGCCCAAGGACAGCAGGGCGTCTGCCTGCCCCTTCTTGACCCAGTTGGCCGCGACGACCATTGAGGAGTCCTTCTTGGTCCGCATGGCCTTGACTGGCTCGTCCTCATCCTGGATGACTTCCGTGGTTGGCACGATTTGCACCCGCTCGCGGTCGCTGCCCACCAGCTCCTTGAGCTTAGCCTCATCGCCAAACAGGATAAATTCAGTTTCAGGAAGCTCCTTCTTTGCCTTAAGCACGGCTTCTACGATCGCCTGTGGGGCATTTTCGCCGCCCATGGCGTCTACTGCAATTCTTCTCATGATTCTGTACTCTTTTCCATTTGTGTCTAGGCTCTGGCCTGTACAAGTCTATTATAGTCTAACACCCGCTTCAGGTCAGCCAATTCATCTCCGGCCAGGTCCGGATCGCTGGCGACGATCTCACTGGCCACTTCCTTGGCTGCGACCAGGGTCTTGTAGTCGGTCACGGCATTGCCGACCTTGAATTCCGGCAGACCAGACTGGGCCTTGCCAAAAAGGTCGCCTTCCCCCCGCATCTTCAAGTCTTCTTCAGCCAATTTGAAGCCGTTAGTCGTTGCCGCCACGATCTGCATCCGCTGCTTGCCCGCGGCCGTCTTCGGGTCTGCCAAAAAGACGCAGTAGCTCTGGGTCTGTCCCCGGCCGATCCGGCCGCGCAGCTGGTGCAACTGGCTGAGGCCAAAGCGGTCCGCGTCAAAAATGACCATCATGTTGGCATTGGCCACGTCTACCCCGACTTCAATGACGCTGGTGGCTACCAGAATGTCGATCTGCCCTGCCGAGAACTGGGACATGATCTCTTCCTTTTCTTCCCCGCTCATCTGTCCGTGGAGGAGGACGACATGCTGGCCCGGAAAATCATGGGCCAGCTTCTTGTACAATTCCTCCGCGTTCTCCAAGTCAATCGTTGCTGATTCGGAAATCAAGGGCGTGACGGCATAGATCTGGAAGCCCCGGGCCAGCTGCTCGCGCATCAGGGCGTAGACCTGGTCCATTTCCGAACTGGTCTTCCAGCTGGAAATGATCGGCTTTCTCCCTGCCGGCAGGTGGCGGATCTCAGACAGGTCCATGTCCCCATAGACCGTCAGGGCCAAAGTCCGCGGAATTGGCGTCGCGGTCATGGCCAGCAGGTCCGGGTGATCTCCCTTGTTCAGCAGGGCCAGGCGCTGTGCCACGCCAAAGCGGTGCTGCTCGTCGATTATGACCAAGCCCAGCTTCTTGAAGGCCACCTTGTCCTGAATCAAGGCATGGGTCCCGATCACGCAGTTGATGGTCCCATCGGCCAGCTCCTTGTAGATCTCCCGCCGCTCCATGGCCTTGGTTGACCCAGTCAAAAGGGCGACTCTGACCCCAAAGGGACGCAGGAGGTCGTCAATCTTCTTGAAGTGCTGGCTGGCCAGAATTTCCGTTGGCACCATCAAGGCTGCCTGATAGCCAGCCGTAATAGCCCCGTAGATCGCGAACACGGCCACGATCGTCTTCCCGGACCCTACATCCCCTTGGAGCAGGCGATGCATTTGCCGGTCAACGAACATATCAGCAAAAATTTCATTGATTGCCTGCTTTTGGTCTGGCGACAGATCAAAAGGCAGGGCCTTGGTCAAAGCCGCGATCTCCTTGAGATCATACTTTTTGGCCTGGCCTTGGTGCTGGCGGTTGCTGCTGGCCAATAAGGCCATCTGCATCTGAAAGATGAAGAATTCGCGAAAGACCGCGCTGCGCCGGGCCGACTTGGCTTGTGCCGGACTCTTGGGGTGGTGCATCCCCTCAACCAATTCCTGGTCACTCATGAGCTGGTATTTCTTCCTGAGCCAGTCAGGAACGGCATTGCCGATTTGGCTGCCATATTCGGCAATTGCTTCATCAATCAAGCCCTGCAGCTTCTTCTGCTTGATGTGGCGGTTGACCGAATAGACCGGGGCCAGCCCGTCATCACCATGGCTCTTGGCGACCAGCTTGTAGGCCGACAGGCTCTGCTTGGCCAGGTTGTACTTGCCATAGATAGCCACTTCCTGGCCGATCTCCAGCTGCTTGCATAGCCATGGCTGATTAAAAAAATTGACCATGATAATATCATGATCAATTCTCATTTTGAAGCTTACCCGGCTCTTGTGATAGCCAAAGAAATTCTGGTATGGAGTCGTAGCGACGATCCCCTTCAGCATGACCTTCTGGCCGTCCAGCAGCTGATCCAGCGGCAGACTGGCCAATTCATCATAGCGGTATGGAAAATAGAAGAGCAAGTCATAGATGCTATAGATGCCTAACGTGCGCAGGCCTTCTCCCGTCTTGACCCCGACTCCTTTCAAATCAGTCGCCGGACTGAATGCTGCTTCATTTATTGTCATTATTCTACTGATACCAAGAAGTTGTAGACTGGCTGGCCACCATCATGGATTTCAAATTCGAAGTCATCGTCCGCGTGCTTGGCTTCCAGGGCATCAACGACCTTTTCGGCCTCTTCCTGGCTGGCATCGCTCCCGTACATCACGGTGATGATTTCGGAGTCTTCGTCGAGCATCTTTTCAGTCATCGCTACCGTGGCCGCAATTACGTCTGGATTGTCGACTTCAATGGTCCCATCAACGATCCCGATGAAGTCGTCCTTGTGGATTTCAACCTCGTTGATGACCGTGTCGCGCGTTGCTCGGGTAACTTCACCAGACTTGACTGAGTCAAGCTCGTCAGTCATGGCTTCCACGTTCTCGTCAACGCTGGCATCTGGGTTGAAGGCCAGCATTGCGGTCAACCCTTGCTGGATGGTCTTGCTTGGCACGATGCCGACCGGAATTTCGGCGACTTCAGCTGCCTGCTTGGCAGACATGATGATGTTCCCATTGTTCGGCAGGATAATTGCCTTCTTGGCACCTGACTTGGTGATCGCGTCAATAATGTCTTGGGTTGATGGGTTCATGGTTTGACCACCAGAGATGATCCGGTTGACCCCTTCGCTTTCAAACAATTGACGAACCCCATTGCCGGATGCGACTGCGATCACGGCAAAGTCAACGGCTTCTTGCAGCTCTTCCTCGTGACCAACGATGGTTTCGTGCTGAATGCGCATGTTGTCGATCTTGATCTTGCCCAATTGGCCAAATTGTGATCCATACAGGAAGACTTCGCCTGGGTGTTCAGTGTGAACGTGAACCTTGGCAATTTCACCATCTGAAACTGCCAGAAGCGAATCGCCCAGCTTGGACAAGTGCTCACGGAATTCCTCCAGGTCAAATGGCTTCTTGTCTGGCACGTCGGCCTTCAGGTCAACCATGATTTCGGTACAGTAGCCGTTGGCAATGTCTTGAGTTGCCAGCTGGCCTTGAACTGACTGGTGGTGGGTCGCGTTGATCAGGGCGCTCATGTCATCAGCGTCCGGCACATACTTGTCGTCAAAGTTTTCGCCCAGCAGTCCTTCCAAAAAGCCTTCGTAAATGAAGACCAGACCCTGGCCACCGGAGTCAACCACGCCGACCTGCTTCAAGACTGGAAGCAGGTCCGGGGTCGTCTTCAAAGCCTTCTTGGCCCCTTCAACAATCGCTTTCATGACCTCTTCCACGTCACTGGTTTCGTTTGCCTTGTTGGCCCCTTCTTGGGCAGCCACTCTGGCAACCGTTAAAATCGTACCTTCAACGGGCTTCATAACAGCTTTGTAGGCAGTAGCTACACCGTTGCTGAAGGCGTTCGCCAGTTCTTGCGCGTTCAAGGTATCCATGCCTTGAGTTGCCTTGTAGAAGCCGCGGAACAGCTGGGAGGTAATTACGCCACTGTTGCCGCGAGCCCCCATCAGCATCCCTCTGGCCAGGCTTTCGGTCAAATCGCTGACCTTGTCGCTGGTATTTTCGGAAACGGCCTTCGCTCCGCTTTCCATGGTCAAATTCATGTTGGTACCAGTGTCACCGTCAGGAACTGGGAAAACATTTAGATCATTGACGAATTGCACGTTCTTGCTCATGCGGTGGGATGCAATCCGAACCATGTCTCTAAATTCTTTACTGCTAATTTCACTTAAAACCAATCTCAAATCCTCCGCTTAGCCTAGTCATCAAGAACCTTGACGCCTTGAACGATTACATTGACCGCCTTGGTGTCGATTCCCAACTGGCTTCTTAAGTTATATTTGACACTGTCTTGTACATTACGACTTACTTCTGAAATTTTCAAGCCGTAGCCGACAATAATATAAACATCGACCGTAACTTGATTCTCCGTCGACTTGACTACAACGCCACGCTTGTAGTTGGCCCGGCTCAAGATGCTGCTTACGCCATCTCTAAGAGCATTCTTTGATGCCATTCCGACAACGCCATAGTTAGACGTAGCTGCACCACCAACAACAGTTGCAATTACACCGTTTGAAATATCAATCAAACCATACTTTGTTTTGATTTTAACAGCCATGTTCATCCTCCGTCTTTTCATCCAATATACATATTTATTTTAACATAACCTTTGATAAAGCCAGCAATTTCACCCTCATTTTTCCAGAAAATAGCAAAATACTTTTTTCAAAAAAGCGTTGAAATGCCAATCTGTTTATGGTAAGGTTATAAAGTATGAGAACACAAGTAAAGGAGGTTTAGCAGCATGGCAAAAGATTTCGTAACCGGTAAGAAGACCACTTTTGGTAACAGACGTTCACACGCCTTGAACTCAACTCGTCGTTCTTGGAAGCCAAACCTTCAAAAAGTTCGCATTCTTGTTAACGGCAAGCCTAAGCGCGTTTGGGTTTCAACCAAGACTTTGAAGTCCGGTAAAGTTACCCGTGTCTAATCGACAGAAAAGCCCGTCAGATCAATGATCTGGCGGGTTTTATTTTGCTCCAGCATGTGCATTAAAGTGATTTGTGCATCAGTTTCGCTGAAAAAATAAGCCTCACTTCGTTTGAAATGAGGCTTATTTTTGTTATTGAAAGCTTCTTGAGTGGTCGCGTACTTTTGGCTTTATTCTTCATCCAGCTTGACGACTCGGTCAAACATGGCCCTTTCTTCATCTGAAATCTTGTGGGCTACCTCAATTACTGTCCCAGGAAAGTTCTGCAGAATGGTTTGGTGAATCTGGCTGGACAGGCGTGGATCCAGAGCTGACGTTGCCTCATCCGCGAGCAAGACCGGCCGCTTGGCCAAGAGCGCACGGGCAATCTCTAAGCGCTGCCCTTGCCCGCCTGAGAGCTTCTCGCCATTTTTGCCGACCTGGTAGTCCAACCCCTTTTCCTGCACCAGACTGCCCAAGCCAGCCTTTTGGCAGACCGCCAGCAAATCCTCACGGCTGGCCTTTCTGCCTAAGGCAATATTGTACTCAATCGTATCATCGAGAATGTATGGCTTCTGCTGGACAAAAGCAAAGTATTCATGAGCCTCATTCCAGCCGCCCGCCAATTTCTGGCCATTGATTTCGTATTCCCCGCTGGCCAGCGGAATCCGGCCGACCAGCACGTTCAGCAGGGTTGACTTGCCCCAGCCGGATGGCGCTTCAAGCAGGACCTTCTCGCCCCGCTTGACTTTTAAGTCCAGACCGTTAAGCAGACGGCGCTTGCCAAGCTGCACGGCCGCGTCATCCAGTTCCAGCTCCTTGAAGGACCTCTTCATAGCTGGCGTTTTCTGGCAATCATAATTGGCCACTTTGGCAAACTTTTCCCAAATTGGACTGCTGGTCTTAATGTCATTGACTGAAGCAAAAATGCCAACGATTGGGTTGATAAAGTTGTTGGCCAGCTGGGTAATCATCATGAAAGTCCCCAAGCTGACCTGCTTCTGGGTCACAAAGTAGATCCCAATGCTTAATGGCAGGCCCAGGCTGCAAATATAGGCAAAAGAGGTGATCAGCTCGGTCGTGATCAGCTGCGCCCGGTTCATCTTGGCCAAGGCCCTCTCCATTCGCTGGCTGTAGTGCAGAATTCTGGAAAAAATACTGTCTTCAACGTCATACAGCCGGGCAAAAGAGGCAAAGCTGATAGTGTCAGCCATGGCTTCCGTATACCTGCTGTTCTCCTGCTCCCAGTCCTTTGAGGCCGCTTCAATTTTTGGCCCAAACAGGTTCTGCAGAATCCCGGGTGCCAATGAGGCCGCAAAGAAGATCAAGGACAAGTACCAAGAAGCCGCAATTCCTGCCGCAAAAGCCGCGACGAACTGCAAGTCGTTGAAGACGATCTCCAGTTCAGCTTCCACCCGGTGGCTCTCGACCTGCTTTAAGTCATTGGTCATGAATGACAGGTCAAGCTTGGGATCAGCATTTTCTGAATACAATAGGTACCTGCTGGCCCGCCGCTTGATCTCCAGGTTGACCTCTTTGATGATCTCCGCCTTCAAGATCTGGTAGACCAAGGCCAAGACCGCGAAGAGCAAGATGCCGGCAACGGCTTTCACGGTCATCTCAAGCAGACTGCCTTGCGGATTTTGGGCAAAGTTGACGAACTGCTGGAACATATAAGCGATAAACACCGCCTGCAAGGCCTTCGCCGCCGCGAAAATGATAAAAGCAAGCATTTTCCACTTGCTGGCATACTTTAATGTCATATTTTTCCTCCGTACACTGGGACTCATTCATTTAAGTATTCAAATATGTTTCTTATCATACGGCATAAATTGAATCTGTTCAATCTTGTTTTTTCATTTTTTCTTAACAAAAAAGTCCCGCTTTTCAGCGAGACTTAAGTGAATTCGGTTATTCTTTGCCCTCAAACTTGGTCAAAGCGGATCAAGTCCTTGGAATATACGACCGCCACTGACCCGGAAGCCAGCGAAAGCTTAAACTCAGCTCTTCCCGGCAAAAATTCGTTGGAGGTAAATGAGCGCAGGTAGTCCCCGTCATACGGCGCCAATTCATACAAGGCATCCCTGATCGTCAGCTGACGGACCGAGGTCAGGCAGGTCACGCCAAAATAAGCGTAGTCCCCTTCCTGCGGAATCGCGTAGCTGCCCGCGTTGCGGTAGACGATCAGATTCTGCTTGTCTTCCAGGCTGATCTGGTTGGCATAGGGACGCAGATCCGGATTCAAAATGCCAAAGAGATTGATCAATGAATGGTCCATCCGGCCGCCCGTCGCTCCATAAAGCTTGAGCCGGTCAAGCTGATAGTCTTCAAAGGCAATCCCCAGCATGAGCTCGGAATCAGTCCAATCTTTCTTTGGCACTGAGTAGCGGATATCAGGCACCACGCCCTCGACCCAGCTCAATTCATGCGGCTTAAGCGAATCAAAATCCCCTACCGCCAAATCCGGCGCCAGGCCCATCTCCAGCATAAACAAGGCACCCCGGTCAACGCCAACCAAGAGCTGACCTGCTGCCTTTGCCGCGGCCAGCCGTTCTTTCAAGTCAGCGGGCCAGTTTTCCTTCGGCCCGCCCAATAAAGCGCAAGCATCCATTTGTCATTCCTACTTCAAGTATTCTGGAATCCGGCCTTCAGAAATTTCCGTCCGCATGGCCAGATAGTCATCATAGCGGTTCTGCGCGATTTCTCCGGCTTCCAGGGCTTCCTTGACGGCACATTTGGGCTCCTTCAAGTGCTGGCAGCCGCGGAACTTGCATCCCCCGGCCAGCCGCTTGAACTCGGCAAAATACCCACAAAGCTCGTTCAGCTTGATCGGGGTCAGGTCAATGGCCGAAAAGCCTGGCGTGTCAGCCAAAAAGCCCGCTCCCAATTTAAACAGCTCAACTCTTCTGGTCGTGTGCCGCCCCCGGTTCAGGCTGGTCGAAATCGCCCCCGTCGCCTGGTTGGCGTCAGCCTTGATAAAGTTGAGCAGGGTGCTCTTCCCTGCCCCGGACTGGCCAGCCAAAGTCCAGATCCGTTCCTGGCCAATTGCCCCAGGCAATTCTGCAGCCAGAACGTCCCGGCTCAAATAGACCGGATAGCCGATCTTTTGGTAGTAGGCCAGCTGCTCCTTGATTTCAGCCAGCCGGTCTGCTTGGACCAAGTCGCTCTTTGACAGATAGATTGCGACATCAACCCCCTGCCAGGCAAAAAAGGTCAAAAAGCGGTCCAGCAGCTGGAGTGAGAAGTCCGGCTCCACGGCTGAAATGACCAGCAGGACGTGGTCAACATTGGCCACGGCTGGCCGCCCAATCCGGTTCTTTCTAGGCATGATTTCCACCAGGTAGGCCAGTCCTTGTTCATCCAGCTTAATCTTGACCCGGTCGCCGACCTGGGGCTTTTCCTTGGTCTTGCGAAAGACGCCGCGGGCTCTGGTTCTGACCAGGCCATGGGCAGTCTCTACGTCGTAATAGCCGGCAATCAGTGAAATGACCGTGCCTTCTGCTAGTTCCGTCATTTAATCCCCGCTTTCATCTGCCGCAACGGTTTCATCAACGACCGTGTCGTCATCGCGCATGATCTTGATCTTCCCGTCACCCTTGGTCACGTTGAAGGTGATCGTGAAGTCCGTGTCCTTGGTAATGTACTGGTCACGATAGATATTGCCCAGACTGTGATCGTCGTCTTGAATGTAGATGCGGATGTGGTTGCCTCGACTTGAAGACGAGGAGGCCGATGAAGAATCATCATTATCCTCGTCGCTTGCGCTGCTTGCCGGAGCTTTGTAAGCCACGGAGAAGGTCCTCTTGACCGTCTTGTTCTTCTCGCCCTCTGAAACGGTAACCGCCAGGCTGTCGCCTTCCTTCATGCTGCTGCCGGCATCTGGATCAGTGGAAATGATCTTGCCGCTGGCCACCGAATCTGAATAGTCTTTCGTGACCTTCAAAGCCAAGCCCTTGGCCTTGGCGTAGTCCTGCGCCTCTTTCAAAGACTTGCCCGTCAGGTCAGCCAGCTTGAAGCTGGCCTTGCTGGAGGAACTGGCCGTTGGCCGGCTCTCCTCCTGGTCAAAACCCGCCGAAACGATCAAGGTGATCGCCTGCTTCTTGGCGTCAATCTTGCTGCCAGCCTTGACGCTTTGCGACATGACCAGGCCGGCATAGTATTCGTTTGACGGGGCTTCCTTAACCTTGACCTTGAAGCCGAGCTTGGTCAGCTTCTGTTTGGCCGCGTTCACGTAAGTCCCCTCAACGTCAGGCACCTTGGTCAAGACCGGGCCCTTGGAGATGACCAGACTGACCTTGTGCCCCCGGCTGACCGGACTGTCAGCTGGCGGCGTGGTCGAGATGACCTTGCCCTTCTTGACTTCACTTGAATTCTTTTCAACGACTGAGCCGATTACCAGCCCGGACCCCTGCAGGGAAGCCTTGGCTGCCACTTCACTCATATTCGTCACGTTAGGCACGCGCACGTTGTTGTGGCCGACCGAAAGAACCATGAAGAGCAGGATGGCAAAGACCGGGAAGATTGACCCGATCCACCACCACTTGTACTTCTTCATGTTGGCCAAAAGCGAATGCTTCTGCTTCTTTGGCTCCTGCTGCTCTCTGGACGCTGCTTCCTGCTTGGCCGCCTGCATGACCTTGCCGTTGAAGGCAGGCAAGATCTTGGTCTTGTCGTCATTATTGTGGCTCGGCCGGAAGAGCGGCTCATTGAGGCGGCTTGGATCCAGACTGGTGTCCAGATCGGCCTTCATCTCATCAACTGAGGCATAGCGATCCCGCGGATCCTTGGCCGTCGCCTTTAAGACGACGTTTTCCAAGGCTTGGGGAATGTCCTTGTTTTGCTTGCGCAAAGAAGGGATCTCGTCTTCCGCGTGTTTCAAGGCAATGACCACTGGCGTTTCACCATTGAACGGCACTTGCCCGGTCAGCAGCTCATACAAGATGATCCCTAAAGAATAAATATCTGACTGTTTGGTCACCATTCCCCCGCGGGTCTGTTCTGGTGACATATAGTGGACTGAGCCCAGGACCGAATTAGTCTGCGTAATCGTCGTTTGGTTGAGGGCTACGGCGATCCCAAAGTCGGCAATCTTGATGTTGCCATTTTCATCCATCAAGATGTTCTGCGGCTTGAGGTCCCGGTGGATGACCCCGTGCTTGTGGGCCAAGGACATGGCCGAGAGAATCTGGTCCATGATCTTGATCACCTTGGGCAACGGAATTGGCGTATTGTCCTGGATGTATTCCTTCAAATCCGGACCTTTGACGTATTCCATCACCATGTAGGGCAAGCCGTGGTCGGAGCCCACATCAAACACTGACACGATGTTGGGGTGGCTCAATTCGCTGGTGGCCAGCGCTTCTCTTTCAAAGCGGGCCGTCACCTGCGAATCCTTCTGCAAGTCCAGGCGGATGATTTTGACGGCAACCTGTCTTTTCAGGATAATGTCGTCAGCCAAGTAGACGTTGGCCATCCCGCCTTCACCCAAAGTATCAACGATGCGGTATCGATCTCCAAGCAGATAACCCTTATTGATCACTCGCACCATCCTCCTCATTTTGTACAAGGCATACGGTAATGTTGTCTCCGCCGCCCAAGCGGTTTGCTTCGTTGATCAGCTTGTTGCAGCGGTCTTTCAAAGACAGCCCCTTGGTGGCCAGAATCTGCTGGATCAGCGGATCTGACAAGGAATTGGTCAGGCCATCGGTGCACAGCAGGAAAATGTCGCCATCCTTCATGTCAAGCTCATTGTATTCTGGATCAATGGTGCTGGACACGCCCAAGGCTTGGGTAATGATGTTCTTCTGCGGGTGGTTCTTGGCCTGCTCCTTGGTAATTTGGCCCATCTTGACCAATTCATTGACCAAAGAGTGGTCCTCCGTCACCTGGATGAACTTGCCTTCTGAGTAAGAGTAGGCACGGGAGTCGCCCAGGTGGGCAATCAGGACGTCCTGGTCAAAAAAGATGGCCAAGACGATGGTCGTCCCCATCCCATTCAGGTCCGGGAAGCGGTCCGCGGCCTTCAGGATGGTCTCGTTTTCCGACCGCAACTGGACGTCCAGCCACATTCTGGCCATTTTCTTGTCATGGAGATCAGTGGTCAGGAAGTTGTGGCCCAAATGGCTGACTGCCATGGTTGAGGCCACGTCCCCGCCTTGATGGCCGCCCATCCCGTCGCAGACGACGGCCATGGTCACGCCGGCTTGATTTTCAAAAATCTGGACAAAGTCCTGGTTGCTCTTTCTAACTCTACCAATGCTTGATGCAAATGCCGTCTTAATCAAAAGTACTAACCTCTAGTCGTAAACTTGGCAATAAAGAATCCGTCGCTGTGATAAGTATCCGGCAGGATCTTCAGCATCCCGCTCTGACTGGCGACCTTCTCCGTGGCAAAAGGCTTCAGCTCAAAGTCCGGGTGCGTTTCCAAAAAGGCGCGCACGTTGTCCTCGTTCTCTTCAACTGAAATGGAGCAGGTTGAATAAACCAGCTCCCCGCCCTGCTTCAGCAATGGAGCCACGTGATCCAAAATTGCCAATTGAATCTTCGCTAAATTTTTCAGATCTGCCATGCTCTTAGTATACCTGATTTCCGGCTTGCGGCGCAAAAGTCCCAAGCCCGAGCATGGTGCATCTATCAATATCTTATCAAATTGCCGGGCGGAAAAATACTCCCCGGCCTTTCTGGCATCAGCCGCCTTGGTGGAAACCTGGCCGGCGACATGCATTCTGGCGGCATTTTGGCGAACCAAGCCCAGCTTGTTCTCGTGAATGTCCAGGGCCGTCACCTGCCCGGCCGGCACTTGCTCGGCCATCTGGATGGTCTTGCCGCCAGGGGCTGAGCAGGCATCCAGCACCTGGTCGTCAGGCTTAAAGTCGAAGGCTTTCGCGACCAGACTGGCCGCCTCGTCTTGCACGGTCAACAGGCCTTCCTTAAAGAAAGCACTCTGAACGATCCCCCCGCGGCTGAGCGCGTATGAGCCGGCGGTCAGACTGGACGGCTGCGGGTCAAAGCCAGCCTCCTGCAAGCCTTTGACCACGCTGCCTTCAGCGGCCAGGGCAGAAATGCGCACGTCGTTTTTGGCCGGCTCATTCAGGCTGGCCATGATCTTCTTGGCCCGGTTCTGACCCCAATTGTCAAAGAAATAAGTCACCAGCCATTCAGGCATGGAATACTTGACGCTGGAATAGCGCGGCTCATCCCCTTGATCC
Organism: Faecalicatena absiana; assembly: GCA_017309015.1. Classification (GTDB taxonomy): domain Bacteria; phylum Bacillota; class Bacilli; order Lactobacillales; family Lactobacillaceae; genus Lactobacillus; species Lactobacillus absianus. The sequence continues at coordinate 212,529 of JAEDAG010000002.1, forward strand.
GGCAAAAGCTCGCCCCGCCTTTGCAAGGAGCGCAGCACCCCGTTGACCAAGCGGTAGCCGCCGGAGTTGCGGCGGCCAAATTCTTTGGCCAGCTTGTTGGCTTCGTCCAGGACGGCCCGGTCCGGCACCTTGTCCAGGAAGAAGATCTGGTAGGCCGACATCAAAAGCAGGGGCTTAAGATAGCTTTCCTTGAGCTTGCCCTTGACCAGGTCTTTTAACTGGTATTCCAAATACAGCTGGTACTGGATGGTCCCGTAGACCAGCTTGGTGGCCAGGTTCTGGTCTTCTCTAGCCAGCTTGGCCTCCTTCAAGGCATGGTTGAGGCTGATATTTGAATATGAGCCCTGCTTGATGACCTTGATCAAGGTGGCCAGGGCCACTGAACGGGCACTAGTCTTTGTCTTCATCAACAATCCTTTCTCCTGGCACGAACTTCTTGCCCTGGCCGTTCAAGAAGTCCTTGATCTTCATGGCCTTCTTGCCAGTCGGCTGCACTTCCAGCAGGTTCAAGACCGTGTTGTCGGCAAAGCTGATGGCAAAGCGGCCTGAGTTGGTCAACAGACACCCGGCCGGCAGGCTGGAGTTGTCTGAGGCGACTTCAGCCCGCCAGACCTTCAAGCGCTGCCCTTTGACCAGCAAGTATGCGCCTGGATCCGGGTTCAGGGCTCTGACCAGGTTCTTGGCTTCTTCAGCCGTCATTGAGGTCAGGATTCTTTCCTCAGCCTTGCTGATGGTTGGGGAGAAGACGACCTGGTCTGGGTCTTGCGGCTGCTTTTGGCAGCTGCCGTCGGCAATTTTCGGCAAAGTCTCCAGCAAGAGCTGGCTGCCCAGCGGCGCCAATTTCTCAAAGACCGTGCCCGCCGTATCCTCTTCGCTGATTGGCAGGGTGGCTTGGGCGTACATGTCGCCGGCATCCATTTCCTTGACCATTTCCATGATGGTCACCCCGGTCTCCTTGTCCCCGTTCCTGAGGGCGTACTGGATTGGAGCGCCGCCGCGGTATTTAGGCAAAAGCGACCCGTGCACGTTGACGGCCGCGATCTTGGCGGTCTTCAGAAAGCGGCTTGGCAGAAACTGGCCAAAAGCCGCCGTCACGATAAAGTCCGGGCAAATGTTCATCAAGACCTCGTCCAATTCCTCTGAACGGGACAGGCGGGGCGGCTGGTAAAGCGGCAGCCCGTGCTTTAAGGCCAGGTCCTTGACTGGGGAATAAACGATCTTCTGCTTGCGGCCAACCTTCTTGTCCGGCTGGGTGACAACGGCCTTGACGTCATAGCCTGCTTTGACCAGGCCTTCCAAGACCGTGGCGCCGAATTGCGGCGTCCCTAAGAAAATTACTGAGTTCACTTTGATTATTTTCTCCTTTTACATGATTCTTTCCGGTTCACTGTCAATGTCAACCGTTAAACCATATTTTTTGATCTCCTGCGCGTCGTCTTGAATTTGATGCAGGAGCGCGTTCAAGCGCGGCTCTCTTTTATATTTTACCAGTATTTGGTAATAATACTGATTTTTTACCCGACTAATTGCCGCCGGAGCCGGCCCAAGGATGATCGTGGGCGCTTTAAGCTGCGCCTGCAGGCGGCGCTTGATCTTAAAGGACTCCCTGGCGGCATTCTGTTCATTTTTGGAAGCAATGGAGATCAGCGCCGTGTAGAAGTAAGGCGGATAGTTGCCCGCGTGGCGCATCTGCATCTCCTTGCGGTAAAAAAGCTCATAGTCCTGCTTTTGCGCCAGGCTGATGGCATAGTGGTCCGGGTTGTAGGTCTGGATCATGACCTCCCCATCCTTCTCGGCCCGCCCAGCCCGGCCGGCAACCTGGGTCAGCAGCTCAAAGGTCTTCTCTGAAGCATTGTAGTCAGGCAACCACAATCCGGTATCGGCATTGATGACCCCGACCAAAGTGACGTTGGGAAAGTCCAGCCCCTTGGCGATCATCTGCGTCCCCAACAGGATATCCGCTTTCCCATTGCCAAAGGCATCCAGAATTTTTTCATAGCTGCCCTTGCGCCGGGTGGTATCCACATCCATGCGCAAGACGCGGGCCTGGGGGAAGAGGGCCGCCAATTCTTCCTGCACCTTCTGGGTGCCCGTCCCCAAAAAGCGGATCTGGCGGCTGCGGCAATTTGGACACAGCTCCGGCACTGGCTCGGCGTGCCCGCAGTAGTGGCACTGCATCATGCCCGTATCCTTGTGCATGGTCAAGGACAAGTCGCAGTTCGGACACTTTAAGACAAAACCGCAGTCCCGGCAGAGCATGAAGTTGGCAAAGCCGCGGCGGTTCAAGAGCAGGATGACCTGCTCTTTCTTGGCCAAACGCTCGCCAATCGCCGAAGTCAGCTTGACCGAAAGGTCAAACTGACTGCCGGCAAACTGAACGTGCTTAAGGTCAACCAAGTCGACCTTGGGCAAGGGCTGGCGGTTGGCCCGCTTCTTCAGGGTCAAAAGCCGGTAGACCCCCTTTTGGGCCCGGGCGCGGGTGCCCAAAGCCGGCGTGGCACTTCCCAAGACCACGGGGCAGTGGTGGTACTTGCCCCGCCAAATCGCCACCTTGCGGGCATCGTAGCGGGGATTGCTGTCCTGCTTGTAAGAAGCTTCATGTTCTTCATCAATGACGATCAAGCCCAAGTTGGCTATCGGGGCAAAAACGGCGCTGCGGGCGCCAACGACCACCCGGGCTTCTCCCCGGCGAATCCGGCGCCATTCGTCGTACTTCTCCCCTTCTGAAAGGCCGGAGTGCAGCACTGCCACCTGATCGCCAAAACGGGCTTGGACCTGCTTGACCATCTGGGGGGTCAGGGAGATTTCCGGCACCAGCATCAAAGCGTTGCGGCTATTTTCCAGGGCCTTGCTGATGGCGTGGAGGTAGACCTCCGTCTTCCCGCTGCCGGTCACGCCTTCCAACAAGAAAGTCTCGCTCTTTTTTCGCGCGATATCGGCACTGATTGCTTGATAGGCCTGCTCCTGCTCATCGTTTAACGGAAGCGGGCGCTTGTTTTTCAGTGGCTTGGCCACTTGCGGCTTGCGGTAGACTTCGGCCTGCTGCTTCTCCAGCCACCCCTTCTTGACGGCCGCATTCAGGCTGCTGGCCGCCAAGCCCAGTTTTTCCAGGTCAGCCTGCTTCTTCGGGTAGGAAGCCCGGTCTTCCAGCAGGTCCGTCAGCAAGAGCCGCTGCTTGGCCGCGTTGGCCCGCAGGCCGTCCAGGATGGATTGGTACTCCGCTGACGGCAATTTGGCGCTATAGACGGCGACCGTCTTCTTCTTGGCCTTGTTTTCAACCAGGTATTCAATCCTGGCATCCCCGTTTTTCAAGAGCTGGCGGGCCAAGGCCAGGTCTTTGGGCGTCTTCAGCTCATTGACCTCCAAGGGGTCGCCTTGAAACATCAAGAGCTCCTTGGCCCGCTCGCTGGCCGGCACCAGGAGCTTGCGGTAGCCCGCCCGCATGACGCCCGGCAGCATGGCCTTCAAGATGCTGATCCGGTAGGCAAAAATATCCTGGGCCAGGTCGCTGGACAGCTGGACCAGTTCCGGAGTCAGCGGTGCCAGCTCGTCCAAGACCAAGAGCAGGTCCTTGAGCTGGCCGGGATAGTCCGTCCGGTCGGTCAAGCCAACGATGAAGCCCTGCACCTTCCGCCGGCCAAAGGGCACGACCACCCGGTCGCCAATGCTGACTTCAAGGCTGGCGGGCACGTGATATTCAAAGACGCGGTCGGTCTGCTTGGCCGCCACGTCGACGATGACTTGTGCGATCATTTTCTCACCTTTCGCGCTACAGAAAAAAAGAGCGGGCTGGACGTCCGCTCTAATTTAAGGATTATTCTTCAGGATCACCGTGGTGATCTGGGTCAACCGTCACCTTGCCGGCAGCAATTTCTTCCAAAGCCTGGCCAACTGGCTTCAGGTTGTGGTAGTTGTCCAAAGCGCCAGGCTTGCCGGCTTCAAGTTCATGGGCTCTCTTAGCGGCCAAGACTGACAGTGAGTATCTTGAGTCAATCTGGTCCAACAGCTTGTCAATTGATGGATAGGTAATGCGCATTTTAGTCCTCCTGTACCATTCTCCGATAGTCATCGATCACGCGTTTCACGCTGACGTGTTCGGCGTCAACAATGGCTTTGATGTGGGCCACGGCATTGGCGACCGTGTCGTTGACAACCGCGTAGTCATAGTCCTGCATCACCAGAATTTCCTTGCGGGCCTGGGCAATCCGGCCCCGGATCACTTCTTCTGATTCAGTGCCCCGGTGCTCCAAGCGATCGCGCAAAGTGTGCAAATCTGGCGGCGTCAAGAAAATAAAGACGCCATCTGGCATTTGTTCGCGAACCTTTCTGGCCCCGTTGACGTCGATTTCCAGCAAGACGTCCTTGCCTTGGGCCAGCATCTTCTTGACCGGACCCAAAGGGGTGCCATACAGGTTGCCGACATATTCATTATATTCCAAAAGCTGGTTGTCTTGAACCGCCTGCTGGAACTGCTCTCTGCTGACGAAGTAGTAGTCTTTGCCGTCAACTTCGCCTTCGCGTGGCTTGCGCGTGGTCATTGAGACTGAATATTCAAAAGGGAAAACCTTGTGTTCAACGATTGCACTTTTGACAGTGCCTTTGCCAACACCAGACGGTCCTGACAAAACCAACAATAATCCTTTATCTGCCATGATAGCTCCTTTTTTGACTAATAATTCTATCTTGGACCATATCACAGGTCAGGTCAAGTAATTAACTGAAAAAAGTCATTCCCTGGCCTGATCTGGGCCACTAATGGCTTTTGCAGATATTATAATTCAGCCCGCCCTAGCCGGCAGCAGCGATTTTCAGAATTTTTTTCGAACAAATTTTCGCTTTTCACTTGCTTTCGTAAACGTGTGTTCGTATAATACTAACTGTAAAGATTGAACGGACGTTCGCGAACTTTCTCTTCGGCCAATCTGCAGCTAGCTATCAACAGCAATTCAACTGATTATTTACGATTTACCAATCTTCGAAAAGGGGTTTTACCAATATGACTCAATTTGCATCACTGGCTCAACAAGCCGTCAAGCCGTTTAAGAATGCCTTTCACTACCTGTTTGGCTACGACCTTGACCGTCTGCGCATTCTGCCAGACAGCATGGACGAGAACATTGCCAACCTCCAGCAGGCTTTCCTGCACCGGGAATATGCCCTGATTACGTTTGACAACGGGGACGTCCAGGTGGGCCAGATTACCAAGCGCATCTCATCCAGCCGTTTCGTCCTGCGCGACGCCGACAACAAGATCTTCTACCTGATCGACGTCAACCACATTCTGACCGTCGAGCTACCCTAGAACTGGAGTTCTGGTGCTGTGATTTGAGATACATAAAAAGCTTCTAGAAGTTTTTTCACTTCTGGAAGCCTTTTTTATTCGTTAAAATCTTTTTTTGTTATTTCACGTAAGCATACTTGAACTGCCAGCCACCCAAGTTGTCGTTGTAGACCGCGTGGATGTCCTTTCTGATCAGCCAGGCCGTGCTCATGTAGTACAAAGGCGTGATCCCTTCATCCTTCATCAAGATGCCTTCAGCCTTTTGCAGGTCACTGATCCGCTGGCTGCTGGATGCGGTGGTCTTGGAAGCGGCAATTAAAGCATCGTACTGGCTGCTCTTCCACTTCCCGTAGTTGCGGGTGTTGCCGCTGGTCAGCAGGTCCAGGAAGGAAATCGGGTCAGTAAAGTCGGCGATCCAGGTTGAAACCATGATGTCGAACTTGCCGGCTTCCCGCCGGGCCATCCGCGTCTTGAACGGAACCGTCACCGTGTCGACGTGGATGCCAGGCAAAGTCTGCTCCAGCTGGCTTTGCAAGGCTTCAACCGTCTTCTTGCCGGAGTCGGTGTCATCGGCCAGGATGCTGACCGAGATCTTGCTGGTCCCTAGTTCCGCCAATCCCTGCTTGAAGTACTTCTTGGCCAGCTTTTTATCATACTTGTTGTAGACCGTGCTGGACTTGGCCACCCCGCTGACGTAGTCCTTGCCGTTTACGTAGAGCAGGTCAGCCGTCGTAAAGGTCTTGGCCGGCTGGTTGTTGCCGCCTAAAGTTGAGCACAGGCCGGTCCGGTCAATGGCCAGGGAAATGGCCTTTCTGATGTTGGCGTTGGCCAGGTTCTTGTCCTTTTGCAGGTTGTACTGCAGGTAGGCCGTCCCACCGCTGTTGATCAGGGTAAAGGCCGAGTTGTTTTTCAGCTGCTTGGTCTGGGAAGAGTCAAGCGACAAAGCGTCTAACCGGTTGGACTGGTAAAGGTTGTAGGCCGTTGACGGCGTCTTCTGCACGCTCCAGCTGATCTTGGAGACTTTCACGTTCTTCTTGTCCCAGTAGTACTTGTTCTTGACCATCTTCCAGGACAGGTTGGACCCCGTCCAGCCCTTTTGCACGAAAGGCCCATTGTAGAGCATGTACTTTGAGGCCGTCCCGTACTTGTCCCCATACTTCTTGACCGTCTTTTCCGATTGCGGGAAAAAGAGGGCAAAGGACATCAGGTGCTTGAAGTAAGGAATCCGCCGGTCCAGGCTGACGACCAGCTTGTAGTCCCCGTCCGCCTTGACGCCCAAGGCACTGACCGGCTTCTTGCCCGCCGTCACGGCCGCCGCGTTCTTGATGCCTTCAAACAGGTAGGCATATTCAGATGCCGTCTTGGGATCGCAGGTTCGGCGCCAGGAGTAAACAAAGTCCCTGGCCGTGACCGGACTGCCGTCACTCCACTTGGACTTGCGCAGGTAGAAGGTGTAGGTCTTCCCATCTTTGGACACGGTGCTCTTGGTGGCCAAGGCCGGCATCAGCTTCCCCTTCTTCCCCGTCCGGTACAAGCCTTCCATTGTGTTGCGCAGCTGGTCAAAGCTGACCGTATCTGAGGCCTTGGACATGTCAATGGTGGATATTTCCGCCCCCGTTGACCAGGAAAAGCTGTCCTTCTTCGCCGTGCTGGCGGACTTGCTTCCGCAGCCCCCCAGCAGAATTGCTGACAAAGCGCCAATGGCGCCAACTGCTAACTTTGAATAGCGCATTTTTGTTCCCTCTTTCACCTAGTGCCCGCTAAGCAGGCAGTCATTTAACTAGTCAATTTTGCTATGCTCCTCTTTTCTTGATTAAAATAATCTTAGAGCGAATTTAAATAAATGTCAACGCTTGCAAGAAACTAGGAAAGTGATTCCTGCTAATTCAAGCAATTATTGATCTTTGGCTTTACTATTTGATTAATTTGCCGGACTCTGCTTTTCTTTTTTATTAAAAAATCGTTCTGAAACTTTTGCTTAGTTTCAGAGCGATTTGTTTTTCACGCGACTGTTTTATTTTCTTCTTAATTTTCAACCCGCTGACTGGTGATCAAGTCGGCGGCATTCTTTTCGGCCGCTTCCGTAACCCGGTTGCCGGCCATCATCGTGGCAATCATCTTCACGCTCTCAGCCTCATCCAGGGCCCTGACCTTGGTGAAGGTTTCCCCGTCTGCCACCTGCTTGCTGATGGCGAAGCGGTGGTCGGCGCTGGCTGCAACCTGCGGAGCGTGCGTGATGGCAATGACCTGCTTGTCCTGGGCGATGGCATGCATCTTCTTCCCGATGGCAGCGGCCACGCGGCCAGAGACCCCGGTGTCGATTTCATCAAAGACCATGGTCCCGACCGGCTCAACCTTGGAGAAGATGGACTTAAGGGCCAGGATCAGGCGGGATTGCTCACCGCCGGACACGATCTTGACCAGGGGTAGCAGCTCCTCGCCCGGGTTTGGCGCGATGTAGAAGGCCAATTCATCCGTCCCCTTGGCATTGTAGGTCGCGGACTTGGCAAAGTGCACGGAGAAGCGGGCCTTTTCCATGTAAAGGTCAGCCAATTCCTGCTTGATGTCGCGCTCCAGCCGCTGGCCGGTCTGCAGGCGCAGCTGGTGCAGCTTGGCCGCTTCATCATCAAGCTTTTCGGCCACTTGGGCGATCTGCTTCTTAAGTGCTTCTTCATCCAGGCCGCCGGTCTCAAACTGGCTGAGCTCTTTGGAAACCTTGCTGTAAAAGGCAAAAACGTCTTCCAGGCTAGGCCCGTACTTTTTCTTCAAATTGTTCAAGGTGTCCAAGCGGTCCTGGACAAACTGGTAGCGCTCCTCGTCAAATTCCATGCTGTCCATGATGTCGCCCAATTCACTTCTGGCATCGTTCAAGGAGTAGACGCCATCCGTAATAGACTGGGAAACGTTCTTGAAGTCCTTGTCCAGGTCAGCCAGCTCGTCCGCTGACCCCTGGGCATCCCCCAGAAGGGTTGACAGACCATGCTCATCGTCATCAAACAGCTGCATCAAGAAGCTGGCCTGCTGGGCGATCTTCTGGTAGTTGTTCAGCTTGTTGAATTCATCTTCCAGTTCCTGGTCTTCATTTGGATCTTCCAAATTGGCCTGGGTCAGCTCATCGACCTGAAACTGGAGGATGTCCTGCCTTTGCGCCAGCTCCTGGGCATCCTTTTGCAGGTGCGTCAGGCGGTCGGTCAGCTTGACCCAGACCTGGTAGTCAGCCTGGTACTTGGCCAGTTCCTCTTTGAGCTCCTTGCCGGCATACTCATCCACCAGGTCAATCTGCCGTCTTTGGTCCATCAGCATCTGCTGGTCGTTTTGCCCGTGGATGTCGACCAAGTACTTGCCCATCTTGCCTAGGGCCGTGATCGTCGTCAGCTGACCATTGATCCGGATGACGTTGCGCCCCTTGCTGGAGATCTCCCGGCTGATGATCAGATCGTCGCCATCCATTGGCAGTCCGTATTCATCGGCGATTTCCGCCACCGCGGCCAGTTCTTCAGGCTTCAGGGTAAACAGACCAGTCACGGTCGCCTTGCTTTGGCCGGAGCGGACCATTTCTTTTTGAGCCCGGTGGCCAAGCAGGAGGGACATGGCATCCATCATGATGGACTTGCCGGCCCCGGTCTCCCCGATCAAAACCGTCATTTGGGGCTGGAACTTGATCTTGAGATTTTTGATGATTGCGAAATTTTGAATGTCCAATTCAACAAGCATTGCTGCCTATCCTTTCTACAGGCCTTGGTCGGCCGCCGCGATCACGTCTTGGATCTGCCCGTCCCAGTAATTCACGCCGGGGTTGGCCAAATCCTTCTTCAAATGGATCAGGAACTCGATATTGCCTTTGCCGCCCTTGATTGGCGAATAGTCAATCCCCAAGACGTCAAAGCCGATCTTCAGGGCTGAGTCCATGGTATGGCGGATGACAGCCTCGTGCACCGCGTGGTCGCGGACGATCCCGTGCTTGCCGACGTTTTCCGGTCCGGCTTCAAACTGGGGCTTGATCAAGCAGACTGCCTCCCCCTGATCCTTCAGAATCTGGTACATTGGCGGCATGATCAGGTCCAGGGAAATAAAGGACACGTCGGTCATGGCAAAATCCGGCAGTCCCTGGGTAAAGTCGGCCGGCACTGAGTAGCGGAAGTTTTGCCGCTCCATGACCACCACCCGGGGATCATCGCGCAATTGCCAGGCCAGCTGGTTGTAGCCAACGTCCAAGGCGTAGACCAGCTTTGCCCCATTTTGCAGGGCAACGTCGGTAAAGCCGCCAGTTGAAGCACCAATGTCCAGGCAGGTCTTGTCCTGTAAGTCGATGTCCCAGACCTTGACGGCCTTTTCCAGCTTAAAGCCGCCCCGGGAGACGTACTTCAAGCGGTCTTGCTTGACGAAGAATTCCTCATCTTCTGGGAACTTTTCCCCGGCCTTGTCGATCCGCTGGTGGTTGTGGTCAGTGACCAGGCCCGCCATGATCGCCCGCTGGGCCTGGGATCTTGAGTTGAAAATACCTTTTGCCGCGAGCAATACGTCGGCACGTTCTTTTTTAGCCATTAAAGCACCTTCTGATACAGATCCAGGAAGCCCAAGAGGGCTTCCGCGCTTTCACCCGTCAAATCGCCTTGCGCCTGCTTGATCAAGTGGCGGAGGTCATTTCTGGTCTCGTCAACGCCCAGCATGGTCAAGGTGTTGTTCTTGCCCACTTCCTGGTCCTTGTGGGTGGCCTTGCCGGCTTCTTCCTGGCTTTCAACGACGTCGACCAGGTCGTCATAGATCTGGTAGGCCCGGCCAAAGTGCTTGGCAAAAGCCAGGTACTTCTCCTTGACCCCGCTTGGGGCTTGTCCGTAGACCGTGGCCATTTCCACGCTGGCCAGGATCAGGCAGCCGGTCTTGAGCCATTCCATCCGGTTGATGAATTCGGCATCATTGGCCACGGCCGCGTTGTTGGTTGAGTCGATGTCCAGGTACTGGCCGCCAACCATCCCATTTGGCCCCACGGCTTCAGTGATGATTTCCGCCAGCTCATAAGACCGGCTGCCTTGGGCGATCCACTTGATCCCCAAAGGCAAAAGGGCATCCCCGGCCAAGATGGCTTCCGCCTCGCCCCACTTCTTGTGGCTGGTCAGGCGGCCTCTTCTGTAGTCATCATTATCCATGGCCGGCAGGTCATCATGAATCAAAGAGTAGGTATGGATCAGTTCAATCCCGCAGGCAATCCGCAATTCGCTTTCGCCGATTTCCCGGCCCAGGCTGTCCAGGGTCGCCAGAAAGAGCAAAGGCCGCAGGCGCTTGCCCCCGGCCATGACTGAATAAGCCATGATCTCAGCAATCTTTTGGTCATTGGTCTCCCCATAGAGCTGCTTCTCCAAGAAGTCATTGATCAGCGGGGTGTACTTTGCTTGCAATTCTTTAAAAGTCGTCATTGTCTTCCCCTATTCCTTTGGCGCCGACGCGTCGGTTGGATCCAGCGGCTTTTCGTGGCCGTCGGCGTCAATCAGCTTGGCCACCGTGCTTTCAGCTGCCGTCAGCTGCTGCTTCAGGTCCTTGCTGATCTTTACCCCGGCTTGGAACTGGGTCAAGGCCTCATCCAAAGAAACCTGCCCATTCTCCAAGCTGGAGACTATCTGCTGCAGCTGCTGCAACTCTTCTTCAAAATTGTTCTTTTTCTCAGCCATTTTCTTCTTCCTTTACTTCATCAATCGTTGCCTTGGCGCGTCCGTCCGCGAAGTGGATCTGGACCTGGCTGCCAGCCTGCAGCTGCTTAACGGAAACGATCATCTCATTGTCTTCATTCGTCGTATACGTGTAGCCCCGGCTCAGGGTCTGCAAGGGGCTAAAGTCATTCAGCTGCTGAACCAGCTGACCAAATTCGCTGCCCTTGCCCTCCAGCAGGTGCTTCATGGCCGTCACCAGGCGCTTGTCCAGGAAATCAGCCTGCTGAAGCAGCTGCATCACCCGCTTGTCAGGCGACTGGGCCTGCAGCCTTTGGGTCAGATTGCCTGCCCGCTGGCTAGCTCCCTGCAGGCGCAGCTTCATCAAGTCGCCCATTCGCTGGGTGAGCATGTCGACCTGCTGAGCCTTTTGCTCATACAAGCGCTGGGGCTCGCGCATGACGACTGACGAGTCCAATCTTGCCAGGGCCTGCTTGCGGACCTCAATCACGGCGCGAATGCCGTGCAAAAGACGCGCCTGCAGCTGGGCTAGGTCAGTCAAGACGCTGGCCAGGTCAGGCGTGGCTAGTTCCGCGGCCGCGGTTGGGGTCGCGGCCCGGGCATCAGCGGCCAAATCGCACAAGGTCGTATCCGTTTCATGGCCAACCGAAGAAATGACTGGCATGTTCATGGCGTAGACCTGGCGCACGACGGCTTCTTCATTGAAAGGCCACAAGTCTTCCAGCGATCCGCCCCCCCGGCCAATGATCATCACGTCTACTTCGCTGCTTCTGGCCTGAATCTGTTGCATGGCCGCCACCAGACTGGCCGCGGCTTCCTCGCCCTGAACCTGGGCCGGATACAGGTCAATTTCTGCGTGCGGAAAGCGGCGGTTGGCCGTAACCATGATATCGTGGATGACCGCCCCGGAAGCCGAAGTAACCACGGCAATCTTGTCCGGGAAAAGCGGCAGGCGGCGTTTGTGATCGGGATTGAACAGGCCTTCGCTGCTCAGCTTCTTCTGCAGCTGCAGGAAGCGTTCATACAAGGCCCCAAGGCCGGCCGGCTCCATGGTGCGGGCATAAAACTGGTAGCTGCCCTGCACTTCATAGGTTGACACGCGCCCCGTCAGGTAGACCTTCATCCCCTCTTCCGGCTCAAACTTGACCTTCTCAAAGTCATTCCGAAACATGACCACGTTGATCTTGGCGTGGTCGTCCTTTAATGAAAAATACTGGTGTCCTCCCCGCCGGTAGCGGAAGTTGGACAGTTCACCCTGCAAAAAGACCTGGTGGAGAAAGTGGTCCTTGTCGAATTTTTGCCGGATGTACCAGTTTAAATCAGAGACGGTCAGGTACTTTTGCTCCCCTGGCCCTGTTTGCTTAATCGAGTCCATGCTGTCTCCTCGTCAACTTGATGACTTCTTCCATCAGAAATTCAACCGTGAGGGGACCGACGCCGCCAGGAACTGGCGTGATCCAGCTGGCCTTGTCCTTGACCTGGTCAAAGTCCACGTCACCCATCAGCTGGCCATCTACCCGGTTGATCCCGACGTCGATGACCACCGCTCCTTCTTTGACCATCTCGGCTTTGATCATGTGGGGCTTGCCCACGGCTGAGACCAGGATATCAGCCCGGCGGGTCAATTCGCCCAGGTCGCGCGTGTGCGAGTGCAAGATGGACACGGAAGCGTTTCTTTCCAGCATCAATGCCGCCAAAGGCTTGCCCACGATATTGGAGCGGCCGACGATCACGGCATTCTTCCCGTTCAGATCAATTTGGTAGTGGTCCAAGAGGGCAATGATCCCCGCCGCGGTCGCTGGCTCAACGAAATGCTTGCCCATCCACAAGCGGCCAATATTGGCTGGCGTCAAGCCGTCAACGTCCTTTTCCGGATCGATGCGCTCAATCACCTTGTCGACGTCAATCTGGTCGGGTACGGGCAACTGCACCATCAAGCCCGCGACTTCCGCATCGGCGTTGAGGCGATCGATCAGTCTTAAGACGTCCTCTTCGCTCTCGTCTTCCGGTAGTTGGTAGACCACCTGCTTGATGCCGATCTTTTCGGCTTTCTTTCGCTTAGAGCGGACATAGACCTTGCTGGCCGGGTCCTCCCCTATATTAATTACACAAAATTTTGGATTTATGCCGTGGCTTTTTAAAGAATTCGTTTCTTCAGCCAAATTCCGGCCCAAATGCTGGGCCAAGGCTTTCCCATCTAAGATCTTTCCCAAGTTTTGCAGGTCTCCTTAACAAAAAAAGCCGGCAAAATGCCGGCTTCCAAATTATTCTTGCACAAAATTTGCCAATAAGCCATTGATAAACGGCTTTGATTTCGGATCATCGAATTCATCGCACAGGTTCAATGCTTCATTGATCGCGGACTTGTCTTCGATGACTGTGCTGTGCAGCATTTCATAAAGAGCCACTTCCAAGATGGCCAGCGTGGTTTTGCTCAAACGTTCGATCCGCCAGCCTTGCTTCAGCTTGGAGGAGATCTTCTCGCGCAATTCGCCTTGGCAGGCAATCACGCCGGCGATCAGTTCCTTGCTGTAGTCTGGCAGGGCCTTGAGGTCCAGGGCAGACGCCACGCTCTGCTCAAGCTCCTCCACGCTCAGGCCTGGGTCTTGGTTGTACAGGTAAATGGCTTGCAGTGCAATCTTGCGACTTTGGTGTTGATTCATTACTTAGCTTCTTCTTCTTGATCAGGAAACAGTGGTTGATCGTCATCTTCGAAATTATGTTCATCTTCTGGGAAGACGAGACCAACAACGTGAACATTGATTGACTTCAAATTCATGTCGGTCATTTGCGCCAATTGCTGCTTGAGAGCTTCTTGGATCTTAGCAGCAACTGAAGGAACGTTTACGCCATACTTGAGGTAAACGTAGACATCAGCGGTCAAATCACCGTTTTCGTCAACCGTTACGCTAACGCCCTTGCCCCGATCTTCACGGCCCAGCACCCGGTTCAAGCCTGACTTCAGGCCGCCCCGCATGCCGGCAACGCCATCAACCTTCTTGGCTGAAATGCCCAGAATTACTTCCAGCACCGTCAAGTCAATCTTGATTTGGTCGCCATCGTCGTTGCCGCTTAAAACAATCGTAGAATTATCAGCCATTTTTCCACCTCAAAAAATCTTACTTAGCACGTGATACGTATGAACCGTCACTAGTATTGATCGTCAAAACGTCACCAACATTGATGAAGAATGGCACATTGACAACCAGCCCAGTTTCCATCGTAGCTGGCTTGCCACCACCGGAAGAGGTATCGCCGCGGATGCCTGGTTCGGTGTCAACGACTTCCAGGTCAACCGTGTTTGGCAGGTCGATCCCCAAAGTCTCACCGTTGTGGGAAATTACGTTCACAACCATGTTTTCCTTAAGATACTTGGCTTCGTCAGTAATTTGGGCGTTTGGCACTTCCAATTGCTCGTAAGTGTTGGTATCCATGAAGACATAGCTTGCGCCGTCGTTGTACAGGTATTGCATTTCCCGGGTTTGAATGTCAGCAGTTTCCACCTTAGCCGTTGAACGGAAAGTGTATTCCTGAGTCGCGCCAGTCCGCAGACTCTTCAGCTTTGAACGGACAAAGGCGCTGCCCTTGCCTGGCTTAACGTGCTGGAATTCAACGATACGCCACAGATCGTTGTTGTATTCGATCGTCAGGCCGTTCTTGAATTCATTAACAGAAATCATTGTCATCTGAAAATCCCCCATTTCTACATAATAAATTGTACCAATAAAGACTTGTTTTGACCACAAAAACTAATTCTAGAGGTGAATCAGTTCGTCCTTCGGCAGCGTCGTCAAGACTTCTGGCGTGTCGCCGTTGACCAAGATGTCGTCTTCAATCCGGACCCCGCCTTCTGGCAGGTAGATGCCCGGTTCAACGGTATGCACGATGCCGTTTTCCAGGGTCGTGTCCCGGAAGAGAAAGGCTGGCTGGCACATTTCGTGAATTTCCAGACCAATCCCATGACCGATGCCGTGGCCAAAGTATTGACCATAGCCTTGCTCGTTGATGTAGCCGCGGGCCGCCTGGTCGACGTCCTTGCCCGTGTTCCCCGCCTTGGCCGCGGCAATCCCGCGGCGCTGGGCTTCATGGACGATCTTGTAGATCTTTTCCAGTTCTGGAGAAACGGAGCCGATCGCGTAGGTTCTGGTAATGTCGGCTGTATAGCCGTTGTAGGCGGCAGCGGCATCGATCACGACCAGTTCATGCTCTTGCATCAGCTTGTCGCTGGCTACCCCGTGGGCCCATGATGACCGGTAGCCTGAGGCCACGATTGAATCGTAGCCTGGGCCATCCCCGCCGTTAAGCTTGAAGAGGTAGTCAAGTTTAGCGCCTACGTCGCGCTCTTTGGCACCTGGCTTAATCAGCGGCAGAATGCCTTCAAAGGCAATCTGGGAAATCTCCACGGCCTTGCGCAAGGTGGCCAGTTCCAGGTCATCCTTGACATTGCGGACGCGTTCAACGATTTCGGCCGCCATGACCAGATCTACTTCCGGCAGCAGCTCCTTGATGGCCGCAAATTCGTAGGCTGAAACGAATTCAGCTTCCACTAAGACCTTCTTGGCCCCGGTAGCTTTGATCTGTTCGGCAATTTCGGCTGCTTCATGGCCGTGCTTCATAATGACGGTCAGTTCACCGACTGCCTGGCTCTTGATCTGCGGAGCAAAGCGGGAGTCGGACAGCAAAATCCGGTCACCGTCTTTGGTCAGGATCAATTGCGCCTCTTCACCAGTAAAATTGGTCAAATAGCGGTAGTTGGCCCGGTTGAAGACCAGCAAGGCATCGGCATCTTGTTCTTTGATCAGTTCAGTCGTCTTGGCGATTCTGCGCGTCAAGAGGCTAAGCAGTTCTTCGTTTTTTGACATAAGCACCATCCTTTTATGAGATTTTCGTGATGCTTCTATTATACAAAAAATCGCTTACCACCGCTCGCCTGACTTGCAAAAGTCGTGATAAGTTTTTGCGATCCAAAAGAAAAAGCAGGCAGCTCTTTGCTTCCTGCTCTTTGGTTGGCTGTTTAAATTATTCAGCGTCTTCTTCTGGCAAGACAGAAACTTGCTTCTTGTACTTGCCAAGACGTTCAAACTTAACAACGCCGGTAGTCAATGCGAACAAAGTGTCGTCGCCACCGCGGCCAACGTTCTTGCCTGGGTGGATCTTAGTACCGCGTTGACGGTAGATGATAGCACCGGCGTTTACGAGTTGACCGTCAGCGCGCTTTGCGCCCAAACGACGACCAGCTGAGTTACGACCGTTGGCAGTTGAACCACCACCCTTGTGGTGGGCGAGTAACTTTGCGTTTGAAAGAATGTTCATCATCATAGTGTTCACCTCTTACTAAGCTTCGATGCTCTTGACAGTAACCTTGGTGTAAGGTTGACGGTGACCGTACTTAGAGTGTGAGTGCTTCTTTGGCTTGTACTTGAAGGTTACGACCTTCTTTTCCTTGCCTTGCTTGTCTACAGAAGCAACAACCTTAGCACCTTCTACCAATGGAGTGCCGACCTTAACGTCTTCACCATTGGCAACCAGGATTACTTGGTCAAAAACAACTTCTTCGCCAGCTTGAACGTCAAGCTTTTCAACGAAGATACTTTCGCCTTCGGCAACCTTGTATTGCTTGCCACCGGTCTTAATAACTGCGTACATTAGTACACCTCCGTGTAAATACTTAGACTCGCCATCAAAGGTGCCGCGGATTTCGCGGTCTTGCAAACCTCTTCTGTGCGGTTGCAGAATCGAGGTATCTCTCAAATTGCAACGTTCATAGTATAGCACGGGCAAGGGAATAAACTCAAGCTTTTTCTCTAAGTATATTGCTATTTTTTCCCAGCAAAATGCTATAGAATGGAAGGGTCAGAAGCTGCAGCCACGGCTGCAATATTAAGGAAAGGATCTTTCATGAAGAAATTTTACGGCTACAAGCGCTGCTCCACTTCCAGGAAAGCCCAGAAGTGGCTGGACGAGCACGGAGTTGAATATGAGTTTCAAGATCTGGTAGCAAAGCCGCCGGCCAAGGCTGACCTGGTCAAATGGCTGACCAAGTACCAGGACCGGGGCCTGCGCTACTTCTTTAACACCAGCGGCCAGCACTACCGGCAGCTGGGCTTAAAAGACAAGATCAAGGACATGACGATTGCTGAAGCCGCCGACATAATGGCCAAAGACGGCAAATTGATCAAGCGGCCGCTCTTGGTTGACAATGACCGCCTGACCTGTGGCTTTAAAGAAGCCGTTTACGAGGAGACCTGGAAGAAGTAACCATGGACGAACGCAAAATCTACACGCATTTTCTTTTTGACCTGGATGACACGATTTTTGACTTCCCAGCCGCGGAGCTGCACGGACTGGAGAAGGTCTACGCGGCTTTGGACATGAAGCTGAGCCATGAGGACCACCAGCACTACTCTGCCTTCAACAAGGAGCTCTGGGATGACATCGATGCCGGCCGCTTGACCCGTGACGAGATGCAGGCCCGCCGCTTTCCAGAATTCTTCCAGAACGAATATGGCCTGCAGCTGGAAAACAATGCCGAGCTGGTCAAGATCTACCAGCAGGGCCTGGCTGAAAGCCATGAGCTCTTGCCCAACGCGGCCAAGGTCATCCGCCGCCTGCACCAGCAAGGCCACTACCTGGCAATTGTTTCCAACGGCCTGCTCAAGGTCCAACAGGCCAAGCTGGCAGACGTGGGGCTCTTAGACTGCTTCAATGACCTGTTCATTTCCCGGGAGATCGGCCACATGAAGCCAAACCCGGAATTTTTTGAATACGTCCTGGCCCACTCCAAGTGCAACACCGCCAACACCCTGGTCATCGGCGACTCGCTTAAGACTGACATGCTGGGTGCCAAGCGGGCGGGTTTGGACTCCGTCTGGTACAACCGCCACAAGCGGCCAAACCAGACCCTGGTCCACCCGACCTATACGATCAGCGACCTGCTTGAGTTGGAAGAAATCGTGAATGGCTAGGCAACAACTGAATTTACAAAAATAAAAAGCTTTGGCGAAAACTCGTCAAAGCTTTTTATCTGCCCTAATTTTCGACAATCACGGCAATTGCCGCTTCCAGGCCCTTGACGATGGTTGCCAATGCCATTGACGGCGAGTTGGGCCGGCGGGTCACCTGTTCAGGGACGAACGGCACGTGAATAAAGCCGGCTTTAAGCTGGGGGAATTCCTGCTCGCGCAGGTATTGCACCTGATACATCAGGTGGTTGCAGACAAAGGTTCCAGCCGTAGTTGAAACCTTGGCCGGCACGCCTGCCTTCCGGATGGCACTCACCAGCTTCTTGACCGGGAACTGGGTAAAGTAGGCCGCTTGCCCGTCTGCCTGGATCACCTGCTCGACTGGCTGCTGGCCGGCATTGTCGGGAACGCCCGCGTCGTCATAGTTGATCGCGACCAGTTCCGGCGTCAGGCAGGCCCGGCCGCCGGCCTGGCCCACGCACAAGACGCAGTCAGGCTGCTCCTTGATGATGGCCTCCCGGACGACTTGCGCTGCCCGGCTAAAAACGGTCGGCACTTCCAGCTTGATCACGGCCGCGCCGCTGATCTCATCTGGCAGCTTGAAGACCGCCTGGCTGGCCGGATTGACTTTCTGCCCGTCAAAAGGGTCAAAGCCGGTGACCAGGATTTTCTTTTGCCTTGCTTCGCTTTTATTAGCCATCTTAGTCCCCCAATGCCTGCCGCAAGTCGGCAATCAAGTCATCCGGATCCTCCAGGCCAACCGACAAGCGTAAGAGCTTGGTCGTGATCCCCAGGCGGACGCGCTGGTCTGCTTCCACGTCATCGTGGGTCTGGTAGTAGGGAATGGTGATCAGGCTTTCCGCCCCGCCCAGACTTTCCGCGAATGTGATCACCTTGACGCTGTTCAAGACCCGCTCGACTTCTGCCTCGCTGTCCAAGTAGAAGGAGATCATGCCAGCCTTGCCAGGATACAGGACTTTTTCCACGTGCGGGGCGGTTTCCAGGAACTTGGCGATCTTCTTGGCGCTGGCGGTATGCTGCTTCATTCTTAGCGGCAGGGTCTTCAAGCTTCTGGTCAGCAGCCAGGCATCAAAGTTGGACATGGTATCGCCGACCGTGATCGTGAACTGGAAGTAGTCATCGGCCAGCTTCTCATCCTTGACGACCACGATTCCGCCCAAGATATCGTTGTGCCCGCCCAGGTACTTGGTGGCTGAATGAATGACTACGTCAGCGCCCTCCGTCAGTGGCTTTTGGTAATACGGCGTGTAAAAAGTATTGTCAACCGCGACGATAATGTCCTTGTTGTAGGCGTGAACGGCAGCAGCGATCTGCTGGATGTCCAGTTTCTTCATGGTTGGATTGGACGGGGTTTCCAGCCAGACGATCCGGGTCTTCTCGTTCAATAGCTTGACCAAATCCGCCACTTTCCGTCCGTCCCACTGCTTGAAAATTACGCCGTAGTGACTTTCAACGTGGCGGAAGTAGCGGAAGTCGCCGCCGTAAAGGTCATCCAAAGAAACCAGCTCATCGCCCGTGTGCAGGATGCTCAAGACCAGCTGGATGGCCGCCATCCCGCTGGCCACGGCAAAGCCCTGGCAGCCCTCTTCCAAAGTGGCCAAGGTTTCTTCAACCACCTTGCGATTGGGCGCTTCAACCCGGGAGTAAGTGTAGCCCCGCAAGCGGTCAAAAGTTATCGCCTGCCGCAAATCCGGATGGCGGTAGCAAGCCGACAGATAGATCGGCTGGGAGACGGGGTTGGCCCCGTCCTTGATTGAGCCGGCTTCGGCCACGATCGTTTCAAACGCGCGCTTGTCTTTTTCAGTCATTGTGCTCTCCTATTTCCTAATAATCTGTAAAAAACATTTCCATTAGCGTGCCAGCTTGGCTTTGACCAAGGCCTGCTTGATGTCGCTCAGCAGGTCGCTGGCGTCTTCAATGCCGACTGAGAAGCGGATCAGGCCGGGCTTGATCCCCGCGGCCAGCTGCTCTTTTGGCGAAAGCTCAGCATGGCTCATCTTGCTTGGCAGCTCAACCAGGCTTTCCACTGCGCCCAGGCTGACGGCCAGGGCAAAAATTTCCAGGGAGTTGACGAAGACGACCGGATCATAGACTTGATCGTCCAATTCACAAGAGAAGACCCCGCCAGCGCCAGCTGCTTCCTGCTTGAGCTCGGCATAGCCGGCCAGGTCCGGGTCGCCTGGATAGTAGACCTTGGCAATCCCTGGCAGCTTCTTGAAGAAGTCCACCAGCTTCAAGACGTTCTCCTGCTGGCGGTCCAGACGGATGGCCAGGGTTTTGATCCCGCGGCCCAGCTCATTTGAGTCTTCCGGCGACAAGACGCCGCCGATCGCGTTCTGCACGAAGTAGACCCGCTTGGCCAAGTCCTGGCCCTTGACGATCACGGCCCCGGCACTGACGTCTGAGTGGCCGGACAGGTACTTGGTAGCTGAATGCACGACGATGTCCGCCCCGTACTTGAGGGGGTTGAGCAGGTAAGGACTGAGAAAAGTGTTGTCAACGATCGTCAGCAGGCCATGCTTTTGGGCCACTTCGGCAATCCCCTTGACTGGCGTTACCTGCAGCAAGGGATTGGTGACCGGCTCAAAGTAGATGGCCTTGGTGTTGGCCTGGATGGCCCCTTCGACCGCGCTTAGGTCTCTGGTGTCAACCGCGGTCAGCTCCAGTCCCCAGTCCTCAAAAAACTGGTGGAGAATTCTGAAGGTCCCCCCATAGATCTGATCGCCCACGATAATGTGGTCGCCGGCTTTAAAGATGGCCAAGGCGGCATGAATCGCCGCCATGCCTGAGCCAAAAAGAAAGGCCGCGTCTCCGCCTTCCAGATTGGCCAGCTGCTCTTCCACCGCGTGTCTGGTCGGGTTGCCCGAGCGGGAGTAGTCGTACTTCACCGGCGCTCCGATTTTAGGGTAGCGGAAGGTCGTGGCCTTATAGATCGGCACCGTCACTGAACCAGTCTCGTCTTCACTTTCAATTGGCACATGAACCAAGCGCGTATTGAAGCCCTGCATGTAAAATCCTCCATTCATTAAAAAAGTCCCTAGGCCACTGGCCTAGGGACGAATCATCGCGTTACCACCCTTGTTTGCCGGATATGACTTGAAAGCAAAAAACTAATGCAAAAATCCCAGTCAGACCGGCCTCAGCATCCAGATGAATGCTTGAGAGGATAACGTCTCCTAACGGGCAAGCAGCCGGCAGACCCCTTGCCATAGCTCCGAGCTCATCTTCAAAAGAAGTCCCCTCCCGCCTTCTCACCAGCAGCGGTCACTGTTGAGGCAGCTTCTTCCTACTCTTCTCATCAACGCTTAAACTATTTTAATTTAAAACTCATTATACTGATTTTTTCCAACTTCTTCAAGCAGCAGCCAGTATTTTGCCGCCTTTTCTTCCCCAGCAAAAACGCCAGGCGAGATGCCTGGCGTTTGTTTTTAACTGATTTGCTGCTAACCACCCAGGTATGCCTTTTGGACGGCTGGGTCATTGAGCAGGTCATGGCCGGTCCCGGACATCTTGACTTCCCCAGAAGCCAAAACGTAGCCGCGATCCGCGATTGACAAGGCCTGCCGCGCGTTTTGCTCAATCAAGAGCACGGTCATGCCTTCCTTGTTGATGCTCTTGACGATATCGAAAATTTCTTGAATATAGATTGGCGCCAGCCCCATTGACGGCTCATCCAGCAAAAGGACCTTTGGCCGAGCCATCAAGGCTCTGGCCATGGCCAGCATCTGCTGCTCACCACCGGAAAGGGTCGCCGCGTCCTGCTTAAGTCGCTCTTTCAGGATCGGGAAGCGCTTGAACATGGCTTCCATGTCCTTTTCAATCCCGTCCTTGTCCTTTCTCAGGTAGGCCCCCAGCTGGAGGTTTTCCTTGACGGTCATCCCCGCAAAGATCCGTCGGCCTTCAGGAACCTGGGAGATTCCTTCCGCCACGATCTTTGGGGCGCTCATCTTGGCAATGGACCGGCCTTCAAACAGGATATCGCCGCTGGCTGGGTGCAAAAGACCGGAAACGGTCTTCAAAATCGTTGACTTGCCGGCACCGTTGGCCCCGATCAAAGTGACGATTTCCCCCTTCTTCAAGTCGAAGCTGACGTCACGGACGGCCTTGATGGCCCCGTAGTTGACTGACAGATGGTCGACTTTAAGCATGGTTTCTGCTGTTTCAGGCATTTGCTCCACCTCCGAGGTATGCGTTGATGACGTCTGGGTTGTTTTGAATTTCCTGAGGCGTCCCTTCGGCCAGAAGCTTGCCTTCCGCCAAAACGTAGATTCTTTCCGCCAGCTTCATGACCAGCGACATGTCGTGCTCGATCAACAGGACGGCAATCCCGTATTCAGTCTGGATCTTCTTGATCAGCTTGGTCAAGTCGGCCGTTTCTTCCGGGTTCATCCCGGCTGCTGGCTCGTCCAGGCAGATGATCTTCGGGTTGGTGGCCAGGGCGCGGACGATTTCCACCTTCCGCTGAACCCCGTAAGGCAGGTTGCCGGCTGGGAAATACATTACGTCTTCCAGTTCAAAGTCCTTCAACAGGCGCTTGGCATGCTCTTCCATGGAAGCTTCCGTTTTGTAGAAGCTTGGCAGACGCAGGACTGCCGTAAAAAAGCCTTCCTTGTATTGGTTGGTCAAGGCAATCAGGACGTTTTCCAAGACTGACAGTTCTGAGAACAGTCTGATGTTCTGGAAAGTCCGGGAAATTCCCATTTGGGCTACCTTGTAGGCCTTGGTGTTTTTCTTGACCTCATAGCCGCCGATGGTAACCGTGCCTGAGGTTGCTGGCGCGACGCCAGTCAAGCAGTTGAAGAAGGTCGTCTTGCCCGCCCCGTTGGGGCCGATCAAGGCCACCAATTCTTTGGCGTCAACGTGGAGAGAAACGTCGTCAACTGCAGTCAAACCGCCGAACACTTTGGTAATATGCTCTGCGTTCAATGCTTTGGTCATGCTTCTTCCTCCTTACTTGTCTTCTTTTTGCACTTCGGCCATATCGCCGTCCTGCTTTCTGGTGAACAGGCGCTTGAATGAGAATTCCCACTTGCCGAACAGACCGCCTGGCTTGAAGATCATGATCGCGATCAAGGCGATAGCGTAGAAGACCATCCGCAGAACGCCCAAGCTTTGCAGAGCCGTGTCAAGGACGCCCAGCAGGATCGTAGCCACGAAAGTGCCAGTGATGCTGCCCAGACCACCAAGCACGGCGTAGATCAGAATCGTAATTGATTCCATGATCCCGAAGCTGGATGGCACGATGGTCTGCAGGTATGAAGCGTAAAGTGAGCCGGCGATGGCTGCCGTAGCGGCACCCAAGACAAAGGCCCCCAGCTTCCACTTAGTGGTGTTGACCCCCATGGCTTCAGCGGCAATTTCGTTTTCGCGAATGGAAATGACTGCCCGCCCGTCGCGGCTGTGGATGAAGTTGACAGTCACGATCGTCGTCAAGCAGACGAAGATGTAGACCACGTCCCAGGTCGCAAACTGCGGAATGTTGAACAGACCAGCCGCGCCGTTGGTAATTTTCAGGTTGTTGATCACGATTCTGATGATTTCAGCCGCGCCCATCGTCGCGATGGCGAAGTAGTCGCCGTGCAGACGCAAGGTTGGAATCCCGACGATCAAAGCAACGATGATTGAAATGACGACGCCGACCACGATAGACAGGTAGAAGCCGCCAGCGGTGCTCATCGTCTGGGTCAAGATCCCAGTTGAGTAGGCACCCAGGGCCATAAAGCCCGCGTGGCCCAGGGAGAATTGCCCTGAAAAGCCGATAACCAGGTTCAATCCGACCGCCAAAATAATGTTGATCCCGATGGTAACGAGCATGTTTTCAACAAAAGTATTGATTACGCCCGCCAGCATCAAGGAGTTGATCAGGTAGAAGCCAGCGACCATCACGAGCAGCCAGCAAAGATTGTATTTCCAATTCTTCTTCATCTGACTCACCCCTTCTAAACCTTTTCAACTTGCTTCTTGCCAAACAGACCGCCTGGCAGAACCAACAGAATCACAATCAAGACCAGGTAGACCGCGGCGTCTCTGAAGGCTGAGAAGCCCAGAGCCGTAACCCCGGTTTCCAAAAGCCCAATCAAGAAGCCACCAACGGCAGCCCCAGGGATGGACCCGATCCCGCCGAGGACGGCGGCAACGAAGGCTTTGATGCCTGGCGTCATCCCCATCAGGGGGTCAATTGAGTTGTAGTAGAGCCCGATCAAGACGCCGGCGGCCCCAGCCAAAGCTGAGCCGAGGGCAAAAGTGATCGAAACCGCGTGATTGATGTTGATCCCCATCAGGCTGGCCGCATCGTAGTCAGTTGAGACTGACCGCATGGCCCGGCCGACTTTAGTGTAGTTGATGATCCACATCAAGCCGAACATCAAGATGATGGTCGTCACCAGAATGATCAGCTGAATGTTGGAAATGGTCACCCCGCCCAAGTCAAAGGCCTTGCGCTTGATTACCTGAGGGAAGTTGCGCGTGTCTGATGAGCAGAGGTAGGACATCCCGTTTTCCAGGAAGAAGGAAACCCCAATGGCCGTAATCAGGGCCGCGACGCGGGGCGCGTTTCTTAATGGCCGGTAGGCTACCGCCTCAATAATCACCCCGGCCAAGCCGCAAGCAATCATAGCAGTAATCAAGGCGGTGAAGAAACCGAAGTGCAGGTAGTTGATCGTGTAGTAGCCCCAGTAAGCGCCGAGCATGTACACGTCACCGTGGGCAAAGTTCAGCAGCTTGGAAATGCCATACACAATCATGTATCCCAGCGCCAGCAAGGCATAAATGCTGCCGAGCGAGAGACCATTGATTAATTGCTGGAGAAAAGTTTGCAAAATTCAAAACCTCCTTGAATTGTCTGCGCTATGCTTCTAGAGCTTTTTATCCAATCGTCAATTTTCGAAAACAATTAAACAATTACAACAGTAAACTGAAATCAGTTAAAAATCAGTTAAAAATCAGTTAAAAATCAGTCATAAATTTGTCAATAAGCAATTACTTAACAGTGTAGGCCTTGGTTACGGCACCCTTTTCCATTTCTTCAACAACAACGGACTTTTGTGGGTTGTGCTTGGAGTCCATGGTGATGTTCCCGGTAACGCCCTTGAAGTTCTTCAGAGATTCCAGACCCTTTTGGACAGCGCTTGAGGAAACTTCGCCTTCCTTCTTGGCTGCTTCAACGACCATGTTGACTGAGTCGTATGCCAGTGAAGTAAAGGTTGCTGGTTCTTCGCCGTACTTAGCCTTGTAAGCCTTCATAAACTTAACGACTTGTGGTTCCTTAGACTTGGTTGAGAAGTGAGTCGTGTAGTAGATGTTTGAGGCGTTCTTCTTGCCAGCGATTTTGGCCAGCTTTGGTGAGCCCATGCCGTCGCCACCAACCATTGGCACGCTGATCCCCATTTCGCGGGCTTGCTTGACAACCAGACCGATTTCAGTGTAGTAGCCTGGCAGGTAGATTGCGTCAGGCTTCTTGTTCTTAACCGTGGTCAGAGTTGAGTTAAAGTCCTTGTCACCAGCTTGGAAGTATTGGGTAGTTACAACCTTGCCGCCAAGTTTCTTGAATTCAGCTGAGAAGGACTTGGTTAAGCCAGTACCGTAGTCAGTTGAGTTGTCGGCAACGATCGCAACCTTGCGCTTCTTAAGCGTGTTGTACATGAATTCGGCAGCCTTCTTCCCTTGGTATGGGTCGATGAAGCAGGCACGGAAGGCATACTTTTGCGTTTGGCCAGACTTGGTTTGGGTAAAGGCAGCTGCAGTAGCTGAAGGACCAACAATTGGCACGCCGGCCTTGGTTAAGTTGGCGATTGAAGCCGTTGCGTAGGCAGTGGCGGCAGGACCAACTTGTGCCACGACCTTGTTGGAGTTGACCATTTGCGCGGCAACGGATGCGGCAGTTGAAGTGGATGACTTGTTGTCGGAAACGTAAAGCTTGATCTTATAAGTCTTGCCGCCGATCTTCACTCCGCCCTTCTTGTTGATTTCGTCGGCTGCTAAAGCGGCACCCTTCTTTTCTTGCTGGCCGTAGCTGCCGGCAGCACCGGAAAGTTCCAGGTTAAGGCCGATGCGGAACTTGTTGTCGCTGGTCTTGTTACCGCCGTTAGAAGCGGTCTTGGCAGTGGCACAGCCAGTCAGTGCGGCAGCTGACATCATCGTAGCAGCAGTTAATCCAAACATTTTCTTAAAATTCATGGTAGATTCCCCTCTCAGTACAACATGATAATTTTTCTGATTGTCTTAGTTTAAAATTAAAAAGTCTTCACTCAGCCTTGAGTGAAGACTCATCAAATTCCCTCTTGAGCTCACTCACAGACTTGCTAAAGAAGAGCTCGGGCGACTCCGGGCTCTAGCCAATAATTTGCAAGCGAGCTATGACATTCGCTGAGAACATCATTGCATTATTCCTTTGTTGACACATTTGCTTTTCCATGATTTCTCAGCTCCTTTTAATCTTAAGTTGTTTATATTCTATGTAATCTCCGGGGGATTGTCAACGGTTTTTATTATTTTTCTCTCATTTTTGTTTTTAATCAACCTTTTGCTTGTACTCACTTTATGTGCTTCGGCTAGAGTCTAACTTAAATGTTGCTTTAGCTCATTTTGTCTTCAAAAAATTAAAAAAGTGCTGGAAGGTTCTCATAATCAACAGATGATAATAAAAAGTAAAAAATAAGAGAACCGCCTGCGCGGTCCTCCCATAAGTGTTGATATTAATTGATTTGGAGTGTGTCTGTTAGTTGATAAAGTTGGTAATTGTCTTGATTATCGATGAAAAAATAGATAAAGATGGCTTAATAGGTCTTGCCAGTTGCTCTAGCGCCAATGTCGCGGCGGTAGAAGCATTCTGGCTCATCAAGCTTGGCCAGGTAGTCGTAGACGTGCTTTTGGGCAGCGTCCAAGCTGGCAGCTTCAGCACGGACCATCAAGATCCGGCCGCCATTGCCCTTCAGGTCAGTCAGAGGGCCCTTGACGTTGGCGTAGTCGATGGCAATCCCGTCTTCAGCTGGCAAGGTTCCCAGCGCCTGGCCCTTGACCGGGTTCTTTGGGTAGCCCTTGGCGGCCAGAATGACGCCCAGGATGGCCAGGTCATTTTCCTTGACCTCTGGCATTTCCTCATCGTTGACGTTGGCATCGATCAATTCGGCAAAGTCAGTGGCCAGGCGGGGCAAAACGACTTCAGTTTCAGGGTCGCCCAGACGAACGTTGTATTCGATCATCTTTGGCCCCCTCTCAGTCATCATCAAGCCCAGGTACAAGACCCCATGGTAGTTGTAGCCACCCTTTTCCAAGCCTTTGGCGGCCGGCTTGACCAGTTCATCAATGATGGCTGCTCTTTGCTCAGCCGTCAATTGCGGGACTGGGCTGTAAGAGCCCATGCCGCCAGTATTTGGTCCCTTGTCGCCGTCATAGGCCCGCTTGTGGTCTTGGGCGACTGGCAGCAGACGATATTCGCCATTTTGCATGACGGCGAAGACTGAGTATTCCGGACCGGTCAAGAATTCTTCCAGAACGACCCGCTTTTGCCCGTTGTCGAACATCCAGCGCAGGGTTTCCTTGGCCGTTGACTCGTCTTCCGCGATTACGACCCCCTTGCCGCCGGCCAGGCCGTCTTCCTTGAGGACGACCGGCAGGCCAAAGTCGCTCAAAGCCGCGATAGCGCTGTCGGCGTCTTCGTAGCTTTCATAGCGTGGGTGCGGCACGTCGTACTTTTCCATGAACTTCAGGGCATAGTCCTTGGACCCTTCCAATTGCGCGGCCCGCGCGTTTGGCCCGAAGATCTTCAAGCCAAAGGCCTGGAAATAGTCGACAATGCCGGCCACCAGGGCGTCTTCTGGGCCAACAAAGGTCCAAGCTACCTGGTGGGCAATCGCAAAGTCCTTCAAGCCCTTGAAGTCGTCTTCAGGAATGTCCACGGCCTCTACGCCGATGCTTGCCAAGCCGCTATTGCCAGGTGCCACGTAGACTTTGGCAACGTGCGGACTCTTCTTCAAGGCCCGGGCCACCGCGAATTCGCGGCCACCTGACCCAACGACTAAAATGTTTAAATTATCTTTCATGATGCTTGCCTTTTAGTGTCTAAAGTGACGCACGCCAGTGAAGACCATGGCAATGCCGTACTTGTTGGCCATGTCGATTGATTCTTGGTCACGCACAGAGCCACCAGGCTGTACGATAGCCTTGATGCCATGCTTGCCAGCGTATTCAACGCAGTCGCTGAATGGGAAGAAGGCGTCAGAAGCAATGACTGCCCGCTCGTCAAGGGCATCGCCAGCGTGGTCGATGGCAATCTTTTCAGAGTCGATCCGGTTTGGCTGTCCTTCACCAACGCCCAGGGTCCGTTCGTCGTTGGCAACGACGATCGCGTTTGACTTGGCGTGCTTGACTGCCTTCCAGGCAAACATCAAAGACTTGAGCTGGTCTTCGGTTGGCTTGACGGCAGTTACGCATTCCCAGTCGCTGGCATCTTCGGCCAGAACGTCTTGGTCCTGCATCAAGAGACCGCCCATGACTGAAACGGTTTCGTGGCGGGTTGGCTCATCCTTCTTGGAGAAGTCCAGCTTCAGGATCCGCATGTTCTTCTTCTTGGTCTTCAAGGCTTCCAGAGCGTCTTCATCGTAGTCTGGCGCAATGATGATTTCCAGGAAGATCTTGTGCATCTTCTTGGCCGTTGCCAGGTCAACCTTCCGGTTCAAGGCAATGACGCCGCCGAAGATGGAGACTGAGTCAGCCTCGTAGGCTCTGTCCCAAGCTTCTTCCAAAGTGTCCCCTTGGCCAATGCCGCATGGGTTCATGTGCTTCATGGCTACAACGGTTGGCTTGTCGTCAAATTCGCGGATGCAGCGCAGGGCTTCATCAGCGTCCTTGATGTTGTTGTAGGACAATTTCTTCCCGTTCAGCTGCTCAGCTTCCAGGATTGAGTAGCTCTTTGGCAGGGCGTCTTCGTAGAGCCAAGCCTTTTGGTGACCATTTTCCCCATAGCGCATGGTTTCCTTCAGGTCGTAGGTCAAAGTCAGCTTTTCAGGTGCTTCCACGCCGACTTGCTTTGACAGGTATTGGGAAATCAAAGCGTCGTATGAAGCCGTCAGACGGAAGGCCTTGGCTGCCAGCTCAGCTCTGGTTTCCAGAGTGGTTGCGCCATTTTCCTTGATTTCTTCCAGCACCTTGTCGTAGTCAGCCTTGTCGGTCACGATGGTGACGTCGCGGTAGTTCTTGGCAGCTGAGCGGACCATGCTTGGGCCGCCGATGTCAATGTTTTCGATGGCGTCAGCCAGGGTTACGTCCGGCTTTTCAATCGTCTGCTTGAATGGGTACAGGTTGACGCAGACCAGGTCGATCGGCGTAATGTGGTGCTTCTTCAAGGTTTCCACGTGGCTTGGCAGCTCGCGGCGGGCCAGGAGGCCACCGTGGATGTAAGGGTTCAGGGTCTTGACGCGGCCGTCAAGAATTTCCGGGAAGCCAGTAACGTCTTCAACGGAAATCGTCTTTACGCCAGCTTCGTCAAGAACCTTCTTGGTGCCACCGGTTGAGACGATTTCAAAGCCGTTTTCTTCCAGCCCCTTGACAAAGGGTACCAAGTTGCTCTTATCTGATACGCTTACCAATGCACGCTTCATTTGTTTATTGGACTCCTTTATTTCTGCTTCAAACTTAGTCAATACATCCTTGAGGGCGGCTGGATAGAGCTCGTGCTCACAAGCATGCAGCCGCGCCTCAAAGGTTTCTTCAGTGTCGTCATCCTTGATTGGCACGTGCTTTTGCGCGATGACCGGACCATCGTCCAGGCCAGCATCAATATAGTGCACGGTTACGCCTGAACGCTCAGAGCGATCTGCAAAGGACCGTTCGATCGCGTGCAGACCTGGATAGTCTGGCAGCATGGCTGGGTGCAGGTTGACGATGCGCCCTTCATAATCATTCAAAATCGTTGGCCCGATGACCCGCATGTAGCCGGCCATGGCAATAAAATCGATCCGGTATTCATGAAGCACCTGGAGGATCTTCTCCTCATATGCCTGCTTGCCGCCACAAGACTTGACCGTAAAGGTCACGACTGGAGTGTTGAACTTCTCAGCCCGCTTGATCACGGGAGCGTCTGGATGGTCGCAGAAGAGCAAGGCCAGCTCGCCCGGCAGGTCGCCAGACTGAAAGCGTTCGGCCAGAGCTTCATAATTGGTACCGTTGCCTGATGCAAAAATCGCTACTCTCATTGTTCTTTTCTTACCTATTTGATAACTACTTTTTCAGAACCTTCAGCCCGCTTTTGCAGCTGGCCAACTTCAAAGACCTTTTCGCCCTTGGCGGCCAGGGCCTGCTTGGCTGCTTCTTTTTGCTCAGCTGGCACGGCCAGGATCATACCCAGGCCCATGTTGAAGGTTTGCCAGCAGTCTTCCAGAGACAAGCCGCCAATTTCTTGCAGATACTTGAAGACGTCTGGGACCTCCCAAGTGCCTGCATGAATTTCTGCCTGCAGGTCGTCAGTAAACATCCGCGGGACGTTTTCAATCAAGCCGCCCCCGGTAATGTGGGCCACGCCGTGTACCAGCCCCTGCTTGATGGCTGGCAGAACGGACTTGATGTAGATTCTGGTTGGGGCCAGCAAGGCTTCGCCAACGGTCTTGCCGTTAAGGGCGGCTGGCTGGTCGGTCAATTTGACCGCGTGGTCCTTAAAGAGGATCTTGCGCACTAAGGAGAAACCGTTGGAGTGAACGCCAGTTGAAGCCAATCCCAGCAGGACGTCGCCGGCTTGCGGAGTCGACTGGCTGAGCAGGCGGTCTTTTTCCGCCACGCCGACCGTAAAGCCGGCCAGGTCGTACTCATCAGCGGCATACATGTCAGGCATTTCCGCGGTTTCCCCGCCGATCAGGCTGCAGCCTGCCTGCCGACAGCCTTCCGCCACGCCGGAAACGACTTCAGCCAAGAGGGCTGGGTCGTTGTGGCCACAAGCAATGTAGTCCAGGAAGAAGAGCGGTTCTGCCCCTTGGGCCAGAACGTCGTTGACGCACATGGCGACGACGTCGATCCCGACCGTATCGTTCTTGCCCATCTTTTGCGCGATCATCAGCTTGGTGCCGACCCCATCAGTCCCGGAAACCAGAACTGGGTGCTGGTAGCCCAATGAATCCAGGTCAAAGAGGCCGCCAAAGCCACCAATATTCCCGACATAGCCAGGCCGCTTGGTCGAAGCAACCGCGCCCTTGATCCGGCGCACCAATTCATAACCCGCGTTGACGTCAACGCCAGCATCTTTGTAACGATTCACGATTATTCACCTTTGCTTTGTCTTTGCTTCTTCAAGACTTCTTCAACTGGCACGACGTGCAGCGGAGCCTTGATTTGATCTTCGTAGTCATATAAAGGAGTCGGGTACTTGCCGTCGAAGTAGGCCACGGTCAAGCCGCCATTTGGCGCATCGCCCGCGTCAGGGATATTGATGGCCTTGATCAGGCTTGGAATGGACAAGAAGCCCAGGCTTTCGGCGCCAATGATCCGCCGCATGTCTTCAACGCTGTACTTAGCCGCCATCAGGTCCTGACGCTGTGAGATGTCGATCCCATAGAAGTGCGGGTACTTGAAAGGCGGTGAGGCAATCCGCATGTGCACGGACTTGGCCCCGGCTTCCTTCAGCATCTGCACGATCTGCCGGGAGGTGGTCCCGCGGACGATTGAGTCGTCAACGACTACCACGCTCTTGCCGGCAACCACCCCGCGGACGGCAGCCAGCTTCATCTTGACCCCGCGCTCACGCAGAGCTTGAGTTGGCTGAATGAAGGTTCTGGCGATGTACTGGGACTTGATCAAGCCCATTTCGTATGGCAGGCCAGCAGCTTCCGCATAGCCAGTCGCGGCTGACAGTGAGGAGTTTGGCACCCCGATGACCATGTCGGCATCCTTTGGCGCTGGCTGCTCTTTAGCCAGCAGCATCCCCATCCGCTTGCGGGCGGTATGGATGTTGACCCCGTGCATGATTGAGTCAGGCCGGGCAAAATAGATGTATTCCATGGAACAGACGGCCAGCTGGGTTTCGGTCGTGTAGCGGTCGATCTTCAGGCCATCCTTATTGATGATCAACAGCTCGCCTGGCTGCACGTCACGGATCAGCTTGGCATGAACCGCGTCCAGGGCACATGATTCACTGGCTACCACGTATGCCCCGTTGTCCATCTGGCCTAAGACCAGTGGCCGGAAGCCGTTCGGGTCCAAGGCCGCGTAAAGGGTGTCCTTAGTCATCAAAAGGAAGGCAAAGCCTCCCTTGACTTCGTTCAGGCTGGCCTTCAAGGCTTCAATGAACGGCATGCGGACCTTGCGTCTGATCAGGTGGATCAGAATTTCCGTGTCAGAGCTTGACTGGAAGACTGAACCTGAGTCTTCCAGGCGCTTCTTCAAGGTCTTGGCGTTGGTCAAGTTGCCGTTGTGGCAAAGCGCAATTTCACCATCTTGGAAGTGGAACAGGAATGGCTGCACGTTGGCAAATGAGTCTGAGCCAGCGGTACCATAGCGCACGTGGCCAATGGCCATGTTCCCTTGCAAGAATTCCAAATCGGCCGGGTTTGAAAAGACTTCTGACAGAAGCCCCCGGTCACGGAACTGGCGCAGCTTGCTGCCATCGCTGGAAACGATGCCGGCGCCCTGCTGACCGCGGTGCTGCAAGGCATGCAGGCCAAAGTAGGTTACGTTGGCCGCGTCAGGCACGTTATAGACGCCAAATACGCCACATTCCTCGTTTAATCCTTTGATTTCATAAGGCATGGAACTGCCCCTCCCCAAATATCTTTCAGTTCAGCAACTGCCAATTCAGCAGTCTGATCTGCTAATTGAACTTTCAGCGTGCTGCCGCCGGTCGTACCAATCTTGACCGCGTCTTCGCCCAAAGCCTTGGCAAATTCGGCTTCGTCTGCTGGACGCACGCTGACGAGCAGGCGGCCTGGAGTTTCGCTGAAGAATTCAGCGCTGGTCAAGTCGCTCTTGATTTCGGCCCCGATGTCATGGCCAAATGAGCTTTCAGCCAAAGTTGCGGCCAAGCCGCCTTCACTGAGGTCGTGGGCGCTGGCTACGCGGCCAGCTTCCATTTCCGCCAGAAGCTTTTGCTGGTAAGCGTGGATGTGGTCCAGGTCCAAATCATTCAAAGTGCCGGAGATTTCGCCAGTCAGCATCTTTTGCAATTCCGAGCCAGCGTAGTCGTCCCCGGTCTGCCCCACCAAGTAGATGCTGTCGCCGGCTTCTTGGAAGGAGTCGCGCACGACGCGATCAATGCTCTTGACCAGGCCGACCATCCCGATCATTGGCGTTGGGTAGATGGACTTTTGGTCAGTTTCGTTGTACAGGGAAACGTTGCCGGAAACGACTGGCGTTTCCAAGACTTCACAAGCCTTGGCAATCCCCATGACTGAGTGGTGGAGTTCCCAGAAGACTTCTGGCTCGTTAGGGTTCCCGTAGTTCAAGCAGTCAGTGATCGCCAGCGGTTCAGCCCCTGAAGCGATGATATTGTCCGCTGCTTCAACGACGGCCCGCTTGCCGCCGATTTCTGGATCAAGGTAGATGAAGCGGCCATTGCCGTCAGTCGTCATGGCAATCCCCTTATGGGTGCCGCGCACGCGCAAGACGCCGCTGTCTTCACCAGGCCCTACGACCGTGCAGGTTCTAACCATGGAGTCGTAGGTTTGGGTGAACATCTGCTTGGAAGCGACAGTGCTTTGGCCCATCATCTGCTTGTAGGCTGCAGCCAGGTCCTTGATTTCCGGTTGCCAGTTTTCAGCATTTTCAGCTTCGATCATGTGGGCTGGCTTGCTTTCTTCGCTTGGTTCTTCCAAAACGTCTTCAGTCAGGCTGGAAACCGGAATGTCGCAGACGACTTCGCCGTGGTGACGCAGTACGTAATTGTGGCCTTCAGTCACGCGGCCGATGACTACGGCGTCAAGGTCGTAGAAGTCAAAGATCTTCTTGACGTCTTCTTCATGCCCCTTCTTGACGCAGAGCAGCATTCTTTCCTGAGATTCGCTCAGCATAATTTCGTAGGCGGACATCCCTGGCTCACGCTGCGGTACCAAGTCCAGGTTCAGCTCCATGCCGGACTGGCCTTCGTTGGCCATTTCCGCGCTTGAGGAAACGATCCCGGCTGCCCCCATGTCCTGGATGCCGACCAGCCAGTCAGCGTGCTTTTGGGTCAATTCCAGGCAGGCTTCAAGCAGCAGCTTTTCCATGAACGGGTCGCCGACTTGCACGGCTGATCTTTGGCTTTCGTGTTCTGAGTCAAAGGAATGAGAAGCAAAAGTAGCCCCGTGAATCCCGTCACGGCCAGTCTTGGCGCCGACATACATCACGGCGTTGCCCAAGCCGGCTGCAATCCCCTTCTGCATGTCCTTGACGTCCAAAAGGCCGACGCTCATGGCGTTCATAACCGGGTTGCCCTTGTAGATGTCGTCGAAGGTCAATTCACCGCCGACGGTTGGGATCCCCATGCAGTTGCCGTAGCCGCCGATCCCAGCAACCGTCTCGTTCAAAAGCCAGCGGGTGTGGGCATCGTTCAGTTCACCAAAGTGCAGGGAGTCGAGGGTAGCTACCGGACGGGCACCCATTGAGAAGACGTCGCGGAGAATCCCGCCAACGCCAGTCGCTGCCCCTTCATAAGGCTCAACGGCAGTTGGGTGGTTGTGGCTTTCAGCCTTGAAGACCACGGCTTGGCCGTCGCCAATGTCAACGACCCCGGCCCCTTCACCAGGTCCTTGCAGGATGCGCTTGCCCTTGGTTGGGAAAAGGCGCAGGACTGGCTTAGACTTCTTGTAGGAGCAGTGCTCGCTCCACATTGCTGAAAACAAGCCGGTTTCAGTGTAGTTCGGCAGGCGGTGCAGCAGCTTTTCAGAAATGTAGTTGTATTCTTCTTCCGACAAGCTCCAATCAAGGTAAGGTTTCTTTTCTTTGATTTCTTCGGGAGTCATTTCCTGAGCCATTATGCTTTTACCTCCGCATGATCCAAAATTGACTTAAACAAACGCAAACCATCAGTATTGCCCAAAAGTGCTTCAACGGCTCTTTCAGGGTGAGGCATCATCCCCAAGACGTTGCCGCGCTTGTTGGTGATCCCGGCGATGTCGTGCAAGGAGCCGTTAGGGTTTTCCTTGGAGTAGCGGAAAACGACCTGGTGGTTGTCTTCCAGTTCCTTCAAAGTTGCTTCATCAGCGTAGAAGGAGCCATCAGCGTGGGCGATTGGCAGGTTGATCTTTTCGCCCCGCTGGTATTCGGAAGTAAAGATCGTGTCGTTGTTGACTACTTCCAGTTCAACGGTCTTGCAGACGAACTTCAAAGAGTCGTTTCTCTTCAAGGCGCCTGGTAAAAGGCCGGCTTCAGTCAAGATTTGGAAGCCATTGCAGGTTCCAAAGACTGGCTTGCCTTCGTTGGCCATCTTGACGATGGCGGGCATGATGTTGGTAAAGCGGGCAATCGCGCCTGCTCTCAGGTAGTCCCCGTAGGAGAAGCCGCCTGGCAGCATTACGGCATCAAAGCCGTCCAGGCTGCTTTCCTTTGAAGGAACGTATTCGACGTCGGCGCCGCAAACCGTGTGCAGAGCCTCGTAGAGGTCGATGTCACAGTTTGAGCCGGGGAATTGAATGACTGCAAACTTCATTATTTTTCCTCCAGAACCTTGTAGGTGTAAGTTTCCATGTTGAAGTTGACCAGCAGCTCTTCTGAGATTTCCTTAACGGATTCTTCAACTGCCTTCTTGCTTGGGTCGATCACTACGTCAAAGAACTTGCCGACCTTGACTGATTGAACTTCATCGTGGCCTAAGGAGTGAATTGAGTTGGTAATTGCTTCCCCTTGCGGGTCAAAAACGGATTGCTTGTAGGTAACGTAGATTCTTACAGTAGTCATGTTAATTAATCCTCCTTGGCCAATGCGTCTTGCAAGCGGGCCAAAACTCTTTCGTATACATCAACCAGGTTGCCGATTTGCCGGCGGTAAACGTCCTTGTCCATGTGGTCCTTGGTCTTAAGGTCCCACAGGCGGCAGTTGTCAGGTGAGAATTCGTCAGCCAGAACGACTTCCCCGTTAGGCAGAGTCCCGAATTCAACCTTGAAGTCAACCAGTTCCATGCCGGCGTCAGCGAAGAGCTTGGTCAGCAGCTTGTTGACCTGGCGGCTGAGTTCCCACACTTGTTCGTGTTCTTCGTGAGTGATCAAGTGGAAGGCGATCGCGTCTGATTCGTTCATCAATGGGTCGTGGAGCTCATCGCTCTTCATGAAGAGCTCTTCAACCGGAGTGTCCAGCTTCTTGCCCTCTTCCTTGATGCCGTAGCGCTTGCAGAAGGAGCCAGCGGCCACGTTGCGGGTTACGACTTCCAGGTCGATCATCTTGACCTTCTTGACCAATTGTTCGTTTTTGGAAAGACGCTTGATGAAGTGGGTCTTCACGCCGTGCTTCATCAGGTATTCAAAAACCAGAGTGGAGATTTCCGCGTCAAGCTCACCCTTGTTCTTGAAGACATCGTGCTTGAGCCCGTCAAGGGCGGTCGTATCGTCCTTGAACACTGCCCGCAGCACGTTCGGGTCATCAGTTGACCACATGTCCTTAGTCTTACCACTGTAAAGCAATTCTGCCATTTTTATCCTCCGATAAACAATTACTAAATACGAACTATAACAAACTAACAGGAACTACTATTCGTAATTTCTTCTTGGGTCTAGAATAACAATTTAATTTGTCCAGGTCAACACTAAAGCGAACGATTTTTAGTTATTTTGTAAAAAATAGTCGCTTTGTTTATAAGATATCCGGACAAGCATTAATTATTAAGAAAGATAAGCAATAAAAAGGCGAACATAAAAGGAGCACCTCCAAATTGAGATGCTCCTTTTAGTTAGATAAGCTTTTCTTTATTCCAAACCAACGCGCTTGAAGATGTCGTCCACGTGGCGCAGGTGCCAGTGGTAGTCAAAGGCATCGTCAAGGTCCGCCTTGGTCAATTGCTTTTGAATGGTTGGGTCGGCTTCCAAGAGCGGCCGGAATGGAATTTGTTCAGCCCAGCACTTGGCGGTGTATGGCTGGATCAAGTCGTAGGCTGCTTCTCTGGACATGCCGGATTCAACCAGCTTGAGCAGGACGCGGCCAGAGTAGATCAAGCCCAGGGTCTTGTCCATGTTCTTCTTCATGGTTTCCGGGAAGACGTCAAGGTTCTTCAGAATCTTGCCCATCCGGTGAAGCATGTAGTCAAGGCCGATCGTGGTGTC
The DNA here is from genome assembly GCA_017309015.1 of Faecalicatena absiana. Lineage (GTDB taxonomy): Bacteria > Bacillota > Bacilli > Lactobacillales > Lactobacillaceae > Lactobacillus > Lactobacillus absianus. The sequence goes on from JAEDAG010000002.1 coordinate 249,661, forward strand.
TGGCAGGATGATTCTTTCCGCGCTTGAGTGGGAAATGTCGCGTTCGTGCCACAAGGCCACGTCTTCATAGGCAGTAACCATGTGGCCGCGCAGGACGCGGGCCATCCCGCAGATGTTTTCAGAACCGATCGGGTTGCGTTTGTGCGGCATGGCTGATGAACCCTTTTGTCCCTTGGCGAAGTGCTCTTCGACCTCGTGGATTTCAGTTCTTTGCAGGGAACGGATTTCGGTCGCGATGTTTTCAATGGAAGTGGCGATCAAAGCCATGGCAGCCACGTATTCAGCGTGCAGATCGCGCGGCAGCACCTGGGTTGAGATTTCCTGGGCGTGCAGGCCGAGCTTCTTGCAGACATAGGCTTCGACTTCCGGGTCAACTTCCGCGAAGGTCCCAACGGCCCCGGAGATCTTGCCGGCTTCAACGCCGCGGGCAGCATGTTCAAAGCGTTCCTGGTTGCGCTTCATTTCTGAGTACCAGCGGGCGAACTTCAGGCCAAAGGTAGTTGGCTCAGCGTGGATCCCGTGGGTGCGGCCCATGCAGACCGTGTCCTTGAATTCAAGGGCCCGCTTGGCCAGGATGTCGATAAAGTCCTGGATGTCCTGGCGGAGGATGTCGTTGGCTTGCTTCAATTGGTAGCCTTGCGCCGTGTCAACGACGTCAGTTGAGGTCAAGCCGTAGTGAACCCACTTCTTTTCATCTCCCAAAGACTCAGAAACCGTCCGCGTGAAGGCAATCACGTCGTGGTGGGTTACTGATTCGATCTCGTGGATGCGGTCAACGGAGAACTTAGCGTTCTTCTTGATCTTTTCCACGTCTTCGGCTGGAATGTGGCCCAGCTTTGACCAAGCTTCGTCGGCAGCAATTTCAACTGCCAGCCAGCATTCGTACTTCTTTTCTTCAGTCCAGATGGCACCCATTTCAGGTCTGGTGTAACGATCAATCATCTATTCTTCACCTTTTGCAATCAATTCAATAACAGTATTTTCAAATATAAATCCGCTTAGGCATCCCAGACTTTGGTGTCCTTGATCTCACGCAGAGTCTGGTCGATGTCGTCAGTCAGGATGGTGATGTGGCCCATCTTGCGGCCATAGCGGACTTCCGCCTTGCCATAGTCGTGGAAGGACCATTGGGGCTTTTCAGGAATCAGCTTGTGCACCCCGTCGACGTGCTGGCCCAAAACGTTGACCATCACTACTGGAGACAAGAGCTTGATCTTTGGCAACGGCCAGTTGCAGATTGCCCGATTGTGGACGGCAAACTGGCTGAAGTTGCAGGCTTCAATTGAGTAGTGGCCAGAGTTGTGTGGCCGGGGAGCCAGTTCATTGATCAGGACCTGGTCGTCCTTGGTAATGAACATCTCAACGCCCAGAATCCCAACCAGCTTGATGGCCTTGGCAATCTTGACCGCGTCTTTCTGGGCCTGCTCCTGCACGGCTTCCGGCAGGCGGGCCGGCACGATGCTTTCATGCAGGATGTCGCCTTGGTTGATGTTCTCGCTAACTGGGAAGACCGTGACTTCCCCGTCGCTGTTTCGGCCAACCATGACGGAAGCTTCCGTCTTAAAGTCGACCAGCTTTTCCAGGATGCAGTCGCCAGTAGACAACACGCCCGCGGTCTGTTCCAGGTCAGCCTCCTTTCTCAAGAAGACTTGTCCCTTGCCATCATAGCCGCCTTCACAGGTCTTGAGCACGGCCGGCAGACCCAGCTGCTCAACGGCAGCGGTCAATTCCTCCCGGTTCTTGACTGGCAAGAAGTCGGTCACCCGGCAGCCCGCGCTTTGAATGAAGGTCTTCTCGCGGATCCGGTGCTTGGTGACGTAAAGCAGGTTGGTTCCCTGTGGAATGTAGACCTGGTCCTTGACGCTTTCAAGGGCCTTCAGGTCCACGTTCTCAAATTCATAGGTCAAAACGTCGCTGCGTCTGGCCAATTCGTGGATAGCATAGATGTCGCTGTATTCAGCAACGATCTGGTCGTCAGCGGCTTGCGCAGCTGGACAGTCCGGGGTTGGGTCCAGGATGATAACCTTCATCCCGGTTGCCTTGGCGTCAAAAGTCAGCATCTGCCCCAATTGTCCGCCACCGATAATGCCGATGGTCTGCCCTTGCTTGATCTTAATAGACAAGTTCTGCACTGCTTTCTTTGGCTTGGTCGTGCATTTCCTTGCGGTAGTCGACGATCTTCTGCTGGAGTTCCTTGTCTTCAAGGCCTAAGATCTGCATGGCCAAAAGCGCCGCGTTCTTAGCACCAGCAGGACCGATAGCAGTCGTTGCCACAGGGATGCCGGCCGGCATTTGCACGATTGACAGCAGGGAGTCCATCCCGCCCAAAGCACTGGTCTTGGCTGGGCAGCCGATTACTGGCAATGGCGTATTGGCGGCAATCATGCCTGGCAGGTGGGCCGCCCCGCCGGCACCGGCAATGATTACCTTCGTGCCATTTTCGGCCGCCTTCTGGGCAAAGGCGAACATTTCGTTTGGCATTCTGTGCGCTGAAATGACCTGCTTGTCGTAGTCAACCCCGAACTGGTCGAGCAGCTTGCAAGCTTCCTGCATATAGCCCCAGTCTGATTTGGAGCCCATGACAACACTGATTCTACTAGTCACGATAATTCCTCCTGTCTGCTTTTCTTTAGGATAACAGAAAACGCGCCTTTTTAAAAGAGAAAGATGAACTATTCGTGCACGCTTTCTTATGATCATTCGCTTTTAATTAAAAAGTCGTAAAAAAGACCACCATGTGGTGGCCTAAAACTTATTCGTCGTTATTATCAGCCCGCCAGTAATGCCGGCCATAAGGGTCCCGTTCCAAGCGGCCGGTGTCAACCAAGTAGCGGCGCAAAATCGCGTAGTCGTCATAGACTGCTGCCAAAACTTCATTAACTTCCTTTTCAGTATAGTCCCGGCCAAATTCAAAGCGGTCGATCAAAGCATCAAACAAGGCATCTTTCGCCTTTTGCTTGCGGGGAATGACCTGCAGGCGGCCATCCTTGAAAAATCCTGTAATATCCATTTAAATTTCCTCAACTTCCACCTAGTGCATTTCAGTAAGAATATTTATTTTATAAAAGCCTGCTCTTGAGGCTACTTAGTCATGTTGGAGTCCAAGACTTCCGCCCGCTTGTTCATCGCGATGTAAATCTTTGACTTGTAGGATGCCAGACCTTCAACCTCCCGCTTGGCATTAAAGTGATAGAAATTCTCCAGATTGCCTTCGGCAGAGATCTTGAACAGATAATCGTTAAAGGCAATGTAATAGCACTTGTAAGCAACATTGTAGGTAAAGCCCTGGACTTGGCTGGAGTTGGAAATCAGGTTTCCACTGACGGCGGCCGTTTCTTTGGCCTGGAAACTATTGCCTTTGCGAACAATCTTCCAAAATTCAAACCGCTGCTTGGACTTATTGTGGAAAAGGGCTACCACGGTATTATCATCGATCACGTCAGCGTTCAGGAAGTAGCGGTTGTACTTCCGGCTCCCGTTGCTGACGGCAAAAGTCCAAATCCGGTTAACCTGCATGGTCTTTTTATCGATCTGCAGCAATTCATTTGACCGGGGCTTTTTGGCCCGGTTCCAGTTGGCCAGTTCATAAATATAGCGTGAAGTCGACCCTAATGATTGGCCATGACCCAGCTTGATATATGGACTGACCTTAATGTTGGCCGCGTAGCTCTTCCAAGCATAGAAATTCAGAGTCTGGGTGGGCATATACTGCAAAGCATAAGTCGGCACCTTGTTCAGGTGATACAGAATAACGTGCCCTCTGGAATTATCAAGTGATGCCCTTGAGCCGCCATAAAAGTTGGTCGTTACCATGTCCTGCCCGTAGACATCCAATCCTTGAACATTGGTCCGGACATTGGTTTCCTCGCTGCCTGCCAAAAGGCTTAAACTGTTTGGCTCGTAGAACTTGGTAGTCAGCTTGGCCGCCTTCTTGCCTTTTTTGTCAGTTCCCCAGTAGGTATGCGGGAAAAACTGGGCACTGTAGCTGCCTCTGAAGGCCAATTCAATTGGAAACCATGTCTTGCCTACGTTGCCACCCTTGCCAGGCTTGACGCTGGCTTTGGTGATCCCTTCCTCGGCATTGCCGCGGACGGTGACTGGCACCTTCCCGTATGCTTTGCCATAGCGGTAGGTCACCAGCCAGTGACCCGGCTTCTCTTCAGAGATCCGGTCAATTGATTTCTTGATCAAGCCGTTGTCAACCACGCTGCCGTGCTTGTCGGTCACGTAGTTGATGGCGTCGTCGGTGTTAAAGCCGGCCGAATCGACAATATCGTTGACCAGGCTGACGCTTTTGACCAAAGACATCTTGCTTCTAACAAAAGCCTTCTCATTGACATAGCCAACCCCGCGGCCGTCAATGTAGACGTAGTAATAGCGCCGGCCATTGACAGTCTTGTAGCTTTGCGACTGGACGTGGGCCAGCTTGAATTCTTTCGTGTTGGCCATTTTCCGGCCAAACTTCCAGACTTTCTTGCTCTTCCAGACTTTCTTGCTCTTCTTGCCTTTTTTCTGATTGACCTTGTTCAGGCTGGCATAAATTCCATAATTTTTCTTGCCATCGATAATTTTGGTTGACAGCTTTTCACCCGCGGCGGCAACCGGCTGCTGGCCAGCCGTCAGCAAAAGGCCAGCAGCAAGCAAGGCGGTCTGGAAAAGCAGCATTCTCTTAAATTTTATTTTTATACTCCCAATCATCACACTCAACTATCGGCCATTATGATCCAATTTCAGGGTTTCTGTCGGGTGGTTCAAGTTAAGGTAAAGCGAGCCCTTGTAGCTGCCCAGACCCTCAAACTCCCGGTGGGTCGCGAACTTATAGTAGTTCATGACCTTGCCGGCTTGCGTAACGCCGGCCAGACCGGCCCCAACCTTGAAGAGATAGTCGTTAAAAGCAATATAGTAGACATCGTAGGCACTATCCCAGACAAAGCCTTGGACTTCAGCGGAATTGCTGATCAAGTCGCTGGCCGTGGCCCCGACCTCCTTGGCCTTGAAGCTGTTGCCCGTTCGCGTGATCTTCCAGTATTCATAACGGTGTTTGGAGGCATTATGGAAGAGCGCGATCAAGGTACTGTCGTCAATCACGTCCGCGTTAAGAAAAACCCGCGGGTACTTGGCCGACCCGTTCCAAACCTTGATCGTCCAGATCTTGTCCATTTGCATGGTCGCTTTGTTGACCCGGATCAGTTCCTGGGAGTTGGCCCAGTTTCCGGACCGGTTCCAGTTGGCCAGAACGTAGGCATACTTCTTGGTGCTCCCAATTGCCTGCCCATGGCCCAGTCTCATGTACGGGCTCACCTTAACGTGCTTGACGTAATCCAGCCAGACGTCAAAGTCCAGCGTCGTGCTCGGCAGCTGCTGGTAGTCGTATTTGCGGCGATTTTTGTCGCTTATATTGGTCAGATCATAGCTGACCATATGTCCCCGGGCTTCCTGGCTGTCAGCCTGCCCCAAGTCCAGGTTGCTGGTCACCAGGGTCTGGCCATAGACGTCAATCCCCTGCACGGCACTGCTTACCTTGTCCCCCAAGTTGCTTGAGCCTGGAGCGCTAAGGACGGCAGGATGATAGAAGATGGTGTAAATGTTGGCCGCCCGGTCCGTGCCATTCATGCTGCTTGCCCAGTAGCTGTGGCTGCTGGTGGCAGTTCTGGAAGAAGATGCTGCTGACGAGGATGACGCAGCTGCCCCGTCGCTGGCTGACCATGTCGTCAAGTTTGGCAAATCCGCGGCCGCTGGCTTGGCGTTGGCCGCGCTGACCCCTTCATTGGCATCCCTGCGCACCGTCAGCTTGCTGGTCCCCTTGGCCTTGCCATATTTGAAGGTCAAAGTGGCCGTTCCGGCCTTCTTGCTGGAAATGTAGCCCATATCAGAGATCTTCAGCTTGGCAGACTTGCAGCTGATCGCGACCCGATCATTGTCCACCAGGCTCCCGTGCTTGTCAGTCACGTAGTTGATCGCATCCGCCGCATTAAAGCCGACCGTGTCAACTGGATTGTTGACCAGGCTGATCTGGGGCACGATCTTGGCCTTAGAAAGCGCGAAAGCTTTCTCATTGACATAGCCCACTGGCCGGCCATCGACGTAAATGAAGTAGTAGCGCTTGCCGTTTTTGACCTTGTATGAATTCGACTGAACATGCGCGTATTTGAAGTCAGCCGACATGGTCAGCGGCTTACCAAACTTCCACTCTTTCTTCTTGACATTCTGATAAGCAGTCTTGGTCACCCACTTGTACTTGACTTGCTTGACCGTTTTATGCTTGGTCTTGCCCCGCTTCTTGTAAGCGACCCGCTTTTTGACCGTGTACTTTTGCTTCTTTCTGGTCTTTTTCTCAACTTTCTTGTTTACTTCTTTCAGCGTGAGCGACGAATAGACCCGATAATTCTTGTCGCCAATAATCTTGGTGGTCAGGTCCGTCTTCATGCTCTGGCTGAAATCCTTGCTGCTTGCTTGTGCCTGACTAGCCAGGCCGCCAACTAAGGCTGCGCTGGTCAGCAGTCCCAAGGCAAAACGTTTCATCAAATCCTCCCTTTCGTTTTAAATACAGTATGTAATTTAATTATCCCTAAGCCATCCGGCTTCAGCCGCCAGTCTTGGCAAACAGGCGTCTTTTTTACTTTACCACAATTTAGATTTATTATTTGCTTTGTAACAAAAATGTTAAGACTGCCTTAATGCTTTTCAGTCAAAGGCCAAAACCAGCTTGTCCCCCTCCAGCTGCAATTTGGCCGAATAGCGCTGGCCGGTCTTCTTGGAGACAAAGCCATCCAGCTTGTCGGTCTTGCCCTTGCTGGCCAAAGTCCGCACGATCCGCTTGCCCAGGCTCTTGCCCGCGAACTTCTTGGGCAGGGTGAAGCGACAGCCGGACTTGTAGTTGGAGCAGCCATAGAACTTGCCCTTGTCCATGATTTGCCCGGCCTTGCAGACCGGACAGACCGCAATGCCTTCAGCGGCCTGTTTTTCTGCCTTAGCCCGGTCAGCCAGCTGGGGATCAATGGCCAGCTTGTCCGGGACCTGCTGGATCATCTGGCTGATAAAGCGCTTGATCTGCTCCAGGAAGTTGTCCTGGCTCCGCTGGCCCTGGCCGATCTGCTTTAAGGCCTTTTCCCACTGGGCGGTCATCTGGGCACTGACCAACAATGGCTCTGCCTCAGCCGCCTTTGCCAGGATCTGCCCGCTTGGCGTGACGGTCAGCTGGTTCTTCTTCGCTTCCAAATAGCCCCGCTTTTTCAGGATGTCAATCGTTGAGGCTCTAGTCGCTTCTGTCCCGATCCCCTCCACGTCCTTCAGAATGGCCTGGGCCTCTTCATCATCCAAGGTCTTCCCCGCCGTCTTCATGGCCGTGATCAAAGTCCCTTCGGTAAACTTGGCCGGCGGCTTGGTCTCCTTCTGCTCTTCGCTTAAGCGAGCCGAAAGGGCCTGCCCTTCAGCCAGCTGCGGCAAGCCGCCTGCCTTTTCCTTCCGCGTTTCCAAGACCTTCCAGCCCCGGTTGACGGTCACGTTGCCCGTAGCCTTAAAAAGGAGCTTGTCGACCCGGATCAGGGCCGTCGTCTTCTCGTATTCATAAGGCTTTAAAAACATTCCCAAAGTCCGGCGGACCACCAGGTCGTAGACCTGCTGGTCCAGGCGGGACATCTTGGCCAGGCGGGCCGGGGCCGGCGTGGTCCGGGTCGGAATGATGGCGTGGTGCTCTTGAACCTTGGCCGAGTTGACATAGCGCTTGTCCGGGCCGGCTGGCTTCAGCTGGTCTTTAGCTTCGCCATTGTCCAGCATGGCCAGGTACTTGTCCAGGTTCTGGGCCAAATAAGCGTACTCTTTGTCCGTAATATAGTTGCAGTCCGTGCGCGGGTAGCTTAAGAACTTGTTTTCATACAGGTTCTGCACGGCCTTCAAAGTCTGGCTGGCACTGGCACGAAAGCGCCGGTTGGCCTCGCTTTGCAGGCTGGACAAGGAGAACAGGCTGGGACTGGCCACCTGCTTGACTTCCTTCTTCAGCTTCTCAACGACCCCTTCCTGCTTGCCCAGTCCCATCCCCTTTTGCTCTAAGAATTGGTAGAGGCTGGCCGGAGTTTCAAAGCGCTGGTAGGGCTCCAGCTTGCCGGAAAACTTGTGCCGGCTGGCCCAAAAGTCTGCCGTCAGTTCGGTATAAGGCACCGGCTTAAAGTGGTCAATCTCCTCGTCGCGCTGGTAGACCATGTAAAGAGTTGGCGTCTGCACCCGGCCAATGGAATAAACGCCCTTGATTCCTTGCTTGCGCAGCTGCAGGGTAAACAAGGGGCTGCCGTTCATCCCGACCAGCCAGTCGCTGATCTGACGGGTTTGGGCTTCCTTGTAGCGGGTAAAGAAGTCCCAGCCGTTTCTAAGATTCTGGAAGCCTTCCCGAATGGCGCTCTTTTCCAAAGAGTTGATCCACAGGCGGTAAAGGCGTTTTTTCCGGGGATCGATCCCGCTTTGTCGCATGATAGACCAGGCAATATTCTCCCCCTCCCGGTCGCTGTCAGTCGCCACGACGATCGTGTCAGCCTTTTTCAGCAGGGAAGAAACGATCTTGAACTGCTTCTGCTTGTCCCGGGGGACGAAATATTTGTAGCTGTCAGGAAAAATTGGCAGGTACTTCATGGCCCAGCGCTTGTATTTCGGGTCATAGGCCTCGGGCATGGCCAATTCCACCAAGTGGCCAAAGCCATAAGTAATAACCGTGTCGCGCGGCAAGATCGGGTCTGCCACGTAGATCAGCCCTTCACCCTTTTTGGATTGGGCAAAGGCTTCGGCATACGCGCGGGCCTGGCTGGGCTTTTCCGCCAAAATCACTGTCGTCATCAACTTTCCTCCCTTGATCGAATCGCAAAACCACCTTAATATTCTAATCTTCGCCTGGTCATTTTCAAAGCCTTTAGTTCCGGATGCGGTCCGTTTTTTGAATTTTTTCGCAAAAAATTTCCAAAAAAGTTTGACAGTCCGCGCTAGTTCACATATACTTAATATGTTGCGTCAGAGCATGACGGTTCGGTAGCTCAGCTGGATAGAGCAACGGTCTTCTAAACCGTGGGTCGTGAGTTCGAATCTCACCCGAATCATACCAAGACGCGTTAGACCAGCAGGCATCTGCCTGCTGGTCTTTTTTCTGTCTTTATCGCTCCATTTTCAGATAAGCAAAAAGCCTTGGAATCATCCAAGGCTTTTCGCTGCTTGACAAAGGCGGTCCTATTTGCTTGCATTTATAGGGTAAGTACATTAATTTTTGATGAGGTTAAGCTAATGAGATACAACCAATATGCTTATGTGGAAACCGCTCCGGCCAAGCAGGTCGAAGAGCTGCTTTCCATCAACTTTTTGCCTGCTAATTACCAGGACTTGTCTTTCAGCAGTCTGCTGGCCGTCTTGACCGGCAACGTCCTGGCTGAAGCCACGACCCGCCAGGCCAAGGAAGCCAAGTTCATCGAATATGCCGTCAGCCCAAGTGAGACTTTGGCCCAATTCCTGGCAAAGCAGCCAGCAGCCATGACGGCAGCTGAATTTTACGACGTGGCCCTCCAGCTGCTGGGCTACCACCCAGGCTACGACTACAGCCTGACCGACCCAATTGCCGTCGTCAAAAAGCAGGCCCTGCCAAGCAGCAAGGATTTGGAAAACAAGGACGACCTGATCAGCGCCTTCTACCGCCTGCTCAACACCAGAGCCAAGAACGGCCAGACCTTGCTTGACGTCATGGCCGGCAAGGGCTACTTCACCCAGTTCTGGGGAGAAGGCCAGTTCAAGTTCTTTAACGGCAAGTCCCTGCCCGTCTTTGACACCAGCAAGGTCATCCGGGAGGTCGTTTACGTGGAAAGCGACCTGGACACTGACGAAGACGGCCAAAACGACCTCTTGCCAGTCACGGTCTTCCGGCCAGCAGAAAGCCAGGACCAGCTCAAGGTTCCAGCCCTCTATACCGCTTCTCCATACTTTGGCGGAATCATCGACAACGCCGCCCAAAACCACAGCGTCGACGAAAATCTGACTGATGCCACCACCTGGACCAATCCAAAATACGTGGCCAAGCCAATGAAGCCTGCCCCAAAGCCGACTGATGAAGACGTGCCAGCAACTGAAGTTGCCTTGGGCAAGTCCTCCTACGCCTTGAACGAATACCTCCTGGCCCGCGGCTTTGCCTCCGTCTTCTCCGGAGCGATCGGCAACCGCCACGGCGACGGCCTGCGGATTACTGGCGCTCCAGAGGAAACCATCTCCCAAAAGGAAGTCATCGAATGGCTGACTGGCGACCGGGTGGCCTACACCGACCGGACCCGCCGCTTTGAAACCAAGGCCAGCTGGTGCACCGGCAACATCGGCATGACTGGCCGCTCTTACCTGGGGACCTTGCAGATTGCCATCGCCACGACTGGCGTCAAGGGCCTGAAGACCGTCGTTTCCGAAGCCGCTATCTCCTCCTGGTATGACTACTACCGTGAGCACGGGCTGGTCGTTGCCCCAGGCGAGTGCCAGGGCGAAGACCTGGACAAGCTGGCCGAAGTCTGCCAATCCAACCTGTGGGACGGAGGCAACTTTACCGCTAAAGCGGCCTATGAAAAGGAGCAAAAGTACCTGGAAGAGGCCCAGGACCGGGCAACTGGCCAGTACTCCGACTTCTGGGAGGCCAGAAACTACCGCCACCACGCGGATGGCATCAAGTGCTCCTGGATCTCCGTGCACGGCTTGAATGACTGGAACGTCAAGCCAAAGAACGTCTACAAGATCTGGCAGAAGGTCAAGGAGCTGCCGGTTGAATCCCACCTCTTCCTTCATCAAGGTCCTCACTACAACATGAACAACCTGGTCTCAATTGACTTCACTGACTTGATGAACCTGTGGTTCGTGCATGAGCTGCTGGGCATTGAAAACAACGCCCGGAAGCAGTGGCCAAAGGTCTTGATCCAGGACAACCTGGAAGCCGACAAATGGCATGAAGAAAAGGACTGGGCCAACATGGGCCAAGAGACGGTCTACGGTCTGACCGACGACCACGAGCTTTCCACCTTAAGCCACGGGAGCAAGCAGGAAACCTTTACCGACCTTGGCGGCAAAGAATTCAAGGAAGCCGGCATCAGCGAGACGGCCTGGGAATACCAGTTCATCTCAGGAGAAGAGAAGTGGGCCAAGGCCAGCCTGCGCTTCACCAGCGATGAATTTGCCCACCCGGTAACCATCGTTGGCCGGCCAAAGGTCCACATCAAAGTAGCCGCCAGCAAGTCGGTTGGCCAGCTGTCCGTTGCCCTGGTTGACCTAGGAGCTCGCAAGCGCTTGACCCCAACGCCAAAGATCTTGGCCTACAGCGCCCAGGAATTCGGCTTCCGCTTTGGTGCGGGTCCCTTGCAGGAATTCGTTCCTGACAAGGAAACCAAGGCCAAGCTGATCACCAAGGCCCACATGAACCTGCAAAACTACGAAGACATGCACAAGCCAAGCCAGCTGGAAGCCGGTCAATTCGTTGATCTGGTCTTTGAATTGCAGCCAACCTACTACACCATGCCCGCCGGCTCAAAACTGGCTTTGATCATCTACTCAACCGACCAGGGAATGACCAAGCGGCCACTGGATCCAGAAGACTATACTATTGACCTGGCCCATTCAGAACTGCTCTTCTACAAGAAGTAGGCCGGGTTACAGCAAATCCATTCCCTGCTTTTGGAATATTTTGTGCTAAAATAAAATTATTGTGAAAAAGGCTGTTGCGGAGCTACCGCTAACAGTCTTTTTTTGTCCTTTTTTTAAAAGATAGAGAGTATCAATGTCAAAAGCAAGCAACAAACGCGTCTATTGGGCAATTGCCAGCGCGGCGCTGCTGACCTTCATTGGGATCTTAAATGAAACTTCCATGAACGTCGTTTACCCGCAGCTGGTCAAGCAATTCGGAGTTTCCTTGTCCACGGTCCAGTGGATCACGACCGGCTACCTCTTGACGGTCACCATCATCATGGGCACGACCGCCTACCTTTTGCGCCAGTTTCCGGCCCGCTGGCTGCACTTGGCCGCTGCCTTGGCCTTTATTGCCGGAAACCTTATGGGAGCGACGGCAGAAAGCTTTGGCGTCCTGCTGGCTGGCCGGGTGATCCAAGGGATCGCGACCGGCTTGTCCACGCCGATCATGTTCCAGCTGATCTTCGCGGATATTCCCCGGGAAAAATTGGGCCTCATGACTGGAATTGCCGCCATGGTCATCTCCTTTGCCCCGGCCCTGGGACCAACTTATGGCGGGTTGGTCGCGGCCAGCGCAAGTTGGCGGGAGATCTACTGGTTCCTCTTGCCACTGGCCTGCTTGGCCTTAATTGGCGGCCAGCTCTTTATCCGCAACCAGCCATTCGGCAACTCTGCCCCGTTCAGCAGCGGAGCTTTGGTCTTGCTGGCTTTGGCCCTGTCGGCCTTGATCTATGCCATCTCCCTGATCGGCAAAGGCGGTTTTTCAGTTTCATTCTTTTTGATGGCGGCCCTGGGCATCCTCTTGTTCTTGGCCTTCATCTACGTCAACAACCACGGCAAGACCCAACTGGTCAACCTGGGAATTTTTCAGAGCAAGTCCATCTGGCTGGCCGCCTTGACCTATTTCGGCCTGCAGTTCGTCAATATCGGCCTGTCCGTAGCCGTGCCGGTCTATGCCCAATACGTCTTGGGCTCCTCCAGCCTGATCGCCGGCTTGATCTTGCTGCCTGGCTCCATTGTCGGTGCCATCTTAGCCCCGATTTCAGGGACTCTGGCCGACCATTTTGGCTATAAAAAGCCCCTGATTTTCGGAGCCAGCCTTTTTGTGGCCGGCTTGATCTTGCTCACCTTGATCCAGCCCCTGCTGACCCCCCTGCTCTTTGTCTTAGTTCACATCCTTATCCGGGCCGGCTTCAACTTGACCTTCTCCAACACGATTTCCAACGCCACCACCCTGGTGACCCGCAAGCAGTCGGCGGATGTCAACTCCGTCTTCAACATGGTCCAGCAGTTTGCCGGCTCTTTAGGCGTTGGCCTGGCCACCGCCTTGATCGCGATTTTCCAAAAGACCGGCAGCGGCAGTCTGGCCGTTAGAACCTGCCAGGGCGGACGCCTGGATTTCATTGTTTTCCTTTTGACCGGAATTTTGGTTTTGCTGATGATCATTGGCAACTTCAAATTGCAGGAAGAAAAATAATTTTTTGGGGGCATATATAGAAGCAAATTAGAAAAGTGAGTTTTTCCTGAAATTTTCTCTTGGCAAAAGCCGGCGCATGTGTTTTACTGTAATTAACTTATCAAGGAGGTACGCGAAAATGTTCAACAATGCTTTACAAAACATGAACTTTGTAAACACTTGTTGTTGTGGATTGTGTCTTAAACAATCCACTGTTTGGCGTACAATTAATTCCAATTAGCTACTGATTAATTGCAGCTCAAAGAGTAACACGCAGATTGTTTAAGACGCGAAAGCCATTTTGGTTTCGCGTCTTTTTTGTTGCAAAAAGTCATCAACTTCAAGAAAGCGAGCAGAACGATTATGCAGGTCAAGATTGGCATCTTAAACATCATGCATGACAAAGTGGATACCCAGAAGCGCTTCCGTCATGTCCTGGCGGACGCGGACCTCACCTTCTTCTATCCCAAGACCCATTACCAAAAGCGCCAGCTTCCAGCCGCTTTTGCCAAAATCGCGGAGCCCCTGGACTTGGTCAAAGTGGGAACAATGGACGCCTTCATCATCACCGGCGCCCCGATTGAAAAGATTCCCTTTGACCAAGTAGACTACTGGGATGAATTGCGGCAGCTCTTTGCTTTTCTGGATGAAAAGCAGATTCCCCAGCTTTATGTCTGTTGGGGAGCCATGGCCGCTCTAAACCATTTCTACGGCATCGGCAAGGACGCCTTGGCTGGCAAGCTCTTCGGCATCTACCGCCAGCAGATTCTGCAGCCCACTCCCCTGCTAGCGGGTTTAGCTTCAGGCTTTAAAGCGCCACACGCCCGCTACGCGGAGATGAGCCACCAGGACCTGGCCAAGCAGCCAGAGCTGACTGTCAACGCCATTTCCGAAACTGGCCATCTTTGCCTGGTTACGGCCAAGACACGCCCACAGGTCTTTCTCTTCTCCCACCTTGAATACGGCCCCAGCGCCTTCATCAAGGAATACGACCGCGAGCTTGCCGCCAGAGGAGGTGATGACCGCGGCTTGTCCAAACCACAGCAATACTTCGCCGATGAAGAGCACATGGCAGATCCCCAGTTCACCTGGGAAGAGACCCAGAAGCATTTCTTCGCCAACTGGCTGGCCAGCATTCAGCCGGCGAGCAGTTGCAAGACATGCAGCTGGATCGCCAAGATCCAAGAATTCAAACAAGTAGGAAATTTGCAGAATAACTAAGCAATAATTTTTTCAGGAGGAAACAACTATGTCAGACAAGATTTACAACTCAATTTTGGACACTATCGGCCACACCCCAATTCTCAAGCTCAACCGCGTCGTCCCAGAAGATTCCGCCGACGTCTACGTCAAGCTGGAATTCTTCAACCCAGGCGGCTCCATTAAGGACCGGATCGCCCTGGCCATGGTTGAAAAGGCGGAAAAAGAAGGCAAGCTCAAGGCCGGCGACACCATCATCGAACCAACTTCCGGCAACACCGGGATTGGCTTGGCGGCCGTAGCCAGCGCCAAGGGCTACCACTTGATCATCACCATGCCGGAAACGATGAGCGATGAACGCAAGAAGCTGATGCGCGCCTACGGGGCGGAATTGATCCTGACCCCGGGCAGCAAGGGGATGCCCGGGTCAATTGCCAAGGCGGAGGAACTGGTCAAGGAACACGGCTACTTCATGCCAATGCAGTTCGAAAACCCAGCCAACCCGGAAATCCACAAATTGACCACTGGCCAGGAAATCGTCAATGCCTTTGGGGCTGACGACTTGCCAGATGCCTTCGTTGCCGGCGTTGGGACTGGCGGCACCTTGACTGGGATTGGCCGCGCCTTGAAGAAGGCTGACAGTGCGGTCAAGGTCTACGCCTTGGAGCCAGCTGAATCACCGCTTCTTAAGGAGGGCAAGAAGGGCCCGCACAAGATCCAAGGGATCTCAGCCGGCTTCATTCCAAAGACCCTGGACCGCGAAATCTATGATGGCATCGTTGAAGTCTCAAGCGCTGAAGCCTTCGAGACTGCCCGCGAAGTCGCCCGCAATGAAGGCTTCCTGCCAGGCATCTCCGGCGGGGCCAACATCCACGGCGCGATCGAGCTGGCCAAGAAGCTGGGTAAGGGCCACAAGGTCATTACGGTTGCGCCTGACAACGGCGAACGCTACCTGTCTACTCCGCTCTACCAGCTCTAAGGCTGCCAAGAGCAGAAAAGCGGACACTTCGCTGATTTTTACCCCATTTACTAAGATAATTTGACTTTCAATTACTAGCTGACAAGCAATCAGCAATAACCTACACAAATCGACACATAGCAAACCTAGACACATTAACGCTTAAAACCTGAAAAAAACGGGCTCGATCGCTTTGATCGAACCCGTTTTCTTTAGTTTATTCATGCCCAAGCCAATTCGCCCAATTTCAGCAGGCGGGCGCGTTCTGCCTCTGAGCAGAAGGCCGCCTTGGCGGCGCTCACGTAAAGCTCTGCCTCTTCAATCCGGTTCAAGCCCGTCAGCCTTTCCAGGCGGGCATATTCCTTTGGCAGGTTGGTATTGGAAACCGACATGTTGTCCGTGTTCAAAGTGGCCCTGACTCCGCAGTGAAGCAGGCCCTTGATTGGATATTCGGTGTAGGCGTCAAAGACCTTGGTGTTCAAGTTGGACGTCGCGCAGCATTCCAGGGTAATCCCCTCATCGGCCAGCCGCTTGACCAGGTCCTTGTCCTCCCGGCAGCGGATCCCGTGGCCGATCCGCTTGGCGCCCAGCGCCAGGGCCTCGCGGATTGAGTCTGGTCCCATGGCTTCCCCGGCATGAATGGTATAGGGGATGCCCCATTCACGCGCTTGGGCAAAAAATGGAGCATAAGCCCGGTTGGGCAGTGCCGGAATTTCTGCCCCGGCCAGGTCAAGGCCGATCACGCCCCGGCCCAAAAATTGCTTAGCCACCCGCAAGGTTTCGGCATTTTCCCGGTCATTGCCAGGAATCCGCATCAAGCACAGGATCAAGCCGGAATGTAGATCCGGGCCGGCAGGATTTTCCCTCTGCCAGTCATAGAAGTCCGCGAGGCCCGCGAGCGCGGCGGACACGGCATCAGCCTGCGTCAAGCCCTGGCTGGTGTGCTTCTGCGGGGCAAAGCGCAGCTCCGCGTAGACCAGTCCCTGTCCTTTCAGCTCCTGCAAGAGCTCGCGGACGATCACGCGCAAGTCGCTTCTGGTCTGCATCAAGGTCAATAGAAAAGCAAACTTCTGCAAGTACTCGTTCAAGTTGTGGCAGCTGGCCGGCACGGACATTTTCCCAAACAGCTGGGCGTGGGTGTAATCCGGCAGTCCATGGGCCCGGCATAATTTCTTGACCGTGGCGTATGGCAATGAGCCGTCAATATGCAGGTGAAGGTCAATCAAGCTTTTCATCGCAATTCCGCTCCTTTGAGATAATCGCTTTAAATAAATTGTTCTAATTCTAACACGAATCGTCCAAAAAGAAAGGGCAATTTTGCCCGAGACATCCCAAAAGCAAAAAAGCCAGGAAGCCAATGTTGGTCTTCCTGGATCCAAAAAATATTTAAATTTTTATGAAAAAATTCTCCTAGTCTTCATTTTCCGTATCATTCAACAAAGACTTGCTCTTGAGGGAGCACACGACTCCCCCTTGCAAAACATAGCGGACGATCCCGACCGTGCCATCGCTGATCTTGTCAAAGAGCCGGCCCGCGCTCCAACTCTCGCCAATTCTCGTATTGACGCTGTTGGCCACGTAGCCGACCTTGCCCAGACCGGGCAACTCAACCCGGACGGCTTCTGAATCAAAGGGGTTCTCAGGCTCTTTGTACAGATAGACTTTCTGGCCCCGGGCAAAAGGCTCGTTGCCATAGTAGTGGCCGGTACCAGGGATCGTAAAGTAAATTCTCTCCATTTGACTTTACCTCCCGTCCTGCTAAGTTCTCTTTTATCATCATCACGCTTCGTATTATACATTATTTAAGCGCTTACTTCTAGTTCTTTTTGTTAGATTTAAGCAAAAAACTGCCGCGTTTCCATAAACTTTTGTCGAAAAACAAAAAATACTGATCACTTGCCCAGCAAATGATCAGTACTGCTTATTCTTGCTTCTTTTGCTTGATTTTTAGACTCTCCCTCCTGCTGCAGGCCAACAAAGCCATGGCCAGCAAGACGCTGGGAATGGCCAGCAGGGAAAAGACTGCTGGCGAAAACAGGAAGAGGATGGCCAACAGGACCGTCAAGATCCCGACCACGTTCGCGCAGTTCAAGCCGCCCTGGCGGCTCTGCTTTTCCTGCCACTGCTTGTAGGCCGGGGATGCGATCCAGGCCAGCAGGACCAGTAAAATCAAGGCACCATAATACATTTTGCTATCCATCATCAACTACCCCCGACCGAGGTCGGAGGTTTGCGACTAACTAGCGTGGTCCAAACAAACTCCCCGGAGAGAGTTCTCCCATAGCCAAGCCCGAAGGCTTACGCTGTCGCTTCTCAAGCATCCTTGGCGGACCTCAGATGCTTCCGCAGATTGATTAACTACGGCAGAACAGCACGTGTACGCACTGCTCTAATTTGTTTGTTTCTTTGATTTCTTGACTTTGGCTTTCTTAGCTTCGCTTGTGCCGCGTTTGTTCTGATACGATGGATTAGACACGCCACTGACGTACATCGTTCCCAGCATCTGAATGTTCATCGCGGCGATGCGGTCGTCATTGGAGCGGTAGCCGCATCTGTCACAGATGTACATGTGCAGTCCATGGTCACGGTTTTCTTTGAAGATCCGGCCACACTTAGGACAGCGCTGACTGGTATAGTGAGCATCTACCTTGACGACTTCACTGCCATTCAGATGCGCCTTGTACTTGAGCTTTTGCTCAAGATCATAGAAAGACCAGGAATGGTGCTCATATCTGTTTTCCCTCTTGCGGTTGTAGACCGTATCAAAGGTCACGTCAGTTAAGTCTTCAAGGACAAAGAGAGTGTCTGGTCCGTAGTGGCTAACGAGTGTCTTAGACAAGCAGTGATTGAAGTCGCTCATCCAGCGGTTCTCTCGATTGCCAATCTTGCGGATGCGTCTCTTTGAGTTTCTAGTGTTCTTAGCCTGCAGATGGCTGCGCAGATCCTTATAGTGCTGACGCTTGCGGGCAATAGCCTTGCCGCTTATGAAGAGGGTTTTGCCCTTTTCGTCATAGCAGGCAGCGATCTGCCGCAGGCCACGGTCAATTCCGACAACATGGCGAGTCTGCTCAATCTCGTAATCAGGGAAGGACTTGGTTGCGCTGATGTGCATAAACCAGTGCTTGCCGGATTTAAGAATCCTGGCAGTGCCAAAAGTCCATTCGTCATTCAGATACTGCTCAAAGCCGGGCATGGCAATCTCGCATTCAATCCGCCCGTCAAGGGTGTTGACGGACACGATCTTGCCGTTCTGCTTAAAGGAATAGTCCCGGCCTCTGACCTCATCCAGCTGCGGTCGCTTAAAGAAGATTGGCTTCCAAAGCCAGTCAAGATCGCGCTGAACAGCATAGCAGCCCTCGCCTTGGGGCGCATTGATGTCGTGGATTTTATACGGCTTTTGACCAAGCTGAGTTTGAACAGACTTGTATCTGGCAATAACGGTCTTCAAAACAGACTGAGCCATTTGGGATCTGAGGCTGAACTTCTGTCGCAAGTCGGAGTAGAGTTCTTTGTTCAGCTTTGCCTGGCGGAGTTCAAAGTCATGCTCAAAAACATATTGGGATACGAAGTTGCAGCCCTGTCTGTAAATTTCCATGCTGTCTGCTAAGGCTTTAGCGGCATCAGAGCTAGGCGCTTTGATGTGAGCTTTAATGGTCAAAGAAATTTCCATTGGTCATGCCTCCTTTCACTAAATATATTATAATACCAAACTGGTGAAAACGGCCACTGGAATACTAATTATCTAAAGAATTTAGAAAGGAGAAAGGCGCGCTCCCCTCTCGATTGAAATCGAAGGTTTCCGCGCGCCACATATTCTATGGATGTTCAGTTATATATCTATCCACTCACAATTATAGTCTATTTTGAGACTGGCAAACAGGAAAATCTGCCTGAAAAGCTTAAGATTTGCTAACGGTCAAAAATGTGCTCGTCTTCCAGAATTTGGCTGTAAAATTCCGCGCAGGCCAAGGCCAGGTATGGCTGCACGAAGAAGCTGGCCAGCCCGCCCGTCACGTTCTGCAGGATAATCCAGCCCAAAAAGAACAGGTTCAAGAAGAAAAACGACCAGCAGCGGCCCTTCATCAGCCGCCAGCTCTCATTTACTTCGTCAAAAAAGCCGTTGCGGTTGCCTTCCAGCAAGTCGTCATCGATCAGGTATGGCACTTGCGACAGCCGCATTAAGAACCAAATCAAAATTATGGCCAGCAAAGTCGTGATTGAAAAGCGCAGGCCGGAGGCCATTTTGCCATCAGTCATCACCCGCATGGACACCACGTCGACGCTCTGGGTCAACACGCTCTGCAACACGGCATATTCCAAAAGGCGCGGAATCCGTTTGCTGGAGAGGACTTCCCAAAAAGTTGGCTTGGCCGCGCCTACCTTGACATGGGCGCGCCAGCGCTTCAAATAGAGCATGAAGGCCGCTTGGTAGAGATAAGCCAGCAAGGCCAAGGCAAAAGCCAGGATGGTCAGTCCCCAATTGACATCCCCGGCAGAGGCGTAAATGCCAATCACATTGGGAATGGCCGTCAAATAGCAGGCCAACAGGCCCAGCGGGGCGTAAACCTTTGCCGGTATTTTCTTCAAGTCTTCCCGGGCAGCGGCCCGGCAATCAGCTGCTTTCATTTTTATATCTTCATCGCTTTCTATTGTTGGATCTTCCTTTTAATTATAGCATTTGCCCACCCGCTCCTTTTCTGCCTTTTTTCACTGATTGGCAAGCTTTCCTTTTTCAACTACAATATAGTTAGCATGATTGGAGGGAAAAAATATGAAAATTGCCGTTCTTACCGACAGTTCTGCCTACCTGAGCAAGGAGCAGCAGGACAAGTACCAGATCGATGTCGTGCCGATTCCCTTGATTTGGGGCGACAAGACCTACTATGACCTGGTCGACATCACTTCTGACGAGTTTTATGAAAAAATCGAACATACCGAAACCCTGCCGACGACCTCACAGCCTTCTTTTGGCCAGATTGAGGAATTCATCGACCGCTACGTGGCTGAAGGCTACACGGACGTCATCATCCTGACCTTGTCCAGCGGGATTTCCAGCTTCTACAGCAACTTGGTCGGCTACGCGGCTGAGGAAAAACGCCTCAAGATCCACCCATTCGACAGCCATATCACCTGCGCGGGCTTGGCCGACTGCGCCATCTTGGCTGCCCGCCTAGTCAAGGCCGGGGCTGACGCGGACTTGATCATGAAAGACCTGGAAGACTTGCGCCAAACCATTGGCGTCCGCTTCCTGGTCGACAATCTGGCCCACTTGAAGCGGACCGGGCGCCTTTCTAACGCCGCCACCTTCATTGGGTCCCTGCTGCACATCACCCCGATTCTGTCTCTGGACGTTCAGGAGACCGGCCATATCTCGGCCATTGCCAAAGAACGCCAATACAAGCGGGCCTACAAGCATGTCCAAAAGGACTTCGCGGACCTGACTGCGGGCAAGTCCTACCCGATCCAGGCCACGATCTTTGACGCTGCCGACCCTGACCGAGGGGCGGCCTGGCTCAAGGACTACCAGGAACAGTTTCCAAAGGACGCTTTCGACCGGTCGATCATTGGCCCCGTCGTTGGCGTCCACTGCGGCAAGCATACTGTAGCCATCATCTGGTGCCGAAAGCTGGATTCCTACTTTGATGAGCAGGGGCGGCCGCTGGCTGACGTGCATTCTGAAGCCGTTGGCGAAAAATTTTAAGCAATGCGGAATCAAGCGCAAAAGCCGCGTGGAATTGCTCCACGCGGCTTTTTTGTACCTATATCTATGCCTTTATTTCTGCAAATCAACCCCAGACTTCGTCCGCGATCTCCTTGATCAGGTCCAGCTTGCGCCACTCTTCTGCTTCAGTCAGGACGTTCCCTTCTTCAGTTGAAGCGAAGCCGCATTGCGGGCTCAGGCACAGGTTGGCCAGCGGCACGTGCGTTGCCGCCTCCTTGATCCGCTTGATGACGGCATCCTTGGCTTCCAGCTCCCCGAACTTGGAAGTCACCAGACCAAGAACGATCTTCACGTCCTCGCGGCCATTCCAGATGGTGGCCAGAGGACTGAAATCCCCGTCCCTGTCTGAGTCGTATTCCAGGAAGAAGCCATCGTAGTTCAGCTGGGCCAGGTACTTGGCTACTGGCTCATAGCCGCCTGAGAACAAGAAGGTTGACTTGAAGTTTCCGCGGCAGATGTGGGTCGTGACCGTCAAGTCGCTCGGCAGGCCTTCCAAAGTCCAGTTGATGACCTTAACGGCACTTTCAGCCAAGTGCACGTACTTAGCATGTTCTTCTGGCTTGTCCTGGCTTTCGTTGAGCTTGGAGATCAAAAATGCCCAAGTCGTGTCGTCTATCTGCAAGTAGCGGCAGCCAAGCTCATAGAAGTGCTTGATGGTCTCGTTGTAGGCCTTGGCCAAGTCTTGCAGGTATTCATCCCAAGTATCGTAGAATTTTGGCCAGTTGTCGGAGCGGTTGTCGCGAAAGAGCATGGTTGGAGAAGGAATGGTTTGCTTGGCTTCAGCGCCTTCGCCCGCGTGCTCCTTGACAAAAAGGAAGTGCTTAAAGAAGGGGTGGTCCGGGTTGTAAGCTACCTTGCCGCCCAATTCCGCGTTGTCAGTTCTGGTCTTGGCCCCGTGGAACTTGTAGCTTTGCTGGTAGTCGTACTTGATGACGCCTTTAAGGCCCCACAAGAAGTCTAGGTGCCACCAGCTGCGGCGGAATTCCCCGTCAGTCACTGCTTTAAGACCCGCCTGCTTTTCCTTGGCAATCAAGTCGCTAATCCACTTGTCTTCAACCTTGGTCAATTCTTCCTGGCTCAATTCCCCGGCCTTAAACTTGGCGCGGGCCTCCTTCAGTTCTGCTGGCCGCAGAAAGCTGCCGACGATGTCATTGCGATATGGTGCTTGTTTGGTCATGATGTTCAAAGTCCTTTCTCAAAATACGAAAACAATCAGTAATTACGATAATCAACTAAAAATAAGATAATCAACGGCCAGAGCAAAAAAGCGCGCCGCCTGGCCATGCTGGCCAAGGGACGCGCTTGCGTGTTACCACCCTAAATTTCAATCCACCCTCACGGTTGGATCCTCTACAGGTTCCTGTTGAAACCCAGGCGCAATAACGGGCGCCACTCGTCGAAGGCTTGCCGTGCTCGCCTCCGGATCTTGCTCCAAGACCATCTTCGCTACCTACGGCTATGCCGGCTCTCACCTGCCCCGGTTCTCTTTAATAGCCTTCAATAACTACTCATCTTTTCTCAGCAATCATTAATCTAATTGCCATAATTCTACAACCCTTTGGACACAGAGTCAAGACAAGACCGGCAATTGCCTAAAAGCTTTAAAAAGTTAAGCGATCAGGCAAAAATCAACGGCTGTTTTTTTCCAGAATTCCTTGTTAAAGAATTGTGCCTTATGGCTTAATCCATGGCAGCTGGTTTGAAAATGAGAAGACCAATTTGCTATTGGAAAGTTATTAAGAATCTCAAAAGAAATATTTTTCTCCCCCTCCACGATTGAAAGCGCTTCATTTAGGTGTTACAATGCACTTGGAATCGAAAGTTAATCTGTTAACAAGTAATTTATGAGGTAAAAACCATGCATTACACTAACGGTAACTATGAAGCTTTTATTGACGCACGCGCGCCAAAGGAAAATGCCGAAAAGAATGCTTATATTATCGGTGGCGGCTTGGCCGGCCTGGCTGCGGCCGTCTTTATGGTTCGCGATGCCCACATGACGGGCAGCAAGATCCACATCTTGGAAGAAGAAGCCCTGGCTGGGGGGTCTCTGGACGGGATCAAGCGGCCGGAATACGGCTATATCATCCGTGGTGGCCGGGAGATGGAAAACCACTTTGAATGTCTGTGGGACATGTACCGGTCCATTCCTTCCCTGGAAATTCCAGGTGCTTCCTATCTGGACGAGTATGCCTGGCTTGACCGCGACGACCCGAACTCATCAAACTGCCGCCTGATCCACCACCGCGGCGACCGGGTTCCAACCGACGGGCAATATGGCCTGGGCAAGTGTGCGAGCGAAATCGTCAAGCTGATCATGACCCCGGAAGACAAGCTGGAAGGCATCACGATCGAAGACTGGTTCTCTGACGAATTCTTTGAAACCAACTTCTGGGCTTACTGGGCAACCATGTTTGCCTTTGAAAAGTGGCACTCAGTGATTGAAATGCGCCGTTACGCGATGCGCTTCATCCACCACATTGACGGCTTGCCAGACCTGTCAGCCTTGAAGTTCAACAAGTACAACCAATATGAGTCCATGACCAAGCCGCTTTTGGCCTACCTCAAGGACCACGGAGTTGAAATCTGGTACGACACCCAGGTTGAAAACGTCATCGTTGACTGTGCCAATGGTGAAAAGCTGGCCAAGAAGCTGCTTTACACCCGTGAAGGTGAGAAGCACGAGCTTGACCTGACGGAAAACGACATCGTCCTGGTTACCAACGGGTCCATCGTTGAAAGCTCAACCTACGGCACCCATCACGCGCCAGCCCCAATCACCCACAGGCTGGGCGGCTCCTGGACCTTGTGGAAGAACCTGGCCAAGCAGTCGCCTGACTTTGGCCACCCAGAAGTCTTCTGCGAAAACATTCCAGAACGGGCCTGGTACATTTCCGCGACCATGACCATGAAGGACGCCACCCTTGAGCCATACTTTGAGCGCCTGACCAAGCGCGACATCCACCAGCACCGCGTCAACACGGGTGGGATCATTACGGTAACTGACTCCAACTGGATGCTCTCCTTCACCATCCACCGGCAACCGCACTTCAAGGACCAGAAGGAAAACGAGACCGTTGTCTGGATCTATGCCCTCTACTCTGACACCCCAGGCAACTACATCAAGAAGCGGGTCGTTGACTGCACGGGTGAAGAAATTACTGAAGAGCTCCTTTACCACCTGGGCGTTCCAGACGACTTGATCAAGAAGTATGCCGGCGAAGACTACGTCAACACGATCCCAGTCTACATGCCTTACGTAACGGCCTACTTCCAGTTGCGCAAGAAAGGCGACCGGCCAGATGTCGTTCCAGCTGGTTCACGGAACCTGGGCTTCATCGGCAACTTTGCCGAATCCCCGACCCGCGACACGGTCTTCACGACTGAATACTCAGTCCGGACCGCCATGGAAGCCGTCTACAGCCTGCTCAACGTTGATCGCGGGGTTCCGGAAGTCTTTGACTCCGTCTACGACATCCGGGAACTTTTGAAGGCTACCTACTACTTAAACGACAAGAAGCCAATCGACCAGATGGACTTGCCGCTGCCGAAGATTGCCGTTAAGGGCGCTTTGAAGAAAGTTCAAGGCACTTGGCTGGAAGAACTGCTGAAAGAAGCCAAGCTGCTGTAAACCATAGCTAGCTGATTCAATAACACGCAAAAAGTCCTGCACGAATTTCGTGCAGGGCTTTTTAAATTGGCTTATTAACTAATCGCTGCCTTCTCCGTCGCGTTTTCTCTGCCACTTGGCAATGATTGGCAGGATCACGCCCAAGCCGATCATAAACAATGGCTCAACGATGTTCAAGACCAGCATGTGGACCCATTTGGCCGTGCCGTACTTGGCGTCAATTGGCACGATCCCGAAGGTAGCCCCGGTCAAGGTGATGATCAGGCACCACCAGCCGACAAAGATGGCAAACTTGCGGTTCTTGATGTAGACGTAGGCTGACGGGTAGTCCTCTTCATGAACCCGCACCTTGATGAAGGCCCAGAAAAGCAGGCCGGTCACATATGGCGAAACGATCCCGTTCAAGTTCAAGAGCTGGTTGAAGATGTCGTTGACCGTTGGCAGGGTCGCGCTCAAGAAGAGCAGGACTGAGCAGATGAAGGTCGTCAGCCAGTAGCCATTGATTGGCAGGCCGTTTTTGTCAACCTTGGTCAACTGCTTGGGCAAATACTGCTTGGCAGTGTCTGACAGGAAGATCCGGGCCCCACCATCGACCAGGACTGCCAGTTGGGCCAGCATGTACAGGGCTTGGGTGATGATAAAGGCATACAGGAAGAAGTTGCCCATCCCGAACTTGTCCCCCATTGCCTTAAAGGCATAGTAGGATCCGTTCATCTTCAAGTCATCCGGCAGTTTGTGGGCATTAAAGAAGACGCCCAGGGCAAAGGAGCCGAAAATGGTCAAAAAGCCCGTCATTGCCGCCAGCATGTACATGGCCTTTGGGAAGTCATGTGGGCCGTCTTTCATTTCGTTGACGTATGGCGCGACGAATTCACTGCCGTTCATGGCAAAAATCAGCAAGCCCAGGCTCATCAGGAATTTCATGTTAAAGGTCGGCAGGAAGTTCTTGAAGTGGAAGGGCTGGGTAGCGATTGGCCGCCCCTGGCCCAAGTAGGCAAAAGTCATGATGACGAAGAGGATGGTCATGATGAACATGGCTCCCCCGCCAATAACTGACAGCCACTGCAAGGAGTTGGCAAACTTATGCTGGAAGAAAATAAAGAGCACGAAGATTACCGCCGTAAACAGGGCAAAGGCCCAGTTGGACATTTCCCGGTCATTGAGGGCCCGGCCTTTAAAAAGCCAGGCAAAAGAAATTACCGTCGAGTTGGCAACGTCAACCAGGTATGGGAGGGAAACGACCCAGTAGCACCAAGCCGCGATGTAGCCCATCCGATCGCCGGACGTGTGCCGGATCCATGATGACAATCCGCCGCCCTCTTTCGCAAAGACGCTCCCCAAGTGGCCAACCATCATTTCATACGGAATAACGAACAGAACCAGCAGCATGACCCAGTCGGAGACCACGGCCAAGCCTTGGTTCTGGAAGTTGTAAATAATATCGTCAAAGCCGATGACGGTGACAAAGTCCATCAGGGCAATGACGGGCCAGGAAATATATTTTCTTTTTCCTGTCTCATCTAAAGAATCCATCTTTTTCCTCCTTCATATTTAAACACCTGTCCTAATTATAGTCGCATGGGCAGCGGAGGAAACTTGCCAAAGCAATGTAAGCCCTTCCTAGTTGAATTTTTGCAAAAAAATCAGCAGCAGTCTGAAAACTGTTGCTGATTTTTAATAACTATTTCATGCTTTCTTGCAAGCGGGCAATCCGCCGGTCCAAGGTCGGGTGGTCGGAAAAGAGGTTGGCCCAAAAATGCTTGCCCTTGAAGACGTTGAAGGCCAAGGCCCTGACCATTGGGTCGGCATCCCGGCGGGCGGCAGCGAAATCAGCGGCCTGGTCTTCTTTGGCCGTTTTTTCCTCTTCCACTGCAAACTCTTCCAGCTTTTCCAAGGCTGAGATGATGCACGAGGGATCGCGGGTCAAGTCAACTGAGCCCACGTCTGCCAAGTACTCTCTTTGCCGGGAGGTCGCCAAGTTCAGCAAGTAGGCCAGCGGCAAAGCCACCAGCAAGAGGGCCAGACCCACGGCCAAGAAGAAGGCGCCAAAGCACCAGAGGATGATGGCGGAAATGCATCCCCGTACCTTAGTCGTAAAGCAGCCCAAGCCCAAAGAGGTTAAGCCCAAGGCCGCCAGCAGGATAAAAGTATACAGACCAGAAGAAATCGTGGTCACCCGCATGTCATAATTGCGGATGTGCGACATCTCGTGACCAATGACGCCCAGGAGCTCTTTCTTGTTCATTAGCCGCAAGAGCCCCGAGGTCACGGCCAAGCTGGCATGTTCCGGATCCCGGCCCGTGGCGAAAGCATTCGGCTCAATCAGCGGAACGACATAAACCTTGGGCATCGGCAGGCCAGCTGCCAGGCTCATCTCCTCTACCAGTTCATAGAGCTCTGGCGCCTCTTCCCGGCTGACCTCAACGCCGCCGGTAATCTTCATCAAATGCCGGGTTGCGTCAAAATAGATGTAGGCCAGATAGATCAAGCCGGCACCCAGGAAGAAGCAGCTAAGGGCGATAGTATCGGTCAGGTAGTCAATAAACCATGCCGCTGCACCCAAAATGAGCACATAGCCGCCTATTGCCAGCCAAGTATTGCGCTTGTTCTGCTCAATTTGCTTATACAGCATCTGCATTTCCTTCTTTCATTTTTCTTAAACTGCTTTTGGCTAGATTTTCGGCATTTTAATGACAATCAAGCTGGAAAGCAGACACAAGGCAATCATCAGCACGTAGGCGATGTTCTGTCCTATTCCCAGCGGATTGGCCTTGTAAGCTGCCCCATAGAGCATTGGACCAAAAGCCGCGATGAAGTAGCCGCCGCTTTGGGTCAGCCCGGACAATTGGGCCGTCTTTTGGGGCGTAGTGGTCTTCAGCGGGAACAAGGTCAGGGCCATGATGAAGAAGACGGCGGTCAAGGCGCCGGCCGTAATTGACAGATAGTACCAAAAGGCCAGCGGCATCTGGCTCTGCCAGAACATCAAGACCGCGCCGGCCAGGGCAATCAGGCTGATGGCCCAGGAAATCGCGGCTTGGGTCCGCTCTTTGGCTCCATCCAGAAATCTGGGCAAAAAGAGCGATACCGGCAAGCCAGCAAAGGAGTAGCAGGACAAGACGACGCTGATCTGGCCTTGGGCAAAGCCATGGTACTTCATCAGGACTGGCAGCCAGGCAATCAAAGTATAGTTGATGATCGACTGACTGCCGAACATAATCAAAAAGGCCCAAGTATAGCGGCTCTTCAGCAGATCGGTCAGCTTGCCTTTCTTGACGCTTGGCGACTTTTCCGCCCGCTTTGACTGCTGGAGCTCATAGTCAGACTTTGGTGCAAACAGCCACAAAACAAAGGGAATGGCGCAGACGATCATCAGTGACCATAACACCGACTGCCAGCCAAAATGCTCATTGAGGGGACCGGCCAGCAGACTCATAATGGCCGTGCCCAGGCAAATGGCAGTCGAATATGAAGTCGTATATGAGGCCACCCGCTGTGGCTCATAGCTTGAAACGACTGATGGCGTCAACACGTTCACGTGGGTGATCCCCAAGCCAACCAGCACCGTGCCAAGCAAGATCGTCGGCCAGGAAATCCATAAGCGCAGGCAGGCCCCAGCTAGCAAGGCGGCCAGGCCGAAATTCAGAGTCTTGCGCAAGCCAAATCTGGTCATTTCCTTTGCGGCCACGACCGAAAAGCTCAAGAACATGACCAATGGGATCGTGGTCAATATCCCCAAATTGCTGACCGAAGCATGCAAGCCCCGGGCCAGCTGGTCAATAATCAAGGGGACGACGGTGATTGGCGCCCGCATGGCAAAGCCAAAGGCAACCACGATTATCAAAATTAAGCGATCTCTTGCCTTCAATAGTTGTACATCCTTCTTTCCTTTTATTGTTTCATTTTTCTATTGCCCAGGTTATTGTTTCATTTTTCTATTGCCCAGGTTATTGTTTCATTTTTCTATTGCCCAGGCCGTTTGCTGGCATCCGCTCTCCTGATTTTTAGACAAGAAACGGGCTCTTGCCTCCCCTCTCAGGGATAAGAGCCCGCCTATTTCCCAGGAAATCGTCCTAGGCAATGTATGACATCATAATTTCCAGCTGCATCAAGCCGTTGATGGCCGCCGGCAAGGCCGCCTGGCTGACCTCGCGGGAAATCACCCCGTGTTCCTGGTCAAAGTCAAAGCCGGCATCAATGACCATTCCTGCCGCGTATTCATTCAAGTCGTCATTGTCTTCCAAAGGGTTGTACTTGAACAGCAAGTAGCCGTCATCAGTCACCGTGTAGCGGCCGCCCTCTTCTTCCACCAAAACGAAGGGCTTGCGGCCATAGGCATCAACCAGGTCATTTTCGACTTCAAAAACCGTCTCGCTCCATGGGTAAAAAACCGTGCGCTTGGCTTCCCAGTCGAGATAGTCCTGCTTTAGCTGCTTCAAATCCATTATTTTCGCTCCTTTAGCACCTGCTGGCGCAGGTCCAATACCTTCTGCCTGATTTCTTCCATTGTCTTGAGATAAGCGGCATCCGCCTGTCCCGTCGGATCGTCCAGGCCCCAGTCGACCCGCCATTTGCAGGGCAAAAATGGGCACTCAACCCCGCAGCCCATGGTCACGACTCCGTCTACCGACGGCAATTCAGCCAAGGTTTTATTGTGCTGGCCGTTTTTGATCATATCTATGCCATAGCGCTCTTTCATGATTCTAACCGCGTCGGGATTGATCTGGTCCTTGATTTCCGTACCCGCCGACCAGCTTTCAAAAGCATCGCTGGCCAAAGCCTTGCCGAAGGCTTCCGCGATCTGGCTGCGGCAGGAGTTGTGAGTACAAATAAAAGCAATCTTTTCCATTTTTGCTCCTTAAAATGCAACTGCAGTCTGCCTGCTTCTTCCAACAAGTTAATTATAGGGGTTCTTGGCCAAATAGCAAAGCTTGCCAGAAAAAAGACGGCCTGATCTGCCCGATCAAGCCGCCTTCGCGCTTTTCATCTGTTAGTCATCTTGACTAGTGGTGGTCAATTGCCCCATTCAATCGCTTGCGCCAGATCAAGTAGACCACGAGCGCGATTGGCATCAACGCCAGCTGCACCAGGTAGAACTCCCGGCCAGGCAGGTTCTTGGCGATCACCCCGGCCAGCATTGGGCCAAAGGCCATAGCCACGTCCAGGCCCAGGTAGAAGGTGCTTGAGCCCAACCCCTGCTCATCAGCCGGCGACAAAAGCAAGGCCGTTGACTGCAGGACTGAGTAGATGACCCCATAGCCAAAGGCCATGCCAGCGGCAGCCAGGGCCATCATGAAGTTGTTGCTCATGTAAGTCAAAAGCAGCAGGTAGATGATGGTCGAAACAAAGCTGATCCAGAACCAGGTGCCAAAGCGCACCGTGTCAAAGTAGTTCTTCAGGAAGGTCCGGATCAACAGCAAGACGACGGCATAAATCAGGAAGTAGCTCCCAACCGCCACGTTCATGTGCATTCTGTTGACATAGGTGACGATATCCGCCTGGGTGATAAAGTAAGAAATGCCAAAGCAAGTCGTCAAGATCGCCACCGGCAGGGCATTGACAGAAATGATCTTGAACTTCTTCTTGCTGCTTGCCGGCTTTGGCTTTGGCACGGCGTGGTTGGACACGAACTGGATGGAAACCAGCATGATCAAAGTGGCAATTGCCGGAATGATCATCGTCTGCCGGTAGCCGATCTTGTCGTACAAGTTGATTGAGATAGCCGGCGCTACGGACATAGCCAAGGCATTCATCAAGCCGTAGAGGCCCATCGCTGCCCCAACGTGCTGGCGCGGCACCAGAAAGGCAATCCAAGTGGTCATGCAGACGGTGCAAAGGACGTAGCCAGTACCGTTGATGATTCTGAAGAGCAGGAGCAGCTCCCCATTAGGCGCGAAAATATAGCCCATGATCCCAAGGAAGATCAGAATGCCCCCAATAAAGGACAGCTGAAATTTGGAGAACTTGTCCGTCAGGTTGCCGGCAATTGGCCGCAAGAACATGGCGGCAAAGCTCATGATCCCGACGATGACCCCGGCCAGAACCGAATTGGCTCCCAGGCTTTCAGCGTAGCCGTTGATCAAAGGATTGTTGAACATGGTCCCGAACATAAAGCAGAATGAAGCAGCCATGACCAAGATCACGTCCTTGGAATAAATGGACTTGCTCTTTTCCTGGTGCATTCTCCCCGTGGCCTTGGGCTTATGAGTTGATAAAGTTTGGGCTTTGGTACTCACGATTTGATTCCTCTTATCCTAATTAAGCTAAATAAAGAAGCTAACTAAATTTTGTTTGGAATTTGATCCTTAAAATCATATTAAAGGTTACCATTTTTTGGCCTAAAAAAGGGCAAAAAAAGCGTTCACTTTGCTTTTTCTCGTGGAAAAGCAAGCTGAACGCTTACAAGGAAAGACAGTGCTTAATTAATTAAACTAAAATTGCTAATCAGACTAGTAATATCTAGTCAGGCCGGCCATCATCCGTCACCTTGAATGAGACCAGCAGGCCCAAAAGGATCAAGAAGATGGTGAAATAAAGGCTAAAGTGTACGCCGCCAGTAAACTTGGCGGTCATTGAGCCAGCGGTCAGCTCCTTGCCCAAAGTCAGGAATCATACTTAATAATTTTAAGCTTAATAGCTAAAAAAGCGAAAAAACGAACAAAGCCCTGTGCTTTTAGCAAAAATTGCTTACGAAAAATTCTACAAACCGATAAAGTAATCAATTTTCATGATTGAAAACAGGAGCAAAAAAAGAGGAAGCCACTGAGACTTCCTCTTTCCTGCTTAGTAAATTTCTTAGCTGAGAGCTGATTTTAGTAGTTGAAGTAACGCTTTACTTCCCATTGTGAAACAGATTGCGTGTAAAGTGACCATTCAGTTTCCTTCATTTCCAGGAAGCTGTCAACGATGTGTTCGCTAAAGGCTGACTTAACGACGTCGTCTTCCTTGAAGGCCTTGATCGCATTGTGCAGAGTTGATGGCAATGGCTTGATGCCAAGGTCAGCGCGTTCTTCATCGCTCATTTCGAACAAGTTTGAAGTTACTGGAGCCATTGGCAGCTTGCCTTCCTTGATCCCGGTCAAACCAGCCTTCAGGCAGGCTGACAGGAGCAGGTATGGGTTGGCAGTTGGGTCTGCTGAACGCATTTCCAAACGAGTGCCGATTTCGTTGGCGTTTGGAATCCGGACCATTGGTGAACGGTTGCGGCTAGCCCATGAAATGTAGACAGGAGCTTCAAAGCCTGGAATCAAACGCTTGTATGAGTTGACAGTTGGGTTGGCAACGCAGGTAATCGCGCGGGCGTGTTCCAAGATGCCGTTCAAGAAGGTCAAGGCAGTCGTTGACAGGTGGTATTGGCCATCCTTGTCGTAGAAGGCGTTCTTGCCATCCTTGAACAAGGACATGTTGGTGTGCATCCCGTTGCCGGCCAGGCCTTCAACTGGCTTAGCCATGAAGCAGGCGTACAGGTGGTACTTGCGGGCAATGGTCTTGACGACCATCTTGAAGGTTTGCAGCTTGTCGGCAGTTGCCAAGGCGTCGTCGAAGCGGAAGTCGATTTCTTGTTGGCCGTCACCAACTTCGTGGTGGGCAGCTTCAACGCGGAAGCCAAGCTTTTCCAAAGTTTCAACGATTTCACGGCGGCAACGGGCGCCTTCGTCTTCAGAAGCCATGTCGAAGTATGAGCTGCTGTCGCATGGCTTGATGGTTGCTTCTCCATCCTTGCCTTCCTTGAAGAGGAAGAATTCAGCTTCAAAGCCAATGTCGAATTCGCTGAAGCCCATGTCGTTCATTTCCTTTACGACCCGCTTCAGGTTGTTTCTTGGGTCCCCTTCAAATGGAGTGCCGTCAACGTTGTGAACTGAGCAGATCATCCGGCCGATGGTCCCTTCTTCTGGAGTAGTCCATGGCAAAACGGTCCAAGTTGACAAGTCTGGGTACAAGATCATGTCGGATTCTTCCAAGCGAACGAAACCGTCGATTGAAGAACCGTCAAAGCGGGTTTGGTTGCCCAGAACGTCATCCAGTTGGCTGACTGGAACTTCCAGGTTCTTCAAAGTCCCGTTGATGTCAGTGAACGCCAAGCGCAAAAAGCGAACGTTCTTTTCTTCTACTTCTTTACGGATTTCTTCTTCAGTAATAACTTTGCTCATTGTTTCACCTTTAAAAAAGAATAATTTACTATCAATTACTCAATTGGCTCTGTGTCAATCGATGTATTAACAGTAACACTCAGCGGGCCTCAGGTCAAATTGGTCTAATGAACTTTTTAATTAAAAAGGGATTTTCCCGATTTTACTTAAAAAAAGTATTTTTTACGGCGTTTGTAACCGCAATCTTGTCATGGGCATAAGTCAGCCCGCCTTGCATGTAAAGGGCGTATGGCGGACGAATTGGTCCATCCGCGGAGAATTCGATGGTCGCCCCGGACACGAAGTCGCCGGCAGCCATGATGACCTTGTCCTCGTAGCCGGCCATGTCTGATGGGATTGGTTCAACGAATGAGTCAACAGGCGAATTTTTCTGGATCTGCTTGGTGAAATTGATCATCTTTTGCGGATCGCCAAAAGTAATGGTCTGGATCAAGTCAGTGCGGGGATCATTCCACTTCGGGCTGACTTCATAGCCCAGCTTCTCCAGCAAGGCAGCAGAGTAGATCATGCCCTTGATGGCTTCGCCAGTGGTGTGCGGAGACATGAAGAAGCCCTGGTAGAAGTCCTGCATGTTGGTCAAAGTTGCCCCTTCTTCCCGGCAGATGCCTGGCGCGATCAAGCGGCAAGCAGCGTTTTCGACCGTTTCGTGAGTCCCGACGATGTAGCCGCCAGTCTTGGCATAGCCGCCGCCCGCGTTCTTGATCAAGGAGCCGGCCATGAAGTCGGCGCCGTATTCGGTTGGCTCGTGCTTTTCAGAAAATTCGCCGTAGCAGTTGTCAATGAAGACCAGGCTGTCTGGGCTGACCTTCTTGACGAAGGCAATCATGGTCTTGATCTTGTCCACCGTAAAGCTCTGGCGGGTGTCATAGCCGCGGGAGCGCTGGATGGCAACGATGTGCGGGTGGTCGCGCTTAAGGACCTTCTCGGCCTCCTCATAGTCGATGTCGCCGTCTTTAAGCGGCACGTGGGAGAACTTGACCCCCTTTTGAATCAAAGTGCCGCGCTTGTCCGGGGTCAGCCCGATGACGTGCTGCATGGTGTCGTAAGGCATGCCCGTCAGGTAGGTCAAAGTATCGCCAGGCAACAGGTTCCCGTCAAGGGCACAGGTCAAGGTGTGGGTTCCGGAAACGAATTGCGGACGCACCAGGGCATCTTCCGTGTGGAAGACCTGGGCGTAGATTCTTTCCAGCTTGTCACGGCCGGCGTCGTCATCGCCGTAGCCGTTGGTCCCCTTCAAATCTGATTCGGCAACCGCGTTGTCCACGTAAGCCTGCAGGACCTTGGCCTGGTTGTAGACGACTTGCTCGTCGATTTCGGCCAGGCGCGGCGCGATTTGGGCGTCGACCTCTTTAACGATCTTAGCTAATTCTTCAGGTAAATTGTTCATGTTAATCCTTCATCCAATCTTCTACTCGGGTAACGATTTTCTCAAAACAGTCCGGATCATCCAGGGGGTCAAACCACTCGACCGGCAGCTTGTTCCTAAAGTAGGTCAGCTGCCGCTTGGCATAGCGGCGCGAGGCCTGCTTGAGGCTGCTTACGCAGTCAGCCAGGCTGGCTTCGCCGGCAAAATAAGGGAAAAACTCCTTATAGCCGATCGCCTGCAAAACCTGGTGCTCCTTGTCCCGGTTCTGGTAGATGAACCTGGCCTCATCAAGCAGCCCCTGGTCCATCATCAGATCCACGCGCTGGTTGATCCGCTCATAGATCTTGCTGCGGTTGCCGTTTAGGCCAATGATCAGGTAGTCATACCTGGGCTTGATCTCCTTTTGCTGCTTTGAAAACAAACAGCCAGTCCGGCTGATCACCGTCAGGGCTCGCAGAGTCCGCCGGGAATTGGCCGGGGGAATCTTGGCAGCGGCTGCCGGGTCCTTGTTGTTCAGCTCTCTCCACAAGGCTTCCGGGCCCTGTTTAGCCAAAAAATCCTGCCATTCCGGCGCAATTGCCCGCTCCTCATCAGCCCGGTCGCCCAATTTCAAGTCATTCAGCAAAGCATTGACGTAAAAGCCGGTTCCGCCCACCAAGAGCGGGAAGCGGCCCTTGGCCGTGATCTGCTTGACGGCAGCTTGAGCCTCATCGACAAAATTCTTGACTGAGTAGTCATCAAAAACCGAATGCTGGTCGACCAGGTAGTGGGGAACCTGCGCTTGCTCCTCTTTGGTGGCCTTGGCCGTCCCCACGGCAACCTCCTGGTAGATCTGCATGGAGTCGCCGGAGATGATTTCAGCCTGGATTTTCTTGGCCAGACGGATGGCCAGGCTGGTCTTGCCAATGGCCGTCGGTCCAACGATTGCCACAATCTTCTGCATTTTGTCCTCCATTTTTCTATCACTAACCATGATAAACCAAAAAAGCTTGCTTGAGAATTGATCTCAGCAAGCTTTTTAAAGAGTTGAATGATTTTTTGGGAACTTCTTAGTTCTTTGACGCCTTCTTGCGCCCGTTCCATTCTGCAAAGCCATCCTTCAAGTAGGAAACCTTGCTAAAGCCATGCTTGCGCAAAACGCCCACGCAGCGCAGGGTCATGGTCAATGAGTCTGAATACAGGTAGACTGGCAGGTCTGGCCGCAATTCAGAATACTGGTACTTGAACATGGTGTAGGGAATGTTGCGGGCCCCATCGATGTGGGAGCGCTTGAACTCGTCAGCCTCGCGCACGTCAATGATCTGGGCCTTGTGCATCCCGCTCTTGAACTCATCATTGGTCAGTTCCCCGCCAAAGCGCTTGGCCTGGATGCGGTTGTAAGCCCAAAAGCCAAGGAAGACCAGCAGAATCGCGGCCAGGATGATATCTAAAACGATCAAAAAAGTACTCATAAACTTATGTGCTCCTTTTGCAAATCAACATAACTACAATGATACCGCTAAAAGCCTTCAACCGCTAGGACTTGTCTGCTTTCTTTTCCCGTTCCTGGCGCTCTTCGTATTCGTGCTCGCGGTTAAGAATCATCTTGGCATTCAAAAAGGTCCGCTGGTCCAAGACGCCGGCCCGGTAGATGTTGTCCAGCTCAATCGCCATCAGCTCAATATCCCACTTGCGTTTGCCCACGTGGACTAGGACGCCGTACTCTTCCAGGAGCTGCTGGACGTCATAGAGGGTCTTCATGACTTTTCTTCTCATAGATTGATCACCATCCCCAAGCGAACCGTCACGACTACGTAGACGGCCAAAAGAACCGTGGCCAGCATCCGGCTCCAAAAGCCGAACTGCTTGTAAGTCTCGTCTCCCAGCAAAGCGGCCAGGAGCAGCCCGCTGATCAGTCCGCCCAAGTGACCCAAGATGTCGACGTCAGGCATGAAAATGTCCAAAAGCAGGTTGATGACGGCCAAAGCCAGGGCCTGCCGGCCCAAGAAGCTCAGCAGGTCGCTTTCCTTGTTCTTGAAGCCGACCACGGCCATGGCTCCCATGATGCCGAACAAAGCCGTGGAAGCCCCGGCCCCAAGGGAATTGTCATTGCCAAAGGCCAGGCTGAGCAGGTTGCCGCCAACGCCTGAGGCCAGGTACAAAAGCAAAAAGCGCAGGTGGCCGAAAATCGGCTCAGCATACTGGCCAATGTACCAGATCATGATCGCATTGGAGGCAATATGCATGATCCCGATGTGGAGAAACTGGGCCGTAAACAGCCGCCACCATTGATTTTTCATCACGATGGCCGGGTTGTACGTGGCCCCCAGCTTCAGCAAGACGGACGTATTCTCCGATCCGCCCAGCAATTCTTCAGCAATAAACACGATAAACAGGACGACCACGATCAAAGTCGTCATATAGTTCTGCTGGCTGCGTCTCATAAATTTACCTGTCCCTTTCCTGGTCTGTTGCTTTCACGGTTAGCAGACAATCGACTGGGTAATCAAAGGCCTCCGCCCCCCAAAGGGCTTCCGGGTAGAGCATGGCGGAATTGACCAGGGAAACGGTCTGCGGCCGGTATTTGGCCAAAAAGCGGTCATAATACCCGCCCCCAAAACCCAGGCGCTTGTGGTCACTAGCACTGAAGGCCAGCCCGGGCACGATCAAAAGGTCCAGGTCATTCTTGACGGCGGCAGACCGGTCCGCCACCTCCATGACCCCAAACTTGGACTTTTGCAAGACCGTGCTTGGCTCATAGCGAACAAAGTCCATGCTCTTGTCCGGATGGCTCTTGGCCAGCCAGACCCCCTTGCCAGCTTCCCAAAGCTGGGCAATCAGGTTAGAGGTGTCAACCTCACTGACCAGGGAATAGGTCACCCCAATGTCATTGGCCTCCCTTAATTGCGGCAGGCGCAAGGCCTTCCGGGTCAAAACCGCGTCTTCTTTCTTTTTCTCCCCGCTCTTGGCAAAAGCCGCCAATTTGGCGATCTGCTGCTTGCGGAAAGTCCGCTTGTCCATTTTCTGCCTCCCAAAATCAGCAAAATAAAAAAGCAGGTCGGAAGGACCTGCCATCTTTATTACTTAGTTTCACGGTGAAGAGTAACTTGTCTTTCGACTGGGCAATACTTCTTCAAGGTCAAACGTTCTGGATGCTTACGCTTGTTCTTCTTGGATAAGTAACTTCTGTCGCCACATTCAGTGCATTCCAAAATGATGTTTTCTGCCATTGTTTTCACCACCTACAAATTAATATCTGACTGTCCAATGATAACATTTTATGAAAAAGAGAGCAAGTTTTTTTGCCACTAATTCGTGAACTGGCCCTTGTGCAGCTTGTAGTAGGACGTGACCATCGCTTTGGTCAGATCCTTGTTGTAAGACCCTTCCAGGTCTGGATCAAAGCCAGCAAAGACGATCGCGAAGGCAATCTGCGGGTTGTTTGATGAAGCCCAGCCAACCATGGTTTCATTGATCAGCTCCGTGTCGGTCGACTTGCCAGTCTTGGCATTGTAGTAGAAGGTCTGGGCCGTCCCAGTCTTGGCTGAGATGGATGGCTTGACGTTCTTCAAGCTGTGGGCCGTCCCCCAGGCATTGCTCCCGTGGGTGACCCGGTAGAAGCCGTCTTTGATGACGTCAAGCTCAGACTGGGTCCATGGAATCTTGAACTGGACGGTTGGCTTCTTGTTATAGTAAGCCGAGAAACGCTTCCCGTCACTGGAGGTATGGCCGATCGACTTGACTACGTATGGCTGCATCCGGTAGCCGCCGTTGGCAATGGTTGACACGTATTGGGCCAGCTGAATTGGCGTATAGGCATCATAGTTCCCATAGGATTCGTCCAGGACGGAACCGGATCTGATCAAGCCAGTCTTAGAGTCAAAGGAGGAGCCTTGAATCCCGGAGCTTTCCCCAGGCAGGTCGATCCCGGTCTTTTGCCCCAGGCCAAACATGCCAAAGTTGTTGCGCAGGGTCTGGAAGGCCGTCTGCGGCATGTGGATGTAGGACTTGGCTACATAGCCGGCTTTGATCCAGCGCAGGGTCAGCCGCATCATGTAGATGTTTGAAGAAACTTCCAGGGCACTTGGCGCGTCCAGGGAGCTGAAGGTCCCAACTGGGTAGATTGACTTCTTGACTGGTGAGCCGGGCAGGTAGATCTGCGTATCAGGAAAGGTGGAGTTGCTTGGAGTAATGACCTTGTTGATCAGGCCGCCTGCCACCTGTGCCCCCTTGACGACAGAACCCATGACGAAGGACTGGTTGATGTTGCCCAAGGCATTGTCGGTGATCTTCTGCTTTGATGGATCATAGCTGATTCCGGACAAGGCCAAAACTGCCCCCGTATTAGGGTTGATAGCCACGGCGTAGGCCCCGCTGGACAATTTGGCTGCTCCGGCACCGATGGCCTTCTTGAACTGGGTCTTCAAAGCTTTCGTGACCTCAGCCTGGTACTTGGCGTCAATCGTCAGTTTCAGGCTGGCCCCAGACTGGCCGGCATAAACCTGCTCAGTCTTGGAGACCTTGCCGGACTTGGAGGTCACCTTGTAGCTGGCCTTGGTCCCCTTCAGCAGGGCCTCATATTCCTTTTCAAGATATGAAGTGCCGACCCGGTCGTTTCTGGAGTAGCCATTGACCAGGTAGTACTGCAGGTTGTCGCTTGGCAAGCCGGTCTTGGTCGTGGAAACGGACCCGATGATGCTCTTGATGGATGAGCCATTTGGGTAGTAGCGGTTCCAGTCGGTCCCGATCCCTACGCCCGGCAGATTTGACAAGTGCTCGCCAACCTGGGCGATTTCCTTGTTGGTCAGGCCGTTGGACTTCAGGTTGATCGTGGACAGGGTCGTAGCCCCGGACATCTTGTTGTAGATCAAGGCTGCCGTCTTCTCCTTGCTGGTCAAAGAAGGCTTGAGCTGCTTTTCAACGTAGGCCACTTCATAGTCGTTGATCTGGCTGGTTGACAGGCTGGTCTTCTTCTGGCTCTTAGGCAAGGCCTTCTTGACCTTGGCCTCGCGCTTGCTGTCAGCCAGGTAGTAGTCGGCTACCATTCTTTCAGACGGCTTTTCATCCGTAATTTCGATATAATTGCTAAGGGCATTGGCAACCTTGTACATGGTCGTCGAGCTAGTCGACAGGCCACGCGTATAGGTTACCGCGTTGATCGCCTTGTTGCCGACCAGAATCCGCCCTTGGGAGTCATACATGATCCCCCGCGGCACGGACTTGGAAACCGTGTTTTGGTCGGTTGAATCGACTTCCGCGGCAAATCTTGACCCGTAAGCCAGCTGCAAATAGGCCAATTGGCCGATCAAAGCGGCAAAAAGGATTAAAATAATACCTACCAGGATTTTCATTCTGAGAGGCGTATTCGCGGTTTGACTTCCGTTGCCAGTCCCGCTATTCTTTCTGAAATAACTCACGATAAATCTTCCTCACTAAACTAAAGACATTTTAACAAAAAGCCGTTCGCAATTCTATCACATCGGAGAGGAGTTAGATAATTCTTAATGTGTCCGCAAAAACTCAAAAACCGCTGCTCTAAAATCTTCAGTCTCAGCGCGCTGCCCTACTGGTTCAGCTTCCTCCTGCCGGCCCTGGTCTTTTTTGCCTATTTTGCCAGCAAGGGCTATAACGTCCTGACGGTGGACCTGGGCCAGCAGTACGTTGATCTGCTGGCCTTCTACCAAAAGAACCTCCTGACCCATCCCTTGCGCTTGATCTATACCTTCGCAAGCGGCTTAGGCAATTCAATGCTGGGAACGGATGCCTATTACCTGCTCAGCCCCTTCAACCTGCTGCTCCTGCTCTTTCCGCAAAAGCAACTGCCCCTGGCCATCCTGGTCCTGATCTCCGTAAAGATCGGGGCCATTGGCCTGGCCAGCTATGAAGTCTGGCAGACCAAATACCCGCTTAGAAGCGCCACCGCCCTGGCGGCCAGCCTGGCTTATGCCTTGTGCGGCTTCGTGGTGGCCAACAATTTGAACTTGATGTGGCTTGACACCCTTTGCCTGCTGCCATTTTTGATCCAGGAGATCGACCGGCTCTTCGTCAAGCATCCCCTGGCAGGCAAAAGCCACTTGGTCC
The DNA here is from genome assembly GCA_017309015.1 of Faecalicatena absiana. GTDB lineage: Bacteria > Bacillota > Bacilli > Lactobacillales > Lactobacillaceae > Lactobacillus > Lactobacillus absianus. Next base: position 289,880 of record JAEDAG010000002.1, read on the forward strand.
TAGTCACCTTCCTCATCTGGTTTACCAACTTCTATACTGGCTACATGGCCCTGCTGTTTGGCGCGCTCTATCTGTTTTCCCGGATGGTCATCAACTGGTCAAAAAGCGACGCCAAGTTCATCTGGCGGGCCTTTGGCCGCTACCTGTCAGCCAGCATCATTGCCAGCTTCCTCTGCCTGTTCGTGCTCTTGCCGACTCTGGCCGAGCTGCTTCAGGGCAAGGCCGATTCTGACGCCGTCTGGTCCTTCAGCTGGCAGTTTGCCCCCCTCAAGATCTTGGGCAAGCTGGCTGTAGGCTCCTACAGCTTTGGGGAAATGGAGGACGGGATGCCCAACCTCTTCATCGGCAACGGCTTTCTGCTGGTTGCTTTGATCTACTTTTTTGACCAGCGAATCAAGCTTAAAGAGCGCCTGGCCAATTTCACCCTCTTCTTCTTCCTAGTCCTGTCCCTGGACTTTACTCCCCTGGTTTTGATCTGGCACATGGGCCAGTTTCCAGTCTGGTACCCGGGCCGCTTCAGCTTTATTCTGGCCTTTTTCGCCCTTGACCTGGCCTTGGCGACCATCAGCCAGCCGGTCGCCTTCTCCTTGCTCCAGAAAATTCTGGCCTCGCTTTTCGCGGCTGGCTTGGCGATCTATTTGATTCTGAATCCCAGCCACCTGAATTTCTTAAGCCAGGATGACGTCCTGGCCAGCTGCCTCTTCCTCCTGGCCGCGCTTTTGTATATTTTTTTCATCCATGGCTTTCACAAGTACGGGGCCTACTACCTCTGCCTATTGGCCATGGCCGAAATGTCCCTCAACTTAGTCTGGTCCCTGAACGCCTTGTCCTACCAGAACAATCAAGACTACTCCAAGTTCGCCGTCAACGTGAGTGAAGCCGCCAGCTGGCAGCAAAAGCACGATCCTACCCTTTACCGGCTGGAGAAGACCTTCAGCCGGTCAGATGATGACCCCTTCACGGGCGGCTACTACGGAATCACGACCTTCAATTCCATCAGCAACCGGGCAGTCTCAAGCTTCATGACCAGCCTGGGCTACGTCCACAACAGCAACTCCTACACCAACCAGGGCGGCACCTTGATCACGGACAGCCTCCTGGGCATCAAGTACTACCTGCAGCCCAACTATTCAGCTGACGGAGTCTCCGCCAAGGCCCGGATGGCTTATGACAACCTGATCCACCGGGCTGACCTCTTCAACTACTATCCAAGCAAGCAGTTCAAGCAGGTCAGCATCCTCAAGAACCAAGCGGCCCTGCCCCTGATCTTTGCCACTGACGCCAAGACGACTGCGGTCAAGTTCGTCAACGACGATCCGGCGGCCAACCAGGAAATCCTCCTGGCCAAGCTGACTGGACAAAAGCGGCTCAAGCTGTTTGACGACCTGAATCTGCCGGCCTACAAGCTGTCCAACCTGAAAGCCAAGTCCAACAACGCCCTGGCCTTCAGCAAGGTTAATCCGGCCAAGCCAGCCAGCATCACCTTCTACTTCACCCCCGACAGCAACGATTCCTACTACTTTGAGCTGCCAAGCGGCTTTGACTTTAAAAAGGACTCCCTCACGGTCAACGACATCTTTTATGACTTTGAAAGCCGCGACGACCAGACCCGCTTGGTCAATATTGCCTCGGGACAAAAGGGCAATGAAGTCAAGATCGTCTTCACCCTGCAAAAGAACTCGCTTGACCTCTTTGGCGCCCGGATCCTGCACCTGCAAAACCAACAGGTCAGCCAGGCCTTGGCCAAGTTGCGCCAGCCCAAGCTCAAGCTTTTCCAGGCAGGCAGCCTGTGCATCAAGTCCAGTGCCTTCACGCTGGCCAAGAGCAAACGGCTGGCCTCGACTATCCCTTATTCCGCGAACTGGCTTGTCTATGACCAGGGCCAGCGGGTAAAAACCGGCAAATATGCCAATGTCTTCTTGACCTGGAAGCTGGCCAAGGGCAAGCACCAGCTGACCTTAATCTACGTGCCCTGGCTCTTCCTTTTCAGCAGCCTGCTTTCCTTGATCACCCTGCTCCTTTACAAGATTTGGAGCCGGCTTAGCGCGATCAGGCACCCTGACCAGAATGGCAATTATCCAATTTAAAAATGACAGCAAAAAGCGCTGAACAAAGCTAATTGTTCAGCGCTTTTCTTTTGTTGTGCTTTAAATGACCGTGCTTAGTGAGTAGTCTTCACGTCGTTGATTACGACGTCGTAGCTGACGTTGGCAGCGTCAACGTTGATCTTGACGGTTTCACCCTTCTTGTGGCCCAAGAGTGCCTTGCCGATTGGGGATTCGTTGGAAACCTTGCCGTTGAATGGGTCTGATTGGCTTGAACCCACGATTTCGTAAGTTTCAGGCTCGTCTTCGCCCACTTCGGTAACCGTTACCGTCTTGCCAATGCTTACTTCGTCTGGGTCGACTTCGTCGGCGTTGATGATGACCGCGTACTTCAATTGTTCAGATACTTGGTCGATTCTTTCTTCCAGACGCATTTGTTCGTCTTTAGCTGCGTCGTATTCAGAGTTTTCTGATAAGTCACCGTATGAACGGGCAATCTTCAAACGTTCTACGATTTGTGGCCGCTTAACAAACTTCAGGTTGTGCAATTCTTCTTCCAATTGCTTCTTGCCTTCGGCAGTCATTTCATATCTTTTTTCAGGCATATTAAAAATTCTCCTTTATTTCAACGCTTTGCATTGTTAAATATTAGAGTTTTATCATTTGAAAGTCAACAATTAACGAATAGTTGCGTCCACTTTTTCTTCCAAGGCATTTTGGACTTCAGTCATGGCCTTGCTTACGACTTCATCAGTCAAAGTGTCCTTTTCGTTCAAGAAAGTCAACCGGTAGGCCAGTGACTTCTTGCCATTAGGCAGGTGGGCACCAGCATAAACGTCGATGACGTCAACCTTGACCAGGTACTTGCCGGCGTTGTCCTCGATCGCGGAGACGACCGCCGCGTTAGTCACGTCTTTATCAACCAGGATTGACAGGTCGCGTTCAACTGCTGGGTACTTCGGCGCTGGAACTGACTTGACGCCCTTGGTCATCAAAGGCAGGATCTTTTCCAGGTTCAGTTCGCAAACGTAAATCTCCTTGCCGGCGAAGTTCTTGTCGCTGACGGTCAAAACTGGGGCGATCTGCCCGATCAGCCCAACGTATTCATCGTTGATGTAGATGCCGGCAGTTCTGGTTGGGTGCATCCCGTTGATGACTTCTGGCCGGTATTCAATGCCCTTGCTGATGCCAACCATTTCCAAGAGGTCTTCCAGCTGCCCCTTGACGTAGTAGAAGTCGATCTTTTCATCCTGGTGCTGCCAGTTGCTTTGGCCGGCATTGCCAACGTAAGCGGCAGCCAGATGTTCGTGTTCATTGTATTCACCGTTGGCCTTGTCATAGACGCGGGCGTTTTCAAACAGCTGCAGCTCAGTCTGCTTGCGGGCAAAGTTGTAGGCAATCGTGTCCAACAGACCGCAGATCAGGTTCTGGCGCATGGTCGTTCTGGATGAGTTCAGCGGCCAGTTGACCTTGACTGCTGGCAGCGGCTGCTTGACGAAGGTCGTGGCCATTTCATCGCTGGTCAAGGAGTAGTTGATGGTTTCAGTCAAGCCTTGGCCTTCAGCCAGGTTGCGCAGGTGGCGGATCTTGGTTTCTTCTTCAGTGTAGCCACCGGAGATTTCGCCGGTTTCCGGGTGGGTTGACTTGATGTTGTCGTAGCCATAGATGCGACCGACTTCTTCAAAGAGGTCAGCATCAATGAAGATGTCCCAGCGGCGGTTTGGCACCGTGACCGTGTAGCTGTCGCCGTCAGTCGTGATGGCGAAGTTGAGCTTGTGGAAGATCTTGACGATCTCGTCCATTGACAGGTTGGTCCCCAAGAGCTTGTTGGTCCGGCTGGCAGTCGTGGTGATTACGACCGGATCGCGCTTTTCGTCAGTTGCCTTGACTTCACCGGCGCAGACCGTGCCGTTGGCGTCGTTTCTCAGGATCAAGGCGCAGGCGTCCAGGGCCTTTTGGGTGTTGTCCCAGTTGATGCCCTTTTCAAACAAGGCGGAAGCATAGGTCCGGTTGTCGTGGCGCAGGGCAGCCTTTCTGATCAAGGCTGGGTCAAAGACCGCGGCTTCCAGAATCACGTCAGTGGTGCTTTCAGTAACTTCTGAGTTGTAGCCGCCCATGACGCCGGCCAGGCCAACGGCCTTTTCGCCATCGGTAATCACCACGTCTTCTGGGTCCAGGTCCAATTCCTTCTCATTGAGCAGCTGCAGCTTTTCGCCCTCCTTGGCCAGACGGACGTCGATGCGGCCATTCTTGAACATAGCGGCATCATAGGCGTGCATTGGCTGGCCAGTCAGCAGCATGACGTAGTTGGTGGCGTCAACGACGTTGTTGATTGGACGAATGCCGGCGTTCCAAAGGCGAGTCTGCATCCAGAGCGGACTTTCGCCAATCTTGACCCCGGTTACCTTTCTCAGGTAGTACTTTGGCGCGACCTTGACGTCGGCAGTGGCCGTGAAGCCGTCAGTCCAGTCTGGACCGTCTTCCTTAAGAACGACGTCCTCAATCTTTGGCTTTTGGTCAATCAAAGCCCCGACTTCGTAGGCTGCCCCTTCCATTGATGAGGTGTCGGCCCGGTTTGGCGTAATGTCAAAGTCCAAAATGTAGTCATCCATCCCCAGGGCCTTGAAGACTTCTTCGCCAGGCTTGAGGTCTTCTTCATGGAAGACGAAGATGCCGTCAGCATACTTTGGCGGAACGAGGGCATCAGCAAAGCCGATTTCCTGCAAGCCGCAGATCATCCCATCGGAAACTTCCCCGCGCAGCTTGCCCTTCTTGATCTTGTGGCCGCCGGCAATGTGGGCGCCTGGCAGCGCCACGATCACGTCCTGGCCAGCAGCAACGTTTGGCGCCCCGCAGATGATCTGCTTAGGCTCCTCTTCTCCCACGTCAACCGTGGTCTTGTGCAGGTGGGTTCCTTCCATCAGCTCGCAAGTCAAGACATGGCCAACGACCAGCTTGCTCAAGCCGGCTTGCGGGTGAACCGTGGAGGCAATCTCAACCCCGGACCGGGTCAGTTTTTCAGCTAAAGCGTAGGGATCTACGCCTTCCATGTTCAAGAAATCTTTCAACCAATTGTATGAAACTAACATTAATCTTCCTCCTGACGGAATTGTTGTAAGAAGCGGACGTCATCACTGTAGAAGTCGCGGATGTCGTCAACGCCGTAACGCAAGATGGCAAAGCGGTCCAGCCCCAGGCCAAAGGCAAAGCCGGAGTAGACGGTTGGGTCAATGCCGGCAGCGCGCAGAACGTTCGGGTGCACCATGCCGGCCCCCAAAACTTCAATCCAGCCGGTGTTCTTGCAGATTGCGCAGCCCTTGCCGCCGCATTCAAAGCAGGAAACGTCCATTTCCACGGATGGCTCCGTGAATGGGAAGTAGCTTGGACGCAGGCGCGTGTCTCTGTCTTGGCCGAATTCGTGCTTGGCCACGCGTTCCAAAGTCCCCTTCAGGTCGCTCAAGGCGATGTTCTTGCCGACTACCAGCCCTTCCATCTGCATGAACTGGTGGGAGTGGGTGGCATCGTCATCGTCACGGCGGTAGACCTTGCCTGGAGAGATCATCTTCAGGTCGCTCTTATTAAAGTCATGCTTTTCCATGGTCCGGGCCTGCACTGGTGAAGTCTGGCTTCTCAAGAGGCGGTCAACGTCAACATAGAAAGTAGCTTGCATGTCGCGGGCCGGGTGGTCCTTTGGCAGGTTCAGCATTTCGAAGTTGTAGTGTTCGGTTTCGATTTCAGGACCTTGCACGACTTGGTAGCCCATCCCGATGAAGAAGCGTTCCAAATCGTCCTGGATGATGCGGATCGGGTGCTTGGAGCCCATGTGCTGACGGCGGCCTGGCAGGGTGACGTCGATCTTTTCAGCTTCAAGGCGCTGCTCGATCATCTTTTGTACCAGCTCATCCTTGGCTTGGGCCAAGCTCTCATTGAAGGCGTCGCGCAGCTCGTTGACCTTTTGGCCCACTTCCTTGCGCCGCTCTGGGGCAACGTCCTTCATTTGGTGCAAGATCTGGGTCAGTTCGCCCTTCTTGCCGACCAGCTTGACGCGGACGTCGTTCAAGCTCTTCTCGTCAGCAGCTTCCTTGATTTCTTCCAGCCCCTGCTCACGCAGGTCTTTCAATCGATCAAATAAATCCATGTAACTAATTTCCTTTCAACAAAAAAAGCTCCGCCCCCCAAAAAGGGACGAAGCTTCGCGGTACCACCCTAGTTTAGGCACCAACAGGTGCCTACGCTCTTTGCCGAATAACGGTGGCCGCCGGAATTGATTAGATTCTACTCGCAAGATGAAATTCACAAGCCTTGCCTTAGCTTCCTCTCAGTTCACCAAGAAGCCTCCCTGTCAAAGCTGGGCCCTGCTACTAGTCTTGTTCTTAGTAATTAACTAGAATAATAAGGCAAAATCAAGCCGAATGCAAGCAGCTTTTAAGCCCATTTGTCCGCCCAAAGGTGAACTTGCTCAAAAACCGGCTTCAATTCCGCACCTTTTGGGGTCAACGTATAGAGTACGATCTTGCGCTCTTCATCCTTGGACCGGTTGACGATCCCTTCAGCCTCCAGTTCCCGCAGCCGTTCCACCAGCACCCGGTCAGAGCAGGCGCCAACGGCATGGGCCAAGTCTCTGAAGCGCATGGCCTTGGTATCGCACAGGGAGCTGATAATCAAGCCGTTCCACTTCTTGCCAATAATCTCGAACGCCTTGACAAAGCGCTGGCACATTTCATAGTTTTCCGCTGGGACGCAGTCACAGGGACTGTCCTTTAATTCAGCAGCTTCCGCCATATAGATTCCTCCTAAGAATTATCATTCTGATTTATGGTCCTATTTAAGCATAATTCACTTACCAAATACAAGTAAAAAGCCTGAACAGACCCGTCCAGCCTAGGAGAAGTAATAGATCATGATCCCAGCGGCTACGGCCGCGTTGAGCGATTCAGCCTGGCCCTTGATCGGAATATAGAGCTTCTCGTCGGAAAGCTCAGCCACGTCCTGACTGACCCCATGGGCTTCATTGCCGATGACCAAGGCCAGCTGCGGCACTTGGTCAAAGTCCTGCAGCTGCTTGGCTTCCCGGTCCAGCATTGAGGCATAGACCGGAATGTCCGCCGCGCGGAAGGATTCAATGGCGCTGGCCAAAGGGTACTTCAGCAAAGAAAGGTGGAACTGGCTCCCCTGCATGGCTCTTTGAACTTTGGGATTGTAAAGGTCGACCGTCCTTGGCGACAAGACCACCCCATCAAAGCCAGCGGCATCAGCCGTTCTGATGATGGTCCCCACGTTGCCCGGATCAGCCAGGTCATCGAGCAGGACCCACTTGCCCCAAGTGAAGTCGAAGTGGTCCGGCTGGTTGATTTTGACCGTCATGAAGATTTCCTGTGAGTTCTTGGTTGAGCTCAAATGGTGGGCCACGGCGCTGTTGATCTTAACCAGCTTGTCTTCGTCATAGTCCTGGTCCAAGCGGCTGACCGCGTCCGGCGTAGCCAGCAGGTACTGGTACTTCTCCTTGGCCTTCAGGGCTTCTTCCACCAAGTGAAAGCCTTCAATCAGGTAGTAGCCGCTTTCCTCGCGGTACTTCTTCTGGTCCAGCTTGGCAATGGACTTAATTAAGCGGTTGTTGACAGATGTTATTTCTTGCATGATAAAATACTCCTTAGAAATACTATTCTAATCGAACTTGCAAAAAAATTAAATCATAAAACTGAGGGGGATCAAATATGGAAACTAGAAAAATGCAGGTTTACGGCGTCGTTCAAGGGGTAGGCTTCCGCTGGGCAGTTCAGATGCAGGCCCAGGAAATGGGCTTGCCGGGCACGGTGCGCAACAATCCTGACGGCTCGGTCACCATCGTGGTGCAAGGCGAGCCAAGCGAGCTTGACGCCTTCACCAAGGACTTGGGCAAGGCAGCGCGTTTTGCCCATATTTCCCGAATTGATACAGAAATCGTGCCGGAAATGGAACAACTGCACTCTTTTCATGTATTATATTAGGGTAGCCTAAATATCTGGAGAGTTAATACGAAATGAACAAAATCAAAAAATATCTTTTGCCAACTGCTGGCTTAACCGCCATGACGCTTCTTTTGTCAGCGTGTCAAAGAAGCACGTCCAAGAGCAATGTCATGCAGGCGCCAACGGCTGGTCCTTACTACTGGGTCTACAAGTGGATCGGCCTGCCCCTGCAGCACATTGCCGTCAACCTGAGCCACGCCATTGGCGGGGCCAACGGGGCCGGCTGGGCGATCGTCATCATCACCCTGGTCGTGCGCTTGATCTTGATGCCATTGATGCTGAACCAGCAGCACAAGGCCATTACCCAGCAGGAAAAGATGCACCGCATCCAGCCGCAGATGGCCCTGCTGCAGAAGGCCTTGAAGACCGAAGGCTTGACGCCCCAGCAGCAGATGGAGCTCAGCGGCCTGCAAAGAGAGATCTACTCCAAGAACAACATCTCTTTGACTGGCGGCATGGGTTGCCTGCCCCTCTTGATCCAAATGCCGATCATGATTGGGATCTACCAGGCCGTAGCCTATTCCTCAGCCTTGGCCCACTCCACCTTCTTTGGGATTTCCCTGTATGACAAGTCCATGCTCTTGGCGATCATCGCCACCCTCTTGGCTTTGGCTCAAAGCGGGATTTCAACCATCGGCATCCCTGAAGAGCAGAAGAAGACCATGCAGGCCACCCTGCTCATGAACCCAATCATGACCTTCTTCTTCTCCATGTCCTTCTCCGGAGCCCTGGCCCTTTACTGGGCAGTCGGCAACCTGGTGATGGTCATCCAGCAGCTGATCACGACCTTCATCGTTCAGCCGCATGCCAAGAAGCGGATTAAGAAAGAGCTGCAAGACAAGCCTATCGTGGAAGTCGTTACCCAGGCCAAGCTGGACAGCATCATCAACAAGCCAGCTGCCAAGAGCCAACAGTCAGTCGCTGAATCCAAGCAGCACCAAGACCTGCGCAAGCGCAACCAAGGCAAGCAGCAGCGCAATAAACATAAATAAAGCTGACACGCAAATTTACTAGTGTCAGCAGACAATAAAACAGCTCATGCATTGCATGAGCTGTTTTATTTGGCCTTAAAGGGCGCTTATTCTTGTTTTCCAGCATCTTGGCTCTGTAGACCTGGCAAGGCATTTCCTTGGCCGCCAGTTGCCTCTTGGGCGGCTTGGCGGGCTTTCAAACGCTTGACGTCGGACTCGCTCAAGACTGGGAAGGTGATTCGGAACTGGCTTCCCTGGCCCAGGACTGATTCCACGCTGATCTTGCCATGGTAGGACTCAACCAGCTTCTGGGCGATGGACAGGCCTAAGCCGTTGCCGCCCTTTTCCCGAGTTCTGGCCTTGTCGACCCGGTAGAAGCGGTTGAAGATCTTCTTCTTGTCTTCATCCGAAATCCCTTCGCCGTAGTCTTGAACCACGATCTGGCACTCGCTGCCTGCCTGGCCGGCAGAAACGGTGATTTCCTTGCGGTCGGTTGAGTACTTGATCCCGTTGTCAATCAAAATGATCAAGAGCTGCTCCAAGTGCCCCTGGTAGATCTGAATCTTGGTTTCCGGATCCAGGTCCGAGACTTCCAAGTGGATCTCAAAATCAGGGTGGACCATGGCCATGTCGCCTACGACCCTGGTCAAGACCTCCATTGGCTCGGTAATCGCGTTTGGATAGTGGACGCTGATCTGCTCTGCCCGCGTCAGGTCCAGCATTTCCTGAATCAAGTGCTTCATTCGCTCCGCTTCTGAAATCGAAGCATCAATAGATTCTTCCAGAATCTGGGGATCATCCTTGCCCCACCGCTTCAACATGCTCAAGTGGCCTTCAATGACGGCTACGGGCGTCCGCAGCTCGTGGGAGACGTCGCTGACGAACTGCTTCTGCTGCTCAATGTACTTTTGCATCCGGTCCAGCATCCTGTTGAAGGACAATCCCAGTTCTTCCAGCTCGTCATTGCGGTGCAGCTCCGGAATTCTGACCGAGCTGTTAGGGTCTTCGTTGACCTCTCTGGCCACCTTGGACATGATCTTGATCGGCTTGACGACGTTGCGCACGACCACATAAGAAACGATGATTGCCGCCAGAATCCCCAGGCAGGAGAGCCAGGCCATGACCCGCACGGTCCGGTGGATCAAGCGGTTGTAGCTGGTCATCACGTTCTTGACCACGATGTAGCCCGTCAGCTTGCCGCTGGTCCGGTTGCGCACTTCCTGGTAAACGTAAAGGACGCTTTGCCCCTTCTTGTCGTCTTTGACGACCGTCTTCTTGCTCCCCGAGAACTTCACCAGTTTAGGCGCGGTATCCCCGTTATGGAAGACGATCTCATCGCGCAGATTATAGATGGCCACGGTAACGTCAGGATTGGTAATCGTCGTCAGCACGCTGTCGCTGAAGACCGAGCTCTTGTTTGAGCTCTGGTCGTTGGGAATGGTTGGCCCCCCGTTCAGCAGGCGCTGGGTATCCGGCGACAGCTGCTGGATGACGCTGGTAATTTCCAATTCGCGGTCAATCCCCACCAAACGCTTGCGCAAAGTCGTTACCACTTCGTTTGAGACGTCCTTTTGCTGGGTGAGAGATTCCTGCTTGACCGTGTTGAAGACAACCCCGCAGAAAACAAGAAAAGAGACCGCGATCGTCAGCGCGACGATGCTGACCCATCTCACGATCAGTGAGACGCGTCTGGTCCCTCTCTTCTTGCCATTGCCCTTATTCGGCATTGTCGTCCTCATCTCTTACCATGTAGCCAGTCCCACGCACCGTCTTGATGTATGAAGGCTTGCCAGGAATGTCGATCTTGTTGCGCAGGTAACGCACGTAAACTTCGACAACGTTGGTTTCAATGTTGGATTCTGGGCCCCAGATCTGGTTGAGCAGCTGGTCCCGGCCAACGACGTTATTCTTGTTTTCAATCAAGGTCATCAGCAGGTTGTATTCCCGCTTGGTCAAGTCAACCGTCTTGCCATCGCCCCGGTGGACGATCCGGTTGGCGGTCTCAATGGTCAGGTCCTTGAACTTGACCACCTTTTGCCGCGGCACTTGTTCCTTTGAAGCATCCTTTTCAATCTTGACCCGGCGCAAGACGGCACGCAGGCGGGCCAGCAATTCTTCAATCGCGAATGGCTTGACGATGTAGTCGTCAGCGCCGTGGTCCAAGCCGGAAACCCGGTCGATCACGGAGTCGCGGGCCGTCATCATAATAATTGGCGTAGTCTTGACTTGTCTTACCCGGCGGGCAATTTCCAGCCCGTTCAATTCTGGCAGCATCAAGTCCAGCAAGATCGCGTCAAATTCCTCATTCAAAGCGGCGTCAAGCCCCTTGCGGCCGTTATTTTGCACTTCAGTTTCATAGCCTTCGTGCTGAAGTTCCAATTCAACGAACCGAGCCAGGTTCTTTTCATCTTCAATAATCAATATTTTCGCCATAGTTTTCAAATTCCCCTAACAGAAAGTTTATTTTCTCTTCAATTGTCGCTTTAATTAATACGAGTCTCATCTTAAAGCTAATTTTAATAATTCTAGCATAGCCCAAAAATCGAATTTTAACAAGAGACCAATAAAAAATAAGTTCCGGCTGGATTAATTCCAGCTGGAACTTATTTTGCCTCAGCCTTCATTCAAGAATGCTTTAGTCTTTTTTATTATTATTCTTATCTTTGTCTGGCTCTTCTTTGCCTGAGTCTTCTTCAGCCTTCATCTGGTCCAGCAGGCCCTGCAGCTGAGCAAAGGCCGGGTTGACCTTGTCCTTCTTCTCTTCGGCAAATTCAGCTTCAGACACGACTTCCCAGCCCTGACCTTCCGGGTAGACGTCCTCCTCTTCTTCCTCCTTGGTCAAGACCGTGGTCGGAATGTTCAAGAGAATGTTGTCTTCAACCGCCTTCTGCACGTCGATGTCGTCATCCGCGAGCGGAATGATGAACAAACCCATTTCCTTCTCTTCTTGAGTCGGCTCATGGTCGGAGTAATTCTCGACGAAAGAGAACTGCTGCTGCAGCGGCACTGGCGCCAGGCTCCGCGATGACGGCACCACCAGGTCGGCCTTGACCTGGTAGTTGGCCGTTACGAAGGGCTCATCGTAAAACAGCTGACCGCTGACGTGGGCCTGCTTGACCTCGATGACCAGGTTCTTGGCCCGCTCGTAGAAGTCACTTCCAAAGTCCAAGTCGGCATCCACGACGGTCATTGGCTCACGGCTGTTTTTGATCTGAAAATAAGACAGTTTAAGCATTAGTTTACCTCCAGGGGGCGGTGGCCAAAGTTTTGGTCGACCCCAATCATTTGTTCAAACAAGCGGTCGGTTCTGACCTGCAGGCCCAAAGTTCCGTTTTGGGAATTCTTGCGGTCAACCTTGGAAATGATGCTGACCGCGAAATCCTTGCGCTCCTTCTTCAGGTACTTGCGGCCCGCCTTGCTGTAGCCCAAGAGCATGGTCGAAACGTCGTCGTAGCTGTGCAGGACGTCGCTCGTCGTCACGTTCAACAGAACGTACAGGCTCAAGCGGCGCAGGCGGGAGTAAGTGTAGCGCTTGGACTTGACGTGGCGCAGGAATTCGGAGAAGTCCTTGGCCAGGTGAATTTCCGCCTTCATCTTGTACTCTAGCCCCTCGCTCATCTGGTAGATCTGCTGCAGCTCAGGGATGGACGCTGATTCCAAGCGGTATTTCAAAAGCGGGAACAGCAGATCCCAGTTGGGCAGGGTCCTCTGCTTCTTGATGTCGGCAATTTCCCCCGCCGGCAGCCACTGGGCCAGGTCTTCGCCCTTTTCCCCGTTCAACAGCAGGTTGCGGATGGCACTGGCGCTCTGGACGACCTTTTCCCGCTGGAGAATGTCGTCATGCCCGGCCCCGACTCTGGTGACGGGGTGCAGATGCAGCGGCATCCCCAGATTGGCATTGGCCACGGCATAGGCCAGACCCAGGATGGAGTTTGGCTCGCTGATCTCATGGCCAACTTCCCGGGCAACCATCTGGTTGTACTGGGTCGAATAAGTCTGGCTGTAATCGGCAAAGTCCTGGCGCTGGCGCGGGATCTTGGCAATCTTCTGGCCAAAGTACTCAAAGTTGATGTTGGCATCTTCAACCCCAAAGACCAGGTCGCTGCAGCCCAGCTTGGTCAATAGCTCCACACCGCCAGTCGCGAACATGTCCGCGGGCTGCACCGCATAGGAAAAAGGCAGCTCAAAGACCAGGTCCGCCCCAGCCGCCAAGGCGGCCTTGGCCCGGGACCACTTGTCCAAGATGGCCATTTCCCCTCTTTGGACGTAGTTGCCTGACATCACGACGATGACTGGATCATCCCCGGCCAAAAGCCGGGCCTGGTTCATCAGAAATTCATGTCCGCTGTGAAATGGATTATATTCCGCAATAATCCCAACAACGCTCATTGGCTAGTCTTCCTCGATTTCCACGCGCTTGCCGTCAGCCCACAGCTTCTCCAGGTTGTAGAAGGCCCGAGCATCTTCGGTAAAGATGTTGACGACTACGTCGCCCAAGTCGACCAGGAGCCATTCTGAGTCGTGGTTCCCTTCAACGTGGTAGTCGTAGTAGTCATGCTTGTGGCATTCCTCGATCACGCTGTTGGCAATGGCGTGCAGCTGGCGGCTTGATGAAGCGCTGGTAGCTACAAAAAAGTCGCTCAGGATGCTGATCCCGCGCATGTCATATGCCTCGGTGTCCTCACCGTGGCGTTCGCTGATGGCTTTCAATACGATGTCTAATAACTCTTCGCTCTTCAAATGTAATTTCTCCTATTGTTATTTTTGGTGTTTTTGCTTGTCTTTGGCTCTTTCCTTGGCCTGCAGCTGCTTCTGACTGTCCGCGGCAACTGCCCAGACATTGTAGGCTTCCAGGGTTCTTGGGTAGATCTTGGCCCGCTTTTCAGCCAAGTATTCCAAGGTATGGGCCAGTTCATAGCCGACCCCGGCATCCAGATCGGCAAAAGCAGTCTCGCGGGCTTCCTCAACCCCTGGAAAGTCCCGGCCGGGCTCAATGAAGTCTGCCACGAAGACGATCTTGTCCAAGGTGGTCATCTCCTTGTCCCCTGTCGTGTGCCGGTTGACGGCCGTCAGGATTTCCGGATCCGCGATCTGCAGGTCCCGCTTGATGAAGTAGGCCCCAACGATCCCGTGCCAGATGGCCCGGCTCCAGTTGAGCAGGTCAGGATCAAAGCCTTCTTCCTTGATGGCCTGCACGTAGTCAGCCACGGGAATCTGCTTGGCATAGTCGTGCACGAAGCCCGCCAAGGCAGCCTTGTCTTCATCATAGCCGTTGAGCTTCGCCAGCTTGCGGGCCGTCTTGGAAACGCCGATGCAGTGCTTGAAGCGCTTCTCGTCCATCATGCTCTTTTCCTTGGCGATGATCTCATCGCTGGTCAAAGGCGAATAGGTTTCCTTAAATGCCAGCTTAGTCACGGTAAAGCCCCTTTTCTTCAATATACTTGCGCACCGGCTCTGGCACCAGATAGCGGATTGAGGTCCCCGTAGCCACGGCCCGGCGGATATAGGTTGAGCTCAGGCGGATGTCGGGAGCGTCGACCCAGATCATTGAGTAGTGCGGATCCTGCGGGTAGCCCGGCCGGCGGATGCCAACCAGGGTGCACAGCTTGGCCAGTTCGTCAGCATCCTTCCACTTGTGGAAGCTGTTTACCTGGTCGCTGCCCATGATCAGGTAGTAGGTGTTCTCCGGGGCCTTCTTGGTCAGATAGCGCATGGTGTCAATCGTGTAGGACACGCCGCCTCGGAACAGTTCCAGCAGCTTGACCCGGAAGCGCGGATTTTCCCGCGTTGCCAAGTCCAGCATGGTTGCCCGGTCCCGGGCAGAAATCTTGATTGGCGCGTCCTTGTGCGGGGGGATATTGTCCGGGATGAACCAGACCTCATCCAAGTGCAGCTTGGTCATTGCCTGCTCGGCAGCAACCAAGTGGGCGATGTGGACGGGGTTGAAAGTCCCGCCCATGATCCCGATCTGCTTGCCGTGGCCGCGGTGATCTTCTTCTGTTTGAACCTTCACGCCAGGTTCTTTGCTGAAATCTACTAATGAATCCATGATCAACCTCTAATTAAGAATGCTAAATTAAAGCTCTTCTGGTTCCTAAGCCAATTCCGCCCGGAGTGTAAGCCTTGATCAGGCAGCCGGCGGGCACGGTGATAAAGCCGACCCCGGCAAACAAGACGTCGCTCCGGTATTTAATATTGTATTCCTGCCCCTTAAGCGCTGGCAATTCATCCTTGGCACCCGGCGGGGTCAGCAGCTCGCCGACATGCTTTTCGTAAAACTCGTCAGCCTTCTCCGTCTTGGTCCGGTGGACATACATGCTTCTTGAGGCATAGACCGTAAAGGAAGTTGATGGCCCTTGCAGGTAGTCGATCCGCCCTAAGCCAGCCAGGAAGATCGTATTCCCAGGCAGCAATTGGTAGGTGGCCGGCTTAAGCGGCTTCTTTGGCGCGACAATGTCCAGCTCCTTTGGATCCAGCTTGCTTGCCAATTGCTTCTTGGTCATGATCCCTGGGGTGTCGACCAGGAAGTGGCCGTTGTCCAGCGGAATCTCGATCCGGTCCAAAGTGGTTCCCGGGAAGCGGGAAGTCGTGATCAGGTTCTGCACGTCGCCCATTTCGTCGATAATGGCGTTGATCAGAGTCGACTTGCCGACGTTGGTCGTGCCGACGAAGTAAACGTCCTGGTCTTGGCTGTTGGCGTTCAAATACTTGATCAAGTCGTTCAGGTTCTTCTTCTTAGCGGCACTGATCAAGAAGATTTCCTTTGGGTAAAGGCCCATCCGGTTGGCTTCTTGCCGCATCCAGTCCTTGATCTTGCTTTCCTTAGAGTTCTTTGGGAAGAGGTCAAACTTGTTGCCGACCAGGATAAAGTCATTTTGGCCGACAAAGCGCTTGAGGGAGGCGATCAAGGAATTAGAGAAGTCAAACAAGTCAACAACGTTGACAATCAAGGCCTTCTTGCTAGACAGGCTGTTGAGCAAGGCTAAAAAGTCGTCGTTGTCTAAGGCGACTGGCATGATCTCGTTATAATGGCGCAAGCGGAAGCAGCGCTGGCAGTAAACTTCTTCGTTTTCCCCATCTAAAACCTTCTGCAAGGCACTTTGGGGCAAGTAGCCAGGCAGGCTCTTGTCTTCGCTTTGCAGGCTGGCTCCGCAGCCGATGCAGCGAATTTCTTCACCCATGGAAAAATCCTCCTTTTAATTTTTTCTACCTTCAATTATATAAAAAATACTTCATGAGCACAAAGAAAAAACGCACCTAGCAGATGCTAGATGCGTCTCTTAGTGACTTAAGCCAAAGCCTTCTTAGCAGTTTCTGCTAAAGCAGCAAAAGTCTTTTCGTCGTTGTAAGCAATGTCAGCCAACATCTTGCGGTTCATGTCAACGCCAGCAAGCTTCAAGCCGTGCATCATCTTTGAGTATGACAAGCCGTTTTGACGAGCAGCAGCGTTGATACGAGCGATCCACAATCTTCTGAATTCGCTCTTACGCTTCTTACGGTCACGGAATGCGTACTTGTATGAAACAAATAATTGCGTACTTGCGGCCTTAAATTGAACGTGCTTTGAACCACGGTAACCCTTGGCAAGCTTCAAAACCTTCTTACGACGTGCGCGTGTAACGGTACCACCTTTAACTCTTGGCATCTGAAAATCCTCCTAATATCGTTAGTGTATTAAAAAATAGTAAATTAACGCATTTGGGAAAGCATTTGCTTGATGCGCTTCAAGTCGCTGCGTGAAACCATAGCGGCTTTTCTCAAATGACGACGTTGCTTCTTAGTCTTGCCGTGGAAACGGTGGCCAGTGAAGGCGTGGTGACGCTTCAAACCGCCGTTACCAGTTCTCTTAAAACGCTTAGCTGAAGCGCGGTGGGTTTTCATCTTTGGCATGGTAAAATTCCTCCAATTAACTATTTTTTACTTTTGTCTTTATCGCTCTTAGGACTGAGCATTAAAAACATTTGACGGCCTTCCATCTTCGGCCGGCTGGTTACAACAGCAATATCCGAAGTCTCATCGGCCATCTTTTCAAGCACTTGTTGTCCTAATTCCTTGTGCGTGATTGCGCGGCCTCTGAAACGAATCGAAACACGAACCTTAGCGCCTTCTTTTTCTAAGAACTTACGTGCATGCTTCAACTTGGTTTCGAAGTCATTGCCTTCAATCGTTGGACTTAAACGAATTTCCTTAACGCTTACTTGCTTGGAGTTCTTGCGGGATTCCTTCAGCTTCTTTTGTTGTTCGAAGCGGTACTTCCCGTAATCAAGAATCTTGGCAACTGGTGGCTTGGCATTTGGTGAAATCAAAGCCAAATCTAAGCCGGCATCGCTTGCTTGGCGCAAAGCTTCGTTTCTTGACACAACCCCAACTTGTTCACCGTCAGCATTGATTAAGCGAACTTCACGAGCACGAATGCTTTCGTTGAGGATCATGCTATTTTGTTTCTGTGGTATAACTGTTCACCTCCATGTTAATCTCGAGGACAAGAAAAAAGCGGGTAAATAACACCCGCCTTAAAAATCAACAGAAAATATCGATTTGCCTAGAGGTTAATTAACTTAGGCGAGAAGCGGGGGCTTCTTCTTGTTCTCAACTTCTACTATTGTACTAGGTCTAAGATTGCCCGTCAAGGACTAATTTCACTTTCAGCCTGATTACTTAAAGCTTAATTTTGCCAATTGCAACAGGAACGTATTCCTTATATGCTTGGAGCATTTCTTTAACGACTTTTTCTGCCAAAGGCAGACTCAATCTTTCATTCAGCTTCTCTTGGAAGTCGGCAAAGCTAATCACTTCATCCTTGAGAGAAATCTCCGCAAACAGTTTGTCGATCTCATGCGCATCCTCAGCGCTGATATCGTAATAGAGCAAAAATGCTGCTCGATTTTTAGGCATACCAAGCTTGTCGATGCAGTCTGCTAAGACCGATTTGATCAAATACAGTTGATAGTCCAATTCATTTCCTTCTGACATTTTATACCACGAACTCCAATGCTTGTCTAATCCAAAAGGCTAATGTTCTAGCAGTACTTGATTTTACTCCCGATGAAATTAAGGCCCTAGCCACTTGACTTTCTACTGTTGCAAATGGCAGCGATTCCCACTTTAGGAGTTTTCTAAATGTTGGAGTTATTATGTTTAAAAAGTGTCCAACCTTAACTGCAGCACTTCTCCCAGCTATTTTATCAACGGCTTTAATTAATAGATTTTTGTTCTTTAAAACTTTTTTTATGACAAATTTGGCACTTTGGCCTACTGCAAGTTTTGATTCATTCAGTGAACCATCACTCACAACATTAATTCCATTTGTTGGAATTTGGAACACCTGGGTATTGTTATTAGATCGTTGGTTCAAACTAGCATCTTCAACCGCTTGAGCAACACTAATAGTAGTATCCGTAAGAACAGTTCCAAAAGCCCAAAAATTATACCCTCCGAAATATAAGGTATATAAAACACACTAACATTTTTATCTACTTTCAGCCAGTAATCTGCTTGTACTTAGCAGCGCTGATGTATTCGACGTAGGAAACGTACTGGCCCTTATGCTTGATGGTAAGGTAGCCCTTAGCTGGGTCATAGCCACCTACGCTAGCCAGCTGGTAGTTTTCTTTTTGTCCCCTTTCATCATAGATGGTCACGTTCGTGTAGTTTTGAGTGCCGGTGGCAACTTTAGCGTAGCTGGTTTCAGCCTTGATAAAAGGATTGATCCGATCGGTCACTGAGTTGTGGACCAGCATGAAGAAGGCTGCGACGCCGGCAGCAAGGATAGCGATGGCAGTTAAAATTTTAGTCAGTTTGTTCATATCTATATCTCCATTTAATTCTTGTAAATCTGAATTTCTTGCTTGGCAAGTTCAATAATGTAATCACACTGCTGCCAGACAGCTGGTGAGTGCGTGGCGATCAATAAAGTAGCGTCTGATCCAAAGTCATTTAAAAGTGAATCCAGAACCAGCTGGCCGTTTCCCGCGTCCAATGACCCGGTTGGCTCATCGGCAAAGATGATCTGCGGCTTTTTGAGCAGGATCCGGGCCAAAGCCACCCGCTGCTGCTCCCCACCGCTTAAGCTGTAGGCCGTCTGAGCCAGGTCAGCCCTAACGTCCAAATGGTCAAGTACTTGCTGCATCAGCTTCTGCTTTTCCTTCCGGCTGCCCTTGGCATCGGCTAAGCCAATAGCCAGGTTGCTTTCAATGCTTTCATTGTCAATCAAAGCAAAATTTTGAAAGACATAGCCGAATTTTTCCCGACGCAGCCGTTTGATGTTCTGCTTATTGACCTCAAGGTCATCGATTAAAACGCGGCCGCTAGTAGCTTTTTCCAAGCCGCTCAGCATATTCAGCAAGGTACTCTTCCCTGCCCCGCTGCGGCCAACAATTGCATAGCTCTTGCCGCTTTCCAGCTGGAAGCTGCTTTCTTTTAAGATGACTTTTTCATCAAAAGATTTGCTTAGTTTTTCTGCTTTTATCATAATCTATCCTCAGTTTCCGCGGTTTAAGCCCCGCAGCATATTGCTTTCCGCCTGCTTAGCGCTCAGAGCGATAGCGGCAACTTCCAAGGCCGCTAAGAGCAAACCAAGCCAGAAGATACCGGTCTGCCCCTGCCGGACAAGCACAAAGGTCAGTAAGGTCAAATCAGTCACGGCATTAGCCAGGGCAAACTGACTGACCAGCTTGCGGTTGCTTAAGCCAAAGACCTGGTAGACAGTCAGCCGCCGCTTTTTGCTCTCAAAGAAGCTGGCACTGACATAGCTGACCATGAAGAACATCTGCGTCAAAGACAAGGCAGCGATAACGCCAATAATCGACAGTTCTGTCAAAAGCTGGGCATAAAGGCTGGCAGCTGTACTCTTGACATTGGTGATGCCGTTGACGTAGCTGGTCAAACCAGTCTCTTTGATCCCCTTCTGCAGCTTGGCCAGGCTTGGAAAGACCACTTGTCCTTGAGTCAAACTGGCCGTAAAGAAGTCGTCAGACAATAGTTTAGCGTCAATGGCCAGGATAATCGGATCGGTTGAAACCGAATTGGCAATATCCTGACCAGCCGTATAATTAAAGACCTGCTGGCTTTGGATGTAGACTAACTTATATTTGATTTGCTTAGTTTTCCCATAGACATTGGGTAAGGTCTGCTGGAACTTGATCCAGGATTTTACCTTCTTTTCAAAGGCAGCTTTTTGGTAAGCCCGGTCTTTCGGGAGCAGGATGTAAACGGTATTTGTGGCATTTGCCGTTACCTTTTTCCCCTGCTCATCTCTGACTGAACTAGCTTTTAAGAAGGCAAGGTTGACAACCAAGACATTGCCGTTTTGGATGTCGGTGCTGGAGGAAGCTGGCTGGAACTGCTGGGCATTTTTGGCAAGGATGGCCTGCTTGTCGCTGGCCACCAGGCGGTGCACCTTCCGGTCAACTTCCTTCACCCGCTTTTCGTTGCCCTGGTCAACTTGGCCAAGGTTGGCAATGTAGCTGGCTGGCTTCTTTTGCCAGATCTGCATGATTTGTTTATCCTGCTGGTAAGCAGAGTATTTTTGCCCTAAGCTGGCCAGGTTTACACCAAGCAAGAGCACGATGGCTATTTTTAAAACATAGCCTAAGTATAAGAAGCCCTTGCCGGCAAACTGACCCTTGATGGCCGCGTAAGGCTTGATCAAGGCCAGGCTGACATAGGAGATGAAGTCAAAGATCCAGTAAGTTACAGATAATGCCAAGAGAAGCAGGCAGATCGCCTTAATGTAAAAGAGGCTGCCCTGACCGTTTAATGATCTAGTGGCCAGGAGGCTAAAGACGATTAAGGGCAGGAGAATCGTCAATATAAAAGGAAGAATTTCTTTTGCGAAGTCGCGGCGGAAGATTTTCCCAGAGCTTAGACCATTGACCTGTAAGATCGCGTACTCTTTGTAGCGGAAGGACTTGTCCAGAATCATGATGATCAAGAGCATCCCCAACAAACTGGAGAAGACCAAGAGTCCATCTTGATAAACCGTATTGTTCAAGAGCTCATCTTTAAAGGAAGATTTGTAGACAGTCACCTGCAAACCAGCTTCGCTTAAGTCAGAGGCTAAGGAAGCAAACTGGGCAGTTGTGGCATTGGTATAGTAGTTGCCTAAAACGTCCTCAAGCATCAATTCACTCTTGCTTAGGCGTTTGACCTGGCTCTTCTTCCGCCAGGAATATTGTGTGTTGCTGCTGGAATTAAAATTGTAGACCAGCTTGGTGTTTTTACCATCCTGGTCAAGCAAGCGCAGCTTGACCAGGTCGATCCCAGCTGATTCGGCATCTTTGACCAAGAGCTGATAGATCTCTTTCTTCGACTTTTTCTTGTCCCACGACGTAATCGACACGACTTGGTGCAGATTTGGAACGCTCTGCAAATCATAGTCCTGCACCAGGCTAAGCAAGAGCCAGGATAAAACGACGACAATTGCCGCGAACAAGGTGTTTTTAATTTTTGAAATCATATCCATCCTTAAAAATATAACTCACAGCATTCACTACTGTGAGTTATAATCACGACAATTATTTTACGTCGTAGTAACTTTGGTTGCCAGCCGCTGCTTTTGCTGCTGATGCACGTGCTTGAGTTTTTGCCTTGATCCAGCCACTAGTCACATAATACTTACCCTCTACTGATGCCTTGTGGGTCTTTGAATTATGAGAGTAATATGACCAAACATACTTTGAACCAACACCATAATTCCAAGTACCACCTTGTGCATCAATCACATATGATGAAGCCAGGACTGGAACAGCTGAAAACGCAATGGCTGTAGTGGCAAAAGCTGCCACTGCAAAACTTTTAATCTTATTCATAATAGTCTCCTTTTTTTATAATTTTTGATTTATCTAACTTTACCATCCCCATATTTTCTTGTCAATAGTCATATTATTCCCTTTAAGCAATACTTTCTGCAAAAATATACTCGTATATTGAAATGAATACGTCTTATACTTAAGAAACAAATTCGATTAAGTTCAATATTAATCTATTCCATCAAGCCGATGTATATAAGAATAGCCGCCAATATAACTCCAGTTACAAATGTGATCCAATTGATAATCTTTTTGACTCTGTCAGAGACTGAATCACTCCGCAAAAGTTCATAACTGCCTAAGCCTGCCAGTGATATTGGAATAATGTTCCAGTAGTTGCTATTGTGGTGGGTCAAATGATCAACAACATATGTCAAAATGAACAGAATCAACGTATTCGCAAGAACTTTCACAACAATCTGCTTCATATTTCCTTCTTCCTCCCCTTTTCTCATCTCTTTAATTCGCTTTCTTTTGAAATTATCATATATAGCCATACTAATCAAGGAAACTCTCCATTCGCTTTTATCAATCATTCATCTGAAATATGTCCTTGTATACGCAAAAAATCTCGCTTCAGAGTTGAGACAGGATTTTTTATCACTTCAATTTCCTCAATTAACAATATCGTAAACTTGTATATCGTAAACTTGTAAAGTATAATATTGTAAACTGTATTATTGCTAACGAGGTGTTTCAATGTTTATCGGTAGAAATCAAGAGCTTACAGCTTTGAATAAGCTCTACCAAGAAGACAGCTTCCAATTTGCGGTCATCTATGGCCGCCGTCGTATCGGGAAAACCAGCTTGATCAACCAATTTCTAAAAGACAAGCGGGCAATCTACTTTACCGGCCTTGAACAAAACGCCTTGGAAAACCTGGCTCGTTTTTCTGACGCGATTCACACCTACGAAGATCCCAGCTATCTGGATGGACCAAATTTTGCCTCCTTTGAGCAGGCCTTCAAGTATCTCGTACATCTCTCTGAGAAAAATGAACGCTTAATTTTGGTCATCGATGAATTCCCTTACCTGGCAAAAGCCTATCCGCCAATCAGCTCAATGCTGCAGTCCTACATCGACCATTATTTTAAACAAAACAAACTCTTTCTCATCCTCTGCGGCAGCTCCATGTCCTTCATGGAAAAGCAGGTCCTTGGTTACAAGAGCCCTCTTTATGGCCGCAGAACTGCCCAGTTTAAGCTGAAACCTTTCAGCCTGCATGATGCCGAAGATTTTTTCCCGCAGTTAAGTAAGGAAGAAGTTTTTGAACTCAATGCCATCACCGGCGGAATTCCCCTCTACCTGTCCTTGATGTCTCCAGAAAAATCCCTTAGGGACAACATTAGGAACAATTTTTTAACAACCAGCGCCATGCTCTATGCCGAACCGATGAGTCTGCTCAATCAAGAACTCCGCGAGCCGGCAAGCTATAGCTCCATCATCAGTGCCATCGCGGCCGGGGCCAGCCGGCAGTCAGAAATCTCGACTAAAACCGGTATTGCCAGCGGCGCCCTAAGCCCTTACCTGGACAATTTGATCGACCTGGGCATTGTCGAAAAAAGGGTGCCGGTTACGGAAATTGATAAAGCCAGAAGCCGGAAAACTATCTATACAATCAAGGACGGCATGTTCCGCTTCTGGTATACCTTCGTCGGCAAACGGGTCAGTTTTATCGAACGGGGGATTACTGAGCCGATTTTGGACTACATCATGAAGCAGCTTCCCCACTTTATGGGACCAGAATTTGAAAAGCTCTCTCAAGAATACCTCTGGTCAAAGCTGTTTGACCCTGACCTGGTGCCAGAGCCTTTTGTAAACTTAGGCAATTGGTGGGGACCAGATCCTAAGGAAAAAAAGCAAATCGAAATGGACATTGTCGGTTTCGATGACCAGAAGCTGAACGGCTACTTTGGCGAATGCAAGTGGAAGAACGAACCGATCTCCGAGGATATTCTCAAAACTCTCATCTACCGGAGCAGCCTTTTTCCTGCTGCTAAGAAAAATTACTATCTTTTCTCCAAGACCGGCTTTACTGACAAATGCCGCCAGCTAGCCCAGCAAGTCGACTGCCACTTAATTAACTTTGACATGATGTAAATCCAAATAAAGAAGCACATACACAAAAACATCCCGCCTCAGAGTTGAGGCAGGATGTTTTGTTATGTCAGAAAGGGTTCAATTCTAATGAAACATGGACTTAGTCTTCACGGGAGTAGCTGGCTACGTCCTTGCTCAACTTGTCCATAAATTCGTCCAGGCTTTCGCTGTTTTGTTCTTCAGTCCCGTAAGGGCGAACGTTGACCGTGCCAGCGTTCATTTCATCATCGCCCAGTACCAAAGTGTAAGGTACCTTTTGGGTTTGAGACTCACGAATCTTGTAGCCCAGCTTTTCATTTCTGAAGTCGATTTCAGCTCTGAAGCCCTTAGCAATCAATTCGTCGCGAACCTTCTTAGCGTAGTCTGAGTGAGCATCCAAGTTAACTGGGATGATTTCAGCTTGAACAGGTGCCAGCCAAGTTGGGAAGGCACCCTTGTAGATTTCAGTCAGGTAAGCGATGAAGCGTTCCATCGTACCAACGATCCCGCGGTGGATCATAACTGGACGGTGTTCTTCACCATCGGCACCAACGTAAGTCAGTTCAAAGCGTTCTGGCAGCATGAAGTCCAGTTGGATGGTTGACATGGTTTCGTCGTTGCCCAAAGCCGTCTTAGTTTGGATGTCCAGCTTTGGACCGTAGAAGGCAGCTTCACCTTCTGCTTCAACGTAGTCCAGACCCATGTCGTCCATGGCAGCCTTCAGCATGCTTTGGCTTCTTTCCCACATTTCATCGTTTGCAAAGTACTTGTCAGTGTTCTTTGGGTCACGATATGAAAGACGGAAGTAGTAGTCGTTAATGTTGAAGTCGTGGTAAACGTCCATGATGATCTTCAAAGTACGAGCAAATTCTTCTTGCACTTGGTCTAAGGCAACGAAGGTGTGGCCGTCGTTCAAAGTCATTTCCCGAACGCGTTGCAAGCCTGACAAGGCACCTGACTTTTCGTAGCGGTGCATCATCCCTAGTTCGGCAATCCGGATTGGCAGTTCACGGTATGAACGGATGTGGTGCTTGTAGATTTGGATGTGGGATGGGCAGTTCATTGGCCGCAATTCCAGCCATTCGCCTTCACCCATGTCCATTGGTGGGAACATGTCTTCACGGTAGTGTGCCCAGTGGCCTGAAGTCTTGTAAGCATCCAGGTTCATCAAAACTGGCGTGTAAACGTGTTGGTAGCCAGCTGCAACTTCCTTGTCAACGATGTAGCGTTCGATGATCCGGCGGATCGTCGCACCCTTTGGCATCCAGTAAGGAAGACCAGCGCCAACCTTAGGGTCAACGAAGAAGAGGTCCAGGTCACGGCCAATGGTCCGGTGGTCGCGTTCCTTGATTTCAGCCCGGCGCTTCAGGTCTGCTTCAAGGTCAGCTTCCTTAAAGAAGGCAGTACCGAAGATTCTTTGCAGCATTGGGTTTGAGCTCTTGCCCTTCCAGTAGGCACCAGCTACTGAAAGCAGCTTGAACTTCTTGATCTTGCCAGTGTTAGGCAGCAGGGCGTCAAAGCCAAAGTCAACGAAGTCACCCAGCTTGTAGGCGTCAACGACGTCACCGGCGCTTTGCAGCAATTCTGACTTGTATGGGTCATCCTTGAATTCTTCTGCCAGCTCGCTCTTGGCTGCTTGTACGTGCTCAATTGGCAAGCCGTTCTTGATTTCCTTTTGCAAAGCCTTTTCCAGCTCTGGCAATTCGGTAACCTTGATTTGGTCGTCCTTGTCGGTTTCGATGAAGAAGCCGTCCTTTGAGACTTCAGCTTGGCCCAGCTTGATTTCCGGGTACTTGCTCTTAACCAAAGCTTCCAATACGAAAGCAGCAGTTGCACGCAGCACTGCCAAGCCTTCTTCATCCTTGTCAGTCAGGATGGCTACTTCGTGGTCTTCGCTCAATTCAAAGTCAAGCGGCTTAACGGCGCCGTCAACCTTAGCCGCAACAGCACTCTTGCCCAGTGAGGTTGAAATGCTTGCAGCAAGGTCAGCAACTGAAACGGCTGCTTCGAATTCTTTCTTTGAGCCATCTGGCAAAGTCAAAGCAAAACTCATAACTAAAAAATCCTCCAGAAACAAAAAAGTCCCGGGCACGCCAAACAGACGTGCTCGGGACGAAATTAATATCGTGGTTCCACCCAAAATTCAGACCTGGCATAGGGCGCTGCCCTATCCGGTCACTCATTCACGGATCGATAACGGGATCCGGCCATATCATTCATCTTTGGGCATAGAAGGTGGGGTTGCGGCCTAATGGGGAGCTTCCAGAACTTGGCTCCGCCTCTCTGAAGCGGCCGAAATCATGTCTTCTATTTACTTTCTGATTATACCCCGCTCTTTGAATAAGGCAAGGACTTTTTTGAATTTAATTTAAGCGGCGGTTGCGGCCAGTTACGATGATCTCCTTGGCCAGGTAGCGGACTCGCTGCATCAAGCGGGCTGCCTTGACTGGATCCACCGCGTTCTTGGTGTTGGCAAAATGGTCCTCCAAGTCGTCCATTTCCATATTGGACGTGAAGCAGGTCGCCAGGTCATTATCCATTCTGGCCTGCAGGATGACGCCCAAGACGTCGTCGCGGGACCACTGACTCAAGGTTTCAGCCCCAATGTCGTCCAAGATCAAGACATCACAGGAAGCCACCCTTTGGATCTCCCTTTGCAGGCTATTGTCGCTAAAGTGGCTGGACAAGCCCGAGATGAAGGTCGGCAGGTGCAAAAAGATCACCTTGCCCCCATTTTTGGCTACCCGGTTGGCCAGACCAGCCATGATGTAAGTCTTGCCGACCCCAAAATCGCCGGTCAGATACAAGCCTTTGGCCGTATGGTGCTTTTCGTATTCATCCAGGAACTTGCCAACCGCCAATAAGGCAGCGTTGCGGCCTGGGTCGCCCTTGTCCAAATCGGTCAGGGTAATCCGGCGCAGCTTCTTTGGCATATCGATCAATTCGATCCGGCTTTCAGCCGCCCGCTCCTCATCCCTTTGCCGCTTGGCGGCAGTCGGCAAATAGCGAACCCCGATCAAGGGGCCGTTCATGAAGAGCTCAGCTTGATAGTCGGCAATCGCTTTGACCGGGCTGGTCTTTTGCAGGTAGAACTCACAGATATTGGTCATGCTGTCCTGGACGGCCTGCTTGGATAATTCGCTGGCATGCTCTTTCAAAAATTTCTGCACGTCCGGATCCTTGATGGCCCGGTCAGCCAATTCCTGGGCTGATTCCGCGCCGGCCGGCCGCTCCTGGTCCTTGAGCGAATCTGCCATCGCCTTCTTCAACATTTCGCCAATTGATTCCATCTGCTTCACCTACTCGTCTCTTACTTGTCTTCGGGCTTGCCGCCCGCCTTCTTCTCGTCTTCATCGTCAAGCAGGGCCGCCAGCTGTTCTGGCGTCACGTCGACCTGCTCGGCCTGCTTCTTGGACCAATCGGTCCCCCTCTCGACCTGGCGGGGGCCATAGTAGCGCGTCGTGGTCTGCTTGTTCTGTGAGCGCTGGCGGATGTAAGCCAGGGCCGCTTCCGGCGTGGCCAGCTTGTGCTGCATCCAGTCATTGGCAATCTTCTCCGCCAAAGACAGGCTCAAGACCGGCTGGTAGTGCAGGCAGGTATAGATCAAGATATTGAGCATTTCCGGGCTGAAGCCCACCTTCCAGCTCAAATCATTGATGACCTGGTACTCAGACTTGGTCGTAAAGCCCCCTTTTCGGTCCTTCATGTAGTTGAGGAACTGGGCCGGGGCCTTTGACTTGGCCAGCTGCAGCAGCTGCCGGTCACGCTGGTCGACGCTGACCTGGCCGCCCTCGCTCTTGGCCAGGCTGTTTTTAACCTGCTGGCGGCGGTGGTTGGCCTTGTAGTTGTAAGTCAAAGAACGGCCTATCTTGCCCACGTCCAGCTTGCTGGTTCCATGCAGGCTTGGCAGGGATTCATCGACAAATTCCTGCTCGCTTAGGCCATAAGTGGCCATGACGGCCTGGATCTGGTCCTTTTGCCGGTCAATCTCGCTTGGGTCAATATGGTAGACCGCGAAGCAGTCCTTCAGGAACTGCCAGTCTACCTGCCGGACGTTGACTTGGGCCGCGTCGCTTGCGGGAGCCTCATTTTCCTGGGCTGCCTGCTGAACCTCCGCGGACGGGGTGATGGCCTCCTCGTCTGGCAAGCGGAAGACCTCAAAGAAAGAGGCGGAAACGTCCCGCAGGTTCTGCAGCTGCTTCTCCTCGCGCTTGGCCTGCTTGGCAAAGTCCTGGCTCAAGCGGCTGAAGCGGTAGCTGCCGACTTTTTCCTTCAAGAGGCTGGCCAAAAGCGAGGTGTTGAAGAACTCGCTGGCCTCTGGCACTTCCTTAAGCTTGAAAGCCAGCAGCTGACCCAAGCGCACGTTCTCGCTCAGATAGGTCGTAAGCAGCCCCACGGCCTCCAATTTGTGCAGGGCCTTGAACAAGTCGCCCAGACTGCAGTCCAGCTGCTCTTGCAAAAAGTACAGGGCCGGGGCATCAGCCAGCATCTGGAAGGGGTCGTATTCCTCAATCAGGGTCTGGTAGACGGCCACGCCCAAAGACGCTACCAGGGGCTGGTAGAGCTTGATCAGGACCCGCTCTTGCTTTGAAGTCAAAGCGACGCGGTTGATCACCAGGTAGCGCTGCTTAGGATTGGAACTTTCAAACATTTAGACTCACTTCTTGCTGTGCCGGTCCATCATGTCCTCCATGGTCTTCATGAAACTGGACATGTCGGTAAACTGACGGTAAATGCTGGCAAAGCGGATGTAGGCCACGTCGTCGATATCCGCCAGCTGGTCCATCACCAATTCGCCAATTTCTTTTGAGGAGATTTCATTGACGCCTTTAGCCCGGATCTGGTTTTCCACGTTGTCCACCAATTTGTCCAGCTGGTCGCTGGTCACTGGGCGCTTCTGGCAGGCGGCCGCCACGCCGCGGAGGATCTTTTCCCGGCTGAAGGCTTCACGGGTGCCGTCATTCTTGATCACCAGCAAAGGCGACTGCTCAACCCGCTCAAAAGTCGTAAAGCGGTAGCCGCAGCTTTCGCATTCCCGGCGCCGGCGGATGGTCCGCCCTTCATCGGTTGGCCGCGAGTCAATAACGCGGGATGAGTTCTTATGACAATTTGGACAAAGCATAGTGCTTGCTCCTTTCAAGAAATTTCTTCAAGAAGTTGTTGTAAATTCGTTCTTAGTTCTTCTATTGTACCAGTATTTTCAATGACATAGCTAGCCAGACGGCGTTTTTCACCCAGCGGCAGCTGAGATTTGATCCGCGCCTTGGCCTGCTCGCGGCTGAGCTGGTTTCTCTTCATCAACCGCTCAAGTTCCAGGTCATATGGAGCAGCGATCAGCAAAGTCGCGTCAAACAGGTCCTGCCAGCCCGCTTCAAACAATAGCGGCACATCAATCACGCAGACCCCTTCCCCAGCTCTCTTGGCTGCCTGCATCTCCTGCTTGATTTCCGCCAAAACCGCCCCGTGGCTGATTTTGGACAGCCGGGCCAGTTCATCTGGATGGGCAAAGACATAGGCGCCCAGCTTCTGGCGGTTGACCGTCTGGTCTTCGTTAATAAATTCTGCCCCAAAATTCTCCTTGATCTCGCGCCAGGTCACCTGGCCGGGGGCTTGCTGGGCATGGGCGATCTGGTCGGCGTCAATCACCCGCAGGCCCCGTTCTCTAAAGTAGCTGGCTGCCGTCGACTTGCCCGTCGCGATGCCGCCGGTCAATCCTAAATAAAAAGTCATTTTTGCTCTGCCTTATCCTGTTTGTGCTTCTCCCCATACAATACTTGGCATTGCGGGCAAAAGGTCGTCCCCCGCCCGCTGACCTTGATCTTTTCAAGCACGGTTCCGCAGCGCTGGCAGGGCTCGCCCGCGTGGCCATAGACCTGCAGCTTCTTCTGGAACTGGCCGCTTTGCCCGTCCGCGTCAAGGAAGGTATGAACCGTCGTCCCCCGCAATTTCGTGGCCAAGGCGATCGTCCGGTTGATATTGTCATGCAGGGCAGCCACTTTTTCAGGCGGAATCGCGCTTGCCTGACTCAAGGGGTGAATCCGGCTTTGCCAGAGGACCTCGTCGCAGTAGATGTTGCCCAGACCGCAGACGACGCTCTGGTCTAAGAGCAGGTTCTTGATCTTCTTGATCTTCTTGGCTAAGGCCCGGCACAAAAAGTCCCGCGTAAACTCCGGGCTGTTGGGCTCGACCCCCAGCTTGCCGATCCCGGTCTGCTCGCGCTCAGTCCCCGTCTCAACCAGCTGCATGCGGCCAAACTTGCGCACGTCGCTGTACCTTAAGGCAGTGCCGTCGGTAAAGGCAAACTGGACGTGGTCGTGCTTGCCAACCGCGGCTTGGGGAGCAAGCAAGCGGTACTTGCCCTCCATGCGCAGGTGGGAAACCAGCGTCAGGTTGTCCGACAAGCGAAAGAGCAGGAACTTGCCATAGCGGTCCACGCGCAGAATCTGCTTGCCGGCCAGCTTCTGGGCAAAGGCCCGGGCATCCCCGGCAATGATCTTGTCATACCACACCTCCACCTTTTTGATGGTCTTGCCGGCCACCAGCGGCGTCAAGGTCCGTCTGACTGTCTCAACTTCAGGCATTTCTGGCATCTTGCTCACCCCAATCTACTTGGCATCGTACCAGTTGTGGCCCCAGCCGGAATCCGCCAAGAGCGGCACGTCAAGGGAGACGGCCTTCTGCATGACTTCCGGGACGATCTGCTTGATCGTTTCCAGCTCTTCTTTTGGCACGTCAAAAATCAATTCGTCGTGCACTTGAATCACCATCTTGGTCTTAAGGCCCAGTTCATCCAGCTTCTTTTGCATGTTGATCATAGCGATCTTCATAATATCCGCGGCTGACCCTTGGATTGGAGAGTTGATGGCCGTTCTTTCCGCGAAGGAGCGGACGTTGAAGTTCTTGGCGTGGATGTCAGGCAGGTAGCGGCGCCGGTGCATGATCGTCTCAGCGTAGCCCTTTTCCCGGGCTTCCTTGACGGCCTGGTCCATGTAGGCCTGGATGCCTGGATACTGGTCAAAGTAGCTTTCGATGAAGCTTTTGGCCTGCTTGCGGCTGATGCCCAGGTTCTTGGACAGGCCGTAGTCGGAAATCCCGTAGACGATCCCGAAGTTGACCGCCTTGGCCCGCCGTCTTTCAAGCGGCGTCACCTCATCGATCTTGCTTAGGTGGAAGATCTTCATGGCTGTGTGGGCGTGG
Source organism: Faecalicatena absiana (assembly GCA_017309015.1). Classification (GTDB taxonomy): domain Bacteria; phylum Bacillota; class Bacilli; order Lactobacillales; family Lactobacillaceae; genus Lactobacillus; species Lactobacillus absianus. The sequence continues at coordinate 320,989 of JAEDAG010000002.1, forward strand.
ATGTCGTAGCCGGTCTTGAAGGCTTCCTGCATGTTGGCATCCCCGGAGACGTGGGCCAAGACCCGGAGCTCAACTTGTGAATAGTCGCAGGAGAAGATGTAGCCATCTGGCGTTGACGGCACGAAGGCCTTGCGGATCTGCTTGCCCTCTTCGGTTCTGGTTGGAATGTTCTGCAGGTTGGGGTCAACTGAAGACAAGCGGCCAGTCGCCGTCAAGGTCTGCAGGTAGCGGGTGTGGATCTTCCCATCCGCGGGATCGATCACGTCCAGCAGGCCATTGACGTAGGTCGACTGGATCTTGGCGATCTGCCGGTAGGCCAGGATGTCGCTGACCACCGGACTTTTATCCTTCAGCTGGTTCAAGACCTCCACTGAAGTCGAGTAGCCGGTCTTGGTCTTCTTGATGACCGGCAGGCCCAGCTTTTCAAACAGGATCACGCCCAATTGCTTAGGCGAGTTCAAGTTGAACTCTTCCCCAGCTTCTTGGTAGATCTTGCTTTCCAGCTCCTTTAACCGGTCCCCGTATTCTTTTTGCAAAGCTTGCAGGGTCTTGGCCTCGACCTTGATCCCGTTCAATTCCATCTTGGCCAAAACCCGGGCAGTCGGGATTTCAATCGCGTCAAACAGGTCGTCTTGCTCATGGTCCTTGAGCTGCTTGAGCAGGCTGGCCTTGAGCTGGTCAATCGCTGCCACCTTGCCGGCCAAGTGGTTGAAGAAGACCGCGTCGTCATCAGGAATGGCGGCGGTCTTGCCTTTGCCGTAGACGTCCAAGTCGCTCTTGACGTCATAGTCCCCGTACTGGTGGGCCACCTCGCCCAGATCGTTGGAGTTGTTCTCATTATCGACCAGGTATGAGGCCAGCAGCATGTCGTAGCCGATCCCCTGGGCTTCAATGCCCAGGCGGTGCAAGCCGTAAGTGGTCCGCTTCAGGTCAAAGACGTTCTTGACGATGGTCTTGTTTTCCAAAAAGCCGCGCAGCCGCTTTTCCTTGAGCAGGTCAACGTCCCGGGAAACCCAGATCTGCTGGCCGATCTTCAGGGCAAAGCCGGCAAAAGGCGCCAGGTGATAATTTTCGCCAAAAATTTCCAGGTAGAAGCCGATTTCCTTAGCTTCTGGCAAACTGGCAACCGCTGCTTTTTCCAGCTTGACAAAGTCCAGCTGCTTGCCCTCAGCCTCTTTGCCCGCGAAATCGCCATTTTCGGCCATGTCGCTCAAAAAACGGCGGAAGTTCATCTTCTCATAGAAGCGCCGCAGATCGGCAACGCTGGCGCCCTGGTAGGCCACTTGCTCCATGGTCAGGCTGACTGGCGAATCGCACTTGATGGCGGCCAACTTTTTGCCTAAAAGGGCCTTGTCCTTGTCGTTGAGCAAATTCTCCTTGAGTTTGGACTTCTTCATTTCATCCACGTGCTCATACAGGTTCTCGACCGTGTGATACTTCTGGATCAGGCGCGAAGCCGTCTTGGGCCCGACCTTGGTTACGCCTGGGTAGTTGTCGGAAGCATCCCCCATCAGGGCCTTCATATCGATGAATTCCGTCGGCGTCACCCCGTTGACTTCCTGCATGTGCTCCGGGGTATAGGCCTCCAATTTGGTCACCCCAGACTTGGTAACGTAGACCGTCACGTGCTCGCTGGCCAGCTGGGTCAAGTCCCGGTCCCCGGTAACCACGGCCACGTCAAAGCCGTCGTCAGCTCCCCGCTTGGCCATGGTCCCGATGATGTCATCGGCTTCATAGTCAGGCAGCTCGTAAGTGGCAATCCCCATGTCCTGCAGCATTTCCTTGATGTAGGGCAGCTGCTCGGACAGTTCAGCCGGCGTCTTGTCGCGCCCGCCCTTGTATTCACCGTACATCTTGGTTCTGAAAGTCACCTTGCCGGCGTCAAAGGCCACCAGAATGTGGCTGGGTTCTTCCTGCTTGAGGACGACGTCCAGCATGTTCTTAAAGGCAAAAATGGCATTGGTATGCAAGCCTTCAGGGTTTTTGAACTTGTCCAGTTGCTGGTACATGGCAAAAAAGGCCCGGAAAGCGACCGAATTGCCATCAATCAAAAGTAATTTTTTCTTCTTATCTGTCATTGCGGCTGTAACATCCTTCAAAATAAAAACTGTCAAAATCTTACTAACTAAGATTTTAACAGTTTTCAGCTCTTTCTTTAAATTCTGGAGCTTGTTTTCCTTAAATGCTAAAAAACAGGCCTTAAGCCTGTTTCTTTCGCTTATTTGCCTGCTCCAGTTCTTTTGACCAGAATGGCATGTCCTTGAAGCCCTTGATCCCAGGCATCCCCAAGGCCACGAAAGCCATGGCGGACACGGCATAAAAGGTCCGGCAGCTGGCGAATTGCCCGACTGCCTGCTTGCTGGTAAACGCCAAGAGACAGGCGCTAGCCAGCAGGACGGCGAGCGCGGCGCCGCGGCGGGGGAATTCCCGCCTGGTCGCGACGTAGACCAGTCCAGTCATAAAGTCAAAAGCAGCATATGTCAGGCCAAGGTTGCCAGCAGCCGTCGCTGTCTTCAAGACCGTGGCCGAAGAATCTGCCGCGCCAGCCCGCCTGAACAGCCAATAGGCCATCGCCAGGCAAAACGCGGACAAGACCAGCAGAGCAATGCCTGCCAGCAAGCGTCTCACAATCAGTCTCTTCTTCATAAAGTCTCCGAAAAAAGCATCTGTTACGATAAAACTGAATTTATTGCCTTCCCTTGACATATTTATACACTACCGTACTTAATTATAGCCTTTTTCTCCCGTCTTAACAGCTACATCTATAGGAATTATGAAATGCCAAGCGTTATTTATTATGTTTTTTCTTTGGCCAAGCCAGCCTGCGCGAGGCCGCGGCATACTTTGGCTACCAGCCCAACTATTTTTCCCGCCTTTGCCGCAAGCTTTTTGGCCACGACTTCGTCCACTTGCGCATCCGGATCAGGATGAATATCGCGGAAAACGAATTGCGCCTGACTAACAAGCGCCTGGAAGAGATCAGCAGCGAATTAGGCTACCAGGACGTGGCTAATTTTTCAAAGGCCTTTAGCCAGCTGAAAGGAATCACGCCTGGCGCTTTCCGGAAAAAATATGGAATCAAAAAAGCCCGCTGACCTGCCGGCTGGCTCGCGAATGCAATTTTGGCCTTAGTTGGGCACTTCCCCAAAAATATACTAAAAAACGCTCATCCAACGATGAGCGTTTCAAGGCGTCTCCGCCTTAACTTATGATATTGCTGACCGCGGTCAGCATTTTCTGCTACTTTTGCAGCATGTCTTCAAAAGCTACTTCGTACTTAGGAATGTCACCAGCGCCCATGAAGACGATGCAGTCGCCCTTGTAGTTCAAGAGGTCTTTCAGGTTGTCGAAGTCGATGACTTCCGCGCCTGGAATTTGACTGGTAATGTCTTCACTCTTGATGTCCCCTGACTTTTCACGGGCTGACCCGTAGATTGGAGTCAGGTAGGCCTTGTCGACGCCCTTAAGGATGTCAACGTAGTCTTCTTCAAATTCCTTGGTTCTAGAGTAGGTGTGCGGCTGGAAAACCGTTACCAGCTTGCGGTCCGGGTACTTCTGCCGGGCTGCCTGGATGGTCGCGCGCAATTCAGTTGGGTGGTGGGCGTAGTCATCGATCACGACCGTGTCGCCAAAGTCCTTTTCACTGAAGCGCCGCTTGGCACCATGGTACTTGACCAGACCGTCCTTGACCAAGTCAAGGTCAACGCCTTCAGTATAGGCAACGGCGATTACGGCCGTGGCGTTCATGATGTTGTGGTCGCCGAACAGGTGAATCTCAAACTCGCCCAAATCCTTGCCGTCAGCCTTCACATGGAAAGTTGCGCCTTGAGTGGTCTTCTTGACGTCAAAGGCTTGGAAGTCGTCAGTCTCCTTCAAGCCATAAGTGTACTTCTTGGCAGTCTTTGGCTGGATCTTTTGCAGGCGCTCGTCATCGCCCCAGACAAAAAGCCCCTTCTTGGTCTGGTCAGCTGCCGTCTGGAAGGCTGAAGCGTAGTCGTCACGGTCCTTGAAGTAGTCCGGGTGGTCAAAGTCCACGTTGGTCATGATCTGGTAGTCTGGGTGGTAGGCCAAAAAGTGCCGGCGGTATTCATCAGCTTCGTAGACGAAGAAGCGGGAGTCCTTGACGCCCTTGCCCATCCCGTCACCAATCAGGAAGGAAGTTGGAGCGGCTTCACCCAAAACGGTGGCCAGCAGGCCCGTGGTTGAAGTCTTGCCGTGGGAGCCAGCAACGCCGATGCTGGTGTATTGTTGGACAATTTCTTCAACCGTGTCTGGGTAGCTTTGCCAAGCAACGCCCTTTTCTTCGCAAGCAGCCACTTCAATGTTGTCGCTCTTAAAGGCGTTACCCTTAACGATGACTTGCCCTTCGCCTTTGATGTTGTCCTTTGAAAAAGAAGCAACTTCAATCCCAGCAGCCTTCAGGGGGTCCTGGGTAAAAGTGTACTTGTCGATGTCACTGCCGGCAACGTTGTAGCCTAAGTCGTGCAAGATCAGGGCCAGGGATGCCATCCCGGTACCCTTGATACCAATAAACCAAATTTGTTTTGTCTTATCTAACATTGTATTGCTCCATTATCTTCAATCATTCGCTTCTAATTTTAGCATTAATAGGAAAAGAAAAAAGAGCTCTAGCCGAGCTCTTTTGAAAAAATTGAGGAAAAATCAGGTTTGGATTAAGTAAGTGATTAGTAGTCTTCGTCTTGGTTGCTGCCTTGCTCGCTGATGTAGTCATCGATTTCTTGCTTATGCTGAGCAATGGTTTTATTTAGTTCTTCCTTGGTAAAAGTTTTCTGGTCCATTCCATGTGGGTGGGCTCCTGGAACAACGTCGTACTCTACCAAGACATCGTTGGCATTAACTGTAATATGGGTCTGATTGGCATATTTTTGCCCCTGATAAATGTACATATTAGCGACCTTGTCTGAATGGTAGAAGACACTAGATTCGCTAAAACCATATTTTGCATTTTCACCAGTTAGCCAAACTGCAGCAGCGTATTCTTCATCAGCATACTTCTGTGTTTGACTGCTGCTGGATGAGCTAGAAACCGCGCTTGATGATGACTGACTGCTTGTAATGCTACTGCTACTTGATTGTGAAGTCTGGCTACTTGAACTAGAAGAGCTAGCTTCAGATGAGGAGCTCTCACTAGACTGCTTCTTTACAACCTTAGTCTTAAAGACTTTTTTCTTGCTGGAACTCTTCTTTGAAGATTGCTTTTTACTGCTTTGCTTCGCTGCCTTTTCAGAAGATTGCTGGCTGTTGCTGCATCCCGCAACCAGTAATAGCGCACTAGTTGCCGACAATATTGTCAAAATTTTTCTTGCTTTCATTTATTTCTCTCTTTACACTTTCACACAAAAACATAGCCCATACTTTTAGTTATAGGGCTATGTCAAAATACTTTAGACTTTTAAGCGAGCTCCAGTCTATAGGAAATGGTTAATAAACTTGGTAATTTACTGTTTCATCAATTTCATCTTCACTGCCATCTGGATATGATACATATACCGTATTTTCTTCATAGTTGCCGGATTCCGAATAATCAAAACCATCAACCCGAGTACCCTTTGGCAATTCATTTGCATTTTCAAAGACGTATGGTACCTCCTTTTCATGGAAATCGTCGCCCTTGATAACACTTAACGGAATTCTGATATTATTCTTAACTTTTGGCTCATATTTTGCTGCATCACTTGGTTCAAAATGCAATTTAACTGGACCAGAAATTGAATATGAATCATCGGGGTACGTAGTTTTTAGATATACTGTAAAGTCGCCACCCGTTTCTTCGGGTTTTTGAAAGTCGTTCTTGCCTTTAATGTCTGTTACAAAATCAAAGTCTGTTCCGCCAGAAGCTTCATTAGGGAAATAACCTTTTTCATTAGTAAGCCATTTAGCCTTAACAGTATCCCAACTAGATCTAAAACCAGTTTCGAAATTTTCCCCATCAGTATACACCCATCCATTATCCCATTTAAGGTTAAATGAGTTAGTCTTCAAAACTGGAGTGTACTTATCAGCATCTGCAGTGGCAACCACATAGCTTGCAGGGCCAACAACATCCTTCGACCCATCAGGATAAGTAACTACTAAATTCACACTGTAGCTACCACCATGAAGCGTACTCATGCTATTTTTATCCTGCAATTCTACAGTAATCCCATCTGGCAAACTGCCAAGGTTGGAGATAGCACCAGATAAGTTGTAAGTGGTCAAATCTTCTCCCCAATCCAGCTTAACAGCATTAGAAGAGACAACTGGAGTGTAACGGTCGGCTTGAGTAGTCTTCTTCACTACTTGTTTAGCTGGTTGTGAAGGGGTACTTGCCGGCTTTTGCGTACTCTTCTTTACAGTCGTCTTTGGCTTTGAAGGCTTCTTAACTACCTTTTTGGCCGGTTTCTTAACGACTTTCTTGACAGCTTTCTTAGGCTTCTTTTTAGTTACTTTCTTGGCAACCTTTTTCTTAGTAGTCTTCTTAACTACCTTCTTTTTAGACTTCTTTGTTACCTTTTTCTTTGACTTCTTAGCAGCCTTCTTTTTGGAGACTTTCTTAGCCTTCTTCTTAGCTGCTTGAACAGTTAAAGGTTGATTTGAGTTTGTCGTTGCAACACCACCAAGCAATGCGACGGCAATAGTCGCTTTGCTTAGGCCCTTCAAAATTCTATTAATAGTCATTGTTTGCCTCACCTATTGCAGAATTAAAATTACCAGTAACAGCATTTAAGATTACATCGAGATCGTCACTATTAAAGTCATTAACTTGCCACTTACCATTAGTCTTGGTTAAATTGATGACAAGATTCTTTGTGTACGATTTCTTATTTTCTTTCTTGAGCTTGGAAAATTCTTTATAGATATCTTTTTTAAAGTCATCAGAACTGTATCCTATATACTGAGTTGGATCGTCACGAGCATCACTTATCAAGTTCGAGACAACGTCCCCCATTGCATAAGTTTTAATTGTTACAGTTACAGAAGCCTTATTTCCATTAACCTTTTCATTCTTAACCTGATAGTCAAAATCCTCTAACATTTCAAGCATCATTTTGGTTAAAGAATCAGATTTAGCTTCAGCTTTAAACTTTGTCAAAGCAAAAGTAGCGCTAGACCCAGAATAAACTTTTTTAAGTTGGCCATCATCGCCCTTCTTAATTGCACTTAAAAATTCTTCAGTAACACGAGATGGTGACTTGAATTGATTTCGAACTACCAAGAAACCGGCGACTACGATAATTGCAATAGCAATCCACATTCCTAGTTTGCTCTTTGGTTTAGTATTATTTTTCATGAATTACCTCTTTTAGCTACACAGAAGACAATTTAACACAAAACTATTCATCATCCTCGTCATTATCTTTTATTTTTTCTTTTTTATTTGAAATCAACTTCGGTGAGCCAATTGATTTTATTAGGAACTTAAACTTCCCACTTGCAAAAGTGGGCTTGTACCTTGAAAATTCAATAGTTTAGCCAATAAAAAAGCACAAGGCCTTTGTTCGCTTGATATAATTTAGTCAACCACAACATCATCAATATCAAACGAAAGGCTTGTGCTATGTCTAGTTTACCATCATTCGATACTGAAAATGAACCTAAAATCGCCCGTTCTGTTGAAAAGTTCTTCAAGGACTACAAAGTTATGGAGCTTCTCCGTAGATGTGGGCTCCGCAAGTCAAAAGGAATCCATCTTTGGTCGATCCTTTCATACATCTTCAGTAATGTGTTTCGAGACAGAAGCATGTACATGCAACAGAAGTCTGGCAAGTGTACTGCTGGCTTCTCCAAAAACACCTACTATCGATTCATGCAGAACCCACATATCAACTGGCTCCGCTTCACTATTCTGCTAGCTGAGAAGATCGTCAATGGGCATCTGAAAGATCTGACCTCTGACCAACGTGCGGATTGCTTCGTCTTTGACGATTCGCTCTACTCCAGAACTGGATACAAGAAGACTGAGCTGGCTGCCAAAGTATTCGACCACGTTTCGATGACCTACAAGAAGGGCTTTCGAATGATGACCATGGGTTGGACTGATGGATCCTCCTTTGTCCCAATCGCTTCATCACTCTTGTCCTCAAAGAACGATCAGAATGTCATCGGGACAACCAAGAAGATCGACAAGCGCACAATCGCGGCCAAGAGGCGGATTATGGCCCAATCAAAGGGGACCGATGTAGTTATCCAGCTGCTCGATCAAGCTTTGAAAGCAGGGCTTACTGCTAAGTACGTCATGTTTGACACTTGGTTCTCCAATCCTCATCAGATCGTCCAGATCAAGCAACGTGACCTAAACGTAATTGCCATGGTGAAGAAGAGTTCCAAGATCACATACGAGTTCGATGGTAAGCGGATGAACGTCAAGCAGATCTTCAGCGCATGCAAGAAGCGGCGAGGTCGTTCAAGATATCTCTTGTCCGTCCCTGTAAAGGTTGGAGATCCTGCCAAGGATGGTGCCCAGGTTGATGCCAGAATAGTCTGCGTAAGAAATCGCTCCAACCGCAAAGATTGGATCGCTCTTATTTGCACGGACATGATGATCGATGAAAATGAGATCATCAGAATTTACGGCAAAAGATGGGACATCGAAGTCTTCTTCAAGACCTGCAAGAGTTTCTTGAAACTTGGTACTGAATACCACGGCCTCTCATATGATGCATTGACTGCCCATACGGCTTTCGTCTTTCTGCGCTACATGTTCATGTCAGTTGAGAAGCGAGATGATGAAGATGATAGGACAATAGGCGAGCTCTTTTACTGCATGATAGACGAGCTTGCGGACATTACTTTCCATCACTCCCTTCAGATCCTGGTGGAAGCCATGTTCGAGAGCGTGAAAGAGATCTTCCAACTGACAGAAGAGCAGATGGAAAGGTTCACCAAAGCTTTCATTTCCCGCCTCCCGAAGTACATGCAAGAGGCTATATCGCCATCACTAGCAGCATAATTGAATATTTACTGGTTAAACTATTGAGTTTTCAAGGCTTCATAGTTCTTTTTGGTGTGGGAAGTTTAAGTAGTTATTTGAACATGCTCCAGAAGCTTGATCCCAAGTATGATTTAATTTGGCTAATTACTGAGCTGCCGATAACCATAATGAGGATTAAGGTAGTAATGCCTTGAATTGCTAAGAACAAGATGTAGCCATAGAACTTATCATGAGCTTCACCATTATCCCCAAGCAAAGATACTGTAATCGCCTTACTAAAGAATATTTCAATTAAGACCAGCATTAAAATTGGGAGAACGCCACCAGTTGTACTGGTAAACATCATGCTGAGGAAGTAAATTACAACAAAGATTGCATTTAAGTTGCTAGTTTGTACAATGTGATTAGTCAAATCAAGCAAGTCGCGTTTCTTGTTGTAAATCACCTTATATGAAATAAAGCAGGCAAAAATCCAGCATAATTCAATTAATGCCAAGAAGATAATCATTTCAAAGACAACTGAGAAAGTTGCGCCTGAGGTAGAATTGGCTACATTACTATTCCAGGTTGAATCAAAGCCTCGAGCAGATCTTTGTTCAAAAATATACAGACCTAGACCCAGTAAGAAGTCTTCAACTAAAAGTGTTACCCAACCATACCATCTTTCGGCTTCTTGATCAGCAAATGGATGCTTCCAAGAATTAACGAACCATTGCCACATATTAGCGGCATCAAAGTTAAAGTTTTCCTTTGCATAATTTGCAGCATTAGAAAGTTGATTAGCAGCCGCATTAGTCAATTGTGAAGCAGTAATTGATTGCTGCTTGGCTTCAGCTCTAGTCGTAGCTGGTCTATTTTGAACATCAGTAGCTGTTTGTTCTGGAGTTGCGTTTTCTTGTACAGGCTCTTCCTGGGCAGCTAAATTTGCTTCTGGAGCAGCTTCATTTCCTTGCACGCTAGGAGCAACATTCCGTAAGTCAGTCCCGCACTTAGTACAGAAATTAGTTTCTTCATCCATTGAAGAACCACAATTTGGACATATCTTCATTTCTTATTCCTCTCTTACTATGTAAATCCAAAATAGTTAGCCTTATCCGATTGTTCTCATCCAGTTTGCTTGATTAACTAATTACAATGACAAAATTTGAATTATTAGCTACAACACATATGTGAACAATCATTTATTATGAAATAGTTGAGCTATAAAAAAGCAATCATCTGATACGGCCCTTGTCAAGTAGACAGAGAAAATAAATAAAAAATTACCGATTGATGTGACCCCCAAAATTGGGACATATTAGTATTACGCCGTTAAGGTTGTTAGAACATGATTCCGATATTCAATCGGGGTCATGTTTTTTCGTCCTGTTTTGATTCTTACGTTGTTGTAGTAATCGATATATTTGTGAATAGCTTGTTCAAGCTCATTTAGGTCCTTGTATTTATGTTCTTGACCGTAGAACATCTCCCGCTTAAGAATGCCGAAGAAGCCTTCCATTAAGCCGTCATCTAGAGAATTACCCAGTCTGGACATACTCTGATCGATCCCTCTATTAGCTAGAGCGGCTTGATATGCATAGTGCTGATATTGCCATCCACGATCTGAGTGGAAAATAAGCCCGTTAAGAGCCGGGTGCTTCTCAAACGCATCATCTAGCATGGTCATTACTTGCTTAAGGTCTGGGTGCTTAGAAATATTGTAGGAGATGATTTCTTGGGTACAACCATCAATAATTGGAGAAAGGTAGAGCTTTTGATCTTTGAGATGGAATTCTGTCACGTCGGTAAACCAATGTCTGTCGGGAATAATTGCGTAAAAATTGCGCTTGATTAAGTCTGGCTTGATCTTGCCTTGAACGCCGTAATAGCTGCTGTATTTACGTCTCTTGCGGATTGAGATGCCGAATAAACCCATCTTTTGCATGAGCCTCTGCACCTTCTTATGATTGATCTCATAGCCTTCACGGCGAAGCTGTCCATAGATTCGCCGGTACCCATAGCGCTGGCTGTGTTCAAGATAGATCTCTTTGATTCTATCCATCAGCTTCTGGTTACCAGAATCCTTGTCTGGCTTATGAGTCTGATAGTAGTAGTTACTTCTTGAGATATGAGGCAATCCAGGATCGGCATTAATAACGTCGATAATGTACTTAACGCTAAGCCGCAATTCTTGCCTTAATTCAGTGATTGCACGAGCTAATTCTTCTTTTCTTGGCTCTTCCGTTCTTGAATTAAGGCCTCCAATTTTTTTATGTATGCAAGCTCGACTGTAAGTCTCTTTACCTGCTCTTCCAGCTCTTTGATCCGTTGTTTGTCCTTGCTTTTGGGCATTCTTGGGTGGTCTACCTTTCTTCTTGGTAATGACAGTATACCCGTTTTCTTTGAAAGAGCGAAGCCAATTAGCAAGAATTCCTTGATTCGTAAGCCCTAAGTCTAAGGAAACCTGCCTAAGAGCTTCACCACCTAGCAGAACTCTATCAATGGCAGCGAGCTTGAAATCAGCAGTATATTTCTGTTGAGGGCGATCCAAAATGGCTTCGCCATGCTTTTGGATCAAGTCTACCAAATATTGGATTCCTCCACGCTCCATCCCATATTTTCGGCTGAGGTAGGTGCCTCTTCTATGATCGTCTACCCATTCGTGGTAAATAGCGAGTTTGATTTCTTTAGTGTATTTAGTCATGAAAATAACCCCCGAAATTAGTGTCCTAATTTCGGGGGTCATATCATAATGGATGAGCATTAGGATTAGCTTCAAAAGCCGCATCAATTGCCTTTTGAACAAGGGCAACGTCATTGTGGTCACTTATTGCATAGCCGACAGGGGATTTGTCGTATAGATCAATCATAGTAGCTAGGTATGCCTTCTTGCTTACTCCCGGTGCGGTTACTTCAGTAATGTCGATTCCCCATTTTTCATTTGGAGCTGAGGCATTGAAATCACGATTTAAGATGTTCTCAGCCGTCTCGTTACCAGAAGGCTTATTTGGCCGTTTAGGCTTGTTGTATCTCGCTACACTGCATCTAATCCCGTTAATACACATAATCCGGGCAACACGATTATGGCCATAGCGCGATTCGCCTTCACTTAAGGTCTTGTTCAGCTCTAGCATCATTTTTCCTGCTCCAAAGAGACTATTATTACTGTTGGCAATTGCGATAATCCGGTCTGTTAGATATTGGTCTTCTACTTCATGCTTTGAAGGCTTATGGTTAAGCCATTTATAGTAGGCAGAGCGGGCAATTTCAAGCTTCTGACACATCCAATCAATCGGCCAGTTGTACTTTTCGTGCTGTTCTCTAATTAATTGGTAAATAGCTTGTTTGCGTAATTTCTTGGCATAAATTACTTGTGCTTTTGGTCCTCTAGCATCATCATCCTTTCCAAATCCTGCAGTTTTTTTAAGAGAATGTTCTCCTTCTCGCTAGCTTCAAGCCGTTCCTCAAGATTCTTAATCTTTCTTTCGGCACGTTCAAGGTCCGTTAGCTCTTCATCTTGCTTGCGTTTCCCACGTCTATCAAGTAGGGCATCGCTTCCTCCAGCTAGGTATTTCTTAACCCAACTATAGACCTGACCATAGCTATAGCCAAAATGTGCAGCTGTTTCGGCGTAGTTACGTTTATGGTCAAGGAAGTAGATCACAACTTGTTTCTTTTCCTCAGGTGTTGCCTTGCGTCTACTAGTCATATGAACCTCCGGGTGTGGAATGTAGTCTTCTAGTTCTATATGACTATTATACTTTGAAACCCAATTCACTAGCTGAGATTCGTTACGGAGACCATATTTGAAAGCTAATTCTCTATACGACCCTTTGCCAAGCAAATAGAGTTCAACCAGTTTTAGCTTAAATTCTTTTGAATATCTGTTGTTCTTAATTGCTGGTTTAAGTCCGTTTTCGCCTTGAGCACGGTATGAGTTTAGCCATCTAATGATAGTCGATGTACCTACTCCAAGCTCAAGGGCTAGTCGTGCAACACTGTGATTCCCCGCCAAATACGACTTAACCGCCGCTAGCTTCGCCTCAAAACTTATTGAACTTTTTCTGCCCATAATAAAAGTCCTACCTCCGTATCCAGTGCAAATTTTAAATATTTGAACTGTCTACTTAAGTAGGACTATATCAATCTCTCTTCGACTTTTCTCAGTATCTCTTAAATGATTATTGTTAACAGTTTAAGTCTTGACCGTAGAGACTGTCAATTCTTTTGTGTAAATAAATCTTTCCGGCTAATTGATTCTTTAACTGTTTTTTAATCGAAGTACGATTCCAGGGTGTCTGCTACTTGACCAAAGCCCTTGTGAACTCGATTGGCGTTGCGGTCGTTATAGTCGATAACTTGGCTACCCAAAAAGTTGTCCAGTGATTCTTCGCTAGGGAACTCTGATTTAGGATTGGTCTTTCGCTTGATCATGCGGTTTATCGATTCGATCATGTTCGTTGAGTAGATTGAAGGACGGATTTGCTTTGGATACTGGTAAAAGACAAGCATGTCTTCTTCGAGTTTCCGCAGGTCCTTGATCATTCTGGAGTACTTTGATCCATAGGCTTCGTAAAAGGCGTGCAGAACAGTTTCTGCTTCTTTTTGGTTAGTTTGCTTATGGACTTGCTTAAAAGCATTCAGAATCTCAGCACGATCGGTCACACGGACTTTTTGGCTGATGTTGCGCATGATGTGAATTAGACAACGTTGGAATTTAGACTTTGGGTAATACTGCTTTAACATGTCCTTGATGCCCACAAAGCCATCTGACAAGAACAGTTCAACCTGCTCGAGGCCACGTTCTTTGAAGTCGGCGATCATTTCACTCCAAACTTCAAGATTTTCTACCGGAGCGATCCGATAGTCAATGATCTCTTTATTGCCATTAGGCTTAATTCCCACGGCGATATAAACCGCCTCGCGCTGGTACGTATCTCTACGCAGAGGAATATACGTAGCGTCAAGATAAACGCAGAAGAACTTGTCGCTCAAGCGCCGTTGATGATAGCTTTCAACTTGACTGGCTACCTGCTTTGAGATGTTTGAGACGGTGCCTGCAGAATAGTAGCTGCCGTACATTTTCTCGATCAGCTCAGAGATCTCTCTGGTTGTTACACCATGCGAATAGAGCTGGATCACAGTGGATTCCAGTGCATCGGTGTGCTGACCATATGCAGGAAGAGTTTGTTGGTGAAACTCGCCGTTTCTGTCCCGGGGAACTTGAACCTTGATAGGCCCAAATTGCGTCTTGATCTGTCTAAAGTAGCTTCCATTCCGGGAGTTTCCAGAGTTCCAGCCGTTTCTATCGTAGGGATTATAGCCAAGAAAGGCGGTCAATTCGCTTTCCAGGAGCAGATTGAGTCCTTCCTCGAGCTGAGCCCGCATGAATTTGTCAAATTTCTCCTTGTCGAATAGCGCATTGAGGCATTCTCTGTTAAAATCAGTCATAAGGGATTCCTTTCGTATTGATAGTGTTCAAATCAATTATACGGAAAGGGAGTCCCTTTTCTTATACCCAATTTTGATTTACTTTAAGGAACTGTTCATCCTTACACATAAGATTATACGGTCTCCTCAGTGCTGATGTTCAAGTTAATGGTGTCATCGCTGTTGATGTTCACCGTCGAACTGGCAGAAAGCTTGCGACCTTCGACTTCCGCGGTCACTTTTAGCCGATATTTCCCAGGAAATATCAGCCCCAGCCGCTTGGTATAGGCATTTTCGCCCTTAGCTGTCAATTTTCCGATCTTCTCCCCATTGACCGTCACTTGCGAGCCCTCATGGTTGGTCACCACCGCCGGCTGATAAGTCCTGACCTGCAGCTTGTATTTCGGAAAAAGTCCCAGCATAATGACCGCTTTGAACAAAGCGGAAGTCGCCATACTTGTTGTCCCCCGCCTTAAAGTTCTGCCCCATCCGGTTAGCTGCGGTCTGGTGCTCCTTGTAGAACTTCTGGAGTGGCGCCAGATTCTCATGGTTGACTGCTAAAGTAGCGCTGTCTGTCACAATGTATCTCGTGGCATCTTCGTCTGGGCTAACCAGCGCCGCCATGATCCAATCGACTTGCTGGTCCTTGCTGTACTGGCTGCTCCCCCACAGGTAGTAGCCAGCAAAGGCCAGCATAGCGAGAGCAACGGTAGCAATGATCCTTTGCTGCTTTTTGCTTTTCTTACGCCCAGTCCGGCTAGCCCTTTTCTCCGGTGGATTCAAGCTAGCCCCGCAATTCTGGCAAAAGGCAGCGCCTTTCTCAACTGCCTGACCGCAATTAGGGCAGTATTTGATATTTTTCATTCTTTTTCCTCGACTTGTCTATTGCCTTCATAAAATTATAGCAAAATCACAAGTTGTCACTCAACTTCAACTTATATTTTTATCTCTATTCTTTTATCTTCACTTGATTCCCTATACCTTAACTTACCCATTTTTTCACCAAAACAAAAACCCAGCACCGTTTCCGATGCTGGGTTAAATATCCGATTACAGCGTAATCACACCGCTGGCGAGCAATTCGTCGCACTTGGTTGGTTCGAATTCATCCCCAACCTTAAAGGTGTCAGGCACAACCATAATGCCGCGCTTTTGCGGAGCATGAGCCAGGCCCAGTTCACGGGCTGAGCAGATCATGCCGTCTGATTCAACGCCGCGCAGGGCACCTGGCCAGATTTGCTTGCCGTCTGGCATCAAAGTGCCTGACAAGGCAACGACGACCTTTTGCCCTTGGGCAATGTTTGGCGCGCCGCAGACGATTTGGTGGTCCGTGCCGTCGCCAACGTCAATGGTCGTCACGTGCAGGTGGTCTGAGTCCGGGTGGGCCTCGCAGGTCTTAACGTAGCCGTAAACCAGGGTTGGCTTGGAAACTTCCAGCTGGTCGTCAAAGCCGACTTCCGCCAGCTTCTTGTTCAAAGCGGCAACTTCATCAGCATTGAGCTTTACTTGGCCGTTTGGCAGCTTGTCGTAGTCAAGAAGCTTGTCAACGTTAAAGAAGTTGAAACCAGTCAGCTTGCCCTTGCTGTCAGTCACGCGCGTAACGTCCGGCTTTTCTTCGTAATTGCTTGCACCTTCGCCTTGCGCCAAAATAACGATCAAGGTGTTTGGATAACTAATCTTGTTAATACTAGTGATCATGGATCTAACTGTCCCCTCTTATTTAGTCAACAGAACGCAAGAAATCTTCTACTTCTTGTTTGCTCTTGCGATCTCCATTAACTAGTCTACCAATTTCTTGCCCATCTTGGTAGACGACAAATGAAGGAATTCCCATAATGTTCATTTCCTTGCACAAGTCAATGGAGCCGTCGCGGTCAACCTTGATGAAGCGGCTGTCAGCGAAGTCGGCTTCAATGCTTGGCATGGCCGGATCCAAAAAACGGCAATCCGGGCACCAGTCAGCGCTGAATTCTACCACGGTGCGGCCACTCTTGGTCAAGTCAGCCAGCTTTTCTTTGTCAACGACTTGGTAATCTTCCATTTTGTCCTCCTACTTACTTTTTATAAGTGAAATCTCTTTAAGGATATTTTACCCGATTTATCTGTCCTTGTCCAAAAAATCAGCGTGCAAGCAGTAGATCGGGTTGCCTTTTGAGGCAAATTTGTGCTCGTACTCGGTTTCGATGTTGGCGGCCACGATTTCTTCTTTTTCATGGTGAAGGTCAACGGACACGAAGTCAAAGTGCATCCCGAAGTTGTTCATGCTCTTGAGGCTGTAAGCAAACAGGCCGGCATTGTCAGTCTTGAACTCGATCATCCCGTCAGCGGTCAAGACCTGCCGGTATTCTTCCAGGAAACTGCGGTAGGTCAGGCGACGCTTTTCATGGCGGGTCTTTGGCCAAGGATCAGAGAAGTTGAGGTAAATCCGGTTGGTGGAATTCTGGCCAAAGTAGGCGACCAGGTTGGCCGCGTCGGCGCAAAGGATCTGCAGGTTGTCCAGGCCCTCATCCAGCTTCTTCTTCAAGATGATGCCGGCCGCGGTCTTTTGGATTTCCATGGCGATGAAGTTCTTTTCCGGGTGCTGCTGGGCCAAGGTGGTGATGAACTGGCCCTTGCCCGAGCCAATTTCGATTTCAATCGGCTGCTTCTTGGCAAAGCGGCTGTCCCAGTCAATCTTGACCTCGGGATCCGGCCGGTCCAAGGCGGCTTCTGGGTGATCATCGATCAGTTGGTTGGCCCATGGCTTGTTCTTTAAACGCATTCTGTATGTTCTTCCTTTTCGTAAAAAAATTGCTATCTTAGCATTTTAACCTATTCGTGGACTATTTGCCCCGCTTTTTTCCCCGGTATCTGGCCCGCTTGTCTTCTTCCGCCGTCTTGCACGGCAGGTAAAGGCCGGCCAAGATGGCCGCCCAGGCCATAATGGCCAAGGCGCACAAGAGCTTGTGCTCTGGCAAAAGCAGGAGCCAGCAGACGGCCAGGAGCGCGGCTTGCAGGAATACGGCCCCGCCCAAGACCCGGCGCAGGTCTTGCCCCCGCTTTTCACGCGTGATCGGGTAGACCCGGTACATGACGTTCTTGTCATAGGCCTGCCCCAGCGGCAGCAGCTGCCAGACGGTCAAGTAGAGCACCAGGGCGCTTAAGCCCAGGACCCAGTAAGGGCTCTGCACCACGATCGTCAGCAGGATGGCAAATGCCGTCATCCGGACCAAGAGGTTCAGGTATTCCGGGTCGCGCAGAAGCGTCCGCCGGTACAAGAAGCTGTTTGGCGTCTCCCGCTTGCGCGTTTTTGGCAACAGGAAGTCCAGGTACTTGCGCCGCTTGACTTGAATCTTGCGCTCGCGGACGTCCGTAAACATGGAGAAGGCGGCATAGACGACTTCCTTTCTGCTTCGCTCATAGTCGATCGCGTACTGCCAGTCAAACAGCTTCTGGCGCTTGCTTCTGCTGGCCAGCAAAATGGCCAGCAAGTTGCCGGCTAAGAGCAGGCAGGCAAAATTCCGGCCAAGCCAAAGCAAAGCCAGCAAGCCGGCCAGGTTGGCCAAGCGGGCAAGCCGGAGGCCGCGGGCGATTGCATGGTCAAAATCAAAGTGGCGGCTGGTCCAGAGCAGGTCAAAGTACTTGCCCGCGCCAAGGCCCAAGAGCAAGAGCAGGTAGCTCAGCGGGCTGATCCCCAGCTTGATTCTGGCAAAGGGAAACATCACTCCGCCCGTCAAGGCCAGCAGGAAAGTGGGCAGGTACATGCTGTAGCGGCGCATTGGGGCCAGGTACTCCTCCATCTGGTCGTCTTTGGTCAAAAGGAACTGCCGGTCCGCGTCTTGGAGCAAAGTGACCAGCTTCCCGCTTAAAGTCGGCAGCCAGAGAATGAGGGCCAAAAGCAAGGGGTAGTACCACAAATTCTTGGGCATGGTCTTCATTGCCTGGGCGTACCAGAACATCAAGGCTCCGAACATGAAGATGATGGCCAGGACGAAGAAGTCGTTAAAAACCAGAGTCAGGTACTTGACTGACTGCCGCAGGTTGGCAGCGAGTCTTTTCTTCGCTAGATCACGCATTGCTCTGCTCCTGGTAAAGCAGCTGGTAGAGACGGTCAAAGGAGTCGGTGTCTTTTAAGCCGTAGTGGCGGCGAATCTCGTCCAAAGTGCCCACCACTTCAATCGTGCCGCGGTTTAAGACGGCATAGTTGGAGATGGCCTGCTGGGCATCAGCGAGGACGTGGGTCGTCATCAGGATTTCCTTCCCCTCCTGCTTGCCTTGCCTGATCAAGTCGATGAAGTTGGCCACGGCCAAGGGATCCAGGCCGGTAAAAGGCTCATCGATCACCAGCAGCTTGGCTGGCGCCAAAAAGGCGGCCGTGATCATCACCTTCTGCTGCATCCCCTTGGAAAAGTGAACCGGCAGCCAGTCCAGCTTGTCATCCAGCCTGAAAGTCTTCAGCAGGCGGTGGGCCTTTTCCCAAGCTTCGTCCAGGTCCAAGTCATAAGCCAGCATGGTCAGTTCCAAATGCTCCTTCAAGGTCAGCTCCGGGTAGATGACCGGGGTTTCGGGGATGTAGGCCAGCTTCTTCTTGAACTTGGACGGTTCATCGGCCAGGCTGATCCCATCCAGGCTGATCTTCCCCTGCTGCGGGCGCAAAAGGCCGAGAAGATGCTTGATCGTGGTTGACTTGCCGGCCCCGTTCAGCCCGATCAACCCCAAGGCTTCGCCCGGCTTGATGGTCAAATTGATATCTTTGATGACTGGCGTGCCACTGTAGCCGCCAGTTAAATGCTCAATTTTTAAAGTCATTTTTCCTATCTTTCTTTATGTTTTTGTCCTTGTCTTATGATAGCATGAAGGCATAAAGAATCTAAAATAATATACAAGCAAAAGAGGTACCAACATGAGCGAAAACGAATTAATCGACGACTGCCTGTTCTGCAAGATCATCCGCGGCGAAATCGGCAGCTACACTGTTTTTGAAAATGATGACGTCAAAGCCTTCCTGGACATCTCCCAAGTCAACGAAGGCCACGTATTGATGGTTCCAAAGAAGCACATCGTCAACTTCTTTGACTACACGGCTGAAGATGCCCAAAGATTCCTGCAATACATTCCAGAAATCGCCAACGCCATCAAGAAGTCCAACCCAAGAATTCAAGCCATGAACATCACCAGCAACAACGGCCCAGTTGCCGGCCAAGTGGTCATGCACTCCCACATCCACTTCATCCCCCGCTGGGAAGGCGACGGCATCAAGTTCTTCACCCGCAACAACGCCGACCAATATGATGAAGCCAAGTACCAAGCCGTGGCTGACGCCATCAAGGCCCAGTTTTAAGTAAAAGGAGGCACGCGACATGGCAGACTTTAAGCATTTTGGCCTGGGCTTCCTCTTGGGGGCAGCGGCTGGCGCCGTTATTGCCTTCTTGCCTGACGAAAGCGGCAACAGCACCCGCGACTACTTGAAGAAGGACGCCAAAGACATCAAAGAAGCCCATGAAGAGCTCCAGCACGGCGCCGGCAAGGCGGCCGATGCAAGCAGGCGCTTGGCAGAAGAGCTGCCAAACGCCACGCAGATGCTGGACGACCTGACGACTGACGTTGACCGCTTCAAGCTGGAAGCCAACGACGAAATCGCCCGCCTGCAGGAAAAGATCGACCGCCTAAGCGAAGATCTCAACCAGGACTTGAACCAAAGCGAAAACTAAATCCCAGCTAAAAAACTACCAAGCCTGGCCTTGATTGACCTAGCTTGGTAGTTTTTGTTTTTTTCGCCTGTTTTCCGCTATTCCTTGTTGGACTGCCACTGGCCCACGATTTCGTTGACGTCGCTGGCCCCCATCTTGGCCAAGACGGCTGGCAGGCCGGCAATTACGTGCGGCAGGGCCAGCTTGTCGTAGAAATTCATGGTCCCGATCTGCACGGCTGAAGCCCCGGCAAGCATGAATTCCGCCGCGTCTTCAGCGCTGTTGATGCCGCCCACGCCAATAATCGGCAGATTCGTTGCCTGGTGCACCTGAGCAACCATGCGGATAGCCAAAGGCTTGACGGCTTCACCGGATACTCCGCCAAAGTCGTTGCCCAGGACCGGCCGTCTGCTCTGCAAATCCAGGTGCAGGCCCAAGACGGTGTTGATCAGGG
This sequence comes from Faecalicatena absiana, assembly GCA_017309015.1. Lineage (GTDB taxonomy): Bacteria > Bacillota > Bacilli > Lactobacillales > Lactobacillaceae > Lactobacillus > Lactobacillus absianus. The sequence goes on from JAEDAG010000002.1 coordinate 341,453, forward strand.
TCAGGCCGTCTGCCCCGCCCCGTTCAGCCGCCTTGGCGATTTCAGTAATGTCGGTCACGTTTGGAGTCAGCTTGACATAGACCGGCAGATTAACGCGCTCCTTTACCAGCCGGGTAACCCGCTCAACCATTTCTGGATGAACGCCAAAGGTCATCCCGCCTTCAGACACGTTCGGGCAAGACAGGTTCAGCTCCAGCGCATCTGGCTTTCCGGCGGCCAGGATCTCCGCGACCTCCACGTAGTCCTGCACGCTCTCCCCGCCTACGCTGGCTAGAATTGGCAGGTCCGGGTGCTTCTGGCGCAGGGCCGGCAGCTTTTCTTTCGCGACTGCTTCAACGCCTGGGTTGGTCAAGCCCACGGCATTCATGACCCCGTCCTTGAGCATGGCAATCTGCGGCTGCGGGTTGCCCGTGCGCGCGTGGCGGGTGGTCGTCTTGATCACCATGGCCCCCAGCTGGTCCCAGTCAAAGTTCTCTGGCAGATCGCCAAAGGCGAAAGTCCCGCTGGCTGGCATGACCGGGTTCTTCATGTTCAAGCCAGGCAGCTTGACGGATAAATTGATTTCGTTAGCCATTTTGTCCTCCCAAAAAGCGCTCTTTTGCAAATTTATAACTTGTTTGAAATTCGTCAAAATTATCCTACAAAAAATCTCAAAACACAAGGGGAAATTTGCTCTTGATTTTTTAAATTGTTCGTGTTAGCATTCTTGTAACTAAGCTTTAAATGGTACAGAGAGACCACAAGCACCACAAAAGTATTTTGTATGCACCCGTATGCCCGCCTGGGGTCTCTTTAGACTCTGGCGGGCTTTTTTCGGTGTTTTTCTAAGGAGTAGCAATGACCAAACCATTATTTATTGCCCTGGACTTTGACAAGGAAGCAGACATGTGGGCCCTGTTAAAGCAGCTGGATCCCAGCCAGGAAATCCACGTCAAGGTCGGAATGGAAATGTTCTACCAATATGGCAGTGAGATTGTTCGTGAGCTGTCAGACAAAGGCTTCAAAATTTTCCTGGACCTGAAGCTGCACGACATCCCCAACACGGTCAAGCGGTCAGCCAAGCAGCTGGCCAAGCTGGGCGTCTACTGCACGACCGTCCACGCTCTGGGCGGCAAGGAGATGATCAAGGCCGCCAAAGAAGGCCTGATTGCCGGAACGCCGGCTGGCAAGCCAGTACCCAAGCTGCTGGCCGTCACGGAGCTGACCTCAATCTCAGAGGAAGTCTTAAAAGATGAGCAGCACTGCAGCCTGCCGCTGAAAGATGAGGTCAAGGCCCTGGCTCACCAGGCCCAGGAAGCCGGCGCCGACGGGATCATCTGCTCGCCCCTGGAAGTGGCTGGGATGAAGGCTGAATTCCCTGACGACTTTATGTTCGTCACCCCCGGCATCCGCCCCAAGAACTACCAGAAAGACGACCAGGCCCGGGTCACTACCCCTGCCCAAGCCCGAAAGAACGGGTCAAGCGCCATTGTCGTCGGCCGACCAATCACCCAGGCCGCTGACCCGGCCAAGGCCTACCAAGAGATTTTGCAAGACTGGAGAGAAAACTAAAATGGACAACAATGAAATCATTCGCCAATTAATCGCCAAGAAAATCGTAACTATTTCACCTGACAGCGAATTCGTCTATGCCAGCGGGATGCACTCACCAATCTACACTGACCTGCGGCAAACGATTTCCTACCCAGAATTGCGCCAAGCCATCGCTGAAAACCTGGCCGCCCTGATCAAGCAGGAATTCCCAGCAGTCACGGTGATCGGCGGGGTCGCAACTGCCGGCATCCCGCACGCTGCCTGGGTTGCCCAAGTCATGGGCCTGCCAATGATCTACGTCCGCTCCAAGCCAAAAGACCACGGCAAGGGCCGGCAGATCGAAGGCCGCGTTGACGCAAATGACCACATCGTCTTGATCGACGACCTGATCTCAACTGGCGGCTCAGTCCTTTCCGCCGTGCAAGCCGTTAGAAAGGAAGGGGCCCAGGTTGACGGGGTCAGCTCCATTTTCACTTACCTCCTGCCAGACGCGGACGAGAACTTCAAGAAGGCCGACACCAAGTTCGCGCCTTTGCTCAACTACCGGGAACTAATTGAGCAGGAAATCGCCAAGACGGTCACCAAAGACCAATACGAAGAGCTTTTGGCCTGGCACAAGGATCCTTGGCACTGGCAACGGTAAACGGCATTTTTAGCAGATAATGTGGCAAAATCTTAAAACCTTTTTTAAGATAGTGACTTTTTCATGAAGTTTTCTGCATTCGGCTCTAAAATGCTTAAAATATGGTATATTAGTTACCAGTACGTATTAAGGATGTGGAGATATACATTTATGAACAAGCAATTGAAGAGAATCGTCGTATTGGCTGCAACTGCTGCAATCGGTCTGTCCACTGCAGCCTGCTCAAGCAGCCCAACCGTTGTCAACTACAAGGGCGGCAAGATCACTCAGGATGAGTACTACACGCAAATGAAGAACACTTCAGCCGGCCAATCAACCTTGGTCAGCCTGATCATTTACCGGACCTTGAAGCAGCAATACGGCGACAAGGTATCTTCAAAGAAGATCAACGCCGAATACAACAAGTACAAGAAGCAATACGGCTCAAGCTTCAGCAGCGTATTGAGCTACAGCGGCTTGACCACTGACAGCTTCAAGCAGAACCTGGCCACCAACTTGTACTCAATCGCGGCTTTGAAGGACCTGAAGAAGGTTTCAACTGCCCAAGAAAAGAAGTGGTGGAAGAGCTACACCCCTGATGTAACCGTTCAGCACATTTCAACTTCAAGCAAGTCTGACGCGGAAACGGTCATCAAGAAGCTGAAGAGCGGCACCAGTTTCGCGACTCTGGCTAAAAAGTACTCAACCGATACTGCAACCAAGAGCAAGGGCGGCAAGCTGGCAGCCTTCGACTCAACCGACACTTCCCTGTCATCAACCTTTAAGAAGGCTGCTTGGAAGCTTAAGGAGGGTCAATACACCACTACTCCAGTCAAGACCTCATCTGGCTACGAAGTCATCAAGGTCTTGAAGGTAACCAAGAAGGACTCATACGCAAACCACAAGAAGTTCATCGACAAGCAGATCTACCAAACTTGGGCTGCCGACTCAAACACGATGACCAAGATCATCGGCAAGGTTTTGAAGAAGGCCGATGTTGAAATCAAGGACAAGGACCTGAAGAGCAAGAACCTGCTTTCCAGCTACTTGAACCCTTCAGCAAGCACTTCAGCAAGTTCAGCCTCAACCTCTGCTTCAGGCAACTAAGCCCGCGGCAAAATGAAGTAAAGCAAAAAGAGCAACGTCAACTGACGCTGCTCTTTTTCTATGGCTTTTTTATCTGTTAGTTTTGCCCAACTTCCGGAAAATGGCCGGCCAGGATCTTTCTGGCCCCAGCTGGTCGCGGCTGCTTTTGGCCACGGCAAAGTACTGGTACAGGGCAGCTTCATCGCGGTCCTTGATCTTTTGGGCTAGCTGGTCCAAGACCTGCTGGTATTCCGCCAGCTGCTGGAGAATGTCTGCTGAATTGGTCGGCAGGATCTGGCTCCACATGGTGGGATCTGAGCTGGCAATCCGGGTGATGGCCTTAAAGCCGCCAGCAGCCAGCCGTATCCCTACGCTTGCCCCCTTGAAGGTTTCCTCAGTCTGGTTGACCAGGCCGGCGGCAATGATGTGCGGCAGATGGCTGATCTGGGCCACAGCCTTGTCATGCTCTGGCGCGGTGATTTCCAGCCGGGCGCTCATTTTTTCCAGAACCTTGACAATCCCGGTCCTGGTTGGATTCAGGTTGACCTGGGTCAGGGTCAGATCGGAATTGGGAACGATGGCGGCCGCGGTCATGAAAAAGGCTGCCGACGAAATGTCGCCTGGTACCAGGACGTCGCAGGCCTGCAGGTCTGCACCCGGCCAGACATGGATCGTCAAGCCGTCCTTAAAGCGGCAAAGATCAAGGCGCTCTTGACCTGGGCACTGGCCACCTGCAGCTGGACCTCGGCCCGGTGCAGCTTTTGCCCGTGAATCATGCAAGGCAGGGTGCCAGTTGGGCTCAGCTCAACCCTGGCGCCAAAAGCCCGCAAAGGATCGGCCACGCGCCGCATGGGCCGCTTTTGCAAGGATGCGTCACCGGCAAAGCGGACGTCAAAGTCAGTACCGGCCAACAGGCCCATCAGCAGGCGCGTGGTCGTGCCCGAGTTGCCCATGTCCAAAGTCCTGGCCGGCTTTTGGCCCAATTCAAAGCCGTCCCCGAAGCTGACCCCCTTCATGGCGTTGACGCCGACCGCGGGTGCCGCCAGCTTGGCATCCAGCTTGATATCCCAGCTGACGTAGCTGCCTAAGGCCACCGGCACCCCGTTGACGACAACCCTGATCTGCCCGCCCAAGGTATCGCCAGCTTCCTTGGTCTGGTCGATCAAGCGGTGGATCGCCTCCACCTTGTCCTGGTCAACGACCCGCATGTCATTTTTGGCAATTTCAGTCTGGATCTCCTTGACGCTGGTCGGCTGCAAATCATCAGCCGCTGCTGAGCCAACGCAGGCCACGTAACCGGCAAGCTCGATGCCCAGAGCCCGCAGAAGCTGCTCCCAAAGCCACCCGCAAAGTGGTTTCTCTGGCAGAAGACCGCTCCAGGACATTGCGCAGGTCCCGGTGGTGGTACTTCATCCCCCCGATCAGATCCGCGTGACCTGGCCGCGGTCTTTCCAGGCTTCGCTTGGAGTTTTCCGCGTTTTCAAGAGCACTTGGGGACATGATCTCACCCCAGTTGCCGTGATCCCGGTTCTTGACGACCAGGGCCACTGGCCCGCCCAGGGTCTTGTGGTGCCGAACCCCGCCGACGATTTCAACAGCAAGGCTAACAAAAAAGCAGGTCTTTGGCCTGCTTTGCTTAAATATTTTGCCTCCATGACCACTATTTATTAAAGCGGTCCAGATTTTCATCTTTTTTCGGCCGGTAGTAGCGCTTGCCGTCTTGCGCCATCATTGGCGGCGTAAAGCTGCCAGGCTTGGTGCCCTTCAGCTCATTACTGATCGCGTTGACCGCGGCATCCAGGTCATCGATCCGGTGCAGCAGCTCAGCCTCCAGCAGGGCTGGCAGCTTAGGCGATCCGTACTCATAGCGGCCATGATGGGACAAGACCATGTGCCGCAAGAGCAGCAGGTCTTCTGAATCTGGCGCGATGCCCAAGTCATGGGCCGCCAAGACCAGCTGCTCATCAATCAAGACCAAATGGCCGATCAGGTTGCCTTCAGTCGTGTACTGGGTGGCCACCGGGCCGGAAAGTTCCAGCACCTTCCCCATATCGTGGAGAATGCAGCCGGCAAACAGCAATGATTGGTTGACTTCCGGGTAGTTTCTGGAAATTCCGTCAGCATCCCTTAGCATGGTCAGGGTATGAAAGGCCAAGCCGCCCTTGAAAGCGTGGTGGTTGGACTTTCCTGCCGGGTAGGCAAAAAAGCGCTTGTCCCATTTCTTGAGCAGGTAGGTCACCAAATCTGACCAGGTCTGATTGTGAATCCGGTCAACGAAGGCCTGAATTTCCTGTTTCATGTCGCCTGGTTCTTCCGGACCCGTCTGGACGAACTGGCTCATGTCCACCTTTTCATCAGCGCCAACTGGGTGCATGGAAAAAATCTTGATCTGGTCATGATCGCGGTATTCCTCAATCATGCCCGACAAGGCCACCACCGTTCCCGCTGAAAAGCGGCTGGCATCTTCCTGGGTGGCATTCCAGTAGTTGCCCCGGATCGTGCCGGATGAGTCGGCCAACTGGAGCAATAAGTAGTGACGCCCCTTTTTGTCCTGTCTGAGCTGAGAGCTCTTCAGCATCAGAATCAGGTCGAATTCTTCTCCCTCGTTGTAATCTAGCAGACGTTTCAGCACGCTAGTCCTCCTTCACATACCTTAAAGGCGCGTCGCTTAACTGCCGCGCCAAGTCCTCACGCGCCGTGAAAACCAAAATTTGCTTGTCCTGGCTGAGCTTGGCCAGCAGGCCGGCAATATAGCCGGTCCGCTTGCCGTCAAAGTTGACGAATGAATCATCGATCAAGACCGGCAAGTCGATCTTGTCCTCGATCTGCACGACAAAAGCCAGCTTCAGGGCAAAATAGAGCTGTTCCTGGGTCCCTCTTGACAGGTATTCAACCGGCAGCTTCTTCTTGTCGGCCCTGACGACCTTGAGCGGGGTCCGCTTGGACTTCTTCTCCGGGAGAATAATGTCCAGGTAGCGGCCGCCCGTTAACAGGCTGAAGTAGTCCTTGGCCGTCTTGAGCATCTTCGGAAAGCGGTCATTTGAGGCCAGATCCAGAGCCCGGCCAATGACTTGGCCGGCCAGCAGGCTGGCCAGGTAGTCCTGACTGTCTTTCTTGAACTGGGCCTCATCCTTGGCCAAGTTCTGCTTGAGGGCAAAGACCTTGGCCGAATCGGCATACTGGCCGCGGCGGGCATGCAGGTCAGAGATCGCCTGCTGCTCAAGCTGCAGCCGCCGCTTAGCCTCAGCCAGCTGCTGGCTTAACTCCGCCGTGGCTGCCGCCAATTGACTGGCATCAAAGCCGCCGGCTTCAAAGCGCGCCAATTGCTCGCCCAAGGCATTCTTAACGGCGGTCAGCTGGGCCTGCAGGCTGGCTTGCCGGCGCTGCTCCTTGGCCCTTTCCGTAAATTCATCCAGACTCTTGACTTTTTCCTTGGTCAAAAGCTTTTGCAGGCGCAAGTCGACTTCCCGGAGCAGCTTCTGGTCATTGGCCACTTGGGCGCTGGCCTGGTCAAAGTCCCGCTGCTGGCGCTCATAAAGGGTCAGTTGCTCATCTGCCGCTTCCAACTGACCGGAAATAGCCGCCAAATCCTGCGGCACTGGTGTCTTAGTCCAGTCCTGGATCTGCTTGGCCAAAGCTTCCAAGCTGTCCGCAAGGCTTTCGCGCTTATCCTGCAGCTCCTTGACCTGGGTGGCATTGATGACAAAATCGCGGTAGCTGCTGACCAGGTCATCCAAATTGACGTCGCTGGCCCGGAAGCCGTAGCGGCGGGCAAAGGCCTCCTCTTCATCGAGCAGCTCCTGGCGCAAGCGCTGGGCCTGCTCAGCTTTCGCTGCCTGCTCGGCCCGTCCGCTGGCCTGGGCCTGCTTTTGCCTGCCGGCCTGCCAGAAGTAGAGGCCAAGGCCGACTGCCACTAATACGGCCAAAAGGACCGGCGATTTAGCAATAAAGGCAATGAGCAGGGAAATAAGCAAATAAAGCGCGCCATAGACCAGCAGATTTGGCTTCTTTGCTGCTCCTGCCGTTTCATCCGCTTTATCGGTCTGGCTTGCCAGCTGCTTCAGCTGGTCGTCTGCCGCGGCTTCCTTTTGCCGGCTGTTGGTCCAATCCGCGTGCAGCCGGTTGAACTCATCCGGCGTCAAAGATACGACCTTATTCAAGTTGGCCGTCAGCTTGAGCAGGCTGGCCTGCTTGCTGGCTAAGGCGTCCAGCTGGTCATTGACGGCCGTCAGCTTGCGTTCAAGCTCCGCGGCCGCTTTTTTAAAGGCACTCAGCTGCTTCCTTCTTTCTGGCAGATCCAAGTCCTGCGCCAGCGGCTTCAGGCTGGCCTTTTCCTTGCCAATAGTTGCCTGCAGGGTCTGTACCTGGGCATTCAGCTTGACGGCCTGCTGGTAGCCTTCTTCGTCAAAGTCAACCGCCTTGACCTGTTGCTTTAATTCCAGGTAGCTTTGGTAGTTCTGGACCTGTTCCGCCATTTTCTCGCGCTTCTTCAGCTCGCCTTCCAGCTCGCTGATCTGCTTGGCAATCTTGGCTGCCTTGCCTTCTTCTTGCAGCAGCTCATCATTCAGCCGCTTGTAGGCGTCAAACTCCTCCCCCGCGGCCGCGGCTTGCGCGCGGTCAGCCTGGACCTTGTCCAAGGCCACGTTGACCGGCATCTTGTGGCTGGTCGGCTTAAAGAGGCTGCTGGCCTCCTTTTCCAGGTCCTGGCGGATGGCCAAGAGCTGGCTGCTCTGCGCTGCCCCCAAGTAGTAAATGTTCTCCAGGATCTCGCCCTCCGACAGGCCAGTGACCTGGCGAAGCAGGTCTTCATTAAAAATGAAGCTGTCAGCGTAGAAGCCACCGTCAATATTCTGGATCTGGTCAAAAAACAGGCTCTCGGGTACTTCCTGTCCATCCTTGCAGACGGTCAGCTTCCCGGTCTTTGGCTTTTCGCCCTTGCTCCAGGTTCTCGTTAATTCATATTCCCCGTCGTCAGCCTCAAAGACCAGGCTTCCGCCCATTGGATAGCTCTTGGACAAGGGCTCGTAATCTTCAAAAAAGCTGGAGGCGGTATTCTTCAAGTTGAAGCCGAACATGACCTGCTTGATAAAGGCTACCGTGGTGCTCTTGCCAGCCTCATTAGGGCCAAAGAAGACGTCCAAGTTTCCCTCAGGCAAGGTAAAGGTCTGCTGGCTGAACTGGCCAAAATTGCGCATCTTGATCTGCTTCAGTCTCATTTGTCGATCTCCCCCTTAAGTCCCGCTAGCCGCTCGGCCAGCTTGACCTTGACCAATTGCTTTAAGCCAGCGATAAATTGCGGATCCGCAAATAATTCCTGGGACAGCTGGTCCTTCTTAAGCCAGGTCTTGGCGGCTGCTTTCAGCTGCTCGTCAGCCAGAACTTCTGCTTCAGCCGCCTTAAAGGCTTCCTGGTCGCTGCCGCTGAGCTTGACCACGCCCTTGACGGCAAAACGGACGTCAACCAGGCGTGAGTCAGCCGGCAGCTGCTGGGACACGCCCTCCCAGGCATGCTCATCAGCCCAGAATTCCAGCTGGTCGTCAGTCAGATATTCCGTCCCCCGCAGCTCTAAGGAGAAGTAGGTCTTGCCCTGGCACTTTTGCGCCAGTTCCCTAACGACTCTGGCTTCAAGCTCGCTCTTGCTCAAGCTCTCCGCGAGTTCCAGGCTGACCTGGCGCCAGACGATTGATGCCGTGGGCTTGAAGTCAATCGTGGTTTTCCCGCTGGCTTCATCAACCGTGCCCAAGATGCAGCCCTTGCCGCCAAGTTCGCCAATATCGCGCCCTTGAATATTTCCCGGGTAAACTATCCAGGGATCATCCGCCAGCACTTGGCCGGCATGGATGTGGCCCAAGGCAAAGTAGTCATATTGCAGGTCCTTGAGCTCATTTAAGGCAAATGGAGCGTAAACATTGCCGCTGGCTGCCTTTTGCGCGGCATGCATCAAGCCGAAGGCATATTCGCTGCCTCTGGGCGGAAAATGGGGAATCATGTCCTCCTCAATATGGTTTTGTGCATAAGAAAAGCCAGTCACGCTGTACTTAAAGCCGCTCTTAGTCACAAAATCGGCTCGCTCGACCTCCTGCCCGTCGCCCAGCAGCTTAAAGTAAGGGCTTTGCTTGACCAGAAGGTCGCTGGCCTGCATGTAGTCATGGTTCCCGAAAATCATGACGACTTGGATCTGGGCATCGGTCAGGCGCTGGAGCTGCTTGGCAAAGAAGAGCTGGCTAGCGGGCGATGGCTTGTTTGAATCGAAGCTGTCCCCGGCCACCAGGACCAGGTCCACCCGTTCAGCAATTGCCAGGTCCACGATCCGCGTGAGGGACTCGTCAGCGGAAGCGCGGACTCTTTCATATTCGTCTGTTGGCAAAAAAGATAGTCCACGAAATGGACTATCTAAGTGCGCGTCAGCAAAATGAATGAATTTCATTATGCGTTTCTCAAATCTTCGTATTCATCGGTCAATGGCTTACCGATGTTCTTCTGCACTTCATTGAGCAGGGTGTAGACCTGCTGCTCAGCCAGAAGCATCCCCTGCAGGGTCCCGTCTTGGGAGACGCGGCTGTTCAAGCTTTCAAAGTGGTCCTTTTGCTCGTCAGTCAAGGCCTTGCCGTTGGCTTGGGCTTCCATGATCTCCATTTGGGCCTGGTCCAGCTCCTTGAACAGGGCCAGACTGTCCGGATTGGCCTTTACGGCTGCCATGGCCTGCTTTAAGGCCACGAATTCCTGGGTCTGCTTCAAGTCTTCGGCTACTTGGTTGGCTGAATCAAAAATGTTTACCATATTTTTCTCCTATGCTCTGCTTAAGCCGGCATTCTGCCAGCCTGGGCTACTTGCCCATCATGTTCTTAAAATTATTGTACCATGAGTTGATCTTGTTCTTGGCATTATTTAAGCCATCTGAGATCGACTGCTTGACCTTGCTGCCAAAGTCCTCTGAACTTGCGCTGGACTTGCCTGCGGTCCCGTTTGAACTGGCCATGGAATCGGCAGCTTGCACCTTGAAGGACGACTGCTTGCTGTATGGCAGAAGGGCCTGCATTTCTGCCTTATAGAGGGAGGTAATCCCCGTTTCGGAAATTCCTTGCATATAGTGGGTCTTGTCAGTCTTGTCAAAGCCAACCCAGGTTGAAACGACCACGTCAGGAGTATAGCCGACGATCCACTGGTCCTTGGTCCCGTAAGCAAAAGAAACTTCCGTGGACCCGGTCTTGCCGGCAACGGAGTAGCCATAAGGCTGGGCGTTGACGGCGGTCCCGACCCGGAAGACGCTCAGCAGCATCTCAGTCATTTCCTTGGCCGTGTCCGCCGAGATGATCTGCTTGCTGCCGGTATCGCGGTTTTCAGCAATCACGTTGCCGGAGGCGTCGGTGATTTTGGTGATCAGGTAGGAACTGTCTGGCAGCTTGCCGGAATTGGCGAAAGCCGAGTAGGCTCTGGCCATCTGCATAGGGCTTACCCCAGTCGAGAGGCCGCCCAGGGCCAAAGCCAGGTTCTGGTCGCTCTTTGGCACGGTAATCCCAAACTTCTTCAAGTAGGAGACCCCAGTCGAAACGCCAATCTTGTTCAAAAGCCAGACCGCTGGCACGTTCTTGCTCTGCGCGATAGCCTGGTACATGGTGATCTGGTCAGAATACTGATTGTCAACGTTGACTGGCGAATAATTGTTCTTCCCAAAGGACTGGCGCTTGTTGGAAAGCTCTGAGTCGTAGTGGTAGCCCTTTTCAAGCGCGGCCGCGTAGACGGCCAGGGGCTTGATGGAGCTCCCTGGCTGCCGGCGCATCTGGGTGGCCCGGTTGTAGCCGCGGAAGACGTGCTTGCCGCGCCCGCCCACCAAGGCCGCGACGGCCCCAGTCTTGGGGTCCATGGCCACGCTGGCCCCCTGGACCTTGGTCCCGTCAGCCGCGCTGGCCGGGAAGTTGGCTTGGTTCTTGAAGCTGGTCTGCATGGCCTGTTGGTAGTTTTGGTTTAAGCTCGTGTAGATCTTCAGCCCCTTGGACATAATCTCGTTTTCACTGATGTGGTACTTGTTGACCGCTTCATCGATGACGGCATCAAAATAGTAGGGATACTTGTAGCCGCTCTTGGCGGAATAAGTATCCTTTAAGACCAAGCTGGTCTTTTTCGCCGCCTGGCACTGTGCTTGGCTAATGGCCTGGTTTTCAACCATCAATTCCAGAACCAAGTTCCGCCGGCTGGTCGCATGGGACATGGAGTCAATCGGATTGTAGTAAGACGGACTCCGCAGCATCCCCGCCAAAGTGGCCCCCTCGCCCAAGGAGACCTGGCTGGCGTTTTTGCCAAAGTACTTGCGGCTGGCATCTTGCACCCCGTAGACCCCGTTGCCAAAGTAGGCATTGTTCAGGTACATGGTCAAAATCTGCTTCTTAGAGTAGACCTTGGTAACCTGTACCGCGTAAAAGATTTCCGCGATCTTGCGCGACAGGGTCTGCTGCTGGGTCAGAATTGAGTTCTTGACCAGCTGCTGGGTGATGGTCGACCCGCCCCCGGAAATATTCCCGTGGTGGACGAGATATGAGGCAAAAGCCCGCATGATCCCTTTCACGCTAAAACCCGGGTTGGTCCAAAAGGTCCGATCTTCCGTAGAGACGACGGCCTTTTGAATATTGGGCGAAATCTTGCTTAAGCTGACGTAGCTGCCCTTGCCGGAAGAAACTGAACCCGCCTTTTTGCCCTGATTGTCATAAATCACCGTGGTCTTGGCCAGGGAGGCTTCCAAATTGGAAAGATTGGCAGTCTTCACCTTAAAGGTATAATAAGTACATGTGACAAGAACTACGCTCAAGATGGCCAGGATCAGCCAGCGGATGATTTGAAAGCGGTGGTTGAAGCGCCGCAGCCAATGCCCCTGGGGCTGACTGCTCTTGTTCTCTTGCCTGTTGCGCCTATGTTCCATTTACTATCTGCTCCTTTAGCTATAACAAGTAGATTTTAGCATAAATGCTGCCTAGGTCCGGATCAGGAGGCAGCAAGTTATTGATTTCTTAAATTGATTTTTAGAAAGACGGAGATGACCCAAGCATGATTTATCATTTTACTCTGACTTACCCCGAAAGCAAGACGCCGGAAGCCGTTGGCGACCTCCTGCGCGAATTGCTGCTGCCCCGCAAGTGGCGGCATTTTCTGCGCATTGAGAAACAAGTCCTCATCAACGGCAGCTACCGGAATTTCAACGAGCTGGTCCAGCCAGGCGAGGTCATTGACCTTTACCTGGACCAGGTTGCCTCTGCCCAAAGACCCTACCCGCCAAGCGGCCGGCTGCCAGAAGTAGTCTACGAGGACGCGAACCTTTTGGTCATCAATAAGCCTAAAGGGCAAAAGACCCACCCCAACCAGGGAGAAAACGGAACCGCCTTGAACGACTGCGCCAGCTACCTGGGCCAGAGTCCTTACATCATCCACCGCCTGGACATGCTGACTGGCGGCCTCTTGCTGGTCGCCAAGAATCCGGCCGTGGTCCCGATCATGAATCGGCAATTGCTGTCAAAGACTTTGAAGCGGGACTACCTAGCCACGGTCGACTTAACTGACTTGGGACAAAAGTTGCCGGACTCCGGCACGATTAATTTGCCCATTGGCCAAGATCCCAATGACCAAAGAAAAAGAATGGTCCGCCCAGATGGCCTGCGGGCCGTCACCCACTACCAAGTGCTTGAAAGAGGAACGGCTTCCGCCAAGCTCCTGGTGAGCCTGGAGACCGGCCGGACCCACCAGATCAGGGTCCACCTGGCCAGCCTGGGCTGTCCCATCGTAGGTGACCCCCTCTATAATCCCCGCTATGCTGAAGGGCAAGAGCTGCAGCTGGCCGGCTGGCGGCTCTCCTTCATCAAGCCTTACAGTTTTGACCCTGTCCAGGTCCTTTTGCCAGCAGACCAAAGATAAGCTTGCAGTTCTAAATCCTTTTTGACGATTCAAATATGGCTATTATAGCCTAAAGAGCTGACTAGACCAAATTTTGTTCAACAAAAAAGCAATCCAACGCGAAATTGGATTGCTCATGGATTGCTATTTGATTTGCAATAAGCGGCATCTGACCGTGAAGCGGGTCAGGCCGGAATAAGTACAGGTAAATAGGCTCAGGTCGTACTTGCTCTTGACCATCTTGCTAATAGCCGTCGGCTTCAAGACCTCCAGCTTTGCCACCCGGTAGACGTAACGCCTGCCGCTGGCAGCTTTGAAATAGACCTTGTCGCCGACCTGCAGCTGGTTCAAGCGGCCAAAGTGGTTCACGAAGTTGTGCCCGGCCACGACCCAGTCGCGGTCAGCAGCAGAGCCGGTATAAGTGGCCGGTGAGACCTCCAGCTGGCTGAAGCGCCACTTGCTGGCGACCGGCAGGGTCTGCTGCAGCTTGGGGAAGCTGAGATAGCCGCAATAAGCGGTTCCCCGCACCTCAATCGTGCTCTGGTCCTGCTGGCCGTTTTCTTGAGGTCTCTGTTCTTTCAGCGTCTGCACGACTGCTTGGGCTGAACTGCCGGCAGCGTGATCTTCAACTAGATTGTGGGCCAGCAGCGGAATCGGCCAGTTGAGCTGGCCAGTCTGCGGCAGGCGTGGCGTTTGCGGCAAAGTCTTGATCAAGCCATGGGTGCTGGAGCCTTTGGCAGACTGATGCTTGCTGGTCTGCTCTTGGCCAGGATATTCCAGTTTGGTCGGCACTCCCTTTCTGGTGCTGGGACTGGAGCTGGACTTGGATGATTTCTTCGGCTTTCGGTTGTATTCAACTAGCTCATTAACATAAGAATAGTAGATAACACCAAATTAAACGGCAAGCTAACTTTGCCCAATATTAAGGTAATCCGCTTTTATTTCTCTAGTTATAAACATAATCCTTTCAGATTCTCTGGACAAGCACTTTTTGTGAAATTCTCATTAGTTTTTAGCAATTATAGTAATTTCAAATTTCACCTAACAGTTAGGCAACTAGCTGGCCTATGTCTTATTTTTGCTGTATGCTGCCAGTCTACAGGCGTGGAATACGGCGCGATTCATGTCTTTTAGACAATCCGCATCCCAAAGAATAAGCCCCTTTCCCGAGCAGGTGAAAAAGGGGCTTTTATATTTTCATTACTAATTTATATCAGTTCCTTTGCAAAAACACTCAGCCATTCCTGAAAAAAGCTGCAGCAATCCAAATTCACCAGCCGATCTTTGGCTGACTTATTCCGAAAAAAGCGATTGCATCAACGCTTTCAAAGATTTTCATCATTTTTGCATTGCCACTTGGTCAGCCGTTTTGCCAGCGATCACCTATTGCAATGAATTTATAACTATCATTATTTTTTGGCGTTTTTTCGTTTTTTCGTTTTTTAGACTAAAAAAATCCCGCTGAAGCGGCTCATCAAAGAACAAATGCCTTTGATGCCTGCTTCAGCGGGATCTGGTCAATGCTTAGCTAAAGCACTGTCCCCGAAGAAAATCGTTGATTATTCTTCGTTAAGTGAGCTTCTGTCGAATGAAGCGTCAGCAGTCTTGTCGTCGATTGAAGGAGTGCCCATCCAGCTGATCATTTCCTTCATTGAGGCAGTGATTGCTTCAGTACCTGGCAAGAGCAGCTTGCGTGGGTCGTAACCCTTCTTGCTCTTGTCTTGGTCCTTGCCTTCTTCGATGTACTTGCGAGTAGCTGCTTGGAATGCAAGTTGGAATTCGGTGTTGATGTTGATCTTTGAAATACCCAAAGAAATTGCCTTTTCGATTTGGTCTTGAGGAATACCTGAACCACCGTGCAATACAAGTGGAGTTTCAGGAACAGCTTCAGCGATTTCCTTAAGACGGTCGAAGTTCAAGCCAGTCCAGCCTTCTGGGTAAACGCCGTGGATGTTGCCGATACCGCAAGCCAGCTTGTCAACGCCAGCTGCTACGAAGGCCTTAGCGTCTTCTACTGAAGCAAGTTCGCCGGCACCTTGGTTTTCACCGATCTTGCCGATTTCAGCTTCAACAGAAATGCCGCGTTCGTGAGCCAGCTTGATAATTTCCTTGGTCTTAGCCAAGTTTTCTTCAGTTGGCAAAGCGTGGCCGTCGAACATAACGCTTGAGTAGCCAAGCTTGATACATTCAATAGCTGAGTCGTAGTCACCGTGGTCCAAGTTCAAGATAACTGGAACTGAGATGTTCATTGAGTCCATTGAGTCTTCTACCAAGTCCTTAACGAGCTTGTAGCCACCCATGTACTTAGCAGCACCAGTTGAAACTTGAATCAACAATGGAGTTCTGGTTTCTTCAGCACCACGAAGAAGTGCGCGAGTCCATTCCAAGTTGTTAGTGTTGTAGGCACCAACAGCGTAGTGTTCCTTACGAGCCTTCTTAAAAATGTCATTACCGTTAACGAAATAAGCCATAAAATTACCTCCTAAGCTTCTTACAGGATCTATTGTACCCTAATAATGAATAGTTGAGCAAACAAAATCTGCCTTGAAAGCGTTTTTTTGGCAAAATCTTGACTCTTTTGCACTTTGTTAAAGCTTGCTGCTTGGGAAATGAAAACGGCCCCCAGTAAAATAGCCGTCCGCGGCTGGCGGACGGCTATTGCGCATTTTTCACTTTTGAAAAATCTGTTGTATCTTTCACAGTATTTGAAAACTCTGCCTACTTGGCGATGACGACTTTGGTTCCCACCTTGATGCCGCCATTTTGCCGCTGGGTATAGATCCACTTGGCATCACTGACGGTCAAGCGGACGCAGCCGTGAGAGTCCGGCTTCTTGCCCAGAGTAGTCAAGTGAGCCCCATTCTTGTAGCCATAGTAGTAGCTGCCGACGTGCTCACCGGAAGCGAAATTGTTGATTGGCACTGAGTGGAAGAGATAGACCCCATGCTGGTAGAAGGAAATAAAGTAGCGGGCGCCAACGCCGTTGGCATTGATGAACTGCTCGCCGCTTTCATTCTGCACATGGAAAGTGCCTAGCGGAGTCAGGCTGCGTCCCTTGGTAATCTTGCCGGCTGAGGCGTACATGACATAAATCACCTTGTCCCCGCTCATCACATAGGCCCGGCACTTGCTGATTGGGACCTTGAACCAAACGTTCTTGTACTTGCGCAAGTCCGGGTACTTGCGCTTGGTCTCACTGGGATACAGGTAGTATCTGCCAGTCATTGGCCGCATGTCGGTAGGGTCAGCAAAAATATTGCCTGTTTTCTTTTGCTGCTTCTTGCGCTTCTGTGTTGTTTTGGGCTTGTCTTTTGTCTGCGCGTGCGGCAGAGGCTGGAACACTGGAATCATCATCAGCGCCACAATCGCCAAAATCAGCGCCATCCCCATCCGCTTGTGGGCCTTGTTCATTTTTCTCTCTCTTCTCTATCGTTTTTTCGTGCTCAATACACATGCATCAATTATTCTAGCAGATCCAGCAAGCGGTTGCCATTAAAGCGCCCTTCTGTAACCAAACTTTAAAATTGCTGCTTGTTTTTCACCCTAACCAAAATTACTGTTTGGCAGGCTGATGCATTTTCTTTATTATCTAATGAAATAGGATAAAAAAATAGTAAAGCCGGCAAAGCTTTACTATTTCGCTTACTTTTTAACAGTAGTTTTACTTGTACTTGATGACGATCTTGGTCCCAACCTTGAGGTGACCAGCCAAGCGCTGGTTGTAAAGCCAGTGGGCGTCGCTCAAGGACAGGCGGATGCAGCCATGGGAGTCAGGCTTGGTCCCCAGAACGGTCAAGTGGGCCGCGCTGCCGACGCCGCCGTAGCCGTAATGGTAGCCGTTGTAGTAGACGCCTGAGCCATAATTGTTGATCGGCACGCTGTGGAACAGGTAGTCGCTGCCATAGTAGGCCAGGTAATAGCGACCGCCAACGCCGTCGGCTGACATGAATGACGGGCCATAAGCCGCCTTCAAGTGGAAGGTGCCGCGCGGCGTGTCGCTTTGGTAGACCCCATTGCTGTATTCAAACTTGCCTGCTGAGGAGTACATGGTGTAAACCGCCTTGTTGCCGCTCATGATGTAGGTCCGGTTGCCCAGAATGGAGACTCTGATCCACAGGTTCTTGTACTTGGCCAGGTTTGGATAAGCCCGCTTTTCACTGGACTTGAAGTAGTAATTGCCAGTCTTAGCTCGCATGTCGGCTGGATCGTAGTACGGCGCATTGGCTGGCTTGTGAAGGACCTGCTTGTAGCTGATCTTAACGGTTTCATTCTTGGTCTTGGAGGTCACCGTCTTGGCCTTGACTGAGGTCTTGCTCCGCTTGTAGCCTGCAACAGCTGGAATCTTGTACTTCTTCCATTTGCCTTTGGACCACTTGCCGTAAGACTTCTTGCTCTGCTTGCTGGTCTTGGTCAGCTTGCCGTTGGTATAGGTCTTGCTGGTCGTCACGGTCGTCGTAACCGTCCGTGAGATCTTGGCCTGCTGCTTGACGGTCTTGACCTTCTTGCCTGGACGGTAGATCTTGATCGTCCGAGTCTTAACCGCGTGCTGCTTAGACTTGGTCTTCTTGACTGACTTCTTGCTGGTAACGGCGTCCTTGACGGTCACCGTCACCTTGACCAAGTCGGTTGACTTGTCAGCGTAAGTAACCAGAACCGTGCCCGTGGACTTGCCAGCCTTGGCGGTTGACGGTGCCTGCTGCCAAGCATAGGCAGTCACGTGCTTCAAAGAAGCCGCGTTGGCGATAAAGTCTTTGGCATTCAGCTTGCTCCCGGTCTTGACGGTCACGCCGCTCTTAGCTGCTGGTACAAACTGGTCTGAGAACTGGATCACCCGCAAATAGGTTTCAACCTCATCGCTTGAACCATCGTTATAGGTCACCAGAACCGTCGCCTTCAGGCTGTCGGTCTTTTTGGTCAAGTCCGGCATGGTCTTCCAGGTATAAGACTTAACGTTGGTCAATTCAGCCGTATTGGCAATCGCGTGCTTGGCAATTGCCTCCATGCCCTTGGCGTTCAGTTGCACCACCCAAGGCTGCTCTTCAGTGAAGGCACTCTTTGGCTCATTGCTGTCAGCCTGACTGGCTTGCATGGCATCAGCCGCAGTCGCCGGATCCGCAGTCGCAGTCTGCGTGGCTGCCGGGTCAGCGTCAGCCTTAACCGCGGGACTTTGACCAAGGCACAGCAAGGTCAAAGCCGCTGCTGACAAGGCAGTAATATATTTTGCTCTTTTCATGGCTATCTCCTCTTTATTCGTTACTGTATCTCTTCATCAGCTTGGGCATCATAGCAGAAACTTCGGTTGGCCTGACCAGGTACTTGTCCTGATAGAGCAGGTCCCCTGCCGCTGAGTGGCAGTGAACTGCCGCTAAAACCGCGTCCAGGCTTGGTCCAAACTGGCCCAGGAAGGCCGCGATGATTCCAGCCAGGGTGTCACCCATGCCGCCCGTGGCCATGCCAGGGTTGCCCGCCGCGTTGAGATACGCCCTTTCTTGTGTTGCATCATACACATGAGTGTGATTTGATTTCAGAACCAGTATAACATTTCTTTTCGGGAACAACTGCCGCAAGACCTGAAAATTGCGGACATTTTCCTGATCTGGAATCTTGATCCCGCTGAGCCGCTGCCACTCCATCTGGTGTGGGGTCAATACGACTTGTTTGGCCTTGATCAAGCTCAACAAGTCTGGGTGCTGGGCGAGCAGGTTCAAGGCACTGGCATCAAGCACCAGGCTCTGGCTGGACGTGGTCAGCTGGCAAAGCCTGGTCAATAGTTCCAAGGCATAGGGGCTATTTCCCAAGCCTGGCCCGCAAAGAACCACATCCTGCTTTTTCAGCAGGTCCAGCACTTGTGCTTGCTCATGAATGTCCATAAACATGGCTTCTGGAACCCTGGCATGGAGGGCCGTCAGGTTGGCGGGATCCGTGGCCACGCTGGTCAGGCCGGCCCCGCTGCTTATGGCGGCTTCAGCCGCCATCATGATGGCCCCGCCAAAGTTCTCAGAGCCGCCGATCAAGAGCACGCGACCATAATTGCCCTTATGGCTTTGACTTGGCCGTGGCCGGATGACCCGGCAGGCAATCTCAGAGCCAAACTCTACCGTTTCCATTGTATCGCGCCTCGCTTTTATTTGGCCCCAAACAGGCTGCGCCAGATTCTGACGAAAATGTTGGCTTGGGCATTGTCTTGGACAGCCACGGCCGTAGTCGTCAGCTGCTTGCCGCTGAGCGTTTCCAGCTTGCCGGAAGTAGTTGAAAAGCGATAGCTGGCCACGACCTTGCCCTTGACGACTGGAGCAGCCACGGCCGCCTTGGACAGGCTGGTCTTGACCTTGCTCCCCTTTAAAGCCCAGATGGTCACGGTCTTGCCCAGAACCACCTTGCTGGAAGTCGACTTGCCTTCAGGCACCTTCACCGTGCTTGCGCCGCTGATGCTTGAGCCCTTGGCCAAAGTGATGGCGTTGTAGCTGCTGTAGACGAAGTGCATCAGCTTGGCCGTCTGCACGAAGCGGGACGGGTCATTGGAGTTGACGTGCTTGGCACCTAAAACGATCGTAATAATCCGGTGGCCGTTCTTCTTGACCGTGCCCGCGAAGCAGGCGCCTGCCTTATCGGTCGTGCCGGTCTTCAGCCCGTCAACTGGCAAATCCGCGTAGTAGGCGCTCATTCCTGGCAGCATCCAGTTCCAGTTGGTCATCGTGTTCTTGGTGGACCCATTGTCAAAAGTCATCGTCTTCACTGAGGTAGTATCGATGACTTCTGGGAAATCGTCCAGCAGGTGCTTGGTAATAATGGCCATGTCGCTGGCGGACAGTTCATTTTCAACGTTTTTGCCGATGCCAGGGTAAGCAGCCGCACCTAGATTGCCGTTAGCCAAGCCACAGGCGTTGTAGATCTTGGCATCGTCAATGCCCCAAGACTGGACCAGAGAACGCATTTTTTTGACGAAAGCGACCTGGTCGCCGCTGATCGCCTTGGCCAAGGTCATGGCCGCCCCGTTGGCTGATTCAATCAAAGTCGCCTGATAAAGCTGCTTGATCGTGTATGAGTGGTCCGTGTAAAGGGGCACGTTGGAATATTCGGTGTTTTGGCTGACTTTGGCAATGGCCTTGGTTGGCGAAACCTTGTCCGTCCAAGACAGCTTCCCCTGCTTGACGGCCTGCAAGGTCAAGTAGGTGGTGATCAGCTTGGTCATAGAAGCAATTGAGCGTGGCTCATTGGCATTCTTGGCATAGAGCACCTGACCAGTTTCCGCGTCAATAGCAATCGCGCCCTTGACGTCCAAGTCCAAGCTCTTTTCTTGGTAGCTGCTGACCGCGGCTTGAGCCTGGCTGGCGAATGGGCTGCCGGCAAGGACTAGAGAAGCGGCCGCTGCCGCCGAAATTAGCGCTTTTTTAAATCTTCTGAACAAAATATTTCCTCTCTTTTCAAAAAAATTTGTTTTCGCACTTCCATTTTAGCAAATTTTTGGTATTATTAAATATGTGCTCAGGCACGAGATGCCCACTTGGCGGAATTGGCAGACGCGCAGCGTTCAGGTCGCTGTTCTGGCAACAGAGTGAAGGTTCGACTCCTTTAGTGGGCATGAATGGATGACTAGATTACATCTAGCATATATGGGAGTAAGAGCAGGTTTCGGCCTGCTCTTTTATTTTGCGCTCATCTAATTTAGGTGAGAGTTTTTTAATTCGGACAATCGAATGCGGAAAAGTATCTTAGTTGAGGACTTTTCGGGAAGCACTTTTC
Source organism: Faecalicatena absiana (assembly GCA_017309015.1). GTDB lineage: Bacteria > Bacillota > Bacilli > Lactobacillales > Lactobacillaceae > Lactobacillus > Lactobacillus absianus. Next base: position 362,316 of record JAEDAG010000002.1, read on the forward strand.
GAAAAATCGCCGCCAAGACAATGTCTTAACTAAAAAAATCCCCTCGAATCAGTTTCGAGGGGATTTTTATCGCGTCTTTTATTTAGTAGGAAGGAACTTCGCGAGCTGGAGTTTAGTGAGAAGCACCGGAAGTCGTGTCAGGAGCGTTTTCTGGCTTAGAAGCGCTTGATACGGCTTGAACCTTCAAACCTTCACTCTTGTCTTCTGAGTGGCCGGAAGCGCCTGAGGCCGTGTCAATGTTCAGCCCAAACTTGTCAGCAAAGTATGAGAATGGGTGCAGGGCTTCAGCGTGGTAGTACTTCACGAATTCCGGGTCGTCCAAAGTGTTCAATTCAGTTGAGTAAGCCATGTGCTTGGTGTACTTAACGTCGATGAAGGCAGGACCATCCATCTTCTTCCATTCCTTAACGGCTGCTTCGAATTCAGCCTTGTCGTGAGCAGTAAAGGCCTTCACGTTCATGCCTTCGGCTACCTTAGCCCAGTCGTTGTCTGGCAGGATGACGCCTGAAAGCGGCTGGTTTGATTCGTCGCGTTGTTCAGCTTCGATGTAGCCCAAAGTTTCGTTGGTGAAGACTACAGTCAGAACGTGCATGTTGTAGCGAGCCATGGTCAACAGTTCTTCGCTCATCATCGCGAAGCCACCGTCACCAGCCAGGTGCCATACTTCACGGTCTGGGTAGGCAGTAGCGGCCGCCATGGCAGCTGGTGAGCCGTAACCCATCGTCGCGTACAAGCCTGAAGTAGTCCAGCGCTGCTTGCCGTTCATTTCCAACAAGCGGCAGTGGTCCATGTCGACGTTGCCGACGTCAATGGCAAAGACGGCATCGTCAGCGGCTTCCTTGTTGATAACGTCCCAGATTGGTTCTTGGCGAACGCGCCCTTCGTCCTTCAAGTGGTCATCAGCAAAGGATTTGCGCCATGCATCCCATTCTTCACGGTCAGCCAAAGCTGCCTTGTAAAGCGGTGATTCTTCGCGGGCTTCGCCAGCGTCGATCAGGGCCCGCAATGCCTTCTTGGCGTCAGCCTTCATGGCTACGTCTACTGAGTGGCGCTTGCCAAGCTTTTCTGGGTCAACGTCGATTTGGATGACCTTAGCGTCCTTAGGGAACCACAGAATTGAGAATGGTGAGTTGTTGCCGACCCAAACTACCAGGTCAGTGTGGCCTTGAACTTCGTTAGGAGCCTTAGCGCCGATTCTGCCGATCGTGCCGAGGTATGGCTTGAATGAGTCTTCAACGATCCCCTTGCCCAAATATGATGACATCATTGGCATCTTGAACTTGTCTGAGAATTCCTTCAATTCTTCAGCAGCGCCTGAAGCACCCAAGCCGAAGTAGACGACTGGGTTCTTGGCTGCCTTGATCAAGGCAGCGGCAGCTTCAACGCTTTCCTTGGTTGGGCCAGCGTAGTTGTCAGCTGACAGGTTGTTGGCTGATACGCGGTAGTTGTCGTCGATTTCTTGCCAGCCGAAGTCCTTAGGAATGATCAAGACTGCCGGCCCCTTCTTAGCGTAGGCCGTCCGGATCGCGGTGTCCATTAAGACCGGCAAGGATTCCTTAGTCTTGGCTTGGTGAACCCAAACGGCAACATCGCGGAACCAAGGCATTTCGTCAAAGGCTTGGAAGAAGTTGACGTCTTGCCGAGAAGTTGGCACGTTAGCGACCAAAGCAACCAATGGGGTCTTGTCGTATTTAGCATCATACAGACCATTCATCAGGTGAACGGCACCAGGGCCGGCTGAGCCCATGCAGACGCCGAGCTTGCCAGTCAGCTTGTATTCAGCTGAAGCAGCCAAGGCAGCAGCTTCTTCATGACGGACCTCAATGAACTTGACCGTGTCTTGCATTTCATAGATCGCGTTCATGGTTGAGTCAAATGATCCGCCTGGCAGACCGTACAAGTGGTCAATGCCCCACTTATTCATAACATCTAAAACAGCGTTAGCACCTTTAATTTTAGCCATAAGTGAATCTCCTTGCGTTCTTACTTATCTTTTTACTTACACTTGTAATTATATGCCTCCTGAAAACGCTGTCAATATTGTGAAAGTAGTAATTAATCCGGTTACATTTGCCAGTGTTTTCTTTCGTTTGCGCAAGCGGCTTTCAGGCTAACCATAAGTTCAATTGGCTAAAACAGTTCTGCATCCCCTGCCAAGAAAAAAGAGACCCAAACGGGTCTCTAAAAAACGCAAAGCGCTTTAAGCTTCTTCAAATTCAATGATACTCTTGGTTGAAATGTAGGCTGGCGCGAATTGGCCCCAGTTGTACTTTTCAACCTTCAAGAAGTCACCTGCCTTGGCAGAAACGACGTATTCGGCACACTCTTCCAAGTTCTTGAACTGGTCAGTGTAGAAGGTTCCCTTCTCAGTCACCAGCTTCAGCTTGCCGGCAAACATTTCCCGCTTCTTGGCATAATTTTCACGACCATTGCGGTGGTTGTCGCGGTAGCCATTTTGCCGGCCGCCATTGTCCCGGTCATGGTAGTCGCTGCCATTGCGGCGCTTGTAGCTGCCTCTTTGGCGATTGCCGTAGCGGCTTTCGCGCTTGCGGACGACGAAGCGCTGATCGCCAGCATTCTTCTCTTCTGCCTGTTCTTCTGGCTTTTCGGCCGTTGGTTCGGCAGGCTCGGTTGATGCTGGCTGTTCTGCCACCGGCTTTTCCCCTTCTTGCTGATCCATCGCAAATGGCAATTCTACTTCTGGATGGCTGGTAATGCGTTCATTTTCTGGGGCTTCCGCCTTGGCTGGCCGCGGCATCTTCTTGACGAAGTGCGGACCAGCTGCCGGCTTTTCTTCTGCCTTGACCTCTTCTGCTGCTTCTGGCTGTTCTTCTGGCTTTTTGGCAGCCTGTTCTTCCTTTTTCTTTGCTTCTGCTGCTTTGACTTCAGGCTGTTCTTCTGTCTCAGCCACCTTTTCAGCCGTTGCTGCTTCTGCTTTGACCTCTTCTGCCGCTTTTGCTTCTTCGGCAGCTTCTGGCTTTTCGACAGCTTCTACCGGCTTCTCCTTGACTTCAGCCTTTTCATCATCGTCAAAGTGGTCTTGGATGTACTGAACGGCAGCTGGGCCCCAGAACTTCTTATTGTGGTTCTTCTCGTCAATGAAGTCTGGCTTGATTTCCTTATGCTCCCGGATGAAAGTGCGCAGCTTCTTCTTTCCCAGGCCAGTCGTTTCCGCGATGGCATTGATGTCCAGCAAGCCATCGTGCGTGGCTGGCGACGCATTTTGCACGGACTTGGGCACCTGCTTGCCTAAATCCTGGAAGATCTGGCCCAGCGCTCGCTCGTCATAAAACTTGGTTCCGCTCGGATCAACCAGCGCTGGCTTGAACTTAAACTTCATGTTTACCAGGTAATAGATTTGCTGGCTGGAGACCTTGGCCAGCTTTGCGATTTGATCCATTGAATAGTATTGTTGTGCCATTTTCGTTAACTCCCTCTTCTGTTCCTTGCCTGCTAATTTTCCTTAATTTTTTAAGCAATCTAAAGGCTATCATGATAATTCATTTTTCATTTTACGTCATTTTGCCCGCAATTGCGCACAATTTGCGAAAATTGCACAAAAAAGAAGAAACCACCGAAGCGGTTTCTTCTTTCATTTTTAAGATATGTGATTTAACAATACAGGCACTGACTACCAGTCGTAGTCTTCAGTGTCTTGGATGCCCAAGCCGGTTGCCTTGTCGAGCAGGATTCTTTGCTCGAAGTGGGCAACGTTGAGCTTGGTTTCCTTGACCATGTCTGGGTTGACTGACACGTAGTCAATCCCGCTGCGTACCAAGAACTCAGTGAAGTCTGGGTATTCAGACGGTGCTTGGCCACAGATGGAAACAACCTTGCCATCCTTGTGGGCAGTCTTGATCAAGTGCCGGATTGCCCGCTTGACCGCCAAGTTGCGCTCGTCGTAAAGGGCAGATACGCGGTCGTTGTTCCGGTCAGTCCCCATGATCAGCATGGTCAAGTCGTTGGAGCCGATTGAGTAGCCGTCAACAAACTTGTTAAACTTGTCGGCCAGGATAATGTTTGAAGGAATTTCAGCCATCATGTAGACCTTGAAGTCGCGGCTGCGCTCCAAGCCTTCATCTGCCATGATCTTAGTCACCTTTTCCGCCTCTTCGACAGTCCGGCAGAATGGAATCATGACGTTCAGGTTCTTCAAGCCATATTCGTTTCTTACCTTCTTGACTGCTTCCAGCTCCAGCTTGAAGGCTTCAATGTACTTCGGGTCATAATAGCGGCTTGCCCCGCGCCAGCCAAGCAGGTCGGCCGGTTCATGCGGTTCAAACTTGTCCCCGCCCTTCAAGTTGCGGTATTCACTGGACTTGAAGTCTGAGAATCTCAAAACGACTGGTCTTGGGTTCATTGCCCGGCAGACCTTGGAGATCCCGTTGGCCAATTCGTTGACGACGCGCTCTGGGTGACCAGTTTCGATCAAGTACAGCGGGTGCTGGTGGATGTAAGTAGTCCACAAGAATTCTTCACGCATCAGGCCAATCCCGTCAGCTGGCAGAGTTGAGTACTTGTCAGCCAAGTCAGGGTCACCCAAGTTCATCATGACTCTCGTAGCCGTTGGCGGGAAGTATTCAGCCGCAACCGCAGTTTGCACGGTGTTTTCCTTCTTAGGCTTGACGATTTCCTCGGCTACCCCTTGGTAAACGATCCCGTTCTTGGCGTCAACGGTAACTTCTTGGCCAGTCTTCAGGATTCTGGTTGCAAAAGTGCCGCGGCTGGCAGTCCCGACGATACATGGGATCTGCATTTCACGAGAAACGATCGCCGCGTGGCAGGTCATCCCACCGTTGTTGGTAATGATGGCGGCAGCCTTCTTCATCGCTGGTACCCAGTCTGGTGAGGTCATCAAGGTAACCAGGATTTCGCCCTTCTTGAATTCGCCAATGTCCTTCGGGTCATCGATGACGTGCACGATCCCGGAAGCTACGCCTGGGCTGGCTGGCAGACCCTTAACCAGAACTTTGTTGCTTGATTCAGCAGCTTCCTTCTCTTCGGCAGGCTTCTCGCCTTCCTTCTTGCGTTGTGACCAAACGGTTTCCGGACGGGCTTGTACGAGCCACAACTTGTCATTCTCATCGCGTGACCATTCCATGTCCATGTAGCAGCCATAGTGCTGTTCGATCTGCTTTGCATAGCCGGCCAGCTCAATGACTTGCTCATCAGTCAAGCAGGCACTCTTAGCCATGTCTTCTGGCACGTCGCGCTGCTCAACCCCGCCGCCTGGGAGCCGGATCAATTCAATGTTCTTGTTGTTGATCGTCTTGCGGCTGATCTTCATGGTTTCCTTGTCAACTTCAAAGTTGTCAGGAGTAACCGTCCCTTGAACGATGTATTCGCCCAAGCCCCATGACCCTTCGATCATGACCTTGGTGTCATCACCGTTGGCAACGTTGACCGTGAACATGACGCCGGCAGCCTTTGAGAAGGCCATCATCTGTACGGCAGCTGACAAGGCAACCTTCTCTTGTGGGAACTTCTGCTTGATCCGGTAGTAGGTTGCCCGGTCAGTAAACAGTGAAGCGTAACAGTCTTGAACCTTGCGGATTACGTCCTTGCGGCCGCGAACGTTAAGGTAAGTATCTTGTTCGCCAGCGAAGGAAGCGTCTGGCAAGTCTTCGGCGGTCGCACTTGAACGAACGGCTACGTAAGGCTCGTTTTGACCGGTGATCTGTGCCAAGCGGTCATAAGAGTTGCCGATATCTTCTGCCAGGTCTTCTGGCATTGGCGCTTCGCGCATGATCTTTCTAATTTGGCTGCATACCCGGTGAAGCTCTTCAGAATCTTCTGGATCCTTCAGGGTAGCAAGCAAGGCATTTACCTTTTCGTTCAGGCCATTGACTTTCATGAAATGACGATAACCGTGGGCAGTAGTCGCGAACCCGTAAGGAACAGGAACGTTGGTGCCTGAAGTTAATTCACCCAATGATGATGATTTACCGCCAACCAGAGGCACGTCCGCGCGGCGCAGCTGGTTGAACCAAAGTACATAAGCATTCTTACGTTCTTCTTCAGTTAATTCTTTCTTTTCAACATCCATTGTTTTCACCTCATATCAAAAAATGTCATGGTGTATTCAGCTTTGTAAGCCTTTTCACCTTTCACCTATGATTATTGTCCTTTTGTGAAAAAATGTCAACTATTTTTAAAATAATTTTTGCATTATATTTTCGTAACCGCTTTATCTACCGCTATTATCGGGATCTTATGGTAATTCTCCTTCCCGCTTTATGAGAAAGTTTTGAGATTATATTCACAAATAGCAAAATAGTTTTATCGGGCGACCGGGCTTCAAGCCCTCATAGGCCGGCATTTGTGTCAGGTTTGCGTTTCCGCTTTCATAAGCCAAAATTGACATTTTTGCTCAACTGTCTGCTTCTTCTGCTGCAGATTGCGGGCAACTTTTTGCCATTTTTATCATAAAAGAAGGCAAATATTATCTTTTGTTTGAAAAGATCTGGCAATAATTGGAATGAGTTGACGGCAAATACCACAAAACGTGCAAAAAGTCCTGCCATCAATTAAGATGGCAGGACTTCTTTTACAGAATTTTTTATCTCAATCAGGCTTCCTCGCTTCCCCAGACTTCTTCAATCATCGGGAAGGTTGACCAAGCCTTGGGCCAGCCGCAGTAAAAGGCCAGCTGGGTGACCAGCTCCACGACCTCTTCCTTGCTGATGCCGTGCCGCTTGCCAATTTCCAAGTGGGCCTTGAGCTGCGGGTACAAGCCAGCTGAAAACAGGGCGGCGATCGTAATCATGCTCCGGTCGCGGGCAGAAAGCTTGTCTTCCCTTGACCAGACTTGCCCAAACAGAACGTCATCATTTAATTCCGCGAACTTTGGGGCTAGCTTGCCCAGATGATCGCGACCAGCAGTTTGTTTCTCCACTATCATTAGCTCCTTTTCTCTTGTTCTTGCTTTTTAGCGCAGACTCTCGTAGAAAGCCTGGTCTACCGGCTCTTGCCAGTTGGTGTCTTCATCCCCGACAATGACGGACAGGTGGCTGAACCAGGAATCCCGGGCGGCCCCATGCCAGTGGCGGGTGCCAGCTTCAATCACGACCACCGTGCCTTCTGTCATCTTGATCGGTTCTGTGCCTTCTTTTTGCACCCAGCCTTCACCGCCGGTGCCGATCAGGATCTGCGGAAGATTGTGGCTGTGCCAGTGGTTGATGGTTCCGGGCGCAAAAGTTACCTGGGCAACGTGTGCCTTAGCCCCATTGCCTTCGGCCAGGCCGTGCAGATAGCTCTTGCCGGTAAAATACTTTTCATATGGATTCAAGACGCCAAAGCCAAAGGCGCTGTTCTTGACGCTTTCTTCATTCTTAGCCATTTTTTGCCTCGCAATCTGTTTGTTTACCGAACTTTTGCTTTTTATCTTTGCTTATAATAATAAAATCCTGGCCAAAAATTCGCTAATAGCAATTCATCAAGTCGCGACTTGCACTTTTTGCATAGGCATCCCCTAAAACGCCAGGGCATTAAGTCACTGGCCAAAACAGCACAAAAAAACACTCATCTAACGATGAGTGTTCCAAGGGCTCCAGCTTAAAGGCAATAGCTTAATTGCCCTAAAACAGGAGCTGCTTTCTTGGGTTTTAATCTAAGTGCAGCATATGGGTAATGCGGGTGACGCGGCTGCCCAAAACCCGTTCAGCCAGGCCGGACTTCAGGGTCAAGCCGCCGTAAACGACTACCCCGGCCAAGACGCCAACCCCGCACAGGGCAAAGGCTGGCATCCGCCGGTCAAGCGGCAGGAAGAGGCTGCAGACTTTCACAGCCAGGCAGACGGCCGCGAACATGATCAAGCTGAAGCTGGCAATGCCGATAAAGCGGCGCATGGTCCGGTCAGACCGCCATCCGTACTTGACTGCCAAGTGCTTCAAAGAACAGGCAATCACTGCCAGCAGGCCGATATTCGTCGCCAAAAGCGGTCCATAGACCTTGAAGAAGCGGATCATCGGGTACTGCGCCACCGCCTTGATGATCAAGCCGATCACCAGGTAGCGGATAGCATACATGTTCTCATCCAGCCCTTGCAAAATCGCCATCAAGACCGTGAACAGGCCCAAGCTGATTGAGGTAAAGGAGGACAGATACAAGATGTTGGCCCCCAACTGGTCGTAGCCGTAGAAGATGGTATACAGCGGCGCGGCAATGGCCGCCATTCCCAAAGCAGCTGGAATCAAGACGAACAAGAAAAGCTCCAGGGTGTTCCCGATCTGGCGGGAAATATCCTTGTAGTCTCCTCGCGCGTGCGCCCCGGACAAAAGCGGAATCGCTGTGACCGCCATGGCCGTGGACAGGGAAACCACGATCATGATCAGCTTGTTGGCGTTCAGGCCAAACAAGGCGTACCAGCTTTCAATCGTATCATATGACGCGTGCGTCAGTCCGGCAATCATCGGGTGGAAAGTATACTGGTCAATCAACTGGAAGAAGTTGATCCCGGAGTCAATGATAATGAACGGGATCGATTGGCCAATAATTTCAAAGAGCAGGCTGTTGGTTGAAACCTGCACCTGGTTGGCTGACCTTCTGACCAAGGGATCCACCTGCCGCTTCTGGCGCAGGTAGAACATCACCAGCATGCCGATGGCGAAAATTGCCCCGATTGCCGCGGCCAGGTTGGACTGGGTTACGGCATCAACGTAGTTGCCATGCTGAACCTGCATGATCACGTAAGCCGTCGCCAGCATCCAGATCACCCGGGCCAGCTGCTCCGCGAACTGTGACATGGCACTTGGCATCATGTCGTTAAAGCCCTGGAAATAGCCTCTGAAGATGCTCAGGATCGGAATGATCAAGATGGCATAGGACAGGCTGCGGATGACCGGAATCTCCTGCTGGTTGAAACTGGCAAAAACCGGCGCGCAAAAGTACATGATCGCGGCGGCAATGACCCCAAAGACGGACATCAGGCCCAAGCCGTGCTTAAACAGCTTGCGCCCAACGCCATACTCATTCAAGGCATTGTACTTGGCGATCTGCTTGGCGACTGCCCCCGGAATGCCGGCCGTTGAAATGATGATGAACAAGCTGTAGATGTTGTAGCTCTTCGCCGTCAGCGAATTGGCCAGGTTCCCATACTTGCCCATCCAGGCATACCAAGGAATGATGTAGATCGCACCCAAGATCCGTGACACGATTGACCCGAAGGTCATCCAAGCCGAACCCTTCAACAGCTGCGCTTGCGAGTTGTTCTGTGATTTGTTTCTTGCCATAAATTTTCCCTAACTTCTATACTTCAACCTTATATCTTATGACAGATTTGGCTTGAAATATACCATTTTGTTGTTTATTTAGGAAAAATTAGATTATTTGGCAACGATGTTGACGATCTTGTTTGGTACGACGACGATCTTCTTGATTTCCTTGCCGTCAACGAATTCCTTGACGTGTTCAAGCTCGAGAGCTTGCTTTTGCAGGTCATCCTTGCTTGCATCCTTGTTAGCAGTGAAGATGCCCCGCTTCTTGCCGTTGACCATGACTGGGATTTCAACGGTTGCTTCAACCAGCTTGCTTGCGTCGTAGCTTGGCCATGGAGCCAGCTGAACTGATTCGTTGTGGCCAAGGACTTGCCAGATTTCTTCCATCATGTGCGGTGCGACTGGAGCCAGCAGCTTGACGAAGCCTTCAGCGTATTCCCGTGGAATCTTGTCGACCTTTTGGCAGGCGTTAATGAAGACCATCATTTGTGAGATAGCAGTGTTGAAGTGCAGCTGCTCGAAGTGGTCGGTTACCACCTTAACGGTTTGGTTGTAGAGCTTGTCCAGCTTGCCGTCATTTTCATCAGAGATCTTGTCGCTTGGAATTGGGTCCAGGTCAAGGTCGTTGACGAAGGTCCGCCATACTCTGTCCAGGAACTTCTTTACCCCGCTTGGGCCATTGTCGTCCCAGTCGATTGAGGCGTTCAATGGGCCCATGAACATTTCGTAGGTCCGCAGACTGTCGGCACCGTATTCAGCAACGACGTCGTCTGGGTTGACCACGTTGCCCTTGGACTTGGACATCTTTTCGTGGTTCTTCAGGATCAGCCCTTGGTTGTACAGCTTTTGGAATGGTTCCTTGGTTGGCACGACGCCCAAGTCGTACAGGAACTTGTGCCAGAATCTAGCGTAAAGCAGGTGCAGGGTCGCGTGTTCAGCCCCGCCGATGTAAAGGTCGACTGGCATCCAGGTCTTGAGCAAGTCTGGGTCAGCCAGGCACTTGTCGTTGTTTGGATCAACGTAGCGCAGGAAGTACCAGCTTGAGCCGGCCCATTGCGGCATGGTGTTGGTTTCCCGCTTGCCCTTGCGGCCGTTTTCGTCAACCACGTTTACCCAATCTTTCAAGTTGGCCAATGGACTTTCTGGCGTGCCTGAAGGCTGAATGTTGGTTGCCTTTGGCAGGCGCAGCGGCAATTCATCTTCTGGAACCAAAGTGGTTTCGCCGTCTTCCCAGTGGATGACTGGAATTGGCTCACCCCAGTAGCGTTGACGGGAGAAGTCCCAGTCCCGCATCTTGTAGTTGACCTTCTTTTCGCCGAAGCCCTTGTCTTCCAGCCATTCAACCATCCGCTTCTTGGCTTCTTCGTTGTGCAGGCCGTCCAAGAAGTCAGAGTTGACGTGGGCACCGTCGCCGGCGTAGGCTTCCTTCTCGATCTGGCCGCCTTGTACGACTTCCTTGATTGGCAAATGGAACTTGCTTGCAAAGGCGTAGTCACGCTCATCGTGGGCTGGAACGGCCATTACGGCACCAGTACCGTATGAAGCCAGAACGTAGTCTGAGATCCAGATTGGCAGGGCTTCGCCGTTGACTGGGTTGATCGCATAGGCACCGGTAAATACCCCGGTCTTGTCCTTGTTCAAGTCGGTTCTTTCCAAGTCAGACTTGGATTCAATAGCCTTGATGTAAGCATCGACGGCTGCTTTTTGTTCAGGAGTGGTGATTTCTTGAACCAGGTCGCTTTCTGGAGCCAAAACCGTGTAGGTGCACCCAAACAAGGTGTCCGGACGGGTAGTGAAGACGTCAAAGCTCTTATCGGAGTCCTTTACTTGGAAGGTAACTTGGGCACCAACTGAACGGCCGATCCAGTTTCTTTGCATTTCCTTGATCGGCTCTGGCCAGTCCAAGTCATCCAAGTCTTCCAAAAGACGGTCCGCATAAGCGGTGATCCGCAGCATCCATTGCCGCATCTTCCGGCGGTAGACTGGGAAGCCGCCACGTTCGGTCTTGCCGTCGATAACTTCTTCGTTGGCAACAACCGTCCCCAAGTCTGGTGACCAGTTGACCGGCACCTCAGCTTCATACGCCAAGCCCTTCTTGTACATTTGCTCGAAGATCCATTGGGTCCACTTGTAGTAGTTAGGATCAGTCGTCTTCAATTCGCGGTCCCAGTCATATGAGAAGCCAAGGCTTTGCAGCTGCTCCTTGAAGCGGGCAATGTTCTTGTCCGTGAAGGTTGCGGGGTCATTGCCAGTCTGCAGGGCATATTGTTCTGCTGGCAGACCAAAAGCATCCCAGCCCATTGGGTGCAGCACGTTGTAGCCTTGAGCCCGCTTCATTCTGGCCATGATGTCAGTAGCGGTGTAGCCTTCTGGGTGGCCGACGTGCAGCCCCTTGCCTGATGGGTAAGGGAACATGTCAAGAACGTAATATTTTGGCTTGTTGGGGTCAGTCCCGGTCTTGAACGTCTTGTGTTCAGCCCAGTACTTTTGCCACTTCTTTTCAACGACTTTGTGGTTGTACATACTATGAAATCCTTCCTAAAACAAAAAAACGCCCTATGTCATGACATAGGACGAGTTGAATATCGCGGTACCACCTAAGTTCCGCGCCTTTGGGCGCGACACTCTTTGTTCCTTAAAGCGGAACAGCACTTCAGACCTGATGCACGGGCGAGTTCAAAATCGTGGCTTAGGGCCTCGCAGCACCGGCCCCTCTCTGCAAAGTTTAAGATTTCTAATACTCCCTGCTTCTGAACTTTATTATTTTCTCAATAATGATTATACTTTACCACATAAGTCAAATTTTACAAGAGGGGAAGAGTTTTTTGATAAATAATAAAAATAACGGCCAGCACCGGGTCCTCCTCGGCTTTGGTCTGGCTTTTTTAGTAATCTTCGCGGTCTGGGTTGGCTTGGTTGCCTGCAAGTCCAGTTTTATTGCCGGCTATGACCGGGTGATCTATAGCGCCATTCGGAACAGCAATCAGGCTGAATACCGGCTCGCGTCTCTTTGGACCCAGGCCGGCGACACGATCGTCATCACGGTAATTTCAATCGCCCTGGTGCTCATCCTGGCCATCTTCAAGAAATACGGCTACGCGATCTTCACGGGCCTGGTCATGATCTGCGCCAACGGTTGCAACTCGATCATCAAGCACGTCGTAAAACGGCAAAGACCGCGCATCGCCGCGTCCTTGAACGCGACTGGCTTCTCATTCCCGTCCGGCCACTCAGTCGGGTCAATGTCGCTGGCGATCGTGCTGATCACCCTGATCTGCCTGCTGGTCAAGCAAAAGCCGGCCAAGACGATTTTAATCGCCCTCTGCGTCTGCTTCACCCTGTCGATCGGCTTCACCAGAATGTACCTGCACGTCCACTGGCCAAGCGACGTGACTGGCGGCTGGCTTGAAGGGTTGACCTTTGGGCTTCTGGGCGCCTGGATCCTGCTTTGGAGTGAAGAGCGCAAGGCCGCCAAAGAAAGACTTTGGCAATAGCAATCCGCAAATCAAAGGCAGAATAGCAAAAAGACCGCTAGCAACGCTAGTGGTCTTTTTGCATGATTTTTTATTGCCTGTTTGCCTGCTATCAGCGCTTTTTTTGTCCTTTGTAAATATGGTTGAAGACCAAGGAAAGCAGCAAGGCCGCCAGGGAAAGCAGGTAGATCCCCCGCATGGACGAGCGCAGGATCTCCCGCAGCGGCGCCAGACTGGATGCTGGCAAGGTCTTGGCCTGGGCCGCGGAAACGATCTTGTTCATCATTTGGCTGGTCAAGCCTGGGTGCTTGGCCAGGCCGCTGGCAATCACGCCGTTAAAGACCATCCCGTAGCAGACCATCATCATGGTCTGTCCCAAGTACTTCATCAAGGTGTTAAACGAAGTCGCCACGCCGACTTCCGTAGGCTTGACGACCGCTTGGGCCTGCACCTGGCTGGCTGTGGTCATGGCCCCAAAGCCGGTCCCATGGAAGAAGGAAGCGACGCAGAAGCACCAAAATGGCGTATAAGTCGGGAAAAAGACCAAGGCCAGGTCAGCCGCGATCAACAAAGCAATCGCGGCGTCAAAGAACTTCTGTGACCCCCAACGGCCCATTAAGTCGCCGGCCAGGAAAGAGCCAAAGACCCACATCAAAGCACTTGGGGTAACGGCGAAGCCGGCCAAGGTAGCCGGCAGGCCATTGATCCCCTGCAACCAGGTTGGAATGTAGAACTCAAGTCCGATGACCACGCCCGAAACCAGCAGCTGCAGCATGTTGACCCCAACGAATTCCCGGTTTTTGAGAATCTCAAAAGGAATGATCGGATCGTCCGCCCGGCGTTCGATTTTGATAAAGGCCCAGCAAGCCGCAACCGCCACCAGAGCCAAGAGAACTTCCGGCCAAGAGAAACCGGATTCCAATTCCTGCAAGAGGACCATCACGGCCAGGATCAAGGTCACCAGGGCCAAGCTGCCGGCCAAGTCAATCTTGAGCTTGCCGCGGCTCTTTTCTTCGTGCAGGAAGAACTGGACGATCAAAAAGGCGATGATGCCAATCGGCACGTTGATAAAGAAAACCCAGTGCCAGGACAGCCGCTGCACGATCAAGCCGCCCAATACCGGCGCGATGACCGAAGCCAGGCCCCAAAAAGCGGACGTCAGCCCCAGCATCTTGGCCCGCTTGTCGATCGGGTACATGTCAGCCAGAACCGTGGCCCCTGCCGTCTGAATTGCCCCAGAACCCAAGCCCTGGATGGCTCTGAAGATGATCAATTCAACCATATTGGTCGAGAGCCCGCAAAGCGCCGAACCCACGACAAAAATTCCAATGCCAAACAAAAAAACTGGCCGTCGCCCAATGCTATCAGCCAGTTTCCCATAAATTGGCGTTGAAACAGCCGTCATCAGCAAGAAGACGGACACGACCCAGCTCATGATGGCCAAGCCATCCAGATCAGACACGATCGTGGGCATCGCCGTGGAAACGATCGTCCCCTCAATCGCTGACATAAAGGTCGTGATAAAAACAGCGAGCGTGACCATTTGCACGTTTGTTTTTTTCATGTTTTCTCCAACTAATTTATGTTACGTTTTGTACTAATTGTCCAAAATTTGCTATTCGATTTTACTTTGCCGGCGCGTGCTTTTCGACAAAGTCCCGCAAGACCTGAACGCGGTCGGTGTGCTCCCAAGGCAAATCCACGTCAGTCCGGCCGAAGTGGCCGTAAGCCGCGGTCTGCTTGTAGATTGGCCGGCGCAGGTCCAGCATCTTGATAATGCCTGCTGGACGCAGGTCAAAGGAAGCACGGACCGCTTGCGTCAGCAGCTGGTCGCTGACCTTGCCAGTCCCGGCAGTGTCCACCATGATTGAGACCGGGTGGGCCACGCCAATAGCGTAAGCCAACTGGACCTCGCAGCGGTCGGCCAAGCCGGCAGCCACGATGTTCTTGGCAACGTAGCGGGCTGCGTATGAAGCTGACCGGTCAACCTTAGTGGCGTCCTTGCCTGAGAAGGCGCCGCCGCCGTGGCGGGCATAGCCGCCGTAAGTGTCGACGATGATCTTGCGGCCAGTCAGGCCCGCGTCCCCCTTAGGGCCGCCGATAACGAACCGGCCGGAAGGATTGATCAGGAACTTGGTGTCGTCATCAAGGTATTTGGCAGGAATCACCCGCTTGATCACATCGTTGATCATTGCCGCATGAATTTCTTCATTAGAAACTTCACTGTCGGTCTGGGTTGAGATTACGACCGTGTCAACCCGCTTTGGCTGGTTGTTTTCATCGTATTCAACCGTCACTTGCGCCTTGGCGTCTGGCCGCAGCCAGGTCAAGGTGCCGTCCTTGCGCAATTTTGCCACCCGCTGCATCAGCTTGTGGGCCAAAGAGATCGGCAAAGGCATCAATTCTGGCGTTTCGTTGATGGCAAAGCCAAACATCAAGCCTTGGTCACCGGCACCGATTTGGTCGAGCTCGTCAGTCTCGCCATCAGAATCGCGAACTTCCAGGGCTTCGTCAACGCCGCCGGCAATATCTGGCGACTGCTCGTCGATCGCGAGCAGGATCGCGCAGTTGTCAGCGTCAAAGCCGAGTTCTGGACGGTCGTAGCCGATTTCCTTAATTGTCTGCCGCGCTACCTGTTGGTAGTCAACGTTTGCGGTCGTTGAGATTTCCCCAAACAGCAAAACCAAGCCCGTCGTGACGGAAGTCTCGCAGGCCACGTGGGCTTGCGGATCTTGGGCCAGGACGGCATCCAAAATGGCATCGGAGATTTGGTCAGCAACCTTGTCTGGGTGCCCTTCAGAAACTGATTCAGACGTAAATAAATGTTTTTCCATGTGTATTGTGTCCCCCTATAGACTAGCTACACGGTTACAAGGCATCTTCACTCGCGTGAATCCTATCAGGACTTGTAACAATAATAATATGATGACTTTGTTGTTCAGCTTTTATATTAAAAAAAGATTGCCAATCCTGGCAATCTTCTGAACAATGGAGGATATAGGGCTCGAACCTATGACCTCCTGCTTGTAAGGCAGATGCTCTCCCAGCTGAGCTAATCCTCCATATGACCCGTACGAGAT